>NZ_KQ410737.1 GCF_001262505.1 Shinella sp. SUS2
TCAGGAAACCCTAGAGCGAGCTCGTCGGCCGCCAGAAGCGCCGCCGCTCTCGTTCGATGGCCGGGTTATAGGCCCACACTTTTGAACCGTCAACAGGGCATGTGACAGTTTTTTGAAAAAATCGGCAGAAAGATACGTCCGCCGTGCGATTCCCCCGGATTTTCAGGGTTTTCCGGCGGAAGAAAAGGCGTTTGCCCCGACTTGCCCTCAGATTTTCACATTCCGGCACTCTAGAGGAGGTCACAAGAACGAGCGTGATTTGACTCGCATGCCTTCCTGCGTGCATGGTCCCGCGCTGAAAACAGACCGCGACACAGGGCGAAGCGCAATCGGCATGACCACTGACCGGAACATGATCCGATCCCTCGGCAATGAACCGCCGATTCTCGCCGACGGACGCAAGGCGCCCGACCGCCGGGAAATCTCGCTGCGCTGGCTCTCCGGCACGTTCCTGACCGGTATCACCTCCTCCATCCTGATGGGTGTCGCGCTGTTCGCCGCGCTCGACGGGCGCCAGCAGCTCGCCATTCCGGCCGAAGCCTTTGCGGCCCTCGGCACGGCGAACCAGACCAGCAAGTCCGGCGAAACGGCAAAGCGCGGCGAACGCGTGGTCGAGACGGCCATCGTCGCCAAGCCGGCTGACAAGAAGATCATGGAAATCTCCACCGTGATCCATGACGGCGAGAAGGAAGTGGTGCGCCGGCAGCCCTTCGCCCATGTGAAGATGGCGCTCGCCGCGAACCACGCGACGAGTGAGGACTATCCGCGCTTCGACCCGCTCGCGATCTTCTCCACCAATGGCAAGGATGCAGCGCCCGCCTCGCGCATGGGTACGATCTATGGTTCGGATGTCGAATCGGAGGTCGCGCTGCAGACCGACGCCTTTCCGACCGGCGGCTCGGCGCTCGACTATGCCGACCAGATGTCGATCGAGGAGGTCGAAGAGAATGTGCGCACCAACGGCTCGGTGCTGACGGACGGCAGCACGCAGGTCGCCTCCCTCTACTATGTGGATCCGCAGCGCTTCGCCTCGGACTCGTCCGATCTCGACCTCCTGCAGGGCCTGACGGCCCGCATCGTCGAAGAGAACATGAGCGTCTCGACCTTCGATACGCTGACGCCCGACGATACCGAATATGCCGACGACGTCATCCCCGTGCGCCGCGCCGCCGATATCGGCGAGATCATGACGGCCGCCGGCTACACGAAGGCCCAGGCCGAAGACCTTTCCGCCTATCTCGAAAGCCCGCTGGGCAGCAAGCAGCTGGCCGAGGGCGACGTGCTGCGCATCTGCATCGTGCAGAAGGGCAAGGAAGCCAGCATCGTGCGCGCCAGCGTCTATTCGCGCGGCCGCCATGTGACGACCGCCGCACTTGACGACCAAGGCCGCTTCGTCAACGGAACGGAGCCGCCGGTGCTCGACGCCGTCGCCACCGCCTTCGACGACGACGACAGGCCCGCCATCATCGCGGGACGCGACCTGCCACGCGTCTATGACGGCATCTATCGCGCCGCGCTTTCCTACGGCATGGGCAAGGACATGACGGCGGAGGTCATCCGTGTCCTTGCCAGCAATGTCGATTTCCAGGCGCAGCTGCGACCGACGGATTCACTCGAAGCCTTTTTCTCCGTCACCGACCAGAACGGCGCGGCCACCGAGGAATCGGAAATCCTCTTCCTCGATGCCAAGTTCGGCGACACGGAAACCCGCGTCTACCGCTTCCAGAACCCGGAAGACGATTCCGTCGACTATTACGACGAGAACGGCAAGAGCATCCGGCAGTTCCTGCTGCGCAACCCGGTCCCGAACGGCACATTCCGCTCCGGCTTCGGTATGCGGCGCCACCCGATCCTCGGCTTTTCGCGCATGCATACCGGTGTCGACTGGTCGGCACCGCGCGGCACACCCATCATCGCGGCCGGCAACGGTGTCGTCGAGAAGGCAGGCTGGGATTCCGGCGGCTACGGCAACCAGACGCTGATCCGCCATGCCAATGGCTATGTCTCGTCGTACAATCACCAGAACGCCATCGCCAAGGGCATCAAGCCCGGCGTCAAGGTCCGCCAAGGCCAGGTTATCGGCTATGTCGGCTCGACCGGTCTTTCGACCGGCCCGCACCTGCATTACGAGATGATCGTCAACGGCAACAAGGTGGACGCGTTGAAGATCCGCCTGCCCGGCGGCAAGTCGCTAGAGGGCAAGGCCCTTACCCAGTTCGAGGTCGAGCGCAAGCGTATCGACGACCTGCTCGGGCGCGGCGACGGAACGACGGAAGTCGCCGAGAGCCATTAAGACCCGGGGACAGCTTGAACGGCCAACAATGTACGGGCGAATGGCACCCGTCATTCGAAACCAGATCAATCGAGCGGAAAAACACGAAGCCGCAGGTTCACGCCTTCTTGCGGATCAGGAAACGATGCCCCGCTTCGACGCGCTCGCTTGCTTCGAGCGCGTGGCCATCCTCGTGGCAGAAATGGGGAATGTCGATGACGGCCAGCGGGTCGGTGGTCTCCACCCAGAGCACGCTGCCGGCATTCATCGTCGAAAGGCGTTTGCGCGTCTTCATCACCGGCAGTGGGCATTTCAGGCCGCGCAGGTCGTAGACCTCGGCATCGACGCCGGTCCCTGGCGCGGTCATTTCTGCCAGAACTTCCAGAACGGCTTTTCCGCCGCCTTTTCGACGACCTGAACGCTCGGATTTTCTTCCGGCACCGGCAGCGCATCGGCACCAGCAACCGGCTTTTGAACAGGCTGGCCGGTGGTCGCGACGACGGTGTTCTCCGTCTTCTGTACTGCCTGCCGACCCGCATCCTGCTGGCTCTGCTCGGTCACCTCGGCAACAGGCTCAGCCTTGCGCGGCTCGGCCTTGTTGTTCCAGAACTTCCAGAAGGGTTTTACGTCCTTCTTCTCGACGGCGGCAACGCCCGGATTTTCTTCCGGCACTGGTAGTGCGCCCGCGCCCCGCGCCTGTTTCTCGGCTTTTTCAGCCGCGACATCGGCAGCGAAGGCTTCCGCTTCCTTGATCTTCGCCTGTTCCGCCGCAAGCTTCGCCTCTTCGGCCTCGCGAACCGCGCGCTCCGCTGCCTCGACCTTGCGCTTTTCGGCCTCTTCGACCTTACGCTTCTGCTCGGCGATTTCGCGGGTGGTCATCAGCTTGCCGGCATCGAGCGAATTGCCGGTCGGCGCATAGGCGAGTTCACGCCCTTTGCGCTGGTCGGCGACGATCGCCTTGCGCTGGGCTTCCGAAGGCTCGACCCAGACCGTGCCGTCATATTTCTGCATGGCCTTGGCATAGGCTGCCGCGTAGGTCTTGTTGTAGCTGCCGAGCGCCACTTCAAGGCTCGCCGGCGTCGTCATCGCCGGACAGGCACCCACCGGCGAGAAGGCTTTGTCGGCCTGCTGGTTGAAGACGTACCTCTTCTCGCAGACATTGACCTCCGGCGGACGCTTGGTCAGCTCGAAATGGTCGTAACCGACCTTCAACATCTTCCAGAAGTCGATATTCGGATTGTCGCGGTGGCGCGCCATGTTTTCCGCGGTCATGCGGAACGGGAACGCCTGGAGCTGGATCGTCGACTGTCCGCCATTGAAGGCATCACGCGCGAAGGCGAAGATCTCGACCATCTGCTCGTCGGTCATCGAGTAGCAGCCGGACGACGAACAGGCGCCGTGGATCATCAAATGCGTGCCGCTCGCCTTGTTGGCGCGGTCAAAGGCATTCGGAAAGCCGGTATTGATGGCCAGGAAATAGCTCGAGTTCGGGTTCATGTTCGCCTTGGAAAGCGGATAAAACCCTTCCGGCGCCTGACGGTCGCCTTCCTTCATCTTCGGCCCGAGTTTGCCCGACCAGGCGCAGATCTTGTAGTTGCGCACCAGCTGGTAGCGGTTCGAGCGGTCGGCCTTCCACAACTCCAGCCGGCCCTCTTCCTTGAAGATGCGCAGCATCATCGGCGAAGACCGGTCGATGTTCATCGAGGAAAGCTTGCCGAGCACCGCCGAGGAAAGCTGGTAGTCGGTCTTCTTGGAAACCTTGGTGATATCGACGTCGACTTTATCGAACGTGTCGAGCGTCTCGTTGGTGCAGCCGGCGGCGGCCACAGCAAGAAGCGATACGGCGGCAAGAGCAGTCAGGCGCATTCCAGAGGTCCGTCAACAATCACGAGATCGCAAGCCGTCGCGCCGGCGGGCGGACGCGCAGTGGTAACCGGCTTATACTTCATAAAGTGTTAACCGGAAATTCTTTTGCGAGGCTGCCGGCACGCCGCACCGTTTCAGACACAAGGATTATGGCCGAGATGGGGCGAAAGCCGCCGATCGGCAAGAATCCGCTCAGAGCTGGCGGCCGATGTTAAGGTAACGCTGGCGGCGATCCTTTCGCAGCTGGTCGCCCGGCTTTGCCGAAAGATCCTTGAGCGCAGCCGCAATGACGTCGCCGGTGCGGGCGATAACACCCTGCGGATCGCGGTGCGCGCCACCAACAGGCTCCTGGATGATCCCGTCAATGATGCCGAAGGTTTTCAGATCCTCGGCGGTGATCTTCATGTTGCTGGCCGCTTCCTTGGCCCGCGTGGAATCACGCCAGAGGATGGAGGCGGCGCCTTCCGGCGAGATCACGCTGTAGATCGCATGTTCCAGCATATAGACGCGGTCGCCGGTGGCGATCGCGATGGCACCGCCCGAACCGCCCTCGCCCAGCACCACCGAAACGATCGGCACGCGGACATTGAGGCACATTTCAGTGGAGCGGGCGATGGCTTCGGCCTGGCCGCGCTCTTCCGCGCCGATGCCGGGATAGGCGCCCGCCGTGTCGATCAGCGTGATGATCGGCAGGCCGAAGCGGTCTGCCATTTCCATGACGCGGATCGCCTTGCGGTAGCCTTCCGGCCGAGCACTGCCGAAATTGTGCTTGAGGCGCGACTTGGTGTCGTTGCCCTTTTCCTGCCCGATGATGGCGACGGCCTCACCGTTGAAACGACCGAGGCCAGCCTGGATCGCCTCGTCCTCGGCGAACTTGCGGTCACCGGCAAGCGGGGTGAACTCTTCGAAGAGCTGGGCGGCGAAATCGAGGAAATGCGGGCGCTGGGGATGGCGCGCAACCTGCGTCTTCTGCCAGGGCGTCAGCTTCGCATAGATATCGGCCATCGCCTCCCGGGCGCGCACTTCCAGCCGGCCGACCTCATCCGTCGTGTCGATGCTCTCATCTTCCTCGGCGAGCTTGCGGAGCTCGTGGATCTTGCCTTCGAGATCCGAGATGGGCTTTTCGAAATCGAGGTAGTTGTGCATGAGATGCGTTTCCGATCGTTTGCTCAAACCGCGTCAGGATGCCGTCGGCCAAGGGCCAGTGGCATGAAGAGGGGTCCTAATCCGGTTTTTTTGCCTGTTTGGCAAGGGGGTGATGGGTCTGAACGAGCTGGTGGAGCCGTTCTTCCAGCACATGCGTATAGATTTGTGTCGTCGAAATGTCCTGATGGCCGAGCAGTTCCTGCACCGCGCGCAGGTCCGCGCCGTTCTGCAGGAGATGGCTGGCGAAAGCATGGCGCAACACGTGTGGCGAGAGCGTCGAGGCCCGGATTCCCGCTCGCCCGGCCAGCGCCTTCAGGTCGCGGGCAAACACCTGGCGCGGAAGATGCCCCTCCTTGCTCTTTGCCGGAAACAGGAAGGCGCCCGCAGCCGGATCATCGCCGATATCGGCGGCCAGCGCTTCGCGATAGGTTTCGAGAGCTGCAACGGCGGCGCGCGACAACGGCACCAGCCGCTCCTTGTTGCCCTTGCCCTTCACGATGAGGAAACGACCGGTCTGCGCCAGCACGCTGGCCGGGAGCGAGACGAGCTCGCTGACGCGCAGACCGGTTGCATAAAGAAGCTCCACCAGAAGATGCATGCGGCGGCGCAGCAGAAGCGTGTTGCCCGGCTCCGCCGCCTCGACCTCCGCACGGGCGATCAGGCGGCCGACATCCTCGACACTCAGCGTCTTCGGCAGCGACCGACCCTTGCGGGGTGCGTCGAGAATGCCGGTCGGGTCATCGCCGCGCAGCCCCTCGCCATAAAGAAACTTGAAGAACTGCCGCAGCGCCGAGAGCCGTCGGGCCTGAGAGGACGCCGCAAAGCCCTGCCGGGCGAGATGGGCAAGATAAGCGCGCAAATCATCCGGAGCCGCCTCAACCAGGCGCACGCTCCGCTCGTTGAGGAAGGAACGCGCATCCTCCAGGTCCCGCTCGTAGGATTGCAACGTGTTCGTCGCCGCGCCGCGCTCGGCGCTCATCATCTCGAGAAAGGACTCGACCTGAAGGGCGGATGGGTCCCTCATTGTTGCGAGTTCACCCGTTCGGAGGGAATGCGGATCGTTACCTCGCGCTCTGTCGGCTCCACGAACGTCACCAGCGCCACCATCGAGCCATAGATCGAGCCGGCGATCACGGCGCAGAAGAACAGGAATCGGAACAGGGTCGGCATGGCACTCTCCGGGACGATGGTCCCTATATCGCCCCACCATAGGCCGAGTGCAAGGCCGGCCACGGCCCGGCGCAAGCGATGGATCCGCGCCGAGGCTTGACGCTTCCAGCGCTTTTGTCGATACGGAAAGGGACGAAACCCCGGAAAACGCGAATGACCGAGCTGACCGACCAGCCCCCTCTCACGCTTGCCCCCACGCTTGCCGAGGCGGCCCGCGCCGTGCTCGGCAAGCGTAACCTCGTGCTGATCGGCCTGATGGGCGCCGGCAAGTCGGCGATCGGCCGCATGACCGCGCAAGCGCTCGGCATTCCCTTCATCGACAGCGACCATGAAATTGAGCGCGTCTCGCGCATGTCGATCACCGACCTGTTCGCGGCCTATGGCGAAGCGGAGTTCCGCGCGCTGGAGACCCGCGTCATCAAGCGCCTGCTGCGCTCCGGCCCGCGGGTCGTATCGACCGGCGGCGGCGCCTATATCAATGAGAACACACGCAAGCACATCAAGCGTGGTGGACTCTCGGTTTGGCTGAACGCAGACCTCGACGTCCTCTGGGAGCGCGTCAACAAGCGCGACACCCGCCCGCTGCTGAAAACGGAAAACCCGCGCCAGACGCTCGAAAACCTCATGAACGCCCGCTATCCGATCTATGCACAGGCCGATCTCACGGTCCTGTCGCGTGATGTGAAGAAGGAAACCATGGTGGAGGAGGTGCTCGCCGCGATCACCGCCGCTGCCAAGAAAGCCTGACGAGATGACAATGACTGCGACTGCACCTGCCAACGCCCGCCGTACCGTCCGGGTCGATCTGGGCGACCGTTCCTATGATATCCTGATTGGCCCCGGCCTCATCGCCGCCGCCGGCCGCGAGATCGCCAGCCGCCTCAAGGGCCGCAAGATCGCCGTCGTCACAGACGCGCATGTCGCCCCCCTCTATCTCGACAATTTCATGGCCGCGCTGAAGGCGGAGGGCATCGAGGCCGTCTCTCTCGTGCTGCCGGCCGGCGAGAAGACGAAGAGCTTCGAACACCTGATCAGCGTCTGCGACAGCGTGCTCGCCGCCCGCATCGAGCGCAACGACGCGGTCGTGGCGCTCGGCGGCGGCGTCATCGGCGACCTCACCGGCTTTGCCGCCGGTATCGCGCGCCGTGGTTCGCGCTTCATTCAGGTTCCGACCTCGCTGCTCGCGCAGGTCGATTCCTCCGTCGGCGGCAAGACCGGCATCAACTCGCCACACGGCAAGAACCTCATCGGCGTCTTCCACCAACCGGACCTGGTACTCGCCGATACGGATGTACTCGATACGCTGTCCCTGCGTGAATTCCGCGCCGGCTATGCTGAAGTCGCCAAATACGGCCTGATCGACAAACCGGACTTTTTCGCCTGGCTGGAAAAGAACTGGCGTGCCGTCTTTGCCGGCGGCGAGGCCCGCATCGAGGCGATCGCCACGAGCTGCCAGGCCAAAGCCGACGTCGTTGCCGCGGACGAGCGGGAGAACGGCCAGCGCGCTTTGCTCAATCTCGGCCATACCTTCGGCCATGCGCTGGAGGCGGCGACGCAGTATGATAGCGCCCGCCTCGTGCACGGCGAGGGCGTCTCGATCGGCATGGTGCTTGCCTATCAGTTTTCCGCCCGCATGAACCTTGCCAGCCCCGACGACGGCAAGCGTGTGGAGGCACATCTCGCCGACGTTGGCCTGCCGACCGCCATGAACCAGATCGCGGGCGGCCTGCCGCCGGCGGACGTGCTGATGGACGCCATCGCCCAGGACAAGAAGGTCAAGGGCGGCAAGCTCACCTTCATCCTGACGCGCGGCGTCGGCCAGTCCTTCGTCGCCGACGACGTGCCGCAATCCGAGGTCATCGCTTTCCTCAAGGAAAAGCTGCCGAAATGAACAGCGACACGCCCGCCGCGCTCGCTCCCGTCTCCTGGCCGCTGGTCATTCTGCTGCTCGGCCTCATTGTTCTCGTTGTGGTTCTTTTCCGCTGGCGCCGTTCGATCGCCGCGCTCTGGCGCAGACATCAGGACGCGCGCGAAGCGGAGGGAGACCGCCGGAACGGCCAGTCTGCCCGCGACGGCGCAGCGGCAAAGTCCGATCGGGAAAAATCCTCCGGCATGCTCGACCTCGATGCGCTCGAGGTCTCCGACATCATGGTCCATCGCACGACGATGCGGGCGCT
The DNA here is from genome assembly GCF_001262505.1 of Shinella sp. SUS2. Classification (GTDB taxonomy): domain Bacteria; phylum Pseudomonadota; class Alphaproteobacteria; order Rhizobiales; family Rhizobiaceae; genus Shinella. The sequence goes on from NZ_KQ410737.1 coordinate 8,632, forward strand.
GAACGCCGGCGATCCACCAGAGGAGATCGTCAAGGCCGTGCTGGAAAGCCCTTATACGCGCATGCCGCTCTGGGCGGGCTCCGTCGACAACATCGTCGGCGTCGTGCACGCCAAGGATCTTTTGCGCGCGCTGGCGGAGCCGGGTATTGAGCCGAAGAACCTCGACATCACCCGGGTGGCGCAAAAACCCTGGTTCGTGCCCGACACCACGACGCTCAAGGAGCAGCTTGCCGCATTCCTGCGCCGCAAGGAGCATTTCGCGACCGTGGTCGACGAATATGGCGAGGTGCAGGGCCTCGTCACCCTGCAAGACATTCTGAAGGAAATTGTCGGCGATATCTCCGACGAGAAGGATGTCGACATGCAGGGCGTGCGGCAGGAGGCGGACGGTTCGCTCGTCGTCGACGGCGGCGTGACGATCCGCGACCTCAACCGCGCCTTCGACTGGAACCTCCCCGACGAGGAAGCAACGACCATTGCCGGCCTCGTCATTCACGAATCGAAATCGATCCCGGAAGAGCGCCAGGCCTTCACCTTCTACGGCAAGCGCTTCATCGTCATGAAGCGGGTGAAGAACCGCATCACCAAGCTGCGCGTCCGTCCGGTCGAGCCGGAAGCGCCGCGGACCTGATCACCAGCGGGTTGCCTCCCCAGGTGCCGCCGCCTCGACGGCCAGGGCATGCAGGCCCGCATCGAACTCCGCCTTCACCAGATCGTTGATCGCCCGGTGGCGCGCCACGCGGCTCATGCCGGCAAAGGCGGAAGCGACGATGCGCACGCGCATATGCGTTTCCCCCTCGCCGTTAAAATCCGGTTGATGGCCGGCATGCAGGTGACTCTCGTTGAGGACATCGAGCCGCTCCGGCGCGAAGGCCGCGGTCAGCTTTTCGGTGATGCTGGACTTCATGGACATGGCAGACCTTCGGCGGCGGAAACCGTGCGCCGCAATGCACAAAATGGTTCCACAAAGCCAGCAACAATCCGCTTTGTCAATTCTTGTTGCAGGCCATCCTGAACCCCATAATGGGGCCATGAAACTCGATTCCAAATACTTCGACCGCATCCGCACGAAGCGGCGCATGGAGCGTCCGGAACGTTCCGCGCCGACCTGTCAGTGGGATGGCTGCGAAGAGAATGCCGTGCATCGCGCGCCCGTCGGCCGCAATGCCGAAGGCCAGTATTTCATGTTCTGCTTCGAGCACGTCAAGGAATACAACAAGGGTTACAATTACTTCTCCGGCCTCTCCGACGGCGAGATCGCCCGCTACCAGAAGGAGGCGATCACCGGTCACCGTCCGACCTGGACGATCGGCGTCAACAAGGCCGCCAAGAACGGCCCCGCGCAGGGCACGGCACGCTCGGGTTCCGCCGGGGCAAATCAGCGCATCCGCGACCCCTTCGGCTTTTTCCCCGAAGGCAAAGGCCGCCGGCCGCAGATGGAGCCGCGCGCGAGAAAGCTGAAAACGCTGGAGGCGAAGGCCTATGATACACTCGGTCTTTCCGCCGATGCGACAGCACAGGATATCAAGACCGCCTACAAAGCCCTTGTCAAAAAGCATCACCCCGATGCAAATGGCGGAGATAGAGGCTCGGAAGAGCGTTTTCGCGCGGTCATCCAAGCATATCAATTGTTAAAGCAGGCCGGCTTCTGCTAGAGCATTTTGCGGCCGGACGGAATCGCCCGGTTTCGCACGATGCTATCAGGCAAAGGCGCAGTCGGCGTGCACTAGGATATTGGGGTGGAGGCAAACCCACCGCCCGCGGAGACGTGATGAGCAAGATGGATCTCGATATTTCCAACCTCCCCGATACCACGGTATCCGTTCGGGAGGTTTTCGGCATTGATACGGACCTCAAGGTCCCGGCCTACTCCAAGGCGGACGCTTACGTACCGGACCTCGACCCGGACTACCTGTTCGACCGGGAAACCACCCTCGCCATTCTCGCGGGCTTTGCGCACAATCGCCGCGTCATGGTCTCCGGCTACCACGGCACGGGCAAGTCGACCCATATCGAGCAGGTCGCCGCGCGCCTCAACTGGCCGTGCGTGCGCGTCAACCTCGACAGCCATGTCAGCCGTATCGACCTCGTCGGTAAGGACGCGATCGTCGTCAAGGACGGCTTGCAGGTCACCGAATTCAAGGACGGCATCCTGCCCTGGGCCTACCAGCACAATGTCGCGCTCGTCTTCGACGAATACGACGCCGGCCGCCCGGATGTGATGTTCGTCATCCAGCGCGTGCTGGAATCCGCCGGCCGCCTGACCCTGCTCGACCAGAGCCGCGTCATCCGCCCGCACCCCGCCTTCCGCCTGTTCGCGACGGCCAACACGGTCGGCCTCGGCGATACGACGGGCCTCTATCACGGCACGCAGCAGATCAACCAGGCACAGATGGACCGCTGGTCGATCGTCACCACGCTGAACTACCTGCCGCACGATCACGAAGTCAGCATCGTCGCCGCCAAGGTGAAGCGCCTGGCCTCCGGCAAGGACGGCCGTGACACGATCTCGCGCATGGTTCGCGTTGCCGATCTCACCCGCGCCGCCTTCATCAACGGCGACCTCTCGACTGTGATGAGCCCGCGTACGGTCATCACCTGGGGTGAAAACGCCGAGATCTTCGGTGATCTCGCCTTTGCCTTCCGTGTCACCTTCCTCAACAAATGTGACGAGCTGGAACGGACGCTGGTCGCGGAACTCTATCAGCGCGCCTTCGGTGTGGAGCTGAAGGAAAGTGCCGCCAACATCGTGCTGGAGGCGACGGCCTAGGGCCCGGTAGAAGCGCATGGCAGCTCGCGGAGACAATTCGAAGCCGAGGCCCGGCGGCGTGGTCGACATGGAGCCGTTCCGCCGCGCCGTGAGCGGTTGCGTCCGCGCCGTCTCCGGCGATGGCGAGGTGGAGGTCACCTTCGCCAACGAGCGGCCCGGAATGACTGGCGAGCGCATTCGCCTGCCGGAACTGACGAAGCGTCCCTCGCCCACCGAAGTCGCGATCACCCGCGGCCTCGGTGATTCGATGGCGCTGCGCAAGGCCTGCCACGACGCTCGCATCCACGCCACCATGTCGCCGCAGGGTGCCGACGCCCGCGCGATCTTCGACGCGGTCGAACAGGCACGCGTCGAGGCCATCGGCTCCAACCGCATGCCGGGCATGGCGCAGAACCTCACCACCATGCTGACGGAGAAATACGCCAAGGCGAATTTCGGCGCGATCACCCGTCAGGCAGATGCGCCCCTCGAAGAGGCCGTCGCGCTCATTGTGCGTGAAAAACTCACGGGCCAGGCCCCGCCTGCCTCCGCCGGCAAGGTGCTGGACCTCTGGCGCGACTTCATCACCGACAAGGCCGGCAAGGACATGGACGGCCTGACCGCCGCCATCAACGACCAGCAGGCCTTTTCCCGCGTGGTGCGCAATATGCTCGCCTCGATGAACGTCGCAGAACAGTATGGCGAGGACGAAACCGAGCCTGACGATTCGGAGACGCCCGAGGACGAGAATCAGCCGCGCAGCGACGAACAGGAAGACAACGAGAGCCAGGAAGACGCTGGCGACGACGCCGCACCTGCCGACGAGAACGAGACGTCCGACGAGCAGATGGACGAAGGCGAGATGGACGGCGCGGAAATCTCCGACGACGACCTCGTCGATGACGACGGCGACGACAGCGAAACGCCGGGCGAGGTCCGCCGCCCGAACCATCCCTTTACCGACTTCAACGAGAAGGTCGACTATTCGGTCTTCACACAGGAATTCGACGAGACGATCACCGCGGAGGAACTCTGCGACGAGGCCGAACTCGACCGCCTGCGCGCCTTCCTCGACAAACAGCTTGCCCACCTTCAGGGCGCGGTCGGCCGCCTCGCCAACCGCCTGCAGCGCCGCTTGATGGCGCAGCAGAACCGCGCCTGGGAGTTCGACCTCGAGGAGGGCTACCTCGACAGCGCCCGCCTGCAACGCATCATCATCGATCCGATGCAGCCGCTCTCGTTCAAGCGTGAGAAGGACACCACCTTCCGCGATACGGTCGTGACGCTCCTCATCGACAATTCCGGCTCGATGCGCGGCCGGCCGATCACCGTCGCTGCCACCTGCGCCGACATCCTGGCCCGCACGCTGGAGCGCTGCGGCGTGAAGGTCGAGATCCTCGGCTTCACCACCAAGGCGTGGAAGGGCGGCCAGTCACGCGAGAAATGGCTCGGCAGCGGCAAGCCGCAATCGCCCGGCCGCCTCAACGACCTGCGCCACATCGTCTACAAGGGCGCCGACGCCCCGTGGCGCCGTGCAAGGCGCAATCTCGGCCTGATGATGCGCGAAGGCCTGCTGAAGGAAAACATCGACGGCGAGGCGCTGATCTGGGCACACGACCGCCTACTCGCCCGCCCGGAGCAGCGCCGTATCCTGATGATGATCTCGGATGGTGCGCCGGTCGATGATTCGACACTTTCAGTGAACCCCGGCAATTATCTGGAGCGGCACCTGCGCGCCGTCATCGACCAGATCGAGACCCGCTCGCCGGTCGAACTTCTCGCCATCGGCATCGGCCACGACGTGACACGCTACTATCGCCGCGCCGTGACGATCGTCGATGCCGACGAACTGGCTGGCGCCATGACGGAACAGCTCGCCTCGCTCTTCGCCGACGAGGCCACCAGCCGACGCCCTGCCGGCCGCCGCCGTGCCGGCTGAAGCAGCGGCGCAGCGGCGTAACGGAGGCCTTTTGCGAGGTCTCCAGCTCCTCTCCGCCACCATCGCGCTTTCGCTGCCGTTGCCGAAGGCTGCAACGGGGGAGGCCGTCGAGCTACCGGTCACCAGCAACACCATCACACATTTCACCTTCAGCTCTGACCAACGCACCTTCGGCAAGCTCGAATTCCTCGGCGGCATCAGCTATTCGTCCAGCAATCCCCTGCTTGGCGCGGTCTCGGCGATCCGCTTTCGCCCCGACCGCCAGGATTTCGTCGCCGTGCTTGATACCGGCCACTGGCTCACCGGCCGCATCGAGCGGGACGCTGAAGGCCGGCTGAGCGGTCTTGCCGATCTCAAGGCCCGTTCGATGCTCAACGACAAGGGCCAGGACGAGAACGTTAAGTACCAGATGGACGCCGAAGGCCTTGCCCTCGGCAAGGGTGAGGTACTGGTGAGCTTCGAGAACCTCCACCGTATAGATACCTACCCCGATCCGGGCTTCATGGAGGAAAGGCCTGCACGCCGCCTCGCCCTGCCCTTTCCCCTGCGCGAGCTGCGCAGCAACCGCGGCATGGAGACGCTGGCAATGTCGCCGGAGGCGGGGCCGCTCGGTGCGGTACCGGTCACCGTCACGGAACGCAGCCTCGACGCCGATGGGAACGTCTTCGCCGCCGTACTCGGCGGCCCGCGCGCCGGTATCTTCGCGGTCACCCGCAACGACCCGTGGGACATCACCGACGGCGCCTTCCTGCCGAATGGCGACCTCCTGTTGCTGGAGCGCCGCTTCCGCCTCTCTGACGGCATCGGCATGCGCATCCGCCGGATCGAGGGTCAAAAGATCCGCCCCGGCGCCGTGGTCGATGGCGACGTGCTGATCGACGTCGATCTCAGCCACCAGATCGACAACATGGAAGGACTGGACGTCGTCGCCATGGCGGATGACGACATCCGCCTCATCGTCGTTTCCGACGACAACCACTCCATTCTCCAGCGCAACCTCATGCTGGAGTTCCGCCTGCTTCCGGAAAAGTAAAGAGCCGCCCTGCAAACGCCGGACGGCTCTTCTTCATTCACCATTTCCACTCGTCTCAAGTGGTCTTTTCAACACCCGGCATCGGCTTCAGCCTGCTCATCAGCGCGCCATAGGGCAGCAGCATGGCGATACCGACCAGCATCTTTACCGTAAAGTCCCCGAACGCCCAGGATACCCAGCGCGGAGCTTCCGCGGTGAGAACACCCAGTACCGGCGCCCATTCGATGGCAAAGGCATCGTTCGGTCCGAAGATGGAAAAGGCCGGCGCGAAGGCGAGGGAAAAGAACAGGATCGTATCCAGCAGCGAGCCGATCAGCGAGGCGATCAGCGGCGCGCGCCACCAGGCCTGCCGGCGGAGCTGGTTGAAGACGGAGATGTCGAGCAACTGGCCGAACAGGAAAGCCGAGCCGGACGCGATCGCGATACGCGGCGAGGCGACCGCGAAGGAGAACACCACTGCCACGAGGAAACCGGCCGCAACGACACGGCGCGCGACACGCGGCCCGAACTGGCGGTTGGTGAGGTCCGTGATGAGGAAGGCGACCGGATAGGTGAAGGCGCCATAGGTCAGGAGATCGCCGAGGGCGATGCCGAACAGTTCGCCTGAGAGCGGGTATTGCACGAGCACGTTTGACGCGACGACGACGGCCGTCATCAGGAGGACATAGAGAATCGTAATGCGGTTCGCTTGCATTTTTTTACCCTGGGTGATGCCACCAGCTGGAGTGGATGAAGCAATTCCAGGAGTTGCGCCCGGAATTGCGCTTTTTGCGCCACGCTATGCACACAGCATTGAGGCCTGGCCGGAACCCGGTCAAGCCTCAATAAAAGCAGCGCAGCTTAGGGCCTGAAATCAGGCAGCGACAGCAGCAGCGGTCTTCTTGGCGATCTGGCGGCGCAGCAGGCGAGCGCGCATCGACAGTTCGTTCTCTTCAGCCTTCAGAAGGAAGGCGTCGAGGCCACCGCGGTGCTCGACCGAGCGGAGGGCAGCAGCGGAAACGCGAAGACGGAAACGCTGGCCGAGGGCATCGGAAATCAGCGTGACATTGCACAGGTTCGGCAGGAACTTGCGCTTCGTCTTGTTGTTTGCGTGGCTCACATTGTTGCCCGACTGGACGCCCTTGCCGGTCAATTCGCAACTACGGGACATGGTACACCTATTTTTCTTGGTTCAGGACAATACGTTTCCGGCACCGAAACCGGCCGCAGTCCGTCTGGCCTTTTTGGAAAGTTGCGGTTCTATAGTCACACGCGACGCCGACGTCAAGCCAAACCTGCCGTTCATCGGGAATTCAGTTGCCAAGGGCCATGATTTGCAGGCAAGAGCAAATGGATCGGGCTTTTGCCACGGCGTAGAATCGCCGCAATGGCAGACTAGGCGGAGCGTCTCAATGGGAGTCGTGAAGATGAACGGGCGGGTTTGGGTTGCAGGCGCAGTCATGTCGGTTGCCCTGGCGGGTGGCGCGACGCCGCTTTCGTCGGCGGAAATCGAGCACCGCACGGATTACAGCATCCGCTTGTCCGGCCTGCCTGTGGCCACCGCCACCTTCCGCTCGGCCTTCAACGGCAACCGCTACACGATTTCCGGCAGCATGCAATCGGCCGGCCTTGCCGATATCTTCTCGAGCACCAAGGGTACGACATCGGTTTCCGGCACCGTCAGCCGCGGCCGGCTGCACGCCACGAACTATTCGGTGAACTACAAGAGCGGCAAGCGCAGCCGCGCCATCGACGTGACCTTCCACAACGGCAATGTCATCGCCGCCAGCATGACGCCGCCGCGGCGCAAGCCGAAGAACTGGGTGCCCGTCTCCACCGCCGACATGCGCGCCGTGCTCGACCCGATCTCCGGCCTCATCATCCCGGAAGGAAGCCGTATCTGCCCGAAGACGTTGCCGATCTTCGACGGCGAAAGCCGCCTCGACCTGAAGCTGAGCTCCAAGGGCACCAAGCCCTATTCCACCAAGGGCTTCGAGGGGGAGGTCGTCGTCTGCGGCATCCGCTTCGTCCCGAAATCCGGCTACAAGAAAGGCCGTGACGACGTGGAATATCTGCGCAAGCTGAAGACGATGGAAATCTGGTTTGCCAAGGCCGAGGGAGCGAAGGTATATGCTCCGGTCTATGTGCAGATTCCGACCAAGCTCGGCCCTGTCACCGTCTCGGCCACGCGCTTCGGCGGTTGACACATGGCTCCGGTCGGACGACCGGAGTGATCGGCCTTGAAGACGCGTGCAACCCTGATTGGCTTTTCGGCGATCCTGATGTGGTCGCTGCTCGCGCTCTTCACCGCGGCCTCCGGCAAGATGCCACCTTTCCAGCTCTCGGCCGTCTGCTTCCTCATCGGAAGCCTGCCCGGCATGCTCGTGCTCATCGCCCGGCCGGAGCGCGCCAGGCTGCTTCGGCAGCCGGCGAAGGTCTGGATCACGGGCATCCTCGGCCTCTTCGGCTATCACTTCCTATATTTCACCGCGCTGCGCAACGCGCCAGCCGTGGAAGCCGGCCTCATCGCCTATCTCTGGCCGCTCCTCATCGTCGTCGGCTCGGCGCTGCTGCCGGGTGAAAAGCTGAAGTGGAACCATGTCGTCGGCGCGTTTCTCGGCCTCGGCGGCACGGTGCTCATCGTCGGCCGCAACGGCTTCGCCTTCGACGAGGCCTACCTCATCGGCTATGGAGCAGCCTTTCTCTGTGCCTTCACCTGGTCGGGCTACTCGCTGCTCACCCGCCGCTTCGAGGCGGTCTCGACGGATGTGGTAACCGGCTTCTGCCTCGCAACCGCCCTTCTTTCGCTTGCCTGCCACCTGATGCTGGAAACCACCGTCTGGCCGCAGACGGGCTTCGAATGGCTCGCCATCGCCGGGCTCGGCCTGCTGCCGGTCGGCGCTGCCTTCTATGCCTGGGATTTCGGCGTCAAGAACGGCGACATCCAGATCCTCGGGGCCGCAAGCTATGCCGCACCGCTGCTCTCGACGCTCGTGCTGATTCTCAGCGGCTTTGCCGAACCATCCTGGCGCATCGGCCTTGCCTGCCTGCTGGTGACGGGCGGTGCCATCCTCGCCGCCAAGGACATGATCTTCCGCAAGACCGCAGCAAGCCTGGCCTGATCAGGCACCCGGCTCCCAGCCGGGAGGCGCGATCTCAAAGGATGAGAAGAGGAAGCCCGGCGAGACCGTGCAGCCAACCAGCGTCCAATCGCCGAGCGGCTCGGCCGATTGCCACCAGTTCGCCGGCACGATGATCTGCGGCCGCTCACCGGCCGCAAGATCCGGCCCGAGCACCTGAGCCTCCGCCCGCTCCATACCGTCGCTCACCGAAAGCGCCAGCGGCCCACCGGCATAATGGTGCCAGACCTCGACCGCATCCACCACCCGATGCCAGTGCGAGCGTTCACCCCGCTCCAGGAGGTAGTAGATCGCCGTCGAATGCCCGCGCGTGCCACCCGCTGTGTCGCGAAAGGTCTGCACATACCAGCCGCCTTCCGGGTGGCGCTCCATACCGAGCCGGGCAATGATATCCTGCGGCGTCATCAGAACCGGTCCTTGCGCGCACGGATTTCCGCAAAGACCTCGGCGTCACGCGCTTCCGCCATGCCGAGATGGCGGCGGATCGAGGGTTCGGCAGCCCTCAGGAAGGGATTGGTTGCCTTTTCGAGGCCGATGGTCGTCGGCGCGGTAAAGCCGCCAGCCGCCCTGATCGCCTCGATTTCCGCCACGCGGCTTGCAAGCACGGCATTGTCCGGATCGACGGTCCTGGCAAAACGCGCATTGGAGAGCGTGTATTCATGGCCGAAATAGACGGTCGTTTCGTCCGGCAGCACGGCGAGCTTGGACAGCGACTCCCACATCTGCGCCGGCGTGCCCTCGAAGAGCCGGCCGCAGCCGAGCGCGAAAAGCGTGTCAGCCGCAAAGAGCAGCTTTTCCGCCGGCAGATGGAAACAGATATGTCCTGCCGTATGCCCCGGCGTCAGGATGACCTCGACCCGCCGGCCGGCGAAGTCAAAACTGTCGCCACCATCCACCTTGCGATCGATACCCGGGATCGTCTCGCGCACCGGACCGATGATCGTCACACCGAAACGCTCCTTCAGCGCAAGATTGGCCTCGACATGGTCGTTGTGATGGTGCGTCGTAAAAATGTGGCTGAGCGCCCAGCCGCGGCGGGCGAGCGCGTCGAGGATCGGCTTTTCCTCCGGTGCGTCGATGCTCGCGGTTGCCCCCGTTGCCGGATCATGCAGCAGCACGCCGAAATTGTCGCTGCGGCAGGGAAAGAGGTCTATTTCCAGCGGGATCATGATGCATTCCTCATCGCATTGGCTGAGCGGTCGGCGGGAATGTAAGGCAATCGGCCTTGAAGTCCACCGGCCCATCGCGCACATTCAGGTCATGCATGCCGATATTGTCGACCTTCGCGAATTCTACCACTCGCCGCTCGGGCGCCTCGCCGATCATTCGATCGCGATGGCACTCGCTTCGCTCTGGGCGCGCCTGCCGGACGAACGGCTGGTCGGGCTCGGCTATGCCGTGCCCTATCTGGAACGGTTCCGCGCCGATACGGAGCGTACCTTCGCCTTCATGCCGGCGGGCCAGGGTGCGGTGAACTGGCCGCCGAGTGAGCTCTCCTCCACGGCCCTGGTCTTCGACGAAGAACTGCCACTACCGGACGCTTCGGTCGATCGTGTTCTGATGGTGCATTCGCTGGAGTTTGCGGAAAACCCGCGCGAGACGATGAAGGAACTCTGGCGCGTGCTGGCCCCCGGCGGGCGGCTCGTCATCGTCGTGCCGAACCGGCGCGGCGTCTGGGCACGCATGGAGCACACGCCCTTCGGCTCCGGCCGGCCCTATTCGCGCCGCCAGCTGACCGCGCTGTTGCGCGAGACCAACTTCACACCCGGCGCCTCGGCCGAGGCGCTGTTCTTTCCGCCTTCCAAACTGCGCAGCGTGCAGAAACTACGAGGCGCCTTCGAGCGGCTAGGCCGAACGCTCTGGCCGATGTTTTCCGGCGTCATCATCGTCGAGGCCCAGAAGCGACTCTACCAGGGCTTGCCCGTTGCCGCACGCGCCTCACGCCGCGTCTTCGTGCCCGTACTCGCCCCACACGGCGTGCCGACGACGCGCGAGCGCGCCCAACGCTGATCCCCTCGACAAATGCCGGCCCGCCCGCTAGAGCGGGCCCACGCGGAAACGAAGGGCGAAGGGCATGACGGACGGACATTTCGACAAGATCGCGCTGATCGGCATCGGCCTCATCGGCTCTTCCATCGCCCGCGCCGTCAAGGCGAAGGGCCTTGCCAAGACCGTCACCATTTCGAGCCGCAGCCAGGAGACGCTCGACCGCGCCCGCGAACTCGAGCTCGGCACCGATTACGTCCACGACGCCGGCAAAGCCGTCGAAGACGCCGATCTCGTCATCGTGTCGGTGCCCGTCGGCGCCTCCGGCAAGGTCGCGGAGGACATCGCTCCTCACCTGAAGTCCGGCGCCATCGTCACCGATGTCGGCTCCACCAAGGCCTCGGTCGTCGCACAGATGCTGCCGCATATGCCGAAGAACGTACATTTTATCCCCGGCCACCCGCTGGCAGGCACCGAGCATTCCGGTCCGGACGCCGGCTTTGCCGAACTCTTCCAGAACCGCTGGTGCATCCTCACGCCCGTGCACGGCACAGACAAGGAAGCCAAGCGCCGGCTCGCCGCCTTCTGGGAAGCCCTCGGCTCGAAGGTCGATGAAATGGATACGGAGCATCACGACAAGGTGCTCGCCATCGTCTCGCACCTGCCGCATATCATCGCCTACAACATCGTCGGCACAGCCGACGACCTCGAGACCGTGACGGAATCGGAAGTCATCAAATACTCGGCCTCGGGCTTCCGCGATTTCACCCGCCTCGCCGCCTCGGATCCGACCATGTGGCGGGACGTCTGCCTGCATAACAAGGACGCGATCCTTGAAATGCTGGCGCGTTTTTCCGAGGACCTCGCCTATCTGCAGCGCGCCATTCGCTGGGGCGACGGCGAAAAGCTCTTCGACCTGTTCACGCGCACCCGCGCCATCCGCCGCTCGATCATCGATGCGGGTCAGGACACATCCGCACCGAACTTCGGCCGGCCGGTCGCCGACAAGAAGGGCTGAGCATTTTCCGCGGGATCCCGCCGGAACGAGGCGTCAGACCGGCGGGATGAAGGCGATCGGGAAGAGGCCAAGATAAACGGTCCCTTCCTGCACATTGAGTTTTACCACGGCCCGGTCGCCACCCTTCGAGAGGCCTTCGATCACCTGTGCGACCTGCGTCGCCGTTTCCGCGATCTCCGGAAAGGCCTCGGAAATCCGGTCGCGCCAGACCGTGATGCCGGCAATGTCGAGATCGAGCGTACCCGAGAGATACCCATCGTCGCCCACCCTGAGCGGGCCGGAAAGGCTCGCCACCTTGCCGTCACCGAGGTCGAGCGACAGGCGGCGCAGCTCCACATTCGCGCCGAGCGGCGCACCAGCCGGCGGCCCTTCGGCGGAAATCCATGTCGCCGCATCGGCAATCGTCATGTCGGCCGCAACATCAAGCGGCGGCAGCACCCTGTCGCCAAGATCGAGCGAGAGCGCGTCGAAGGAGGCGGCGACATCGAGCGCACCGCCCGACTGGCGGATGTGCTTTTCGCCGTGGGCAGCCGTCACGCCAAGCGACACGGCCTCCGAGGGCACGTTGAGCCGGCCCTTCAGCCCGTCATATGCGACCGAGGCGCGATCGAGCCCGTTCGTCCAGGCAGTGCCGCTTGCCCGCATGAGGTCCCAGTTTGCGTCGAAGACGAGATCGGGCGTCACGCGCACCTGCGCCGGCCCGTCGAGCTCGACGACCGCATGGCCGGGGCGATAGACCTGCGCAGCCGAGCGAAGTGCGCCGAAGGACGCCGAAAGACCCGCCGGGCGATCGTCGATACCGACCGCGTCGCAGAACAGGCCGATGCGGAACGGGAAGCCGCGGACGGAAAGGTTGCTGCACGAGGCCGAATGCATGCCCTGTGCGGATGCAGTGAGCTGCCGATCCAGCGTGTCCTTCAACCAGCTTGCGGCGTAGAACCATCCGCCCGTATAGAGCGCGACGACGAGAACGACGGCAACGGCGAGCCGGACGAGTTTGCGCGTGACGCCGGATGTGCCGGCGTGGCTTGACGATGCCATGCTGTTCTCCAATGGTGGCGGACATGATTTGCCCGCAAGCGCGTCAAAGCCGGCAATTGCGGCGGCTTTTTGAGAGATGGTCCAGGTGACGGTGGATATGAACGAATTCTGGGTTTTTGGCTACGGTTCGCTGATGTGGAATCCGGGCTTCGAATTCGAGGAACAGCAGCCGGCCCATCTCTTCGGCTTCCGCCGTTCGCTCTGCGTGCGCTCCTGGGTCCATCGCGGTACCGAGACCAAGCCCGGCCTCGTGCTGGGCCTCGATCGCGGCGGCTCCTGCCGCGGCGTTGCCTTCCGCATCGCCCCCGCAAGCCAGGAGGCCGTGGTCGACTACCTGCGCGAGCGGGAACTGGTGACCCATGTCTACAAGGAGCGCACGCTTGCCGCGACGCTGGGCGACGGCCGGCGCGTCTCGACGCTCGCTTACATCTGCGACCGTGCCCATCACCAGTTCGCCGGCTCGCTCTCCATTGAGGAGGCGGCGACGACCGTCAGCGCTGCCATCGGCAAGTCCGGCCACAACATCGACTATGTGCGCAACACGCTGACGCATCTGCGCGCCATGGGTATCCGCGACCATTGGCTGGAGGACGTCGGCCGCACCGCGGAAAACCTCCACACGCAAGGCCTCGCCTGATCAGGCGGTGTGCGCCTTCAGCTCCGCCAGCCGCTGCTCTGCCGTCGGCGGCAGAGGCAGGTTAGGATTTTCCGCGACGGTTTCCACCAGCAGCCGATCGCTCGCCGTCTCCATCACCTCGACGAGATGGGCGAGAAAGGCATCGGGATCCATGCCCGGCGCGATCGCCGGCAGGATACGCACCTTGAAGTGGCCGGGATAACGGACGAACTTGCGGCGCGGCCAGAACAGGCCCGGATGCATGACGACGGGCACGACAGGCACCTGCAGATCCCGGTAGAGGCGAGCGATGCCGTATTTGTATTCCGGTGTCGCGCCCGGTGGGCGACGGGTGCCTTCCGGATAGATGATGAGCTGGCGGCCGGAATTCATCTCTTCCTTGGTGCGCTGCATGACGGCGGCCATGACCTTGCCACGCGCACTGCGATCGACCGGCACCATGCGCTGCTTCTTCAGATACCAGCCAAAGAGCGGAATCCAGGTCAGCTCGCGCTTGAGGATGTAGAAGGGATCGTCGAGCCAGGGCAGCAGCGCATAGGCATCCCAGAAGGACTGGTGCTTCGGTGCGAAGATGTAACCGCCATCGGCCGGGATATTCTCCAATCCTTCGATCTCGAACGTCGTACCGACGACCTTGTCGAAGAGCCAGTGATTGCTCCTCGCCCAGTTCTTGGCGACGCCATAGGCCTTTTTGCGCGGCAGCAGGAAATAGGCCGGCGTCATGATGATCATCTGTAAGATGAGGTTCAGGTAGAAGAGGGTATTGAAGAGGACGGAACGGAAAGCGATCATCGGGCAGCCTGTCAGCGGGACGCGTTCCTTCGCCCTACACGATATTCAAGGACGGGGAAACTCCCGTTGCAGCGATCTCAACCACCGGAAAGGCCCGCCATGTCACCACGAAGGCCGGACCAGTTGCCCGCCCCTGCAAAGGCACGGATATGCGCGAGGCTGTACTTGAGGTACTCCGACAACATCGCCTTCACGACGCCCGGCTGGCGCAGCCAGTTGCCGTTCTTCAGGTCCGAATTGACGACCGGATAGGCGATGAACTCCGTTCGGGGATCGATGACCTTCAACTCCAGCAGGCTGCGCGGCATATGGTAGTTGTTGGTGACGACGAGCACGCGGCGGAACTGGTGATCGCTGATCCAGCGCGCCGTCTCGTTGGCGTTGCCGATCGTATCCACCGCCTCGTAGCCCATGTCGACGCAGCATTCGAAAAGCGCCGACGAGCTCTGGGTGAGTTTGCGGATCTGGTTGCCGCTGGTGGCGGGGTTGACGCCGGAGATCAGCAGCCGCTGCCCGGCTCCCTGCTTGAGCAGGCCGATTGCCCGATCGATACGCTGGTAGCCGCCGGTCAACACCACGATGGCATCGGCCTTCGGATCGCTCGGCGCTTCCAGCGCAGCGACGGTTTCGGCAAAATAGAGGAAGCCGCCGGTACCCGCCACGGCGGCAAGCAGGATGAGTGCGAGCAGCGCACGCACGGCAAGGCGGACGGGGCCCTTGCGCCGCCGCCCCTCCCCCTCCGACCGGACGCCCTGCGGCAGACCCGGTTTTGCCCGTTCAAGCGCGTTCATGATTCCGTCCATAGAACGTGATTGCGGCAACCGATGGTCCGTTTCGCGGCAGCGGTTCGTCTGGGCCGGCTCATGGGTCGGGCAGTTGGTCGGTGCGAGATGGGTCGGAACGGATCTGGTCGATCTCGTGGATGGTCCGCATGACGGTGAAACGGGCCGTCAGCGTCGTCAGCAGCGCGATGACGACAATCGTGCCGGCAATGCCGAGATAACCCGTGAACCCCATGGAGAAGGTGCCGAACAGGGCCGTCGCCTGGTCGCTCTGGGGGGTCGCGATGGAGCGCCCCTGCCAGAAGCCGGCGACGGCAAAGAACAAGGCTGCCAGGAACCCGCCGGCCACCGAACCCTTCAGGCTGATCTTCAGGAAATGCTTCTGGAACTCGGACGCGACAAAGCTTGCCTCCGCGCCGACGAAATGCAGCACTTCGACAATGTGCCGGTTACCGGAAAGCGCGCCACGCGTTGCGAAGATAACGGTCAACACCATGGCGGAAAAGACCAGCACCAGCACGCCGGTACCGATGAAGGCCGTCGTGCGCGCCATGGCGACGAGGCGATCGACCCAGGTACGGTGGTCGTCGAGGAAGGCCGTCGGGATCTTCTGCGCCAGTGCTGCCCGCATTGCCATGAAATCCGGCGGGCTCTGCTCATCGATGGTCACGATGACGAGACGCGGCACCGGCAGTTCGTCGATGTTCAGCCCTTCCCCAAGCCAGGGTTCGAGCAGCCGCGCCGTCGCCGTCTTGTCGACGATCGTGCCGTCGCGCGTGCCGGAGAAGGTCAGCGCGAGGTCACGCGCATCCGTCAGCGCCTTCTCCATGTCGAGATTGTCGTCGGGCTTGATCTGGATGGTGATCTCGCGGGAGATCTGGCTCTGCCAGCTCGCCGCCGTCGCCCGCACCATGCTGACCGCGCCAAAGGTGAGGCAGGCCAGAAAGGCCATGATGGCGATGACGAGCATCAGCGCGTTGCCGGACACGTTCGCCTGCGGCACGATGGGTGCCGTCGGGCGCACTTTCATTTCCGGCCGGCGCGCCGGCTGGGCGTCCTGGGCGGTATCGTGCGGCGCGTCAGTCATAGATATCGAGCCGTCCCTGCGAGAGGATCATGCGCCGGGCCTCCACCTGGTCCATCAGCGACAGGTCGTGCGTGGCGATCACCACGGCGGTGCCGAGACGGTTCAACTCAAGGAAGAGGCTCAGCAGCCGGCGGGCCATCGGCGGATCGACATTGCCGGTCGGCTCGTCGGCAAGCAGCAGTTCCGGCCGGTCGATGAGGGCGCGGGCAATGGCCGCGCGCTGCTTTTCCCCGCCCGACAACACCGGCGGCAGCACGTTGATTCGCTCCCCGAGCCCGACCCATTTCAAGAGTTCCAGCACGTCGGCGCGATAACTCGCCTCCTCCTTGCCACGCACGCGCAGCGGAAGGGCGACATTCTCATAGGTCGTGAGATGATCGAGCAGGCGAAAATCCTGAAAGACGATGCCGATACGCCGACGCAACATCGGCAGCTCGTCGCGCGGAATGGTGGAAATCTCCCGGTCGAAGGTGCGAATGATACCGCGCGTCGGCTGCAGGGAGAGGAAGAGAAGACGCAGCAGCGTCGTCTTGCCGGCGCCGGAAGGCCCCGTGAGAAACTGGAAAGACCGGCGCGGAATATCGAAGGTCAGGTCGCGGAGAATTTCCGGGCCCATCCCATAGCGCAGTCCGACATTCTCGAAGTGAATCAATGATCAATCCGGTTCTAGAAGCGGGTTACCCTTGCCCGCCGAAGCAGGTTCGCTGGCGAGGTCGCACAGGAAAACGGCTCTTTCACGGTCGGGTTTCCGAAGCATTAACCAGTATGGTTTACGTTTGGTAAGGATTTCATTCAATGCCCGACTTTTCGCCGATGATTTTGCGCGGAAGGGCGCAGGCGGAACGAGGAGGTCGCGATGAACGCCTTCAGGGCAAGACGCAAGGCGAAGGGCCGGATCGACCTTCTGCCGCCAGAACCGAAGACACCAGCCCGCAGGAATGCAAAGCCGTTTCCGGCACGTCTCGAAGTGGTCGACGCCGATTTCGTCGTCATTCGCAGCACTGCCACCCGCACCAGCAACGACAATCGCCGCGCCGCCCGCCCTGCACCATCTGCCGAACAGCCACATCACCTGCTGCTCCGCATCGCCACGGCCAGTGCCCGGCTGTGCGAGGCTGGCCTGCAGTTTCTTCCGGGCCGTGCCTTTGCCGGCCTCGTGGCGACAGCCTTCATCTTCGTCTTTGCCTATGCCGGCGGGCTCTCCGCCCTGAAGGCCGCACTCCCTGAGAACGAGCCGGGCGAGACCCTGCGCATAGCCGACGTCATCACGACAGTCGACGACCGCAACGGCATGAAGGTGCTTGCCGTCTATGGCCGCCTCACCAATGGCGGCAACACCACTGCCGCCGTCCCGCCGGTCGACATCGTCTTCGAAGGCGCTGGCAAGACGCTCCGCCACCGTCTCTCGCTCGAAACTGCCGCACTCGCCCCAGGTGCCAGCGAGACCTTCGCGTTGCGCATTCCGCACAGTGGCGGAAAAGTACCGAAAGTCTTGGTTTCGCTTGCCGCCGAGGGTGCGCCCGCTCGCTGACTGTGCTAATCGGCTCCTTTGTTTCTCCCAGTTCCGCACGCAAAACCATCGGGTTTGCCGGATCTGCCTACGACCAAGGAGCCGCCTCGCGATGCAGATTGTCCGCGGAAAGAAGATCGAAACGCTCTACGACGCCGCTACGATCGCCAAGCGCAACGAAGAACTGGCGGCAGATATCGCCAGCGGGCCGACGAAAGACCTTCTCGTCATCGCCGTCCTCAAGGGCTCGTTCATCTTCGCAGCCGACCTCACCCGTGCCCTCCACGCCGCCGGCCTTGCCCCGGAAGTCGAGTTCATCACGCTGTCGAGCTACGGCGCCGGCACCGTTTCGCAGGGCGTGAAGGTCATCAAGGACATCGATAGCGACGTACACGGCCGTGACATCCTCCTGATCGACGATATCCTCGAATCCGGCCGCACGCTCAGCTTCGCCAAGGAACTGATGTACGAGCGCGGCGCCAAGAACGTCACCATCGCCGTGTTGCTCGACAAGCGCGAGAAGCGCAAGACCGACCTCGAAGCCGATTATGTCGGTTTCGAATGCCCGGATCATTTCGTCGTCGGCTACGGCATGGACGTCGCCTATGCCTTCCGCGAACTGCCCTTCGTCGGCATCGTGACGGGCGACGCGGACGCCTGAGGCTGTCCTGACCGCAGATTCCCCCATCGGCCGTTTACCGATCGACAAGGAAAGTCTGGTCTTTTCACTCAAGGAGCGGCACCGGAAATCGGCGCACCGCTCCGGCCTACCGTTCCCTCGGAACAAGGCCGGATGAACGGACCGAAAGGGGAACCGATGGCCAAGATCCTGATCACCGAAGACGAGGATTCGCTCCGCACCTTCGTGGCGCGGGCGTTGCGCATGGACGGCCACGAGACCGTCGAAGCGCCGGACGGTGCAGCCGGGCTCGACGCCCTGACGGATGGCGGTTTCGATCTCCTCCTGTCCGATATCCGCATGCCTGTGATGGACGGCATCGAACTCGCCCACAAGGCGTCAGCCGCCCATCCGGCGCTGAAAATCCTGCTGATGACCGGCTATGCCGAACAGCGCGAGCGGGCAGACGACCTTGCCTCGAAGATCGTCGATGTGGTGAGCAAGCCATTCAGCCTGCCCGACATCCGCCGCGCCGTGGCAACGGCACTCGCCGCCTGACCACGCCTCAACGGATTCCGAGCAGCCGCTCCAGATAATCCCGTTCAAAACCGGGCGCAGATCCGGTACCCAGACGGCGACGGATCTCTTCCAGAATTTCACGCGCCCGCTGGATATCGATTTCTTCCGGAACCTTGGTCGGCCCGCCGAAGTCGGGGCCCTGTCCGTTGAGTGCGCGCTCTCGGCCCAGCGGGTCGCGGCCGTTGCGCCCGGCCTGCGGTATGCCTTCGCCCGGCCCCTGGCCTTGCCCTTGCCCCATGGCCTGCATCTGGCTCATCATGTTCTGCGCGCCCTGGCGGAGTGCCTCCAGTGCACGGCCCTGGCTACCAACGGCCGATTCGCCCTGCCCCTCGCCCAGCGCTTCGGAAGCACCCTTCATCTCACGACCGGCCTGACCAAAGCCTTCGCCAGGTTCAAGCCCCATGCCCTTCAGCGCCTCCTGGATCTCCCCGAGCTGCTTGCCGAGCCCATCCTGCTGCTCCTGAAGCTTCTTCAGCGCCTCACGAAGCTGATCGGCCGTCATCTGGTCGGTCGACTGCTGACCGGCGCCATTGTCGCCCGGCTGCTGTTGCTGCTGGCCTTCCTCGCCCTCGCCCGGCATCGGATCGCCGCGCTGCTGGCGGTCGCGCAACGCCTGATCGAACTGGAAGGTCTGCTCCATCAATTTCTGCTGCTGCTGCATCAGCTGGCCGAGCTTGTCCATCTGCTGGCGCATCGCGTCGTTCTGCTGGCCTTGCTGACCCTGCTGCGGCCGACCGGCCTGCAGGTTGTTCATCATGCGCTGCAGTTCGGAGAGCATCTGCTGGGCCTGGTCACGCGCGCCGGACCGGGCCAGATTCTCGATCTGATCCATCATGCGCTGCAAATCCTGCTGCCGCAGGATCTGGCCCTGCTGCTGGGCGTTCTGCTGCATCTGGCCATTCTTGGCCGCCTGGCGGGCAAGCTCCTCCATATAGGCCTGCATCGCCTCACGCAGCTCCTTCATGAGCGCAGCGATCTCCTCGTCGGAGGCATTGCGCTCCAGCGCCTCGGAGAGCGCCTTCTGCGCCTCGCGCAGCCGGCGATCAGCCAAAGACAAGTTCCCGTCCTCGATGCCAAGGGCGATTTCCCAGAGATAGTCCGCCGTCTCGCGCATCTGGTCGTCCGTGCGGGAAAGCTTCATGCGCGCATTGGCCGATTGCAGCAGCAGGTAATGCGTGAGGTTGGGGATCGTCTCTTCCGGCCGGATCGTCAGCGCCTCGTTGAGCGCGATGGCATGCGGCAGCTGGTTCGCATCAAGTGCGAAGACCTGCCGCTGTTCGGCGACGGCCCCGGCCAGCGGCTCGAAGAAATTCCTGGCCGGCAGGATCATCTCCACGGGCTGACTGCGCCCTTCCTGCCCGGCGGCATCCCTGGCAACAAGCGTGATCTTCACGCGCTTGCCGGAGAGCGGATGTTCGGACAGGTTGCGGCTTGTCGTGCCCTTGGCGGCGCGCGCGGCGCGGCGCGGCAGGTCAAGGCGGTACTCCGGCAGCGTATAGAGCGGACGTGCATCCTTCGGCTGCTCGACCGGCACGATCTCCGCATGAGCCTCCTGGATTCCGTAGTCGTCCTTGGCGACGAAGCTAATCTCCAGCGCCGACGCGACGGTCTTTTTCGGAATACCATCGAAGGCGATTTCCGGAACGCGGTCCGGAATGACCGCAAACGCCCAGGTCTGGCCGGCGACCGAGAGCGTGCCGTCCTTCAGAATTTTGTAGCGCATGGTCTTGGCGCCATTGGCCGCAGCAACCGGCACCTTCGCTTCGGCCTTCGGGCCCTCGGCCTTTTCATCCTTCGGCTTTTCCGCCTCCGGGCGTATGGCCGTCGCCGTGGCCTCGCCCGTCACCTGGTAGCTCACCGGCTCATCGCCGCCGCCACCCGTAACGCGCACGGTCAATTCGCTGAACTGCGGAATGCGAATCTCGCCCGTGGCAGCCTCGCCCGGCTGGCCCTGCGTGCTGCCGGTCAGGAAAATGGGTGCACGCGACGTGTGCGCCGGCGGCGTCACCCAGGCGTCGATGCGCACATCCGGCGCGGTCTCGGCAGGCGCGCGAAGGGTAACCACATCCGCCAGAAGACCACCGCGATTGGAATAGGAGAAGGCAAAGGCGATGGCGACAAGGAGCAGCGGCACGGCGCGCAGGGCATGGCGGTCATGACGGGCAATGTCCGGCTCAGGCGCACCGGTCCTGAGCGCGCCGATCATCCGTGCCATACGGCTCTGGTGCTCGCGCCACAGCGCTTCGGCAACGGCACCGCCACCGGCCGGCCGATCTTCCTGCACCCGGATCGCCTGGTGAGCCAGCGCATTGCGCGCCTCCAGCATGCGATAGGCCCTGTCAATCGAAGGCCAGCCGATACCGCGCAGGCGAATGAGCAGACCGGCAAGACCAAGCGCGAAGCCGGCCAGCGTCGCAAGATGCAGCCAGGTGGGAACATGGCGAAAATAGCCGAACCAGGTCAGCGCGAGAAACGCCGCGACGAGAAGCAGGATCGGCAGCACCCGCGGGGCGAGCGCCTCCAGATAGAGGATGGTCTGGGCGGCAAGGCGTTTGCCCGCAAGCCGTCGGGCCACCGGGTTGCCGGCCGCTTCCGTCTCGCGCTGTCCTTGCGTGTCAATCGCCATCGATCGCCGCTCTCCGCTGCAGGTTGTCACCGCCAAAAGATAACATGCTTTGTGGCGAAGACGAGGGCGCACGCAAAATCGTGATCGCGCGCGCAGCCTGGTTTAGCACTTGCGAAGGTCAGGCGAGCCAGTCCGGAAGCGAATCGAGGCCGATCAGGTCGTCATAGCTGAGGCGTGGCCGCACGACATGGAACTCGGCCCCGTTGACCAGCACTTCCGGTACCAGCAGACGGCTGTTATAGGTGCCCGCCTGCACGGCGCCATAGGCACCGGCGGACCCGACGGCAATGAGATCGCCGGGCTTCGGCTGCGCCATCTCTCGGTCCTGCGCCAGATAGTCACCGGTCTCGCAGACTGGACCCACCACGTCCGCCCGGATGCGCGGCGCGCTGGCCGCCGAAATGACGACCGGCTGGATCTCGTGCCAGGCCTCGTAGAGCGTCGGGCGGATGAGGTCGTTCATGGCCGCATCGACGATGACGAAAGTCTTCTCGCCGCCATCCTTCACGTAGATCACCTCGGTGACGAGGATGCCGGCATTGCCGACTATCAACCGGCCAGGCTCGGTGACGATCTTGCAGTTCAGGCCCTTGAGCTGGTTCTTGACGATTTCGGCATAGGCATCCGGAAGCGGCGGCGGCGCATTGTCCGTCTTGTAGGGAATCCCGAGACCACCGCCGACATCGACGTGATCGATCGTGTGTCCGTCGGCGCGCAGCGTATCGACGAGTTCGCGCAGGAGCTTGAAGGCATCTTCGAAGGGTTGCAACTCGGTGATCTGGCTGCCGATATGCATGTCGATACCGGTCACCTTGATGCCCGGCAGGCTGGCGGCGCGGGCATAGACGGCGCGGGCGCGTTCCCAGGAAATGCCGAACTTGTTTTCCTTCTTGCCCGTCGAGATCTTGGCATGCGTGCGGGCGTCGACGTCTGGATTGATGCGGAAGGAGACGTGCGCAACCTTGCCGGCCTTCACGGCGCGGGCATTCAGCACCTCAAGCTCGGGCTCGGATTCGACGTTGAAGCAGTAGATGCCGACCTCAAGCGCCAGATCCATCTCGCGCGGCGTCTTGCCGACGCCGGAGAACATGATGCGCGAGGCAGGAACGCCGGCGGCCAGCGCCCGGCGCAGTTCGCCTTCCGAGACCACGTCGATGCCGGCGCCAAGCCGGGCAAGCGTTTTCAGCACCGCCTGGTTCGAGTTCGCCTTCATAGCGTAGCACACCATGGCATCGACACCGTCGAAGGCCTTGGCGAAGACCTTGTAGTGACGCTCCAGCGTCGCCGTCGAATAGACGTAGAAGGGCGTGCCGACCGTCTTGGCGATTTCCGGAACCGGCACGTCCTCCGCATGGAGGATGCCGTCGCGATGCTCGAAATGGTTCACAGGTCTCGTCCGTTAAACAGGGGCAGTTCCGGCAAAACCGCGCGGCGGCCTTGCGTTGGGAACTGCGTCAAAACTAGAGAAGGGGGTCGAGGATGAAAGGCTTGTCTTCGACCTGCTCGACCTTCTTGCCATCGACGGTCTTCACGACCGGTTGAGCCCCGCCCGGCAGGTCGAGATCGCCCTTGCGACCACAGGCGGTCAGAACCGCCGCGGAAAGGCAGAGCGCGAGAGCCAGCCTGCCGATGTCGATGCGTGTCATGAAGCGTTCCCTGGAAATGCCGGTGATCGGGTGGGCATCATCCTTAGCGAATTCGCCCGCCCTTGTGCACCCTTAATCTACTGATGAGTCCTGCAAGCAATCTGATCAGTTGCGCTGCCGCCACCAGGCGATCTGCTTGCGGACCTCCAGAGGGGCGGTACCACCAAAACTCTTGCGGCTGGCGACCGAGGCCTCGACCGTCAAGACGTTGAAGATGTCAGCGGTGATGGCGGCATGGATCGCCTGCAGCTCCTCGAGCGACAGGTCGGAAAGGTCGCAGCCCTTGCTCTCGGCCAGCGCCACGGCGCGGCCCGTCACATGATGGGCATCGCGGAAGGGAAGTCCCGCTTCCCGCACCAGCCAGTCGGCAAGATCGGTGGCAGTGGAATAACCGGAGCCGGCCGCCGCCTTCATCCTGTCGGTACGAATGGTCATGTCGCGCACCATGCCGGTCATCGCGGCAATGGCCAGCTCGATGCTCTCGGCAGCGTCGAAGACCTGTTCCTTGTCTTCCTGCATGTCCTTGGAATAGGCGAGCGGCAGACCCTTCATGACGGTCAGGAGTGCGATCAGCGAACCGTTGATGCGGCCGGTCTTGGCACGCACCAGCTCGGCGGCATCCGGGTTCTTCTTCTGCGGCATGATCGAGGAGCCGGTGGAGAAGGCATCCGACAGGCGGATGAAACCGAACTGCGGCGTCGACCAGATGACGATCTCTTCGGCGAGGCGTGACAGATGAACGCCGGCAATCGCCGCAATCGACAGGAACTCCAGGGCGAAATCGCGGTCCGACACGGTATCGATGGAATTGCGGGTCGGCTCGCGGAAGCCGAGCGCCTTCGCCGTCATGTGTCGGTCGATATTGTAGCCCGTGCCGGCAAGCGCGGCGGCACCGATCGGGCTTTCATCGAGGTGCTCGATGGCGTGGCGCACCCGCTGGCGGTCGCGGCCGAACATCTCGACATAGGCCATGCAATGATGGCCGAAGGTAACGGGTTGGGCGGTCTGAAGGTGGGTGAAGCCAGGCATGACGGTTTCGGCGTGCTCCTCGGCACGGTCGAGGAAGGCCGCGATGAGGCCCGTCAGCGCCTTCTCCGTCTTCTGCAGCTCTTCCTTCACCCACAGACGGAAATCGAGCGCCACCTGGTCGTTGCGCGAGCGGGCGGTGTGGAGGCGTCCGGCGGCGGGACCGATCAGCGTCGCCAGCCGCGCCTCGACATTCATGTGAATGTCTTCCAGGCGGCGCGAGAACTCGAAATTGCCGCTTTCGATCTCTGACAAGATCGTGTCGAGACCGTGAACGATCTTTTCCTTATCGTCCGCCGAAATGATGCCCTGGTGGCTAAGCATTTCGGCATGCGCCTTTGAGCCGCGGATGTCCTGAGCGTAAAGCTTCTTGTCGAAGCCGATGGAGGCATTTATCTCCTCCATGATTGCATCCGGTCCCGAGGCGAAACGGCCGCCCCACATCTGGTTCGAGGATTTCGTCTCGGAAGTGCCGTCAGCCATGGGTCCCGTCCTGGAGAGTGAAATGACAGTGAAGAAGAAACTCGGCCTGCCGGCAGGAAAACTGATCGCCATTGCCGGGCTCGCCGGACTTCTCGCCGGTGGTGCAGCGATATACGTGAAGGAAAGCCTGTCTGGCAATGGCGCGGTCGCTTCCGCCGATCCCGCCGCCTGCACGGCCACCGCAGCGAAGGCCGAAGCCCTGACACCCTTTTCCAAGGGACAGGTCGCCGCCATGCGCACGGTCGACGAGCATCGCGCGCTGCCCGATCTCGTGTTCGACGGCCCCGACGGCAAGAAGAAGACGATCGCCGATTTTTCCGGCAAGACCCTGCTCGTCAACCTCTGGGCCACCTGGTGCGTGCCGTGCCGTGAGGAAATGCCGGCACTCAACGCGCTCGAAAAGGAGCTCGGCAGCGACAAGTTCGAGGTCGTGGCGATCAACATCGACACGGGCGATGACGAAAAGCCGAAAACCTTCCTCACCGAAACAGGCGTCAACGACCTCGGCTATTATCGTGATGCCTCGATGGGCGTGTTCAACACCCTGAAGAAGGAAGGCCTCGCCTTCGGCCTGCCGGTCACACTGCTGATGGATGACAAGGGCTGCTTGATCTCGGCAATGAACGGCCCCGCCGCCTGGGACAGCGACGACGCCAAGGCCTTGATCAAAGCCGCGCTTGCTGCGCCGAAAAGCTGAGGCATCGCGAGAAGGTTTCGCTCACGCCGCTGGATAGGCGCGCGACCGGCGGATGTCGAGGAAACCCGCTTCGCCCTTGCGGTGCGGGAATTCCGGCGCCGTATCAAACTCGACCGGCTGACCACTGCCCGTCAGCGCCAGCACGCGGCGTGAGTCCGGCCGGTCGATGACCCGCACGATCTTCGCAGCGATGCCCTGCCCATCCTCACGCCAGGTGACGTCGGCCGGGCGGAACAGGATCTGGCCGCTGCCATCGGCCACACCGCCCGCCTCGAAGGCCACGTCGCCGACATAGGCCTTGCCGCCGCGGATCTCCGCATCGAGCCGGTTCGCATCGCCGAGGAAATTCATCACGAAGGCATCGGCCGGGTTGCGGCAGACCGCCTCGGGCGTGCCCTCCTGCACGATCTTGCCCTTGTTCAGGATGACGACCCGGTCGGCAAGGTCGAGCGCCTCTTCCTGATCGTGTGTGACGAAGAGCGTGGTGATGCCCAGTTCGTCATGGATTTTCCGAAGCCAGCGGCGCAGGTCCCGCCGCACATTGGCATCAAGCGCACCAAATGGCTCGTCGAGCAGCAAAACGCGGGGATCGACGGCGAGCGCCCGGGCGAGCGCCACACGCTGGCGCTGGCCACCGGAGATCTGGCCGGGGAAACGGTCCTTGAGGCCACCGAGCTGCACGAGATCGAGCAGTTCCGCAACACGTTTGGCGATCGCGTCGGGCGAGCGCTTGACCTTGGAGACCTTCATGCCGAAGGCGATGTTCTCGCCGACGGTCATATGCGGGAAGAGGGCATAGTGCTGGAAGACGAAACCGACGCCGCGCTCGCGCACCGGAATGTCCGTCGCATTCTCATCGCCGAAATAGATCGCACCGCCATCGGCATATTCGAGGCCGGCAACCATGCGCAGGATCGTCGTCTTGCCGGAGCCGGACGGGCCGAGTAGCGCCACCAGCTCGCCGCTTTCGATATCGAGCGACACGCCGTGCACGGCGCGAAAGGTCTGGAACTCCTTGACCACATTGGTAAGGCGGATCTTCACGGTTTTACCTCCGGGGTGATGCTGTCGGCGCCGGCCAGCTGAGAGGGGCGCTGCACGCGGCCTGCGCCCTGCCGCTCCAGCGCCACCTTGGCGACGAGCGTAACGATGGCAAGGCCGGCGAGAATGGATGCGGCGGCAAAGGAACCGGCCGCGTTGTAGTCGTGATAGAGCAGCTCGATGTGCAGCGGCAGCGTGTTCGTCTGGCCGCGGATGTTGCCCGAGACGACGGAAACGGCACCGAACTCGCCCATCACGCGCGAATTGCAAAGCACGACACCATAGAGCAGCGCCCACTTGATGTTCGGCAGTGTGACGGAGAAGAATGTGCGCCAGCCGCTTGCCCCCAGTGACGTCGCCGCCTCCTCTAGGTCGCGGCCCTGCGCCTGCATCAGCGGGATCAGTTCGCGCGCCACGAAGGGCGCGGTCACGAACATGCTGGCCAGCACGATGCCCGGCAGCGCGAAGAGGATCTTGATCTCCATCGATTGCAGAGCCGGTCCGAACAGGCCCTGCAGACCATAGACGAAGAGATAGGAGACGCCCGCAACGATGGGCGATACGGAGAAGGGCAGTTCGATAACGACAGTGAGCAGCCGCTTGCCGCGGAAATCGTGCTTGGTGATGGCCCATGCCGCCGCAACGCCGAAAGCCGTGTTGATCGGCACCGCGATCAGCGCTGTGACGACCGTCAGCAGGATGGCGTGCCGCGTGTCCGGATCGGCAATCGAGGCGGCAAAATAACCGACACCGCGTGAAAAAGCCTCGACGGCGATGACGACGAGCGGCGCGACGATCATCAGCGCGACCAACACGAGCACGAAGGCGAGGAGCGAGCGGCGGAAGACCGGATTGTCACCGACGCGGGGCGGCGTGCCTTTTCCAGGGTGCACCATGGTCAGCCCCTTGCCGTATAGCGCAGGGCGCGGGCCTGCATGAGGTTGGTGATCGCCAGCATGACGAAGGCCGTCAGCAGCATGACGGAGGCGATGGCGGCCGAGGCCGGATAGTCGTATTCCTCAAGCCGGATGAAAGCGAGCAGCGCGGTGATCTCCGTTGAGAACGGCTGGTTGCCGGCAATGAAGATGATGGCCCCGAATTCCCCAAGGCTGCGGGCGAAGGAGAGCGAGACACCGGCCAGAAGCGCCGGCGTGAGGAGCGGCAGGATGACGCCGGTGAAGATCGACAGGTCGCTCGCCCCGAGCGTCTGCCCCGCCTCCTCCAGCGCCGGATCCAGTTCCTCCAGCACCGGCTGCACCGTGCGCACGATGAAGGGAATGCTGGTGAAGCTCATGGCGACGATGATGCCGAGCGGCGTATAGGCGACCTTGATACCGAGAAGCGAGAGCGGTCCGCCGAACCAGCCGTTGGTCGCGAAGAGCGTGGTAAGCGCGATACCCGCAACGGCGGTGGGCAGCGCGAACGGCAGATCGACAAGCGCATCGACCAGCCGGCGACCGGGAAAGCGGTAACGCACCAGCACCCAGGCGAGCGATAGGCCGAAGACGAGGTTGAACGCGGTTGCTGCCAGCGCGCAGAGCACCGTGACCCGGTAGCTCGCAAAAGCGCGGTCCGACGAGATGATGCGCCAGTAGTCCTCCGGCCCAAGGCTGGCCGCCTTGAAGACGAGCGCAGCCAGCGGCAGCACGACGATGATCGCCACATAGACGAGAGTTATGCCGAGCGCGAGCGGCAATCCGGGCAGTACACGCCGTCTCAAGAGGCGCTTCCTTTCTCAAGCTGATCCAGGAAAAGTGCGGAGCGCGATCATCCGGCCGGATTTGTGCGAACACTTTTCATGCCACAACCGGCGGACTTTCGGCCGCCGGTTGCGATAAAACGAAGGTCGATGGATCAACGGCTGCCGTAGATCTTGTCCAGCACGCCGCCTTCGGCGAAGTGCTCCTCGGAGATCTTCTTCCAGCCGCCGAAGACGTCATCGACATTCACGAGGCGGATTTCCGGGAACTGGCCCTTGAACTCGGCAGCGACCGTCTGGTCATGGACGCGATGGCCGAATTCGGCAGCGATCTTCTGGCCCTCTGGCGCATAAAGGAAATCGAGGTAGGACTTTGCAAGCTCACGGCTGCCCTTGGCGTCGGCCACCTTGTCGACGATGGCGACCGGGAACTCGGCAAGCAGCGAGACGGAGGGTACGACGCTCTGGAACTTGTCCTCGCCATATTGCTTGGCGATCGACTTGGTTTCCGCCTCGAAGGTGATGATGACATCGCCGATTTCGCGCTCGACGAAGGTCGTCGTCGCCGCGCGGCCGCCCGTGTCGAAGACCGGAACGTTGTCGAAGATCTTGGTGACGAACTCCTCGACCTTGGCCGGATCGTTGTTGAAGGCTTCCTTGGCATAGGCGGTCGCTGCAAGATAGGTGTAGCGCGCATTGCCCGAGGTCTTCGGGTTCGGGAAGATGACCTTCACGTCGTCACGGGCAAGGTCCGACCAGTCCTTGATGTTCTTCGGGTTGCCGGCGCGAACGAGGAAGGACGGGAAAGAGTAGAAGGGCGAAGCGTTGTTCGGGAATTTCTGCTGCCAGCCTTCGGCGACAAAGCCGTTCTTCACGAGGAAGTCGATATCCGTCACCTGGTTGAAGGTCACGACATCCGCCTCCAGACCTTCGACGATGGCGCGCGCCTGCTTGGAGGTGCCGCCATGCGACTGGTCGACGGTGACACCCGGATGCCCCTTCACGAAGGCTTCGTTCTCGGCAGCGAAAAGCTCACGCGCCACGTCATAGGAGGCGTTGAGCAGCTTGTCGGCGGCCTGCGCGGAGAACGGAGCGGCAAGGCCAAGGAGAGCCACGCCGAGAAGGAGCAAACGTTTCATCTGAAAAACCCCGAATGGAACCTGAATTCGGGCAGACAATAGCGACCGGCCGCTCCCGATCCGAGGTATGGCCTGCCGCAGCACTTGCGGCAGACGAAACATTTTTCCCTGAAAGGGCAAGCTTGGGAAATGTCCCGCTGCTCAGCGCGTCGGGACAGGGACTTCGCCGCGATAATCGTAGAAGCCGCGTCCGGACTTGCGGCCGAGCCAGCCGGCCTCGACATACTTCACCAGCAGCGGGCAGGGGCGGTACTTCGAATCGGCGAGGCCGTCATGCAGCACCTGCATGATCGACAGGCACGTGTCGAGGCCGATGAAATCGGCAAGCTGCAGCGGACCCATCGGATGGTTGGCGCCGAGCCTCATCGCGGTATCGATGGCTTCCACCGAACCGACGCCTTCGTAAAGCGTATAGATCGCCTCATTGATCATCGGCAACAGGATGCGGTTGACGATGAAGGCCGGGAAATCCTCCGCGACGGTGATCGTCTTGTCGAGCTTGGCGACAAATTCCTTTGCGGCGGAGAACGTGCCCTCTTCGGTCGCAATGCCGCGCACGAGCTCGACCAGCTTCATGACCGGAACCGGATTCATGAAGTGGATACCCATGAAGCGCTCCGGACGGTCGGTGGCAGACGCGAGCCGCGTGATCGACAGCGAAGAGGTGTTGGTGGCGAGGATCGCTTCCGGCTTCAGGACGGAACAGACCTGGCCGTAGATCTTGCGCTTGACGGTCTCGTCCTCTGTCGCCGCCTCGATGACGAGATCGGCGTCGGAGAGGTCGTTGATATCGGAGGATCCCTTGATCAGGGCGAGTGCGTCCTTGCGCTCCTCGTCGGTCATCTTGCCGGAGGAGACCTGGCGGGCAAGATTGCCGTTGATCGTGGCAAGCCCGGTTTCGACACGCTCCGGCGACAGGTCGTAGATGTGGACCTTGTATCCGGCCATGGCAGAGACGTGCGCGATACCGCATCCCATCTGGCCCGCACCGACAATACCGACGTTCTTGATCATAGCGCCAATCGCCCCATCACACCGTCTGCGCCCCTAGGCGCAGGCAAAAAAACACCGGGCCGGTCAAGCCGGCCCGGTGAAGTGATAAAGCGCCGCGACGCATTTTTCCAGTGAAATCATCGTCGCAAACAGCCGGGTCGAAGCTGGCTCAAAGCGCCTTTTCGAGTTCGGGCAGAGCTTCGAAGAGATCGGCGACGAGGCCGTAGTCCGCGACCTGGAAGATCGGCGCTTCCTCGTCCTTGTTGATGGCGACGATGACCTTCGAATCCTTCATGCCGGCAAGGTGCTGGATGGCGCCCGAGATGCCGCAGGCGATGTAGAGCTGCGGCGCAACCACCTTGCCCGTCTGCCCGACCTGCCAGTCGTTGGGCGCATAGCCCGCATCGACGGCCGCGCGCGAGGCACCGACAGCCGCACCAAGCTTGTCGGCAACCGGAAGAATGACTTCCTGGAACTTTTCCGACGAACCGAGCGCACGCCCGCCCGAGATGATGATCTTGGCCGAGGTCAGCTCCGGACGATCCGACGAGGACAGGGCATCCTTGACGTGGGTCGAAAGGCCCGGGTTCGATGCGGCCGAGACCGTCTCGACAGAGGCGCTTCCACCCTCACCCGCAGCGGCGAAGGATGCGGTGCGGACCGTGATCACCTTCTTGGCATCGGTGGACTGAACCGTCTGGATGGCATTGCCCGCATAGATCGGACGCTTGAACGTGTCAGACGAGACGACCTCGACGATCTCGGAGACCTGTGCGACGTCGAGCAGGGCGGCAACGCGCGGCAGAACGTTCTTGCCGACCGAGGTGGCGGCCGAGACGATGGCCTCATAGTTACCGGCAAGCGAGACGATGAGCGCTGCCAGCGGCTCTGCCAGGTTGTTGGCAAGGTTCTGGTCGTCGGCGAGCAGGACCTTGGAAACGCCAGAGAGCTTTGCAGCCTGTTCGGCCGCAGCCTTGGCGCCGGAACCGGCGACGAGCACATGCACGTCGGAGCCGATCTTGGAGGCTGCTGTCAGCGCCTTGGCGGTCTGGTCGGAAAGATGTGCATTGTCGTGATCTGCCAGAAGAAGAATGGCCATGGTAATGTTCTCCCTTTCCTGCCTTAGAGCACGCCGGCTTCGGTCTTGAGCTTTTCGACCAGCTCGGCGACCGACTTGACCTTGACGCCGGCCTTGCGGCCCGACGGTTCCTCGGTCTTCAGCACCTTCAGGCGCGGGGCGGTATCGACGCCGAAATCGGCCGGCGTCTTCTTGTCGAGCGGCTTCTTCTTCGCCTTCATGATGTTCGGCAGCGAGGCATAACGCGGCTCGTTGAGGCGAAGGTCGGTGGTCACGACGGCTGGAAGCTTGACTTCGATCGTCTGGAGACCGCCGTCGACTTCACGGGTGACCTGCGCCGAGCCGTTGCCGATCTCGACCTTGGAGGCGAAGGTCGCCTGTGCCCAGCCGAGCAGGGCCGACA
This sequence comes from Shinella sp. SUS2, assembly GCF_001262505.1. Classification (GTDB taxonomy): domain Bacteria; phylum Pseudomonadota; class Alphaproteobacteria; order Rhizobiales; family Rhizobiaceae; genus Shinella. The sequence continues at coordinate 40,354 of NZ_KQ410737.1, forward strand.
GCATCTGGCCGGTCTGGTTCGAATCGTCGTCGATCGCCTGCTTGCCGACGATGACGAGGCCGGGCTGTTCGGCTTCGGCAACCCCCTTGAGGATCTTGGCGACGGCGAGCGGCTCGACGGCATCTTCCGTCTCGACCAGCACGGCGCGGTCCGCGCCCATGGCGAGCGCGGTGCGCAGCGTTTCCTCGGCCTTGGCCGGGCCGATCGAAACGACGACCACTTCCTCGGCCTTGCCGGCTTCCTTCAGCCGCAAAGCCTCTTCCACGGAGATTTCGTCGAACGGGTTCATCGACATCTTCACATTGGCAAGCTCGACACCCGAGCCGTCCGACTTCACGCGAATCTTCACGTTGTAATCAACGACCCGCTTTACAGGGACCAAGATCTTCATGGCTTCCTTCCTTCAAATGCCCGCGAGGGAAAATGCGCCTTTCAAAGGCGCCCTGATTGTCGGTTGGCGACATCGATACGCGTTTTTTTCCCAATTACAATGCGCCACGGCCCCTCCCGGCGTGAAAACGGGCGGGTTATAAATTGCCTTTACGTTCACGTCAATTTTCTCAGAACGACATGCTCACCGTCCCCAATGGGTCGGCGGCACGGAGGGGCGCACGGCAGTTTCCTCGGCAGCAACGGGCGTCGCCTCGACATGCCGCACCGCCTTTGGCGTGACGATGGTGCGGTCGAACAGCGGCACACCCCGCCGCCGCAGCACGAGCACCAGAAGCGCGCCGGCGAGGATGCCGCCGACATGGGCGCCCCAGGAAACACCGCTGTCGCCGTCAACCACCAGCATGTAAAACTGCTGGGCGATCCAGAAGGCAAGCGGAATGACTGCCGGCAGCGGCAGGGGAATACGGAAGAACACAAGCACCCAGACGCGCACTTTCGGATGCAGCAGGAAATAGGCCGCCACCACACCGGATATCGCACCCGAAGCACCGATCAGCGGCGCCTCCGAATCCGGTTGCACCAGACCGTGCACAAGCGCTCCCGCCGCCGCGCAGAGCAGGTAGAAGAGCAGGAAGCGGAAGTGTCCGAGCGCATCCTCGACATTGTCGCCGAACACCCAGAGGAACAGCATGTTCGAGGCAAGATGCATGAAATCACCGTGCAGGAACGCATAGGTGATGTAGGTCGCGTCCTCCGGAACCAGCACCAGGCTTGGCTCCAGATCGGCGAAATCGAAGACGACAGCCGGGATATAACCGAGGCTGACGACCGTCGCATCCGAAAAGGCCTGCGTGGAGGCAAGCCCCGTCACCAGCCAGACGACGACATTGATCACGATCAGGCTGATCGTGACATACTGCACCTTGATGTATTTGAGGGCGTTCGCGTCGTGCAGCGGTATGAACATGGATCCCCTTCCCAAGGCTTGCTGGAAGCGAGCTTACCTGTTCTTGCCCGGAACCCACAATATGTCCGTCCGGCCCTTCTCGTTGACCCAGCGCGCCGCAACGAAGAGGAAGTCGGAGAGCCGGTTGATATAGGCTGCAGCCGCGGCCGAGACCGCCTCGCCCTCGATATCCTGCAGGGCAACGACGCGCCGTTCGGCCCGCCGCGCGACGGTGCGCGCAAGATGCAGCGCCGCCGCGGCCGGCGTGCCGCCCGGCAGGACGAAGGAGCGCAGCGGCTCGAGATCGGCATTGAGCAGGTCGATTTCCGTCTCCAGCCGGTCCACCTGCACCTGCGCGATGCGCAGCGGCTCATAGTCGAGTTTTTTCCCGGTCTCCGGCGTCGCAAGGTCAGCGCCGAGATCGAAGAGATCGTTCTGGATGCGCATCAGCATCGCGTCGAGATCCGGATGGTCTGCCAGATGCTGGCGCACGAGGCCGATGCAGGAATTCGCCTCGTCAACCTCGCCATAGGATTCGACCCGCAAGTCGTGCTTCTTGCGGCGTGGCCCGGCAACGAGGCCGGTCGTGCCGTCGTCGCCCGTGCGCGTGTAGATCTTGTTGAGCTTGACCATGATCCCCCTCAGCGCCCGCCGCCCGTGATCCAGAGCGTCAGCATGATGAGGACGATCGCGATCGCCTGCAAGAGCACGCGAAGCTGCATCAGCTTGTTCGAGGTGTTGCCGCTGCCGCCCTTGGCCATGTTGACGAGACCGCGCACCAGCACGATGGCGACGAGGCCCATGACGAGCAGGGTCATGAAGGTGAGGAAGGAAGACATGCCAACGATCCGATTTGATTTCCGTCAGCCCTATTCAAATAGGGCATTTCGCACAAAGTGCACGCTTTTTGCTGGCGAGCCCCCTGCGACGCCGCGACGCGTCAGCCGAGCCTGCCGATGATCCGGTAGAAGAGCGCGGCCGGCAGCAGCTTCTTCAGAAGAGCGCCCTGCTTGGCCGGCGTCGTCACGATGTAGTGCGGCCGCGGTGCTTTTGCCGTCAGCGCATGGCGCAGCACCGCATGCACTGCCTCAGGTCCAAGCTTTCCGCGCGCCGGCTTTGCCTCGCCGCGCAGCCGCTGCAACTGGCGGCGATACTCGTCCGCATGTACAGAGTTTTCGAGATCGATGTTGCGCTCGATGTGGACTAGTGCATTGGCCGTGAAGCGCGAGGTGATCGGCCCCGGCTCAATGAGACTGACATGCACGCCCGAGCCCGCAAGCTCCATGCGCAGCGTCAGCGACAGCGCTTCGAGCGCGAATTTCGAGGCATTGTAGGCGCCGCGCCAGCGATAGGGCACGATGCCGAGGATCGACGAGCACTGCACGATGCGCCCGCCCCCCTGCCCGCGCATGACGGGAATCACCCGCCGCGTCAGATCGTGCCAGCCGAAGACATTGGTCTCGAACTGTAGGCGCAGCGCCTCGACCGGCAGGTCCTCGACGGCACCGGCCTGGCCATAGGCACCGTTGTTGAAGAGCGCGTCGAGCCGGCCGCCGGTGCGTGCCAGCACGGTCTCGACGAGCGCAGCGATCGACTCCGGCTGCGTATAGTCCATCAGGAGAGCCTCAATGCCGTCGGCCTCTAGGCCTGCGAGGTCTTCCTGCCGGCGTACCGTCGCAAAGACCCGCCAGCCCTCCGCCTTCAGCGCCCGGGCGCAATAAGCACCGATGCCCGAGGAGCATCCCGTCACGATGATGCTCGGCGGCGTTGTCGCATTCGAAGAAGGCATGTCGGTTTCCTGTACAAATCTGCTCGTGTTTCCCATATTCACCACCAGCGCACCGCCATCGCCATCCCGCGCCGGCGTGGCAAGCCATTGAATCCGGGCCGCCCTTGAACCGACCCCGGTGTAAGGGGTTATACCCGGGCAAACAATGAGAGAGACGGCCGAAGACGGCCACGAGGACCTGAGATTGCCGATGCCGACCGCCATCCGTCTTGCCTACAAGGTCGTCTTCGACGCGATCTGGCATTTTTCCGAGGACGACGGCTGGGCGATGGCGAGCCATGTCGCGCTGTCGACGCTGCTGGCGATCTTCCCCTTCCTGATCTTCGGCACGGCGCTCGGCTCCTTCCTCGGCGCCGACCAGTTCGCCGAAACCGCCGTGCATCTCATCTTCGATACCTGGCCGGAATCGATCGCCGCACCGATCTCACGCGAGGTCGTCGCGGTGCTCACGATCCCGCGCGGCGGCCTGCTCACGGTCTCCGTGCTCGCCGCCGCCTACTTCGCCTCGAACGGCGTGGAGGCGCTGCGCGTCTCGCTCAACCGCGCGTACCGGGTAGCCGAGACGCGCTACTGGTACGTGACGCGCCTTGCCAGTCTCGGCTTCGTCATCGCCGGCGTTCTGGCGCTGGCGGTCCTCAGCATCGTGCTCGTCGCGGCGCCCCTTGCCGTGCGGGCGACGGGCGACTGGCTGCCCTGGCTGACCTACGTCTATTCCTGGGTGGAAAGCTGGGGACTGTTCGGCACCATCCTGGTGCTGCTCTCCGGCCTTCTGATCGCCCATCTGTGGCTGCCCGCCGGCCGGCGCAAGATCGCCGACGTGCTGCCCGGCATCCTGGTGACACTCATCGCCTGGGGCATCGGCGCCTATGCCTTCGCCTCCTACCTCACCACCTTCGCCAATTACGTCTCGACCTATGCCGGTCTCGCCTCGATCATGATCGCGCTGGTCTTCCTCTACATCGTCGGGGCGATCTTCATCATCGGTGCTGAAATCAACGCGGCCCTGATGAAGTACCGGGTGAAGCACCTGATCCTCGACAAGGTCCGCGGCGTCCGCAAGCCACCGCAGCCCGAGGAGGATTCAATGGAGGACGAAGCCATAGCCCGCGAGCAGGGCGCGAATGCCGGCAGGTGAGATGCCCCGTTCCCGGTAGGCCGCAAGGCCGGTATCCTCATTGCTCTTGGACAGTTTCCGTCCATCCGGCCCCGGCACCAGCCCATGATGCCGGTAGGAGGGCGCCTGCAGGCCGAGCAGGCTTTGCAGGAGGCGATGCACCGCCGTCGCATGAAAGAGATCCTGCCCGCGCACCACGTCGGTGATACCCTGCACCGCATCGTCGAGCACCACGGCAAGATGGTAGCTCGCCGGAGCATCCGGCCGCGAGAGGATGACATCGCCCCAGCGTTCCGGCCTCGCCGTAACGATACCGGTCTCTCCCTCCGGCCCCTCACCCGCCTCCGACCAGGTCAACGCCTCCGGCACGAGCGCCAGCGCCTTGCCCATATCGAGCCTCCAGGCGTGCTGGCGACCCGCCGCAATCCAGCCAAGCGCCTGATCCCGATCGAGCGAACGCTCGTCCGTCGGGTAGAGCGGCGCACCGTCCGGATCGCGCGGCCATGTCCCGCCCTCAGCCTCCTGCGCCAGAACCCGCGCCTTCACCTCGCCACGGCTGAGGAAGCCCGGATAGAGCACGCCCATGGCCTTCAGCCGTTCCAGCGCCTCACCATAGAAGGCAAGGTGCTCCGACTGGCGCCGCACCGGCCTTTCCCAGTCAAGGTCCAGCCAAGCGAGGTCGCGATAGATCGCCGCCTCGAATTCGGGCCGCGACCGGGCGGGATCGATGTCTTCGATGCGCAGGAGGAAGCGCCCGCCGCAGGCCGCAGCCAGGTCATGGTTGAGGATCGCCGACAGCGCATGACCGAGATGCAGAAGGCCATTCGGGCTCGGCGCAAATCGGAAGACACGACGTTTTGACAAAGCAGTTTGCATGGGGTCTTCTGGCACGAAGAAGTGCGTTACGCCACCAAGGCATGCCGGGCAAAGCTGCGCAGCGTTCTACGGCAGGGCTACGCGGACAATTGAGGACCCAAACCGCCAAGGCCGCGGTGGCAGCAAGGATCGAGGCCTCTTAAGAAAATGCAGTTGCACATGATCAGGACGGATGCGGATGTCGCGGCGGGTCTCGTCGATCTCGCTTTGCTCGATGCACGTCTTTTCACCGTCATCGACAAGGCCGGCCCCGTGCCGCTTCGCCGCCTTTCGCCCGGCTATCGCGGCCTTGCCGGCATCATCGTCGCGCAGATGGTCTCGCGCGCCAGCGCCGATGCCATCTGGCGCCGGCTCGAGGAGACGGCCGGCGACATCACCCCCCATCACATCCTCGGCCTTTCCGACGAGGACTGTCGCACCGTGGGCCTGTCGCGCGCCAAGGCGGAGACACTGCGCCGCGCCGCTGATGCCGTCGATCGCGCCGAACTCGACCTCGATGCGATCTGCCATATGGAGGCAACTTCGGCGGCCCGGAAGCTGACCGCGATCAAGGGCATCGGGCGCTGGACGGCGGATGTCTACCTGCTCTTCTGCGGCGGCCATCCGGATATCTTCCCCTCCGGCGATATCGCTCTGCAGAATGCGGTCGCCCATGCGCTCGGCCTCGCGGTACGCCCGAGCCCGCAGGAACTCGACCGGATCGCAGAAAGCTGGTCGCCCTGGCGCGGCGTCTCGGCCCGGCTGTTCTGGGCCTATTATTCCCGGGAGATGCGGCGTGAGGCGGCTCCGGTGCTCGAAGGCTGAGCCGTCACGAAATTGCTTGTTTTCGCTTTTCCTTTCCCGCTTCACAATGCTGTAACAACGGGCCTAATATAGAAGGGCAGATGCCGAATCGATCAGGAGAAGCCCTTGACGATTTCTGTTTCACCACAGGCCCTGCCAGCCCTTGTACTGAATGCTGACTACAGGCCGCTGAGTTATTACCCCTTGTCGCTCTGGTCCTGGCAGGACGCGATCAAGGCCGTGTTTCTTGACCGCGTAAACATCATCGCCGAATACGAGCATTCGGTGTCGTCCCCGAGTTTCACGATGCGCCTGCCAAGCGTCGTGTGCCTGAAAACATACGTGCAGCCGTCACGTCATCCGGCCTTCACCCGGTTCAACGTGTTCCTGCGCGACAGGTTCGAATGCCAGTACTGCGGGTCGCCGGACGACCTGACCTTCGACCATGTCATCCCGCGTGCCCATGGCGGCGAGACGACCTGGTGCAACGTGGTCGCGGCCTGCTCCCCGTGTAATCTGAGAAAAGGCAGCAAGCTGCCGAAGCAGGCGGGCATGCACCCGCATCAGAAGCCCTACCAGCCGACGGTTCAGGATCTGCACAACAACGGGCGACTGTTTCCACCCAACTATCTGCACGAAAGCTGGATGGACTATCTCTACTGGGACGTCGAACTGCAGCCCTGATGCCGAAACCGCAGAAACGCCTGGCGTTTTTGCGGCACCAACAGGCATTTGCGCCCGGGCTGCGGGGATATCACGCTTTCGCCGACCGCACGCCTGAAAAGGCGATCGCGGCGAGGATGAGGCTTGCGATCACATTCCACCCGGCAAAGGAGAGGCCGAGGAGCCGGAAGGAGGCTTCCGTGCAGGACGGCCCATGCTTGGCGTTGAGATCGGAGAGGAGATCGCCGGCATTCTGCGTAACGCCCTGCGCGGAGGTCGCGCAGGTCGCAGGCCCCTCCCAGAATCCCCATTCGACGCCCGCGTGATAGACACCCATGCCCGCGCCGACGAGCATCATGATACCGGCGATCGCGAGCAGCAGCCGCGTCAGCCAGGCCGGGCCACCGAAGAGGGCCGACAGGAGGGCGGCGACCGCAACGGGGATACCGTAGTAGTAGGGATCACGCTGCAGCAGGCAGAGCGCACAGGGAATATAGCCACCGATATGCTCGAAAGCGAGCGCACCGCCGACGGTCGCCGCCATGCCGAGCGTCAGGAGGCCTGCGGATGCCTTGCGGGAAAGGTCGAGAGATGCCGTCATCAGGGTCGTCCAATCGGGCCAGCGGGGTACCGGCGAAACGGCGCCGAGTTCTATCAGGTGAGGCGGCTTTGTAAATCACCCGCACAAACAAGTGATTGTCCGCATACGGGGATTTGCCGGTTGCCGCCCGCGAGCGCTTCGTGTAAACGGCGATGGCTGCAAGTGCCGTGCCCCATTGGCGGAACTGGTAGACGCGCTCGACTCAAAATCGAGTTCCGAAAGGAGTGCTGGTTCGATTCCGGCATGGGGCACCATAAGCATTTTTTTGCATTGTTTTTCCTATATAAAGTTGGCCTAGACACCCGAGAGAATCCCTCAGCCGATTTTCTTGGACACTTTTGTTCTCGGTTTCGTCTTCATCGTCGAGCGAATCAGCCGGTTTCGTCAGCATGCCAATGGCACTCCTCGCCAATCGAGTTGCTGCAACCTTCCGCAGGCCGTGAGCGCTGCATTGTGGCAGCCTCGTTCGTCACAACGAGGAGACGAACGAATGAAGCGTTCATGCTTCGCGGAAGAACAGATCATCGGGATATTGAAGGCGCAGGAGGCGGGCGCGAAGACGGTCGATGTATGCCGCAAGCACGACATCTCGGATGCAACCTTCTACAAGTACAAGGCGAAGCATGGCGGCATGACGTATCGGATGCCTCCAAATTGAAGGGCAAGCGTGGCGCGATGGCCGCGTTTTTGTGCAACGCCGATGGCTAGGTGTCCACTTAAGGGCTACGCACAAACCGGCTCGCCCCGGATATTCGCATCTATGGGCTCACCGCTTAATCTTTAACGGGCTTCACAAGCGAAACCACTCTCGGCTTCGACGGCGCGTCCAGCCACTCAATCCATTTTCCTCGTTCATCGATTGTGTCGAAGAACCGCCAGAGTTTGTAGCCCTCATCCGTTGTTTCCAGCATCTCGCCAAGAGACGCGAGTTCCAAGGGCAAGGTCACCTCGTTGCCGTCAAAGCGTACGAAATAGATGCCATCGGCGGCAAGCCGAACGACTTGTCCGGTACCATAGGTCCCGTCGAGATCATCGACCGTGAAGTACATGCCGGTTAAGGCATCGCGGGTTTTGTCATTCATGAAATTTGATGCCCGTCCTGAAAATGCAATCATGGAGACCTATGAGCATCTGGTTGAGGAAGACAAGATGCTCAATGCAGTGCGCACTCATAAGACCAGATATTGCCCTGCATCGCCCGTGACGCACTTTGCTCTGGAGTGCCGGCCTTACCGTCGTGCCTCCACTGACGCCACAACGAAGACCAAAAGAAAGACAGATTCGTCGGAGAACGTTTGGCGGTGACCGGTGAGCTAACGACGAGCTCATCACCTCTCCTGCTGCGAACGTTATGGAACAACAAGCGGACGCCCCCTCAGAAGCAACCGGCACCAGGCGCCTGGGTTGATAGGGAGCCGTTTCAAACCACGGCTCCAAGCCGCTCTCAGGTATCCACTTGAAGAAGTCTTTCATGCACAGCCGCCTAGCCACTCAGCATGTCGTGCCCTTAAGGCTACCATCACTGAATGATGCACGTCCCCGGCCAATCGCTGCATTGGCGCCCAGCGCAGCTCGCAAGTGACGCGGTGGCAATCAAGATGCAGGCGATGGCAATGATGTTCCTCAATGTCTCGTCCCCTTGTGCGTAGCACTATATTCGGCGTTCAACAGGTGAACCAGGCTATCGGCCCGCTCTATTCCCAGCCCGTCTTGCGGGTCCCCGTTTATCTCCGCCGTCATCCCCGTGAAAACATCACAGACCGCCCCACAGGCCCGTGCCGTCCTTGCGAATGTCGGTCTGGCGATATCCGCCACCGGTACCTTTCAGAGCCCTGGCGGATGCAGCCCCCCGCTCCAACTAGTTGGGATAACAATGGAAGGCGATGTAGATGTCGCCATAGTCGTACCAATAGGACATCTCATACGAATATCCGTCGATGCGCCTTCCCTGGATGTTCGCCATATTCTGATGCCCAGCGATGAAGACGGTATTGTTGTTGTTGTTGCGTTGCCAGCGCTGCCGCATCTGCCCGCAGACTTCATTCACCATGGTGGCTGCATGTTCTTGGTAATAGATGCAGGGATCGTCGGAATTGCCATTTCTCGGATCGACCTGCGACCCGTCAGACCGGCGGGTCTCGATGCGCTTAGAAGCGCAATAGGCGCGCACGGCCTGATCGTGTTTCCCTTGAAAATAGAGTTCCAGGTAGACGTGAAAATTTTTGCTGACCGCCTGCCGCCGGTTTGCCTGCCCCTGATTGACGGCGATGTCCTGGCGAATCGTGGAAATGAGCTTGTGATGATCGTTGTCAAGATCGTCCGGTACCGGCATCGTCCCCTCCCCGTTCAGATTGGAGAAGGAAATCACACGGGGCACGCCCCGACAAGCAACGTTGCTTCGTCTCGTTGATAAAGTCTAATGACCTCAACGCATACGGGTACACACCGTGGCTCAAGGTCGCCTCCTATTCCGGGAAGAAAGTACCTGGTGCCAGTGAATAGGCCGACTGGATCAGCCGTGTTCCTTAGACAACCGGGAAGGAACGCGCGAGGATTTTCGCACGTTCAGGCCCGACAACCGCGCGGAATGGAGGGTATATGGGCGACTGGACCTTGTTCATCATAGGGCTTGCCATCGTCCTGGCGTTCTCCTTCACCCTGAACACGTTCTTCTTCGGCTCATTCGTCGTGGGCATGAAGCGCTACCTCCTGGGACGCATCCTGGGTGGCACAATACGAAACACCCGGATCGACCATGAGGCGACGCATCGTACGCTCGGCCTGTTCGGGCTTCAGACACGCCATGGCGGGCCGGGCGAGGAGGAGATCGATCGCCTGCGCCCGAAGCGCTGGCAGGAAATCCTGACCTGGATCTGCTACATCGGCATGGGTGCGGGCTTCGCGCTCATGATCTACGCCAAAGCCCGATAGCCACGATCCGGCCGCGCCCCCTGGATGTGCTGGCCTGGGGGCTCGACCAAGAGGCGGCCGACGAATGCCGGCAGAAGGCGTTCTGCCGCCCTGCATCGGCGAGGAGCACGAGATATCCACCGCCTTCAACATCTAGCTGTGCGCAATCGATAGAATCAGGTTTGCATCTAGTCCTTCAAAAAATTTGCTTTTTAGCGGGAACAAATTTTGCAGAACCGCATTTACCCCGTGCAACGACAGACACCCCCGGATGTGGTTGCGGAGGGGGACCCGAGAGCGATGTGCACGCTCTTGGGTCTCAACCATTTTGGGGGCAAGGCCGCCGATAGCGAGCAAGGCCCATCCTTCCTTCAGCCGCAAAGAACAAACAGGTTCATCCCGCGTTTTCATGCAGACGCCGAGCAAGAGGAGTGCGACATGGTCTTCAAGGAAGGTACCTTCAAGGGCGAACCGCCCGAACATTTCGATGGTCCCCACCCGGCCTGGCTGGAGACGGCGGTAGCGGACGCACTGTCCATCGCGGGCGACGTGGATGCCTCCGACGTCACCGTGACCTGCAAGGGCACGCGCATCATTCTTTCCGGCAGCATCGGCTCCGCGGAAGAGGCGGGCAGGGCCGTCGCGATTGCCGCCGCCGTCAAGGAGGTCAGTGAAGTGGACAACCGCCTCTCCTGGCTCTGACATACGCGAAAAGCCGCCATTGCCGGCGGCCCCTCCGGAATGCTAGGTGCAATGCAGCAAACTGGAGTGACGCCGGATGCTCGCCGAGAGACCGACCTATGATGCGCTTTACCGGGATTTCCGCTGGCAGATCCCCGGGCGCTTCAATATAGGCACCGCGGTTTCCAATGCGTGGGCGGCGCATGCCCCCGACCGGGTCTGCCTTGAGCACTTCCTGCCCGACGCCCCACCACTCTCTCTAACCTACGGTGAACTGGCCGCGCGGTCTGACGCCTTTGCCGTCGCCCTAGCGGCAGAAGGGGTAACGGTCGGGGATCGTGTCGCCATCCTGCTGCCGCAGGGTTTCGAGACGGTCATAGCGCATCTGGCAATCTACAAGCTCGGCGCCATCGCCCTGCCGCTCGCCCTTCTCTTCGGCGCCGATGCGCTGTCCTTCCGTCTGAAGAATGCCGAGGCAAAGGCAATCGTCACCAATCGCTTCGGCCTGGAACGCCTGAAGCCGATCCGGGCCGAGCTGCCGACGCTGGATCTGGTGATCACCACCGAGCCGGGCAAGGACGCCTCGGCAAAATCGTTCGAAGAGCTCATCGCCCGCCATGCCGGCCCTTTCGCAGCCGTCGACAGCGGCCCGGACGACCCGGCGATGATGATCTACACGTCTGGCACGACGGGGCCACCGAAGGGGGCGCTGCACGGCCATCGCGTGCTGCTCGGTCATGTGCCGGGTTTTCAGATGCATCACGAGTTCCTGCCGCAGCCGGGCGACCGCATCTGGACGCCATCGGACTGGGCCTGGGCAGGCGGACTTCTCAACGTGCTCCTGCCGGCGCTGCTGCTCGGCGTGCCCGTCGTCTCCTCGCCGGGCCAGAAATTCGACCCCGACATGGCCTACCGCATCATGCAGGACATGAATGTACGCAATGCGTTCATCCCACCGACGGCGCTGCGGCTGATGAAAACAGTCGCCAATCCGCACGAAAAGTACCGGCTGAACCTGCGCACCATCGGCTCGGCCGGTGAATCGCTCGGCCGCGAGACCTGGGAATGGGTCCGCGACACGCTCGGCATCACCGTCAACGAGTTCTACGGCCAGACGGAGTGCAACATTGTGCTCGGCTCGATCGGCAAGCTCGACGTGTCGCGACCCGGGCCGATCGGCAAGCCGGTGCCCGGCCATGTCGTTGCCATCATCGATGCGAACGGCCGGGAAGCGCCGCGCGGCACCGTCGGCCAGGTCGCGGTAAGGCGACCCGATCCCGTCATGTTCCTCGGCTACTGGAAGAACGAGAAGGCAACGACGGAAAAATTCATTGGCGGCTGGATGACGACCGGCGACCTCGGCCGCATGGACGAAGAGGGTTACGTCACCTTCTTCGGCCGCGACGATGACGTCATCACCTCCTCCGGCTACCGCATCGGGCCGAGCGAGATCGAGGATTGCCTTGCCGGACATCCGGCCGTGCAGCTCGCCGCTGCCGTGGGCAAGCCTGATCCGGTGCGCACGGAAATCGTCAAGGCCTATGTGATGCTGCGCCCCGGAAACGCGCCGTCGGACGCCCTTGCAAACGATATCCGCGACTGGGTGAAATCGCGTCTTTCCATGCACGAATACCCGCGCGAGGTGGACTTCGTCGATGCCCTGCCGCTGACGACCTCGGGCAAGGTCATCCGCCATATCCTGCGCAAGCGCGCAGCGGAAGAAACACCCTTCGCCGCCTAGTTTTTCAGAGGCTCGGAACGTCAAGCCGCCGACTGGACCGGAAAGGCCTCAGCGGCGCGCGAGCGCACGAATCTTCTCGCGGAGCAGCCGCGCGACATTGCGCGTGTTGCGATAGAGGTGAAGCTGCGTCGCCACCTGGCGCACGTCACGGTCGCGATTCTGCTGCAGGCCGACGACGAGCGTGCCCATGTCCTCTCGCTCTTCCCAGAAGCGGCTCATGACCGGGTGATCCGGCACCGCGCAGGAATCCGACCGGGCGATATTGGCGTCGTCGAGATGCCACTCCGTCAGTTCCGCCACCAGCAGCTTGCCGGGCGAGAACTTGGCGAACTCCTCGTCATAGGCGGTCTTCCACGTATAGGCCTCCCCGCCCATCATGAAGACGATCATCGAGGCGATGGCCCGGCCGTCGAGGTCGAGCGTGTGGATGCGCACGCCGTCGGTCTCGGCAAGGTTGCTGATCGCCTCGCGGGCAAAGGCGGCACGGTAACGATCGTTGATCATCGCCGTGCGGCCGCGCCCCTTCCAGCCCGAGGCTTCGAGCAGCAGGAATTCCTCCATGCGCAACCGGATGTCGGCGGGTTGGCGGGCGACGTTGTAGAAAAGTGCGCCCATCGCATCGAGCTTGCGCCATTGCCGGCGCAACTCGCGGAAGTGCTCCGGCGAGATGGCGTGCTGCAGATAGGTCTGACCGTCGAGCAGGCTCTCCAGCATCGGGCGGCGATAGGTATCGGTGACGGTGACGGGAAGGTTCCGGCCGATGGCGACGGCACGCATCAGCTGCGCGAAGGCACCGTTGAGGCGCAGGTCCGGCAGGACGAGGATGCCTGGCAGGCCGCTGCCGGCACCGCCAAGGGCTTCCAGCACGTTGTCCAGCGTTTCGGCGGCATCCTCAGCATCGACGAGGGGCGTCCCGAGCGGCCCGAACGGATTTGCCCAGGCGCGCAGGATGCTCGAGCCGATGGAAAAGCCCGGCTTCTCGACGGAAAAGGGCATGAGGAAGCGCATGCGGCTGCGTCCGGCGCCCTCGTCGCGCAACACGGAAAGGCGCACGGTGCGATCCTCAAGGCGCGGCATGGCAGGAGCGAGAAAGCGCCCCGTGAAGAAGACGTTCGGCTCCATGACGCGGTTCGACAGGAAATCGAGTTCCTGCTGCAGTTCGTAGCCGGCTGTCGCCGGATAGAGCGCCAGCGAGCGGCCGGGCCGGCCGACAAGGAAGCGCTGGTCCGCCGGCGGCGCATGCGGCAAGGCAGGCGGAATGGCGGCCTGGGCACGGCCGGTCACGATCGTGTGGTCTAAGCCGTGGCTATCGGTCATGGCGGTCCACCCCGTTGGCAAGGCTTGCCGTCACCGGATTGGCGAAGGCGAAGAGAATGATGGAGAGTTTTCTACGCACGACGAGGTGCAGCAGCAGCGCCTCGAGGATCATGGCACCGGCGGTGGCCGTCGCCGCACCCGTCAGACCGAAGAGCGGAATGAGGGTGACGTTGAAGCTGATGTTGGCGGCCAAGGCCACCGCATAGACGAGAACGCAGAGTTTCTGCTGGCCGGCCATGGTGAGCAGTACCTCGCCCGGCCCGATCAGCGCCTTGGCGAGAATGCCGACGAAGAGGATGAACATCAGACTATAGCCCGCCGTGAAGGCGGTACCGAACAGGGACAGGAGGAAATGGCCCAGCGCCAGCACGCCGAGCCCGACGGCCAGCGACGGCCAGAAGCTCCAGCGCACCGTCTCGCCGGCAAAGCGCGCCAATGCCAGCCGGTCGCCGGCCGAAAACAGCGCAGAAAAGCGGGGCGCCGCAGCGGCCTTCACCGAGAAGAACACGAAGTGCACGAGCGCCATGGTCTTCGCCGCAGCGAAGTAGATGGCGACACTTTCCGGATCGAGGTAGAGGCCGACCACGATGACGTCGGAATTGGTCAGCAGGAAGCCGAACCCCTCGATGAGGAAGATCGGCAAGGCCGCCTTGATCCAGAGGGAGAATTCCAGCTTGCGCGGCCCCTTGACGTAGCGCTTGCTGAGCCGCCGCAGGATGTTGAAGAACTGCACGACGGTCGTAAGATAGGTGGCGGCGAGCGCCGCGACCATGGCGGTCAGCGCCGTGTGGGGCGCGTCCAGCAAAACCGCCAGAACCATGAAGGCGAGGATCAGCAGCGGGCGGATGATGTAGGTCGGGCTGAGGGCCACCACCGCCCAGCTATGAGCCCGCGCCGTGCTGTCGAGCACGTCGCCGAGCGCAATCATCGGCATGCAGAAGAAGCCAACGAAGAGCGGCACGACGTAGTAGTCGGCAAAACTGTCATGGAAGAACCACAGCACGAGCAGGCCGATGGTCGCCAGCACCGTCGAGGACAGCATGGCGAAGACGCGCGCCGTCGAGGTGAGGCCACGGATTTCTGCGTGCGCGCTGCGTCCTGCATAGTCGGGCAGGAAGCGTACCACGGTGGTGTGGATGCCGAGACAGGACATGTCGCCGAAGATGACGACGAGTGCCCAGACAAAGACAAAGATGCCGTATTCGAACTCGCCCATCACGCGGGCGAGGATGATCTGCGAAAGGAAGGCGATTGCCGCATTGATCACGCGAATGGCGAAGGTGATGAGCGCCATGCGTTGCGCAAGGTTGCGAGGGTCGTCGCTGACGAGGATCGTTGCGAGCGCGCGCACCAGCGGTTCCGCCTTGCCGCGCAGGGCCGATGGCAGCAATTTCTCCGCCGACTGAATGACCGCCATCAACACAGGAACCCGTACGCAACGCAGAACTGAACCAGGATCAGTCTTGTCAGATCAGGGTTAACAAACGGTTGGGTCGGCCGTGAACGGTGCAGCGCCCACCAAAGAAAATGCCGCCCGGGGGCGGCATTCAATGGGAGCGGATCAATATCCGCATATCTCTCTTCCGGCATCCTCGGATCGAGCCCGGAGATGACGTTTGACGGTGGGGCAACGGTTCATGTGAACGATGCGCCATTTACTCCTGCAGCCGGTCAGGCCTGCTCGAAAGCGCCGTGGCAGTGCTTGTATTTCTTGCCCGAGCCGCATGGGCAGGCCTCGTTGCGCGACACGCGGCCCCAGGTCGCCGGGTCGGCCGGATCACGATCTTCCGGCGACACGCCGACGGCCATGAAACCGCCGCCATTGCCTTCGCCGAAGTCGTCCTCGCCGGTCGTGCCGTCGATATGATGGCCCTCCATCTCCGGCGGCACCGGCGCCGGGGCGTCGGCAGCCTGGCGCACCAGCTCGACGCGCATGAGCTGCGCGGTCACGGTCTGGCGAAGGTTCGCGAGCAGAGCCTGGAAGAGTTCGAAAGCCTCGGCCTTGTATTCCTGCAGCGGGTCGCGCTGGGCATAGCCGCGGAAGCCGATGACAGAGCGCAGATGGTCGAGGTTGACGATGTGTTCGCGCCAGAGATGGTCCAGCGTCTGGAGCAGCACGGAGCGCTCGACATAGGTCATGATCTCGGGGCCGAAGCGCTCCGCACGGTCGGTAGCAGCCTGGTCGGTCGCCTTGTGCAGGCGCTCCAGGATGTCCTTCTCGTCGATGCCTTCCTCGGCTGCCCAGGCGTCGATCGGCAGATCGAGGT
Source organism: Shinella sp. SUS2 (assembly GCF_001262505.1). Lineage (GTDB taxonomy): Bacteria > Pseudomonadota > Alphaproteobacteria > Rhizobiales > Rhizobiaceae > Shinella. Next base: position 56,435 of record NZ_KQ410737.1, read on the forward strand.
TGAGCTGTTCGAGAACACCCTTCTTGAGGCCCGCGACATCCCACTGTTCGGCATAGGCGTTTTCCGGAATGTGCAGGCGGACGAGGGTTTCGACCACTTCGTGACGCATGTCGCCAACGATTTCCGAGAGGTTCTCGCCATCCATCAGCTCGATGCGCTGCTCGAAGATGACCTTGCGCTGGTCGTTCAGCACGTCGTCATACTTCAGGAGGTTCTTGCGGATATCGAAGTTGCGCGCCTCGACCTTCTTCTGCGCACGCTCCAGAGCCTTGTTGATCCAGGGATGGACGATCGCCTCGCCTTCCTTGAGGCCGAGCTTCTGCAGCATGGAATCCATGCGCTCGGAGCCGAAGATGCGCATCAGGTCGTCCTGCAGCGACAGGAAGAATTTCGACCGGCCCGGGTCGCCCTGACGGCCGGAACGGCCGCGCAGCTGATTGTCGATGCGGCGGCTTTCATGGCGCTCGGTGGCGAGAACATAGAGGCCGCCGCCGGCAAGCGCCTGCTCCTTCAGCTTCTTCACCTCGGCGATGATCGCCTCACGCTTGGCATCCCGCTCGGGACCCGGCTCCATCTCGGCAAGGTCACGCTCGAGGCGCATTTCAAGGTTGCCGCCGAGCTGGATGTCCGTGCCGCGGCCAGCCATGTTGGTGGCAATCGTGACAGCGCCCGGCACGCCGGCCTGCGAAACAATATAGGCTTCCTGCTCGTGGTAGCGGGCGTTCAGCACCTGGAAATCCTGGAATCCTGCCATCTTGAGGCGTTCGGCAAGATATTCCGACTTCTCGATCGAGGTCGTGCCGACGAGGACCGGCTGGCCCTTCTCGCGCGCATCCTTGATCTCCTGGATGATCGCCTTGTACTTCTCCTCGACCGTCCGGTAGACCTCGTCGTCCTCGTCGAGGCGCTGGATCGGCAGATTGGTCGGCACTTCCACGACGTCGAGGCCGTAGATGTTGCCAAACTCTTCTGCTTCCGTCGAAGCCGTACCCGTCATGCCGCCGAGCTTGGAATACATGCGGAAATAATTCTGGAAGGTGATCGAAGCCAGCGTCTGGTTTTCCGGCTGGATCGTCACCTTTTCCTTGGCTTCCAGTGCCTGGTGCTGGCCTTCCGAATAGCGGCGGCCCGGCATCATGCGGCCGGTGAACTCGTCGATGATGACGATCTCGTCGTTGCGAACGATGTAGTCCTTGTCGCGGGTGAAGAGCTTGTGGGCCTTCAGCGCGTTGTTGATGTGGTGGACGATCGCGACGTTCTCGACATCGTAGAGCGATTCGCCCTTGAGCAGGCCCGCCTGACGCAAGAGGTTTTCCAGCTTCTCCGTGCCGACTTCGGAAAAGTTGGCCGAGCGCTGTTTCTCGTCGATCTCGTAGTCCGCCTCGTCCAGCATCGGGATGAAGGCATCGATCGTCGTATAGAGGTCGGACCGGTCGTCGAGCGGGCCGGAAATGATCAGCGGCGTGCGTGCTTCGTCGACCAGGATCGAGTCCACTTCATCGACGATGGCGAAGAAGTGGCCGCGCTGTACCATCTGGCCGCGCTCGTACTTCATGTTGTCGCGCAGATAGTCGAAGCCGAGTTCGTTGTTCGTCGCGTAGGTGATGTCGCAGCCATAGGCGGCGCGGCGCTGGTCGTCATCGAGACCGTGCATGATGACGCCGGTGGAAAGCCCCAAAAAGCTGTAGATCTTGCCCATCAGCGCACTGTCGCGTGTCGCGAGGTAGTCGTTGACCGTCACGACATGCACGCCTTTGCCGGCAAGCGCATTGAGGTAGACGGGAAGTGTCGCCACCAGCGTCTTGCCTTCACCGGTCTTCATCTCGGCGATCGACTTTTCGTGCAGGATCATGCCGCCGATCAGCTGGACGTCGAAGGGACGCAGGCCAAGAACACGAAGGGCCGCCTCGCGGGCAACCGCAAAGGCCGGCACCAGAATGTCGTCGAGCGTCTTGCCGCTAGCAAGTTGCTCGCGGAATTCCACGGTCTTCGCCCGCAACGCGTCGTCTGAGAGCGCCTTCATCTGCGGTTCAAGCGCATTGATGGCATCGACGCGCGGCTTGTAAGAGCGGATGCGACGATCGTTCGAGGAACCGAACAACTTGCGGGCTATGCCGCCGAGGCTGACCATCAGGATGGTCCTTTCTTCATGGGCGCCCGGCGCGTGACAGGTCGCACGATATTTGCGCGCAAAGCCTTGAGACGCCCGGAAACTGTTCTGGACGCGGGATTGCGTGACAGATAAGAGGGGGGTCGAATGATGTCAACGGCTCAGGCGGTTGCACAACTGCCACATTCTGGTGGTGTTGAGCCGTCTGGCACCGGATATCGGCCCGATTCCGGCGAGGATTTGAAAGGTCTTTTTCAATATGTTCAAGTACAGCAAGCTCGCAGCAGTCGCCCTTATTGCGATTGCCGCCGCAAGCACCAGCGTCCGCGCCCAGGATGCCGCCGCCGATCCAATCATCGCCAAGGTCGGCACGCTCGAGATCCACGAATCGGAACTGAAGCTCGCCATTGCCGGCCTAGACCCGCAGCTTGCCAACCTGCCGGACGAACAGAAGCGCGTTGCCGCCCTCTCCTCGATCATCGACGTGAAGCTGCTCGCCGCCGATGCAGGCAAGGAAGGCCTGCAGGATACGCCCGACTTCAAGCAGCGCCTCGCCTTCCTCACCGATCGCGAACTGCACAATGCCTATTTCAAGAAGCATGTCGTCGATGCGGTGACCCCGGAAGAGGTGAAGGCCCGCTACGACAAGGAAGTCGCTGCCATCGAGCCGGAAGATGAAATCCGCGCCCGCCACATCCTCGTCAAGACCGAGGAAGAGGCCAAGGCCATCATCAAGGATCTCGATTCTGGCAAGGATTTCATCGAAATCGCCAAGGAAAAGTCGACCGACCCGAACAAATCCGAAGGCGGTGACCTCGGCTACTTCGGCAAGGGCCGCATGGTTCCGGAATTCGAAGCGGCCGCCTTCGCACTGGAAAAGGGCGCCTATTCCAAGGAGCCGGTGAAGAGCCAGTTCGGCTTCCACATCATCAAGATCGAGGACAAGCGCAAGCAGCAGCCCCCGGCGCTAGACCAGGTTGAAAGCCAGGTTCGTCAGCTTGTCATGCGTGACAAGTATCTGGAACTTTTGGAAAAGGCCAAGGCTGCAGCCCCGGTCGACATCCAGGATGCCGCACTGAAGACCGCCTATGACGCGGTCAACAAGCCGGAAGCCGCGGGTGAAGGCGAAGCCGCACCGGCAACCGAAGGCCAGCAGTAACAGACAACGGCCCGGCAACTGTCGGGCCATTCTTGAAACAGGAAAGTACGATGTCCGGTTCCGTCTCCCCGCTCGCTCCCAAAACCTATGCCGAAATGCCGCCAGTACGCGGCGTGCGCATGGCGACCGCTGCCGCCGGGATCAAGTACAAGAACCGGACAGACGTGCTGATGATGGTGTTCGACCGCCCCGCGACCGTCGCGGGCGTCTTCACCCGCTCGAAATGCCCCTCGGCGCCGGTCGATTTCTGCCGTGCCAACCTGCCTGGCGGCATCGCCCGTGCCGTGGTGGTCAATTCCGGCAATGCGAATGCCTTCACCGGCCGCAAGGGCCGCGAATCGACCAGGATGACGGCGGAAGCCGCCGCAAGGGCGATCGGCTGCCAGGAGGGCGAGGTTTTCCTCGCCTCGACCGGCGTGATCGGCGAACCGCTCGACGCCACCAAATTTTCCGGTGTGCTCGACACCCTTGCCGCATCCGGCACGGAAGATTTCTGGTTTGAAGCCGCCAAGGCGATCATGACGACGGACACCTATCCGAAGGTCGCGACCCGCACCGCAAAACTCGGTGGCGTCACCGTGCGCATCAACGGCATCGCCAAGGGCGCGGGCATGATCGCGCCCGACATGGCGACCATGCTCTCCTTCGTCGTGACCGATGCCGACATCCCGGCACCGGTTCTGCAATCGCTGCTCTCCGCCGGTGTCGGCCCGACTTTCAATTCGGTCACCGTCGACAGCGACACCTCGACCTCTGACACGCTCATGCTGTTTGCGACCGGTGCAGCCGAGGGCCAAGCCCCTGTCACCGCTGACGACGCCGCGCTCGACGATTTCCGGGCGGCGCTGAACGACCTCCTGCGCGACCTGGCGCTCCAGGTCGTGCGCGACGGCGAGGGCGCGCGCAAGATGGTGGAAGTCACCGTCGAGGGCGCCGAAAGCGACGCGGCAGCCAAGCGCATCGCGCTTTCCATCGCCAATTCGCCGCTGGTCAAGACCGCGGTTGCCGGCGAGGATGCCAACTGGGGCCGTATCGTCATGGCCGTCGGCAAGTCCGGCGAGATGGCCGACCGCGACCGCCTCGCCATCTGGTTCGGCGACGTGCGCGTCGCCGTCGATGGCGAACGCGACCCCGCCTATTCCGAAGAGGCGACCACCGCGGTCATGGAGCGGCAGGATATCCCCGTCCGCGTCGAGATCGGTCTCGGCACCGGCAAGGCGACGGTCTGGACCTGCGACCTCACCAAGGAGTATGTCGAAATCAACGGCGACTACCGCAGCTAAAGGCCTTCTTGCGTGACGCCATCAGAAGAAAACACCAGCGATCTGCCAAAAGTCCGCCGGCTCGAAGCCGTCGGCTTCCGCGCGTGGCCGGCCGCCTCTGTGCACTATGATGGAAGCTGGCTGTTCCGGCTGACCGCCGGCCACCCCTCACGCCGGCTGAACTCGGTGAACCCGCTCGACCCGTCCGACACCCGCGATCTCGACATCCGCCTCCAGAAGGCGGCAAAGAAGTTTTCCGACTATGGGCGCCCGCTGCTGGTGCGCCAGACGCCGCTGACCCCACCGAAACTCGTCGCCCATATGGACGAGGCCGGCTGGACGGAGGCGGGCCGCACCATCGTCATGATGGCGGACCTTGCGACCCTTCCGCGCGACGAAGGCCTCGACCATCTGCCGAGCCGCGACGTCGGCCGCTTCGTCGATGCGCGCATCCGCGTTGCCGGCGACGACCCGGCGTTGAAGCCCGGCCTCACCGAGATTATCAACGCCATCAAGCCGGAAACCGGCCTCTTCATCTTCGAGGAGCCCGATTTCGGCCCTGCAGCGGTGGCGATCGCCGTGCATGACAACGACCTTGTCGGTGTCCTCCAGCTTGGCGTCGCAAAGGAGAAGCGCGGCAGCGGCCTCGGCACTGCCGTCCTTCACGCCGCCCTGCGCTGGGCAAAGCTCAAGGGCGCCCGGCAGGCCTGGGTGCAGGTCGAGGCCGACAATGCGGCCGGCATCGCACTCTACCGCCGCGCCGGCTTCAAGGACGTCTACCAGTATTGCTACAGGGGGCCCGCCGCGGCATGAGCGAAACCGAAGCGAAACCCCGCCGCATTCTGCTCGTCGCCGCGTGCGCACTCGTCGACGCTGATGGCCGCATCCTTCTGGCCCAGCGCCCGGAGGGAAAGACGCTCGCCGGTCTCTGGGAATTTCCGGGTGGCAAGGTAGAACCCGGCGAGACGCCGGAGGAGACGTTGATCCGCGAACTGGACGAGGAACTCGGCATCCGCACGAAGGTTGCCTGCCTGGCCCCGCTGACCTTCGCCAGCCACACCTATGACGACTTTCATCTCCTGATGCCGCTCTACATCTGCCGCCGTTTCGAGGGCACCGCCCATGGCCGCGAGGGGCAGGCGATCAAATGGGTGCGCCCGAAGGCGCTGCGCGACTATCCCATGCCGCCGGCCGACGAGCCGCTCATTCCCTTCCTGATGGACCTTCTCTGAACGGAACGGCAGGGATTTACCCCGTATTTTTCAGTCTCCGTTAAGCAATCGTTTAGCACCATGGTTCAAAGATTGGGCCTAACGTTGCAATGAATGCCTACGAGACCCTCAGATGCGTGACGAAGACTTCTGGAAAACCGTTCAGGAGAAGGATTTCACGCCGGCCGGCGATAGCCGGACCGGCGCGCTCAACCTCGCCCTGCTCTTCGGCACCGCCGTCATCGCGCTTGCTCTGGTTCTGACCCCGGTCCTGTCCGCCAAGACCGACAAGCGCATGATGGCGAATGTGCCCGATGAATTCGACATGATCTCGACGGGCTCGATCCCGTCGGAAGGTGGAAAACGCTATACGGTGCGCCGCAGCGTCCTGCAGGAAATGCCCGGCGCCGTGTGCATCGTGAACGGTAACGGTGTCAGCAACGGCTGCTGAACGGGCGATACAAATGCGCGACGGGCGCGGGAGAGTGGAATGGTGCTGAAATTGCTGAGATCATTCTGCTCCGACCGCGCCGGCGGCACGGCTATCGAATACGGGCTCCTGCTGACGCTGATCTCGATTGGCCTGCTGGCAGGTCTCGAAGCCTTCAGCGGCGGCCTCTCGAACACCCTCACCACGATCTCGAACAGTATGGATTCCGCCGGCAAGGGCTAGCCGGATCAGTCAGAACCGCCTTGCTTCAGAGCATCGGCGAGGCGCATCGTCGCAGAACCGGGTTTCAACGGCTTCTGCTGGCTTTCGTGCGGTGCCCAGCCCGATACGTAGATGATCGAAAAACTCGCGCGGATACGCCCGTCCGGATCGGAGAACCGTTCCGCGTAAAGCTCCGCCGCGCGCAGGAACGTGCCGCGCGTCAGCGGCCGGCGGCTGCGGCCGGCGAGTGGATTGGCCATGCCCATGGCCCGCAGGTCCTTCATCAGCGGAAAGATCGAGTCGTAGCGCACCGTATAGGTCTCCCGGTCCGTCACCGGCAGGGCGAAGCCACCACGCTGCAGAAGCGCGCCGACATCGCGCACATCCGGGAAGGGAATGACCCGCGGGCTCGCCCCACCCATGATTTCGCTTTCCGCCGCAAGCAGCACCTCGCGCAGTTCCTGCAGGGTGCCACTGCCCGGGATGGCCGCAAGAAACAGCCCGTCCGGCTTCAACGCGCGGCGGATCTGCACGAAGACGCCCGGTGTGTCGTTGGTGAGGTGCAGCGCCAGCGGCGAGACGATGAGGTTGGCCGATTGCGGCTCCAGCGGCACCGTTTCGAGCGGGGAAACCATCAGCGCCTCGTCCGGCGCCGCAAACCGTGCATCGCTCTCCACCCGCTCCATTGCGTCCACTTTACCCGTCGCGACGATCGCCCGCGCCGTAGCCCCCGTGTGGCCGTGCAGCTCGACCGCCCGCTCGAACCGGCGCTCGATGACACTGAGCCTTTCGGCAAGTTCCCGCGCCACCACGTCGAGCAGGAAATCCGCCGGCTGGCCGGCAAGCGCGCGCCGCCGGTTCGTGTCGATCAGGGATTGGTCGAAGAGCGTTTCCATGGGAGAGGTCCAGTTCGCAATTCCATTCGCTTTGGCCGCTTGCACCGACTATTGTCAACCGCATGGGCGAAATCGAGGCCGAAACAACGCCGGCAGTCCCGCTCCGGCTGGCCCTCGTCCGTCGGCTGCGCGATCTTGCGGACGGCGCCCTCGACCTCGTCTATCCGCCGGCCTGCGCCGGCTGCGGCGTGCTGCTCGGCAGCCGCGCAAGCCTCTGCCCGCACTGCTGGTTGAAGCTCGCCCTGATCGAACGCCCCTATTGCGAGGTGCTCGGCACTCCCTTCTCCCACGATCTCGGCCCGGGGATCCTCAGCGCCGACGCCATCGCCAGCCCGCCGCCCTTCGACCGGCTGCGCTCCGTCGCCCTCTACGACGACCTTGCCCGTGCACTCGTCCATGCGCTGAAATACCGCGACCGCACCGATCTCGCGCCGATGATGGCGAGGTGGATGCTACGCGCCGGCGACGGCACCGTGGAGGCCGCACACGCCATCGTTCCCGTTCCCCTGCATCGCTTCCGTCTCCTCTGGCGCAAGTTCAACCAGTCATCGGAGCTTGCCCGCGCACTCGGCGAGTTGTCCGGCACACCCGTCCTCATTGATGCCGTGCGACGGACGAAACGCACCCGCCGTCAGATCGGCCTCGGGCCCCGCGCCCGCGAGGAGAACGTGCGCGGGGCCTTCACCGTTACGCCCGAAGGCCGCGAGGCGCTGTTCGGCCGCCGCGTGGTGCTCATCGATGACGTCTATACCACTGGGGCCACCGTTTCGGCCGTCACGCGCGCGCTGAAACGGGCGGGTGCTGCCGACATCACCGTTTTGACCTTTGCAAGGGCGCTTCCCGGACCTATATGAAAGATAAGGTTTTCCAAGCTTTGGAGCAGGAGAATATGGCTTCGGTCGTCATCTATACGCGTCAGTTCTGTGGCTATTGCAGCGCCGCCAAGAAACTTTTCGAAACCAAGGGCGTGACCTACGAGGAGCACGACGCGACCTATGCGCCGGAGATCCGCCAGGAGATGATCAAGCGCGCCAACGGCCGCAGCACCTTCCCGCAGATCTTCATCAATGAACGCCATGTCGGCGGCTGTGACGACTTGCATGCCCTGGAGCGCGCCGGCGAACTCGACGCCCTGCTCGCCGCCTGAGGAGCATCCCATGACCGTCACGATCGCCGCCCTCCAGATGTGTTCCGGGACGGATCCCGTCCGCAACGTGGAGGCAATGCGGCGCCTCGTGCGCGAGGCAGCCGCCAAGGGCGCCGTCTACGTCCAGACGCCGGAAATGACCGGCGCACTCCAGCGCGACCGCGCGGGACTGCGCGCCATTCTGCGCACGGAGGCCGATGATCTCGTGGTCGCCGCTGCAGCCGAGCTTGCCGCTGAACTCGGCATTCACCTGCATGTCGGCTCCACCGCCATCGCGCTCGCCGACGGCAAGGTCGCCAATCGCGGCTTCCTGTTCGGCCCTGATGGCGGGCAGGTCTGCAGCTACGACAAGATCCACATGTTCGATGTCGATCTCGACAACGGCGAGAGCTGGCGCGAAAGCGCGGTCTATTCGCCGGGTTCCGTCGCGCGCATGGCCGAGCTTCCCTTCGCAAAGCTCGGCTTCGCCATCTGCTACGACGTGCGTTTCCCTGAGCTCTTCAAGCTGCAGGCCCAGGCCGGTGCGGAGATCATCTCGGTTCCCGCCGCCTTCACGCGCCAGACCGGCGAAGCCCATTGGGAAACGCTGCTGCGCGCCCGCGCCATCGAAAACGGCGTCTACATCATCGCCGCCGCACAGGCCGGCGTGCACGAGGATGGTCGGGAGACCTTCGGCCATTCCATGATCATCGATCCCTGGGGGCGCGTCCTGGCCTGCGCCGGCGGCACCGGCGAGGCCATCGTGCTTGCCGAGATCGACAGCGCCGCCGTCAAGGCCGCGCATGACAAGATCCCCAACCTGCGCAACGGGCGCACCTTCACGCTTGAAGCGGCGAAGGCCCCCGCGAAGGGAGGCGTTGCCGCTTGATCCGCTACGAGCTTTCCTGTGACAACGGGCACACCTTCGAAGGATGGTTCGGCTCGGCGGACGATTTCGACCGCCAGCAGAAGAAGGCGCTCGTCTCCTGTCCCACCTGCGGCTCCAGCCATGTCGCCAAGCGCCTGATGGCGCCCTCCGTCTCGACCGCCCGCAAGAAAGAGCGCCGCCAGGAGCTCGTGGTGCAGGCCGGCCAGAAGGAGATGATAAACAAGCTTCGCGAAATCGTCTCGACCATCCGCGCCAATTCGGAGGATGTCGGTGAGCGCTTTCCCGAGGAAGCCCGCAAGATTCACTACGGCGAGGCCGAGCAGCGCGGTCTGATCGGTCGGGCCTCCGCGGAAGAGGTGCGCGAGTTGCTGGAGGAAGGCGTCGAGGTCGCGCCCCTTCCCGTCCTGCCCGACGAAACCAACTGATGCGCGGCCATCATCTCGCAATCTACAATTTCGGCCTGCATATCGACGACTACGAAAGCCCGCGCGTCGAAGGCTTCCGTCTGCGCGAGCCGCTGAATTTCGAGGCCGCGAACCGGGCGGAAGGATTTGCCGGCCGTTCCGGCTATGACGGCGAGCCGGGGCCGGAAAGCTGGGGCAAAAAGGTCTATCCGCGGTTTATCGCCGGCAGCGGCTTTTTGGATGCCCCTTCCTCACTTTCACTGTGGGTCAGCCTCGAGGCACTGATGGCCTTCAGCTACAATGGCGTGCATGCCGATGCCCTGAAACACGCCCGCAACTGGAACCAGCGGCAGGCCTGGCCCGCCCTCGTGCTCTGGTGGGTGGCGGAAGGCGACCTGCCGGTCTGGGCCGATGGCGCCGAACGGCTGGAGCATCTTGCCGATCACGGCCCGACGCCCCGCGCCTTTACTTTCAAGACACCCTTCTGCCCCGACGGCAAGGCCATTGGCATCGACCGGGAAGGCGTGAAGGCGATTGCCGCACGCAATGCGGCCGGGCAGGAGGACCTGCTGGCCGTCGCAAAAACGTTGAAGGCCTGAACCGAAGACTTTCCTCCGCGCCGGCTTCAGGCAGAAGCGCGGCGTGCCACCAGCATGTAGTTCACATCCATGTCCTTCGACAGGTTCCACTGGTTGGACAGCGGATTGAAGAACACGCCGGTGCGATCCGTCACCGTCAGCCCCGAGGCCGTCAGCGGCTTTTCGATTTCCTCCGGACGCACCAGCTTTTCGTATTGATGGGTGCCGCGCGGCAGCCAGCGCAGCACGTTCTCCGCGGCAAAGATCGCCAGCGCCGCCGCTTTCAGCGTGCGGTTGATCGTGGCAACGAACATCATGCCCCCGGGGCGCACCATGGAGGCGCAGGTGGTAAGGAAGAAATCGACGTCGGAAACGTGTTCGACCACTTCCATGTTGAGCACGACATCGAAGGTCTCGCCGGCTTCCGCCAGTGCCTCGGCGGTCACGGCGCGGTAGTCGACCGGAACGCCACTGCCAGCCGCATGGGCCCTGGCGATGCCGATGTTCTTTTCCGAGGCATCCGCACCGAGCACATCCGCTCCCATGCGCGCCATCGGCTCGGAGAGCAGGCCGCCGCCGCAGCCGATATCGAGAATACGCAGGCCCTCGAGCGGGCGATGCGCCGTGGGGTCGCGGCCGAACTGTGCGGAAACGAGATCGCGGACATAGGTGAGGCGGACCGGATTGAACTTGTGCAGGGGCCGGAACTTCCCGGCCGGATCCCACCACTCGGCCGCCATCGCCGAAAAGCGGTCGACTTCCGCCTGGTCGATCGTCGTGCGGGCTGCCTCGCTCATGGCTCGTCTCCTTCGCGTCCGTGTCCCCCGTGAAGTCGGCCTCCCCGGCACGGATGTCAAGGGTTGAATGCCGAGGGAGACGAAGTGAAGCGGCTCAGCCGAGCCGCGTCGCGCGGAGCCTATCCTCGTCGAGGATGACACCGAGGCCGGGCGCATCGCCAAGCACCAGCCATCCCCCCTCGTGCCGCAGCGGCGCCCGCAGCGGATAATCGCGGCGTGCCTCGCTCCATTCCGGCCCGTCATAGGGATATTCGAGAAAGGGAGCATCGCCTGCGCCCGCCGTCAGATGCGCATTGGCAAGCACGCCGATGCCGTTCGTCCAGGAATGCGGGGTAAAGGCGACACCCGCCTCGCGCGCCTGGAAGGCAAGCCGCCTGCATCCCGTGATGCCGCCGACCAGCGCCACGTCCGGCTGGATCACATCGAAGGCCCGCTCCTCGATAATGTCGCGGAACTCATAGAGCTCACGCGTCATTTCCCCGCCCGCGATGCGCACGCTCGTCGCCTCCTTCAAGGCCTTCATGCCCTTGCGGTCGGAGCGGTGCAGCGGCTCCTCCATCCAGTAGACACCGAGCCGTTCCAGCTCCCGCGCAGCAACGAGCGCGTCCTTGAAGCTCCAGGGGAGCGTCGTGTCCCAGGGCATGCGCCAACCCTGGTTGCAGTCGACCATCAGCTCCAGCCGGTCGCCGACCCGCGTACGGATCGCCTCCAGTGCCTTCACGTCCGCCCGCCAGCCATCGCGACCACCGGCGGAGGAAGAGAAGCGCACCTTCATCGCCGGAAAGCCCTCCGCGAGGTAGCGCTCGGCCTGGTCGGCCATGGCGGAAGGCGCACGCAGCACGCCGGAAGAGGCATAGAGCCGTACCCGATCGGCGCGGCCGCCCAGCATGCGCCAGACCGGCTCGCCCGTCACCTTGCCCGCAAGGTCCCAGAGCGCCAGATCGAGCGGCCAGCAGCGGCCATAGTGGAAATTGATGTGCGAGAGCACTTCATAGTGCCGTTCGAGATGGCGCGGATCCTCGCCGATGAACAGGTCCTCATGCCCCTCGAACCCCTTCATCAGATCACCCGAGCCGACCCCTTCGCGGCCGTCTTCATCGCGCACACGCACGATCGTCACATCGAAATACCGGCGCGGGCGCCCGTCCCAGCTTGCCTTGAACGGCGGATCGAGCGGCAGCCGGTGATGGCTGATGCCAATGGAAACGATCTTGCTCATGTGCCCCTCCCCGAGAGCAATTCCTGGAACGGCGCACAGCCTTCTTCCAGAGCGTTTGCCAAACCAAGAGCCTCAGCCGAACTGCTGCCAGATCGTCTTGTAGTCACAATATTTGTCGATCGCATGCACCGAGCGGTCCCGGCCGAAGCCCGACTGCTTGAAGCCGCCGAAGGGCGTCGCGAAATTCGACATGTCATAGGTGTTGATCCAGACCGTTCCGGCATGGATGCCCTCGGAAAAGCGGTGCGCCCGCTCCATGTCGCGTGTGAAGACGGCGCCGGCAAGCCCGTAGATCGTGTCGTTGGCGATGGCGAGCGCTTCCTCCTCCGTGTCGAAGGCGATGGCCGCAAGCACAGGCCCGAAAATCTCCTGCCGGGCGATACGCATGTCGTTCGTCACATCCGTGATGACACCGGGCGAGACATAGTATCCACCCGTCTCGGACAGCACCCGCTCCGCACCGAAGACGCGGCGTCCACCGTCCTTCTCGCCCGCCGCGACGAGGCCGAGGACCTTGTCCATGTGCTCCGCCTCGATCAAGGCTCCGATCTGCGCAGACGGCTCGAAGGGATGCGCCAGCACGATCTCGCGCCTCACCACGGCCTCGATCTTTTCGATCAGTGCGTCCTGCACCGGGCGCTGCACGAGAAGGCGTGTCGCGGCATGACAGGTTTCGCCGGAATTGTAGAAGCACCCCCAGGCGGCCGCACTCGCCGCCGCGTCGAGGTCCGCATCGGCGAAGACGACGAGCGGCGACTTGCCACCGAGCTCCAGCGCCACGCGCTTGAGGTTCGACTGGGCGGCATAGCCCATGATCAGCTTGCCCACCTCGGTCGAGCCGGTGAAGGCGACCATGTCCACGTCCATGTGCAGCGCAAGCGGCTTGCCGACCTCCTCGCCGAAGCCCGTGACGACGTTGAAGACGCCCGCAGGCAAGCCCGCCTCGATGGCAAGTTCGGCGAGCCGCAACGCCGAGAGCGAGGATTGCTCCGCCGGCTTCAGCACCACGGAGTTGCCGGCGGCGATCGCCGGCCCCAGCTTCCACGCGTCGATGATCATCGGATAGTTCCATGGCGTGATCGCCGCGACGACACCGAGCGGCACCTTGCGGACGAGAGCGCGCGCCTTCGGCCCGGTCGGCGCGATCTCATCATACATCTTGTCGATCATCTCGCCGTAGTACTGGATGCCCTCGGCGCAGAGGCGCACGTCGACGCCGAGCGAGGCCTGCACCGGCTTTCCGACATCGAGCGTTTCGAGAAGCGCCAGCTCTTCGCCGTGGACCCGGATCAGCTCCGCCCAGCGCAGCATGATCCGCTTTTTCTCGAGCGGCTCCTTGCCACGCCATACGCCGCTGGCAAAGGCCGTGCGGGCAGCGGCAACAGCACGGTCGACATCGGCCGCATCGCCACGCGCCAGAACAGCGCCGGGCTGACCGTCCATGGGCCGCGTTCGGGTAAAGGTTCGGCCGGAAACAGCAGGCTGCCCCCTGCCATCGATAAAATGCCCGCGGGCAAGCAAGAGACCGGCAAGGCGTTCTTCCCAATAGGCGCGGCTGTGCTGATTGGTCATGGTCGTCCTCAGAGCACCCGGGGCAGGGCCATCATGATGGTGGCGAAGGCATCGATATCGGCATCGGAAACCGGCCGGATCGTCGCGCGACGCATCGGCTGGTTCTCCGGCGCGCGCATTTCACGGGCAAGGTCGTCGGCGGTGAAGGCCGCAAAGGCGGCCGGCAAGGCGCGGACGATGCCGCAGCGATCCATCAGGCCGGCAACGAACCCGGGCAGCATCGCCGCATCCTGCAAGCCACAAGCCCGTGCCGCCGCGGCGAGATCGGCCGTGTCGGCCTCGACGAGCCAGGCGAGCGTCGCCTCGAAGCCGAGCGCCGTGGCGAGCCCATGATGCACCGACGCAAGCCCCGCGAGCGCGTGACTGATTGTATGAGCGATCGCCGTACCGCAATTGTCGATCGCGATACCGGCATAACAGGCACCGAGCAGCACCTTGCCCCGTGCCTCCCTGTCCGCCGGGTTCTTCACCGCCGTTTCCAGCGCCTCCACGAGGAGACCGAGAGCGGCGTGGGCATAGAGCGCGGCGCCGGCATGGGCGTTGCGGTTGGTCGTTGCCTCGAAGGCGTGCACGAAGGCGTCGAGACCGCACCAGGCGGTAAGGTTTGGCGGAAGCGTTACGGTCAACGCCGGATCGAGAAGCACGAGGTCCGCCTTGGTTTCCGGCCCCCAGATCCACAGTTTCTTGCCTTCCGGCCCAGTGAAGATGGTCGTCGCCGAGGTTTCAGAGCCGGTGCCCGCCGTCGTCGGCACCAGGATCTTGCGCAGCGGCCGGCAAGGCAGCGGATGGGCGGCAAGCGCATAGTGCATCGGGCCATGCGCATCCGCCGCCACGCAGGCGGCAATCTTGGCGATATCCAGCGCCGAGCCGCCGCCGAGACCGACGACAAGGTCCTTGCCGCGAGCGGCGGCCATGGCGGCCTCGACGGCAGCCAGCTTCGGCTCGCCGGAAAATCCGCAGAAGAACTCCACCGTTACCTCTTCGGCATTAAACTGGGCGGCCAACCGCTCACCGAGCCCACCGGCAGCAAGAAACCCGTCCATGACGACAAGCACGGCGCGGGCACCAAGCGCACGCGCGGATGCGGCGATGGTTTCATGAACCCCTTCGCCGAAACGGATCTCGGGCACGAAAGACGTTGTGAACTGCACGGAACCTCCCAAATGGATTTGCCGAACCGTGCATCACAATTTCAGATTTTCAAATACTGGGATTATTCGGTCTTTTTGATAACATGACATCATGAAAGACGCCCTGCTCGCCCATATTCCCCTTGAGGCCTTCCGTGTCCTCGATGCCGCCTGCCGGCACATGAATTTTTCACGCGCCGGGCGGGAACTGAACATCACCCAGGCAGCCGTCAGCCGACGCATCAAGGGACTGGAGGATCATCTCGGCACGCAGCTCTTCACCCGCAGCGGCAAAAACCTGGCACTGACGCCGAGCGGCGAAAAGCTGTTCCAGCGCGTGCGCGCTTCGCTCGACTATCTGGAGGAAAGCCTGGAGCCGTTCCGCATCGGCGCGGCACAGAGTATCTCGCTCGCCGCCAGCGGATCTGTCTCCCATCTCTGGCTCGGCAGGCGTCTGCGCGATTTCGCTCGCGACAATCCCGACGTCGCGCTCCGCCTCGTCACCTCGGACAGCCCGGCAGACCTCGCCTCGGAAAACAACGACCTCGTCATCCTCTACAGCGCAGGTGAGCACCCCCGCTGGACGCTGACGCCATTGCTCTCCGAAACGCTCGCCCCTGTCGCCGCACCGGACTACATCGCCCGCAAAGGCCTTGATGCCACCGCAATCGCGCCAACCGATCTCGCCGCCCTCGATCTCATCGACTACGAGCGCTTCAACGCCAACTGGATCTCCTTCCGGCCCTGGCTGGAGCGGGTCGCGCCACAGGCGCTTCGCAAAGCGGCGCCGCGACCGCACCTCACCTTTTCCACCTATGCGCTCGCCATCGGTGCAGCCCTCAGCGGCGACGGCGTGGCGCTCGGCAGCCTCGACCTCCTCGCCGCCCCGCTTGCCGAGGGTACGCTGGTGCAGCTTGGGGACACGCGCCTCGTCACAGGCTACGGTTATCATCTCGGCCTGCCGAAATTCCGCACCTCGCCCCCAGAAGCGGTCCGGCTGTACGAAAGCCTGCTTGCCGGCCGCACCGCACCGTAGGACCGTGCGCTTGCAGGCATCCGGGGAGTAGCCTATCAGGAGCGGGAGATCGATGGATCCGGCCCGGCGTGAAGGGGTCCGGCATCACCGCATCGACACGGGCAACGGCGCGGTTCAGCATGACGGAGCGGAAGCAAGGCAGATCCGGCTTGGTTGTCTTCGGGCTTTTGGCCATCGTGCTGCTCGGAGCGATCGGCGCGACCGTTCTCCTGGCCAACGACTACCGCAATCTCAACCGGCTGCTCGACCGCTTCGGCTACGCTCCCGTCACGGCAACGCCGCAGACACGCGCGCTGCGCCCCTATGAGCTGAAGGGCAACCGCGTGCCGCGCCCCAAGGGCCTCATTTCCGAACGACTCCTGACGCCCGTCACGCCGATGCAGACCCAGTTTGTCCGCTCCATCCGCAAGGCACCGGAAATGCTTTGCGAGGCATTGCGCCGCAGCGGCTTCGAGACGGCAGGCTGGAAGGCCGGCCTGTTCGACCAGCAGAGCTGGGAATGCCAGTCCTATCGCGAATTTGTGGATGCAAGCGACAGCACGAATCCGTCCTCCTCCGCCTTCCTGTCGATCAAGGGTAATGCGGAAACCCGCGTCTCCTCCTTCCGCATCAAGCTCAACATCGAGAACACCGCGACACAGAACCGCGTGACCGACGCCGTCATCGCGGCGATCGAGGTCTTCCTCGACGAGCTGCGCTGGGAAGACGCGCCCGACATCGTCGCCGATATCCGGGCCCTCAAGGAGTTCGACATCATCCGCTTCGGCAACCGCATCCAGCTCAAGAAGGAATTCAGCGAGACGCCACGTTACAATTTCATCATCACGCCGGACCGCACGCGAAACCGCGGATCCTATCTGCCGGATTATTTCGACCGCGGCCGCTGGCTGCCGCTGCCCGACAAATTATGACGCGCAAGAGGTCGATAAAGGTCAGAAAGGGTACGGGACGGTGGACCGCGATCTTTGCCCTCCTCCTTGCAGTCGCCGCCGCCCATGCCACTGGCCTCGAACCCGGCCCGGTTTCGGACGACCCGATCTGGACCGACAAGCCCGTGCGCATCGACCGGAAGACACAGGCCTATGAACGGCTGGCCGTCGACCCGGTCCTGGTGCCGCTGCGCCTTCATCCAACCACCCGCGCCACAGCCTTCGACAGCGCCTCCTTTGCGGACCGCGGGCGGCTCTATGTGCTGACGGACGCCGTGCCCGTCGATCCGAAACGCTTCTGCCGCGACACGGACGGCTCGGTCGCCGTCTGCGGCCAGAAGGCGCGCATCGCCCTCAAGCGGCTGGTTGCCGGCAAGAGCCTGAGCTGCAAGGAAGATATCCGGTTTGCCGGCGTATCGTTCGTCACCTGCTCGGCCGGCGGCAGGGATCTCGCCGAAACGCTTGTCGCGAGCGGTGCGGCTTCGGCCGCCACGCCGCGGCTTGTTCGCGTCCAGGAAGACGCCATGCAGCGGAAGGCCGGCATCTGGATGGACGCGGAATGCCGCGCGCGCGGACGATGCCCATCGGCCGGGCGGCGCTGACGTTGATGCGCCACTTTGTCGGTTCCCTCCCCGACCCATCCCCGCTATGACGGGCCTATGACCCTTCCTGCCCAGCCCATCTTTCGTCAGCGCCTCACCCTTTCCGCCGAACGGCCGCTGATCTACGCCATCGGTGACGTGCATGGCTGCCTCGATGCCCTGCTGGCGCTGGAAGAGCGGATTCGCCGCGACGCCGCGGGCCGGATGTCCGAGCAGCCGCTCATCCTCTATCTCGGCGACTATGTCGACCGCGGCCCGGCTTCCGCGGCGGTGATCGAGCATCTGGCAACGCCCGATCATGGCGACGGCATCGCGCGCATCGCGTTGTGCGGCAACCATGACGACACATTCCTGAAGTTCATTTTCAATCCGCACCAGCACCTGCGCTGGCTGGACTACGGCGGCGACGCCACACTGCGCTCCTATGGGCTGGATCTTGCGGATTATCCGGACCGCGACGCGGCGATGTACACACTCGGCAAAGATCTGCGCCGGACGGTTCCGCAGCACCATGTCGATTTCCTGCAGAACCTGCCGATCGCATTGGCCAGCGGCGACCGGCTCTTCGTGCATGCGGGGATCATGCCGGGCATCCCACTCGCCCACCAGGAAGACCACGATCTGATCTGGATCCGCGAACCCTTCCTCAGCGAAGGTCCCGGCCTGCCGCTGACGGTCATCCATGGCCATACCGCGGGGCGCGAGCCGGTCTTCGGCAAGGGCCGCATCTGCATCGATACGACCTGCTACGCCACCGGCCGCTTGACCGCCCTCAGGGTGACCCTTGCGGGCGCGGATCTGGTTTAGGGATCGTCACCCCGCCCGAATTCGTCCTCGATGCGGATGATATCATCCTCGCCGAGATAGGAACCGGTCTGCACTTCGATCAGTTCGAGCAGGATTTTTCCCGGATTGGCGAGACGGTGCACTTCGCCCTGCGGAATGTAGACGGACTCGTTCTCGCGCAAAGGGATCGTCCTGTCGCCGATCGTCACCTCGGCCGTGCCCCGCACCACGATCCAGTGTTCGGAGCGATGATGGTGCTTTTGCAGCGACAGCCGCTTGCCCGGCGTCACGAACAGGCGCTTGACCTGGAAACGCTCGCCGTTCAGCACCGACGTGTAGCCGCCCCAGGGCCGGTAGGATGTCGGGTGCGTCTCGGTCAGTTTGGCCGTCTTCGGCAGACTGGCCAGATGCTTCACCAGCTTGCCGACATTCTGGCTGTCCTCCATGCGGCCGACATAGACGGCGTCCTCGCTGGCAATGACCGCGACATTGTCGAGGCCCTGCACGGCAACATGGATATCCCGCGAGATGACCAGCGAATTCCGGGTATCGAGCACCGTCGTGCTGCCATCGGCAACGTTGCCGGCCTCATCCTGTCGGCCGGTCTTCCACACCGAATCCCAGCTGCCGAGGTCGGACCAGGTGATCGGCGAAGGCACGACCGCGGCGATCGGCGTTTTCTCGAAGATCGCATAATCGACGGAAATATCGGGTGCCCGCGAAAACGCCGCCTCGTCGAGCCGTTCAAAATCGAGGTCGTGCTGTGCCCTGGCGACGGCCTCACCCGCAGCGTCCAGCACTTCGGGCGCATATTGACGAAGCTCGCGCAGGAAAAGCCCGACCGGCAGCATGAACATGCCTGAATTCCAGAGATAGCCGCCGGCGGCCAGCATGGCTGTCGCCTTCTCATGATTGGGCTTCTCGACGAACCGGCGCACAGCATTGGCGCCGTTGCCAAGGTCCTCGCCGATCTCGATATAGCCGTAGCCGGTCGCCGGCTCGCTTGGCGTGATACCGAAGGTCACGAGACGACCAGCCTGGGCGGCCGCGGCCGCCTTGGCGATGCAATCGAAATAGGTGGTGTTGGCATCGATCTCGTGGTCGGAGGCAAGCACCTGCATGATCGCGTCATCGCCGTGGAGGCGCGCGATGAAGGTCGCGGCCGCCGCAAGCGCCGGCGCCGTGTTGCGGGCAACGGGCTCAAGCAGGATCGAGGTCAGCGCGACACCGGCGGCCCGGGCCTGTTCGGCAACGAGAAAGCGGAAATCGCTGTTGGTGACGACGATCGGCGCCGCATAGAGCCCTGCATCGGCGACACGCGCCAGCGTCTTCTGGAAGAGCGTGGTTTCCCCCAGGAATTCGAGGAACTGTTTCGGCGCGGAAGCGCGCGACAGAGGCCAGAGGCGGGTGCCCTTACCGCCGGCCATGATGACGGGTACGATCTTGCTGCTCATCCTGCTCGTCCTGATGCGTTGGTCCGCCGTCATGGCGCACGCTTTGCGCGCCACTCTCGCCCGGCGTCGTAAAGAAACAGCAAACTACCACAACCTGACGTTCCGGTCGGGTACGCAATGTTGCGGATAAGGTAAAGAGGACCTTCTTCGGAAGCAGTAAATCGCGGGCAACAAAAAACCCGCCAAAACGGCGGGGTTGATAGGCCGGACTGCGAACCGCAATCAGACCGGTACGACGATGCCCTGCAGGGTGGTGAGTTCGGCGAGATAGGTCTCGATACCGAACTTCTGGTCGTCGGACTTGGCGTGATCAAGCTCGGCACGCGCAGCTTCGATGCGGCGAACGATGTCGTCGCTCTTGAAGTCGTCGACATGCACGGCCGATTCGGCCAGCAGCGTGCACCCGGTCGGGATGATGTCGGCGAAACCGCCGAAGACCACGTAGCGGTCCTTCTTGCCGTCCGCGAACTTCACGGTGACGATACCCGGCTTGATCGTCGTCATGGTCGGCGCGTGGTTGGCCATGACGGTCATCTCGCCCTCGGTCGCCGGGATGACGACTTCGCTCACACTGCCGGAAACCAGCAGGCGCTCGGGAGAAACGAGTTCAAAGTTGAAACTGTCGGCCATGACCATTCACTTCTTTTTGACTAATCCGGTCAGCAGAGCAATTCTTGGAAAAGCGCGAGACGGCTTTCCATCCGGAATTGCGGGAATATGAGAGGGCGCCCTTGACGGGCGCCCTAAGTTCATCAAGCGGCTTCAGCAGCCAGCTTCTTGGCCTTCTCGATCGCTTCTTCCATGGAACCGACCATGTAGAAGGCGGCTTCCGGCAGGTGATCGTACTCGCCGTTAACGAGGCCCTTGAAACCCTTGATCGTGTCTTCGAGAGCGACGAGCTTGCCCGGCGAACCGGTGAAGACTTCGGCGACGAAGAACGGCTGGGACAGGAAGCGCTCGATCTTGCGGGCGCGGGCAACGGCCAGCTTGTCGTCTTCCGACAGTTCGTCCATGCCGAGGATGGCGATGATGTCCTGGAGGGCCTTGTAGCGCTGCAGGGTCGTCTGGACCTTACGGGCGACTTCGTAGTGCTCTTCGCCGACAACGATCGGGTCAAGCATGCGCGAGGTCGAGTCGAGCGGGTCGACGGCCGGGTAGATGCCCTTTTCGGCGATCGAACGGGACAGAACCGTCGTGGCGTCCAGGTGGGCGAACGAGGTTGCCGGCGCCGGGTCGGTCAAGTCGTCGGCGGGAACGTAGATGGCCTGAACCGAGGTGATCGAGCCCTTGGTCGTGGTGGTGATGCGTTCCTGCATCTGGCCCATGTCCGTGGCGAGCGTCGGCTGGTAGCCCACGGCCGACGGGATACGGCCGAGCAGAGCCGACACTTCGGAGCCTGCCTGGGTGAAGCGGAAGATGTTGTCGACGAAGAACAGAACGTCCTGGCCCTTGTCGCGGAAGTCTTCGGCGATCGTCAGGCCCGTCAGGGCGACGCGAGCGCGGGCGCCCGGCGGTTCGTTCATCTGGCCGTAAACGAGGGCAGCCTTGGAGCCTTCGCCACCGCCGTGCTTGTTCACGCCGGATTCGATCATTTCGTGGTAGAGGTCGTTGCCTTCGCGGGTGCGTTCACCCACGCCTGCAAACACCGAGTAACCACCGTGCGCCTTGGCGACGTTGTTGATCAGTTCCATGATGAGAACGGTCTTGCCGACGCCTGCGCCGCCGAAGAGGCCGATCTTGCCGCCCTTTGCGTAAGGCGCGAGCAGGTCGACGACCTTGATGCCGGTGACGAGAATCTGCGCTTCCGTGGACTGCTCGACATAGGCCGGTGCGTCCTGGTGGATGGCGCGGCGGCCGGAGGTGACCAGCGGGCCGGCTTCGTCGACGGGCTCGCCGATGACGTTCATGATACGGCCGAGCGTCTCGTCGCCGACCGGAACAGTGATCGGAGCACCGGTATCGGTGACCGGCTGGCCGCGGACGAGACCTTCGGTCGAGTCCATGGCGATCGTGCGAACCGTGTTCTCACCGAGGTGCTGGGCGACTTCGAGAACGAGGCGGTTGCCGTTGTTGTCGGTTTCCAGCGCGTTCAGGATGAGCGGCAGGTCGCCGTCGAAGGCGACGTCAACGACGGCGCCGATAACCTGGGTAACGCGACCGGTTGCACCGGCTGCGACCGGAGCCGCCGCCTTGGTTGCAGCAGCCGTCTTTGCTGCCGGCTTGCGAGCTGCCGGCTTCTTTTCTACTGCGGCGGTTTCCTTCGGGGTAGCTGCCTTAGCCATGTATCTTACCCTCTTTGTCCTGGTCCTTAGAGCGCTTCAGCGCCCGAGATGATTTCGATGAGTTCCTTGGTGATCTGAGCCTGACGCTGACGGTTGTAGTTGAGCGTCAGCTTGTTGATCATCTCACCAGCATTGCGGGTCGCGTTGTCCATGGCGCTCATCTTGGCACCCATTTCGCCGGCGACGTTCTCGAGCAGGGCCCGGAAGATCTGGACGGAAATGTTGCGCGGGATGAGATCCCCGAGGATCGCGCCAGCATCCGGCTCGTAGTCGTAGATCGCCGTCGCGCCCGTCGTCTCGGCAGCAACCGCAGGAGCGGACGCCGGAACGAGCTGGAGCGCTGTCGGGATCTGCGCGATGACCGACTTGAACTCGGAATAGAAGAGCGTGCAGACGTCGAATTCGCCCTGCTCGAACAGACCGATGACCTTGTGGCCGATCTGGTCTGCATTGGCGAAGCCGATCTTCTTGACTTCACGCAAGTCCACACGGTCGATGATCAGCGAGGCGAATTCGCGCCGCAGGATATCGAAACCCTTCTTGCCGACGCAGATGATCTTGACCGTCTTGCCGCTCGCCAGAAGCTTGCGGGTATGGTCACGCGCCAGACGCGCGATCTGCGAGTTGAAGCCGCCGCAAAGGCCACGTTCGGCCGTGCAGACGACGAGGAGATGAACCTGGTCCTTGCCCGTACCGGTCATCAAGCGCGGCGCCGAATCGTCCTGGCCGACAGCCTGGGCGATGTTGGCGAGAACGGCGCTCATGCGCTGCGAATAGGGCCGGGCGGCCTCGGCCGCTTCCTGGGCACGCCGAAGCTTTGCCGCGGCGACCATCTTCATCGCCTTGGTGATCTTCTGCGTCGCCTTGACGGAGGCGATCCGGTTTTTCAGATCCTTAAGTGAAGGCATCCGTTTTCCGTCCTGTAACACGATCCGGGAGAAGGTTCCCTCAGCGGATCATGCGTCAATCAAAGTTCCCGGGCTGCCTGCGCGCCGGAGGCGCGCAGGGCTCGAACCGTTAGGTCTCAGCCGAAGCTCTTGGCGAAGGCATCGAGAGCAGCCTTGAGCTTGCCCTTGGTGTCGTCGCTGATCGCCTTGTCGGTGCGGATCGTGTCGAGGATCGCCTTGCCCTCGGAACGCATGTAGCCGAGCAGGCCCTGCTCGAACTTGCCGACCTGGGCGACCGGCAGCTTGTCGAGGTAGCCGTTGACGCCTGCGAAGATCACGACGACCTGCTCTTCCGTCTTCAGCGGCGAGAACTGCGGCTGCTTCAGGAGTTCGGTCAGGCGGGCACCGCGGTTGAGCAGGCGCTGCGTTGCGGCGTCGAGGTCCGAGCCGAACTGGGCGAAGGCTGCCATTTCGCGGTACTGGGCGAGCTCACCCTTGATCGAGCCGGCGACCTGCTTCATCGCCTTGATCTGAGCGGACGAGCCGACGCGGGAAACCGACAGGCCGACGTTCACGGCCGGGCGGATACCCTGGTAGAACAGGTCCGTTTCAAGGAAGATCTGGCCGTCGGTGATCGAGATCACGTTGGTCGGGATGAACGCCGAAACGTCGTTGCCCTGGGTTTCGATGACCGGCAGAGCCGTCAGCGAGCCAGCGCCCATCTCGTCGTTGAGCTTTGCAGCGCGCTCGAGGAGACGCGAGTGCAGATAGAAGACGTCGCCCGGATAGGCTTCGCGGCCCGGCGGGCGGCGCAGCAGGAGCGACATCTGGCGATAGGAAACGGCCTGCTTGGAAAGGTCGTCGTAGCCGATGAGGGCGTGCTTGCCGTTATCGCGGAAGTATTCGCCCATCGCGCAGCCGGCGAACGGCGCGAGGTACTGCATCGGCGCCGGGTCGGAGGCGGTAGCAGCAACGATGATCGAGTACTGGAGAGCGCCGCGCTCTTCGAGAACCTTCACGAACTGGGCGACGGTCGAGCGCTTCTGGCCGATAGCGACGTAGACGCAGTACAGCTTGTCGCCGTCCGGGCCGTTGTCGTGGATCGCCTTCTGGTTCAGGATCGTGTCCAGAATGATGGCGGTCTTGCCGGTCTGGCGGTCGCCGATGACCAGCTCGCGCTGGCCGCGGCCGACCGGGATGAGGGCGTCGATGGCCTTGAGGCCGGTCGACATCGGCTCATGCACCGACTTGCGCGGAATGATGCCCGGAGCCTTGACGTCAACGCGGGCGCGCTGCTTGGCATTGATCGGGCCCTTGCCGTCGATCGGATTGCCAAGCGCATCAACGACGCGGCCGAGCAGCTCCGGACCAACCGGCACGTCCACGATGGCGCCGGTCCGCTTGACGGTGTCGCCTTCCTTGATGTCACGGTCGGAACCGAAGATAACGACACCGACGTTGTCGCTTTCCAGGTTCAGCGCCATGCCGCGGATGCCACCGGGGAACTCGACCATTTCGCCGGCCTGGACATTGTCGAGGCCGTAAACGCGGGCGATACCGTCACCGACGGAGAGCACCTGGCCGACTTCCGAGACTTCCGCCTCTTTGCCGAAGTTTTTGATCTGATCTTTGAGAATTGCGGAAATTTCCGCGGCGCGGATATCCATCAGCCGACCTCTTTCAGTGCAAGCTTAAGAGTAGAGAGTTTGGTGCGAAGGGACGTGTCGATCTGGCGGGATCCCACCTTGACGACCAGACCACCGAGAATGGACGGATCGACGGTGACGGCAATCGCCACGTCTTTGCCGGTGACGCCTTTCAGCGCCGCCTTCAATTCTGTTTCCTGCGCTGCGGTCAGCGCATGGGCCGAGGTGACCTCGGCCGTGATTTCACCGCGGGCGCGGGCCGCGATGACGCGGTATGCCTTAATCATGCCCGGAACGGCGAAGAGGCGGCGATTTGACGCAACCACCTTGAGGAAGTTTGCCACGAGGCCCGTAATGCCGGCCTTGGCGGCAACGGCAGCAATGGCCTTGGTCTGATCTTCGGCGGAGAAGACGGGGCTGGCGATCAGCCGCTTCAGGTCGTCGCTTTCGTCGATCATCGCCTGGAAACGGGCAAGATCGGCACCGACACTGTCAGCCGAACCGGCTTCCTGAGCGAGGTCGAAAAGCGAAGACGCGTATCTTTCTGCAACACCGGAAACAAGCTGGGATGTGTCTGCCACGGGCACAAGCTTCTCTTCTTTTCATTCAAGAGGCAGGGCAGTAGCTGAGCTACGGTCCTAACCACCTGAAATCGTTGCGGTAATCTTCAGTTCCTACAGGCTTTGGCGCCCGCTTTTTCTGAATTTCGCGGTTCGTCTAGCATAGGAAACCGGGACTCGCAACACGCCGGGCGCAGGAATGCGCCATAAGTCGGCCACAGTCGGGGCAAAAGTTGACTGCGCGGACTATGTTCTCTCACCTTTGAGCGTAAGAAGCCGCTTTTTGCGCTCAGAAGAAGCCGAAGGCATATCCGAGCGGCAGCGCGGCGAGTACCGCCTGCACCGCGAGAACGAGGAGGTTCTTGGCTGTGAAGGAACCGTCCGACATCAACGAGAGAATCCGGCCGAAAGCGGCCAGTGCGAACCCACCGCCGATCGCCATGTAGATCCAGCTCTGCGCCATCAACAGCGCGACGATGGCGATCCCCGCGTAGAAGCCGCCGGCCGAGCGGGCGAAGGCATATCCCTCGCGGCTTCCGTCCCGCATCTGGAGCCCTGCAAGCTTCAACGCAGTGCCCGGCGCGAACAGAGCGAAAAGGCCGAAGAGCACGGTCACAGCGGCTGCACAGAAGGCCAGGAACTCGCCCGTCTCGGTGGGGATGTAGAATTCCATCGCAGCGTTTCTCCCGTCAGTGCCCGTCGCCCTCTATCGCACAGGCAACCGACAGGCAGAAGCGCGTCTGAAACATTCGCACAACTCTTTGTTAACCCTCGGCCTTAGAGGAAACTCTGCGGATCGATATCAAGCTGCACCTGAAGCGAGGCCCGCTCCTTCGGCCCGTTGGCGAGCATGGTCCGCAGGAAAGTCTGCATGTCGCTGTTGCGCCGCCCATGCACCAGCAGACGGAAACGATGGCGGCCGCGGATCAACGCCAGCGGCGCCTCCGCAGGGCCGAGGATCGAGATGCCGGTGACCTGCGGTGCCGCCTGCCGTAGCCCGCGAGCATGGGCCTCCGCCTCGCCGCGCGTGTCAGCGGAGACGATGACCGAGGCGAGCCGGCCAAACGGCGGCAACAGCGCCTTTTCCCGTTCGCCGATCTCGCGATCGTAAAAGGCCTGCGCGTCGCCCGAGACGATGGCCTGCATGACGGGATGCGCCGGCTGGTAGGTCTGGATAAGACCATGGCTCTTGAGGCCCGAGCGGCCCGCACGCCCCGTCACCTGCGAGAGGAGCTGGAAGGTCCGCTCCGCCGCGCGTGGATCGCCGTTCGAGAGTCCCAGATCCGCATCCACCACACCGACCAGCGACATCAGCGGGAAATTGTGCCCCTTGGCGACAAGCTGCGTGCCGATGACGATGTCCGCCTCACCGCGCGCGATCGCCTCCAGCTCCAGCCTGAGCCGCTTTACACCCATCAGATCGGAAGAAAGCACGATGGTGCGCGCCTCCGGAAAGTGCCGTTCCACCTCCTCGGCGATACGCTCCACCCCCGGCCCGCAGGCAGCAAGGTGGTCGAAGGTGCCGCATTCCGGGCAGGCCTCGGGCGTGCGCTCGGCATGGCCGCAATGGTGGCACTGGATCTGCCCGCGGAACCGGTGCTCGACCAGCCAGCTCGAACATTGCGGGCACTGGAACCGATGGCCGCAGACCCGGCAGAGCGTCAGCGGCGCATAGCCCCGGCGATTGAGAAAGAGCAGCGCCTGCTGTTCCTTCTCGATGGTGCGCTGGATGCCGCGCAGCATGACCGGCGAGAGAAACCCGCCGCGTGCCGGTGGATGGCGGCGCATGTCGACGAGATGCAAATCGGGCAGCGCCGCATCGCCGTAGCGCGTCGGCAGGTGCAGCTTGCGGTAGCGCCCGACATCGCTGTTGACGCGACTTTCGACCGAAGGCGTCGCCGAGACGAGCACGACCGGAAAATCACCGATGCGCGCCCTGACCACCGCCATGTCGCGGGCATTATAGAAGACGCGGTCCTCCTGCTTGTAGGCCGGGTCATGCTCCTCGTCGACGATGACGAGGCCGAGATTTTCAAAGGGCAGGAACAGTGCCGACCGCGCACCGGCCACGACCCGCACATCGCCCGTCGTCACCTGCCGCCAGACGCGTTCGCGGGTGCGCGGGGCGAGATCGGAATGCCACTCCGCGGGCTTTGCTCCGAAACGATCATGAAACCGCTCGAGAAAACTTGCCGTCAACGCGATTTCCGGCAGCAGGATAAGCACCTGCTTGCCCCGTCGCAGCGTCTCGGCGATCGCCTCGAAATAGACCTCGGTCTTGCCCGAGCCGGTGATGCCGTCGATCAGCGAGACGGAGAATTCCCCCTTTTGCACGCTCTCGACCAGTTCCGCAGCGCTGTCCGTCTGCGGCCCTTCCAGCCGCGGTGCGACGTAGTCCGGGTCCGGCAGAGCCACCACCGGCGGCGGCGGCAGGAAGACCGTCTCGAAGGTGCCCTGCTTCACCAGTCCGTCGATGACGCTCGTCGACGTGCCGGAGGCATGCGCAAGGCCGGAGCGCGTCCAGGGTATGCCGTCCTCGATCAACTCGAGCACGCGCTCGCGTGCACTCGTCAGCCGCTCCGGCCGATGGCCCGTGAAACGCAGCCCCTCGATCATGGGTTCGGGATCGAAGGCGGTCGGCGCGCGCAGCGCCATGCGGGCGACGAGGCCGGGCGGCGTCACCGTATAGGCGGAAACCCAATCGAGGAAATCGCGCATCTCCTTCGAAAGCGGCGGGCAATCGAACACCTTTTCGATCGGCCGCAGTTTCTTCGGATCGACCCTTCCATCATCGCTACCGTCCCAGACGACACCGGGCACCAGCCGGGGCCCCAGCGGCACCTGCACGATCGAACCCGGTTCCACCGCCATACCCTCGGGCACGGAATAGGAATAGGGCACGGGCGTCGGCACCGGCACCATCACGGGCACCGTGCGCGGAAAGAGTTTCTCCCCGAAAAGGTCGATCGAATCGCTGCTCATCGCTCGCGAAGATGCCCCCACCGCCGCGCGAAGAAAACCGCAAAGATCGCCGTCCCGCTCATTCGTCGTCCTCGGCCATTTCGCCGGTCAGCCGCATGCCGTCGATCCAGGTCGCCCCGTCATTGCGGATGACACGCTTCGCCCGGACGCCGCAGCGCGTCTCCACCTCCTGCGCCAATCGTTCGGAATGGGTGACGATCCAGATTTGGCTCGATTGCGCCGCCCGGGCGATCATCTCGGCCAGCGGCGGCAGCATGTCCGGATGGAGACTTGCCTCCGGCTCGTTGAGCGCGATCAAGGGCGGCGTACGATAGGAAAGAAGGGCAGCGGCGAGCGCCAGGAAACGGATCTGCCCGTCCGAAAGCTCGCGTGGCTGGAAGACACGCTGCGGAAACTGCGGGAACACCAGACCGTAGGACGCGAACTCCTCCGGCTCCGGTACGGAAAGCCGCGCCCCGCCGAAGGCGTCCGACACCGCTCGGTCGAGATCGAGCGTATCCTCCCGCGTCCAGGTGAGCGTCGCAAAGACCGCCGCCATGTTCGCCCCGTCCTGGTCGAGCAATGGCGCGGTAACGGCAAGGCACGGCTGGCGCAGCGCCGAATCCCGATCGGAGCGGAAGCCGTGAAAGAAGCGCCATTGCGAGACGGCACGGCGGAAGGTGCCGATCTCAGGATAGTGGCCGGCATCACCCAGCAGCGCGATGGCCGTTTCCGAAGTCAGTGCCTGCTCGGGATGCTCGACCATGCGGCCGCTCTCGTCGCGCACCAGTATGCCCGGCCCGGTGCGCTTCATCACCGTCACCGGCCGGCGGCCGGTCTCGATGGTCAACTCCTCCGCCTTCACCTGCGGCTCGAAGGCGAAACCCGCCGCGGCTTTCGGCGGGCGCAAACCGGCCTCGACACGGTAGCGGAAGGTGATCGCCCGTTCTTCGTCGAGGAGTTCGGTTTCGAGGCGGATACGCACCGGCTCGTTCGCCCGCCGCCGACCCGTCCAGAGCGCCGAGGCCATACCGCCTTCCGCCGCGATCTCATGCGCGAAGTTTCCGCGCACCGCGGCCTGCACCAGCTGGAGCGATCGATAGAGATTCGATTTGCCCGCTCCGTTTTCACCGAC
Organism: Shinella sp. SUS2; assembly: GCF_001262505.1. GTDB lineage: Bacteria > Pseudomonadota > Alphaproteobacteria > Rhizobiales > Rhizobiaceae > Shinella. The sequence continues at coordinate 85,718 of NZ_KQ410737.1, forward strand.
GAACAGGTTCACGCGGCCGAGATCCATGCGGATCGAGCGCAGCGAACGATAGTTTTCGGCGGACATGGAACGCAAAAGCATGATGGCCCCGGAATGGAGGAAGACCCTCTCTATACCAGCCACCGTGTCTAGAGGAAGGCAGACCGCTTTGCCCAGCCCCGACGCGAACGTTAGCAAAACCTTAAGCGGAAATCGCCGATGCTCCGACAAACGCCAAGGGGCCGCCCATGACCGATCTTCTCATCATCGCCGACCCGACATTGATGGCCGAGCGCCAGGGCTGGCTTGCCACGCTCGCGGAGGAACGGCGGCTTTCCGGCAACACGCTGGATGCCTATGAACGTGACACCCGGCAATTCCTCGCCTTCCTGACACAGCACCTTGCCGCCCCCGCGCGACTGAAGGACATCGGCGAGCTGCGGCCGGCGGACCTGCGCGGTTTTCTCGCCGCCCGCCGCCGCGACGGCGCAGGCGCCCGCACGCTCGGCCGTGGCCTTGCAGGGCTACGCTCGTTCCTGCGCCATCTGGAGCGCAAGGGGCTTGCCAACGCCGCCGGCGCCGCGGCCGTGCGCTCGCCGAAACAACCGAAATCCCTGCCGAAGCCGCTCTCCGACCGGCAGGCGATCGCCGTCGTCGATGCCGGCGAGCAGCTGGCGGAGGAGCCATGGATCCGCCTGCGCAACGCCGCCGTGCTAACGCTCCTCTACGGCTGCGGCCTGCGTATCTCCGAGGCGCTGTCGCTGACGCCGGCCGACTTTGCCGGCACGCCGACATCGCTGCGCATCACCGGCAAGGGCGACAAGACCCGTATCGTGCCGCTGATCGCACCGGCCCTTGCCGGCGTGAGGGATTATGTAAAACTCTGCCCCTTCTCGTTGGCGGAGGGCAGTCCGCTCTTCCGCGGCGCCCGCGGCGGCCCCCTGCAGCCGGCGATCCTCCAGCGCGAGATGCAGAAGCTGCGCGGCGCGCTCGGCCTGCCGGACAGCGCGACGCCGCACGCGCTGCGCCATTCCTTCGCCACGCATCTGCTTGCCGGCGGCGGCGATCTGCGCACCATCCAGGAATTGCTTGGCCATGCCAGCCTTTCCACCACGCAGGTCTATACCGGCGTCGATTCCGCCCGGCTGCTCGAAATCTACGACCGCGCCCACCCGCGGGCATAAGACCCCTTCGATGTCGAAGGGCGCTGGCCTGTTAAGGGATTGTGAGAACGACATGCGTAAAACCAATGTCGAAAGCACGAGGGGCGATTCTCAAGGGTCGCAACGTGCTTCAGGGTCACCGAAAAGACAGGGAGCTCGACCATGACAGTCCTTCTTCGCAAACAGCGCGCGGCGCTTGCCGACCGGCTGGCCGATGCCGGCCTCTGGGGCGTGGCGGTCGTCCATGTGCTGGTCGCGCTCTCCTTTCTCTTCGTGCTCGCCGCCCTGTCACCGGCCCATGCGGAAGAACCGCCGGCCTGCGGCGGCATCAACCTGCTCGAGAAGTTCGAGAAGGACGATCCGGCAGGCTACGCCAAACTGCGCGCCGAAGCCGATGGTGTGCAAAACGGCAAGGGCATCTTCTGGAAGATCGAGAAGGACGGCCAGCCCAGCTCCTGGCTGCTCGGCACCATGCATGTGACGGATCCGCGGGTGCTGGCCATGCCGGAGGCCGCGCGCGCCGCCTTTGCTGCAGCGACCACTGTCGTGGTCGAGTCGGACGAGATCGCCGACGAGAAGAAGGCCGGCGCGGCGATACTCACGCGCCCCGACCTCACCATGTTCACCGACGGCAAGTCCATCACCGATTTCCTCGACAAGGAGGGCGCCGAGAAACTGGCCGAGGGCCTGAAGAACCGTGGGCTTTCGCTCGCTGCCGTTGGCCGCATGAAACCGTGGATGATCGCAAGCTTCGTGGCGCTGCCCGCTTGCGAGATCGCCCGCAAGACAGCAGGCGCGGCCTTCCTCGACCAGCGCCTCGCCAAGGATGCGCTCACCGAAGGCAAGACGCTGAAGGGGCTCGAAACGCTCGTCGAGCAGATTTCCGCCCTCGATTCCCTGCCGCTCGAGCCGCAGGTCCAGGGCCTCGTCCAGACGCTGGAACTCGGCGATACGCTGACGGACGTCATCGAGACGATGAGCCAGCTCTACCTCTCCGGTGATACCGGCATGATCATGCCGATGATGCGCGCTGCCGCGCCCGAGACGGATACGGACGCCAAGGCCTATGCCGATTTTGAACAGCGCATCATCATCGACCGCAACCACACGATGGCAGAGCGCGCCGTGCCGATCCTGACCGGCGGCAATGTCTTCATCGCCGTCGGTGCGCTGCACCTCGCCGGCCCGGAAGGGGTCGTCGAACTGCTGCGCAAGCAAGACTTCACCGTCACGGCGGTGCCCTGAGCCTCAGGGCTTCCGGACGGACGAGACCCTTCGGCCGATGCCTGCCAGCATCGTGCGCACGATCAGTTTGTGAAAGGGCATCACGGCCGCAAGATAGAGCCGGCCGAGGAGATTGTTGCGATGGACGAGCGTCATGACGCTGAGCGTCTGGCCGCTCGGCCGATCCTGCCGGACATCGATGACGATGCGAAAGTCGAGGTGCCGGTCGTCGAAGCCGAGCACCACCCGGTCGTCGCTTGCGCTGACCACGGGAAAGCCGCCGATCTCCGTCTCCGACGTCGCGACCCTCTCCGCCGCCCCTTTCAGACCGAAGGGCCTGACGAGCGCATTGCGCAGCACCATGAGGCGGCGCACCCAGCCGGGGGGATGTTCGAGCGCCAGCCGCGCCGCCTCCCGCGCCGTGAGGTGCTCGACCGGCAGGCCCAACGTAAAGCGATCCGCCCAGTCGGCGGCAGGCAGAAGCGGATGTGGAAGCGAGACCGGTCTCGAAACGGGGGACATGAAGGCCATCCTTTAAGGCTTCCATGGTGCCCCGCTTCACCGGATGAAGACAGGCGGCCGGTTGTCGCAGCCGCCTGACCGGATCACATGTGGATCGGCTTGAAGAAGGTTGCGAGCGCTGCTTCCTTGACGGCTTCCGACATGGTCGGGTGCGCGTGGCAGGTGCGGCCGAGGTCTTCCGAGGAGCCGCCGAATTCCATCAGAACGGCTGCCTCGTGGATCATCTCGCCAGCGCCGAAGCCGACGATGTGCACACCGAGCACACGATCCGTTTCCTTGTCCGCCAGCACCTTGACGAAACCGTCCGTCGCCAGCATGGCGCGGGCGCGACCATTCGCGGTGAAGGGGAACTTGCCGGCCTTGTAGGCGATGCCCGCGGCCTTCAGCTCCTCTTCCGTCTTGCCGACGGAGGCGACTTCCGGCTGGGTATAGACGACGCCCGGGATGACGTCATAGTTCACATGGCCAGCCTGGCCCGCAAGGATTTCGGCAACGGCGACGCCCTCGTCTTCCGCCTTGTGGGCAAGCATGGGGCCACGCACCACATCACCGATGGCATAGATGCCGGCAACGTTGGTCTGGAAGTGGTTGTCGATCTCGACACGGCCGCGGTTGTCCAGCACGACGCCGGCTTCCTTGAGGCCGAGGCCCTCGGTATAGGGCTTGCGGCCGGTAGCGATCAGCACGACATCGGCTTCGATCGTGGTCGCGTCGCCGCCCTTGACGGGTTCGAAGGTTACCTTGGCACCGGAAGCCGCCTTCTCGACACCCGTCACCTTGGCGCCCAGCTTGAACTCCATGCCCTGCTTGACCAGCATGCGCTGGAACTGCTTGGAGACGTCGCCGTCCATGCCACCGAGGATGGTGTCGAGATACTCGACCACGGTGACCTTGGCGCCGAGGCGAGCCCAGACGGAGCCGAGCTCGAGGCCGATGACACCGCCGCCGACGACGATCAGGTGACCCGGCACCTTGTCGAGGGCGATACCGCCGGTGGAGGAGACGATGACCTTCTCGTCGATCTCGACCGGAACGCCCGGAATACCGGCGACATCGGAGCCCGTGGCGATGACGATGTTCTTCGTCTCGAGAACCTGCTCCTCACCCTTGTCGCTGGTGACGGAAACCTTGCCCGCGGCGAGCACCTTGCCGATGCCCTGGATGCCGTCGATCTTGTTCTTCTTGAACAGGAAGGCGACGCCGTCGACATTCGACTTCACCGTCGCATCCTTGTGCGCCATCATCTTGCCGAGGTTCAGCGTGGGCGTGACGCCCTCGATGCCGAGCGCGTCCATGCCGTGGGCGGCATGGCTGTAGGTTTCGGACGCATGCAGCAGCGCCTTGGAGGGGATGCAGCCGACATTGAGGCAGGTGCCGCCATAGGTGGCGCGCTTTTCGACGACCGCGACCTTGAGGCCGAGCTGGGCCGCCTTGATGGCGCACACGTAGCCGCCGGGGCCGGAACCGATAACGATGAGATCATATGCCATGACAAGTCCTTCCTGCGCGGGGGCCTAGCGCCCGCCGCTGACGTTGAGGGCGGCACCCGTCACATAGGATGCCGCATCGGAGAGAAGATAGAGAATGGAATGGGCGACTTCATCGGCCGTGCCCGGCCGCTGCATCGGGATCAGCGATGCCATGTCGCGCGTCCGGTCCGGCAGGCCGCCGGAGGCGTGGATGTCGGTGTCGATGATGCCGGGTCGCACGAGATTGACGCGCACGCCCTCCGCCGCGACCTCGCGCGCGAGGCCGACGGTGAAACTCTCGATGGCGCCCTTGCTGGCGGCATAATCGACATATTGCCCGGCCGCGCCGAGCAGCGCAGCGACGGAGGAGATGTTGACGATCGAGCCGCCCTTGCCGCCGTGACGGATCGACATGCGGCGCACAGCCTCCTGCGCGCAACGGATCGAGCCCATCACATTGACGGCGAACATACGCTCCAGCCGCTCGGCGGACATCTCGTCGACGCGCTGCGGCAGCGCAACGATACCCGCATTGTTGACCAGCCCATCGAGCCGACCGAAGGTGCCGTCGATGGTGGAGAAGATGGAGGCAAGGCCAAGTTCCGTGCCGACATCCCCCTGTACCGGGATCGCCGAGCCGCCAAGCGCCCGGATATCGGCGACCACGGCCTCGGCTGCCTCGAGATTGGCGGCATAGTTCACCGCCACTTGCCAGCCCGCGGCGCCCGCCATGCGGCAGACACTGGCACCGATGCCGCGGCTGCCGCCGGTAACGAGAAGAACAGGGGCCTCCGTCATGCCGCACACCCCTTCCGTATGAAGACGTCCCAGGGCGCAACGCTCGCCTTGCCGTCATCCCACAGCTTCGAATAGCGGACCGACGGCCCGAAGCCGGAAAGAAGCAGGGTTTCAGCTGCCACAGTCCCCTCCTCCGGCAGGAGGCCGGCATCGCCCGCGCCGTCAAGCGCGTAGATCACGCCTTCCCACACGGTGCAGGCGGCGATCTCCTCACCGGTGACGTCCCCTTCCGGGCAGTTGTACATGGCCATGCCGTTCGAGCGGGCGGGTTCGCCCGGCATGACGACACCGTCAAGCACCACGCCGCTTGCCAGAACCTTCAGCTTGAAATGATGGCTCGTCGCCGCCGCATTCGAGCCGACAGATTCGAATGCCAGCTCATAGCCCCCGTCGCGATCCGCATAGAGCGCGCGGTCCTGCCGGCACTCCGCCGCAGAAGCGGCGGTCGCGGCAAGCAATCCGGCAACAACGAGGGCGGCGCGCATGGCTCAGTGAGCCTTTTCCGTGGCGAGCTTGATGCCGAGCGCGATGAAGACGAGGCCGCTGGCCCGGTCGATCCATTGGCTCATGCGCGCGAAGGCGGCGCGCATCCTTGGCGTCGTCATGAACAGCGAGACGCCGACGAACCAGGCAATGAGGCAGGTGGCCATGACGACGCCATAGCCGAATTTTACCGCGATCGGCGTATGGGCACTGACGACCGTCGAGAAGATCGACAGGAAGAAGAAGACCGGCTTGGGGTTCAGCGCATTGGCAAGGAAACCGAGGCCGAAGGCGCGGACGGCCGATTGCCCGCCCCTGCCCTCTTCATGACCCTTCACCGCTTCCACGGAAAGGTCGGCCTTGCCGGCCCTCAACGCCTTGATGCCGATATAGACAAGGTAAGCGACGCCGCACCACTTCACGATGTTGAAGAGGTAGATCGACTGGGAAATGATAAGGCCGAGGCCGAGGATCGTATAGGTGACGTGGAACATCAGCGACGTGCCGATGCCGAAGGACGTGACGACAGCCGCACGCCGGCCATGCACGATCGACTGGCGCATGACCATGGCGAGATCCGCACCCGGCGAGACGATGGCGAAGGCGAAGATCGCCATCAGCGAGGCAAGTTCCAGGAGATATTGGCTCATACGATCGTCACCGGTGCGTTGAGGGCCCTATCGGCACCCGCGGGTTGCTGCATGCGCATCAGGGGCGCTGGCCGGAGGGTATCCTGCGGTTCGGCCGCTGTCGATCTTCCACCCTGCGGCAAGGAACCAGGCACGCCGTCACGCATGCGGCCGGACATCCGAATAGTGGAAGGAGAGAAAGCCATCGGGCCGCGCTTGTCATAGCATCAGGCGCAGGACCATCAGGACGAGCCCGATGATCGAGACGAACCAGGCAGCCGTGCGCAGGATCGGAATGCCCGCAACATAGAAGAAGGTGAAGACCAGGCGCGCCAGGATCCAGGTCACGGCCCCCGCCGCACCGAGCCCTCCGGTCTTGCCCGTCACGGCCAGCGCAAGCGCCAGCGCGATGAAGGCCGGATAGGTCTCCAGCATGTTGTTCAGCGAGCGCAGCAGGCGCCCTGCCATGATGCTCTTCGTCGTGCGCTGTTCGTCGCGCGGGCCGAGCAGGTACTTGACGCTGAGATCACCGGCGAGATCGAGCGACAATGCCTGAACAAGGATGTGCACGATAAGAAGCACGACACTCCAGCCGAGCACCCAGATTTCCGTCGACGCTGCTGCTGCTTCCATCACCCCTCGCTCATCCCGGCGCAGGCTCGATCACGGGAAGCCCGCCGCCGGTCGGCGACGAGCACGGAGCGGGTGCCCGAAGAGAGCACCCGCCGCCAGTCTCATTACAGATCGAGAACGAGGCGTTCCGGATCTTCCAGGCTTTCCTTGACGCGCACCAGGAAGGTCACGGCTTCCTTGCCGTCGACGATGCGGTGATCGTAGGAGAGCGCGAGATACATCATCGGACGAATGACGATCTGGCCACCGACGACGACCGGGCGATCCTGGATCTTGTGCATACCGAGAATGCCGGACTGAGGGGCGTTGAGGATCGGCGAGGACATCAGCGAGCCGTAGACGCCGCCGTTCGAGATGGTGAAGGTACCACCCTGCATGTCGGCCATGGAAAGCGCACCGTCACGGGCGGCCTTGCCGAGGCGGCCGATTTCCTTCTCGATCTCGGCGATCGACATCTGGTCTGCATCACGCACGACCGGTACGACAAGACCCTTGTCCGTGCCGACGGCGACGCCGACATGGCAGTAGTTCTTGTAGATGATGTCGGTGCCGTCGATCTCGGCGTTGACGGCCGGCAGTTCCTTCAGCGCATGCGTGACGGCCTTGGTGAAGAAGCCCATGAAGCCGAGCTTCACACCATGCTTCTTCTCGAAAATGTCCTTGTAGCGATTACGCAGGTCCATCACGGCCTTCATGTCCACCTCGTTGTAGGTGGTCAGCATGGCGGCGGTGTTCTGCGCATCCTTGAGGCGCTTGGCGATCGTCTGGCGCAGACGCGTCATCTTCACGCGTTCTTCGCGCGGCGCGTCCGCCTCGGAGGACGGAACGCGGGCGGCAACCTTGACCGGTTCGGCGGCAGCAGCGGTAGACGCCGTAATGCCCTTGGCAACGGCTGCGATGACGTCGCCCTTCAGCACCTGGCCACGCTTGCCGGAACCATCGACCTGGTCGGCGGAAATGTTGTTTTCCGCAAGCAGCTTGGCGGCCGAGGGTGCAGCCGGCATGGAAGACGCAGCCGCGGCGGGCTTGGTTTCGGCAGCGGGAGCCGCCGCAACCTTCTCGACCTTTTCGGCAGCAGCAGGCGCGCTCGCACCGGCGGAACCGCTGGCAGAAATCTGGCCAAGCAGACCACCCGGGGCGACGGTCTCGCCGGCGGCGGCCGTGATTTCCGACAGGACGCCGGCGGCCGGCGCCGGCACTTCGATCGTCACCTTGTCGGTTTCGAGCTCACAGAGCGGCTCGTCGGCCTTGATGACGTCGCCGACCTTCTTGAACCAGGTGCCGACGGTCGCTTCGCTGACGGATTCGCCCAGAGTCGGGACGCGGATTTCGGTAGCCATGAGTGTGTTCCGTTCGTGATTCTTATCGTGGTTACTGGGAAGCCGGGCGGATCAACCGCCCAGCGCGTCCTCGAGGAAAGCAGCGAGCTGCGCCATGTGCTTCGACATCAGGCCCGTCGCCGGCGAGGCTGCGGCCGGACGACCGGTGTAGCGCACGCGCTGGTACTTGGCGTCGATATGGGCGAGCACCCATTCGAGATACGGATCGATGAAGGCCCAGCCACCCATGTTCTTGGGCTCTTCCTGGCACCAGACCATCTCGGCATTGCGGAAGCGCGACAGCTCGTTGATCAGCGCCTTGGCCGGGAACGGATAGAGCTGTTCCAGGCGCAGGAGATAAACGTCGTCGATACCGCGCTTTTCGCGCTCTTCCAGAAGGTCGTAGTAGACTTTGCCCGAGCACATCACGACACGGCGGATCTTGGCGTCCTTCTGCAGCTTGATCGGACCGTCCTTGATCACCTCGGCGTCGTCCCACAGCAGACGGTGGAACGAGCTCTCGCCCGCCATTTCCGACAGCGAGGAAACGGCGCGCTTGTGGCGCAGCAGGGATTTCGGCGTCATCATGATCAGCGGCTTGCGGAAGTCGCGCTTCACCTGGCGGCGCAGGATGTGGAAGTAGTTCGCCGGCGTCGTGACGTTGGCGACCTGCATGTTGTCTTCGGCGCACATCTGCAGCCAGCGTTCGAGGCGGGCGGAGGAGTGCTCCGGACCCTGGCCCTCATAGCCGTGCGGCAGCAGGCAGACGAGGCCCGACATGCGCAGCCACTTGCGCTCACCCGACGAGATGAACTGGTCGAAGACGACCTGCGCACCGTTGGCGAAGTCGCCGAACTGGGCCTCCCAAAGCGTCAGCGCGTTGGGACGGGCCAGCGAATAGCCGTATTCGAAGCCGAGCACGGCCTCTTCCGAGAGCATCGAGTTGATGACCTCGTAGCGCGCCTGCGTGGGCGAGAGGTTGGCAAGCGGGATGTAGCGGTCTTCGGTCTCCTGATCGTAGATAACCGAATGGCGCTGCGAGAACGTGCCGCGTTCGCAATCCTGGCCGGAGAGACGGATCTTCGTGCCCTCGACGCAGAGCGTGCCATAGGCAAGCGCTTCCGCCATCGCCCAGTCGATACCCTCGCCCGTCTCCACCATCTGCATGCGGTTGTCCATGAAACGCTGAATGGTCTTGTGGGCCTTGAAGCCTTCCGGGATCGTCGCGATCTTGCGACCGATCTCCTTGAGCTGCTTCATCGGCACGGAGGTCTTGCCGCGACGCTGTTCGTCCTGGTTGTCGGCCGAGCGCAGGCCCGACCAGGCGCCGTCCAGCCAGTCGGCCTTGTTCGGCTTGTAGGACTGGCCAGCCTCGAATTCCTGCTCGAGATTGGCGCGCCAATCCGCCTTCATCTTCTCGAATTCGCCCTCGCTGATCACGCCTTCGCCAATGAGACGCGAACCATAGAGGTTGACCACGGTCTTGTGGGCGCGGATCGCCTTGTACATCTTCGGCTGCGTGAACGCCGGCTCGTCGCCTTCGTTGTGGCCGAAGCGACGGTAGCAGAACATGTCCAGCACGACCGGCTTGTGGAACTTCATGCGGAATTCGGTCGCGATCTTGGCAGCGTAGGTCACCGCTTCCGGATCGTCGCCGTTCACATGGAAGATCGGCGCCTCGATCATCTTCGCCACATCCGACGGATAGGGCGAGGAGCGCGAGAAGGCCGGGTTCGTGGTGAAGCCGATCTGGTTGTTGATGATGACGTGCACCGTGCCGGCAACGCGGTGGCCGCGCAGGCCCGACAGGCCGAGGATTTCGGCCGTCACACCCTGGCCCGCAAAGGCCGCATCGCCGTGCAGCAGCAGCGGCATGACCTGGACGCGCTCGGAGAGCGGGATGATGTCACCCTCGAAGACCTTCGCCATCTGGTCCTGCTTGGCACGGGCCTTGCCCATGACGACAGGGTTGACGATCTCGAGATGCGAGGGGTTGGCGGTCAGCGACAGGTGCACCTTGTTGCCGTCGAACTCGCGGTCCGAAGAAGCACCGAGGTGGTACTTCACGTCGCCCGAGCCTTCCACTTCGTCGGGCGCGTAGGAGCCGCCCTTGAACTCGTGGAAGACGGCGCGGTGGGGTTTGGCCATCACGTTCGTCAGAACGTTGAGGCGGCCGCGGTGCGCCATGCCGAGAACGATTTCCTTCAAGCCGAGCTGGCCGCCCCGCTTGATGATCTGCTCCAGCGCCGGGATCAGCGCTTCACCGCCGTCGAGGCCGAAGCGCTTGGTGCCCTTGTACTTGACGTCGATGAACTGCTCGAAGCCCTCAGCCTCGATCAGCTTCTGCAGAATCGCCTTCTTGCCTTCCGGCGTGAAATCGACGCCCTTGTCCGGACCTTCGATGCGCTCCTGGATCCAGCCCTTCTCTTCCGGGTTGGAGATGTGCATGAATTCGACGCCGATCGTCGAGCAATAGGTGCGCTCGAGGATTTCGACCATTTCGCGCACGGTCGCGTATTCGAGGCCAAGCACGTTGTCGATGAAGATCTTGCGGTCGAGATCCTTCTCCTCGAAACCGTAGTTCGACGGCGAGAGCTCGTTGTAGTCCTCAACCGGCGCCGCAAGGCCGAGCGGGTCGAGCTTGGCATGCAGGTGACCGCGGGCGCGGTAGGCACGGATCATCATGATGGCGCGAACAGAATCGCGCGTCGCCTGATTGACGTCCGCCTGGTTGACGGGCGTGCCGGTCTGCACGGCAACGGCCTCGGCCTTCGCCTGCACCTTCTTTTCAAGAACCTTCTCGACGACGCCCCAGTTGCCATCAAGCGCCGAGACCAGTTCGCCATTGGCGGCGATCGGCCAGTTGGCGCGCTGCCACGAGGCGCCCCTGGCGGCCTTCACGATGTCGGAGGGCTGGTCTTCGAGGGCCTTGAAAAAGGCCTGCCATTCCTCACCGACAGAGGCGGGGTTCGCTTCATACTTGGCGTAGAGCTGTTCGATATAGGCCGCGTTCGCTCCATCGAGGAAGGACGTGGCCAGGAATTGTTCGTTGGCGTCTAGTCGTGCCATGGTGTTTTGCGGGCGCCGCGCCCGCCTCCCGAACGATCGTGTTGACCGGGCTTTCCCCGGCTTGCCGCCCGGCGCTCTATCCAGCGCCAGGAAGAGACGGATCGGCCGGCGTTTTCAGCCGGCCAATCCCAGTTTCGTTTCTCAGCCCTTGAGGACTTCGACCAGCGTCTTGCCGAGACGCGCCGGCGAAGGCGAAACACGGATGCCCGCTGCCTCCATCGCCGCGATCTTGGATTCCGCGTCACCCTTGCCGCCGGAAACGACAGCGCCGGCATGACCCATGGTGCGGCCCTTCGGAGCGGTACGGCCCGCGATGAAGCCAGCCATCGGCTTCTTGCGGCCCTTCTTGGCTTCGTCGATGAGGAACTGTGCCGCATCTTCTTCGGCCGAGCCGCCGATTTCGCCGATCATGATGATCGAGGTCGTGGCGTCGTCCGCCAGGAACATCTCCAGCACGTCGATGAATTCCGTGCCCTTGACCGGGTCGCCGCCGATGCCGACGGCCGTGGTCTGGCCGAGGCCTTCGTTGGAGGTCTGGAAGACCGCTTCATAGGTCAGCGTGCCGGAGCGCGAGACGATACCGACGGAGCCCTTGCGGAAAATCGAGCCCGGCATGATGCCGATCTTGCATTCTTCCGGCGTCAGGATGCCGGGGCAGTTTGGGCCGAGCAGACGTGAGGAGGAGCGGTCGAGGCGAGCCTTGACGCGCACCATGTCGGCAACCGGGATACCTTCGGTGATGCAGGTGATGAACGGGATTTCCGCTTCGATCGCCTCGATGATCGCGTCCGCGGCGCCTGCCGGAGGAACGTAGATCACGGATGCATCGGCACCGGTCTTCTCGCGGCCTTCGGCGACGGAAGCGAAGATCGGCAGGCTTTCGCCCTTCGAGCCGGTCCAGGTTTCGCCACCCTTCTTCGGGTGGATGCCGCCGACCATCTGCGTGCCGTAATAGGCGAGCGCCTGTTCGGTGTGGAAGGTCCCGGTCTTGCCGGTCAGGCCCTGAACGAGGACCTTGGTGTTCTTGTTGACGAGAATCGACATGAGGTCTGGTCCTTCAGGTTAGCCGTTGATCGCGGCGACGATCTTCTTGGCAGCATCGTCCAGATCGTCGGCGGCGGTGATCGCCAGGCCGGATTCGTTCAGGATCTTCTTGCCAAGTTCGACATTCGTGCCTTCGAGACGAACGACCAGCGGAACCTTGAGGCCGACTTCCTGCACGGCTGCGACCACGCCTTCAGCGATAACGTCGCACTTCATGATGCCGCCGAAGATGTTGACGAGGATCCCCTCGACCTTCGGGTCGGCCGTGATGATCTTGAAGGCGGCCGCGACCTTCTCCTTGCCGGCGCCGCCGCCGACGTCGCAGAAGTTCGCCGGCTCCTTGCCGTAGAGCTTGATGATGTCCATCGTCGCCATGGCAAGACCGGCACCGTTGACCATGCAGCCGATGTTGCCGTCGAGCGCCACGTAAGCGAGGTCCCACTTGGAGGCTTCGATTTCCTTGGCGTCTTCTTCGGTCTCGTCGCGCAGCGCCTTGATGTCGTCGTGGCGGAACAGCGCGTTGCCGTCGAAGGACACCTTGGCGTCGAGAACGCGCACGCGGCCGTTCTTCATGACGATCAACGGGTTGATCTCGAGCAGGCTCATGTCCTTCTCGACAAAGGCCTTGTAGAGGATCGGGAAGAGTTTTTCGGCATCCGCCTTGGCTTCGCCTTCGAGCTTCAGCGCCGAGGTGAGCTTCGCCAGATCGTCGGCGGTGACACCGGCTTCCGGGTTGATCGCGACGGTAAGAATCTTCTCCGGCGTGTCATGGGCAACAGCCTCGATGTCCATGCCGCCTTCCGTCGAAACGACGAAGGCAACCTGGCCGACCGAGCGATCGACGAGCAGCGAGAGATAGAGTTCGCGGTCGATGTCGGCACCGTCCTCGATGTAGAGGCGGTTCACCTGCTTGCCGGCTTCGCCGGTCTGCGCGGTGACGAGCGTGTTGCCGAGCATGTCCTTGGCGTGGGCCTTGGCTTCGTCGATCGAGAAAGCGAGGCGAACGCCGCCCTTGGCGTCCGGGCCAAGCTCCTTGAACTTGCCCTTACCACGGCCGCCGGCATGGATCTGGCTCTTGACCACGTAGAGCGGGCCGGGGAGCGACTTGGCAGCCGCTTCCGCCTCGTCGGCGGAGAAGATCGCGACGCCTTCGGCGACCGGTGCGCCAAAGCTCTTGAGCAGAGCCTTGGCCTGATATTCATGAATGTTCATGGGATAAATCCTGTCTGAGCAATTCCAGCAGGACCTGCTGGAATTGCGTGAAACAAAAGAGCCGGGATTACTTCAGCGCGGGCGCGATGTTGATGCAGGCTTCGCACAGGCCGGCAACGGCTGCGACCGACTTGTCGAAGGCTTCCTGTTCGGCCTTATTGAGGTCGATTTCGACGATGCGCTCGACGCCGCCGGCACCGATGACCGTGGGAACGCCGACATACATGTCCTTGACGCCGTACTGGCCCGAGAGATGGGCGGCGACGGGCAGGACACGCTTCTTGTCCTTGAGGAAGGATTCGGCCATCTCGATCGCCGAAGCGGCCGGAGCATAGTAGGCCGAGCCGGTCTTGAGCAGGCCGACGATTTCGGCGCCGCCGTCACGGGTGCGCTGGATGATCTCTTCGAGGCGCTCCTTGGTGACCCAGCCCATCTTGACGAGGTCGGTCAGCGGGATGCCGGCAACGGTGGAGTAACGGGCGAGCGGCACCATCGTGTCGCCATGGCCACCGAGAACGAAGGCGGTGACGTCCTGCACGGAAACCTTGAATTCTTCCGAGAGGAAGAGGCGGAAGCGCGCCGAGTCCAGCACGCCGGCCATGCCGACGACCATGTTCTTCGGCAGGCCCGAAAACTTCTGCAGCGCCCAGACCATCGCGTCGAGCGGGTTGGTGATGCAGATGACGAAGGCGTTTGGCGCGTACTTCTTGATGCCGGCGCCGACCTGTTCCATGACCTTGAGGTTGATGCCGAGCAGGTCATCGCGGCTCATGCCGGGCTTGCGGGCAACACCGGCGGTGACGATGCAGACATCAGCGCCTTCGATGGCGGCGTAGTCGCTGGCGCCCGTCAGCGAGGCATTGAAGCCTTCGACCGGCGAGGACTGGGCAATGTCGAGGCCCTTACCCTGCGGAATGCCGTCGGCGATGTCGAAGAGGACGATGTCGCCCAGCTCCTTCAGGCCGGCGAGATGCGCCAGCGTGCCACCGATCATTCCAGAACCAATAAGTGCGATCTTCTTGCGGGCCATGAAAAGCTTCCTCTTGCTCCGATCAACAGGCCCCCAATGTCGCAATTGCGGGACCTTTCGGCGCAAGGGCTTACGCCCCTCGGGTTAAAAATTCAACACATACTTTTGTATCGAAATTTTTCAATCGGTTAGATGCAAAAATTCTTACGTAAACGTAAGAATTCCTGTCACGCTTTCGTCACGTCATCGCCATATCGGGCCGTATGATCTGCAAGATATTCCGTACTGCGGATCTCGATGAGGCGCGAGACGGTGCGATCGAATTCAAAACCTTCGGTGCCTTTGCGGGTCACCAGAAGCTCTTCCGGGGCGGCGGCCGCGGAGGCGAACAGCCGGACGCGATGGTCGTAGACCGTGTCCACGAGATTGATGAAGCGCTTGGTCTCGTTGCGCTTGTCCGCGCCGAGCAAGGGGATGTGGTCGACGAACAGCGTGTCGTAGCGCGACAGGATTTCGAGATAGTCGGCGGCCCCCAGCGGACGCTGGCAGAGATCGGCGAAGGAAAAGCGCGCCGCCCGGGCTGATGCCTGCGGCACCGTTATGCTGCGGCCGCGGAAGGCGATCGTCTCGGCATCGACCGTCTTGCCCGCCACCTCGCGCCGCCAGGCCGCATCCATCGCCATGTCGGCTTCCGGCGTCAGCGGATAGCGGAAGACCGGCAGGCCACTGTCCTTTTCCAGCCGGTAATCCGTCAGCGAATCCAGCGGAACGATCTCGACATATTGTTTCAGGAGATCGACGAAGGGCAGGAACAAGCCGCGATTGAGGCCATCCTTGTAGAGATTGTCGGGCTCGACGTTCGATGTCGTCACCAGGATGCAGCCGCGCTGGAACAGCTCGCCGAACAGGCGCGACAGGATCATCGCATCGGCGATATCCGTCACGGAAAACTCGTCGAAGCAGAGCAGCCGCGCTTCCTCGACGAGGCTTGCGGCCACCGGCGGTACGGGATCGGCCTGCTTGGTCTCCCCGGCCTTCAGCTTCTGGCGGTGCTTGTGGATGCGATCGTGCACGTCGGCCATGAACTCATGGAAATGCGCCCGACGCTTGCGCTTCACCCGCGCCAGCTCGAAGAACATGTCCATCAGCATGGTCTTGCCGCGCCCGACGCCGCCATAGATGTAAAGGCCCTTGGGGGCGCTGACGGTTTCGGGTTTGCGGGAGGCGAAGAGCCAGCCGAGCGCGCTGGATTTGCGCGCCGGGCGCTGGGCGTGCAGGTCGAGAAGCAGCCGGTCGAAGCGCGCGGCCATGGCCTTCTGCGCCGGGTCCGGCTTCAGCTCGCCACTCTGGACAAGGGCCTGCAGCCTATCCGAAACGCCATGGTCCGGATGTGTCGATCCGCTGTCCCAGTCCTTGCCCATGGGCGGGTTTTATCCGTGTCGGTGTCGGAAGGACGGGATCAGCGCGAAAGGCTGACGGGTTGGCCGGAATTGGTCGTGCCGTCAAAGCGAGCGTCTGCAGACTTGTAGAGGCGGGCAATGGAATTGCCGTTGCGGTCCTTCAACACGACCTGCTTGCCGGCAACTTCCCAGGAGCCCATCGTCGTCAGCTCGCCGGCGCAACCACGCGTGCCGCCGCGCGAGCCGCTGCCGAGATTGGTGAGCGTCAGGAACATGTCGCAGGAAGACGGGCCGCTTGCCACACGCCAGTTGCCGACCATGGATTCCTTCGTGACGTCGAGCGCCGTCGCAGCTGCCGCATCCGCCGCACCGCCGGCAACACCCGTTCCGGTCGCCATGGCCGTGTCGGTCGTCGGCTTTTCCGGGAACTGCGACGTGTCCGTCGTCGGGTCGGGCAGCTGGCTGGAGGAAACGCTGCCGATCGGCTGGGCCTGCAGCGGCGTAATATTCTGCTGCGTGTTGACGCTGTCCATCGACGTGCGCTGGCAACCGGCCAGAGCAAGCGCCATCATCAGCCCGCCTGCCACATGGTGAATCCGCATGTCGTTACTCCCGATATCTGCCCGATACTGCTGCCATGCAGCAATTTCCGCCGAATTAACGTGAATCGCCCGCACGAATCAAGACGAAACGGCCCGAATAGTCGAGCCGCCTCCTCACGTTTCGTGAATGCCTATCATATGGGTCAGAGCCGGCGCTCGACCAGCATCTTCTTGATTTCGCCGATCGCTTTCGCCGGGTTCAACCCCTTCGGGCAAGCCTGGGCGCAGTTCATGATCGTGTGGCAGCGGTAGAGACGGAAGGGGTCTTCCAGATTGTCGAGGCGCTCGCCGGTGGCTTCGTCGCGGCTGTCGATCAGCCAGCGATAGGCCTGGAGGAGGACGGCCGGGCCGAGATAGCGGTCGCCGTTCCACCAATAGCTTGGACAGGAGGTCGAGCAGCAGGCGCAGAGAATGCACTCATAGAGGCCGTCGAGCTTGAGACGGTCCTCATGGCTCTGCTTCCATTCCTTGGCCGGCGTCGGCGAGACGGTTTTCAGCCAGGGCTCGATCGAACGGTGCTGGGCGTAGAAGTTGGTGAGATCGGGAACGAGATCTTTTACGACCGGCATATGCGGCAGCGGATAGACCTTCACCGCACCCTTCACCTCGTCCATGCCCTTCGTGCAAGCGAGCGTGTTGGTGCCGTCGATGTTCATGGCGCAGGAACCGCAGATGCCCTCGCGGCAGGAGCGGCGCAGCGTCAGCGTCGGATCGATCTTGTTCTTGATGTAGAGCAGCGCGTCGAGCACCATCGGGCCGCAATCGTCGACGTCGATGTAGAACGTGTCGATCGACGGGTTCTTGCCGTCGTCGGGGTTCCAGCGATAGATGCGGAACTCGCGGGTGTTCGCGGCGCCGGCCGGCTTCGGCCAGACCTTGCCTTCGGTCATCTGCGAGTTTTTCGGGAGAGCGAGTTCAACCATGTCCTGTTCTCCTCGGGATCAATAGACGCGGGCCTTGGGCGCGATCTTCTGGGGATCGATGCCGTCGGCGATAAGGTCGGTGTGAACAGGGCGATAGTCGAGCTTGACGTCGCCCGCCTCGCTTACCCAGGCCAGGGTGTGCTTGCGCCAGTTGACGTCGTCGCGGCCGGCGAAGGGGCCGTCGACATAGTCTTCACGGGCATGCGAGCCGCGGCTTTCCTTGCGGGCCTCGGCGCCGTAGACGGTCGTGATGGCGTTGGCCATCAGGTTTTCCAGTTCCAGCGTCTCAACGAGATCGGAGTTCCAGATCATCGAGCGGTCGGTGACCTTGATGTCGGGCATTTCCTTCCAGATCTCGCTCATGCGGCGGCAGCCGCTTTCGAGCGATTCCTGGGTGCGGAACACGGCCGCGTCGTCCTGCATGGTGCGCTGCATCTTGTCGCGCAGGATTGCCGTCGGCGTGCCGCCATTGGCGTTCCGCAGGCGATCGAAGCGGTCCATGATCTTGTCGCAGGCAGCGATGTCGAGTGCCGGAACGGGGGCGGCGCGGTCGATCACCTGACCTGCGCGGATCGCGGCGGCTCTGCCGAAGACCACGAGGTCGATCAGCGAATTGGAGCCGAGGCGGTTGGCGCCGTGCACCGAGGCGCAGCCGGCCTCGCCTACCGCCATCAGGCCGGGCGCCAGGCGCTCCGGGTTCTGGCTGTCGGCGTTCAGCACTTCGCCCCAGTAGTTCGTGGGAATGCCGCCCATGTTGTAGTGCACGGTCGGCAGGACCGGGATCGGCTCGCGCGTCACGTCGACGCCGGCAAAGATCTTCGCGCTCTCGGAAATGCCCGGCAGGCGCTCGTGCAGCACGGCGGGATCGAGATGGTCGAGATGCAGGAAGATGTGGTCCTTGTTCTTGCCGACGCCGCGGCCTTCGCGGATCTCCATCGTCATGCAGCGCGAGACGACGTCGCGAGACGCCAGGTCCTTGGCCGACGGCGCATAGCGCTCCATGAAGCGCTCGCCTTCCGAATTGACGAGATAGCCGCCTTCGCCGCGCGCGCCCTCGGTGATAAGGCAGCCGGCGCCATAGATGCCGGTCGGGTGGAACTGGACGAATTCCATGTCCTGGAGCGGCAGACCGGCGCGGGCGATCATGCCGCCGCCGTCACCCGTGCAGGTGTGCGCCGAGGTGGCCGAGAAATAGGCGCGACCGTAGCCGCCGGTCGCCAGCACCACCATCTTGGCGGCGAAACGGTGGATCGTGCCGTCATCGAGGTTCCAGGCGACGACGCCGGTGCAGCGGCCGTCGGCCGACATGATCAGGTCGAGCGCGAAATATTCGATGAAGAATTCCGCATTGTTGCGCAACGACTGGCCGTAGAGCGTGTGCAGGATGGCATGGCCGGTCCGGTCGGCGGCAGCGCAGGTGCGCTGCACCGGCGGGCCTTCGCCGTAATTCTGCATGTGGCCGCCGAACGGCCGCTGGTAGATTTTTCCTTCCGCATTGCGCGAGAAGGGAACGCCGTAGTGCTCCAACTCATAGACCGCCTTCGGCGCTTCCATGGCGAGATACTGCATGGCATCGACGTCGCCGAGCCAGTCGGAACCCTTGACGGTGTCGTAGAGGTGCCATTGCCAGCTGTCCGGCGTCATGTTCCTGAGCGAGGCCGCGATGCCGCCCTGGGCAGCGACCGTGTGCGAGCGTGTCGGGAAAACCTTGGTGATGCAGGCGGTCTTGAGCCCCTGTTCGGCCATGCCGAGCGTGGCGCGCAGGCCCGCGCCGCCGGCACCGACGACGATCACGTCGAAGGAGTGGTCCACATAAGTATAGGCCTTGCCGTTGGCCGCCGGGGAGGAGTTCGCTGCCATGATGGATTATCCTGCGAAGGCGATCTTGAGGACGGCGAAAAGACAGAGCCCGCCGACCAGGATCGCGAAGAAGGTGTTGAGCATGAGGAGCGCGATCTTCACGCCTTCCGCATGCACGTAGTCCTCGATGATGACCTGCATGCCGAGCTTCATGTGGATGAGGCCGGAGACGACGACAAGGCCCATGAGCACGGCGACGATCGGGTTCGACAGCGCCGCGGTGACTTCCGCATAGGACGCGCCGTTGTAGCAGATCAGGAAGCCGACGAAGAACAAGAGTAGCGGAACGTTGGCAACGGCCGTCAGGCGCTGGCGCCAGAAATGCTCCGTGCCATCCTTGGCCGAGCCGAGACCACGAACCTTGCCGAGGGGAGTGCGCATGTCCATGGGTTTCTCCTCAGCGCGCCAGGTAACCGACGATCCAGATCAAAACCGTCAGGGCGACGGAGACGATCGGGGTGGCGATGGCGAGCTTTGTATTGAAGTGTTTTTCATAGCCGCGCCCCATGTCCCACATGAAGTGGCGAAGACCGCCCAGCATGTGGTGCATCAGCGCCCAGGTGTAGCCGAAGAGCACGAGGCGCCCGATCAGCGTGCCGAAAAACCAGTTGACCCAATCGAAATAGGCTTCGCCCGAAGCGGCGGCGATGAGCCACCAGGCAACGAGCACCGTGCCGAAGTAAAGGGCGGCGCCGGTTATGCGATGCACGATGGACATGACCATCGTCGGGATCGGCTTGTAGACTTGGAGATGCGGCGAGAGCGGCCGGCTTCGAGTGACATTCGCCATCTGAACCTCACGGAACCCCGGAGAGCCATAAACTGGACAGAATTTCTCCGGAATTGCAGTATGTTGTGCACAATGCAGTGATTGCGACGTTTAATCACCGGAAAGCGGAACCACAAGCCTTCTTGCAGTGCAAAATGAATTTAATCGATTAAGCGCCTGCCGCTTTTGTGCCATTCCGGGACGTGCTCCGCCAATTAACGATAACCGGAAAAATCATAACCAAATCCGTGACTTTTGCCGGGCGCTGCCCCATCTTGCCGTTAAGGATCTGTTAAGCGTAATCCGGAAGGCACGACAGAATGACTCTGTTTTCAGCGCCCCATGCGACCAAAGTTCTAGCGCTTGCGGTCGCCCTTGCGGCCGGCGGCATGACGCCCGTCGCGGCCCGCGACCGTACCCCCGATACCGGCTGGTCGGACAATTCCGACACGAACTGGTCGAAAGGCAGCTTCATCGGCCGCAGCATCGAACGGCGTGAGCACCGCCAATGGCGGCCACGCGATCGCTACCGCGACGATCGCCGGGTCGAGCGGCATCGCGATCGCCACTGGCGCAAGGACCGCAATTTCTACGGCGGCGCCATCTCCGCCTATCGCGACAAGGGCAACAGCATCTACTTCTATATCGATCGGGAGCGTTACTATGACGACCTGTTCGATGCCCCCCTAGCCGAGAACCGCGGACCGAAAGTCATTGTGGTGACGCCAGGCCAGAACAGCTGCTCGTGGGAAGCCGGCGTCTGCGTCATCCGCCCGGGCCTTTGACGGTCGGGCAAAGCATTACGCCTTTTGCGGGATTACGCCAAAGCGCCAGACCGTCGTCTTCTTGACCTCGCTGTCCTCCAGCGCCCGTGTCACCGGCACCGTATAGGTGGCGAGCGCCTCCATGCGCTCGCGCGGGCAGTAGGCCCGGCCGGGGTCGCCGACGAGCACCATGGCGCCCCGTGCCGCTAGCGTCGAGAGCCAGGGAATGAGCACATCCGCAAAACCGCGGTCATAGAAGACATCGCCGGCCAACACGACCTCCCAGCCCTCGTCCCGGCCGATCATGTTTTCCGCAGTGTGGATGAGGTCGACACCATTCAGGATGGCGTTCAGGCGAACAGCTGCTTCACTCCAGGGGTCGATATCGGCCGCCAGCACGGATGAGGCACCGGAGAGCCGCGCCGCGATGCCGACAAGGCCGGAACCGCTGGCAAAATCCAGCACCGATTTTCCGGTCACCAGGGCGGGATGATCCAGAATGTGCCGGGCAAGCCCCTGTCCGCCCGCCCAGGCGAACGCCCAGAAGGGCGGCGGCAGGCCGATCTCCTGCAGCTCCTCCTCGGTCTTCAGCCAGAGGTCATGCGCCTCCGTGGCAAGCCGCAGCCTCACCTCCGGCACATGCGGCGGAGAGAGCACGTCGGTGTTGTCGCGAATGAAGACCTCGGGATCCGTCTTCACGGAAACATCGCTCCGCGGCGTCGGCCTCTAAGGAAAGCAATGTGGCGGGCGAAGGGCCGAACCATCAGCGCGGCGGCTTGTCGAGACCGCCCATGCGGCAGACCTCGATCCACTCTTCCTCGGTCACCGGCTGCACCGAAAGACGCATGGAGGTGACGAGCGACATGTTGGCCAGCCTCGGGTTGGCCTTGACGTCCTTCAGCGAGACGGGCTTGGGCATGTCGCGCACGGCGCGGATATCGACGCAATCCCAGCGCGGGTCTTCACCGGCCGTCGAATCGGGATGCGAAAGCGCGCAGACCTCGGTGATGCCGACGATCTCCAATCCCTCGTTGGAGTGGTAGAAGAAGCCCTTGTCGCCGATCGTCATCGCCCGCATGTGGTTGCGCGCGAGATAGTTGCGTACGCCCGTCCATTCGGTGCCCGCCTCGCCGGCATCCTTCTGCATCTGCCAGGACCATTTGAAGGGTTCGGACTTGTAGAGCCAGTATGCCATGGAAAATCAGGCCTCCGGATTGTTGAAGACCCAGTTCCAGGCCTTTACCTCGACAGAGGCGAAAAGGCCGGCCTTGGCGTAGGGATCGTTTTCGGCGATCTGCCGGGCCTCTTCGATCGTCTCCGCCTTGACCACCACCAGGCTGCCGGTCGGCTTGCCATCATCGCCGAGGAAGGGACCGGCGAAGGCGAGCTTGCCGTCGGCATTCAGGCCGTTCAGGTAGGCGAGGTGATCCGGGCGCGTATCGAGGCGCACCTGCAGCGCACCGGGCTTGTCCTGGCAGAGAAATGCGAAATGCATGAAACGATCCTTTTTCTGTTCCGGGCTGTTCCTGGCCGCTCTGTCATTCCTGGGTGATCGGGCGCGTCATCAGCTGCCCTATGGCGGTCTTCACGTCGAGGCTGCCGTCGATGATGCGGGCGACCGCATCGGTGATCGGCATGTCGATACCCTTTTCAGCGGCAACACCGGATGCGACCGAGGCGGCAAAGGCGCCTTCCACGAGATCGCCCGACCAGCCGGCGGCGTTGCCATGACGGCCGAGCGCGATGCCGAAACGCAAATTGCGCGACTGGTGGCTCGTTCCCGTCAGCACGAGGTCGCCGAGGCCAGAGAGCCCGGTGACCGTGATGCCCTCCCCGCCATGGGCCGCGACGAAGCGGGACAGCTCCGCAAGTCCACGCGAAATCAGCGCCGCCCGTGCCGAATCGCCGAGTTCGGCGCCTTCGATGATGCCGCAGGCGATCGCCAGCACATTCTTCAGCGCGCCGCCGAGCTGAACGCCGATGCGATCGGTCGAAGGGTAGAGCCGGAATGTCGGTCCCGAAAGGGCCTGCGCCAGCGCCGCGCCGGTTTCGGCGGTACGCGCGGCGACCACCATCGCCGTCGGCAGGCCTTTCGCGATGTCGGCTGCAAAGCCGGGGCCGGAAAGCACGGCGACCTCGCGGCCGGGAAGCTCTTCCTCCAGAACCTCCGTCAGCAACCGCCCGGTGCCCTTTTCCATGCCCTTGGCGCAGATCACCACAGCCGCACCCGGCGCAAGCAGGGGCGCAAGGGACCGCGCCGCATCACGCTGGGCCTGCGAGGGCATGGCGAACAGCACGATACCCGCACCGCGGATCGCCTCCGCATCGGCACTGAAGGAAAGCGCCGGCGGCAGGTCGATGCCGGGCAGCGCCTTTTCGTTGCGCCGCGAGGTGCACATCAGATCGACGGCCGCCTTGTCGCGGCCGATCAGGGTGACGTCACCGCCGCTTGCCGCGGCCACGCTCGCCAGCGCCGTCCCGAAGGCGCCTGCACCAACGACAGCAATCCTCGGACTGGTGCTCATGCCTTGGCTCCCCGTTTGCCGGATCCGAGAACGGTTGCCGCCTCGCGGTCAAGCGGCCAGCGCGAACGCGGCGCGACGGCAAGGTCATCGGGCGGAAAACCGGCCGCCATACGCTCCAGCCCCGCCCAAGCGATCATGGATGCATTGTCGGTGCACAGCGCCAGCGGCGGCGCGATGAAGCGAAATTTCTGCTTGTCGCACAGCGCCTGCAGCGTCGCACGCAGCTCTGCATTGGCCGCCACCCCGCCGGCAACGACCAGCGCCGGTGCCCCGGCATCCGGAAACAGCGTGCGGAAGCGCTCGAGACCGCGGCCGATACGGTCCTTCAGCGTGCGCGAGACGGCGCGCTGGAAGGAGGCGCAGATATCGGCGATGTCCCGCTCCGTCACCGGTTCGATCGACTGCGCGGCCTGCCGCACCGCCGTCTTGAGGCCGGAAAAGGAAAAATCGAGCCGCGCTTCGCCGACGAGCGGCCGCGGGAAGGTGAAGCGCTCCGGATTGCCCCTCTTCGCCATGCGCTCCACGGCCGGTCCGCCCGGATAGGGCAGGCCAAGCAGCTTGGCCGTCTTGTCGAAGGCTTCGCCGAGCGCATCGTCGATCGTCGTGCCCCAGCGCTCGTAGTCGTCGACGCCGCGCACCAGCACGAGCTGCGTGTGACCACCGGAGACGAGCAGCATGAGATAGGGAAAGGGGAGCCCGTCCGTCAGCCGCGCCGTCAGCGCATGACCTTCGAGATGGTTGACGGCGTAGAGCGGCTTGCCCGTCGCCCGGGCGATCGCCTTGCCGGTCATCAGCCCGACGATGAGGCCGCCGATCAGCCCCGGACCGCTGGTCGCGGCAATGGCATCGACATCCTCGAGCGAGCGGCCGGCCCGTAGCAAGGCTTCGGAAATCAGGCTGTCCAGCGCTTCCACATGGGCGCGCGCGGCAATCTCCGGCACCACGCCGCCATAGGAGCTGTGTTCCTCGAGCTGGCTCAGCACCACCTCGCCAAGAATCGCGCCCCGGCCTTCGGCATCACGCACGACGACGGACGCCGCGGTCTCGTCGCAGCTCGTTTCGATGCCCAGAATGGTCAGATGGGACGACATGTAGCACTTGGGAATTGATTGCGATGGGCCGGAAACCCGGTTACGAGACATCCCGGTAACAACGGATCAAGGCGGATGCAAACAAAACCTTTCAGGATCGGCACACGGGGTAGCCCGCTGGCGCTCGCCCAGGCCTACGAGACCCGCTCACGCCTGATGGCTGCCCACGGCCTGCCGGAAGACATGTTCGAGATCGTCGTGCTTTCAACGAAGGGCGACCGTATCACCGACCGTTCGCTGGCGCTGATCGGCGGCAAGGGCCTGTTCACAGAGGAGATCGAGGCGCAGCTTTCCTCCGGCGAGCTCGATTTCGCCGTACACTCCTCCAAGGACATGCCGACGAAGCTGCCGGAGGGTTTGCATCTCTCGGCCTTCCTGCCGCGCGAGGACGTGCGCGATGCGTTCATCGGCCGCAGCGCCGCCCGCCTCCTCGACCTGCCGCAGGGCGCGATCGTCGGTTCCGCCTCGCTTCGCCGCCAGGCGCTCATCCGCCGTCTTCGGCCCGACATCAATGTCATCGTCTTCCGCGGCCAGGTCGATACCCGCCTCGGCAAGCTCGCCGAAGGCCAGGCGGACGCAACGCTGCTCGCCTATGCCGGGCTGAAGCGCCTCGGCAAGCTGGACGTGCCGACGGAAATCCTCGATCCCGTCTCCTTCCCCCCCGCTCCGGCACAGGGCGCGATCTGTATCGAAAGCCGCATCGGCGATGCGCAGACAGAAAGCCTGCTTGCAGCCATCGACGACCGTGCGACGCGCGCGGCCGTCTCCTGCGAACGCGGTTTCCTTGCCACGCTCGACGGCTCCTGTCGCACGCCGATTGCCGGCTATGCGACGGTCGAGGGCGAACATCTCCAGTTCCGCGGCATGATCCTGACGCCTGACGGCAGCCGGTTCCACGAGATCGAGACGAGCGGCTCGGCAAACGAAGCCGGCCGGCTTGGCGAAGCGGCGGGACAGGCGATCCGCGACAAGGCGGGAGCGGATTTCTTCGAAAGCTGGGGCTGATCCGTGCGCGTTCTCGTCCTTCGCCCGCAACAGGCGGCGGCCCGGACCGCCCGCAAGCTCGCGGCGCTGGGCCACGAGACCGCCTGCCTGCCGCTGTCGAAGCCCGAACACGACCTCGATGCGGTGAAAGCAGCGCTCGCAGAGCGGCATTCGGCCATCGCCATCACCAGCGCCGAGGTCGCGCGCCTCTTCGGTCATCTCGGTGAAACGCTCGACCGCCACCTCCTGACCACGGTCTTTTCGGTCGGGCGTGCTTCTGCGGATGCCGCAAGCGCAGCCGGTTTCCGCACCGTGCTCACCCCCGGCGGGGACGGCAGGGACCTTGCCGAAATGATCATCGCACATTGCCGGGATTTCGGCATGCCGGCCGAACCGATCCTCTATCTCGCCGGCCTGCCGCGCGCACAGGGCTTCGAGACGCGCCTTGCCGAAGCCGGCATCCCGTTCCGCACCGTGGAAGCCTACCGCATGGTATCAGTCGTTCCCCGGCGCACGGATGCGGAGGCGGCCCTTCTCAAGCCGGTACCGGATGCCGTGCTGTTCTATTCCGGCGAAAGCGCGCGGGCCTTCTTCAAACTCTCCCCACTCGTGGAAATTCCCGAGCGCTTCCTGTCCACGCTGATGCTCTGCATGAGCGCGAATGTCGCCAAAGCCGTGCCGCAGCGCTTTGCCGCATCGACTGTCGTCGCGTCCTTGCCCAACGAGGAAAGCCTGCTGGATTTGCTGTAAGAGCAAGGGGCGAAGGCGGGCGGCGGCGGACGAATTTGCCGCAAGGGTCTTTCCCTCGCTGCCTTCCCTGTCTACGTTTAATGCAATGCACATGAACGCGAGGAGGTCGCCATGGAACCGGAAACCCCGTCCCGTCGCAAGAAGGCAGGCGACGAGCCCGTGACGATCGATCTCGAAGCGGTTCCCGCCTCCGTCAGCAACGAAACGCTGGCAGCCGAGGAAGCGGCAAAGGCCGAAACGCCGGAAAACCAGGCAGCGGAAGCGGCTGATACCGCGACGACGGAAACCGCCGCCAACCCCGTCGAAGAAAAAGAAGAGCCGATCGAACCTGCCCGCACGACCTATGAGGAACCGGCGCGCGCCGAAACGCAACCTTCACCGCAGCGCAGCAATGCCGGTACGCTGGCCGCCGGCATCCTGGGCGGCCTGATCGCACTTCTCGGCGCCGGCAGCCTGCAATATGGCGGCTACTTGCCGGCACTCGGGCCCGACCGTTCCGGCCAATCCGACGCCGTATCCACCCTTGCCAACGAAGTCGAGGCGCTGAAGACGCGGTTCTCCGAGGCCCCGGCCACAAGCCCGGTCGACCTCCAGCCGATCGAAACGCGGATCGCCGCACTGGAAAAATCGGCCGGTGATGGCACGAGCGCGCAAGGTGCAAACCCTGAAGCCGTCAGCAAACTCGAAGGCGACGTGACCCGCCTGACGACAGAGCTTGCGACGCTGCGCGAAGCTATGGCGCGCACCGCAGAAGCGGTCAGTGCAACGGAAAGCCAGCTCACCGAACGCATCGCCGCCGCCGAGCAGAAGCTTGATGAGCCGCGCAGCGACATCGAAATGGCGCGGGCCGTTGCCGCGAGCGCCCTGAAGACCGCGATCGACCGCGGCGGTCCGTATCTCGCCGAACTGGAGGCCTTCGCAAGCATTGCGCCGGACGATCCCTCCCTTGCGGGCCTGCGCGAACATGCCGCCATCGGTGTTTCGGCGCGCTCGGATCTTGTGCGTGATTTCCAGCCGACGGCCGATGCCATTCTCGACGCCGTACACCAGCCGGACGGCGACGAGGGCATCTTCAACCGCCTGATGTCGAGCGCCGCCTCGGCGATCCGCGTACGTCCCGTCGGCAGCATCGAGGGCGACACGCCGGAAGCGGTGGTCGCCCGCATCGAGAACAAGCTGCAGAACGGCGACTTCAAGGGTGCGCAGATCGAATGGCAGACCCTGCCGGAAAAGGGTCAGGCCGCAGCGACCGACTACAAGCGCAAGCTCGATGAACGTGTCAGCGTGGAAGGCCTGATCGGCGCCGTTGTTTCCGGCGCCCTGAATGGCACGACCACGGGCGCCACCGGCAACCAGGGCTGAGGAGACAGGCTTCATGATTCGCATTCTGGTCTTCGCCCTCTTCGTCCTCGCGCTTGCCGCCGGCTTCGCCTGGCTTGCCGATCGCCCTGGCGAACTCTCCATCATCTGGCAGGGCCAGCGCGCCGACATGAGCCTGATGGTCGCCGCCACCCTCGTCGTCTCGCTGGTCGCCGCCGTGATGTTCTCCTGGTGGATCGTGCGCGTCGTCTGGACCTCGCCGCACTCCATCCAGCGCTATTTCCGCGCCCGCAAGCGCGACCGTGGCTACCAGGCGCTTTCCACCGGCCTGATCGCCGCCGGTGCCGGCGATGCCGCCGGGGCGCGAAAGATGCTGGGTCGCACCAAGGGCCTCCTGAGTGCCGACCAGGAGCCGCTCATCCATCTGCTCGAAGCGCAGGCGGCGATGATCGAGGGTCGCTACGACGACGCCCGTCGGAAATTCGAACTGATGGCGGACGACCCCGAAACACGTGAACTCGGCTTGCGCGGCCTCTATCTCGAAGCCCGCCGGCTCGGCGCGAACGAAGCTGCACGGCAATATGCCGAGCGCGCCGCGGAAAAGGCGCCGCAGCTTCCCTGGGCGGCGGAAGCCGCGCTGGAATACCGCTCCGAGGCAGGAGACTGGAATGAGGCTCTGAAGCTTCTCGGCGACGGCCGTTCCGGCTCGGCCGAGGAAAAGAAGACCTATTCCCGCCGCAAGGTCGTGCTGCTCACCGCCCGCGCCGCCGCCAGGCTCGATGCCGACCCCAAGGGCGCGCGCGAGGATGCCCAGCAGGCGCTGAAGCTCGACGAGAATTTCGTGCCCGCCGGCCTCATCGCGGCCAAGGCCTATCTGCGCGAGGACAACCTGCGCAAGGCCGCCGCCATCCTCGAAAAACTCTGGAAGGCGACCGCACACGGCGATGTCGCGAAACTCTATGTCCGTGCCCGCAGCGGCGATTCGGCGACAGACCGCCTGAAACGGGCGGAAAAGCTTGAAGCGATACGCCCGAACAATGCCGAAGCACTCTATGCCGTCGCTGAAACCGCGCTGGAAACCCGCGACTTCGCGCTTGCCCGCGGCAAGGCCGAAGCGGCTGCCCGCTTGGCGCCCCGCGAAAGCGCCTTCCTGCTGCTTGCCGATATCGAGGATGCCGAGACGGGCGACCAGGGCCGCATCCGCCACTGGATGAACCAGGCGTTGAAGGCGCCGCGCGATCCGGCCTGGACCGCCGACGGCATCACCGCACCGGAGTGGCGGGCCGTCTCGCCGGTCACGGGCCATCTCGACGCCTTCGAATGGAAGACGCCGGTCAGCCCGCTCGATGGACCGATCGAGGAAGGCTCGACCGCCGCCGCCGACGAGGCTATCCGTACCCTGCCGCCGCTCGCTATCGAGAGCAGGCCCGTCAGGCGGGCCGAAGAGGCAGCCAGGGTCGAGACCGTGGAAGTCGTCCAGAAACCCGTCGTCATCGCCACGGTGGTGGAGGCTGCACCGGTGAAGGCTGCGACACCGGAAAAGGTCAGGGAGACGGTGGCCATCGAGGAGGACGAGCGCCCGTTCTTCGGTCTGCCGGATGATCCGGGCGTCAAGGAAGGTGCGGTCAAACGGGACGGAACAAGCGGCTTCCGCTTGTTCTAGAACAATTGCGCATGAAGATAAGGATTCCGCCTATCGGAAGGAGGCGGAAATCTCATAGGGCTTGAGGAACGGGGCGACACTGAATGTTCGAACGCTTGCAGCAGTTTCTGGCGAGCCTTTCCGGCGGTGACAGACCGGCCTTTGCCGCCGACGACCCCCGGGTCGCCGTCATGGCGCTCTGCATCCAGGTGATGGAAGCAGACGGCAAGATTCTCGATGTCGAGAAAAGGGCGTTGCGCGCCCGCTTCAAGGAGTTCTACGGCCTCGACGAGAGCGAGCTCGATGCACTGGTCGCTGCCGGTACCGATGCGGAGAGCGAGGCGATCGACTTCTTCCGCTTCACCTCGGAACTAAAACGCCAGCTTTCGGAGGAGCAGCGCGTCGATCTGATCGGCCTGCTCTGGGAGATCGTCTATGCCGACGGCGAGCGCAGCGAGATGGAGGACCACGCCATCTGGCGCATCGCGGACCTGCTCGGCGTCTCCGGCCGGGAGCGCATCATGAAGCGGCAGGAAGTGGCCGAACGGGTCGGCGCGGCGACAGGCCCGGAGGAACCGGACGAAGGCTGAGCATGCTCGATTTTCCCCGCACGCCGCGCCGCAGGCGCCCCGTCCTGATCGTTCTGCACCAGGAGACCTCCAGCCCCGGCCGCGTCGGGCAGATCCTCCAGACGATGGGCCATGCGCTGGACATCCGCCGCCCCGTGCTCGGCGATCCACTGCCCGCCACATTGTCGCAGCATGCGGGCGCCGTCGTCTTTGGCGGGCCGATGAGCGCCAATGACGACGAGGCCTATGTGCGCGCGGAGATCGACTGGCTCTCCGTCCCCCTTGCCGAGAACCGCCCCTTCCTTGGCATCTGCCTCGGCGCACAGATGCTGGTGAAGAATCTCGGCGGCACGGTTTTCGGCCATGCGGAAGGCTGGACGGAGATCGGCTGGTATCCGCTGGCGGCGACCGAGGCGGGCACGGCGCTGATGCCCTGGCCGGACATGGTCTACCAGTTCCATCGCGAGGGCTTCGACCTGCCGCGGGACACAACGCTGCTCGCCACCGGCCATCACTACGAGAACCAGGCCTTCCGCTACGGCGACAATGCCTGGGGCATCCAGTTCCACGGCGAGCTGACGCTCGCCATGATGCATCGCTGGGTGGTGCACGGCGCGCATCGCTTCGAGCTACCGGGCGCGCAGGTCGGTCGCGCCCATCTCGACGGACGCCTCCTGCACGATGCGGCGCTCCGCCTCTGGATGACCTCCTTCCTCGAGCGCATCTTCCACGAGGCCTGAGCCTACGTCCGGCAAATCTGGACGACCGTTTCACATCCGTGCCGGGCCCGCACCATTAAACATGTTGCCGCACCGCCCGGCGCCCGGCCTTGCTGGCAGGGCGCGCAATGGCTACATGTCGAGACGAAACCAATTGGAGACATCAATGATAGCGGTCATCAACACCCTATTGTTCATCATCAGCATAGCGTGGTTCCTGGTGATCGCCTCGGCGATCTTCTCCTGGCTCTATGCCTTCAACGTCATCAACGCGAACAATCAGGTGATCGCCACCATCGGCCGCTCGCTGTACCAGCTGACGGAGCCGATCTACCGCCCGATCCGCCGCGTTCTGCCGAACTTCGGCGGCGTCGACCTTTCGCCACTCGTCGTGCTCGTCATCCTGTACTTCCTGGAACAGGTGATCCACAGCGTTCTGGCGCCCGCCGTCCTGTGACGCAGGCACCCGGCGCCGCCTTGCGGCGCCAAGACGCCTACCATGTGCGCCTGACCGTGCGGCTCACGCCGAATGGTGGGCGCGACGCGATCGACGGCTGGGATACAGGCGGTGACGGCGCCTGTTACCTGAAGGTGCGTGTCAGCGACCCTCCAGACAAGGGCAAAGCCAACAAGGCACTGCTTGCCCTGATCGCCAAGGCAGCCGGCGTGCCGAAATCGGCAGTCAGCCTCCTGAGCGGCGATACCCAGAGAAAGAAAATCCTCCGGATCGAGGGCGACCCGGAGGACATCATGTTCAGGCTCGAGAGCGCGGCAGCGCAGTAAGACCGCTTACTTCTGCGCGTTGTAGCGATCGACCGCTTCGAGGATCATCTTCTTGGCGACCTTGACGTCTTCCCAGCCTGCGATCTTCACCCACTTGCCGGGTTCCAGATCCTTGTAGTGCGAGAAGAAGTGCTCGATCTGCTTCAGGGTGATTTCCGGCAGGTCGGTGTAGTTTTCGACCTTGTCGTAGCGGCGCGTCAGCTTCGGCACCGGCACAGCGATGATCTTCTCGTCCTTGCCGCCATCGTCTTCCATGACCAAGACGCCGATCGGGCGCACGTTGATCACGCAGCCCGGAACGAGCGGGCGGGTGTTGGCGATCAGGACGTCGATCGGGTCGCCGTCTTCCGAAAGCGTATGCGGCACGAAGCCGTAATTGCCCGGATAGGTCATCGGCGTGTAGAGGAAACGGTCGACGACGAGCGCGCCGGCTTCCTTGTCCATCTCGTACTTGATCGGATGGCCGCCGACCGGCACCTCGACAATGACGTTCACGTCATCCGGCGGGTTCTTGCCAACGGAAATCGCATCGATACGCATGGGGGGCTCCCTCAGGTGGAATGGTTCTGTTCGCGGGCTTCCTAATGCGAATCCCATTGCAGCGCAACATGACTTTCGCCGCAGGCGAATAGACGGCGCGCCTTCTCCGTCTCCTTGAAGACCGGAGGATGATCCATGCGCCTGATATCCCTTCTCTTTGTGGCTACCCTCGCCGCTTCGGCCGCCAAGGCCAACGAAAGCGCCTATTCCGACCGCAACCTCGATGCCTGCAAGACGCTTTCGCAGGAGGATGAAGGCCCGAGCATCACCCTCGAATGCGCCGGCTACAAGGGTTTTCCCGTCTATTTCAAGGAAGGCGACCTGCGCCAGAGCCAGGCCTATGGCCCGATCAGCAAGGCCTATCTCGATGAGGCCTTCGAGAGCTTCGGCCCGTTCAACCACACCAATGCCAAGATCGAATGGCGGATTGCGGCAGGCAAGCCGGTGGCGACCATCGTACGCTGGTTCGTCTCCGACCCGGAAACGACCAGCGATACGGACACGCGCTACGGTCAGGTCCTCGTCGTCTCGACAATCGCGACGGCGGAAAACCCGGAAAGCTGCGTCGTCGGCTATATCGACGCGCTGGAGAACAAGGACGCCAACGCGCTCGCCCGCACGGTGGCGGACGAGGAAGCACATGATTTCGCCTGCGGCGTAAGCGAGCCGCAATGGCATGGATCAAGAGGGAAGCTGGCCGGCGAGCCGATGCGCCACCTGCCCGGCACCGCAGAATAGGGGCGCTGAATCCGTCAGGGCCAGATGAAGCCGAGCTTCTTCAATTCCTTGTCGCCGAAATTCTCCATGCCCTCGGCGATATCGCGCCCACCGGCGGAACGGAAGAAGCGCTCTGCATGCTCGCTGTCTTCCAGGCACCAGACGATCATACCCTGGCAGCCGAGCGACTTCAGAAGCCGCCGCGCCTCGCCGAAGAGGAGGCGGCCGAGGCCGATACCCTGATATTCCGGCCGCAGGTAGAGTTCGTAGACCTCGCCTTCCTGCGGCAGCGCGCGGGCACGGTTGAGGCCCAGCGTAGCGTAGCCCGCCACCGTGCCGGCAACATCGAGCACCAACAAGGTCGCAGGACCGCGTGTCGCCTTGCGCCACCAGGTCTCACCCCGGCGATCAACCATCTGGATAAGCGGCTTGTGCGGAATGAGGCCGCCATAGGCCTGCAGCCACGATACCCGATGCGTCTCGGATATCGCGCGCGCGTCCTGCGGCTCGGCGCGCCGCACATCGATCGACAGTGTCTTCATAACACGACTCATATTCCGGCACCGATTCCACCGGAATCCCGCAGGGCGCGGAGGCTTCCATTGCCCACAGGCGAGTTCCGGGCGGCACATAGAAAAGTTAACGCTTTTTTAACAGGCGTCACAAGTCGTAAAACGATGACACACACATGAAAAACCCCGGCGCCCATCTGTCATGGGCGCCGGGGTTCAAAGCTGTGCCGTTTCGGAAAAAGCCGGTCAGGCCGCGCCGGCCGAACGCTGCTTTTCGAATCGCTTGCGGTCGTTCGCGTCGAGGTGGAGCTTGCGCAGGCGGATCGACTTCGGCGTCACTTCCACGAGTTCGTCGTCCTGGATCCAGGAAAGCGCGCGCTCCAGCGTCATCTTGATCGGCGGCGTCAGGCGCACGGCCTCATCCTTGCCGGCGGCGCGGATGTTGGTGAGCTTCTTGCCCTTCAGCACGTTCACTTCGAGATCGTTGTCACGCGTGTGGATGCCGACGATCATGCCCATATAGACCTTCTCGCCCGCGTCGATGACCATCGGGCCGCGGTCTTCCAGGTTGAACAGCGCGTAGGCGACGGCTTCACCGGCTTCGTTGGAGAGCAGCACGCCGTTGACGCGGCCACCGATCTCGCCCTTGTAAGGCTGGTAGTCATGGAACAGGCGGTTCATGATCGCCGTGCCGCGCGTGTCCGTCAGAAGCTCCGACTGGTAGCCGATGAGACCGCGGGTCGGGGCGAAGAACACGAGACGCACGCGGTTGCCGCCGGAGGGGCGCAGCTCGACCATCTCGGCCTTGCGCTCCGACATCTTCTGCACGACGACGCCGGAATGCTCCTCATCGACGTCGATAACGACTTCCTCGATCGGCTCCAGCATCTGGCCGGTCGTCTCGTCCTTGTGCATGACGACGCGCGGACGCGAGACGGCAAGCTCGAACCCTTCGCGGCGCATGGTTTCGATGAGAACGGCAAGCTGCAATTCGCCGCGGCCGGAAACGAAGAACGAATCCTTGTCGCCCGACTCTTCGATCTTCAGTGCGACGTTGCCTTCGGCTTCCTTGAAGAGGCGGTCACGGATGACGCGGCTCGTGACCTTGTCGCCTTCGGTGCCGGCGAGCGGCGAATCGTTGACGATGAAGGACATGGTGACGGTCGGCGGGTCGATCGGCTGGGCCTTCATCGCCTCGGAAACCGAGGGGTCGCAGAACGTGTCGGCGACCGTGCCCTTGGTGAGGCCGGCAATGGCGACGATGTCACCCGCATGGGCTTCGTCGATAGCCGTACGCTCGATGCCGCGGAAGGCGAGGATCTTCGAGATACGGCCGTTTTCGATGAGCTTGCCGTCCTGGCCCAGAACCTTGACGGCCTGGTTCGGCTTGATCGAGCCGGAATGGATGCGGCCGGTGATGATACGGCCGAGGAAGGGATTGGCTTCGAGGATCGTGCCGATCATGCGGAACGGGCCTTCGGCAACGGTGGGCTCGGGAACGTGCTTGAGCACGAGGTCGAGCAGCGGCGCCATGCCTTCGTCCTGCGGGCCTTCCGGATTGACGTTCATCCAGCCGTTGCGGCCCGAACCGTAGAGGATCGGGAAGTCGAGCTGCTCGTCGGTGGCGTCGAGGTTGGCGAACAGGTCGAACACCTCGTTCAGCACTTCCTCGTGGCGGCCGTCCGGACGGTCGATCTTGTTGATCGCGACGATCGGCTTCAGACCGACCTTCAGCGCCTTGCCGACCACGAACTTGGTCTGCGGCATCGGGCCTTCCGACGAATCGACGAGAACGATCGCGCCATCCACCATCGAGAGGATGCGCTCCACTTCGCCGCCGAAATCGGCGTGGCCGGGCGTGTCGACGATGTTGATACGCGTTCCCTTCCATTCCACCGAAGTTGCCTTGGCGAGGATGGTGATGCCGCGTTCTTTTTCGATGTCGTTGGAGTCCATCACGCGCTCGGCGACGCGCTGGTTTTCACGGAACGAACCGGACTGTTTCAGGAGCTCGTCGACGAGTGTGGTCTTGCCATGGTCGACGTGCGCGATGATCGCGATATTGCGGATGGACATGGTTTAATCTCTGAGGTTCGGGGCGCGCGGTATGGGGGGCGCCGTCTTCAATGGCCGGGCTCTTACATGTTTTTCCGCAAATGCGAAAGGGGCGGGCTGCAACTCTGTTGCCCGCGCCGCGCGGAGCTCGGCCTCACGACGGGCGCACCGGCGGCAGGGTAATGTTCCAAAGCTCGCGATCTTCCCGGTCCATCAGGCGCACCGTCATCTCCTCGCTCGCCCCGTTTATGTCAACCAGGCCGAAGAACTGCAGGCCGGCCGAGGGCGGCAGGTTGCTGTCGATGCCGCCCTTGGAAGACTTGATGAACCGCACCTCCGGTCCGAAGGTCATGTCGAGCGGTTTCGGTCCGTAGGTGCCGGAATGCAGCGGCCCGGAGACGAATTCCCAGAACGGATTGAATTCTTGAAACTTTGCCCGCGACGGATCGTAGTGGTGTGCAGCCGTGTAATGCACGTCCGCGGTCAGCCAGACAACGTTGTGGATGGCGTTGTCGCGCATGAAGGAGAGCAGATCCGCGATCTCCCGTTCGCGCGCCGCAGGCGGGCCATTGAGCCCGTCCGCCACACCTTCATAGCCGAGACTGTTCGAAAAATCGTCCCAGATGACGAGGCCAAGCGGCATATCGCAGGCGATCACCTTCCAGACGGCCTCAGAGGCCGCGAGCTCCCGCCGCAGCCAATCCGCCTGCCGCCAGCCGAAAAGGCCGTTCTCGGTGCCGCCCCGGTTCGGGCTGCGATAGGACCGGAGATCGACGAAGAAGACGTCGAGCAGCGGCCCGTAGGCGACTTTGCGGAAGATGCGGCCGGGCTCGGTCGGGAAATACCGGATCGGCGTCATCTCGTGGAAGGCGCGCCGGGCGCGCTGTTCGTAGACGCCGATCTCCTTTTCCGGATAGCGCCGGTCACCCGTGAGGTCGCTCGATTCCGACCAGTTGTTCAAGACCTCGTGGTCGTCCCACTGGAAGAAGGTCGGGCATTGCGTGTTGAAGGACAGGAGGTGCTCGTCGAGCAGATTGTATTTCCACTGCCCGCGAAACTCTTCCAGCGTGCGCGCCACGTTGCGCTTTTCATCCGTGACGATGCGGTTCTTCCAGACGCCGCCATCCCGCAGCGGGATTTCATCCGGAATCGGGCCATCCGCATAGACGGTGTCACCGGAATGGATGAAGAAGTCCGGCTCGTGGCGCAGCATGGTCGAATAGGTCTTCATGCCGACATCGTCGATGCCCCAGCCCTGCCCGGCGGTGTCGCCCGACCAGACGAAGCGCACCGAGCGCTTGCGCATCGGCGCCGTGCGGAAGCGGCCGACGATCGGCTCTGAGACAAGGTGGCTGGAATAGGGATCGCTGGCGGTGAAGCGATAGAAAATATCCTGGTCCGGCAGGAGGCCCTGCAGCATCGCCTTGACCGTATGATCCGAAGCGCCGAGTGCCTTCTGGACCGGCAGGCGCGTTGCATCGAGGAAGCTTTCGGTGGTCGAACATTCCAGCGTCAGTTCCGCAGGACGATCGACCCGCGCCCAGACCATGCCGGAGGAACAATCGACATCGCCCGACTGCACGCCATGGGAAAAGACCGGACTGCCGTGGCGTCGCTTGTAGTAGGGAACGGCGAGCGCCGAGGAGGTTGCAAGCGCCCCGGCCCCTGCGGTGAGAAGAAACGAGCGCCGCGTCAGCGTCTCGGGAACAATCGCCATGCCACCTCCGGCCAAGCCCGCGAATCGACGGGCAGACCATGTGTCCTGAGCGTGTCAGTCCGGTAACGGGACGATGACGTTTCACCAAAGTTTCGGTAACGGGACAATGACGCTTTTTACGGCGCCTTGCCTTCTTCCGGCTGTTCGATCGAGTGGCGCATGATCAGCGGCATCTGCGAGAGCGTGAAGAGAATGGTGATGGGCATGGTACCCCAGACCTTGAAGGCGACCCAGAAATCCGTCGAGAAGGAGCGCCAGACCACTTCATTGAGCACCGCGAGAAAGACGAAGAACAGGCCCCAGCGCAGCGTCAGCTTGCGCCAGCCCTCGTCGGTGAGCTTGAAGGCGGCGTGGAAGACGTAACCGAGCAGCGACTTGCCGAAGAGAAGGCCGCCGAGCAGGATCGCGCCGAACAGCGAATTGACGATCGTGGGCTTCATCTTGATGAAGGTGTCGTTCTGCAGCCACAGCGTCAACGCGCCGAAAACGAAGACGACGACGCCCGAGATCAGCGGCATCATCGGCAGGGTGTGCGTCAGGATCCAGGAGACGACGAGGGCGATCGCCGTCGCGGCCATGAAGAGGCCCGTGGCGATGAAGATCGGCCCGCCCATTTCGGCCAGCACCGGGAATTTTTCCGCAAGCCATTCGCCGCGCGAATTGGCGAAGAAGAACACGGCAAGTGGCCCAAGCTCCAGCACCATCTTGAGAAGCGGGCTGATCTTCTCCTCCGCCTTGGCGGGGGCGTCCAGCGTTGCCTTGCTCATGCCTCAACTCCTGCGATCGCTTCCGCGAAATCCTTGGCCTCGAAGGGTTCGAGATCGTCGATCCCCTCCCCGACGCCGATGAAATAGACCGGCAGCTTGTGCTTGGCGGCAATGGCCACAAGAATGCCGCCGCGGGCCGTACCGTCCAATTTTGTCATGATCAGGCCCGTGACGCCCGCAACGTTGCGGAAAATCTCCACCTGGTTCATGGCGTTCTGCCCGGTGGTTGCGTCGAGTGTCTGGAGAACGGTGTGTGGCGCGTCCGGATCGAGCTTGCCGAGCACGCGCACGATCTTTTCCAGCTCCGCCATCAGTTCCGTCTTGTTCTGCAAGCGGCCAGCCGTGTCGATGATCAGGACGTCACTCTTCTTCAGCTTCGCCTGCTCATAGGCCTCATAGGCGAGCCCCGCAGCATCCGCACCGAGTTTCGAGGAGACGATGTCGGACCCGGTGCGCTCCGCCCAGATCTTCAACTGCTCGAT
The DNA here is from genome assembly GCF_001262505.1 of Shinella sp. SUS2. Taxonomy (GTDB): domain Bacteria; phylum Pseudomonadota; class Alphaproteobacteria; order Rhizobiales; family Rhizobiaceae; genus Shinella. Next base: position 123,723 of record NZ_KQ410737.1, read on the forward strand.
GGCAGCCGCGCGGAATGTGTCGCCCGCCGCCATCATCACCTTCAGGCCTGCGCCCGAAAGCTTGGCCGCCAGCTTGCCGATCGTCGTCGTCTTGCCGGTGCCGTTGACGCCGACGACGAGGATGACATGCGGCTTGTGGTTGAGATCGAGCGCCAGCGGTTTTGCGACGGGTCCCAGAACCTTGGTGATCTCACTCGCCATGATGCGCGAAACATCCGAACCGGTGACATCCTTGCCATAGCGTTCGGAGGCGAGCGTATCGGTGATGCGCAGCGCGGTCTCCACGCCGAGATCGGCCTGGATCAGCAGGTCTTCGAGATCCTGCAGCGTGTCGTCGTCGAGCTTGCGCTTGGTGAAGAGGCTGGTGATCTGCCCGGTGAGCTGCGAGGAGGTGCGAGCAAGCCCGTCTCGCAGGCGCTGGAACCAGGTGCGCTTGACTTGCGGCACCGGAGCCTCCACCGCCAGCTCGCGCGCCGCCGTCGCAAAACCCTTCGGCAGGACGGGCGCCTCGGCTCTCGGCTCGCTGAGGATCGCCTCCTCGAGAACGGGATCCTCCACCTCGACAGGCGTCGCTTCTTCCACCGGAACGATCTCGTTCTCCGGCTCGGTCACCTCTTCCGTCGCTACAGGCTCGGCCTCGACAATCTCCTCAGCAGAAGCAACAGGCTCTTCCTCGACGACCTCCTCCACTATCTCGGCAGCAGGCACGTCATCCGCCGGGCCACCGGCAGTCTCGATTTCGGCCGGCGCGACCGGATCCTCCGCAATGGGCAATTCCGGGGCGTGCGGCAGCGGATAGATATCGGGTTCGGTTTCGTCGGGCACATGGTGCGCCGCTTCAGGATTGGCTGCCTCCGCCTCATCGAGCAGCGCATCCCGTTCTTCAACCGCCACAGGTTCCAGGATTTCTGCAACCGGCTCCGGCGCGGCGTCCTCGACCTTGGCGACAGCAGGCGCCTCCACCTCCGGCTTCTGCTCAGGGGCGGTGTCTTTTCCGAACGTGAATATCTTCTTGATGAAGCCGAGGGCCATGAAGGATGTCCGCTAGTTATGCGAGAGGGCGGTTTCGGGCCGCATCGTCAGGTGTTTTCCATTGTGGCCGGTGATCGTGACCGGCACAAGATCGCGGGCCTCAAGGCCTGCAGCATCGACGAGCGTGAAGTTTTCCGTATGGGCAAGGCCGTTGTTCTCGACAAGGATCATTTCCCGCTTCCCGATCATGGACGCGAGATGGGCCTCGTGGAGCCGTTTTCCAGTCTCGCGCAGGCGGCTGGCACGCTCTTTGACGAGCGCACGGTCAAGCTGCGGCATGCGCGCGGCCGGCGTGCCGGGACGCGGACTGTAGGGAAAGACGTGCAGATGCGCGATGCCGCAATCTTCCGCAAGCCGCGCCGCATTGGCGAACATGTCCTCGGTTTCGGTCGGAAAGCCGGCGATCATGTCAGCGCCGAAGCTGGCCTCCGGGCGAAGCTCCCGCACGCGCCCGCAGAAGGCGCGCGCATCGGCGCTGGAATGGCGGCGCTTCATGCGTTTCAGGATCATGTCGTCGCCATGCTGGAGCGACAGATGCAGGTGCGGCATGAAGCGCGGCTCGTCCGCGATCAGGTCCCAGAGATGATCGTCCGCCTCTATGCTGTCGATGGAGGACAGGCGCAGACGGCGGATGTCCGGCACCTGCTTCAGCAGCGTTTTCGCAAGGTAGCCGAGGCTCGGCCCGCCCGGCAGGTCCGCACCGTAGCTGGTGGCGTCGACGCCCGTCAGCACGATCTCGCAATAACCGCTTTCGGTGAGTTTTCGCGCCTGATCGACGACGGCGCCCATCGGCACCGAGCGGGAATTGCCGCGGCCATAGGGGATGATGCAGAAGGTGCAGCGATGGTCGCAGCCGTTCTGTACCTGCACGAAGGCGCGCACATGACCGTCGATCAGCTTCACCATCTGCGGCGCGGTCTCTCGCACGCTCATGATGTCGTTGACGCGCAGCTTCTCTTCCGCCGAGACGCCGAAATCCGGCAGCGCGCGGTAGGCTGTGCTTTTCAGCTTCTCCTCGTTGCCGAGCACGGCATCGACTTCCGGCATTTCCGCGAATGTCGCACTTTCCGTCTGCGCGGCGCAGCCGGTGACGATGATGCGGGCATGCGGATTGTCGCGCCGCGCGCGGCGGATCGCCTGGCGAGCCTGGCGCACGGCCTCGCCCGTCACGGCGCAGGTGTTCACCAGCACGGCGTTGTTCAGCCCCGCCTTCTCGGCCTCGGCACGCATCACTTCCGATTCGTAGGTGTTGAGCCGACAGCCGAAGGTTATGACCGTAACGCCGCTCAAGGGGCGGCCGCCTCGGCGTCATCCCGGCGGAAGGCGCCGGTCGAGGGATCAAGCGTGCCCGACCATTCCCATTCAGCCGGCCCGGTCATGAGGACGTGATCGTCGTCGCGCCATTCGATGGTCAGCACGCCGCGGTTCGGGCTGCTCGCGACGGTGATTGCCACCTTGCGGCCCGTTCGGCCCGTGCGTGCGCCGGAAACGCCGGCCGCACAGGCGGCCGAGCCACAGGCGAGCGTCAGCCCCGCACCGCGTTCCCAGGTGCGCGTCGTCATCGCCTCGGGCGATGTGACCTGCGCCAGCGTGATATTCGCCTTTTCGGGGAACATCGGATGGTTTTCGAGCAGCGGGCCGAAACGGTCGAGATCGAAACTCATCGGATCGCGATCGACCCAGAAGACGGCATGGGGATTGCCCATCGACATCGCCGCGGGCGAGTGCAGCACCGGCGCGTCGATCGGCCCGATCTGCAATTCGATGCGGCTTGTATCGAAGAATTCTTCGGCAAGCGGGATGCGGTCCCATTCGAAGACCGGCTTGCCCATGTCGACCGAGATCGTGCCGTCTTCATGTTCGACAGCGTTAAGAATGCCGGCGACGGTCTGGAAGGTGAAAACCTTCTTGCCCATCTCGGCGGCCAGTGCCTGCACGACGCAGCGCGTGCCGTTGCCACAGGCCTGCGCCTTGGAGCCGTCGCAATTGATGATGTCGATGAAGGCATCGGTGCCGTCGACCTTCGGGTCGTGGATCGCCATGATCTGGTCGAAGCGGGTGGCGGGATCAGCATTGAGGGCGATCGCCGCCTGCGGCGTCACGACATCGCCGCGGCCGCGCATGTCCACGACCAGGATCAGGTTTCCCAGCCCGTTCATCTTCGCGAAATCGACCGTCTTTGTCATCACACTCTGCCCGTTTGGGCCGAACACGCCCATTGCGCGCGTATATGGCCGAAAAGCCCGCGGATTTCCAGTGCCTCGCTCAGACCGCGGCCGCGGGAACCTCGAACACCTCACCCGGCCGGAGCGCACGAAACCGTTCGCGGGCAATGCCGGCCGCATCGAGTGCCGCCGCCAGCGCGGCAAGCGGCTCGTCGATCGCCTCGTTCGTCAGCCGGAAGGTACCCCAATGATGGCCCGCGACATAGGCCGCACCGGAGGCGGCCATGCCCTGAACCGCCTCGTCCGGGTTCTGATGCTGCGGACGCATGAACCAGCGCGGCTCATAAGCGCCGAACGGCAGGTTGGCGAGCCGGATTGCACCGTGTTTCTCGCGGATCTTCCGATAGTTGATGCCCTTGTGAAAGCCCGTATCGCCGATGTGGTAGATTTTGCCGCCCGGCGTCTCCACGAGGAAGGCGGACCAGAGCGCCATACGCCGGTCGCCGAGCCCGCGCGCCGACCAGTGATGGCAGGGCTCGCAGTGAAGCGTCACGCCCTCGGCCACTGCCAACACGCCACCCCAATCCATCGTCGTGATCAGCGCCTTGTCGACCGACGGCGCGATGATCCGGTCATTGCCGAGCGGCGTGACGATACGGCACTGGTCCCGCTCCGCGAGCACTTTCAATGTCGCAAGGTCGAGATGGTCGTAGTGATTGTGCGTGACAAGCACGAGGTCGATCTTCGGCAGATCGGCAAGGCGGATACCTGGCGGATTGACTCGTTTGGGACCGGCGAAGGTGAAGGGGCTGGCGCGGTCGCTCCAGACGGGATCGGTGAGGATGTTGAGGCCCGCCGTCTGGATGAGCACCGCCGCATGGCCAACCAGCGTCACGACGAGGCGATCACCGGCAACGCGCGCCTCCGGCACGGCGGCTGGAAAGGGGCTCGGCCAATTGGCCGGCCAGGCCGCTCGCCCGCCCCCGAACTGCCAGCGCATCAGCTCGAAGAAGTTGTTCGGCTCCTCGCCATCCGGATTGAAGAAATGCGCACCGTTGAAATGATCGCTGGCCGGCCCCTCGTAATAACGATTGGCCGCAAAGGTGCGGCTCGCAAAGGCACCGCCCGCCAGCGTCGCCAGCGCGCCAAGGCTCGACCATTTGAGAAACGTACGACGGTTCATTGACAAAAGATAAGGTGCGCCAGGCCATGCTGCAACGCGACGGCATGGCTTCGCGAAAATGTTACGAACCGCCGGATTTACCCGCCGTCCTTGACTTTCCAGCCTCTTTGCTGTTTAAGCCGCGCCATCAGCGACAAGTGACAATGCTTGAAGCCGCCGACCGGGACCCATTGCGGTATAAACAGATCCCGGAGGTCAACACCCGACAGCGCGATGCGCCCTCGGGTGCTTTTTGGCTTTGCGTCTTGTTTTTGTCGCCGATTGCACCGACGTTTCCGCCTGACGCGGAAACAACAAGGAAGACGTGATGTTTGAAACACTCCAGGACCGCCTTGGCTCCATTCTGAATGGATTGACAGGCCGTGGCGCGCTTTCCGAGGCGGATGTCTCGGCGGCGCTGCGCGAGGTCCGCCGTGCGCTGCTCGAAGCGGACGTGGCGCTGGAAGTGGTGCGTTCCTTCACCGATGCAGTGCGCGAAAAGGCCGTCGGCGCGGAAATCCTGAAGTCGATCAAGCCCGGCCAGATGGTCGTCAAGCTCGTGCATGACGAGCTGATCTCGATGCTCGGCTCCGAGGGCGTGTCGATCGACCTCAATGCCGCCGCTCCGGTCGTCATCATGATGGTCGGCCTGCAGGGCTCCGGTAAAACGACCACCTCTGGCAAGATCGCCAACCGGCTGAAGACGCGCGACAAGAAGAAGGTCCTGATGGCCTCGCTCGACACGCGCCGTCCGGCCGCGCAGGAGCAGCTTCGCCAGCTCGGCGTCCAGACCGGCATCGATACGCTGCCGATCATTCAAGGCCAGTCGCCGACCGATATCGCCGCGCGCGCCGTGCAGGCCGCAAAGCTCGGCGGCCATGACGTCGTCATCCTCGATACCGCCGGCCGCACCCATATCGACGAGCCGCTGATGATCGAGATGGCGGAGATCAAGCGGAAGTCCAATCCGCACGAGATCCTGCTCGTCGCCGACGCGCTGACCGGCCAGGACGCCGTCAACCTCGCCCGCAACTTCGACGACCGCGTCGGCATCACCGGCCTCGTTCTGACCCGCATGGACGGCGACGGCCGCGGCGGCGCGGCCCTTTCCATGCGCGCCGTCACCGGCAAGCCGATCAAGCTGATCGGCGTCGGCGAGAAGATGGGCGAGCTGGAAGAATTCCATCCCCGCCGCGTTGCCGACCGCATCCTCGGCATGGGTGACATCGTCTCGCTCGTCGAGAAGGCGGCGGAAAATATCGACGCCGAGAAGGCGGCCGCCATGGCCGCCAAGATGGCCAAGGGCAAGTTCGACCTGAACGACCTCGCCGACCAGCTGCGCCAGATGCAGAAGATGGGCGGCATGGGCGGCATCATGGGCCTGATGCCCGGCATGGCCGGCATGAAGGACAAGATGTCCGCCGCCGGCCTCGACGACAAGCTGTTCGGCCGCCAGATCGCCATCATCAATTCGATGACCAAGGCCGAGCGCGCCAACCCCGACATGCTGAAGCATTCCCGCAAGAAACGCATCGCCGCCGGCTCCGGCACGGATGCGGCCGACATCAACAAGCTTCTGAAGATGCACCGCCAGATGGCGGACATGATGAAGATGATGGGCGGCAAGAAGGGCGGCATGATGAAGCAGATGATGGGCGGTCTTGCCAGCAAGATGGGCCTTGGCGGCATGGGCGGCATGCCCGATCTCTCCAGCATGGACCCGAAGCAGCTCGAAGCGCTCGCCAAGCAGGCGGAAGCCGCCGGCATCAAGCCGGGCGGCCTGCCGGGCCTTGGCGGCGGCGGTGGCCTTCCGGGCCTCGGTGGCGGGCGCCTGCCCGGTCTCGGCGGCCTGCCGGGTCTTCCCGGCCTGCCCAAGAAGAAGTGAGGGAATTGCCGATGACGATCGACCAAGAGGTCAAGAAGCAATTGGGGGAATACCGGCAGTCGATCGACAATATCGACGCGGCCCTTGTGCATATGCTCGCCGAACGCTTCCGCTGCACCCAGGCGGTGGGCGTCCTGAAGGCGACGCATGAACTGCCGCCGGCCGATCCGGCGCGCGAGGAATACCAGATCGAACGCCTCCGCCGCCTGGCGAAGGATGCCAATCTGGATCCGGATTTCGCGGAGAAGTTCCTGAACTTCATCATCCGCGAGGTGATCCGGCACCATGAAGCCATTGCCGCTGAACACAGCGGCGTCAACCAGAACACCGCTTGAAAAAAGCGGCCACGTCACATCCAAGGAGTAATGACATGTCCCTGAAAATCCGTCTCGCCCGCGGTGGCTCCAAGAAGCGCCCGTACTACCAGATCGTCGTTGCCGACGCCCGCTCGCCGCGCGACGGCCGCTTCCTGGAAAAGCTCGGTTCCTGGAACCCGATGCTCGGCAAGGACGACGCCAACCGCGTCCAGATCGATGCCGACCGCGCCAAGGAATGGCTTGCCAAGGGCGCCCAGCCGACCGACCGCGTTGCCCGCTTCCTCGATGAAGCCGGCGTCGTGAAGCGCGACACCCGCAACAACCCGGAAAAGGCAAAGCCGGGCAAGAAGGCGCTCGAGCGCGCTGCCGAAAAGAAGCAGAAGGAAGAAGACGCCGCTGCTGCCGCCGCTGGCGAATAATCCCTCGCGACGAGCCTCCCCTCCGTCATGCTCGGGCTTGACCCGGGCATCCACCCGCCGCACATGAGGCGTGGATGACGTCAGCGGATGGGCGAGGTTCTTTACCAAGCTGACGGGCGGCGCTTCACGCCGCCCGTTTTCATTTGGAGCCTTGCCACGAACATCGTAAGAGGCTCCACAAACCACACGGAACCAAACCATGGCGAAACTGGAAAATCCCGTCCTCATGGGCACCGTCGGCGCGGCGCAGGGCCTGCGTGGCGAAGTCCGTGTGAAATCCTACACGATCGACCCGACGGCGATCGGCGACTACGGCCATCTGCATACCGAGGACGGCCGGTCTTTCGAGGTGCTTGAAGTGCGCGAGGCGAAGAACGTCGTCGTGGTGCGTTTTCGCGGCATCAACGACCGCAACGCCGCCGAGGCACTGAACGGTACCGACCTCTACATCGAGCGCGACAACCTGCCGGACGAGGAGCTGGACGAGGACGAGTTCTTCTACGCCGACCTTGAAGGGCTGGAAGCCGTCGATACCGCCGGCCGCAGCCACGGCAAGGTGACCGGCATCTTCGATTTCGGCGCCGGCGATCTTCTCGAGCTCAAGGGGCCGGGCAAACGGCCCGTGCTCATTCCCTTCTCCGAAGCGGCCGTGCTGGAGATCGACGTCGAAGGCGGGCGCCTTCTGATCGATGCCGTCGCCGCAGGCCTGGAAGAGGAAGAGAACGAAGGTCCAGGCAGCAGGCGCCGCCGTCCGCCGCAAGAAGACGGCGGGGAATGACGTGGCTTTCCGCGCCACCATCCTGACGCTCTATCCGGAGATGTTCCCGGGTTTTCTCGGCCAATCGCTTTCCGGCAAGGCGCTCGTCCGCGGCGACTGGGCGCTCGACTGCGTGCAGATCCGCGATTTCACCACCGACCGCCACCGCACCGTCGACGACACACCGGCCGGCGGCGGCGCCGGCATGGTGCTGAAGCCCGACGTTCTCGCCCGTGCCATCGACCATGCCTCCGACGGAGACAGCCGTCCGCGCCTCTTGATGAGCCCTCGCGGCCGTCCCCTGACGCAGGCGCGCGTGCGGGAACTGGCGGCGGGCGACGGCGCAATCATCGTCTGCGGTCGCTTCGAGGGGGTCGACCAGCGCGTCATCGATGGCCGCCAGCTCGAAGAGGTCTCGATCGGTGACTACATCCTCTCCGGCGGCGAGCCGGCGGCGATGATCCTGCTCGACGCCATCGTCCGCATCCTGCCGGGCGTCATGGGCAATGCGCTCTCGGGCGAGCATGAGAGCTTCGAAGGCGGGTTGCTGGAGCACCCGCACTATACCCGCCCGCAGGTCTGGGAAGGCATGGAGATTCCCGGTGTCCTCACCTCCGGTCACCATGCGGCGATCGAAAAGTGGCGACGCAAGGAGGCAGAGACGCTGACGCGCGAGCGACGGCCGGATCTTCTCGCCACTCAGCCCGTCACGAAGTAATAGATCGTCAACGCGATACCGACCGCGACGACCAGGCCGCGGATGACCGGCTGCGGCACGCGCCGTGCCGCCCAGACTCCGGACCAGCCGCCGAGCGCCGCCGCCGGCACCATGACCGCCGCTTGCGGCCAGCCGACCACATTGCCGCTGGCAAAAACGACGATCGCCATGCCGGCAATCACCACGGCAAGGAAGTTCTTCAGCGCATTCAGGCGATGGTAGTCACCGCCCTTGGTGAGACCGAGAACGGCGAGCGTCATGATGCCCATGCCGGCGCCGAAGAAGCCGCCATAGATAGAGGTGACGAACTGGCCGACAAGGCCGAACGGCGTGATCGGCTTTTCCGGGCTCAGCGTCTTGGGCTTCAGATAGGGTCCGGCGGCGAAGATGGCGGTCGCCGCCAACAACAGCCATGGCACCAGCGCCCGGAAGGACGGGTTGGAGAGCGACAACAGCAACAGCGCCCCGGCAAGCCCGCCGACAAGCGAGAGCGCCCCGAGCAGCGCAGCCTCGCGCCAGTCGGCCCTGATCTCCTTGGCATAGGCAAGCGAGGAGGTGACGTAGCCGGGGAACTGGGTGATCGAGGACGTGGCATTGGCAACGATCGGCGGCAGGCCGGCCAGTGTCATCGCACCAAAGGTGAGGAAGGTGCCGCCACCGGCAATCGCATTGACCACGCCGGACAGGAATCCGGCAACGAACAGCAAAACGGCATCGGCAAGCGTCATGATCTTTCCACCCGCAGCCGCAAAGAAGCGCGGCCTCCTCCGCAAAGCGTGATAACGTGGTGCCGTTGGCCCGGCAAGGCCCGAAAAACCGCCTTTCCCGTGCGGATTCTTTCGCATCGGGGATGACAAGCCGGTTCGATTGGTGTATTGGCCCGCACGGATTTGGGATTACCTCCCGCCGACCTGCAATCAAAGAATGGCGAATCCGCTCCGTCCGGCAACGGACTAACCGAACGAGGCATGACCTCTCAAGGTGACCGTCGAGCGCTCTGGCTGTTTCAGAAGAACCACGAAGGTTAGACCGATGAACATCATCCAGCAGCTCGAAGCCGAACAGGCCGCGAAGATCGAAGCCAAGCGCACCCTCCCGGAATTCTCCCCGGGCGACACCGTGCGCGTCAACGTCCGCGTCACGGAAGGCACGCGCACCCGCGTGCAGGCCTATGAAGGCGTCTGCATCGCCCGTTCCGGCGGCGGCATCAACGAGAGCTTCACCGTCCGCAAGATTTCCTACGGCGAAGGCGTCGAGCGCGTATTCCCGGTTTACTCGCCGCTCGTCGAAAGCGTCGAAATCGTCCGCCGCGGTAAGGTCCGCCGCGCCAAGCTCTACTACCTGCGCGATCGTCGCGGCAAGTCGGCTCGTATCGTCGAGAACACCGGTACGCGCGCCCGCAAGCTGAACGACGCCGAGCGCCAGGCTGTTGCCGAGGAAAAGGCCCGTCTCGAAGCCGAGAAGGTAGCGGCCGCCCAGGCGCTCGCCGCTGAAAAGGCCGCAGCAGAAGCTGCCGAAGCCGCAAAGGCTGCGGAAGCCGCCGCCGAATAATCCGGCAGCGCGTCCATTCGAAAGAGCCGTCGGCCTGGCCGGCGGCTTTTTTGTTTCAAGGAAAAGCCTTTGCACGCAAGCGCCGTGCTTGCCTCCCAGCCTGAACCTGTGAGAGTGTTCCGCCGCCACAATTTCAGGAGCATGTTTTGATGTTTTCCCGCCGCGCCGTTCTCGCAGGCCTTGCCGCCGCCGCCCTCATGCCCGCCGTCACCTTCGCCGCGGACCTGCCCGACCTCGCCGGCAAGACCGTCGTCGTCGTCACGGAAAACGCCTATCCGCCGATACAGTTCATCGATCCCAAGACCGGAAAGCAGATCGGCTGGGAATATGACGCGATGGACGAGATCGCAAAGCGGCTGAACTTCAAGGTCGAATACCAGAACGCCAGCTGGGACACGATGATCCAGGCGGTCTCCGACAACCAGTACAACATCGGCATGACCGGCATCACCATCAAGGAAGACCGCAAGGAGAAGGTCGATTTCTCCGACCCCTATATGCGCTCGCAGCAGTTCATGCTGGTACGTGGCGACGAAGAACGCTTCAACGATGCAAAATCCTTCGCGGCGCTGACCGACGGTCTGATCGCCGCTCAGCCCGGCACCTCGCCCTTCTACACCGCCGTCTATGAAATCCTCGACGGCAACGAGCAGAACCCGCGCATCAAGCTGTTCGAGACCTTCGGCGCAACCGTGCAGGCGCTGCAGGCCGGCGACGTCGATCTCGTGCTCACCGACAGCGTGGCTGCCAAGGGCTATGTCGATGCCTCGGGCGGCAAGCTGAAAGTGGTCGGCGGGCCGCTCGGCACCGAGGATTTCGGCTTCATCTTCCCGAAGGGATCCGACCTCGTCGCCCCGGTCAACGCGGCGATCGCGGCGCTGAAGGCGGACGGCACGCTCGACAATCTCAACAAGAAGTGGTTCCTCGACTACAAGATGGGTCAGTAGCGGGCTGCCATGGCTCCCGTTTCCTCTGACACGGCGAAGGGCGACTATCCCTGGTGGCTGGTCGCCCTCGGCGTCATCGCGCTTGCTCTTGCCGGCATCATCATCGCAAACGATCTCTACGCGCAGGTCTTCGGTGTCGTGCTGAAAGGGCTGTGGGTGACGATCTTCGTGACCCTCGTCGCCTTCCTGCTCGCCACGATGCTCGGCCTCGGCATCGCCCTCATGGCGCTCTCCGAAAGCAAGGCGCTGCGCCAGATCGCCCGCTTCTACACGGAGGTGATCCGTGGCGTTCCGGTGCTCGTCCTGCTCTTCTACATCGCCTTTGTCGGCGCGCCGGCACTGGTGGCGGTGATCAACTTCGCGATCGGGCCGCTTATTGCCGCCGGCACCATGGAGCCGATGCAGGTGCGTGACCTTTCGCTGATGTGGCGGGCGATCATCGCGCTGATGATCGGCTATTCGGCCTTCATCGCCGAGGTTTTTCGCGCAGGCATCCAGTCGGTCGACAAGGGGCAGATCGAGGCGGCGAAGGCACTTGGCCTGTCGCGCTTCCAGCGCTTCCGGCTGGTCGTCTTTCCGCAGGCCGTGCGCGTCATCCTGCCACCGCTCGGCAATGACTTCGTGGCGATGGTGAAGGATTCGTCGCTCGTCTCCGTACTCGGCGTCGCCGACATCACCCAGATGGGCAAGGTCTACGCGTCAGGCTCCTTCCGCTTCTTCGAGACCTACTCCATCGTCGCCTATGTCTATCTTATCCTGACCATCGGCCTTTCCCTGGCCCTGAGGGCGCTGGAAAGGCGCTTGCGGCGGACCTAGAACGCGTCAGCGGGCAAGGATGATCAGGCGGTCATTGGCACCGAACGTCACCTTGTCCGATTTCGCCGGATTGACCACGACCCCGCCCATGTTGCGCGGGTCGTGGCCGGACACGCCCGCGCGGCTGTAACCGAGGGCGACTTCGCCGCGGATAAGCGCAGCCAGCGTCACGGTGTAGAAATTCACCGGCCGATCGATGGCGATGTAATCGGTCACGGGGCGCATGTAGATTTCGGACCCGTCCTCGTCGAGCAGCTCGTCGAAGATCTGCGCCATCAGCTCGTTCTCCGAAGCCTGCGCCAGCATGAGGCTGACCAGCTTGTTGCTGACGACGAAGTCGTCGGCGCGCGTCACCGCCGCGAGGTTGCGGTTGCGCACATCGATCATCTCGCTGACGATGCCGATATGCTGGTTGGCCGCATCGGCGATCTTGCGAAGCTGCAGCAGGGTGACGAGCGTCGTGGTATCGGCCGGTTGGGCTGCCATGTCGTCGCTGTAGCCGAGCACCAGCACATGATCATAAGAGGGCACGTCGAGCGCATCGAGTGCCGCACGGTTGGTCGTATCGATGACCGCGCAGCGGACCGCAAGGTTCTCCGTCAGATAGGACAGCCCCGCGACCACGCTCTCCAGGCCCGGTGTATTGGCCGCGATCATCAGCTCAGATCCCGGCGCGACATACCGCGACAGCTCCTGCGTGATGATCGGCCCTCGCCGGTTCCAGCCGAGCAGCAGCGTGCGTTCCGAGGTGGGCTGGTGATGGACGGGCGGGCGTACGATCTCCCGGTCGACCTCGAAATCCCCGCTGCGCAGCTTGATCGTCGCATCGTCCTCGGCAATGAGGATCGCCCGCTCGCCGGCGGCGATCGGTCGGCTTGTCGGCGGGTTGAGATGCACCACGCCGTCTGTGTCGCAGATGCCGATCAGCGTCGAGGTATCGTAGGACATGACCGCATTGCCGAAGGACTTGCCGACGATCGCCGGTTGCTCGACCGCATAGATCTCAGACCCGTCGAAGTCGAGCAGTTCCGTATAGACGGCGGAAAGGCCCGCTTGCCGGCTGGAGCTGACGACGATACGCGAGATCAGCTCGTCGGCCAGCACGAGCTGCAGTTCCGAACCGCCGACGATGCGCGCAACTTCCGCATTCTTGGCGTCGCGGATTTCCGCAGCGATCTGGTAGGGCTCCTTGCGCCGGTCCGGATCGTTGACCAGCGCCAGCACCGTCTTGATGACCTCCGAATCCGCATAGTCGCTTTCCGGCGACAGCACGATGATCGAACGCGAGGCCTGCGGGTTGACGATGTTGACGTCATAGAGGTCCGTCGGATCGCCGCTGCGGCAGATGATGCGGGTGTTGCCGAGATCGGCGATCTTGTCGGCGATCTCGTCCTCCATCTCCACCTTGTCCTTGCTCGCCATGATGACGATACGCGGGTTGCGGCGGCTCTGGTTGGCAATGACAAGCTCGGAAATCACGTCGAAGATCGAGGACGACCAGTTGAAGATGATCGTGTGCTCCTTTTCGAGCACGTGCGAGCGACCCTTGCGCAACTCGTCCAGCTTCTCGTCAAGACCCGAGCTGAGAACACCGATAAGCGCGGAGAAGACGAAGATGCCGGCTACCGTGACGACGAGCGACACGCCGCGGAAGCTCCAGCCGGCATCGCCGCCCATCGTGCCGGCGTCCATGGTGCGCATCAGGGATTCCCAGGCACCCTCGATGAAGGAGACGGGCTCACCCCCTTCCGGAGTGATTCCGGTCAAGGCGAGAAACAGGCCGGCGATGACGATGACGATCAGCGAAATGACCGCAAGCCAGCCGATAAGCGCGATCGGCCCTGCTGCCATGCTCTTGTCGAACTGGTAGCGCAGGCGATCCCGCCAGGTAATCATCTTCATCTATGTCCCCTCATGCCGGCTCTCCGCCGGGATACGTCTATCGAGTCTCAAAAATTCGTGATCGCGGCAAGAAGGGCAGCCGGAAATTTTCGGAAGAAGCGTAAATGGCCGCCGCCGCGCGTCAACTTGCCGAGCCTTCGAAAAATCGCTATATGCGGAGGTATGGAATCCAAGTTCGGATGCACGGAAAAGCATGTCGTCGTGCTGCAGGATCACAAGCGCCTGCCGGCACGCTTCTTTGCGCGTGTCTTCGGGGCGCTCATCAGCCGCCTATCCTGACCGCTTGCGGTCCAGCGAGCCGCGTGCTCGCCAACGTCCTACACCCTTCAACATGCCCAGAAACTGCCAAGACGGATGAAGAGCCATGAGCGCACCCCGTACCCTCTATGACAAGATTTTCGACGACCACATCGTCAGCCGCCAGGAAGACGGAACCTGTCTTCTCTACATCGACCGTCACCTCGTTCACGAAGTGACGTCGCCGCAGGCCTTCGAAGGCCTGCGCATGGCCGGCCGCAAGGTGCGTGCGCCGGAGAAGACGCTCGCCGTCGTCGATCACAACGTCCCCACCTCGCCGGATCGCCACCAGGGCATCAAGAACGAGGAGAGCCGCATCCAGGTCGAGGCGCTCGCCAACAATGCCGCGGAATTCGGCGTCGAATATTATTCGGAAAAGGACGTGCGCCAGGGCATCGTGCACATCGTCGGCCCCGAGCAGGGCTTTACCCTGCCGGGTATGACCATCGTCTGCGGTGACAGCCACACCTCCACGCACGGCGCTTTCGGCGCGCTGGCGCACGGCATCGGCACGTCGGAAGTCGAGCACGTGCTCGCCACGCAGACGCTGATCCAGAAGAAGGCGAAGAACATGCTGGTGCGCGTTGACGGCCAGCTGCCGCCGGGCGTCACTGCCAAGGACATCATCCTCGCCATCATCGGGGAGATCGGCACGGCCGGCGGTACCGGCCACGTCATCGAGTTTGCCGGCGAGGCAATCCGCTCGCTGTCGATGGAAGGCCGCATGACGATCTGCAACATGACGATCGAAGGCGGCGCCCGCGCCGGCCTCATCGCACCGGACGAAAAGACCTTCGAATATATCAAGGGCAAGCCGCGCGCGCCGAAGGGCCAGGCGCTGGACATGGCGATCGACTATTGGAAGACGCTCTACACGGAAGACGGCGCGCATTTCGACCGCGTGGTCGTGCTCGATGCCGCCAACCTGCCGCCGATCGTCTCCTGGGGTTCCTCGCCGGAAGACGTCGTCTCCATCGAGGGCGTCGTGCCGAACCCGGACGCCATCGAAGATGAAACGAAGCGCGCCTCCAAGTGGCGCGCACTCGACTATATGGGCCTGAAGCCGGATACCAAGATCACCGACATTGCGATCGACCGGGTCTTCATCGGCTCGTGCACCAATGGCCGCATCGAGGACCTGCGCGCCGTCGCCGCCGTTGTCGAAGGCAAGACGGTGGCCTCCACCGTCAACGCCATGATCGTTCCGGGCTCCGGCCTCGTGAAGGAGCAGGCGGAGGCCGAAGGCCTCGACAAGATCTTCAAGGAAGCAGGCTTCGACTGGCGCGAGCCGGGCTGCTCCATGTGCCTTGCCATGAACGACGACCGCCTGAAGCCGGGCGAGCGCTGCGCATCGACCTCGAACCGTAACTTCGAGGGCCGCCAGGGCTTCAAGGGCCGCACGCACCTCGTTTCCCCGGCCATGGCCGCTGCTGCCGCGATCGCCGGCCATTTCGTCGATATCCGCGACTGGACGTGATCCGGCGTCATTGCCGATATGATAAAGGCCGGGAGCATGCTCCCGGCCTTTTCGTTTGAAGGAGAAATTCCCATGAAACACCTTCTCCTCCTGCGCCACGCCAAATCCGCCTGGCCGGATGGCGTCGAGGACCACGACCGCCCCCTCGCCGACCGTGGCCGCCGCGATGCCCCACGCATGGGTGCGCACATTTCTGCAGCGGGCCTCAACCCGGATTTCGCGCTGGTCTCTTCCGCCCGCCGCACGCAGGAAACCTGGGCTCTCGTCGCCCCTGCCCTCGCAAAGCCCTGCCCGTCCCGCACGGTGACGGCGATCTACGAAGCTGATCCTGCGGCCATCCTCAAGGCCATCCATGAAGCGCCGGCAGAAAGCAGGACGCTGCTGGTCATCGGCCACAATCCAGGTTTCGAGGATCTGGTGGCTTTGCTGGCACCTGAGGGTGAGGCGGGTGCGCTAGCCCGGCTAGGCACGAAGTATCCAACGGCAGGCCTTGCCGTGATCGCCTTCGATATCGAGGCGTGGGCGGATGCTGCGCCTGGAAGGGGAAGGCTTGACGCCTTCGTGACACCGAAGACCTTGCCGTAAGGAAAGCCTGAAGCCTGCAACATCCTCCAACGCTGGCCCACGGGGCGGCTTCTCGCCCTATCCCAACCTCTCCTCCGTCATGCCAGCCTTGAGCCGGCATCCAGCGCGCAAGTCCTTATGCGGGAAAACACTTTCGCCGGAGCGGTGTATCCGCTCGCCGCGCAGACGCGCGACGGCTGACCTCTGGATCTAGTCCGAGGTGACGGGGGAGAGTTGGGCGCGCCATTGAACGGTTTCGCCTGCCGCCGTGTCATTCCCTGATTGATGGCAAGCGTCACCCGAGCTCCATCAGAACGTTGCCGTCATCGGATCAGGCCCAATGCGCTTGCCATCCTTTTCAAGGCTCGCCAAGATCGCCACGTCCTCGTCGTCGAGCCTGAAATCGAACACCTTGAAGTTCTCCACGATGCGCGAGGGCGTCACGGATTTCGGGATCACCACCAGCCCGTTGTCGATATGCCAGCGGATGATGACCTGTGCCGGCGTGCGACCATGTTTTGCCGCAACCCTGGCTACGACAGGGTTTTCCAGGAGCGTGCCCTGACCGAGCGGGCTCCAGGACTGGGTGACGATCCGGTGCTTCTCATGATAGGCCCGCGCGTCCTTCTGGGGGAAATCCGGATGCAGCTCGATCTGGTTGATGACCGGGGTGATACCGGTCTCGTCGATCAGCCGCTGCAGGTGCTCCGGATAGAAATTGGACACGCCGATCGAGCGGGCGCGACCTTCCTTCTGGAGCTGGATGAAGGCTTTCCAGCTATCGACATACTGGTCGCGCTTCGGCGCCGGCCAGTGGATGAGATAGAGGTCGACATAATCGGTGCCGAGCCGCTTCAGGCTCGCGTCGAAGGCCTTTAGCGTCGCATCGTAACCCTGCTCGGAGTTCCAGAGTTTCGTCGTCAGGAATATCTCCGAACGAGCGACCCCGGAGGTACGGAGGCCTTCGCCGACACCCTCCTCGTTTTCATAGATGGCGGCCGTATCGATATGCCGATAGCCGGCATCGAGCGCGGCCTTGACCGCGGTTCCGGCCGTGTCGTTCGGGGTCTGCCAGACGCCAAGGCCGACCTGGGGAATGCTGTTGCCGTCGTGAAACAGGATTGTCGGTTGATCGCTCATCAGAATCTCTCCGTGAAAAAATGGCGTGCTTGAACCCGGGCGGGTTTCCCGTGGCGCCTTGAAGCCCGGCGACGGTCGAGGCTGATATAGGCTCCGCATCGCAGCATTTCAGCCCGTCGCCGGCAAAATCCTCAAAGCACGCGCACGACCGTGCCACGCCGCAGATAGGGCATGATGCGCAGCATGTCCCGCTGCGCAAGGGCAATGCAGCCGGCCGTCGGTTCATAACCGGGACGGATGAGATGGAAGAAGATCGCCGAGCCGGCATTTCGTCGGCGCGCAGTCACGTTCCAGTCGAGCACCAGGCAGATGTCGTAGAGCTCGTCCTTGCGCTGCATCTCCTCGTGACTCGGCTTGAAGGGTCCGCGCACCAGGCGGTTGTAGGACGGATGCTCCGGCGCGTCGCACCAGAGCATATCGGGCCGGATACGCCGGAGCGCCAGCCGGCTTTGCGGCCGGGACAGGCGGTCGCCGCGCACAAAGCCGGAGAGAAGCGGCATGGCGGCGATCGGCGTCGCACCGTCCCCCTCCCGCTTGCGGGCGGTAACGCCGGAACGGCCGATGGCGGCGGGCAGGCGCAGGGGGCCGACCTGGACGATGGCGCGTGTTTTCCTGCCCGGTGCCGGGCGCACCAGGATCGTCTTCACGCAATGTTCAGGAAATGTGATCCGGCTCATGTCACTCCGCCATATTCGCGCCTTGTGGTAACCTGACTGGCTAAGCCATGGGCGGGCTTGCCAAAAGTCCCAATTCCCTTACTTTCCAGAGGAATGCCGAGAGGTAAAGCATGACATCCCGCACAATCCTACTTGTCGATGACGACAACGACCTGCGCGAGACGCTCGTCGAGCAGCTTTCGCTCTACGAGGAATTCTCGACGCTCGAGGAAACCACCGCCGGCAAGGGCATCCAGACTGCCCGCGCCAACCAGATCGATCTCCTGATCATGGACGTCGGCCTGCCTGATATGGACGGCCGCGAAGCCGTGAAACTGCTGCGCAAGGGCGGCTTCAAGTCGCCGATCATCATGCTGACCGGCCATGACACCGATTCGGACACGATTCTCGGCCTTGAAGCCGGCGCGAACGACTATGTGACGAAACCCTTCCGCTTCGCCGTTCTTCTCGCGCGCATCCGCGCCCAGCTGCGCCAGCACGAGAGCAGCGAAGACGCCACCTTCACGGTCGGCCCCTACACGTTCAAGCCCGGCCAGAAGCTGCTGACGCTGGAAAACGGCCAGAAGATCCGCCTGACCGAGAAAGAGGCGGCGATCATCCGCTACCTGTACCGTGCCGACCAGAAGGTGGTGACGCGCGACGTGCTGCTCGAAGAGGTCTGGGGCTATAATTCCGGCGTCACGACCCACACGCTGGAGACCCATGTCTATCGCCTGCGCCAGAAGATCGAACGAGACCCTTCCAATGCGGAGATTCTCGTGACAGAGAACGGCGGTTACAAGAACGTACCTTAGAATTTCACGCAGTTCCGGGCGGAAAACCGCTTCGCACCTTTCCTGGAATCGCTTTTGAGGAGCGCCCGCCGTGGGTCTCAGCGACGACATCGCCCTTCTTTCCCGCGTGCCGCTCTTCGCCGGCCTTGCCGACGACAAGCTCCGGCTGATGGCCTTCGGCGCCGAGCGCCGGCGGCTGGTGGAGGGGCAGACGCTGTTTCGCGAGGGCACATCGGCGGATTGCGGCTTCGTCGTCGCCTATGGCGCGTTCCGGCTGACCTCGACGCTACGCGACGGGGCAACGCGGGACGAAGGCACGGCCGGTGCCGGCACCCTGCTTTCCGAACTTGCGATGATTTCCGCCGTCGAGCGTAAATACACGGCCGTGGCGACGGAGGACAGCGAGGTCATCCGCATCAACCGCCCGCTCTTCCGGCGCATGCTGGAAGAGTATCCCGACGTCGCCGTGCTCGTCGACGCCCGCATCCGCGAAAACCTCGCGGCAATGATCAGCTCGATGCGGGGGCTTGCCGGGCGGTTTGCGTGAGGCAAGGCCCCTCATCCGGCCTGCCGACCACCTTCTCCCCGCAAGCGGGGCGAAGGGAATTGCCGCACCGGTTTCCCCAACCAACTCCACGCGCGGGGCACGTCCCCTCAGAAATCAAATTCGGCAATGACAGGCACATGGTCGGACGGCCGCTCCCAGCCGCGGGCCTCGCGAACCACCGCGATGTTGCTGAGGTGCGGCTCGAGGTCGGCGGAAGACCAGATGTGGTCGAGGCGGCGGCCCTTGTTGGCGGCGACCCAGTCGGCCGAGCGGTAGCTCCACCACGTATAGAGCTTCTCATGGGCCGGTATCTTGCTGCGCATGAGGTCGACCCAGGCCCCCTTCGTCATGACGTCGACCAGGCCCTCCGTTTCGATCGGCGTGTGGCTGACGATCTTGAGGAGCTGCTTGTGCGACCAGACGTCATGTTCCAGCGGGGCGATGTTGAGGTCGCCGACGAGGACCGAGGAAATGCCAGCCTCGGCTTCGGCGTGCAGCAGCTTCATCTCCTCGATGAAATCGAGCTTGTGGCCAAATTTCGGATTGATCGTGCGATCCGGCTCGTCGCCGCCGGCCGGCACATAGAAATTGTGCAGGCGGATCGACTTTCCCTTGTGGTGGAAGAGCACCGAGACATGGCGCGCATCGCCGACGCCGCAGTAATCCCGCCGCTCGACAAGTTCGGTCAGCGGCAGGCGGGAGACGGTGGCGACGCCGTGATAGCCCTTCTGGCCATGCATGACGATATGCTCGTAGCCAAGCGCCTTCAGCGGCTTTGAAGGGAACTGGTCGTTCGGGCACTTGGTTTCCTGCAGGCACAGGATGTCCGGCGAAAAGGTCTTCAGGAAATGTTCGACGAGCGGCATGCGCAGCCGCACCGAGTTGATGTTCCAGGTCGCAATCGAAAGTGCCATGCCGTCGCCCTCAAAAACATCCGGCCCGTTCTCACGGGCCGGTCGGGGCGTCTTAGCGCATGAAGGGCGAAACGGAAACGGCTGCGGCTCGAATTAGCCGCCCTTGTTGCGCACTTCGTCGTAAGGAATGGAGAAAACCTTGTCGTCGAGCTTCATGCCAGTCTTGACGTTGAAGATCATCACCGAGGTGTCCTTGCCCTGTGCATCGGTAATGGTCCACTGGCGCAGGTCGTAGGTCTTCGGGTCGAACATCATGGTGATGGTCGAATCGCCGAACATGTTCCGGTCACCGAGCACGATCGTCGTCAGGTCCGCCTCTTCCTTCACGCTGCGCACCATCTTGGTGGAAAGGTCGATCTTTTCGCCGAGCAGCAGGTTGAGCGGTGTCTTTGAGAGCGGATAGAGGTCCCAGGTCTTCAGCTTGCGATTGCCGATCACGACGGCCTTGCCGTCGGCGATGACGCGCATCGGCGAGGGTTCCTCGTAGTTGAAACGGATCTTGCCGGGGCGGTAGATGTAGAACTTGCCGCCGGTCTGCTCGCCACGCGGGCCGAACTGCACGAATTCACCCATCATCGTTTTCACCGAGGCGAAGTGATCGGCGATCTTCTGGGCGGCACCACTCGCCTGCGCGGAGGCGTCGGTGGGCGCAAACGCCGAAAGGCTGGCTGCAAGCGTGAAGGCCATCAGGCAGGTGAAGCCGCGGCGCGTCAGCGTTCCGGTCGCGCGGCCGTTCTCGGTTCGGATCATGTTGGTCTCCTTCATGCGTTTCTCATGCGGGCCAAACGCGGCGCCATAATGGCGTTTCGCCCTGACGCGAGACTTGCCGGTGAAAACGCCGCGGAAGGCGCGCCCGTTCCCGGTCAGCGTCCCGAAATTTCATCCTCGGTCGGCACGAGAATCTCGCGCTTGCCGGCATGGTTCGCCGGGCCGATCAGTCCTTCCTTCTCCATGCGCTCGATCAGCGAGGCGGCACGGTTGTAGCCGATGCCGAGACGGCGCTGGATATAGGAGGTCGATGCCTTGCCGTCGCGCAGCACGACAGCCACCGCCTGGTCATAGGGATCGTCCGAATCGTCGAGATTGGCGGTGCCGGCCGGGCCACTCCCGCCCTCGCCGTCGTCATCGTCGTCCTCGGTGATCGCATCGAGATATTGCGGCGCGCCCTGCGTCTTCAGATGCGCGACCACCGCCTCCACCTCGCCATCGGAGACGAAGGGACCGTGCACACGCTGGATGCGCCCGCCGCCGGCCATGTAGAGCATGTCGCCCATGCCGAGCAGTTGTTCGGCACCCTGTTCGCCCAGGATGGTGCGACTGTCGATCTTCGACGTCACCTGGAAGGAGATGCGCGTCGGGAAGTTGGCCTTGATCGTGCCGGTGATGACGTCGACCGAGGGGCGCTGCGTCGCCATGATGACGTGGATGCCGGCCGCGCGCGCCATCTGCGCAAGCCGCTGAACGGCACCTTCGATGTCCTTGCCGGCAACCATCATCAGGTCGGCCATCTCGTCGATGATGACGACGATATAGGGCATGGGCTGGAGGTCGAACTCCTCCGTCTCGTACATCGCCTCGCCGGTCTGGCGGTCGAAGCCGGTCTGCACGGTGCGGCTGATCTGCTCGCCCTTGGCCAGCGCCTGCTCGACGCGACTGTTGAAGCCGTCGATGTTGCGCACGCCGATCTTCGACATCTTCTTGTAGCGCTCCTCCATCTCGCGGACCGTCCACTTGAGGGCGACGACGGCCTTCTTCGGATCGGTGACGACGGGGGAGAGCAGATGCGGGATGCCGTCATAGACGGAGAGTTCCAGCATCTTCGGATCGATCATGATCAGGCGGCACTGCTCCGGCTTCAGGCGGTACAGCAGCGAGAGGATCATGGTGTTGATGGCGACGGACTTGCCCGAGCCGGTTGTACCGGCAACGAGCAGGTGCGGCATCTTGGCGATGTCGGAAATCACCGGCTCGCCGCCGATCGTCTTGCCGAGCGCCATGGCGAGCTTGGCCTTCGAGGTCTCGAAATCGCGGCTGGCGATGAGTTCGCGCAGGTAGACCGTCTCGCGGCTCTGGTTCGGCAGTTCGATGCCGATGGCGTTGCGGCCCGGCACGACGGCGACGCGGGCGGCGATCGCGCTCATCGAGCGGGCGATGTCATCGGCAAGACCGATGACACGCGATGACTTGATGCCGGGGGCCGGCTCCAGTTCGTAGAGCGTGACGACCGGGCCGGGCCTGACATGGATGATCTCGCCCTTGACGCCGAAATCTTCCAGCACGCCTTCCAGCATGCGGGCGTTCTGCTCCAACGCATCGGCCGAAAGGGTCATGTCGCGCACCTGGCCCTTCGGCTCGGCGAGCAGGTGGATCGGCGGCAGGGCAAAGCCATCGGGACCGACGAAGGAGGTCTGCGCCTCTCGCTCGATGCGTTGGCCGGGCTTCGGCCGGGAAGCAGCCGGAACGACCCGAGCGGTCGTCGCCGGCATGGGTTGGCGGGCCGGCGCGCGGCGCGGTGCCCAGTCGGCGGCGATATCGTCCATATCGTCGTCCGGCAGGATGCCGTTTGGACGGGCCATCGGCTCATCCATGTCGAAGGGCAGGTCGTCGTCATCGCCAGCCATCGGCGGGGCCGCGACGACACGCCGTCCATCGAGGGAGGGCTCGACGCGGTCGGCCGAACGGGACGGCGTGCGGGCGCGGGACGGCTCGTTCAGCGTACCGAACTCGTCCTCGTTGAAATCGTAGGGCTGCTCGATACCCCGCGCCTTGCGGCGCTGGTTGGCAAGGCCGAAGATGCGGCGGAACCGCGCCTGGCCGGTGTACCAGGCATGTGTCATGGCGCCGGCAAGGACGGTCAGTGGGCCTTCCCGCTCGTCATCATCGTCGTCTTCGGCGACGGTGCGCGCCCGGCTCGGCGTCGGAACGGGAGCAAAATCCTCCTCGTCGTCGATCGCCACGGAGCCGATCAGGCCGGCTGCAAAGACCATGAGCCAGGCGGCGGGAACGGCAATGATACCACCGAGAATGGAGGCGAAAAGCCCCGTCGGATAGGCACCGGTGAAGAGCGCGGGAAAACGCAGGATCATGTCGCCGAAGACGCCGCCAAGACCGGTCGGCAGCGGCCAGGTGACGGGTCCGGGCACGCAGGCGAGCGCCGCAGAGGCGAGAATCGCCCCCCCGAGCCAGGCGCCGGCGCGCTGCGGCACCCGGTTGAAGCGCCGGCCGCTGATCAGCGCCAGACCCCAGGCGACGACCGGCAGGAGCGCGATGACGCTGGCGAGCCCGAAGAACTGCATGAAGATATCGGCAAAGACGGCGCCCGAATAGCCGAGGATGTTGGCCGGCTCGCCGCTGGAGGCATAAGAGAGGCTGGGGTCGGAGACGTTCCAGGTGGACAGCGCGGCAATGGCGAAGGCGAGGCCGAGGAAGACGATGATCCCGAGAAGGATCTGCACCTGTCGCCAGACGAATGCCGACAGAACGAAGCGGTCGTGACGGTTGTCCAGTCCTGCCGAAATGCTTCTGCTCATGGTTACAGCCTATGGTCCACGCAAGGAAATCGCACGGTGCCCGCGTGATTCGCGGACTGTGCCTGACTGTGAACCCTACGAAGGAAGCCTTAATGGCATGTTAACCATGCGATCCCGCAGCATGGTTTCTCCCCGGTAAACGAAAAAAGCCCGGACACAGGGTCCGGGCCAAGGGCGGCATAGATTATCCTATGGCCGCGACGGGATGTTTGGCGGCGGCCGCTGGGAGCCGCCGCAGGCATCTCAGGAGTGGTAAGCCGCTTCGCCGTGGGAGGAGAGGTCGAGCCCTTCGCGCTCGGCTTCGACCGAGACGCGTAGCCCGACGATCATGTCGACCACCTTGTAGAGGATTGCCGAGACGACGGCGCACCAGACGATGGTGATGACGACGGCAGTAAGCTGGGTCATGAACTGCGACGCGATGGAGAAATCCGCACCACCCGTACCGCCGAGCGACGGGGCGGTGAAGATGCCCGTGCCGAGCGCGCCGATGAAGCCGCCGACGCCATGGACGCCGAAGACATCGGCCGTGTCGTCATAGCCGAACTTGTTCTTCACGACCGCGACGAAGAAGTAGCAGATCGGCGAGACGATGAGACCAAGCACGATTGCGCCGAACGGGCCGACGGAGCCGGCGGCCGGGGTGACGGCGACGAGGCCGGCGATCATGCCCGAGGCGGCACCGAGCAGCGAAGCCTTGCCGCGGGTGAAGGTTTCGACGACCGACCAGGCGAGGATCGCGGCAGCGGTGGCAACGAAGGTGTTGACGGTAGCGAGAACCGCGCCGCCCGAGGCCTCGAGGTTGGAGCCGGCGTTGAAGCCGAACCAGCCGAACCACAGCATGGCGGCACCGACGAGGGTGAGCGTCATGGAGTGAGGAGCCATCATGTCCTTGCCGAAGCCGGTACGCTTGCCGACCATGATTGCGCCAATGAGGCCTGCGACGCCGGCATTGATGTGCACGACGGTGCCGCCGGCGAAATCAAGCGCGCCCATGTTGAAGATCAGGCCGTTGCCGTCCCAGACCATGTGAGCGATCGGGAAATAGACGAAGGTGGCCCAGAGAACGGTGAAGAGGAGCACCGCGGAGAACTTGATGCGCTCGGCGAAGGCACCGATGATGAGCGCCGGCGTCAGCGCCGCAAAGGTCATCTGGAACAGCATGAAGATGTATTCCGGGATGACGACACCATCAGAGAAGGTGGCCGCCGTGCTGTCGACCGTCACACCCGACAGGAACATCTTCGCAAAGCCGCCGAAATAGGGGCTGGTGGATCCGCCGAAGGCGAAGGAATAGCCGTAAGTCACCCAGACGATCATCATCATGGCACCGATCACGGTGCACTGCATGAGGACCGAGAGCATGTTCTTGGTGCGCACCAGGCCGCCGTAGAACAGCGCAAGGCCCGGAATCAGCATGAAGAACACGAGAAGCGTGGCGAGGAACATGAAGACAGTGTCGGCCTTGTCCGGCACGGGCGCGGCAGCGGCGGCCTCGGTGGCGGCGGGTGCGGCTTCCTGCGCGAAGGCGGCGACCGGCAGAAGCGCGGCCGTCGTGGCGGCAGCCACGCGGGAGAAGGTCTGCGAAAGCGTAAATGAAGACATGTTGAAAAGGCTCCCTGATAGGCCGTTTGCTTAGAGCGCTTCGGAATCGGTTTCGCCGGTGCGGATGCGCACGGCATGGTCGATCGCGTAGACAAAGATTTTGCCGTCGCCGATCTGGCCGGTCTTGGCGGCGGAAGCGATCGCTTCGACGGCCTTGTCGACGACATCGCCAGGCACGGCGATCTCGATCTTCAGCTTCGGCAGGAAGCTGACGGCATATTCGGTGCCGCGATAGATTTCCGTATGTCCCTTCTGGCGCCCGTAGCCCTTCACCTCGGTCACGGTCAGGCCCTGGATGCCGACCGCGGTGAGGGCTTCGCGCACCTCATCGAGTTTGAACGGCTTGATAATGGCCATCACAATTTTCATCTGGTTTCCCATCCTTCGTGCTTGTCCCCAGCCGGGGCCATCTCTCCTCATCGTTGGCGACGTCACGTCAGCCACGACTGGGAACTACACATTCAAGGGGCGTGCCAGATTCGAACGGGCCAGCTAAGCTTTTGAAATGAAACCGAAAAAAATAGAAGGCATGGTGCAGTGCAAAAAATCACCATCACACATGATCAAAAAATAGGCGTAAATAGAACAATGGATAAAAATTAGTCAGTTGCCTTTTTCCGAATCAGCCCTTCCTGGGCCACGGAGGCAATGAGGGTCCCGCTACGGGTGAAAATCGCGCCACGGGTCATCCCGCGCCCACCTGAGGCGGAGGGGCTGTCCTGGCTGTAGAGCAGCCAGTCGTCGACATTCGGCGGGCGATGGAACCACATGGCGTGGTCGAGGCTGGCGACCTGCAGCGAGCGGTCGAGCACCGAGGTGCCATGCGCAAAGAGCGAGGTGTCGAGCAGCGTCATATCCGAGAGATAGGCGAGCACGGCAGCCTGCAGATGGCGTTCGGCCGGTACCGGGCCGGTGGTGCGCACCCAGATGTTCTGCCGTGGCTCCAGTTTCTCCCGCGAAAAGTAGTGGTCCAGCGAAACCGGTCGCAACTCGATCGGCCGCGGTCGCTGCCAGTAGGCGCGGATATGCTCCGGCGCCTCGGTCATGAACCGCTGCTTCAGGTCCGCCTCGCCGAGCAGGTCTTCCGGTTGCGGCACGTCGGGCATCGGCGCCTGGTGCTCCAGCCCGTCCTCGTCGTCCTGGAAGGATGCCGTCATGAAGTAGATCGGCTTGCCGTGCTGGATGGCGATGACGCGGCGAGTGGCAAAGGAACCGCCGTCACGGATGTTTTCCACGTCGTAGATGATCGGCACGGCGGGATCGCCCGGCCGCACGAAATAGGCATGCAGCGAATGCACGAAGCGCCCCGCCTCCACCGTCCGGGTCGCCGCAACCAGTGCCTGGCCGATCACCTGCCCGCCGAACACCCGCTGCCAGCCGACCTGCGGGCTCTTGCCGCGAAACAGCCGGCTTTCCAGGCGCTCGAGATCCAGCGTCTCCAAAAGGACATCCATGGCGGGGTTCTTCGCAGGCTGACGCGACATTTGGACGTGACTCCGCAGGTAGGAATACGGTTTCTCCTCCTCTATATAGAGGGACGGAAGACCTCAAGCGGCCAGGAGTACACCATGCCCGAAGCGACCATGCTCGACGTTCTTGTCGCCGGCGGTGGTTATGTCGGCCTGTCGCTGGCCGTCGCCATCAAGAAGGCCGCCCCGCATCTTGCCGTCACCGTGGTCGACGGTGCGCCGGAACACGCCTGGCAGAAGGACGAGCGCGCCTTCGCGATCGTCGCTGCCGCCCGCAACCTGCTCGACGTCATTGGTGTATGGGGCGAGATCGCACCGGAGGCGGAACCGATCCGCCGCATGGTGATCACCGATTCGCGCACGGCCGATCCCGTGCGTCCCGTCTTCCTTACCTTCGAGGGGGCCGGCTCCGGAGACGACGGCCAGCCCTTCGCCCATATGGTGCCCAACCGCGCGGTGACACGCAGCCTGCTTCGCCAGGCCGAAGTGCTCGGCATCCCCATGCGTTGGGCAACGTCAGCGGAGGGTTTTGCAACCGAGCAACATGCGACAACGGTCCGCCTGTCCGACGGAACCGAATGCCAGACCCGCCTGCTCGTCGCCTGCGACGGTGTGCGCTCCAAGCTGCGCGACATGGCAGGCATCAAGACCGTGCGCTTCGACTACGGCCAATCCGGCATCGTTACGACAGTCGAGCACGAGCGCCCGCACGAGGGCACGGCGGAGGAGCATTTCCTGCCCGCCGGCCCCTTCGCCACCCTGCCGCTGGCTGGCAACCGGTCCTCGCTCGTCTGGACCGAGCGCACGGAGGATGCCCGCCGGCTTATCGAGAGCGACGATCTCGTCTTCGAAGAGGAACTGGAGCGCCGCTTCGGCCACAAGCTCGGCGCACTGAAGGTCGTCGGCGGCCGCCGTGCCTTCCCGCTCGGCCTGACGCTCGCCCGCGCCTTCGTCGCGCCGCGCTTCGCGCTTGCGGGCGATGCCGCGCACGGTATCCACCCGATTTCCGGCCAGGGCCTCAATCTCGGCTTCAAGGACGTGGCGGCGCTTGCCGAAACCGTCGTCGAGGCCGATCGCCTCGGCCTCGATATCGGCGCGATCTCCGTGCTGGAACGCTATGAAGGCTGGCGTCGCTTCGACACGGTGCGCATGGGCGTGACCACGGACGTGCTGAACCGCCTCTTCTCCAACGATGTGACGCCGCTGCGCGTGCTGCGCGATGTCGGCCTCGGCGTCGTCGATCGGCTGCCGGGACTGAAATCCTTCTTCATCCGCCAGGCGGAAGGCACCACCGGGAACGGGCACCCGCGCATGCTGGTCGGGCAACGGATCTGACTGGCAGGGCGCAACAACGCTGCGCTCGTCCTGGCCCTTCAAATCCGATCGTGACGAAGAAGATATGATCGGGCTCTGTCTGCGGCCTAATCCTTGATTTCCCGCGCCTCAGAAATCAGCATGATCGGAATACCGTCGCGGATCGGATAGGCGAGCTTGGCCTTTTCGGAAACGAGCTCGCCCGCAGCCGCATCATAGGTCAACCGGCCCTTGGTCAGCGGGCAAACGAGAAGCTCGAGCAATTTGGGATCGACACGACTGGTGCTGACGTTCATCGCACAGGCCTATTGCAGCATCGTATCGACGTCGCCGTAGCTGCGCGCCAGCACGATTTCGGTAATGGCGATCAGCGTTTCCGCCCGCGTCTTCAAATCCGGTGCCTCCAGCAGTGCCTGCTTTTCAGCAGGTCCATAGGGCGACATCATCGCCATGGAATTGACCAGCGTCGCATTGCTCGCCCGCTCCACGCTCTCCCAGTCGGCCTCCAGCTTGTTGGCGTCGAGATAGGCCTTGAAGGCAGCGAGCAGGGCTTCGCGATCGACGCTCTGCTCGTCGTCGCGTCCCGAAAGGTCCGCGATGAAGGGAGCGATATGGAAGCTGCGATAGGACTTGTCGCCGCGCAGTTCCTCCAGCAGGCGATAGCGGCAGACGCCGGTGAGCGAGACGATGTAACGCCCGTCTCCCGTCTCGGCAAAGGACGTGATGCGGCCGATGCAGCCGACCTGGCAAAGGTCCGGCGTGTCGGTTGCGGCATCATCCGTGCGATCAGCACCGAAGACGGGCTGCACCATGCCGATCAACCGGTGCGTGGCGAGCACGTCGTCGAACATGGAGAGGTAGCGCGGCTCGAAGATGTTGAGCGGCAACTGCCCGCCGGGCAAAAGAAGAGCACCCGTCAACGGAAAGACGGGGATGGCCTCAGGCAGGTCCTCCGGCTTCAGATAACGTGCATTTCCCACATGCATGGCAGTGCCTTCCCATTGCGCGCGACGTGACGATCCGTCTTCGCCGCCCGTCAACGCGCTTCTTCCCGAATGTGGGGTAGGCGTGGCATTTCTCAAGGGATGCCACGCCGTTCTCCCGGAAAATGCCTCAGGAAAACAGGATCGACGACAGCTTGCGCCGGGCAGCGATCGTCGCCGGATCCTTCGGACCCCAGACATCGAAGAACTGCAGAAGCTCGCGGCGCGCGCCATCATCGTCGAAGGTGCGATCGCGCTTCATGACGAGAAGCAGATGATCGGCCGCCGCCTGCCGGTCACCCTCGACATTGCGGATCTTGGCGAGCTTCAGCCGTGCCGCATGGTCATCCGGATCAAGCGCCAACGCCTGCTCGAGCGCGGCCGGATCGCCGAGCTTGCGCGCCTCCTCGATCTGGTCGAGCTTCTTCAGCACGGCCGCAACCGCCGGATCGGCCGCGACGGCCTCCGGCAGGTTGCCGAGGATCTGCCGGGCATTTTCCGGCTGGCCGGCAGCGATCATGCATTCCGCGATGCCGGCAAGGGCAGCCGGATTCTCCGGATCGGCCTGCAGGAGCGCGCCGTAGAGATCGGCCGCGCCGGCAAGATCGCCTGCATCGAACAGGGTCTTCGCCTCGGCGAGCAGCGCCTCGATCTCGGCCTTCTCGTCGGCGCCGGCGGGACCTGCGACCTTGTCGATAAAGTCACGGATCTGGCTTTCCGGCACAGCACCCATGAAGCCATCGACCGGGCGCCCGCCAACGAAGGCGACGACCGCCGGGATCGACTGGATACCGAGCTGGCCGGGAATGGAGGGATGGTCGTCGATGTTGAGCTTGACGAGCTTCACGCGGCCAGCGCTTTCCCGCACAACCTTCTCGATGATCGGCTGGAGCTGCTTGCACGGACCGCACCAGGGCGCCCAGAAATCGACGAGAACGGGCTGCTGGCGCGAGGCCTCCAGCACGTCGCGCGAAAAATTCGCCGTCGTCGTGTCCTTGATGAGATCATCCGCCGGTGCCGCGCCGCCAAAGCTCGCCGAGACGTTCATCTGGCCGCCATAGGACGATGCGTAGGGGTTGTCGCCTGCACTCATGGGTCTCTCCTGTGGCGCCAAGCGCCTCGATGTCGTGTCTGTGCCCCAGATCGTATGTCAGGCCGTGACTTTCAAGACAAGCGGCTCGTGGCCGGTCGCCTCGATGAAGCGCAGGAGATCCTTCGAGCCGATCGAGGTCGTCGCATCGTTGCGCAGCGGGTGGCCGTTGATCGTGTCGAAAGCCATCAGGTCCGCATCGATGATGATCTTCACCTTGCCGGCCGTGTCGTTGATCACCCCGAAGGCAGTGACGGCGCCGGGAATGACCCCGAGATACTCCATCAGCTTCTCCGGCTTGCCGAAGGAGACGCGGCTCGCGGCGTCGATGACCGAATGCACGGTCTTCAGGTCCACCGTCGCATGCTCCTCGACGGTCATCAGGAAATAATTGTCCTTCTTGTCCTTCACGAAGAGGTTTTTCGTATGACCGCCGGGAATTTCATCACGCAGCGCCACCGATTCGGCGACGGTGAAGACCGGCGCGTGCTCCTTCGTGCTGTGGGCAATGCCCAGATCGTCGAGAAACTGGAAGAGATCCCTGTCGGTCTTCGGCTGCGCTTCGGTCATTTTCCTGCCTGCCCCGGCTCAATTGATGTCCATCCGCTGATAGGGCTTCGACCGCACAAGCGCAACCGCCTGAAAATCCGGGACTTTGAAAGCCTCAGCATTTTTTTCTGCAAAATCTGACATTTCCCTGTTGCATTTGAAAATCCCTTGGGCCATATACCGGCCGTCGCCGCAACGCAGCGACCTTCGGCCACCAACTACCCCAGGCCGTCGACAATGAGCGGGTGTAGCTCAGGGGTAGAGCACAACCTTGCCAAGGTTGGGGTCGGGCGTTCGAATCGCCTCACCCGCTCCATTCTTCCAAGACGTCGCAAGCCTCGGTTCGCCGGGGCTTTTGTGTTTTTGGCGCGGTTGAAATCGCACTACGGGGAAAAGGCTAGGGAGGGCGCGGTTACCGCAGGGTTACCATACGATAACGCGCGATATGTGATCATTGCTTCGGAAGCGCGTGACCTGGAGGCCAACAGGGAGCGAGCAATTCCGCTTCATGCCAACAGCGGCATCCTTCTATACGTTCACGGTCCGCTCCCGCCCTAATTGCGACTTGTCTACCTAACTTGCCGCGCCCCGAAACCACCCAGTCGAAAGGCGCTTGGCTTTCGTCTTGGCTGCGGCAAATTGCAGACCAGCGGATTTTGAGCGACCATCGCAGAGACCCGCCGTTTACACTTTCGCTTTCTTTGGATCCTGCTTGCGGCGAGGTAAAGCAACCGCCACACGAGGCAAGTATCAGACGCCGACTGATTGACAAAAACCGCAGCCTGCATCATGATTATTACGCCTCTGGATAGAGGCTGAAAAGAAGCCTGAGATGGTTTCGGCAATCGTGCTGTTGAAAAGCAGCTAATCAATCGGCGGCGCCGATTACATTGACGCATGCATGTGCGCCCGATGGTCCGAAACCAGTCTCTTCTATTATGAAGGACTGGAAATGACTGAAACTCCCAAATTGATCATTCGTTTCGCGCTGGTCGCGGAGCAACCTAACTCGCGTGACGAAGAACGGTTGAGTTCCGTCTCTAGCGAGAATTCGATTGCAGGCATCAAGCGCTACACAGGTTTCGTCCGGGGACGCGACCTCTTTGGCCTGTTTGATCACGTCTCTCTCGAAGCAAACCCCCGTGCGGCCAAGGTCGGGAGCGTGACCACCGCCATTATGGAATCGCTAGAGACGACGCCCGAACTGTTCCCGTTCAAGTCCAAGGGGATCTTGATCGGCACGTCCACCTACGAGGCATTGCAGCGCAACCGCTTTGAACTCGCATTCGAGGACCCCGCTTCCGAGGGCATCCTTGATGGTGGCCATAACATGCTGGCCATTGGCCTACATATGCTCTCCGCAGTCGCCGAAGAGAAGGAAATTGCCCGCATCGCTCTGTGGGAGGAAATGAAGCAACTCTGGACCGAGTACCGCAAGGAACTTGAGAAGGAAAAGGACAGCTTCGACTTCTTGGTGCCGGTTGAGCTTCTTGTGCCTTCCGACATTGAAGATGTGCGTGCCGTCCAGCAGTTTGAGATGTCAGTGCTGGAGATCTGCGCTGCTCGCAATAACAACGCCCAGTTGACGCAAGAAACTAAATCAAACAAGCTTGGCTTCTACACCGAGATCAGAGACCGCCTAGATCCCGAGATTGCAGCCCGCGTTGAGTGGAAGAGCAACGAATGGGAGAGCAGCGAAGCGCGCCCGATCAAGGTTCGCGACCTCCTTGCCCTGTCGTGGATCCCACTGAACAAGGCAAATGAAGCGGATCTGCTGCCGCTGAACATCAGCGTCACCCCGCAGAATATCTATCGCAACAAGGGGGAGTGTTCGAAGCAATTCGATAAGCTCATGCGCCACCCCGGAGTGTCCGCGCCGATTGCGGGGGAAGGGCCTACGCACGATCTGCACAACGACACGGTGAAAAGCTGCTTCGATATCCTCGCGGATCTGCCGGCGCTGTATGACCAGATCTATGAGGATTTCCCGGACGCCTATAACTCGAACAACTATCGTTTTGGTTCGAGCACGATCGTGAAGATGTATGACCCGGTCAAACGCGAGACCGCCAAGGACAAGGCGGCATATGTGGCCACCCAACCGATGACCCACTACCTCAACCGCCCGGTGTACTACCGATATCCCGACGGTCTGATCATGCCGCTTGTTTACGGTCTGAAAGGCTTGATGGAGATCGAGGACGACCGCGTGGTGTGGGCCACGGAGCCGAAGACCTTCCTCAAGAAGTATCTCGGCGATATCGCTGGCGCTTATCGCTTGGTTCTGGACATGGCGCGCTTCGACCCGCAGAAGCTCGCCAAGAACCAGGCCAGCCACGAGTTCGCCGTGGGCGAGTTCGAGAAGGCGTTGCTCAAGCATCGGGCGAAGAAGGCAGCGGCCTGATAATCGTACGAATGGTCGTCGGCAGCACGTCGGCGGCCATTCGCATTGATCGCGTCGATCGAATCGTTTCTAAAAATCTGCTCGGCGTTAAGAGTCGGAGACCGGATCAATGGTGTCGAATGGGCAAATATCTTGTTTCGGGAACGCCCATCCTATCCCTGAACGGCCGCAATTGAGGCACGTTGCGGTCGTAGTGTTGCAGCCACCTAAGTAGCAGCTTTCGCAGATCCGCTGCCCAGAAGCGGTCGGTCAGGATCCACCCTTCTCCGACATGTCCAGATCGACGCAGCAATGATCGCTTTGAAGGGCGAAAACGGCCTTAGACGCTATCCTCCGCCTGCACTATCACGCCGGACGCATCAACACCGATCGCACGGCACACGGCGACGAACTCTGCCGCATCGAGCCTGCGCTCTTGAAGCTCGTACTTTGAGACAAATGTCTGGCGCTGCTTCAGCCGCTCACCCACTTCCGCTTGGGTAAGCCCGGCGTCTTTTCGAGCGGCAATCAGCAACTCGATCATGCGGCGATAGAGATCAGAGCGAATCGAAGACAAAGGAAGCGCCAGTTCGAGGACCAGCTCTTCAATAAGACCCGAATTTGGAGTACCCCAAATTAGGGTATTCGGAGATACTGCACGCGCGACACGATTCGGAGGGGCGCGTGAAGGACCAGTACGTCGGCGACATCAACGATTATCGAAAATATGCGCTGCTGCGGGCGCTATCGTCGGGCGGCGCGAACCGCATTGGCGTCAGCTGGATGCTCACGCCGTCAGATGGAGGAATGGACGGCGGCAAACTGGCCTATCTTCAGCATCCTGATCGTCATCGACACGTCGACCCCGAGTTGTTCGACATTCTTGCGCATGCCGCGTCCGCACCGGAACGCCGCCGCTTGGCGACCATAGAGAATAGCGGTGCCATTCCGGGCGCGCTCTACCACAACGACCTGCTGCCCGATGAGCTTGCCGCCCGCCACGCTTTCATGGGCCGTTGCGCCTACGCCTTCCGCAACGTTGACCTGATCTTCTTCGATCCAGATAACGGTCTTGAGGTGGCGAAGCCGAAGGGTCGGAAGGACTCTTCCAAATATCTCTATCTAGACGAGGTTACGGCCTTCTACGCTTCGGGAAAGTCCCTGCTTATCTATCAGCACTTTCCTAGGATCGAGCGGACGGCGTTCCTTGCCCGTTGCTCCGAGCGGCTGCTTGTCGCCGCGCCCGGCGCTTCGTTGTGGGGATTCACCACGGCGCATGTGGTCTTCCTACTGCTGCTACACCCCGCCAGCCCTGCCCGCCTGCATTCCGCCGCAGATGCTGCGTGCTCTCGCTGGACGCCGGAGTTCATATCCGGACGCTTCCTAGGGATCGAACCTGCGGCCCCATAATTGACGGCGATTTTGCCCTGTGTTTTTTGGAAAGTTTTCCATTTCAATAGGATAGCCACGATGAAGAAGACTACCCTCGCCGCCGCATTGCTCGCCCTGCCGCTCGTTACCGCCTGCGCTCCGGTAGAAACCAAGACCAGCTTGGTGACGCCGGCCGGGAATCAAATCCGTTCGGCCGGTCCGGGCGACGTCGTCATGTCGTTCCAGTCCCGCAAGGCATTGCCCAATGTCGTCGGTGGTGCCGATATCTTTGGCCGCACTACGAACGCGGGCGGCACGACGGTTCGTTTCGTCGGCACGAATGGCTCTCGCGCCGTGTTCGAAAGGACCGACGTGACCATTGAGAGCAACGCAACGACGATGAGCGAAAGCCCGATGATCATTCCGCAGTCAACGACGACCACTGTGCAGGGCACAATCGGCCGATCCGATGTCTATGGAACGGCGCGCTCGACCTCCTACCAATACATCCCGCCGCGCGGCTCGTCGCAATATGCAACGGCGCAACGGCCTATCGCGATCACGCTCGGAAGCGGTCAGAGCGTCACGATCCAGGGCAGGACGCTGCGTGTCG
Source organism: Shinella sp. SUS2 (assembly GCF_001262505.1). Lineage (GTDB taxonomy): Bacteria > Pseudomonadota > Alphaproteobacteria > Rhizobiales > Rhizobiaceae > Shinella. Next base: position 158,690 of record NZ_KQ410737.1, read on the forward strand.
TCAGCGTCTCGGCGAATGCCCTCAAATACGTGGTGGAATAGTCGCCCTTGATGCGCGGCGGTTTTCCTGATCTGGTAATCGCCGCGTATACGCGTACAGGACGTCAGAACTTAGCGATGTCAAATGGGGCCCCCGAGCGCGGCCCAGGAAGATCGATAGGGGGAGGGGTTTGAACAAAGCCCCGGAAAAACCCACACCCCAAGCTCGCCCAATATATAAGGGTCAAGCGGCGAGAACGTCGTCCGCCGCTTCGGTGTCCACGATGGTGAAGTCCATGGATTGGCAGGCACCGAAAGCCTGGATCGAGCGTGCGATGTCTTCCGGCTCGACGTGCGTCAACGCCGCCGCTTCAGCCAACGTCATAATGCGGCTTTCACCTGTCGCGTTGTCGATAACCAGAAGGTAGTCCATGCACAGTCTCCCGCTTTCGAAAAATTGAAACATGCCGAAATTCTCGGCACAATTTATCGTATTAATTTCAGTAAGATACGAAGCGCCCCCGGGGGCGGTGCCACCGGGGGCGTAGTGGTGCCAGCTAGGCGGTAGGTGGGCAGGCGGCGCTACGCCGCTAGCGTACGGCCCCCTGCGGCACGTAGGCCCGCTCCAGGGCGGCCACGGCAGCAGCGCCGCCGCGTACGGCCTGCGTGTAGTGCCCGAGCGTTACCGTCGGATTGGCATGGCCGGCGATCTGCGCGACCAAGCCGACCTCGATGCCCTGGGCCTGGAGCGTCGAGATAAATGAATGCCGGGCGGAATGGGGGGTGCAATAGGGAAGGCGGAGCTCTTTGAACGCCGGTGCCCAATAACGCTTGCGGTAGTTCTGGTAGAGCAGCGGCCCGCCGCCGCCGATCCGAAGCTTCGGCCATTCCTGAAGGCGACCGGGGCCGGGGAAGACACGGTGAAGCTCCTTACCCTTTCGCGGGCAGCGAAGACGCCATTCCAGCAGCATCTCGCGCAGCGTCGTGCCCATGGGGATATCGCGCGTGCCGGCCTCGGTTTTGGTCATTTCTGTGAGCGAGCCGTCCCGCTCCTGGATGCGGTGGATACGGATGATGTTCTGGTCGAAGTCCACCTCGCTCCAAAGCAGGCCAAGCTGTTCTGACGGGCGCGTGCCCGCGAGGAAGGGGAAGGCGTAGTAGATGCCGTGTTCGGCGTCCATCTTAGCGGCGGTAATGAGCTTGGCGATATCCTCCGGGGTAAGGATGGCTTTCTTCGGCTTGTGACGAGCCCGCGTGAGGCCGGTCGGCATCGACGGCGCGCGGATGCCGAAGTCCTCTTCGGCGAGAGCCAGGATGGACTTGAGGTGCGACTTTGCCCGGTTGGCGGTGTAGTTGCCGCATTGCTCGACGATGGTTCGGTGCCAGACGCGAATGCCCGCCGTGGTGAGGTCGGTGAGCTTGATGTCGCCCAGGAGCTTGAGGAAGCTTGCGCCCTTCGGCGCAACGCCGCTCTCGGTGTAGTCGGCACGTTCCTGCCGCGTGCCGATCAGCAGCGGCCCACGGATCGCGCCGTTCGCCACGACCTTGTAGCCCTTCAACGTGGAAACCTTGACCTGCCCTTCCTTGTTGGCGAGCCAATGGTCGGTGGCCTTCCCAACGGTCGGGGCCGTCAGCTCGTCCACGTAACTGCCCTCGGCGACCTGCACGAGCAAGGCGTTCCGGAAAGCCTCGGCGTCCTTCTTCTTGTTGAAGGCGCGGCGGCGTCGTTTGCCGGACTTGGGGTCGCGATACTCGCAGTAGTACTGCGGATAGGAGGCCACCGTGCCGTTGCTCAGCTTGCGGCGACGGGTGGTGGAGGTGATGGAGACGTTGAAACTGTCCTTCATGGTGTTCTCGCTGCTAAATGAAAAAATGGCGAGGAAAACACGGCGGCTGTAACCCGCACAATGAATCGTCAATTGTGCCGAGAAGCCCGCCTGCGGCCCGAACGTGTTACCGGAGCCGTAACCTTGCCATGCGTTGGGGAGGCGAAGCCCCGACGAGACGGGGCTTCAGAATGGTGCGGATTCCACGGTCATCCGGGTTGAAATCGCATTCAAACAGTGACGGTGTGGCGCTGGTGACGGCGCCCCGGCGGCCTAGGCCGCCGGGGCAGGAGAGAGAAGGAGTCCCCTTCCCCACTCAGTGTCCGGCCAACGAGGCAATCAAGCGATCGTCACCGCCGTCACGGCATCACTTAGAAAGCCGGCAGGTAGCCGCCATCGAGCGATACCTTGACCTTTCTGCCCTTGTTATCCTTGCCGAGAAATTCAACGTAGACGCCAGCCTTCGCCATAGCCGGCCGCATTCGCTTGAGCTGATTGGACAGATGCGGCGGCGTCTTTGGAAGAGCATGTTCGGGAACCGCCTCCCGATGCTCTTTGAACGCGGAGAAAAGCTGCATGACGTAGCCCTCGAACGGACCAGTGCGGCAGACGAGGCGAAGCATCGTCACCAGCGGATCTTCGTTGACCTTCTCAATCACGAAGTCGTCCTGCGCCTTTCCGATCGCGTCGATGAGGCTATCACCCTCCAGTTTGAGCGCCGGTTCGGCCGCCTTGATCCATTTTGCGGCGTCAGCCATTCGAAGGTGGCGCGGCGGCTCCACCGTATCGAAATTCGCCAAGGCCATGGCTACCGAGTCATAGAGGGCACCAAGGATGCCAGGAAGCAGCCCCTCAAACTCGGTAAGCAGTTCCGCTTCCGTCTTCCTGCCACCTTCGGGCATCGGCGTGAGGCGGATCGGAATCGCCCGTTCCATGAGGTCCGGGCGATTGGCGTAACCAGAGATGCCGTTGATGATGAACGGGCGCGTGTAGCTCATCACATGAAGCTCCCCATCGCTGTAGAGCTTACGAACCGCGATACCACCACCCGTTGCCAGTGTGCAGAGAACATCCGACATCTCTGCCTTCATGCCGGAGGCGTTGTCGAAGGACGGCAATCGATATTCCTTCGCCTGGATCATAAGGTCCTGCGGCTTGTCGGGCAAACGAAGACGCATCGCCTTATTGGGATCAATGATGCGCTTCACGATCTCGCAGAACACGCTTTTGCCAGAGCCCTGTTCGCCTTCCACCAGAAGGATGAAATAGGGGCCGTCCGGCTTCAGCGCGTTGATCAGGAAAGCGACCAAGAGGCGGAAGTTGTGCTCGTCCAAGCCGAGGAAATCCTTCAGTTTGGCGAGGCTGCCGCCTTTCTCCGGAATGGGCAAGGCGTCAAAGCCCGCACCACGCACGAACTTTAGGCCGCTACCCGCTTCGACAGACCAATCCGCATTGTCTACTTTGACAATACGACCGTCCGCTGCGCCAATGTCGATGATGACATTCTTGCCATCACCAGCCACTCTGGCGAACACCGGATACTCTACGCCATCAAAGAGTGCTTTCGTCTCAAGAGTCGCGACAGCTTCCATGAGTGGGTTTGAAGTGGCAACCTTTCCCATCACGGCATAAGCTCGGTAGCGCAGCCAATACTTGAACGTGTCCGATTTAACGCGATACACGATTGCCGAACCGGTGTGGGGCAACGTCGCGAACGCGGTCCCATCGCCGTCGTTGAACAGCTCGATGCCCGCATTAAGCGCCAGCGACACGAGCGCGTGGGCGAGCGAAGGCGAATCCTCATCGCTTGCGTCGCCGAAGCCTTTTGCTCGTGCGGATGCGATCCAACCCGGAAGCTCGTCGAGCGAGTTGCCCTTGTAGCCTTCCGGCAGAAGGCCAACAAAGATATCGATGATCTCCTCGTCAGTTGCTCCAGCGCGAACCAGTACCGCTACGAGGGCAACACCAGCATCATGGGTGCTCTCCCCCAGAATTAGGGTGATGGCATGTTCGGAACCGAGCGTGACCTTCAGCAGCGTGATTTGATGCTCGGAAATCTCCGGCAGCTGTTTGAAATCCACCTCAAGAAGCGGCTTACCAACAACCTCATACGGCCTCCCAGTCTCCGGGTGGATCGACGGCGGCATGACCGTCATCTTTCCAGCCGCGAGGAAGTCGATGTTGCCGAGACCGCCACTCCCTCTGATTACCGTAGATTTCAGCGCCTTTGGAGCACGCACAAAGATCGTTGCGCCCTTCTTTCCACGTTTACCGGAAAGCAAAGCACGACGGTCTGCACGGTTCAAACCGAGGAGATGAAGTACCAACCTCTCTAGGCGATCGTCATCAATATCGAGAGCATCGAGGACCTCGCTGGCGGTCAATCCCATGCCGAGCAACAGACCGATGTTCTTGATCCGGTACTTCTCGATCCATTCGACACGTTTCAACTCGCTGGGCGTGCCGCCGAGCAAACCCGTCCATCCGGTCGGAATGGGCGCTTTGCCATCAACGGGGACCAAAGGAAGATTGCGCTCCCACAATTTGGGAGCTTCAATTCCAAAGATGTCTTCAGCCATGTTCAACCCCCAATCTTCGCTGCATCGATTGCAGCAGCAACTTCGGAGAGGCGAACAAGCTTACGCCGATTAAAGGGCGCATAGGCGGGGATAGTGCCGGCTTTGATGGCACGGCGCAGAGCCCACACATGGACACCGAGGATTTCGGCAGCCTTCTGGATGGTAAGCATGGGTTCGATATCGACCTGATCGCTCAGATTGTTGAGGTTCGTTTTCATAACGATGTTTTCCCTAGATTGAGTGGGATTTTGGGGTGAAACATCGGTGGCCACCGACCAGGGAATACTGGCTGGCAGCGATATGAAAATCTTCCCCCGGACCTAAGGGTCCGGAAATTCCAAAGTTACTGACGGAAGCCCGTCCGCGCCCTGAGCGACGAGTTCTTTCATGCGTTTTACAGGCAAACCGTCTTCCTTGTAGGCTTCTCTGAGAGTCAGATAATTGTCCGCCTGGGCATCATCTATGTTGAGAAAATGTTCAAACCATTTCACATCGTGATGTGGGCCCACATCGAGGTTTCCGTCGACAATCCCGTTGATAAGCTTCGTCACGACCTGCTCGGCTTCTGGACGTTTACCTCGTCGGTAATTTCTCAGAAAATAGTGCGCAAACCAGCGCTGATGCTCTTCGCTTATTTGCGTCTTCGCCTGTCCGCCAGCACGGGCCGAGCGCCGATGACCAACGGAGGTCTCAGAGTGATAAAGAAACTCAAGCAGGCCGCAAGCGGCGCGGAAACGGCCCCAACGGTCCAGAAAATCAGGAGAGAGATCGCGCCTCGCGATATGTTCGCGTATGAGCGGAGCCAATTCCATAGCTATCTCAAACTGCTCCTGTAGCCGCTTCTGATCCAACGCATCAATGTATGGCAAGATCAGCCAAGCGCGTTCCCCGCCCCATCGAGGCGTGGTCGGAACCCATTGGTTCTTACCAGTCTTGCCGGGGACTTCTTTGCCAACAGCCTCATCCACTGTCTCGAATTTGATGTCCAAAAGGATGGCGAGAGAACCGAATACCATCTCGATCCTTGTCCAATACCCTTCGGCAGAAATTGCTTTTAGATGAGCGGGCCTATCTGCATGTTTCATACCCCTACCCCTCCTACTAGCGCCGCTGCGGCGAAAGCTAACCTGCCGTCACCAGCGTCACTGCCGTCACGGAGGTGACGCCGTGCCGGCAGTGACGACGCATGTGGTACACCGAGTCGGTGTCGCCCAGGGAGGGGGAGGGGCTGATGCGGGGTAGTCGCGCGTCCGCGTAGCTGCGCCACCGCGAAAAACTGGGGTATGGGCGTTCGTGAGGCATGGTAGGCACGGAGGCACCGACATGTTCTGGACTATGGAGCGATTTTTGAGGCCGCTTTTGACAGCGCGAAATCCTATTTCGCCCAAACCATGAAGCTACCCTTGACCAAGCACCTCAGACGAGGATTATAACACCAGAATAAGAGTTTATGGCACGTAAACTGGTTCATAGCCGCTGTCTTTCAGACCGAAACGTGCGACATGAAAATCAAACTAACACACCTCGCTAGCGCGGTATGGGAGCATAAGCGTTTAAGCATGCAAGCCGATTTTCTCGATTCTCACCAGCGCCATTGGAGCGATGCAGAACAGCTTTTTCAAATGGGCCGATGGGCGAATGCCGACCATTTATATGGCGTGACTACAGAGTGTGGTTTGAAGCGACTGATGCATGCATTCGGGATGGCCCTCGGCTCCGATGGCAGTCCCACAAAAAAGGAAGACCGTAAGCACGCGAACGGCCTTTGGCTTCGCTTTGAAAGCTATCGCAGCGGCCATCTCCATGGAACTGGGTATGTTTTGTCTCTTTCGGACCCATTTATAGACTGGGACGTTTCACAACGTTATGCAAATCAATCTAATTTCGACCAAGCAAGAGCACAGTCCCACCAAGCAGGTGCCAAAGCAGTTTGCGACTTAATAAAAAAGGCACAAAGGGAGGGCTTGATATGACAACATTTGATGAGATTCTACCTCTTGCGAAAGATATATTTGGCAACCCCACGGAATATATAAAAAAACTTGAATGGATAATTTTAAACCGGGATCTCAATGGGCGGGTGCGGCTGATCGCTCCAGAGAGCGTTTTGTCAAACGAGGAAGGCCGGAAGGCAATTGAAGAGCTTTACCAATCTCTAGCTGACCGGTTAATGTCCCATGCATATCCGTTAGAAAGAGGAATACTTTATGAAGAAGATAAAGAGACCGCTTGCCAAGGCGCGTCTTCTTTTTTGCTCGGAAATTTCCCCAATATTTGGGTCGTAGATCGGCTTGCCACCGAAAGCCGATGGGAGACAATCGCGGAGGTATCCCCTAACTCACCTCGTATAGTGTACTTTTCGATCAAAGGAGGCGTTGGGCGTTCAACAGCTTTGGCCGCTAGCGCTTGGACACTGGCACGGCAAGGTAAAAAGGTCTTGGTCTTGGACTTGGATCTTGAATCACCTGGGTTATCCAGCGCGCTTCTTTCCCCAACTAGGCAACCAAAGTATGGCATCACCGATTGGCTGGTTGAAGACCTCGTCGACAACGGAGATTCTTTGATTGACGACGCGTATGCCACAAGCGACCTGCCCACGGCCGGTTCCATACATATCGTTCCGGCTCATGGGAACAATCTTGGAGACTATGTGGCGAAGTTGGGGCGAGCGTGGATGCCCAAAACACGCCACCCTTCCTCGCCAGAAACTTGGGCCAAACGCCTAAATCGCCTCATTAACACCCTTGAAGATCGCCTGAAGCCGGATGTTATTCTGATTGATTCTAGAGCTGGAATCGATGAGGTCGCGGCAGCTTGCGTCACTGATCTGGGTGCGCACACAATTCTAATGTTTGCTATTCAAGGACAGCAAACATGGACTGGGTATCGCGCGCTAATCGACCATTGGCAACAGCGAGGCGTTATAACTGACATTCGGAGTCGCCTGCAAATTGTGGCCGGTCTGGTTCCAGATGATGACCGCAGGCTTGAGTACCTTGAGCTACTACGTGCAGATGCTCACGCATTATTTGAAGGAACATATGACACAGTGAAGCCCGGAGCGATTAGTGATTGGAGCTTTGAGGAAGATGATGATACCGCGCCACATAGTCCCCTGCCCATTCGATGGAACCGCGGCTGGTATGGATTATTGAGTCTACAACAGCGCATGATTCAAGTGGACGAGAATGAAGTTAATTCGGTTTACGGGCCGCTACTTGATTTCCTCGATCGTGCTTTGCTGGGGGAGAATCAAACATGGTGAGTCCGGAAAGCATTAGGAAAGCCATCATTGCCGCTCCATTCGAGCTGGATAATACTGGCGAGACGCCTCATCCCGGCACGCTTTATATCCCACTCGCGCACCGCAAAGCACTTACGCGCGAGGCAGTCCTAGTCGTTGGCGCTCGAGGCGTTGGGAAGTCTTTTTGGACGGCGGCTTTAAGCAACCAATTATTGCGCCGCCAAATAGGCGCCTCTGTTCAAGAATTGAGCAATACGATTGTTCGCGCGGGTTACGCAACAAAACCAAGTATCGATACATATCCTGATCTCGAAGCGCTAAAATCATTGATTGCAAGCGGACATGAGCCGTATGTTATATGGCGAGCTGTTGTGCTTCGGTGGGTAGCAGAGATTGCAAGCACCAAAGTTCCAACGGGTTCTTGGAGTGACACTGTTCTATGGGTAGAACAGAATTCCGAGCCCTTCGCAAAAATTGTTGAGAGAGCGAATGAAATCCTATCAAGCCAAAAGCAATTTGGCTTAATAGTATTCGATGCCTTGGATCGCACTAGCAACGATTGGGACACCATGAACGGCATTGTGCGCGACCTTTTGAGGGTTTCGCTTTGGCTTCGTGATTTTAGTCATCTTCGTGCAAAGATATTTCTTCGCCCAGATCAAATGGAGCGAACCGTTACGGCTTTTGTAGACGCGTCAAAAATTCTCGCCACACGTGCAGATCTTACATGGGAGCGGCACGATTTACACGCCATGATGTGGCAGCGTCTTATCAATGCATCATCGCCGCATGGAGATTTGCTGCGATCTATTATTTCAGATGTTGTTCCGTCCTCGGTATCCTTGACAGAGAAGGGTTCCGTGTGGTTTCTTCCTCACGAATTACTTTCGGAGATGCCTTTTCAGCGCGCTCTGTTTGAAGTGCTGGCTGGCGAAAAAATGGGAAAAGACGCTCGGCGAGGAGTGCCTTATGTATGGAGCGTAAGCCATCTTGCCGATGGGCATGGAAAAACCTCGCCACGCTCTTTCCTGGCGGCTATTGATAGTGCTGCAGAAGATAGCCTCGAACGATACGGCGATTATCCCTTAGCTCTTCATTATGAAAGCATAAAGCGAGGAATTCAACGAGCATCAGAGATTCGCGTTTTGCAGGTCGCCGAGGATGATCCTTGGGTGCCCGAAGCTATGCGGCCTCTTAAAGGCATGAATGTTCCGAGCGACTATGAAGCTATTGTGAACGCGTGGAAATCGGAGTTTCCTGAGGGACCAAGCAACATATCATCAGAACGTTTACCCCCTCAGCACGCGGAGAGCTGGGATGGAGTTCGAAAAGATTTGGAACGACTTGGTATTTTTGTAACTCGTAAGGACGGCCGGATAGATATGCCAGATTTGTACCGTGTTGGGTTTAACCTAGGGCGCAAAGGTGGTGTGGCACCTCGCAGCTAAGGGAGTGCAATTTGGTGAAATACATGCGGGTTACTGTAAGGTCACCGTTTCGCCGTTGCACCGTATTGCTCAACATTTCACGGGATTACCGCCCTGTTCAAATTTCCTAGCGCGCGCGACGCCCGTCGAAACGTGCACTCTTGCGCATTCCAGTGAACTGTGCGACATAGACACGCAAAGCACGAACAGCGTAATTTATTGCTTGCCAAGGTTGGGGTCGGGCGTTCGAATCGCCTCACCCGCTCCATTCTTCCAAGACGCCGCAAGCCTCGGTTCGCCGGGGCTTTTGTGCGTTTTGGCGCGGCTGAAATCGCGGGGTGCGGGCGCGGCTCGGAGAGGCGCGGTTACCGCAGGGTTACCAACCGTGAAGCCAAGCAGGCCAAGCCCAGTTTTCCATATACTCATGAGTAGGGATGCCGTGCGCTTCACGCGCTTAGCCATAGCGTTGGGGTCTGAGCATCGGCTGGAGATTTACTCGCGTTAATCGTGTAACAGGATTCGCCAATTGCAATTTCGCATTCTATAATTCAACCACGAATCGTAGAAGGCGTTGGGCTTGGCAACTATTGACCTCTCAGAGAATTCGATCCTCGGAGCACTGGTAATTGTAGCATCCGCGGTAGGCTCAGTTGTGGGTGTGGCGGCTCTGTTCGTGCAAGACCCTACAACTCTCGTGGCTATTGCCGCAGGCGCAGCTTGGGCGCTTAGCTTATGCCTCTTTGTCATCAACGCTGGGCAACGACATCAGATCAAGCGACTGGAGGCAGATTTAGACGCGATAAAGATTGATCTCACGGGTGCGCGCCGCCAAGCCGAGCACTGGAGTGAAACTGCCAGCAATGTCTCACGATCGACGCTAACAGTGTTGCAAATGTTGCCGACCACGCCAAATCCTCCGCCCCGGAGAAAACCTAAGGCGGCCCCGGAAGCGCAAAACCCTATCCCGCAGGGTGACTAATTGGAGTTTCAACCATGAACCTTGAAGGCCCAGCGCTTCTCGATGCGATTCGATATCTGCCCGCAATCCGTTCGCGCCAGGCAGAACTACGAGGGTACGCCCAGCTTCGTCAGGAAACCAAGGACTCGCTGCATCCGCTAGTATCGCTTGGTAAGCTTGGGAGGGTGGATGACGCTAACCGTGTCATCGAGACCGTAAGAGAGCGCATCGGACCATGCTTCCTCGATCTTAATATTCTTCCCGGCCAAGCCTGTAGCCAATGGAACGCTCTGTGCGATCCAACGGAAAATTATCGCGCGTGGCGAGATTTGGCGGCAAATAATGAAGGAGTAATTCCGGTAGCGCTTCTACGCGATGGAGCAACGGAGCGTCCCTTCATTCGACAAGCCCTTTTGATAGAGGAAGCGTTCGGCGCGGTAGTAATTCGATCGCGACGCCCCGCCCAAGACTTAACTGCACTTCAAGCCGCTCTTTCCGCCGTTCACGACGTTAACAATGTGTTAATAGTCTTGGATCTTGGATACGTGCGCGGTGCTATTGAGCCAAAGGAAACAGAAGCACGTCGCGTGATTTCAGCGTTGCGAATCACTGATCCAGCCGCACGAATTGCAGTTTTAGCCTCAAGTTATCCTCGTGCAGTATCCGCCTACGGGGACCAGCGAGGTTTTCTCCAAATAGTCGAGCGCGATTTGCATGCCCAAATCGGCGGGGACGAGGGTTCAATTTACGGCGATCATGCTTCAATTTACCCAGAACCTTTCGAACCGAGTATCAGTAGGTGGGTTCCTCGAATCGACTATTGTCTAGATTACGCTTGGCGCTATGAACGCCGTCGCGAAGACGATGGTGGCTATGTTCGATGTGCTGCAGAGATTGTTAACTCGCCCGATTGGGAACCAGCCTTCGCAGACAGATCATGGGGCGCTGACGTTATCCGGAGAACGAATATAAATGGTGTTGTGGAGCCCGGTTTCGGAGCTCCCGGCAATTGGATTGCTGCGCGCGTCAATATGCACATCGAACGCCAAACTGCACTAGGGTTGGCCGGAGCAGTGGATTTCGTTGGCGGAGATGATGATTGGGAGGGAGAGTTTTAACGCACCAAACGCTTTAGAACTGGTCCTGCCGGCGCGTTTACTAGAAGAGGATGATCTATGGGTATTGCCGTCTCGGGTAATTGAACTGAAGGGCGCTCTTGTTCATCCCAATGTTGGCTGCGCTTGGTGCGGTGGAAGGTTGGCATAGCCTCCGCTGTGCCGACCTGTCCCTTTCTTATAATAAACTCGTTATGGCGCCTACGATGACGCCGTTTAACAGCATTCCGCGCTGCTTCACCGAGATCAGATAGAGGTAGATTTTCTGCCATCTCCGCCAAACGCGATCGAGATGCGCCCTTCATAGCTGCTATGCCGTTCGCGGAAAGCAACTGCTTAATCTCTGCTGCTGTCATGAGCGAAATATAGGCCGCCTTCGAAAGCCTAGTCTGCCTAGGTGGCACTCGCTGCGTGATCCGGCCTTGCGCATCGACAATCCAAAGTCCGACGCCCTCAGGCATCATATTATATATGGCTGTCTCAAAACGTTCTGCGGCAACGATGGTAAATTTCTCGAAATGCCTGCGAAAAGCCTCGATTTGCCCCGGTAGGCGGTGAAGACTATCGGAATTTGATTTAATTTCAAAAGCCCACAAAGTCCCGTTCGCCAACACCACATCTGCGCGACGGGTCCAGTTTGCGACCGTCATTTCCGAAATTATCACCGCGTCTTTATCGACATGCGAACCACCTAGCAAACGGTCTATAACCGCTGCTTTTAAACGCATTTCAGATGGATGCGTGTGGTTAGACACGTGCTAACTCTGTCCTTTACTCTTCTGCGCCTTCTCTAAATAGCGTAGCTTGCCTGAGCAAGGAGAGTGCATTCGAATAAAGCGGATTTTGAGTCAACCGACGAATTGCGCGATTACATACGTTCATTGGCCAAGGCTTCGACCATTATCACAACCCGCTCAAGGTCATTGGCGTCGAGTGCCGCCAGAGCCGCTACGGCTCGATTTCGCATCAGATTGCCAACAGATCCTTGGTGGCCTTCGGTTGTTAACAAATCGTTGGGTGTGGTCCCTAATACCGCCGAGATCCTGACCAAAGTTGCAAGGTCTGGTTCGCGCCGGCCACTAACGTAGTTTCCGTATCGCGTTTCACTCAGACCTGCACGCCGCGCTACTTCGGCATGAGAAATGCCGAGCTCCTCAGCTCGCTTTCTAAGGTTGGATGCAAACAACTCCATGTGGACGAAATGTTCATGACATCCACCACGGGTCTATATACGTTATGACGTGTCGATTAGCGTCATAATGTGGGGTCACTGTGAAGGACCAGTACGTCGGGGACATCAACGATTATCGCAAATACGCGCTGATACGGGCGCTATCGTCGGGCGGCGCGAACCGCATCGGCGTGTGTTGGATGCTGACGCCATCAGACGGAAGATCAGACGGCGGCAAGCTGGCCTATCTTCAGCAACCCGAGCGTCATCGTCACGTCGATCCAGAGCTTTTCGATATCTTGGCCCACGCCGCGTCTGCGCCGGAACGCCGCCGCTTGGCGACAGTAGAGGAGAGTGGAGCCATTCCGGGCGCGCTCTACCACAACGAACTGCTGCCCGACGAGCTTGCCGCCCGCCACGCTTTCATGGGCCGTTGCGCCTACGTCTTCCGCGACGTTGACCTGATCTTTTTCGATCCAGATAACGGTCTTGAGGTGGCGAAGTCGAAGGGTCGCAAGGACTCGTCCAAATATCTCTACCTCGACGAGGTTTCGGCGTTCTACTCTTCCGGCAAGTCGCTGCTCATCTACCAGCACTTTCCAAGGGTCGAGCGGACGGTGTTCCTGTCCCGCTGCGCCGAGCGGCTGCGTGTCGCCGCGCCCGGCGCGTCGTTGTGGGCATTCACGACCGCCCACGTAGTCTTCCTTCTGCTGCTACACCCCGCCAGCCCTGCCCGCCTGCATTCCGCCGCAGACGCTGCGTGCATGCGCTGGGCACCGGAGTTCATATCAGGACGTTTCCTAGGTATCGAACCAGGGACCCCATAATTGACGGCGTTTTTCGACCATGTTTTTTGGAAAGTTTTTTATTTCAATAGGATAGCCAATATGAAGAAGACTACCCTCGCTGCCGCTCTACTCGTTCTGCCACTCATTGCTAGCTGCGCTCCCGTGGAGACCAAGACCAGCTTGATGACGCCCTCTGGAACCCAAATCCGTTCCGCCGGTCCCGGCGATGTGGTCATGTCGTTCCAGTCTCGCAAGGCACTGCCTAATGTGGTTGGGGGCGCGGACATCTTCGGCCGCACGACGAATGCCGGAGGCACGACGGTTCGCTTCGTCGGTACGCAGGGCTCTCGTGCCGTCTTCGAGCGCATGGATGTCACCGTTGAGAGCAACGCCACGACTATGAGCGAGAGCCCGATGATCATTCCGCAGTCCACGACAACCACGGTGCAGGGCACCGTCGGCCGGACCGACGTTTATGGAACCGCCAGCTCGACCTCCTACCAGTACATCCCGCCGCGCGGCTCGTCGCAATACGCCACGGCACAACGGCCTATCGCTATCACGCTCGGAAGCGGTCAAAGCGTCACGATCCAGGGCAGGACGCTGCGTGTCGTCAGCGTCTCGGCGAACACCCTCAAATACGTGGTGGAATAATCCGCCTCGATGCGCGGCGATTGCCTTGGTATGGTGATCGCCGCGTATACGCGTACAGACCGTCAGAACTTGGCGATGTCGAATGGGGCCCCCGAGCGCGGCCCAGGAAGATCGATACGGGGGAGGGGTTTCGACCAAACCCCCGGAAACGTCACGGCTAAAGCTGGCCCAATATATAAGGGTCAAGCGGCGATAACGTCGTCCGCCGTTTCGGTGTCCATGATGGCAAAGTCCATGGACTGGCAGGCACCGAAAGCCTTGATCGAGCGTGCGATGTCTTCCGGCTCGACGTGCGTCAACGCCGCCGCTTCAGCCAACGTCATGACCTGGCCTTCACCTGTCGCGTTGTCGATCACCAGAAGGTAGTCCATGCACAGTCTCCCGCTTTGGGAAAATTGAAACACAGCGAAAGCCTCGGCGCAATTTATCGTATTAATTTCAGTAAGATACGAAGCGCCCCCGGGGGCGGTGCCACCGGGGGCGTAGTGGTGCCAGCTAGGCGGTAGGTGGGCAGGCGGCGCTACGCCGCTAGCGTACGGCCCCCTGGGGCACGTAGGCCCGCTCCAGGGCGGCCACGGCGGCAGCGCCGCCGCGTACGGCCTGCGTGTAGTGCCCGAGCGTCACGGTCGGATTGGCGTGGCCGGCGATCTGCGCTACGAGGCCGACCTCGATACCTTGCGCCTGGAGCGTCGAGATGAAGGAATGCCGGGCGGAATGCGGGGTTACGTAGGGAAGACGGAGCTTTTTGAACGCCGGAGCCCAATAACGCTTACGGTAGTTCTGGTACAGCAGCGGCCCGCCACCGCCGATGCGCAGCTTCGGCCATTCCTGAAGCCGACCGGGGCCAGGGAAGACGCGGTGCAGTTCTTTGCCCTTGCGCGGGCAGCGAAGCCGCCACTCCAGCAACATCTCGCGCAGTGTCGTGCCCATCGGAATGTCGCGCGTGCCGGCTTCCGTCTTTGTCATTTCCGTTAGCGAGCCGTCCCGCTCCTGAATGCGGCGAATGCGGATGACATTCTTGTCGAAGTCGACCTCGCTCCATAGCAGGCCAAGCTGCTCGGACGGCCGTGTGCCCGCGAGGAACGGGAAGGCGTAGTAGATGCCGTGTTCAGCGTCCATCTTGGCGGCTGCGATGAGCTTGGGGATATCCTCCGGGGTCAGGATGGCCTTTTTCGGCTTGTGACGGGCGCGTGTAAGCCCGGTCGGCATGGACGGCGCGCGGATGCCGAAGTCCTCTTCGGCGAGAGCCAGGATGGACTTGAGGTGCGACTTTGCGCGGTTGGCGGTGTAGTTGCCGCACTGCTCGACAATGGTTCGATGCCAGACGCGAATGCCGGCCGTGGTGAGGTCGGTGAGCTTGATGTCGCCCAGAAGCTTGAGGAAGCGTGCGCCCTTCGGCGCCACGCCGCTCTCGGTGTAGTCGGCGCGTTCCTGCCGCGTGCCGATCAGCAGAGGGCCACGGATCGCGCCGTTCGCCACGACCTTATAGCCCTTCAGCGTTGACGCCTTGACCTGCCCTTCCTTGTTGGCAAGCCAATGGTCGAGGGCCTTGGCAACAGTCGGGACCGTCCGCTCGTCGACGTAGCTGCCCTCGGCGACCTGCACGAGGAGGGCGTTCCGGAAAGCCTCCGCGTCCTTTTTCTTGTTGAACGCACGGCGGCGACGCTTGCCCGACTTGGGGTCGCGGTACTCGCAGTAGTACTGCGGGTAGGAAGCGACCGTACCGTTGCTCAGCTTGCGTCGGCGGGTGGTGGAGGTGATGGAGACGTTGAAACTGTCCTTCATGGTGTTCTCGCTGCTCAATGGAAAAAATGGCGAGGAAAACACGGGGGCTGTAACCCGCACAATGAATCGTCAATTGTGCCGAGAAGCCCGCCTGCGGCCCGAACGTGTTACCGGAGCCGTAACCTTGCCATGCGTTGGGGAGGCGAGGCCCCGACGAGACGGGGCCTCAAAATGGTGCGGATTCCCCGGTCATCCGGGTTGAAATCGCGGTGTGAACGACACGCGGAATATGCCGCGCGGTGCGGACGCCCAACCACCACCCGGCACCGCCGGAAGGCTGGTTTGAAGCAATGCAAGTGTGGCTGGTGGCGCTGGTGTGGCCACCCTGCGGCTACGGGCGGGCCAGTATGCCCGCCGCTGCGCTGCTGCCATGGGCACATCCACCCCCTAGGGGTGGCAGGGCAGCGCCACTGGCACCACCAGCTACACGGCCAGGGGCTAACCCATTCTCTTCAACATGGCGTCTTGTTCCGGCGTGTATTCCGTCTCCTCAATCCAAATGCGCACCGGTCGTGCCCGGTTGGTTCGGGGCTGAAGTTCAACCATGACGCCAATAGCTGCCATACCCGGCGCAAGGCGCTGGAGGGCGTTGGAAAGGTGCGATGGCGTCTGCGGCAAAACCTTCTCGATCCGGCCGAAGTCGTCTCGCAGCCTGTCATGCAATTCACCCACTGTACCTTCATAGGAGCGCGCCGCCACGTTGACGTCCAAGATATGGATAATCTTGCGTACAAGCGGGTGGTTGATCGTGTTCTCGATCTTAGCTTCCTTGACGCTCTCCTCAAGCGCTCGCAGGAACGTGCCAGCGGGAAGACCAGTCGCCGGTTCAGCGGCGACAAGCCATTGCGCGGAGTCCGCCATTCGTACCGTCGTCGGGGGCTCCACCTCGTCGAAGCGGCGCATGGCCGTGCTTACGATGTCGAACAAGCAGCCGAGAATACTCGGCAGGATTTCCTCAAAGCGTATGTTGATGGCCTTTTCGGTTTGGCGCGCGCCTTCGGGGATGGCAGGGAGGTTCAGAACGATCGAGCGGTCGAGTAGGTCATGCTGACTGGCGAACTCGCCAATGCCGTTGATGATGATCGGCACGGAATTTTTGAACATGCGCTGTTCATCATCGGTGTAGTATTTGCGGGTGCTGAAGCCGCCACCCGTCAACATGGCGCAGAGGAAATCCGAAAGGTCCCAGCGCACGGAAGATGCGTTGTCGTAGACGAGCAGCCTCGACATGGCCGCCTGGATCGCCAAGGTATGCTCGTCCTTGGGTAGGCGCTGTTTTTCGATCGCGTTCGGATCGATGATGCGCTTGATGATCTCGCTGACTTTACTTTTCCCGCTGCCGTATGCGCCGCTGACCAAAAGCGCCATATAGGGATGTGTGGGCTTCAGCGATACGATCAGGAATGCCAGAAACAGAATCCAATTCATGTCGTCGAAATGGAGCAGTGCACGGAGATCAATCAGTTTGCCGCCGCGTTCCGGCATGACCTGCGCGGCGAATCCGGCCGGGCGAAAGAAATAGACCGGCGGGTTATGGATGAGCATCCAACTAGCGCTCGTGATCTTTACAACGGCTCCATCCGTTCGCCCTAGGTCATAGTAGGCCGCATCTGCCGTTCCTGCGATCCGGACGTGCACTTTCTCCTCTGGGGAATCATACACGGCCTCTGCCTCCATCAGATCGATGATCTCGGAAAGCGCTTCTCTACTGATCGTCTTAGCGGTGCGGCGGTGATACCTAAGGCGAACCAGCCCTCTTGTCGCGTCGGAACGGATGGGATGGCAGACGGTGCCGCGTTCCGGCGACGTCACAGCCATGAAGCCTACATTCTGCTCCGTGTGGAACAGCGTAATTTCCGGCCCGCGAACAAGACTTATACGGTCCCTCACTGATCAAAACCCATTGGCCCATTCTCTGCGTCCGATCGACATGACGCGCCATGGCTGGCTTTCGAGCCGCCGCCAGGCATCGCAGCAATGATCGACGATGTCGTCGTATGATTTGAACACGCGGTTTGATAACCAGTTGTCGCGCATGAAATGCCAGAGGTTTTCGACCGGGTTCAGCTCCGGCGATTTCGGCGGGAGTGGCAGAATGGTGATGTTTTCGGGCACGACGAGATTGTTGGACATGTGCCAGCCTGCCTGATCCATGATGAGGATAGCGTGCGCGTCGGCATCGACGTGTCGGGCGATTTCGGCCAGATGCTGGGTCATGGCGTAGGTGTCGCACCATGGCATGACCAGCGCCGCCGCCTTGCCGAGCTTCGGGCAGATTGCGCCGAAGATGTAGGCCGACCTTGTGCGCTGATCGTGCGGTGCTCACCTAT
>NZ_KQ410738.1 GCF_001262505.1 Shinella sp. SUS2
GCCGACGGCACCGTGAAAAACGTCCCCCTCCTCTGCCGTATCGATACACTCGACGAGGTCACATACATGAACAACGGAGGTATCCTGCAAACCGTCCTAAGAGACCTCGCAGCTTGACGACATAAAGGGCACCGGGTCGTGATCGATCCGGTGCCCAACCCTGAAAGGCGGCGCCGCCGCTGCCGAACGATGCCGCGCCGGCCGTTCGCCCGGACAATCCCGAGCTCTCCATGACCGTTGTACTCTTCGCCGGCATGACCGTCACGGTGTTCCTGACATCGCTGTTGTCAGGCATTTTCGGCATGGCCGGCGGGATGATCCTGCTCTGGGTCCTCCTGTTCCTTGTGCCTGTCGCCACCGCCATCGCCGTGCACGGCCTGGTACAGATGGTATCGAACGGGTCGCGGGCCTGGTTTTCCCGCGACTACCTCGACTACCGCATCCTCGCCGTCCTCACCGCCGGCCTGTTCAGCGCCGCGATCCTGCTCCTGCTCGTCGCCTACCGTCCGAGCCTCATCGTCGTCTCGATCGTCGTCGGCCTGCTACCGATCCTCGTCTGGCTGCCGCTCGGCAAGCTGGAACTCGACGCGTCGAAACCGCTGCACGCCTTTGTCTGCGGTTTCGTGTCCGGCGGGCTGGCGATCGGCGTCGGCGTTTCCGGGCCGAGCATCGACGTCTTCTTCATCCGTACCAACATGGACCGCCGCACGGTCATCGCCACCAAATCCGCCATCCAGTTCTTCACCCATGCGACCAAGGTGATCTTCTACTGGGATGCAGCCATGACGCTTTCATCGGAGGGCTGGCTGGCGGTCGCCGCGGCCGTGCCCATCGCCGTGCTGGGCACACGCTCGGGCAACATCATCCTGCACCGCATGACGGATGCCAATTTCCGCGCCTGGACGCGCTGGATCGTAACCGGGATCGGCGCTGTCTACTTCGTTTCGGGGATCATGCAGCTCGCCTGAGGCAAGGCCCGGGCGGGAAGGAGGGACGATGACACAGACATTCATACCGGCCGTCTTCTATCGCGGCGGCAGCAGCAAGGGCCTCTTCTTCCATGCCCGGCACTGTCCGCCGGATCATGCAGTGCTCGAACGGATGCTGCTCTCAGCTCTCGGCAGCCCCGATCCCAACGGCCGCCAACTCGACGGCATGGGCGGCGGTACCTCGTCGCTGTCGAAGGCCGTCATCATCGGCCCGCCGACGCATCCGGATGCCGATGTCGACTATACGTTCGCGCAGGTCGCCGTCGACCGCCCGGTCGTCGACTGGGGCGCCAATTGCGGCAACCTCTCCTCAGCCGTCGGCCCCTTCGCGGTGGACGAAGGGCTGGTGTGCGCGGCGGACGGCGAGGCGCTGGTGCGCATCCATCAGGTCAACACGAAGAAGATCATCCATGCCCGCTTTCCGGTTCGCAACGGCAAGGCCGTAACGACGGGCAATGCCACCGTGGACGGCGTTGCGGGAACGGGAGCGCCCATCGCCCTCGACTTCCTCGATCCCGGCGGCACGGTGACATCCGGCCTCCTGCCGACGGGGCAGGTTATCGAGACGATCGAGATCGATGGCCGCGCCTTTGACATGTCGCTGGTCGATGCCAGCAATCCCGTCGCCTTCGTTGCAGCGAACGATGTCGGCCTTGCCGGATCGGAGCATCCCGACACCGTCGAGACGGACCGCGCCGTCATGGCACTGCTCGACCGGCTGCGCCGCGCCGCCGCTGTGCGGATGGGGCTTGGGCAGACACCCGACAGTGTTGGCCTGGCCAATCCCAAGATCGCCGTCGTCTCGGCGCCTGCCACCTTCGTAACGCTCGACGGCCGGACCGTCGAGGGCGCGGCACAGGACATCGCGATCCGCATGCTCTCCATGGAACGCGCGCACCGGGCGGTTACGCTGACCGGCGCCATGTGCCTTGCCGTCGCCTGCCGGATCGAGGGCTCGCTGCCGCATCGGCTATGCTCCGGACACGCGGACATGCAAACCATCCGGGTTGCCCATCCCTCCGGCATCGTCGAGGCCGGTGCGACCGTGTTTCAACGTGGCAACGGCTGGCATGTCGAGAGCGGCCGGGTCTACCGCACGGCGCGGCGCCTGATGCAGGGCGAGGTGGCCGTCGCCCCATTTGAAGGGGAGGGGGACCGATGAGCCTCGGCGCCGCGGAAAGGCCGCTTCAGGACCTCCTCAAGGCTGCCAGGTGGGACGACGCGCCCCTCGAGCGTCTCACTATCGAGGAGCGGCCCAAGGCGCTCGCCACGTCCTGGCCCATCGCGCCGCTTGCCACCGCGGTGCTCGGCGCGGTGGGGCTGGCGGCGTCGCGCATCAGCGAACTGAAAACCGGCAAGTGCCCACACGTTTCGCTGGACACGCGAGAGGCGGAGCTTGCCATGGCAAGTTCCAGCTACCTGCTGGTCGACGCAAAGCCCGCCAAATTCCGCGATCCGTTCACTGGCTTCTATGCGGCGGCGGAAGGGGAATGGGTCTATCTGCACGGCAATTTCCCCCATCTGCGGGACGGCCTGCTCGCTCTCCTGGGCGTTGCCAACGATGGCGCTGCGGTGCGGGCGGCGGTGGCCAAGCGCCGGGCAGAGGACATCGAGAGGGAGGCAATCCGGCGCGGCCTGTGCGCCGCCCGGGTGCGGGGGCGAGTCGACTGGCTGCGCGAACCGCAGGCCGCAGCCATCGCGGCGCAGCCTCTCGTGTGTCTAGAACAAGGCGGAGCCACGGCCATGCCGCTGCCGCCGGGCGGCGAACGGCCGCTTTCCGGCCTGCGCATGCTGGATCTCTCCCGCGTCATCGCCGGCCCCATGGCCGGCCGCACGATGGCCGAGCACGGCGCGACGGTCATGCGCGTCTCCAGCCCCCGCCTTCCGTCGATCCCCTCCCTGGTGATCGATACCGGCTTCGGGAAACACGCGGCCTTCTGCGAATTGGATACCGCGGAGGGGATAGCGTCCTTGCGGGCGCTCGCCGCCGATGCCGATATCGTTCTCGACGCCTACCGGTCGTCATCGCTCCGCGAACGCGGCTTCGGGCGCGAAGATTTCTACCGTCTCAATCCCCATCTCGTCCATCTCTCGCTGTCCGCCTTCTCGCTGCAAGGTCCCTGGCAGGGGCGCAGGGGCTACGACAGCCTCGTGCAGGCAACAACCGGCATGGCGATGGAGGGACGCGAGGGCAGGGGACCAGCGCTGCTGCCGTGCCAGCCGCTCGACTATCTCACCGGTTATCTCGCCGCCTTCGCCGCCATGCTCGCCCTCATCCGGCGCCATGAAAAGGGTGGGCGCTGGCAGGCGACGCTGTCACTTGCCGCGACGGCGCACTGGATGTGGCGCATGCGCGACACGCTGGGTGAGGATGCCGCGCACCCGTCCGCCAACCCGGACTTTGCCGCCGTGGCCGATCTGCTGGAGACGCATGACACCGCCTTCGGCCGCGTCACCGCCCTGCGGCCGGCGCTTCGTTTCGACGGTGTGCGCGCCGTCTGGAGCCGCATGCCCGTGCCGCTCGGCAGCGATCCCGCCTGTTGGCCACAGCCATGACGGAGGCGCAAGCGACAAGGCGCAGGAATGCTTCAGCTCTCGGTCCTGGTGATGACGAGACGAACCTCGAGCGCCGCCTTGATATGGCCGACCGCCGCCTTTTCCGCCCCCTCCGAGTCGCGCCGACGGATCGCCTCGATGATTGCGACATGCTCGTCGGTCGCCGTCGTGGTGCGGCCCGGCTGGATGAAGGTCGTGTCAGGCAAAAGCGCGATCGTCTCCTGCAGGTCCTCCACCGCCTGGCGAAGGTAGCGGTTGCGGGCGGCATCGTAGAGGCGCGCATGGAACTGCCGGTTCCACTGGGCAGCAACCTTCGGATCCTCAGAGGTCGCAAAACGGGCATTGAGCCGCTCCAGATTGGCGATCTCGGCCTCGGTCGCATGGCGGGCGGCAAAGCGGGCGACGACACCCTCCAGTTCCTCGCGCATGGCATAGAGTTCAAAAATCTGCTGCATGGAGAGGATCGAAACGGCGACCCCGCGGCCAGGGGCCGCCTCGAGAAGGCCCTTCTCCTGCAAGCGACCCAGTGCCTCGCGCACCGGCGTGCGGCTGACCCCGAGGCGGGTCGCCACCTCCTCCTCGCGCAACGGATCGCCCGGCCGATAGATGCCGTCGCGGATGGCCGTCAGAATGGCCTGATAGGTGCTCTGGCCGCGCGTCTTGGAAAGCAGGTCCTTGGATGCGGTCATGGCTGGCTCTCCCGTCCGTGTGGACTTTCCGGCTACAGAAGGAAAAAGGCGTTGTCCACGGGCTTGTTTAATTGCATGCCATTGGATGCAAAGCAAAAGCGAAATGGTACGACCTTTGTCGAAGCATGAGACCCCACCCCTGAAGGCGGCCGGGCACGGCAAGACCGTTCCGTTGCATCAGACCCTCCGCACACTGGCCATCGGTACGGTCGGCGGCTGGTGCGGCTACATGCTCGGCCTGCCGCTCGGCTGGCTGCTGGGTGCGATGGTATTGACCATGGCGCTGGCGATTGCCGGTATACGCGTGAGCGCCTCGCCGAAGCCGCGTGCGGCGATGATCGCGGTTGTGGGACTGATGGTCGGCAGCGCCTTCAAGCCTGAAGTGCTGCGCCAGGCGGCCGAGTGGCCGGTGAGCCTTGCCGCCGTCGCCGTTTATACCGTCATCGTCGCAGCGTTCGGCATCGTCGTATGCCGCCGGCTCGGCCGGCTCGATCCGGCAACGGCCGCCTTGAGCGGCATGCCCGGCGGCCTCAGCGAACTGATCTCCATGGCGCCCGCCTTCAAGGCGGATGTACGCAGTGTCAGCATGGTGCATGCGACGCGCCTCGTTCTCCTGATCACGATCGTGCCGCTGTCGCTCACCCTCTCCGGTGCGCTTGCCGCGCTCACGGGGCGCACAGTCGACAGGACGATGCACTGGGCGCTGACGATCTCGCCGCTGGATGCGGCCATTCTAGCCGGTTGCGCCGCGCTCGGCATCATCCTCGGCCGCCGCCTCCACCTGCCGGCGGCGAACCTGACCGGTCCGCTGGCGCTGAGCGCCGCGGCCCATATGACAGGCCTGACGGATGCGGCGGTACCCGACCTCGTTATCGCCGTCGCTCAGGTGGTGATCGGTGCGACGATCGGCCAGCACTTTGCCGGCGTTGCACGGCGCACGATGCTGACCGGCGTGGTGCTCGGCCTCGTTCTCACCTGCTTCAGCCTCACCCTGGCCGCACACTTCGCCATCGCCTTCGACCGCTATCTCGATATTCCCTTCGCGCTCGGCCTGCTCGCCCTGGTCCCGGGCGGCTTGCCGGAGATGAGCCTGATCGCCATCTCGCTCGATGCCGATCCAGCCTTCGTGAGTCTGCATCACCTGTGTCGCGTGATCATCGTCGTTCTGGCCGCGCCGTCGATCCTGCCGCTCTGGTTGCGGTTGTCGGGCGGGGAGGGTAAGGGCTGAAGGCAGGAGACAGGTGTTGCCGAGGCGCGATGCCCTCCTCGCCAACCGTCGCTACCCGCCAGCAACAGGAACCGATAGGCCATGGATATCGAGCAACCCCCAATCGGTGGAACGTGCCATGATCCTGGTCATCCTTTCCAACCTCGCCTCCGCCATCGAACGCTATCTCGCCTTCGTCCGACGCTGCGGGGATTACTCGCTGCACCGTTTCGACGCGAGCCTCGTGGCGCGGGTGCGACGCGACTTCGGCCTTACCGATCCATCCCTGCCGCCGACAGCAACGGAGGCGCAGCATGCAGCCCTTCGACCCGGTAACGGCACGCCTCGTCGTCGCGGTCTCTCGGTACGGGTCCATCGGGCGGGCGGCGGAGCATGAGAACATTGCGCCGTCCGCCGTCAGCCGGCGCATCAGCGAGCTGGAAGCGAGACTTGGCGTTGCGCTGTTCGACCGCTCCCTGCAGGGCGCACGCCTGACGCCGGCGGGTGAGGTCTATGTCTCCGGCTGCCGGGAAATTCTGCGGCAGGTCGCCGACCTCAACACGCAGATGGTCGATTTCTCGACGGGCACGCGCGGTTCGTTGCGGCTTGCCTGCACCAGCTCCTCCCTGTCGGGCCGGCTGCCGGAGCTTCTGGCAATCTATGCACAGAGCCATCCCGGCATCAGCCTCGACATACAAGAGATGTCGGCGGCCCTTGCGCTTGCCGCGATGGACGATGGGCAGGCGGACATCGCGTTTGTCGCAGACAACAATGATGTCGCACGCTTCGAAACGGAGATCTTCGAGGACGACAACGTGCTCGTCCTGTGTTCGCCGGATCATCCGCTAGCGGCATGCCTGCAATCGGGAAAACCGGTCAGCTTCGACATGGTGGCCGAATACGAAATGGTGGGCATCCACCAGAGCGGGGCGCTCGACCGGCTGCTGAATGAGGCTGCCGCGCGCAGCGGCCGGGCGCTCGGCGAGCGGGTGCGCGTCGAAACCTTCCCGTCGCTGGTGCGCATGGTCGAGGCAGGTTTCGGCATCGGCTTCCTTCGCTCGACAAGCCTGCATCTGCTTGCGGGAACGGATGTCATCAGCGTGCGCCTCTCGGACGAATGGGCCAGCCGAAAGCTGCTTTCCGTGCGGCGCGGATCGAGCCCGCTCTCCCGACCGATCCGGGAGTTCCTGGCATTGGCCCGCACACGCTAGGGTCAAGATCGAGGGCAGCATGTCATCCAGATTCTCTGGATACAATAGTATACATTCGCATCTCTCACTGCTAGATCTTGCTCTCATACCCTTGGACTTCCTGCAGGAGGATCGGTGCATGCCGGGAAAGGACGACACGATCGCGCATGTGGACGCGCAACGACTGGAGGCGCTGGTCGCCGCGATTTTCGCCGGCCTCGACGTCCCCGAACAGGATGCTGCCTCCGTCGCGCGCTATCTCGTGCTTGCCGATCTACGCGGTGTCGGCACCCACGGCGTTTCACGTATTCCCGTTTATGCGGACCGCCTGCGCCGCGGCCTGGTGCGCGCCCGACCTGATATCCGCGTCACGCATCCGATGCCCGCTGCCGCGCATGTCGATGGCGATGATGGTCTCGGCTTTGTGGTTGCCCGCCGGGCCATGCAGGAGGCGATCACTGCCGCAGAGCGATGCGGCATCGGCATGGCGAGCGTCCGCAACAGCGCCCATTTCGGCATGGCCGCGGCCTATCTGCTGGAAGCGATCGACGCCGGTTATGCCGCCTTCGTTTTCACCAACGCTTCGCCCACCATGCCGGTCTGGGGCGGACGCACGCCCTTCCTCGGCACCAGCCCCTTCGCCTTCGGCGCGCCGGGTGGCGAGGGCTCGCCGCCGATCGTGCTCGACATGGCAACCTCCGTCGTCGCGCGCGGAAAAATCCGCCGCGCGATGCAGCAAGGCGAACCGATCCCGGCTGGCTGGGCGCTCGACGCGGAAGGCCGGGAAACGACGGACGCCCGCCGGGCCTATGAAGGCATCGTGCTGCCGCTTGGCGGCCCGAAGGGATCGGGACTGTCGCTGATGATGGAGGTCCTGGCCGGCGTGATGAGCGGCGCAGCCTATGGCGGCACGGTCGGCGACCAGTATCGCGATCTCGACCGGCCGCAGAATGTCGGCCACAGCTTCATCGCCTTCCGGCCCTCGCTTTTCCTCGGCGAAGCGGTCTATGGCACGCGCATGGGCGACCTCGTCACCCGCGCCCGCGCCTGTCCGCGGATCGACGACGATCAGCCGATCCTGATGCCGGGAGAACCGGAGGCGAACCGCATGAAAACGCGGCTTGCCGAAGGGATCCCGCTTACCGCAGCCGACCTTGCCATGCTGCGCGAACAGGCGGGTCTCGCCGGCCTCACCGTTGACCTCGACACGCTCGGAAAGGTTTGAACCATGCTGCGGATCGCGATCCTCGACGACTATCAGGATGTGGCACTTTCCCTTGCGGACTGGACCTTGCTCGGCGACGACTGCGAGATCGTCCGTTTCGACCGCAACCTTGCGAGCGAGGATGAGGCCGCAGCATCGCTCGCCGGATTCGACGTGCTCTGCCTCATGCGCGAGCGCATGCCACTTTCCTCCGGGCTGATCGAGCGGCTGCCGGCCCTAAAGCTGATCGTCGTCACCGGTGCGCGCGTGCGCACCATCGACATGGAGGCCGCCGTCGCCCGCGGCATCACCGTCTGCCACACCCATGCCGGCGAATCCGCCCATGCGACACCGGAAATCGCCTGGGGGCTGATTCTCTCGCTCGCCCGGTCGATCCCCGAAGAGGACGCCCGCATCCGCGCTGGCGGCTGGCAGCGCACGGTGGGAACCGTACTCGGCGGCAAGACGCTGGGGCTCGTCGGACTCGGCAAACTCGGTGGCCGCATGGTGCCGATCGCCAAAGCCTTCGGCATGGAGGTGATCGCCTGGAGCCAGAACCTGACGGACGAACGCGCCGCCGAGGCCGGCACCCGCCGCGTCGACAAGGAGATCCTGTTTCGCGAGGCCGACGTGGTCTCGCTGCATCTCATCCTTGGCGAACGCAGCCGGCACACCGTCTCCGCCGCTGAACTCGGCCTGATGAAACGGGGCGCATGGCTGATCAACACCGCGCGCGGCCCGCTGGTTGACGAGGCGGCGCTGATCGAAGCACTGCGGCAGGGCCGCATCAAGGCCGGGCTCGACGTCTTCGACATCGAGCCGCTGCCGGCCGATCACCCGCTGCGCACCCTGCCGAATACCGTGCTGACGCCGCATCTCGGCTATGTCACCGAAGGCGCCTATGCCGCCTTCTACCGCGACACGGTGGACAATATCAGGGCCTGGCGCGACGGTGCGCCCGTGCGGGTGCTCGCCGCACCGAAAACGGAGGGAAGACCGTGACAGACATCATCAAGACGGCGGATCTGGTCGACAGCCACGATGCCGAGGTGCGCTTCTGCGAGAAGCAGTGGAAATCCTACGGCCGGCGCAAGGGATTCCATGGCGAGATCGTCACACTGAAGACCTTCGAGGACAACCGCCTGCTGCGCGCCACGCTTGAGGAAAACGGCACGGGCAAAGTGCTCGTCGTCGATGGCGCCGGCTCGCTGCGCTGCGCGCTGGTGGGCGACCAGATCGCCGCCCTTGGCCAGGTGAACGGCTGGCGGGGCCTGCTGATCAACGGCGCGATCCGCGACAGCGCCGATATCGACACGATGGATTTCTGCGTGATGGCGCTCGGCCAGGCGCCGAAGAAGAGCGGCAAGACCGGCCATGGCGCCCGCGACGTGCCGCTCGTCTTCGGCAATGTCGAATTCCGCACGGGGGCCTATCTCTATGCGGATGCCGATGGCGTGCTGGTGGCGGACGGACCGGTCCATTCCGCCAACTGAGCGGAGCCGGCAAAACGATCATGTTGCAGCGGCACCGGGGTTCACACCCCGGTGCCGTTTTCTTTGCCGGCTCAGCCAAGGGCCGCAACGACCGTCTCGGTGAACTGCGCCGTGCCGAGTGGTCCGCCAAGATCTCGGGTGCGGGTGGCAGCATCGGAAAGCACCCGGTCGATGGTGCCTTCGATGAGGGTCGCAGCTTCGCCATAGCGCGCATCGCCGGTGCGCTCGCCGTGCCAGCGCAGCAGCATCGCGGCCGACAGGATCATCGATGTCGGGTTCGCCTTGTCCTGCCCGGCAATGTCGGGGGCGGAACCGTGCTGTGCCTGCGCGGCGGCATGGTCGGCACCGGCATTCAGCGACCCGGCAAGACCGAGGCTGCCTGACAGTTCGGAAGCGAGATCGGACAGCGTGTCACCATAGAAGTTGGTGGTGCAGATAACGTCGTAGCGGCTCGCATCGCGCACGAGCAGCGCCGCCATCGCGTCGATCAGCACCTCCTCGAGCTCCACGTCGGGATAGCCGGCGGCGACCTTGCGCACCTCCTTCAGGAAGAGCCCGTCGGTCAGCACGAAGGCATTGGCCTTGTGCACCGCGGTCACTTTCCGCCGGCGCAGGCGCGCGAGCTCGAAGGAGGCCCTGGCAATGCGTTCGATCGCCCTTGCCGTCACCTTGCGCATGGAGATCGCCACATCCTCCGTCGGCATGTATTCGCCGGTCCCGGCAAACATGTTCCGATCCGGATACATGCCCTCCGTCGCCTCGCGCATGATGACGAGGTCCATATCCGTGCCCCGGTGGAAGACGCCCTTGCGGGTGCGGGCCGGGCGGATGTTGGCGAAGAGATCGAGCTGGGTGCGGAAAGCCGCCGAGACGTTGATGCCGCCCTTGTCGCGCGGCGGATAGTCGAGATGCGAGATCGGGCCGAGCAGAGTTCCATCCATCCCGCGGGCCTGATCGAGCAGATCCGCAGGCAGCGTCGTGCCGGCTTTCTCCAGTGACGCAAAGCCGATGTCACGCGTCGTGTAGCGGAAACCGAAGGCAAAGCGCCGGTCGACGGCATCCAGCACCGCGACGGTAGCGCCAACGATTTCCGGGCCGATGCCATCGCCCGGGAGAACAAGCAGTTTCATGATTCCATAAACTCCAGAAACAGAAAGCGGGGTTACCCTGCGATACCGGTGGCTCAAGCCGCAGGAGGCGCCGACAGCAGGGCCGCCGCCGGCACGAAGATGTTGCCCTGCATCAGCTTGCGCGCGGTGCGCACCACGCCGCCACTGATGATCTCAACAGCATTGCCATCCGGCTTGCTCGTCATCGCAACGTCGATGATACCCGTCGGATGCTCTATGATCACGGTACAATCGTCCCCCTCCGGCCGTTCCGCAAGGCCATCCGCCACGGTGCCCGGCACCAGCACGCAGGAGGAGACGCAGAGGCCGCCCGTCACCGCGAAGGCCGCATGGGTCTTGTGTGGCACGAAATAGCGCGCGGCGACGTTGCCGCCATCTCGCGGGGCGGCCAGCATGGCCATTTTCGGCACCACCTTGCCGGTGACGTCGCCAAGGCCCATCCGGCGGCCCGCCTCCATGCGCATTGCCTCCATGCGTGCAAAAAACGCCTTGTCGGCATCGAGTTCGGCGGCGCTCTCATAGCCGGTCTTGCCGACATCGGCCGCCCGCACGATCATCATCGGCACTGCCACGTCGATAAGTGTCGCGTTGACCCCGTCGATCCCCTCGATCGGCTTGCCGGTCGGCAGCAAGGCGCCGGTCTTCGAGCCGACGATATCCATGAAATTGAGCCGGATCTCTGCGGCGGTGCCGGGCACGCCGTCAATGCGGGCGTCGCCCTCATAGTTGACGGCTCCATCGGGCGTCTCGACGATCGCCTCGATGCGGCTCTGGGTGTTGATGTCGTAGATGACGACGCTGGTTCTCTCCCCACTGACCGGCACCATACCCGTCTCAATGGCGAAGGGGCCGACGCCGGACAGCATGTTGCCGCAGGAGGGCGAGGTATCGACGATCGCCTTGTCGACGGAGACCTGGGCGAAGAGATAGTCGACATCGACACCTTCGCGGCTCGACGGACCGACCATCGCGACTTTGCTCGTCAGCGTGTCGGCGCCGCCGAGGCCATCGATCTGGCGGATATCCGGCGAGCCCATCGCCGCCAGCAGCACACGTGCGCGGATATCGGGATCCTGCGGAATATCCTGCATCTTGAAGTAGGGTCCCTTCGACGTTCCGCCGCGCATGAGAATGCAGGGGATGGGATGTTGTGCTGGCATGATGCCCTCGCTGATTGATGTAGACAATTGGATGCAATTGCACACCTTGCAAATCGGCGTGCGAAGCCCCGGCGTTGCCGCCGGGGCTGAGGGTCAGCGCAGCGGCCAGACCAGCTGGTCGTAGAACTGGTTCTGCAGGAGACCGCCCGGCAGGTTCATGTGCAGGATCGAGGTCAGCAGCAGCACGAGGCCGACGGCAGCGCCAGTCAGCGCCAGCGTCTGCAGCCAGCTCGACTTTCCGACGATCCTCAGGAAGGCGACGAAGAAGCCGATCAGCGCCAGCGTGAAGCCGACGAGGCCGATGGCCGCGACGAAGCCAACCAGCCAGCCGACGAAGCGCCAGAGGCTGCCGCTGGTCGCGCCGTCATCGAGATCGAAGTTCATGGTACCGGCCGTACCGCGTCCCGTGGCACCCCGGACCTGCCAGAACAATACGGTGGCGGCGGTCAACAGGCCGACCGTGCCGACGGTGATCGGGAACACCGCGTCGAGGAACGAGTTCTCCGCGCCTTCGACGATGGTAAAGACGAAGAAGGCGACAGCGATGGCGCTGAAGATGACCTGAGGCCAGAGGTTCCTGGCGGCCGCCGTCTCGTCCTCCTCGCGCTCGAAATCGATATCGGTGGTGATGCCACCGGGCACGGTTTCCTCCTTCCGGCGCATGCGCGAGCGGCTGGTGAACCAGAGCGAGGCAACGGTGACGAGCGCGATGACGATGGCGATCGGGCGCAGCGGGAAGCCGTATCCGTAGAATTGCACCGCCTGGTAGAAGTAGGTCTCGACCTGGCCGGCGAGCACGAAGCCGATGAGGAAGGCGGGGCGGGGCCAGCCGAAGCGCTTCAGGAAAATGCCCGTCAGCGCAACGATCAGCAGCGCCACGATGTCCTCGAACGACCGGGTCGACTGGAAGGCGCCGAACACGATGATGAGGATCATGAAGGGCGCGAAGAGCACGAAGCGGATGGTCGTCAGCCGCGCAATGCTCGGCGACAGGGCGATGCAGGCCGCCGTGCCGATGACATTGGCGAGCGCCAGCGTCCAGACGACCGTATAGGTGAGGTTGAGGTCACGGTTCGGGTCGGCCATGCCGGGGCCGGGCTGAAGCCCGATCAGGATCATCGCCGCGAGGAAGATCGCCATCGAGCCGGAGCCAGGGATGCCGAAGAGCAGGGTCGGAATGAGGTTGCCGCCGGCGCAGGAGTTGTTGGCCGCTTCCGGGCCGATCACGCCGCGGATATCGCCCTTGCCGAACTGCGACTTGTCCTTGGCGCTCTGCACGGTGTGACCGTAGGAGATCCAGTCGGAAACGCTGCCGCCGAGGCCGGGCATCAGACCCACGCAGGCGCCGATCGTCGAACAACGCAGCGTCAGCCACTTCTCCCGCCAGGTGTCGCGCACGCCGTCCAGCCAGCCGCGGCCGAGCTTGCCGGTACTCGAAATGCTCGAGTTACCGCGCAGCAGGTCAAGCACCTCCGGCAGGGCGAAGATACCGAGGCCGATGATGGTGATCTCGAGGCCGCTCATCAGGTAGAGCGAGCCGAAGGTCATGCGCTCGCCGCCATTGGCGGGTGCCGTGCCGATCGCACCGAAGGCAAGGCCGAGCGTACAGGCGGCGATGCCCTTCGCCAGGCTGCTGCCCGAGAGCACGCCCACCATGGAGAGGCCGAAGATCGCCAGCATGAAGAGCTCCGCCGACGTGAAGCTCAGGATGAGCGGCCGGGCGACGATGACGATGCCGGTGAGACAGAGCGCGCCGAAGAGGCCGCCGATCATCGAGGCTGAAAAGGAGGCGCTGAGTGCGCGGGCCGCTTCGCCCTTGCGGGCAAGCGGGAAGCCGTCCAGCACGGTCGCCTGCGAGGCGGACGAGCCGGGAATGCCCATGAGGATGCAGGAAAAGGTATCCGAGGTCGGAATGACCGCCAGCAGGCCGACCATCATGGCGATCGCCGCGGTCGGCTCCATGCCGTAGACGAAGGGCAACAGCAGCGACATGCCGGCAATGCCGCCGAGGGCCGGCAGGATGCCGACGATGAGGCCCACCGCGACACCGATCATCATGTAACCGAGATGGTGGAGGGTCAGCAGGTTGTGGAGCGAAGTGACGAAGACATCGATCACTGTGGCTGTCCTTTCGATAGCAACAGGTGCGAGACGGCGCGGGTGCTCCGGCCTCGTCAGTGTCGGCAGATGGCTGTTCAAGCCCGATGGCTTCGGGCGGGCGTGCCCGCCGCCCTTTCAGCGGCGGGATCGCTTCCGGTCAGAGCTTGACCTGGTATTCCGTCGTCAGGAAGTTGCGCACCCAGTCGCGCGCTTCAGGCTTGATCGACGTCGCCACGGCATAGAGCTTTTCGATATCGCCGCCGACGGCCTGCTTGTAGTCGCCGAGAACCTCAGCCTTGGCCTTCTGCAATTCGGGGTCGGCCACCGCATCGGCAAAGGCCTTGCGGTAGGTCGCAACGATATCGTCCGACGTGCCTTCCGGCAGCATGCACGGCTTCTGCGCCGCAAAACCGGAACCGAAGAAGGCGAGATAGGCGTCGTACTCCACGCCCGACGGCTTCTTGCCGTGCATCATCTCATAGGCTTCGACGAAATGCGGCAGGTCGGGGAAGGTCGGATCGCGCGCGACATTGCCGTCTGCATCGAGAACGCCCCAGGAGAACATCGGCACTGCCGTGCCGGCCTCGACGAGCGGGGTGACGTTGGTCAGATAGGCCGAGGAGGTCTGGTAGTCGATCGTCGCCTCGCCGCGCTCGAAGGCGAGCCGCCCGTCGCCGCGCCCCTGCATGCCGAAGACATGGCGGACGTTGAGGCCGAGCAGACGGTAGGCGAGCATCGGCACGAGGTCGAGAGAGGTGGCACCCTGGCTGCCATAGACCAGCTCCTGATCCTTGATCTTGCCAAGGTCGGCCGACGACTTCACCTCGAACTTGGCGGGCAGATAACAGACGCCGCCGGTCGGCGAAACGAGCACGGGGATCAGCTTGGCATAATCGTAGCGCACGCGCGGATCGCCGAGCAGGAAAGGGAACTGCGTGGAGCCTGAGGTGCCGAGAATGGCAAGCCCGTCCGGCCGCGCGCGGGCGACGAACTCGTTCGAGCCGGTAATCGAGCCACCGCCCGGCACGTTGCGCACGACGACATTGGGGTTGCCCGGTAGATATTTCGACAGGTACGGTGCGAAGAAGCGGGCCCACACATCCGAGCCGCCGCCTTCGGAGAACGGCATCCACCATTCAACCGTCTTGCCGGCAAAATCGACCGATGCCTGCGAAAAGGCGGGGCGCACTCCAATAAGCCCCACAGCCGCGGCGGCCGAGCCGGCGGCAAGCAGTTGACGACGCGTAAAATCAGCCATGTTTTTTCCTCCCACAATGGCAATGCGTTCAAATGTATACAAAGGTACACATGAAAGTCGGAAACGCCAAGCCCATGATCGCCCCGGGCAGACATCATCCCTTCTTTCTCCCTTGAGGGGTATGCGCCACATGGATTATTAAGTTAAGTGCAAAATTTTGGATCAGTGATGCACAATGCGCATTAATTGCGAAATCCTCGACCTTCGGGCTTTCCTCGCTGTGGTGGAGCTGGAGAGCTTCCACCGGGCGGCAGAAGCGCTCAACCTGTCACAGCCGGCGCTCAGCCGCCGCATCCAGAAGCTGGAAGCCTCCATCGGCGCACCGCTTCTCGAGCGCACCACCCGGCACGTTTCCCCGACGGCGCTCGGCCTCGAACTGATGCCGCTTGTGCAGCGTATGCTGGAGGAATTCGATGGGTCACTCTTCGCCGCCCGCGACCGGGGGCTGCGGCGCAGCGAACTGGTGACGATCGCCTGCCTGCCGACGGCGGCATTCTATTTCCTGCCGACCGTGATCAAGCAGTTCAATCAGGAATATCCCGATATCCGCTTCCGCATCCTCGACCTCACGGCGACCGAGGGGCTGCAGGCCGTTTCGCGCGGGGAGGTGGAATTCGGCATCAACTTCATGGGAACCTCGGATCCCGACCTCCTGTTCGACCGGATTGCAGAGGACCCGTTCGTGCTGGCGGCGCGGCGCGACCATCCGCTGGCGAAAAGGCATGAGGTCGCCTGGACCGACCTTGCCCCCTACAGGCTGATCACTGTGCACCGCTCCAGCGGCAACCGCACCATGCTGGACGCGGCGCTGGCAAGGGCCAATATCGAACTGCGCTGGTCCTACGAGGTGACGCATCTGTCGACATCCCTCGGCCTCGTGGAGGCGGGCCTCGGCATCTCGGTCCTGCCGCGCACGGCAACCCCGGGCCCCGACCATCCCATCATCGTCACGCGGCCACTGGGTGCTCCACGAATTTCCCGAACCATCGGCATCGTGCGCCGCCGCTCCGCCACACTCTCGCCCGCCGCCGAACATTTCCGGCGCATGCTGGTCGGGACCTGGCAGGGCGCCGGGGCCGACGACTGAGGGCATCGACAGGCTCGCCGCACGCAATATGCGGCAAGGTCTGGGCAGCACCACGCGCGGACGGCTTGGCTGTCCTGGCTGCGCCCGGTTTCCTCCAGGGCAGCAATGGGATACCGAAGGGTGCGAGCAGCCGAAGCAACGGAGGTCGATTTGCCATCGCCATCCACAACACCAGCAAACGAGGCGAGCCTGCGCGCCGCCATCAAGATCGACATCGTTGTGATCGGCGCTGGCCAGGCCGGATTGTCCTCCGCCTACCATTTGCTGCAGCTCGGCCTCAAACCGGGCCGCAACTTCATCGTGCTCGACAGGAACGAGAAGCCGGGCGGCGCCTGGCAACACCGCTGGCCCTCGCTGACGCTGAGCACCGTCAACCGCGTGCACGACCTGCCGGGCATGGGCTTTACCGAAGTGGTGTCGGCGTGGGAGACCGAGGCCAAGGCGTCCGTCGCAGTGCCCGACTATTTCGCCGCCTACGAAGAACGCTTCCGGTTGCCCATCTACCGCCCGGTCACGGTCAAGGTGGTCTGCGACCGCTTCGAAAGACTGCGGGTGGAGACGGATCACGAGGCCTTCTCCGCGCGTGGCCTCATCAACGCCACCGGGACGTGGGAAAACCCGCAAATCCCCGACTATCCCGGTGCCGCGCTGTTCCAGGGCAGACAGCTTCATTCGCGTGACTACCACACAGCCGAGGAATTCGCGGGCCAGCATGTCATCATCGTCGGCAGCGGCATTTCCGCACTCCAGCATCTCGACGAAATCTCCAAGGTCACGACGACAAGCTGGGTCACGCGCCGTGAACCGCAGTTCCGCGAGACGCCGTTCACGCCGGAAGACGGCCGCGCAGCCGTCGCCATCGTCGAGGACAAGGTGCGCAACGGCCTGGTCCCGGGCTCCGTCGTCTCCGTCACCGGCATTCCCTGGACACCCGCGCTGCGGGCCGCCGCCGCGCGGGGCGCTCTGGAACGCCTGCCCATGTTCAGCGAGATCACCGCGCAGGGGGTGCGCTGGCCGGATGGCACGGAGCAGAAGGCCGATGTCATCCTCTGGGCAACCGGCTTTCGCAGCGCACTCGACCATCTCGCGCCCCTGCAGCTGCGCGGGGAGAACGGCGGTATCGTCATGACCGGGCGCCTCGCCACGCAGGTGGAGAAGGACCCGCGCATCCATCTCGTCGGCTATGGCCCCTCCGCCTCGACCATCGGCGCCAACCGCGCAGGCGCGGCGGCGGCCCGAGAGCTTGCAACCTATCTCGACCTGTTGTGAACCCGGCGGAACTCCGGTCTTCCTGGCCGATCCTAACCCGCCGATGCGGGCACTCGAAGACGGCCACTTCACCGGACGATACTTCGTCCACACCAGGTTCGCCCTCGGCGAGAGGAAGGGAGACGCGGCATTGCGCTTGAGGATAGGGTAGGGCACCGTCATTCGAGCGAGATGGAGCGCCATGCCTCTTCAAAACCGTGTCACGCCCTTTGGCGAAATCGTCGCGCTGCCGCAGCGGGGCCTCTTTACCGGCAATCGGGGCATCCTTCACGATCCGGCGACGAAGACACTGCTTTCGAAGCGCTGGACGTCGAAGGCCTGGCTCATCTGCCTCTGTGATTTTCAGGATCGCCGGCGGCCGGTCATGGGGGGACGGAGCTGGACCGAACTGTTCTTCCTCGACGAGGCGGTCGCACTTGCCGCCGGCCATCGGCCCTGCTTTTTCTGCCGGCGGGGATCCGCATTGCACTTCCAGGCATGCTGGGCAACCGCGAAAGGCGAGACGCTGCCCTCCGCGGGCACGATGGACGCGGTCCTGCACGGTGAGCGCCTGGACCGCCGACGCAAGCGCCTGCATCCGATCGCCGGGCCGCTGGCAAAGCTTCCCGATGGGGTCGTCCTTGCGGCAGCCGGGCACGCCTACACGCTTCGTGGCGGTCTTGCCCATCGCTGGACAGTCGAAGGCTACGCGCCGCCGCAACACCTCGGCAAGGCGGACGCCCTGCTGACCCCGCCATCGACGGTCCTGGCGCTTGGTGCCGGCTATCGGCCCGTCTTCCATCCGTCGATTGGCTGAAAGCCCGATGCAGGCACTTTGGTCACAGCATGGTCACCGCGGTGTAATACGCCTGTCATGCTCGCTTTCTATGCGCTGGGAGGCAACGCACCGCTCAAGAGAGGTTCTCCCATGCGCAAACTCATCCTCGCCCTGGCATCGGCAACGTTCCTGGCCGGCGCCGCAAACGCTGCAACCGTCTATCCCATCGACCGGGCGACGATCCTCATCGGCTCGCCGTTCGATTTCAAGGTCGAATTCGATGCCGTGGTGAAGCCGGAAGACGTCAAGGTCACGGTCAACGGCAAGGATTATGCGGAGATTTTCGGCAAGGCCGCCGAATTCGTCGCGGAAGAGAAGGGCGCTGAGGACAAGGTGCTGGGGTCGGCGCTCATCCTGCGCGATCTCGCAATCGGCACGGCCGGCGCGTACAAGGTCGAGGTTTCCGCCGGCAGCGAAACGCAGTCGGTCAACTGGGATGTCTATGAGACTGTCGCCCAGCCGAAGGCGAAGAACATCATCTTCCTGATCGCCGACGGCCTCTCCGTCGCGCATCGGACCGGTGCACGCATCATGTCCAAGGGCATGACCGAGGGCAAGGCGAACGGCCGCCTGGCAATGGACGACATCCCGCCCGTCGCCTTCATCGGCACGTCTTCCACCCATTCGATCGCCACCGACAGCGCCAACACCATGTCGGCCTACATGACCGGCCACAAGTCGCGCGTCAACGCGCTCGGCGTCTACGCCGACCGCACGCCGGCCAGCCTCGACGATCCGAAGGTCGAGACCATTGCCGAGGCCCTGCGTCGGAACACCAAGAAATCCATCGGCATCGTCACCACTTCGGAGGTAGAGGACGCGACACCCGCTGCACTCGTCGCGCATACCCGCAAGCGGGCCGACAAGGCCGATATCGTCGGCATGATGCTCGACGTCAAGCCGGACGTGCTGCTCGGCGGCGGCTCGGCCTATTTCCTCTCGAAGGACGTGCCGGGCTCCAAGCGCAAGGACGACAAGGACTACATCGCTGAGTTCCGTAATGCTGATTATGCAATCGCAACCGACAAGGCCGAGCTTGCCGCGGCCGCCGGTTCGAACCAGGAGCGCCTGCTTGGCCTGTTCCACACGGGCAATCTGGACGTGACGCTCGATCGCGAATTCCTCAAGAAGGGCACGGTCGACAAGTTCCCGAACCAGCCCGGCCTCGTCGACATGACCAAGACCGCGCTCGACAAGCTCTCGAAGAATCCCGAGGGCTTCTTCCTGATGGTGGAGGCCGCCTCCGTCGACAAGATGAGCCATCCGCTCGACTGGGATCGCGCTCTCGTCGAAACGATCGAATTCGACAAGGCCGTGGGTATCGCCCGCGAGTTCGCCGAGAAGAACCCGGACACGCTGATCATCGTGACCGGTGACCACACGCATGGCGTCGCCATCATCGGCACGGTCGACGACGAGAAGCCCGGCGAAGAGATGCGCGAAAAGGTCGGCACCTATGACAGCGCCGGCTTCCCGAACTACGAGGACAAGGACGGCGACGGCTATCCTGATCGCATCGACGTCTCGCGCCGCCTGTTCCTGGCAGCCAACAACGGGCCGGATCACTACGAGACCTTCCGCCCGAAGCTCGACGGCCCCTTCGTCCCGGCTGTGCAGAACGAGGCGAAGGAATATGTCGCCAACGAAGCCTACAAGGACGTGCCCGGCGCGGTCTTCGTCCCGGGCAACATCCCGAAGGAAGACGACACGGGCGTGCATGCGGTCGATGACGTCGTGCTGCAGGCCGCCGGTCCGGGCTCCGAAGGGTTCCGCGGCTACATGGAACAGAGCGACGTCTATCGCGTGCTGGCCGACGCCTTTGCCCTCGGCGTGCCGAAGGATTGAGCGGCGTCTTGTGGACAGGCGGCCCGCGCCGCCTGTCCACAACCTCACAGATCAAAGAAGGAAGCCTGGTCATGATGAAGACGGACCCTGTGTCGCTCGAAAGGCGGGGCCTGCTCTTGACGCTTGCGGCCTTGCCCATGCTTGCCCTCCCCCGCATCGCCATGGCCGGCGAAACACTTGGCTTTGGTGAGCTCTACAAGCGTTTCGGCGTCCTCGGTCTCGAATTCTCGGACAAGGTCAAACGGCTCTCCGGGCAGCAGGTGGCCGTGAAGGGCTTCATGGCGCCGCCGCTGAAGGCCGAGGCGAACTTCTTCGTGCTCACCGAAATTCCAATGTCGCTCTGCCCCTTCTGCTCCTCCGATGCCGACTGGCCGGACAATATCCTCGTCGTCTATCTCGCCGAGCGGCAGACCTTCGTGCAATACAACGCGCCGATCGAGGCACAGGGTGTGCTGGAATACGGGTCGTGGGTCGATCCCGAAACCGGCTTCGTCAGCCAGCTGCGCCTGCGCGGTGCCGCATTCGATACGGTCTGACGATGCTCGCGCTCGATATTGCCGACCTGGAGATGCGCTTTCCCGGCCTGGCTACGCCGGTACTCGCCATCGAAAAGCTGCACCTTCCCGCCGGCGGCGGGCTCGCGATCACCGGCGCTTCAGGGTCGGGCAAGAGCACGCTGGTCAATGTTGTCACCGGGCTGGAGCCCGCGACGAAGGGCTGTGTCCGCTGGGGAGAGATGGAGATCAGCCGCCTGTCCACAGGTCGGTGTGATGCCTTCCGCGCTGCCAATATCGGCCTCGTGATGCAGGATTTCCACCTTTTTCCCGGCCTTTCGGCCTACGAGAATGTCGTGCTGCCGATACGGCTTGCCCGGCGCCTGAAGCCGACTGATCGCGAGCGGGCCCTTCATCTCCTCGAAATGACCGGCATCGCCCGCCCGGGTCAACCTATCGAAACGCTGTCGCGCGGCGAGATGCAGCGCGTGGCGGTGGCCCGAGCACTGCTGTCGAAGCCCGGCGTGATCGTGGCCGACGAGCCGACGGCCAGCCTCGACCGGCGCACCGGCGGCGAGGTGGCCGACCTCATCGTCCAGCTCGCCCGCTCAGAAGGTGCCACGCTGCTCGTCGTGACCCATGACCCGGCCCTGGTGGAGCGCATCGGCCAGCACATCGTCCTTGACGGTGGCCGCATCCTCGAAGCTGCCGGCAAGGCGGAAGCGGCATGATCGGCTTCATCCTCGCCGACCTTCGCCGGTTCAAGGGCGGCGCGTTCGCCGTCATCATGCTGGTCGCCCTTTCCATCGCCCTCAGCGTTGCCGTCACCCTGCAGGAACGGGCCGTGCGGCTGGGCAGCGCGCGGGCGGCGGAAAAGTTCGACCTCGTCGTCGGCGCCGCCGGCAGCGAGACGCAGCTCGCCTTGTCGGCCGTCTTTCTCCAGCCATCCCCCTTGCCGCTGATGTCTGGCGCGGTGCTGGAGAAACTCGCGCGTGATCCGCGCGTCTCCTTTGCCGCCCCCGTCGGCTTCGGCGATTCCGCGGATGGCCGGCCGGTCGTCGGTACGACGACGGCGCTGGTTGCCGCCCTGTCGCCGACACTTGCAGAGGGCTCGGTCTTCACCCGCCTTGGCGAGGCGGTGGTCGGCGCCGACGTACCGATGCGACTCGGTGCAGAGATCAAGCCGATGCATGGGGCCGCCGATACCGGCGGCCATACCCATGTCGAGATCGCCTACAAGATACGGGGCCGCATGGCGCCAACCGGCACTGCCTGGGACCGCGCGATCCTCGTGCCGATCCAAGCCGTCTGGCAGCTGCACGGTGTGGGAAGGGAGAACGACCACGGCCACACCGGCGAGGAAGCGGAAGGTTCTGTTGCAGAGGATCACGACCACGAAATCCATGTCGAGGCCGACGCGGCGCTTGACGAGGAGTTTGGCGCCGGGACACCCGCCATTCCAGCCGTCCTCGTCAAGCCGAAGACCATGGGCGATGCCTATCGCCTGCGCCAGGAATATCGCAGCGAGACGACGCTCGCCGTGTTCCCCGCCGAGGTGTTGACCCGCCTCTATGCGA
Source organism: Shinella sp. SUS2 (assembly GCF_001262505.1). GTDB lineage: Bacteria > Pseudomonadota > Alphaproteobacteria > Rhizobiales > Rhizobiaceae > Shinella. Next base: position 22,066 of record NZ_KQ410738.1, read on the forward strand.
CGCTGGGCGATGCGCGCAGCCTGCTGCTTGCGATCGCCATCGGCACGCAGGCCATCGTCGTCGCCGCCATCCTGCTCGTCACGATCATGCATGTCGGCGCCCGCCGGCGGCAGATCGGCGCGCTGAGGGCCTTCGGCGCGCCACGACGGGCGGTCTTCGCGATCGTCTGGGGGGAACTGTTCCTGCTGCTCCTCGCCGGTTGTGCCCTCGGCATCACCATCGGCTACGGCGCCGCGCAGGCCGTTTCCGCCACCCTCGCCGCCGCAACAGCCGTCCACATGCCCGTGGAATTCGCCAGGGCGGATCTTTCACTGGCAATCTGGTTTATGGTCGTCGCCGTGCTGGTCTCGATCGTGCCGGCACTCTCCGCGCTCCGCCTCAGCCCGGCAGCCGCCTTGAGGGCCTGACGCCATCGGCAGCAAGGGAGTCCGAAGGGGCAGAGCGGTGAAATGACCCCGCCCCTTCGGGATGGCTCTGCCGGCCGGTCAGATAGCCTCGCCGATGATCCGTGCGACCAGTGCCAGCGAGACCGCGCCGGCATCCGGATGACCGATGCTGCGTTCAGCGAGCGGGCGAGCACGACCGAGTTTGGGCGTCAGCGCGGCGGTGGCGCCGGCCGCTGCCGTCGCCGCAGATGCCGCGTCGATCCAGGCGGTTTTCAGCGACTTTCCGGCAGCAAACGACGCTTCCAGCGTCTCGACGAAAGGCACCAGGGCATCGACGAGGGTCTTGTCGCCGACACGAGCACGGCCAAGCCGCGTCACGGCATCAAGCGCAAGGCGCGCCCCTTTTACCACGGCGGCATCGTCGAGAGCAGCATCGTCGGAAAGCGCATTGCTCCAGGCGCGAAGCAAAAGGCCCCATATGGCGCCCGACGTGCCGCCCGCCCGGTCCGCCCAGGCGTCACCGGCAACAGCAAGTGTGCTCGCAGCACCCGCACCGGCAGCAAGCGCCTGTCCGACGGCGTCCTCGGCGGCAGCGGAGCCGCGGCGCATGCCTTGCCCATGGTCGCCGTCACCGGCCTGCGCATCGATGCGACCCAACTCCTCTTCCGCATCCTTCAAGCCTTTCGCGGCGAGGCCGAGAAGCCTTGCGACACAGGCCGCAGCCTCGCGCGAAGCGGCCGAGGACGGGCCGAAAGTCGGCACGGCATCGTCATTGACGATAGCGTCGGTGGCGGGCTCCGTGCGAATACCGTTGCCGCGCCGGAGGACCGGTGCATCGCAGGCCGCAGTCCAGTAGGTTTCCAACTCCGCGTCCAGCCACATCAGCGTCAGCGAACATCCCTGCATGTCGAGACTGGTAACGTATTCACCCGTCTCGGGCGCCACGATCTCCAGCCCCGCCTCCTTCAACAGCTTGGAAATCCGGGTCCAGAGGACGAAGAGCTCCTCGTATTTCGTGGCGCCGAGACCGTTCAGCACCGTGGCGACGCGCATAACGCCCTGCGGGCGTTCGGCAAGAAGCCTTTCGACGAGCAACGCCGCGATATCCCCGGCCGGCACGATGGCCTCTTCGCGGATGCCGGGCTCGCCGTGAATGCCGAGGCCGAGCGCCATGCGGCCCTTCGGCACGGTGAAGAGCGGACCGCCCGCACCGGGCAAGGTACAACCATCGAAAGCGACGCCGAAGGAGACGGTTCGATCGTTGGCATGGCGCGTGATGCGCTCCACCTCGTCGAGGGAAAGCCCGGCTTCCGCCGCCGCCCCCGCGACCTTGAACACGGCAAGATCGCCCGCAATGCCACGGCGCTTTTCATGCGCCTCGGACGGCGCGCTCGCCACATCATCGGTGACGGGAACGATGCGCACGTCGATGCCCTCGGACCTGAGGCGTTCGGCAGCAACGCCGAAGTTCAGCACGTCGCCGGCATAGTTGCCGAAGCCGAGCAGGATGCCGCCACCGTGATGGGCCTGCCGGCAGACGCGCGCGACCGCCGCCGTCGAGGGCGAGGCGAAGACGTCGCCGGCAACCGCCGCGTCCGCCAAACCCGGGCCGACATAGCCGGCAAAGGCCGGATAGTGCCCCGAGCCGCCGCCAACAACGACCGAAACCTTGCCCTGCGATACCTGCGTCGCACGTACCACGCCGCCGCGCACGAGGCGCACATGACGGCTGTAGAGATCGGCAAAACCGGCGAGTGCGGTGGCCGCGAAATTCTCCGGTGCATCGAAGATGGTGGTCATGGTGATGGTGATCGTCCTCGTCTTGCTGGATCGTCTTGTCAGCGGCGCGGCAGGATGCGCCGCAGGTAGTCGCGGTTGGCAGCCGAGACCGAAAGGCCATCGCCGCCGTAGTGCTCGCAGAGGAAGGCGCTGCGGAAACCGTGCGCAAGCGCCATGCGGATGGCAGCGCGGTAGTTGATGATGCCGCTCTCCAGCGGTGCGGGGTGGGTGATGATCGCCCCCGTTCCCGGATCCTCCGTGCGCGTATAGTTCTTGACGTGCCAGTACTTCGCGAAGGGCGCGACCTTCGCCATCATCTCCTGCCAGTGCTCGACGGGACGGTGCAGGCGGATGAGGTTGCCGAGATCCGCGTTGATGCCGACATTCGGCAGGCCGACCGTCTCGACGAAGCGCACGCTGCTCTCGGCGGTTCCGAGATAGGTGTCCTCGTACATTTCCAGCGCCACCTCGATGCCGAGTTCCTCGGCATGGCGGCCAAGTGCGCGGATGCGCTCGACGGCCTTCTGCCAGACGGCCGGATCATCGGGATTGCGCGGGCCGTCGACCGTCCAGAACCAGAGCGCCTTCTTCTGCTCAGCCGTCAGCGGCTCGAAGAGGCCGAAGGAGACGGCGGACGCGCCGATCGCCTTTGCCGTGTCGATGACACGGTGGCCATAGGCGAGATGGGCATCGCCGTGGATCGGATCGATGACGCTGCGGCGGGACGTGGAAATTGCCGGGATCGTCAGGCCGAGCGAACCCACCAGCGTCATGAACGTGTCGAGCCGTGCCGGCGAAAGGTCGGCAAGGCGCAGCCAGCTGTCTGTTGGGTCGAGCTCGGTGAAGCCGGCATCGACGACGTCATCGAGCGTTTCGGCCCATTCCTCGACGGACTGGTCCTGCACCGAGCGGCCGTCCGCCAGAAGGTCCGGATACTGGATCATCGCGGCCGCGATCGGCCAGGTTTCACGGGTCCATGCGGGCGCAGGAACGGTCATGGCAAACTCCTGATGGGGAATGGGTGGGGCACCGGCGGATCAGACCGTCGGCGTGCCGCCCTGCGAGGATTTAGGAACGCCGAACCGCCGCCGACGCGAGACGCCGAGGAGCCAGAAGACGAGCGGCGAGAAGAGCAGCGCAAGACCGATCAGCATCAGCGTCGTCACCAGCCCGTTCGACCAGAAGACCGAAAGCTGGCCGCCGGACAGGAGCATGGACTGCCGAAAGGCATCCTCCGCCTTGTCGCCGAGCACCATGGCAAGAACCAGCGGGGCCAGCGGGTAGTCGAGCTTCTTGAAGACATAGCCGACGAGGCCGAAGAGAAGCACCAGCCACATGTCGCTGACGGCGTTGCCGACCTGGTAGGCGCCGGACAGGATGATCGCGACGATGATCGGCCCGATGATGGCGAAGGGCACGCGCAGGATCGACGCATAGAGCGGCACGGTGGCGATCACCAGCACTACGGCGACGATGTTGCCAAGATACATGGAGGCGATCAGGCCCCAGACGAAATCCGGCCGGTCGGTGAAGAGCGTCGGGCCGGGCGTGAGGCCCCAGATCATCAGGCCGCCCATCATGACGGCCGCGGTGGCCGAGCCCGGCACGCCGAGCGCCAGCATCGGCAGGAGGGCGGAGGTGCCGGCGGAATGGTCGGCCGTCTCCGGCGCCACGATGCCACGCGGATCCCCCTTGCCGAACTGCGACTTGTCGCGGGCCGAACGGCGGGCGACGCCGTAGCTCATGAAGGAGGCGGCCGTCGGCCCGGCGGGCGTGATGCCCATCCAGATGCCGATCAGCGTGGAGCGGGCGATGGTGAACCAGTAGCGCGGCATCTCGACCAGCGTGCGGCCGATCTCGCCGAGCTTGACGCGGGCCTTGATACCCTCGAAGCGCAGCCCCTCCTCCGTCGTCAGCAGCAGCTCGCCGATGCCGAATAGGCCCATGACGGCGATCAGGAACGAGACGCCCTTGATGAGTTCGGGAATGTCGAAGGTCAGGCGCAGGTTGCCCGAAATCGTATCCATACCGACGGAGGCGAGCGCGAAGCCGATCATCATGGAGACGAGCGTCTTGAACGGCGACTGGGCGCCCATCGAGATGAAGCTCGCAAAGGCGAGGAAATAGACGGCGAAATATTCCGGCGATGAGAAGCGCAGCGCGAAATTGGCAACCCAGCCGGAGAGCAGCGTGATCATCACGACGCCGGCAAGCGCGCCGAGGCCGGCCGAAACGAAGGCAAGCGTCAGCGCGCGGCTTGCCTCGCCCTTCTTGGCCATCGGATAGCCGTCGAAGGTGGTGGCGACGGAGGAGGGTTCGCCGGGAATGTTGAAGAGGATGGAGGTGGTGGAACCGCCGAAGAGCGCCCCCCAATACATGCACGAGAGCAGGATGATGGCCGAGATGGGATCCATCGAGAAGGTGAGCGGCAGGAGCAGCGACACGCCGTTCGGCGCGCCGAGGCCGGGCAGCACGCCAACCAGAATGCCGAGCGTAACGCCAAGCATCATGAGCAGGATGTGGTTGAAGCTCAGGATATGGCCGAAGCCATCCATGAGAAGACCGATATTTTCCATGTCTTTCCTCCGAAGACCGGCGCCTTCGCGCGGATCAGTAGATCCCGAAGAAGGCCTCGACCGGACCCTTCAGGAGCGGAACCTTGAAGCCGATCTCGAAAATGACGAAGAAGAAGAGGGCGACGCCGACGCCCGCGGCAAGGCTCGCCCACCACTTGTATCTGCCCTGGAAGGTCATCGTGCCGGCGATGTAGAGCGCCGTGCCGACATAGAGGCCGAGGAAGGTGGCGACCGCGGCGAAGGCAACAAGCGGCAGCAGGAAGCCGAGCACGACCTTGAAGCGCGCCATGTCGACGAAGATCTCGCCGCTGCCGCGATGCTTGACGACAGCATAGGCAAGGTTCATCGCGCTGCCGAAGACGATCAGGAGACCGATATAGAAGGGGAAATAGCCGGCATCCGGCCCCATCTCCGTCCAGCCCGCGCCGGCCTCGATCGAGCCGTAGGCGACGGCGATGCCGAAGGCGCCTGTCAGGAGTGCGACGCCCGTTTCCATGGCGAAACGGGAAAGCCCATTCGCGCTGTTCTCACGCATGGATCAGACCTTTCCGAAAGGGGTTGCGGATGCCGTGTCGGCATCCGCGCGGAACCTTGGGAGGTTCAGTTCGCAAGCCAGCCTTCGCGTTTCAGAACGGCGCTGACGGTGGCCTCGTCCTTCTTGATGAAGTCCGCAAACTCCGCGCCGCTCATATAGGTGCCGGACTGCGAGGTGTCGGCAAGATATTTCTGCCATTCCGGCGTCTCGGACACCTTCTTCAGGACATCCGCATAAAAGCTGACGACATCGGACTCGACGCCGGCGGCAAGCCACACGGTGCGGGGCATGGCGTAGTTGTCGATGGCGATGCCGCTGTCCTTGCAGGTCGGGATGTCGGCCCAGCCCTGGTCGCCGGCCACCTTCGCATCGCTCTTCAGCTTTTCCGATTTGAAGACGCAGACCGGCTTGACCATGCCGGCCTGCCACTGGCCGAGATTCTCGCTCGGATTGTTGACATTCGCCGCGACGTGATCGCCGGCGAGCTGAACGGCCGCCTCCCCGCCGCTCTTGAAGGGAACGTAGCCGATATCGGAGCCGGTCGCCTCGTTGATCATGGAGGTGAGGATCTGGTCGACATCCTTGGACTGGCTGCCGGCAACCTTGAGCGTGCCCGGCGCCGCCTTGGCTTTCTCGACGAAGTCGGCAGCCGTCTTGATGTCGGACTTGCCGTTGACCCAGAGCACGAATTCGTCGGAAGCGAGCGCGGCGACCGGCGTCAGGTCGGCTGCGGTGTAGGGCACCTTGGCGCGCACGGGCAGCAGATAGGCATTGTTCGTGCCGAAGGTCAGCTTGTGGGCGTCGCCCTTTGCCGTCGCGGCATAGACGAAGCCTTCAGCACCACCGGCACTGCCCTTGTTCGTCACCACCACCGGCGCCTTCATCAGCTCGTACTTGGCGATGATCGACTGGATGGTGCGGGCGAAGATATCGGTGCCGCCGCCGGGGCCGGCCGTGACGACGAATTCGACGGGGCGCTCCGGCTCAAAGGCAAAGGCCGGCAGCGCGACCCCCGATGCAGCCGCGACGATGCAGGCAATGGTAAGGGACTTTTTCATCTTGCTCCTCCGTTGGGATGATCCCGGCACGAACCTCCTCCGTGCCGGTATACCTCAAAATTTCGATCGATCAGGCGGCCGCCGAAAGCGCGGCGGCCTTTCTCGCCATGCGCGCGGCCAGAAGCAGCGCCTCGCGGCTCGCCCCGACATCGGCAATGCCCCTTCCGGCGATATCGTAGGCCGTGCCGTGGGCCGGCGTGCAGAGCGGGAACGGCAGGCCACCCATCATGGTGACGCCCTTGTCGAAGCCCATGAGCTTCATCGCGATCTGGCCCTGGTCGTGATACATGGTCATGACCGCCTGGAAGCCGTCTTTCAGGGCGCGCAGGAAGACGGTATCGGCCGGGAACGGACCCTCGACATCGAAGCCCCGCGCCTTCGCCGCGGCGACCGCGGGCTCGATGATGTCGATCTCCTCCATGCCGAAGGAACCGCCGTCGCCCGCATGCGGATTGAGGCCGGCGACCGCGATCTTCGGATTGTCGTAGCCCGCATTCTTCAAGCAATTGCTGGTCAGCTCGATCTCGGCGAGGATCGCCTCGAGCGAAAGCGCCGCCGCCACGTCCTTCAGCGGAATGTGCGAGGTGACACGCGCATTCCAGACCTTTTCCAGCACGTTGAATTCGCGGACCTTTCCGGTGAAGCCGATGACGTCGGCGACGAAGCGGATCTCGTCGTCATAACCCGGATAGGCGTAGCGCATGGCCTTCTTGTTGAAGGGCGTGAAGCAGACGGCACCAGCCTTGCCCTGGTCGGCAAGCTGCAACGCTGTGCGGAAATTGGCGGTGGCAAAGGTGCCGCCGGCAAGCGTCGCCTCGCCGCGCACCACATCCGCCGGGTCGAGATGAGCAAGATCGATGAAGACATGGCGCTCGCCGCTCGCCGCACCGAAGGTCTCGAGCGTTGCGGTTTCCAGGTCGAGATCGATGCCAGCCGCCTTGGCGCCCTCATCGAGAATACGGCGATCGCCAATGACCACGAGATGGGCCGCGGCCTTGACATCGTCGAGCGCGATGATGCGGGCGGTCAGCTCCGGGCTGATACCGGCCGGATCGCCCATGGCGAGCGCGATAACGGGGCGCGCGTCTTTTGCGCTCTCGGTCATGATGAAACTCCTCCGCTGCATTCTGTATGCAGCCTTCATACGGCATCAAAAATGCTGCATCAAGTCTTTTGTATTCTGTATGCAGCATTTTTTATTGACGCCACCGCCCGGGCTCTTCATGCTCGCACCAAATCGCCAACGCGGCCGGCGCCCTCGGGCTGGACTTGAAAGACGCAAGATCAAAGACATGGATGAGATCAGAAGCTTGGGGCTCCCGGAAGGCAGCCTGCCGGAACCGATCCGCCGCACGGCCCTGCACGACACGCTCGTCAGCCGTCTGCGCGACATGATCATCGAAGGGCACCTCTCCCCCGGAACGCGCCTCAACGAAGGTCAGCTCGGCCAGATGCTCGGCGTCTCGCGGACGCCCTTGCGCGAGGCCATCAAATATCTTGCGAGCGAAGGTCTGGTCGAACTCGTTCCCAGCCGCGGCGCGGTCGTGAAGCGTTTCGGGGCGAAGGACGTCAAGGACATGCTGTCGGTCCTCGCCACGCTGGAGGAGCTGGCCGGCAGGCTTGCCTGCGCGAGCGCGCGCGACGAGGAGATCGCGGAAATCCGCCGTCTGCACGATGACATGGTCCGGCATTACAAGGCAGGAGACCGCCTGGAATATTACAAGCTCAACCAGGCGATCCACACGCGCATCGTTGCCATTTCCGGCAATGCCGCCCTCGCGGAGGTGCACGGCATGCTGCAGACCCGGCTGAAGCGCATCCGCTTCGTCGGCCATGAAGGTCCGGAGAAGTGGGCTGCCGCGGTCGGCGAACACGAGGAAATGGTGGCAGCGCTGGAAGCGCGCGATGCCGGCCGCTTGTCCGAAGTTCTCGGACGCCACCTGAAGAAGGCCTGGGAGCGCGTCAGCGAAACGCTGGAAGGCTCCAGCCGGTAGGAGCCGTCACCACCTTAACGGCCTCGGTGTTTCGCCTTACCCTGACGGCGGCGCCTCCCTTGCCGCTGCGCCCATGCGAGGCAAATCCACGTCGAATTTTTCTTGCGGCATGCGCAACGCCGACAGCAGGTTCCAATTGCGGATTGGACCTCCACGGCACGGCTATCGCCAATCCGCCGCCCTGCCCTCCCCTCCCTCTTGCTCGACAAGACGGATCCACAAGCGGCCTCGACGTTCGATCCCCATACGCGCAGCGATTTTACGGCTGAGCCGGCGATTTCTCGCACCAGCCGGCAACGCCTTGAAACACCTCACCAAAGCCACCCCGCGGTTGGCACCCACTGGCCCTTTCGGGCAAGGAAAATCGCGGCCCCGCAAATTTGATGGTTTACAATAGTAATACAATATGATGTTTTACCCGCGCTGCTGAGGAGCAGCTTTCTTTGGGAGGACATCATGAAATTCAAAATCGCACTCGCGAGTGCCACGATCCTTGCTGCCTCGATGTTCAGCGCCGCATCCGCCGCCGAGCTGACCGTGGGCTTTTCGCAGATCGGGTCCGAGTCCGGCTGGCGCGCCGCCGAGACGACGCTCACCAAGCAGCAGGCCGAGCAGCGCGGCATCGACCTGAAATTCGCCGATGCGCAGCAGAAGCAGGAAAACCAGATCAAGGCGCTGCGCTCCTTCATTGCGCAGGGTGTCGATGCCATTCTCGTCGCCCCGGTCGTGGCAACCGGCTGGGACGAGGTGCTGCAGGAAGCCAAGGATGCGGAAATCCCGGTCATCCTGCTCGATCGCACGGTCGATGCCTCTGAGGACCTGTACCTGACAGCCGTCACCTCCGACCTCGTGCACGAGGGCAATGTCGCCGGCAAATGGCTGGTCGACACCGTCGCCGGCAAGCCGTGCAATGTCGTCGAACTCCAGGGCACGACCGGTTCCTCGCCGGCCATCGACCGCAAGAAGGGCTTTGAGGAGGCGCTGGCCGGCAAGGACAACCTGAAGATCATTCGCAGTCAGACCGGCGACTTCACCCGCACCAAGGGCAAGGAAGTCATGGAAAGCTTCCTGAAGGCGGAAGACGGCGGCAAGAACATCTGCGCGCTCTACGCCCACAACGACGACATGGCCGTCGGCGCGATCCAGGCGATCAAGGAAGCCGGCCTGAAGCCGGGCACGGACATCCTCGTCGTCTCGATCGACGCCGTACCCGACATCTTCCAGGCGATGGCCGCCGGCGAAGCCAATGCCACGGTCGAGCTGACGCCGAACATGGCAGGCCCCGCCTTCGACGCGCTTGATGCCTTCCGCAAGGACGGCAAGGCACCGCCGAAGTGGATCCAGACGGAATCGAAGCTCTATACGCAAGCTGACGATCCGGCGAAGGTCTATGAGGAGAAGAAGGGCCTCGGCTACTGATCTCTCTCTGGAGCCCCGCATCCGGCCACCGGCCGGCGCGGCGCACTGCCAGGCCCGCCGCCTCTCCTGGAGGCGGCGGGCGGCCATCCACATCCGGGTCGGGATCATGCAGCCTGCCAGTTCCTACATTCTCTCGGCGGCGGGGATCGACAAGATCTTCCCAGGCGCCAAGGCACTGAGCCGCGTCGATTTCTCTCTGCGGCGCGGCGAGGTGCATGCGCTGCTCGGCGAAAACGGCGCCGGCAAGTCGACGCTCGTCAAGTGCCTCACCGGCGCCTATCGCCGGGATGGCGGACACATCCTCGTCGATGGCGCCGACGTTGATCCGCAAAGCACGCTGGAGGCCCAGAACCTCGGCATCGGCACCGTCTACCAGGAAGTGAACCTGCTTTCGAACCTGACAGTCGCCGAGAACCTTTTCCTCGGTCGTCAGCCAAGACGTTTCGGTCTTATCGACACCCGCGAGATGAACCGCCGGGCGAGAGCGCTGCTTGCCGAATACGATCTCGACATCGACGTCACCGCCGAGCTTGCTGCCTATTCCGTCGCGGTACAGCAGGTCGTCGCCATCGCCCGCGCAGTCGACCTGTCGGGCAAGGTGCTGATCCTCGACGAGCCAACCGCCAGCCTCGACACGCACGAAGTGGCGATGCTGTTTGGCATTGTGCGTCGGTTGAAGGCGCGCGGCCTCGGCATCGTCTTCATCACCCACTTCCTCGAGCAGGTCTACGAGATTTCCGACCGCATCACCGTGCTGCGCAACGGCCAACGCGTCGGCACACGCGAGACGGCAGACCTGCCGCGCCGCGACCTGATCGCCATGATGCTCGGCCGCGAACTGGTGCAGGAAGTTTCGGCTGAACATGGCGCAAAGGCCGAGGCCCGCGCGGTCCGCTTCCGCTTCCGCAATTTCGGCCGCAAGGGCCATATCCAGCCGTTCGACCTCGATGTCGGCGCCGGCGAGGTCGTCGGCATTGCCGGCCTGCTCGGCTCCGGCCGCACGGAAACCGCCGAGATCCTCTTCGGCGCCGAGCGCGCCGACAGCGGCACGGCGGAGGGCGACGGCCGGGCACTCGACCTCTCATCCCCCCGCGCCGCCATCCGCGAGAAATTCGGCTTCTGCCCGGAAGACCGCAAGATCGACGGCATCATCGGCGACCTCTCCGTGCGCGAGAACATCGCACTCGCCCTCCAGGCCCGCCGCGGCTGGGCGCGGCCGATCAGCCGTGGCGAACAGGACCGGCTGGCGGACCACTACATCAAGGCGCTCGACATCCGCACGAGCGATCGAGAGAAGCCGATCAAGCTGCTTTCCGGCGGCAACCAGCAGAAGGCGATCCTCGCCCGCTGGCTCGCCACCAACCCGGACTTCCTCATCCTCGACGAGCCGACGCGCGGCATCGATGTCGGCGCGCATGCGGAGATCATCCGGCTCATCGAATCCCTCTGCGAGAAAGGCATGTCGCTGATCGTCATCTCCTCCGAACTCGAAGAGCTGGTCGCCTATTCCAGCCGCGTCATCGTGCTGCGCGACCGGGCGCATGTCGCCGAACTCACCGGCAGCGCGGTCACCACGGACGGCATCGTCGAGGCGATCGCTACCTCCACCTGCAGGACCGACGCATGAACGCGACCGTAAAAACCTACGCCATCAGGCTCTTTCCGCAGATCGCAGCGCTCGCCATCATCCTCCTGATGGTGTCGATCGCCTTTCCGGGTTTCTTTCGCCTCGAAATGCAGAACGGCCGTCTCTATGGCAGCGTCATCGACATCCTCAACCGCGGCACGCCGGTGGCGCTGCTGGCGATCGGCATGACTATCGTCATCGCCACCAAGGGCATCGACCTGTCGGTCGGCGCCATCATGGCGATCTGTGGGGCAGTGGCCGCCGCCTGCATCACGGAAGGTTACGGGCTGGTGGCGACGCTCACCATCACCATCGGCACAGGACTTCTCTGCGGCCTGTGGAACGGCGTCCTCGTTGCCGTGCTCGATATTCAGCCGATCATCGCGACCCTGGTGCTGATGGTCGCCGGACGCGGCATCGCCCAGCTCATCACCGAAGGGGCGATCCTCACCTTCAACGATGCCGGTCTCATCTTCATCGGCAGCGGCTCGTTTCTCGGCCTGCCCATGCCGATCCTCATCTGGCTCGTCTTCGGCCTTGCCGTGGCCATGCTCGTGCGCCGCACGGCGCTCGGCATGCTCATCGAGGCGCTCGGCGTCAACCGGCGCGCCTCCACGCTCTCGGGCGTCTCCACCGGCGTGCTGCTGATCGCCGCCTATGTGCTCTCGGGCCTCTGCGCCGCCCTCGCCGGCATCATCGCCGCCGCCGATATCCGTGGCGCGGATGCCAACAATGCCGGCCTCTGGCTGGAGCTCGACGCGATCCTCGCGGTCGTCGTCGGCGGCACCTCGCTGCTCGGCGGGCGCTTCTCCATCGCCGCCTCGCTGCTCGGCGCCCTCATCATCCAGTCGATCAACACCGGCATCCTCTTGTCCGGCTTCCCGCCCGAGTTCAACCTGATCATCAAAGCGGCGATCATCGTTCTGATCCTCGTCATCCAGTCGCCGCGCGCACAGTCGGCCTTCGTCTTCCTCTCCCGCGCGCAGGCGGCGGCAAGCAAGACCGGCGAGGAGACGAAATGAACCCGCGTTATCTTCCCCTCACCGCTACGATTGCGATCTTCCTCATCGCCTATGCCGTCTGCTTCGCGCAGTACCCCAACATGCTGTCGACGCGGGTGATCGGCAACCTCCTGACCGACAATGCCTTCCTCGGAATCGCGGCGGTCGGAATGACCTTCGTGATCCTGTCGGGCGGCATCGATCTATCGATCGGTGCGATCATCGCCTTCACGGGCGTGCTTCTCGCCGTGCTGTTGCAATCGACGGCGATCCATCCGCTTGCCGCCTTCGTGCTGGCGCTTCTCATCACCACCGCCTTTGGCGCTTTGATGGGTGCGATCATCCATCACCTCGAAATGCCGCCCTTCATCGTCACGCTCGCCGGCATGTTCCTGGCGCGCGGCATGGCCTTCGTGCTGTCGATCGATTCCATCCCGATCAAGCACCCCTTCTACGCTACCCTGAAGAGCGTCTACTACAAGCTGCCCGGTGGCGGGCGCATCACCCTCATCGGCGGGCTGATGCTCCTCGTCTTCGCTGCCGGCATTCTGATCGCCCACCGCACCCGCTTCGGCGCCAACATCTACGCGCTCGGCGGCAGCACGGCGACGGCACGGCTGATGGGCGTGCCGATCGGGCGCACGACAGTGATGATCTATGCCCTTTCCGGTTTTCTTGCAGGGCTTTCCGGCATCGTCTTCTCGCTCTACACCTCTGCCGGTTATTCGCTTGCCACCGTCGGCGTGGAGCTCGACGCGATCGCCGCGGTCGTGATCGGCGGCACACTGCTGACCGGCGGCTCCGGCTTCGTCGCCGGCACATTGGTCGGCATCCTCATTCAGGGCCTCATCCAAACCTACATTACCTTCGATGGATCGCTGTCGAGCTGGTGGACGAAGATCCTGATCGGCCTGTTGCTGTTCGCCTTCATCCTGCTCCAGAAGGGCCTGATCCTCGTGGCGGATCGGCGGAGGCGACATGCCTGAAACGCATCCTGCCGCCTTCGCCCGTATCCGAAACCCCGACGGCTAGGCGGAGATGAACCGGTGCGCAAGAAGGGCCTGCTCGAAACGATGATGAACGGACCCGTGGCCAGCACCAGCCACTCGCAGGTCGTGGGTGAACTCGGCAGGGCGATCGTCGCCGGCGAATTTGCAGTTGGCGCCACGCTGCCGGGCGACGCGGAACTCGAGGCCCGCTTCGGCGTCTCGCGCACGGTGCTTCGCGAAGCGATGAAGACGCTGGCAGCCAAGGGGCTCGTCGTTCCCCGCGCCCGCATCGGCACGCGCGTCACGGCAAAGACCCAGTGGAACCTCTTCGACAGCGACATTCTTACCTGGCACTTCGCCGTCGGTGTGGACGAGCAGTTCCTCGTTCACCTCAGCGAGATCCGCCTCGGTTTCGAGCCACAGGCCGCCGCCCTCGCCGCCCGCCACGCGAGCGAGACCGACATCAACCAGATGATGCTGCTTGCCGTCGCCATGGGCGATCCGGCCCACACACCGGAAACCCTGGCGCTCGCCGATCTTCGTTTCCATCTCAGCGTGATCGACGCCGCGCGCAATCCTTTCATGCGTACGGTGGGCAGCCTCATCGAGGCAGCGCTGGCCGGCATCTTCAAGCTCTCTTCGCCCGCCGCCGACCAAATCAAGATCGGCGACGTCGCCGCGAGCCATATGCGTATCGTCGAGGAAATTCGCCGGCGCGACGAAGACGGCGCCCGGCGTGCCATGGAAACGGTTATCCGCGTCGGCCGCAACCGCCTGACGGACACGCTGGCGCGGAAGCAGCCGTAGCGCTCAAGTCCCGCAATTAGAACGTCATTGCCCCATGCGCGCTTGCCACCGCCTTGCGCAAGTCCTCGATCGCGCCGTTGGATGCCGTGGGACGCTCCTTGCCCTCCAGCTCGCGCGGCATCTTCCAGCCGGGATCGACGCCTTCCATGTTGGGCAGTTCGTGAGCGATACCCTTGTGGCAGTCGATGCAGGTCGCCTTGCCGGGCAGGAGGAACTTGGCATGGATGTCCGCCGCACGCTGGGTCTGCTTGGTGAAATCCATCGCCACGGACGAATGGCAGTTGCGGCATTCCAGACTGTCATTCGCCTTCAGCCGCGCCCATTCGTGCTGGGCAAGCTCCAGCCGCTTGTCGAGGAATTTCTCGCGCGTGTTGATCGTGCCGAAGATCTTGCCCCAGACCTCCTTCGATGCCTGCATCTTGCGGGCGATCTTGTCGGTCCACTCATGCGGCACATGGCAATCCGGACAGGAGGCACGCACGCCGGAGCGGTTGGTGAAATGCACCGTATTGGTTAGTTCCTGATAGACGTTGTCCCGCATCTCATGGCACGAGGTGCAGAATGTCTCCGTGTTCGTCAGCTCCAGCGCCGTGTTGAAGGCACCCCAGAACATGACCCCGCCGACAAAGCCGCCAAGCGTCAGGAAGGCGAGGCTGAGCGTTGCCGCGGGCGTGGTAAGCATGGTCCAGACCCAGGCGATCAGTGCCTTGATGCGCGCCACCATCACTCGCTTCCCGCCTTTGTGACACCCATCTCGCTCATGTCCTTGAACGTGTTCTCGACGAGCGGCTTCCTGTCGGCCTGCGGCACATGGCAGGCGGTGCAGAAGTAGCGCCGCGGCGAGACGTCCGCGAGCATCTGGCCCTCGCGCGTCATGTAGTGGGTGATGCTGATCATGGGCGCGCCGGCATCCTGCGAGAATTCACGCTTGTGGCAGGAAAGACAGCGGTTGGCATTGACCGACAACTGGTAGCCGTCGATCGAGTGCGGGATGACCGGCGGCTGTTCCGGGTAGGCGCGCATGCGCCTGATATCGTCGACGATCCATTTCGGCAGGGGATCGGCCGGCAGGGTCTGCATCGCGTCCCCCTGCGGGCCGGAAAGCTGCGGCACCATCTGCGCCATGGCCCCGGTGGCAAGCACCGCAACGCCGATCGCGGCGAAAATCCATCCGGGGCTCGGGGTCAGGCGACGGGTTCGATCTTGACTGCGCATTTCTTGAAATCCGTCTGTTTCGAGATGGGGTCGGTGGCGTCGAGCGTAACCTTGTTGATGAGCTGGCTGGCATCGAACCACGGCACGAAGATCACGCCCGGCGGCATGCGGTTGCGTCCGCGCGTCTCGACGCGCGAGCGGATCTCGCCGCGCCGGGAGATGATGCGGATTTCCGATCCCTGGTTGAGGCCGCGCTTGCGCGCATCGTCGGCATTCATGAAGCAGCGCGCGCCGGGGAAGGCCTTGTAGAGCTCTGGCACGCGCATGGTCATCGAGCCGGAATGCCAATGCTCCAGCACGCGTCCCGTGACGAGCCAGGTGTCGTACTCGTTGTCGGGGGATTCGGCCGGCGGCTCGTAGGGCACGGCGATGATCGCCGCCTTGCCGTCCTTGTTGCCATAGAATTTCACCCCTTCGCCGGCCTTCACATAGGGATCGTAACCCTCACGGTAACGCCACAGCGTCTCCTTGCCGTCGACCACCGGCCAGCGCAGACCGCGCACCTCGTGATAGGTGTCGTAAGGCGCAAGATCGTGGCCATGGCCGCGGCCGAAAGCAGCATACTCCTCGAACAGCCCTTTCTGCAGGTAGAAGCCGAACTGCTGCGCCTCGTTGTTGGCGTGGTCGGGACTGATCTCGCTGACGGGAAACTTCGCCACATCGCTCTCGGCAAACAGCACCTGGTAGAGCGTCTTGCCCTTGTAGGCGGGGTTGGCCGCCAGGATCTCCGCCGGCCAGACCTCGTCCGTGGCGAAGCGCTTGGAGAACTCGACCATCTGCCAGAGATCGGACCGCGCCTCGCCCGGCGCTTGCACAAGCTGATGCCAGACATGGGTTCGTCGCTCGGCATTCCCGTAGGCGCCCTCCTTCTCCACCCACATGGCGGCTGGGAGGATGAGGTCCGCGCTCATCGCCGTGATCGTCGGATAGGCATCCGACACGACAATGAAGTTCTCCGGGTTGCGATAGCCCTTGTAGGTCTCGTTCGAGGTGTTCGGACCGGCCTGGACGTTGTTGTTGACCTGCACCCAGTAGAAATTGAGCTTGCCGTCGCGAAGCATGCGGTCCTGCTGGACGGCGTGGTAGCCGGGCTTTTCCGGGATGAGCCCGTGCGGCACGCGCCAGATTTCTTCCGCATGCTTGCGGTGTTCCGGGTTCGTCACCACCATGTCGGCCGGCAGGCGGTGGGCGAAGGTTCCGACCTCGCGCGCCGTGCCGCAGGCCGACGGCTGGCCGGTCAGCGAGAACGGACTGTTGCCGGGCTCGGAGATCTTGCCCGTCAGAAGATGGAGGTTATAGACCATCTGGTTCGCCCAGACGCCGCGCACATGCTGGTTGAAGCCCATGGTCCAGAGCGACATGACCTTGCGGCCCGGGTCGGCATAGAGCTCGGCGAGTTGCTTGAGGAAGCCAGCCTCGACGCCGGTCATCTCGACCGCCTTTTCCAGCGTGTATTCGGCAACGAAGGCCTTGAAGGCCTCGTAGTCCATCGGTTCCGTCTTGCCCGGATCGGCGGAATTGGCCGCCTTGACCTCCACCGGGTCGTCCGGCCTGAGGCCATAGCCGATATCGGTGACGCCGCGCACGAACTTCGTGTGGTTGCGTACGAAATCCTCGTTCACCCGGCCGGACTGGATGATGTGGTTGGCGATATAGTTGAGGATCACCAGGTCCGTGCCCGGCTTGAAGACCATCGGGATGTCGGCAAGGTCCATGCTGCGATGGGTGAAGGTGGACAAAACGGCCACGCGCACATGCTCGTTGCCAAGCCGCCGGTCGGCGATGCGCGTCCACAGGATCGGGTGCATCTCCGCCATATTCGAGCCCCAGAGCACGAAGGCATCGGCATGCTCGAAGTCGTCGTAGCAGCCCATCGGCTCGTCCATGCCGAAGGTGCGCATGAAGGCGACGGCGGCAGAGGCCATGCAGTGGCGGGCGTTCGGGTCGAGATTGTTCGAGCGGAAGCCGGCGCGCATCAGCTTGGTCGCGGCATAGCCCTCGAAGATCGTCCACTGACCGGAACCGAACATGCCGACAGCGGTTGGCCCCTTTTCCTTCAGCACCTTCTTGGCCTGGTCGGCCATCACGTCAAAGGCCTCTTCCCAGGTCACCGGCTCGAACTCGCCGTCCTTGGCATAGACGCCGTTTCGCTTGCGCAGAAGCGGCGCTGTCAGGCGGTCCGTACCGTACATGATCTTCGACAGGAAATAGCCCTTGATGCAGTTGAGACCGCGATTGACCTCAGCCTGCATGTCACCGTGCGTGGCGACGACCTTGCCCTCCTTGACGCCCACCATGACGCCGCAGCCGGTGCCGCAGAAGCGGCAGGGCGCCTTGTCCCATTTGATCTCCAGCGCGCTCACCCCGCCCGGAACCGGCTGGGCGGCGGCAGGCAGCGCGATGCCTGCCGCCGCCGCCGCAACGCCCGCCGCCTGGGCCTTCAGGATGTCACGCCGCGTCAGTTCGCTGCCCATGCACCTCGTCCTCTTCCAATTCGACATGCTCGAAAACCATGTTCGCCGCGATCACGCCGTCGAGGACGGAGATGCGCGTCAGCGTATCCCCGAGCACACCGGTGTTCGGCCCCTCTATGACGACGACGATCTTGCCTTTGTCCGCACCGTGCACCTCGACATTGTCGATGGTCGCAAGTGTCGCCAACACGCTGTCGAGCGCGCCCGGCTTCGTGGCGACCACAGCGCTGGAGATATGATGGCGCCGCTGTTCAGACATGGGCGGCCTCCGCGCCTCGCGGCGCGGTCGCAACCGCGCCGACGGGACAGACGGAAATGCAGGCGCCACAGCCCGTGCAGGCCTCGGCCGTCAGCTCCGGCACGAACGGCCCGCCACGCACCGGCCGAAAGCGAATGGCGCCGGTGGGACAGGCGTCACGGCAGGCCTGGCAATCAACCCCCTGGAACGGCAGGCAGGAAGGCCCGATGGCAACGGCATGATCGAAGCGGGCGGCAAGCCCATCGGTGAACACCGGCTCGGGACAGCTTTGCGCGCAGGCGCCGCAGAAAGTGCATTCCGCCACGGAAAAATCGAGAAGAGGCACTCCATCGACAAGACCGACAATGCCGGTCGGACAGTGTTCGACGCATTGCCCGCAGCCCGTGCAGTCTGCAAGCCCGCCTTCCGCAATCCCGGGCGGGCGAATACCGGCGACCGCGGCGCGCCTGCCACCGCTCAGAAACATCCGCCTGGAAAGGACTTGCTGCGTCATGACCGTCCCTCAATGACCGGGCGGACCCGGCGGGCCGTAGAGGATCTGAAACATCCAGACGAGGAAACCATAACCGCCGACCACACCGACAGCGACGATCGGCCAGATGCCGAAAGCAAGGACAAAGAACGTAACAAGCTCCCGTCGCCGTCGAGATACGGGTTGTTGCGGCGCCAGTTGTTCCGGGGCGACCTCAGACAAGGAACATGTCCTCCGATACCATTCAGTGCCGCAATACTAGCATTGCCCCCCCTGAAAATAAAGTGAAATAAATATTTCTATTTTACTCAAGAATACTTTTGCGCAATATCAATTGTCGATATATTCGTACAGATATAACGATTCAAAGAATTTCTTATAAAATGAATGAAAAATACAGAATTAAATGTCACGATCCGAGGCAAATATTAGACATTTGTCATTTCAGAGGAAAAACTATTCGCGGGGAAACAGGGTTTCTGGCCTGTCTTGGAGGAGCACGTCGCAGCTGCACCCCGGCAAACATCCGCCAGGCAGGGTGGCCATTCCGAATTCGCCCCCACGCATATTTCACCTCGCGGGTGCTCGTGGTGCCAGAAGGACAGGAGGCTGGACGTTGGAGCAACGCTTTTGCTGTCGCACGAATCCGCAGGCCGACTGAAGCCAGCGACCTTTCCATTCACGGCAATCCCGCTGATCGCATCGATCGGCGAGGGCACGCGCTCTTCAAACGCGAAGATCCTTCGCGAGCGTTTCGATGTCGCCGAGATACCGCCGCAAACGGGCGGGATTGTCGGGAAGCTCCGGTCGCGCGGCCGCCCAGCCGACATAGGTGAGCGCGCGCAGCAGCAGGAACAGCGGCAGGTGCTGGAAATCCGGTTCCGCCTGCGGCCGGACGGCAGTATAGCCTTCCAGCAAGGCCCCGCGCAGCTGCGGGTAGTCCGGCTCGTGCCTGTTGCGCAGCAGCGCGGTTGCCAGATCGAACAGCCGGAAACCGAAGCCGCAGTCGTCGAAGTCGATGAAGGCGACCGCGCCATCCGCCACGAGGACGTTTTCGCGCACGAGGTCGGCATGGATCAGGCCGTAGTCCAGACCTGGCGCCAGCGCCGAAAGCCGCGGCAGCAGACGGTCCCGCAGGCGCGCAAGGTCATCCCGCTGCGTCGGCGCAAGCAGCGGGCAATCCCAGAACCGGCCCCAGAAGGGCGCCTGCCCCAGCAACCCTTCGACATCCCAGGCCGGGCGCTCAAATCCCGCCGCCTGCACGAAACCATCGGCTACGTCGTGAAGGCGCGCCATTTCCTGCCCGATGACGCGAAAGAGCGCCGGGAGGTCGCGGCCGGTACGCGGAAGCGGAGCTCCGGTATCGCCGAGCGGCTCGCCCTCCATCCAGCCAATCAGATCGGCATAGTGCGGAGCAGAGCTCTCCGGAGAAGGCAGGACGGCGAGCAGGCTGCCATCCGCCGCGGCGATCGGCAGCGGCACGGCGATGCCTTTCTCACGCAGCAGCGCCATGAAGGCCAGTTCGGAGGCAAGCGCCACGGGCGAATGATAAGCAGGGCGGTGCAGCCGCAAGGCCGCCGGACGACCATCCCGCAGGCGGACCTTGAAGACCGCGTTCTCGCGGTATTTCAACAATTCAGGTACCTGGTCCGGCAGGTTCCAATGCGCAATGGCGCTCGCCGCCCGTGCCGTCAGGGTTGCGATCATGTCGTCCATCGCGTCACAGCCCACCCAGCACGTCGTCGAGCGCTGCCAGCATCAAATCGGCATTCTCCCGGGAGAAGGGCATGGGCGGGCGGATCTTTGTGGCGTTCTGGTGGATGCCGAGCTTGCCCATCAGCACACCACGCTCGCGCATGCCGTTGACGACCCGCGTGGCGATGTCCGAGGCGGGCGTCTTTTCCTGCCGGTCGAGCACCAGTTCGGCCCCGAAGAACAGGCCGCTGCCGCGCACATTGCCGATCAGCGGGTGTTTGTCCGCCAGCTTCTGCAACCCCGCGCAGGCATAGGCGCCGACATGAAGCGCGTTCTCCTGCAGCTTCTCCTCCTCCAGCACGTCGAGCACGGCCATCGCCGCAGCGCAGGATACCGGATTGCCGCCAAAGGTGTTGAAGTAGCGAAACGCCTTTCGAAACGCATTCAGCGTTTCGGATGCGGCGACGACACCACCGACCGGATGGCCATTGCCCATCGGCTTGCCGAGGGTGACGATATCAGGGAGGATGCCGGCCTTCTGGTGCCCCCAAAGGTGGGTGCCGGTGCGGCCGAAACCGGGCTGCACCTCGTCGCAGATGACAAGGCCCCCGGCCTTCCTTGCCGCCGCGACGGCGGGCGCCAGGAAGTCTTCCGGCAAGTCCGGAAAACCCTCATTGGCGAAGAACGGATCGATGATCAGCGCGGAAAAGCCGAAGGGACTTTCCTGCAGCGAGGCGATTGCCGCCTCCACCGCAGCGGCCCAGGCCTCGGCAAAGGCCTTGCCGCCCTCCCCGCCGAGCGGACGATAGGCATCCGGCGCCGGCACATGGCGGACGTGGCCACCGTAGCCGCCGACCGGCGGCATGCGCGTCGAGAGTTGCGAGACCGCCGTCGTGTTGCCATGATAGGTGAAATCGGTGGCGATGACGCCCGTCCTGCCGGTCACCGCCTGCGCCATGCGCAAGGCCACGTCGTTGGCCTCGCTGCCGGTGCAGGTAAGGATGGCCGTGTCGAGGCTCCTGTCGAAGGTCGCCGTCAGCCGCTCGACATAGTCAAGAATCCCTTCATGCAGGTAGCGTGTGTGGGTATTGAGCGTCGAGGCCTGCCGGCAGATCGCCTCGACCACCCGCGGATGGCAATGGCCGACATGCGGCACGTTGTTGTAGCAATCGAGATATTTGCGCCCGTCCGCATCCCACAGAAAGACGCCCTCGCCTCTGACCAGATGCACCGGGTCGTCATAGAAGAGCGACATGTTGCGGCCGAGCAGCTGCTCGCGGCGGGCGCGCAGGGCTTGTGCGCCGGTCATTCTAGCGCCCTTCCGCCGCACTGAGGCCGGCATCCAGCGCCGAGACGATCTTCTCTACATCAGCGGCCGTGATGACGAGCGGCGGCGAGATGATGACATTGCTGCCCGACGTGCGGACCATCACGCCCTCATCATAGGCAACATCGTAGACCTTCTGCACCACATCCTTGGCGGCTGCACTCTTCTTCGGGCGGTCGGAGACGAGCTCCAGCGCCGCCATCAGCCCCTTGCCGCGCACATCGCCGACCAGTTCGTGTTTGGCCTTCAGCCTCTCAAGACCGGCGATCAGCTCGACACCGCGTGCGGCCGCATTGGCGGCGGTGTCGACGCGGGCGGTTTCCTTCAGCGTCGCCAGTGCCGCCGCCGCGCCGACCGGATGGCCAGAATAGGTATAGCCGTGACCGATGGCGCCGAAGGCGTCCTTGTTGGCTTCGAAGGCATTGGCAACCTTGTCGGCGATCATCACCGCACCGAAGGGGAAGTAGCCGTTGGTGATCGCCTTGGCGGTGGTCATCATGTCGGGCTTGACGCCCCAGCCGCGCGAACCGGTCCAGGCGCCGGTGCGGCCGAAGGCGGTAATGACCTCGTCAGCGATGAGGAGAATGCCGTGCCTGTCGCAGATGGCGCGCATCAGCGGCATGAAAGTCTCGTGCGGCACGATGACACCGCCGGCGCCGAGCACCGGCTCCATGATGAAGGCGGCGATGGTGTCGGCGCCCTGGAAGGCAATCTCGTCCTCGAACTGGCGGGCGATCGCCTGGGCGATTTCAGCCGGGTCGCTGGTGTTGAAGGGGTTGCGATAGGGATAGGGCGCGGCAAGATGGAAGACGCCGGGCAGCAGCGGCTCGTAGTTGCGGCGGAAATTGGCGTTGCCGTTGACCGAGGCGCCGCCGAAATGCGTACCGTGATAGCCCTTCTTCAGCGCCACGAACTTGGTGCGCTCCGGCTGACCGTTGATCTTGTGGAACTGGCGCGCGAGCCTGAGTGCCGTCTCGACGGAATCCGAGCCGCCCGAGGTGAAGAACGCGCGGGTAAGGCCGTCCTCCTTGAAGAACGCCGCCAGCTCATAGGACAGTTCGATCAGCGGCGAATTGGTGGTGCCGCGGAAGGTGGAATAATAGGGCAGTTCGTCGAGCTGGTCGCGGATCGCCTTCTTCACCGGCTCGCAGGAATAGCCGAGGTTGACGTTCCACAGACCACCGACGGCATCCAGCACCGTCTTGCCGTGGATATCCACCACCGAAACGCCCTCGCCTGCATTGATGATGCGCGGGGGCTTGGCCTGCATTTCGGCCGGATGCGCCATGGGGTGCCAGAGATGGCGGGCGTTGTTCTCGATCAGGAAGTTGGAATCGCGCATGGGATATCCTTTCAAAGTCCAAGCATGTTCAGCGCCTGCGCGTAGCTTTCGGCAGGCCGGGTCACGTCGAAATGAACATGGGGAAGGCCGATGGCCACCGCACCCTCTATGTTCTTCTTCTGGTCATCGACGAAGACACAGTCGGCGCGGGCAAGCCCCAGTTCCGCCAGCACCTGTTCGTAGGCGCGTGGATCGGGCTTCAGGATCTTCGTGTATGTCGCATCGACGATGACATCGAAAAGGTCGATCAGCGGAAAGCGCTTGCGAAAGCTTTCGCCGTAGAAAAGGTCGAGTTCGTTGGAGAGGATGGCGAGCTTCAGCCCGGCCGCCTTGGCTTTCAGGATCGCATCGCGCGCCTCGGGACGCAGGACAAGCTCGGGATCCGCCCCGCGCGCCCGCTGCACGAAGGTCTTCATGTCCGTCCAGTTCTCGCCGAGCAGCGCGCCGACCTCCTGCGTGCGCGTCATCCAGTAATCGCGCTCGGTGATTTCTCGCGCCTGCAGCGATACCCACAGAGGGTCGGCAGCGGGGTCGAACGGACCGCGCCAGGTCAGCGTGCCGGCCGGCAGGCCGAGCGCACGCTCGGTAACGTCGTGCGTTTCGAACAGCGTGCGGGTGACGACACCGCCGAAATCGAGGATCAATGCCCGCTGCGCTTCCGTCATGCCTCCTGCCCCTTCTCGACGATGCCTTCGGCGACCCAGCGGTCGAAAACTTCTAGCGCTCTTGCGGCGAAGTCAGGAGCATTGATGTGCGCATCGACCTCTTCGAAGGCGACCGAGGCCGGCATGGCACGGCGCATCTCGTCGAGGAAGGCATCCAGCGCATCCGGTTCATGCAGCGGCTCGCCCTCCCGGTCCCATTCCTGGATGCCTTGTGTCGGCAGCAGGAAGGCGACCGGCGCACTCGCGCCTCCCAGCTTGGTGGCGACCACGCGGGCAACTGCGCGGCGCTCATCGGGCGAGACGGTGACGGAGGCAATCAGCCGGTTGTGTGCATGATAGGGCCGGCCGGCGAAGCGATCCGGCGTCTCCTGCCAGGCGGGCATATCCACCATATCGACCGCGCCGGGCGCGACAATCTGCGGAATGCCGGCGCGGCCTGCATTTTCCATACGGTCCGGCCCGGAGACGGCGACCGAGCCGTTCTGCGCATTGGTCACTTCCTGGACGCAAAAATCGAAGACGGCGGCAAAGCCCCGCTGCGCCGCGACCGCCTCATAGGCACGCCCGCCCATGCCTGTGGAATGGAAGACGGCAACGTCGTAGCCGCGCCGCTCCAGCTCCGGCTTTAACACCTTCATATAGCTGAGGCAGGAGGAGCCGAGCGAGGTCATGCCGACCAGCGGGCGCTGGCGGCCGGGCCGCTCACCAGCCTTGGCAGCGCCGACGACCGCGCCCGACGCCTGCGACAGCACCGCCCGGCAGATCGGATTGAGACCATAGAGCCCACCCGCCCACAGGATCATCATCAGGTCGGGCGCGATGCGCTCCGGCGGCAGGAGATGGGAATAGGCGATGGTGGAGACGATGAACTTCGGCACGCCGAGCGGCAGCACGGCTGCGACATCGAGCGCAAGGTCGGTGCCGAGCGAGCCACCAAGCGCGATCATGCCGTCCACCGCTCCTGCATCAGAGAGCCGGCGCACCAGCGCCGCCGCGCCCCTGGCCATCAGCGCCATAGCGGTGTTCTCGTCGCCGCTGCCAGTGATCGCCTCCATGGTGGTGCCGGCGGCGGCGGCGATGTCATGCTTGGAATGGCCCGGCACATAGGGCGGGTCGCCGAGCACGCTGACATCGACCAGAACGGGAACGCCACCGGCCTTGCCGATGACCTCGGCCATAAACAGCAGTTCCTCGCTCTTGGTGTCTCCGGTGCCGATCACCAGAATATGGGGCAGACGGGCGCTGGCGCTCATCGACCATTCCTCCTCGATTGAATGGCGGAACCGACCTTCCGGCCGACCTGATAGAATGCATTGGAACCAACCGATGCGTGGCCCGGCGCCCGGCGCCCCTGCACGAGAAGATACCCGGCGCCCGCTATCCGCGTCAGCCCCCTCCCCACGTCCTTCACGGACATGGCTTCCCGACCCATGCTGGCTGTGGCACTCATACCCGTTCTCTCCCCGTCAAGCCCGGCTCCCCTCAGGCGCTGTCGCGCGGTGTCACGACAGATACTTAACATGCGAATTAATCTGGCAGGAAGTTTGATCGTTTGCAAGTCTATATTTGAAGCTATGGTTTGTATAATGAACCGTTGGAATCCGTTCTACTTCTCCGATCCAGGCTCCTTCAAGCGGAAGCGACCAAAGGGACGCGGCCGAAAACCGGGGCACTCTTGACAGAAATTACCCCTTGATTAACGTGTTAATTAACCTCAATCCGGCACATCTGCCCCGGCGCATATGCGCGCCTATTGGCACAACATGCCGACAAGACATTGCAAATCGCAGGGCAAGCATCGAGAAATGCGCAACGCAAACAGGGAGCAAGACATGGATAGCGAGGAATTCCGCCGGTGGTCGCGCACGGTAGCCGATTGGGGCGCCGACTACCGGGCGGGCCTGCGCGACCGGCCGGTGCGGGCGCAGACGAAGCCTGGCGACATCGCCAGGCAGATCGCCGATACGGCCCCGGAAGGGGGCGAGGCGATGGAGGCGATTTTCGCGGATTTCGAGCGCATCATCCCCGATGGCCTCACCCATTGGCAGCACCCGCGCTTCTTCGCCTACTTTCCTGCCAATGCCGCGCCCGTTTCGGTGATCGCCGATTATCTCGTCACCTCCGTCGCGGCCCAATGCATGCTCTGGCAGACGTCGCCCGCCGCCACCGAGCTTGAAACGCGGGTGGTCGACTGGCTGCGCCAGGCGCTCGGTCTGCCGGATGGCTTTTCCGGTGTGATCCAGGATTCCGCCTCCACCGCGACGCTCGCCGCCGTGCTGGTCATGCGCGAGAAGGCACTCGGCTGGAAGGGCAACAGCGAGGGACTGGCGGCGCACGGCGCGGTGCGCGTCTATGCCTCGAAACAGGTGCACACCTCGATCGACCGGGCGATCTGGATTGCCGGCATCGGCGAGGCGAACCTCGTGCGCATTCCGACCAAGGGGCCGCTCAACGGCATGGACCCCGAGGCGCTCGACGCCGCGATCCGCGCGGACCTTGCCGCCGACCACGTCCCGGCCGGCATCATCGCCTGCACCGGCGGCACCTCCATCGGCGCCTGCGATCCGATCGGCGATGTGGCAACAGTGGCAAAGGCACATGGCCTCTACCTGCATGTCGATGCCGCCTGGGCGGGTTCGGCCATGATCTGCCCGGAATTCCGCAGCCTCTGGGAGGGCATCGAGGCCGCCGATTCCATCGTCTTCAATCCGCACAAATGGCTCGGCGCCAACTTCGACTGCTCGGTGCAGTTCATCCGCAGTCCCGAGGACCAGGTGCGCACGCTCGCCATCCAGCCGGAATACCTGAAGACGCACGGCCATGACGGCATCATCAACTATTCCGAATGGTCCGTACCGCTCGGACGGCGCTTTCGCGCGCTGAAACTGTGGTTCCTGATGCGCTATCATGGCCTTGAAGGCCTGCGCACGATGATCCGCAACCACGTCGCCTGGTCGAGGGAACTGGCGGAGCGGCTTGCCGGGGAGCCGGATTTCGAGATCGTCAGCGAACCGGTGCTCTCGCTCTTCTCCTTCCGCCACACGGGCGGCGCAGAGGCCGACCAGCACAATATCGCCCTCGTCAACGCCATCAACGACGACGGACGTATCTACCTGACACAGACCCGCGTCGATGGACGCATCGCCATCCGTTTCCAGGCCGGCCAGTTCGAGATGACCCGCGACGACGCGGACACCGCCTTCGCGGTCATTACGGAAATCGCCCGCTCGCTGACATGACATGCGCCGGAGCCCGGCGTGTCCTTACGGACAGCCGGGCTCCTACGCAAAATCGTGGGGACTTAAAGCTGGATCCAGGCCGTCTTCAGGTCGAGATACTTGTCCAGCGCATGCAGGGATTTGTCGTACCCGTTGCCGGACTGGCGCACGCCGCCGAGCGGCACCGTGTTGTCCGCCCCGCCATAGGTGTTGACATGCACGACACCAGCACGGATGCCGCGCACCATGCGATGCGCCCGTGACAGATTGGCGGTCCAGACGGCCGAGGCGAGGCCGAAGTCCGTGCCATTGGCGATGCGCAAGGCCTCATTCTCGCCGTCGAAGGGGATGATGGAGAGGATCGGTCCGAACACCTCCTCGCGGGCAAGCGTCATGCCCGGCGTAACGTCGAAGACGGTCGGCTGCATGTAAAAGCCGCCGGTCTCGGCAAGGATACGCTTTCCACCGGTGCGCAGCCGGGCGCCCTCGGATAGCGCCTGTTCGGCAAAGCCGAGATTCTTGCCAAGCTGCGCCTCGCTGGAAATGGCACCGGCCTCGGTGGTCAGCAACAGCGGATCGCCGACCGTCATCGCCGCGGCAACCTCCGCCACCTTCTGCGAAAACGCCTCCGCAATGGAACGCTCGACGAGCAGCCGCGAACCGGCCACGCAGACCTGCCCCGAATTGCGGAAGATGCCATAGGCCGAGACCTTGGCCGCGCGGTCGAGGTCCGGCGCATCGGCGAAGACGACGTTCGGCGATTTACCACCGAGTTCAAGATAGACGCGCTTCAGGTTGGAGCGGGCGGAATATTCCAGGAGGCGCCGGCCAACGGGGCCGGAACCGGTAAAGACCAGCACGTCGATGTCCGGATGCAGCCCCATCGCCTCACCCGTAACCGCACCACGACCGGTCAAGACGTTCAGCACGCCTTCCGGCAGCCCCGCCTCGGCGCAAAGGGCAGCGAGGCGCAGCAGCGTCAACGAGGCGGCCTCCGCCGGCTTCAGCACGATGGAGTTGCCGGCAGCGAGCGCCGGGGCGATCTTCCAGGCGCCGATCATCAGCGGAAAGTTCCACGGCACGATGGCACCGACGACACCGACCGGCTCGCGGTGGACGAGGCCGAGGATGTCGCCGGCCGTCGGTGCGATCTCGCCATAGATCTTGTCGATCGCCTCGCCATAGTAACGGAACGTGCCGGCGGCGCTGCCGGGCTCGGCCTTCAGTGCCATGGAAATCTCGGTGCCGTTGTCCCGCACGCCGAGCACGGCAAGCTCCAGCGCGTGTTGCTCGATCAGGTCGGCGATCTTCAGCAGCACCCGCTTGCGCTCGGCCGGCGCCGCCTTTGCCCAGCGCCCCCTTTCGAAAGCGGTACGGGCGGCCTTTACCGCCCGGTCCACATCTGCCACACCGGCGTCGGCAATCGTCGTCAGCGTGCACCCGTCGATGGGCGAGAGGACATCCAGCACCGCGCCATCCGCCGGGTCCTGCCAAATGCCGTTTATAAACAGCGCCTGCGGAGCGACCGCCAGATTGCGGAGTGCGTTGATCTTTTCCTGCATGGTCTTTCCTCAAAGGGCAGGTGGCGCCGAAGCGCCACCCCTGGTCTCACACTTCCCGGCGGACGCCGAGCCGGGCAAAGGCGCCGGCATCGCCCGCCTTCAGGCGCAGGGCGCAAAGGAGGCCGATGATCGCGGCAATCAGCACAAGGCCCGGCAGGAACACGGCAAGCGGTCCCTCCGCACCGGCCAGGGCGCCGAAGTTCGTTGCGATATAGAACACCAGCGCCAGCAGGATGAGGCCCGTCAATACCGGCAGCACGGTCGTGACGATCCGGTTGCCTTCGAGGCCCGGATTGCGGCCGAAGAAGGCGACGATGGCGAAGGCAGTCAGCGCCATCAGGAGAATGATCGCCAGCGTGCCGACATTGGTGAGCCAGGAGAACAGCGCCAGCACCGGATCCTGCCCCGTGAAGGCGAAGAGCGCCACGACGAGGACGGCGATGATCGTTTGCACGACCGAGCCGGCATGCGGGCTCTGGAACACCGGATGGGTGACGCCGAGCGCCTTGGGCAGCAGACCTTCGCGGCCGGCGACATAGAGATAGCGGGCAACGCCATTGTGGAAGGCGACGACGCCGGCAAAGAGGCTGGTGATGAAGAGAATGCTCATGATGGTGGTGATGCCGCCGCCGACATAGCGATCCGCGAGGCCGAAGAGGAAGGTGGTCGGATCGGCAAGGCCCTGGATTTCCGGCACCAGCTTGTCGACGCCCGCGCCGTTGACCATCAGCCAGGAGGTCAGCATGTAGAAGAGGCCGATGATCAGCACGGAGATGTAGGTGGCGCGCGGCACGGTCTTTTCCGGCTCGCGGGCCTCCTCGCTGTAGATGGTCGTCGCCTCGAAGCCGATGAAGGCGGCAAAGCAGAACAGGATGCCAATGGCCGGCGTCCCCGAGAAGAAGGCTGACGGCGTAAAGGGCGCAGCGGAAAGGCCACTGTCGCCGCCCTTTACGAGGATGGCCGCATCGATGACCAGCACGACCAGATATTCGAGCACGACGAGCACGGCGAGCACGCGGGCGGAAAAGTCCACCCGCCGGTAGCCGAAGACCGCAACGAGGGCGATGCCGATGTAGGTCCAGACCCACCAGGGCAGGTCGAGGCCATAGCCGGCGAAAAAGCCGGCCGTTGCCGCCCCAAACAGGCCGAAGATGCCGATCTGCATGGCATTGTAGGCGAGGATGGCAATCAGTGCGGCAGCGCCGCCGGCGAGACCGCCGAGGCCCTGCGCCGTATAAGCATAGAAGGCGCCGGCATTGCTGATATGCCGGGCCATGGCGACATAGCCGATGGCAAAGAGCAGCAGCACCGTCGTTACGAAGGCGAAGGTCAGCGGAATGCCTGGGCCGTTGCCCAGCATCATCGACAGCGGCACGCCGCCAGCAACCGCCGTCAGCGGCGCAGCCGCGGAGACGACGAGGAATGTGACAGCCCCGACACCGAGGCTGTTCTTGCGCAACTGGTTCGCGCCGCCAGACGGCACGCTGTGTTCTGTCATGATCTTGCTCCCATCCTGGCGGCTGCCCTCATGCATCCGGCGGCCGCGTGTCCGATGCCGCGCCAAAAGCGACGGCGGTTCCCACGAAACATTTTCCTTGTGGTTCATTATTTGAACCGTTATTTTAATTATAGATTTGCAAAAGCCAGTTCCGGCGTCAAGTTATTTCTCATGTTAAGTATCTCGACTTGTCGGGCGTGCGAAACAGGAGCGGTAACGGAGAGGACGAACGTTCGCAGGAGACTGGCATTACACTGCGGAGCGCATGCATGAGCACCATCGGAAAGGCCCTTTCCCTCCTCGATCTGATTTCCGAGCTCGACAAGGATATCGGCCTCAGCGACCTCGCGCGGCTTTCCGCACTCGACAAGGCGACCGCGCGACGCTTTCTCGTGGAACTCGAAAAGCACGGCTTCGTGGAACAGGACGAAGATACGCGCCGTTATCGCCTCGGCGCGGCGCCCATCCGGCTGGCGCGCCTTCGCCAGGCGCGTTTCCCCTTCGTCGCCGTGGCTGCCCCTTTCGCCAAGGCGCTGGCGGAACAGGCCGGCGAGACGGTGCACTTCTCGGAGTTTTCCGGCGGGCGGCTCTCCACCATTCATGTTGAGGATTCGTCGCAGGCCCACCGTGTGATCGTCGAACCCGGGGCTGTGTTGCCCCTCCATGCCACCGCCTCGGGTCTCGCCTATCTCGCCTTCCTTCCGCCCGACGAGATCGACCGCGCGCTGGCGCGGCCGCTGGAACGCTTTTCAGCCGAGACCGTCACCGACGCCGGAGCCGTGCGCACGCTCCTGCGTGAAACGCTGGAGCGTGGCTATTCGATCAGCCAGCAGGGGTTCGAGATCGGCGTCATCAGCGCCGCAGCACCGATCCTGACACCCGGCGGGCGGCCAGTGGGCGCGCTCGCCGTGGCAGCGCCGACCGCGCGCGCCGACCTTGCCCGCATGCAGGAGATCGGCCGGAAGGTCGCCACCGCCGCCCGCGGCATTGCGGAGAAATATTATGGCAACCGGACCTGACAGACGACAGGCCGTCTATCGCCGCCCGCGTGGCCGCGTCGCCAGCACGTTGCGGATCGCGAAGCTCGAATGGATGCGTGAGACGCCCGGCATGGCCGAGAGGATTTCCTTGTGGATGCGCTCGAACTCGCCGGCATTGGCCACCTCGACACGCAGCAGGTAATCCGAACCGCCCGTCATCAGGAAACATTCGCGGATTTCCGGGTGTTTGCGCACCGCCGCCTCGAAGCGGTCGAGGTGGTCCTCCGTCTGTCGTTCCAGCGTAATGTTGATGATGACGGCGATCGTCGCCTCGACATTCGATGTGTCCACCAGCGCTGTATAGCCGCGAATGACACCCGCCTTTTCCATCAGCTTGATCCGGCGGAGGCAGGCAGACGGCGACAGGCCGACATCGGCCGCAAGGCTGGCATTGCTCATGCGCGCATCGAGCCGCAGGAGCCGGAGGATGTTGCGGTCGATCGCATCGAGGGCAGCCATGGCAGATCATTCCAAATCGTCATCGTTTCGTTCAAAAATCATGCTTTGGCACAACAATCAATCGCTGATTCCTCGGTAATTTCACGATCGTTTCACTAGGCTTCGCACACTTGAGGGGGCTTGGGATGGACGGTGGATTGCAAAGCAACAGAAGCGGCGCTACGGCGGTGATCGACGGTGCATCAGGCTATCTGAGCATCGATCTCGGCGCCCTCGCCCGCAACTACGAAAAGCTTGCCGCAGAGGTCGCCCCGGCACGCGCTGCGGCCGTCGTCAAGGCAGATGCCTACGGGCTCGGCGCCGGCGAGGTAGCAGCAAAACTCTACGCCCACGGCTGCCGGCATTTCTTCGTTGCCCAGTTCGTCGAAGCGCGTCGCCTGCGCCCGCTTCTGGCGGCCGATGCCACGGTCTTCGTGCTGAACGGCCTGCAGCCCGGCAACGAAAGTGCCTGCGCCCGCGAAAACATCGTGCCGGTCGTCAATTCGCTGGAGCAGTGGCATGCGTGGAGCGGCACCGCGAAAGCCTTCGGCCGCACGCTGCCGGCGGTGCTGCAGTTCGACACCGGCATGTCCCGCCTCGGCGTGCCACCGGAGGAGCGCGCGGCGCTCGCCAGCCTCGTCACTGCCGGTGGCGGCATCGACGTCCTGTTCCTGATGAGCCACCTTGCCTCCGCCGACGACCCCGCCAGCGGGCAGAACGGCGACCAGCGCGCCGAGATGGATCGCGTGGCGGCGGAATTTCCCGCCTACGACGTCTGCTTTGCCAATTCGGGCGGCATCTTCCTCGGCAAAGACTATCACGGCGTGCTCGCCCGTCCCGGTATCGCGCTCTATGGTGGCGCGCCGACCGGCGGGCGGGCGAACCCGATGGAACCGGTCGTCAGTCTCGACGTTGCCGTGGTGCAGACCCGCAGCGTGCCCCCGGGCACACGCGTCGGCTACAGCGCCACCCATGTCACGGCCGGCCCGACACGCCTTGCCACCATCGCCGCCGGCTATGCCGACGGCCTGCCGCGCAGCCTCTCGGGCCGCGGCGCCGCCTATTGCGACGGCGTGCGCCTGCCCATAGTCGGCCGCGTATCAATGGACAGCATCACCATCGACATCTCCGCCCTGCCGGAGGGGCGCCTTGCCCTGGGCAGCCGCGTCCAAATCCTCGGCCCGCACCAGAGCCTGGAGGACGTGGCGCGCGATGCCGGCACCATCGCCTATGAAATCCTGACCGGCCTCGGTCACCGTTACCAGCGGCAATACCGCTGAGCCTGTTTCTTCCCCAATGAGGACATCATGAAAGTCATCGTTCTCGGCGCCGGCATCGTCGGCGTCACCTCGGCCTACCAGCTTGCCCGTGCCGGCCACGAGGTCACGGTCGTCGATCGCCAGCCCGGCCCCGCACTGGAGACGAGCTTTGCCAATGCCGGCGAGGTCTCCTTCGGCTATTGCTCGCCCTGGGCCGCCCCCGGCATTCTGATGAAGGCGATGAAGTGGCTGTTCATGCAGCATGCGCCGCTGATCCTGCGCCCCAAGGTCGATATGGCCATGCTTTCCTGGATGACGCAGATGCTGCGCAACTGCACCTCGGCGCGCTATGCCCTCAACAAGAGCCGCATGCTGCGCCTTGCCGACTACAGCCGCATCTCGCTCGCCGCGTTGCGCGAGGAGACGGGTATCGCCTACGACGAACGCATGCAGGGCACGTTGCAGCTCTTCCGCACCGAAGCCCAGCTCGACGCCTCGGCCAAGGACGTCAAGGCGCTCGCCGCCGACGGCATTCCCTACGAAGTGCTGGATCCCGAAGGCTGCATCCGCGTCGAACCGGCGCTGAAGCATGTGCGCGAAAAGATCGTTGGCGGCCTGTTGACCCCGAAGGACGAGACCGGCGACTGCTTCAAGTTCGCCAATGCGCTGGCCGCAAAGGCCGAGGCGCTCGGCGTGCGCTTCAACTACGGCAGCATCATCCGGGGGCTCGACGTGGAAGGGGGCCGTGTGCGCGGCGTTGTTACCGCCCATGGAGTGCTCACGGCCGATGCCGTTGTCGTCGCCCTCGGCAGCTTCTCGCCACTGCTCGTCCGTCCGCACGGCATCCGCCTGCCGGTCTATCCGGTCAAGGGCTATTCGCTGACGATCCCGATCACCGACACCACGCGCGCGCCGGAATCGACCGTGATGGACGAAACCTACAAGATCGCCATCACACGGCTCGGCGACCGCATCCGCGTCGGCGGCATGGCGGAAATCTCCGGCTACACCAACGATCTTGGCGAGCCCCGCCGCCTGACGCTGCAGCACTCCGTGACCGATCTCTTCCCCGGTGGCGACGTGTCGAAGGCAAGCTTCTGGTCAGGTCTTCGCCCAATGACACCGGACGGCACGCCCGTCATCGGCCCGACGAAGGTCGCCGGCCTCTACCTCAACACCGGCCACGGCACGCTCGGCTGGACGATGAGCTCCGGCTCGGCCCGCCTTGTCGCAGACCTCGTTTCGGGCAGGAAGCCCGAGATCGATGCCACCGACCTTGCCGTCGCGCGCTACGCCTGAGGCCCTTGCGGACCCCGATCGCGCCGTTCAGGAAGGACGGCGTGTCGGGACCGGCACGTCATCCGCGATGTCGGTAGCCCAGGTGCTGATCGCACGGATCTGGGCCGGTATCTGGTCCTGCAGATAGGTCTCGTGGCCTGGCAGGCCCATCGGATACAGCGCATC
Organism: Shinella sp. SUS2; assembly: GCF_001262505.1. Classification (GTDB taxonomy): domain Bacteria; phylum Pseudomonadota; class Alphaproteobacteria; order Rhizobiales; family Rhizobiaceae; genus Shinella. Next base: position 56,165 of record NZ_KQ410738.1, read on the forward strand.
CCGGCTCGCTTCATAGGCCGCGCTCTTGTCGGTGCAGAGGCGGATGCGCATGTCCTCCGGTGCGACATCGGCCCGGTTCTGCAGGTTTTCCAGGAGCCCCGCATTGGAAGACAGGCGACCGTCAAAGGCCTGCGTCAGATATTGAGCAGATCGTTCGTTGCGTTCCCGCTCGGTCGTCGCACCGAGAATGACCACCATCACGCGCCGTCCGTTGCGCGTCGCCAAGCCCACGAAATTGCGCCCGGAGGCGCAGAGGAAGCCTGTCTTCATCCCGACCGTGCCGTTGAAGCGGGTCAAAAGCAGATTGTTGGACTTGATCTCCTTGCCGTCGATCGAAACGGCGGAGGCCAGGAAGAAGCGGCGATACTCCGGAAACAGCCGGTCCACTTCCATGCCCAGCAGCGCAAGGTCGCGGGCGGTCGTATAGTTCTTCCGGTCGAACAGGCCGTTCGGGTTGGAAAAATGCGTGCCTGTGAGCCCGATGCGAGCGGCCGTCTCATTCATGCGCCGCACGAAGGAGGCTTCGTCGGAGGCCACCGCTTCCGCCAGGGCGACGGCGACGTCGTTCGCCGATGCGGTGATCATGGCGAAGAGCGCGTCTTCCAGGGTCATCGTGCGCCCGAGGACCAGGCCGGATTCCAGGAAAGCCTGCTTCGTCGCGTTGCGGGACATGACGACCGGCGTCGTCAGGTTCACCTCACCGGCGCGGATGGCTTCGAACACCACAAGCGCGGACATGAGCTTGGTCGTCGAGGCAGGATACCAGGGTACCCCGGCATCCTCCTCATGCAGGACCTGATGATTGTCGGCATCCACGACGAGCACCGGCGTTGCGTTTGCCGCCGCCCCCATGAAAAGCGACGCAGCAAGCACCAGGCTCTTCCATGGTCGTCCGGTCATTGTGTTCTTGATCATGTACCAGTCTCCGCAGGAAGACGCCCTAATGCCATGATGCAGACCGGAAAGACAAGGGTTTGCAGCGGCGCGAAACCGCGCAGGGGGCTCAAGGTTTTCGCATGACCTGCCGAGAACCGTGTGTCCGCTATACCGCCGGTGGGTGGCGGGCCTCCTGCGAGGCGGAGGGAAAGATTACAATCCGGTCATGATCCGCGGACCACCTCGATGCCGCATGAAAAATCATAAGCATTTGAGCAGAAACAACTCTTTACGGAAATCCGCAACGCGCACGCCTCGATCCGGGCGATAGTTTGGCAAAATCGCCGTCCGGAACTTTATTTAATTGTAACATGACCCTCACCACCTGCCGGGCCTATAGATGATGCCGGGCTGGATGCCGCCGGCGGATGAAAAGCCGCGACGCGACGGCACCGGACAGCCTGATCGGAAAGACACCCGGACCACGAAGACGAGACCGGCCGCCCTGCACCTGCGGCCCGGTTTCGTGCGCTCCGGCGCCGGCCCTGCGGGCACCGGAGCGCTGAACAAAGGACGACAATCATGACCAGGATCATCGAAAGACACCGCGTTGCAGCGCTTCTCGGCGTTGCTCTTCTCGTGCTGCCGATCGCCGCTTCCAGCCTCGTTGGCACCCGGCCGGCCCAGGCCGCCGCCGCCCAAGGCTCTGGCACGGCCCTCGCGCAAGGCTCCTTCGCCGCGATCGTTTCAGCCGACAAGCCCGCCGTCGTCACCATCACCACGACATTGAAGGCGGAGAACGCCTCCGCCGACGGCATCTCCCCCTTCGGCGGCACTTCGCCCTTCGATCAGCAGTTCCGCGACTTCTTCGGTGAACGGCAAATGCCGATGCCGGAGCAGCGGCCGAGCGGCAAGGCCGAGGCACTCGGCTCCGGCTTCATCCTGACGGGCGACGGCTACATCGTCACCAACAATCACGTCATCGACAAGGCGAGCACGATCAGGGTGACGCTGGACGATGGCACGGAACTGCCCGCAAAACTTGTCGGCGCCGACCCGAAATCCGACCTTGCCGTGCTGAAGATCGACAGCGGCAAGTCGCTCGCCACGATCGCCTGGGGAGAATCGGACAAGCTGCGCGCCGGCGACCCGATCCTTGCCATCGGCAATCCTTTCGGCATCGGCACGACCGTGACGGCCGGCATCGTCTCGGCCCGTGGCCGCTACCTGCACAGCGGACCCTATGACGACTTCATCCAGATCGACGCGCCGATCAACCACGGCAATTCCGGCGGCCCGCTCGTCGGGGCCGACGGCACGGTCGTCGGCATCAACACGGCGATCTATTCGCCGAACGGCGGCAGCGTCGGCGTCGGCTTCGCCATTCCGTCCGATCAGGCGCAGCGGGTGGTCGCAAGACTGATGAAGGACGGTTCGATTGAGCACGGTTTCATCGGCGTGCAGATCCAGCCGGTGACTTCGGATGTCGCCGATGCGATTGGCCTTGCAAAACCCGCAGGCGCGCTGGTGGCGAAGGTCGATGAAGGCACCCCGGCTGCCGCAGCCGGCATCCGGTCCGGCGACGTCATCACCATGCTCGACGGCAAGGCGGTGAACTCGCCACGCGAACTCTCGCGCATCGTTGCCGACCTTGCACCGGGCACGAAGGAAGGCGTCACCGTCTGGCGCGACGGCAGCGACAAAAACCTGTCTATCACCATCGGCAGCAATGACGACGGCGATCGCCAGGTCCTCGCCGATGCCGGCGGCAAATCGGGCGAAACCGCCCAGCGCGTGCCGACGATCGGTGTCCAGCTCGGCGACCTCACCGCCGACATGCGCCAGTCGCTCGGCCTGCCGAAGGGCGAAAGCGGCGCGGTTGTGGAAGGCGTGAACCCCGACAAGCCTGCCGCCGAGATGGGCCTCCAGCCCGGCGACGTCATCCTCTCGGTGAACCAGAAGCCCGTCACCTCGGCACGCGAGGCGAAGGCCGCCGTCGCCGAAGCTGGCAAGGCGGGCCGCAAGGCCGTTCTACTGCTGGTGCAGCGCCAGGACGAGCAAAGCTTCGTCACCGTTCCCTTCGCTGCGGGTTGACGCGGCAAAGTCTCCGCTGGCGCCGTCCGGCTCCGTGCCGGGCGGCGCCGGCCCGTCATGCGACTTCAATGGCGGGCGCCTACCAAGGCTGCCCGCCACGATGCATGAATAGCTGGCGGGCCCGGTTCAGGCCAGCGATGCCTGGCGCGTCTCCGCATCGATCAGCAGGGCGGCGACCGCGGCGGCGACCAGAAGGCCGGCGAAAATGCCAATGGCAAGACCGAAGCTTTGTTCCACGACCAGTCCCGTCAGGGACGGCGCCAGAAGGCCGCCGAGACGGGCCACCGCACCCGCCGTGCCCATGCCTGTCGCCCGCGAGGCTGTCGGGTAGAGTTCAGGGGTAAAGGCATAGAGTGCACCCCAGGTGCCGAGCAAGGCAAAGCTCATGAGCATCAGGGAGGCGCCGATCAGCGTGCCCGTGCCGGCCACGACGAACAGCAGGCATCCCAGCGCCGAGAGCAGGCAGAAGCCCGTCAGCGTCGGCCGCCGGCCCCATTTTTCCACACCATAGGCGGCCAGCGCATAACCGGGGATCTGCGCCAGCGCGAGAAAGACGAGGAAGCCGTAACCGCGGACGAAGCCGAAGCCCTCGCCTGCAAGCCTCGGCGGCAGCCAGGTGAAGACGCCGTAGTAGGAGACGGAGACCAGGAACCAGATTATCAGGATCATCAGGCTGCGCTGGCGCAGATCCGCACCGAAGATGCCGGACCGCCCGGTGCTGGGAAGCGATACCAGCGACGCATCCGCCGCCAGTGGCGTCTTGCCGTTGGCGACGAGGATCCCGTCGAGAACGGCCTTCGCCTCCCGTATCTTCCCGAGGCGCAGGAGATAGAGCGGTGATTCCGGCACCAGAAAGCGCAGGCCGATACCCAGCAGCGCCGGGATTGCCGTCGCTGCGAAGATATAGCGCCAGCCGTCAGCCATGCCCGCAAGGCTGACGGCCCAGGCGACAAGCGCGACAAGGAGCGTGCCGATCGCCCAGAACCCCTCGAGCATGACCAGCCAGCGGCCGCGGTTTCGCGCCGGCAGGAACTCCGCCATCATCGCATAATCGACCGGCAGCGTGCCGCCCACAGCAACCCCGGTGAGGAAACGCAGAACGAGCAGGATGGTGAAATCGGGTGCGAAGACGGAGAGCGTGCCGAAGAGAGCATCGCAGGCGACCGTGACGATCAGAACCCGCCGACGGCCGATGCGGTCCGCAAGCCGGCCGAAACCGGCGGCACCGAGAAGCATGCCGAAGAAGAAAAGCGTGCCGGTCTGCAAGGCCTGCGGAACGGTGAGATCGAAGGTGGCGGCAATGGAGGCGGCCGTGAAGCCGACTGCGAGGACCTGCATCGCATCGGCAGTCCAGACCAGCCCGAAGATCGCCAGAAGCCGCCGCTGGTAGGCGCCGGCGCCGGCGCGGTCGAGTACGTCGTCCACGGTGATGGTGGTCATTCGGCCGCTCTCCGCATGTGCAGTCCCCTTGCGATGGTAGCGGCACCTTAGTCGCACGCCCGGATCTGCGAAATTGCTTGCGGGCAGAAATCCACCGGGAAGACAGACGGTAGGCAGCATAATTGAATAGCATTGACTAATTGATTAGTATTGACTATTTTATTCTCATGATCCAGGCAGAAACCATCACCACCGTCATGCGCGCCCTTGCCGACCCCACCCGCAGGGCCGTGTTCGAGCGCATCGTCCATTCCGATGAGATTACGGTCGTCGAACTGACGCGCAGCAGCACTGTCACGCAGGGCGCCATTTCCCAGCATCTCAAGGCGCTGAAAAAGGCCGGCCTCGTCAGCGAGCGCCCGGAGGGCCGAAATGTCTATTACCGCGCCGAGCCCGGTGGACTGGAGCCCTTGGCGGACTGGATGAGCCACTACGGCGTCTTCTGGCGCGAACGCTTCACCAATCTGAGAACCCTGCTGAAGGAAATCGACCCATGAACCAGACCGCCAATCCGGACATGCAGGTCATCGTGCTCGACGAAGTCTTCCCGCATGCGCCCGATGTCATCTGGAAAGCGCTGACCAGCGGCGACCTGATCGGCCGCTGGCTGATGGCCCCGCAGGGTTTTGCGCCCGTGATCGGCAACCGTTTCACCTTTCAGACGGTCGCCGCCGGTGCCTGGGACGGCACCATCCATTGCGAAATCCTGGAGGTCGTGCCGAATGAGCGGCTCTCCTATGCCTGGCGGGGCGGCGACGAGCACAACGAGGGCTATGGCTCGAAACTGGAAACCGTCGTCACCTTCAGCCTGATCGCGGCCGAGGCGGGCACACGCCTTCGCCTCACCCATTCCGGCTTCCAGCTTCCGAAAAACGACACCGCCTATCGCAACATGAGCGAAGGCTGGAAGAAGGTGGTGAGAAAACTCGACGCTGTCGTCACCGAAGTCGCCACCGCAGAGCAACAGCATTGAGAGAACGGGAGAACGCCATGCCCATGTCCTATACGGGCGGCTGCGCTTGCGGTGCGGTCCGCTATGAAATCTCGGGCGAACCGGCTGTCATGGTCGATTGCCAGTGCCGACAGTGCCAGCGCGACAGCGGCACCGGCCATCAATCGCACCTGACCTTTGTCGCGGCCGAGGTGAAGGTCACCGGCGAGACCTCCCATTGGCAGACGGTCGGGGATGGCGGAACCGTCAAGCGCCGCGGCTTCTGTCCCACCTGCGGCGCGCCCGTCTACCTGCGCTTTCCCGACATGCCCGATGTCTTCATCGTCACACCGGCGAGCCTCGACGACCCCGGCCACTACCGGCCGCAACTCGTCTCCTGGACCGCTGCAGGCCACGCCTGGGACCATCTCGACCCGGCTTTGCCCAAATTCGACCGGATGCCGCCGGCGTAAAAACCCCCACGGATACCGCAGCTAGCGGCGGGCACGGTCCGGAGCTTGAAATCGCTTGCGACAGATGGCATATTTCAAGCGACATATGACGTGGAGAAGAGGTATGGCCGTCGCGGCAAAGGCAATTCCGGCAGCAGCCGGTGGCGAATTGCAGAAAATCGAAGCCCTGCTCGGCGGCTCGCGCATCCTGTCGCGCCGCCTGACCAATGCGCTCGACGCCCATGAACTGCTGCTGCATGGCTTGCCCGCCTCGGCACTCGATCACCTTGTCGGCAGCCTCGTCTTCATCGGCAAGAACGAGTCGCTCGAAAAGGCCGTGGGCATGAGCCTGCGCACCTGGCAGCGGCGGAAGGACACGCCCTCCAAGCCACTCAGCCTGGAACAGAGCGGACGGACGTGGAAATTCGCCGAGATCTTGGCAAAGGCGACCGATATCTTCGGATCGCAGGCGGAAGCCGAGCAATGGCTGGAGCGGCCGGCCATCGGGCTTGACCAGCGTCGTCCCATCGACCTTCTCGGCACGCCTGCCGGCGTGGAGCTCGTCGAGGACCATCTCGACCGTCTGGAATACGGCGTCTACGCATGACCTTTCTGCCCATTGCGCTCGGCGGGAGCGAGCTGGTCGCCTGGCGGCTCGATCAGGCCATCCATGCGCCGAGCTGGGACAGCGGCGAAGGCGCCTACCGCGTCGGCGGCCGCTGGAACAGCAAGGGCACACGCGCTGTCTATTGCTCGCTCGATCCTGCCACGGCCATTCTCGAAGTGGCGGTCCACAAGGGGTTTCGGGCACTCGACACCGTCGCGCACCGCATGACGGCCGCCGTCATCGCCGATATCGGCGATGTCCACATCATCGACCCGGAAACGGTGCCCAACCCCAACTGGCTACGCCCCGGCATTCCCGGCGCAGGTCAACAGGCCTTCGGCGATGATCTCCTCCGACGGCACCGCTTCGTTGCCATTCCAAGCGCGGTCTCGCCGCACAGCTGGAACCTGATCTTTCTCGCCGGTGCTGCCCCCGGCACATACACCCTGAAATTCCAGGAAGGCTTTGCCCTCGACACGAGACTGCATCCATCGACAGCGTGAAGCCGATTTCAGGAGGCTGGGGAACCATGAACACACCCGCGGAAGAGCCGAAGCCGACGGCCGTCAGGGCAACGCGCCTGACGATCCTCTGCCGTGGTGCGACCGCGGCCAACCAGCAATCCCGCTTTTTCTCCGATGCTCCGCTCTTGCCCAAGGAGCGGGTTCGATTGAGCAACCGGGCCCAAAACCTCGGCCGGTTCACCTCCGTGCTGCACGCACCCGAACATTCTGCGGCCGAAACAGCCGCCGCCTTCTCTCCAGGCGCAGCAGCATGCCTCGCGCTCCGGGATGTCGATTACGGACGGTGGAACGGCCGGACGGTGGCGGAGGTAGCGGAAGAATCATCGCAGGATCTGCAGTGCTGGATGTCTGATCCATCCTCCGCTCCGCATGGCGGTGAAACCCTGCAGGCAGTGCAGGACCGGGCCGTGGCCTGGCTGAACCACCTTCCTGCAGAAGGCGGGCATATGCTCGCCGTGACCCATGCCATTGTCCTGAAACTGCTCTTCCTGCATGTGGTCGGCGCCCCGCTGACCTCGATCTGGCGCATCGACGTCGAGCCGCTCGGACTGCTGGCTCTGACCAGCGATGGAAGACGCTGGGCGCTCAGAAGCTTCGGCGCGGAGCTGCCGGACGGGTCGCCGCAGACCGGCTGACCCGCCCGGGCTGGTGTTCAGCCGTCAGGCGCGATCGGCGCGATAGGCGACGCAGTCGATCTCGACCCGGCAATCGACCATCATGCGCGACTGGACGCAGGCGCGCGCCGGCGGGTTCTTGCCGAAATATTCGGCATAGACGCCGTTGAAGCTCCAGAAATCGCGCGGATCGTCGAGCCAGACACCGATGCGCACGATATCCTCCAGGCCGTAGCCGGCCTCGTCGAGAATGGCGATCATATTCTCGATGGCCTTGCGGCTTTCTGCGACGATGCCGCCGGAGACGATCTCCCCCTTCTCCATCGGCACCTGGCCGGAGACATAGAGCCAGCCGGCAGCTTCGGTGGCGCGGGCGAAGGGCAGCGGCTGGCCGCCAGCACCGGTTTCTCCGGCACCGTAACGTTTGATCGTCATGGGATGTGTTTCCTTGTCAGTTGAAGCTGGAGGTTTTCAGGAATTCGGCGAGCCGCTCGGTCTTCGGGCGCACGAACATCTCCCTCGGGTCGCCCTCTTCGCAGATGACGCCCTGGTTCATGAAGATGACCCGCGAGGAGACCTCGAAGGCAAAGCGCATCTCATGGGTGACGAGCAGCATGGTCATGCCGTCGGCCGCAAGACCCTTGATGACCTGCAGCACCTCGCCGACCAGTTCCGGGTCGAGCGCGGAGGTCACCTCGTCGAACAGCATCAGGCGCGGCGACATGGCGATAGCGCGGGCGATGGCGACGCGCTGCTGCTGGCCGCCGGAAAGCTGCCCGGGATAGTGGTTCGTGCGGGCGGCAAGGCCGACCCGGTCGAGCCATTTCTCGGCGATGGCGCGAGCCTCGGGCTTGGCCATCTTCTTCACCTTGACGAGACCGAGCATGACGTTTTCGGCAGCAGTCATGTGGGGAAAGAGATTGAACTGCTGGAAGGCCATGCCGGTCAGCGCGCGCTGGCGGGCGATCTCCTTCTCGCTCTTGCGCCGACGCTTGGCGCCCTCGGCGTGATAGCCGATCTCCTCGCCGTCGAGGCGGATCGTACCGCCCTGGAATTCCTCCAGCATGTTGATACAGCGCAGCATGGTCGTCTTGCCGGAGCCGGACGAGCCGATGATGGAAATGACCTCGCCCTCCTCCACGGCACAGTCGACGCTCTTCAGCACTTCGTTCTGGCCGTAGGTCTTGCGCAGGCCCTTGATGTCGAGATTGGTCTTGGCCATCGGGGTCTCCTCAGGACGGCAGGGCGGTCTTGCGCTCGACATACTTGCCGAGGCGCTCGATGCCGAAATTGACGATGAAATAGAGGGCGCCGGCCAGGAAATAGAACTGGAGGCTCATGAAGTTGCGCGAGATGATCTCCTGCGTGCGCAGGAGAAGTTCCGCAACGCCGATGACGGACAGCAGCGTCGAGGCCTTCACCATCTCGGCCGCCGTGTTGACCCAGGCCGGCAGGCACTGGCGCAGGGCCTGCGGCCAGAGCACCGAGGTGAAGGTCTGGCCGAAGGTGAGGCCGATCGCCTTGGCCGCCTCGGTCTGCCCCTTCGGAATGGCCTGAAGCGCGCCGCGCACGATCTCGCCGATATGGGACGAGCAGAAGACGGCAAGGGCCAGGACGCCGGCCGAGAAGGGACCGAGATCCACGCCGGCGGCAGCGGAGACGTAGTAGCTCGCCAGAACGAGCACCAGCACCGGCGTGCCGCGGATGATATCCGTATAGGCGCGCACGATGAAGCGCAACACGCGCCCTCCATAGACGAGCGCAAGGCCGACGAGCACGCCGAACAGGGAGCCGGCAACGATGGCGAGCAGGGAAATGGAGACCGTGGTGGCAAGGCCCGTCATGATGACGTAGCGCGCGATCCAGAGCTGTTCGAGAAAGGCAAAGGAGGTCATCCGGGTCTACCTCGGCAGGGCCAGCCGGCGCTCGACCAGGCGGAGCAATGCGGCAATGAGGAAACAGGTGGCGACATAGAGGGCCGAGGTCACCATCCAGGTCTCGATAACGCGGAAGCTCTCGACATTGATCTTGCGCGCCGCGAAGGTCAGCTCCGGCACGGCGATCGCCGCGGCAAGCGAAGTATCCTTGAAGAGCGAGATGACCGTGGAGGAGAGCGAGGGCAGCACGTTGCGCAGCATCAGCGGCGCGATGATCGAGCTGCGAATCTGCATGGACGTGAGGCCGATGGCAAGCCCCGCCTCTGTCAGCCCGCGCGGAATGGACAGGAGCCCGGCACGAAAGACTTCGGCAAGATAGGCGCCGGAATAGAGCGAAAGCACCAGCACGAAGCTTTCGATCTTGCCCAGCCGGAAGCCCATCTGCGGCAGCGCGAAATAGGCGAAGAGCACCAGCACGAGGATCGGCAGGTTGCGGATGATCGTGACGTAGAGCCGCGCCGGCGCACTGACGAACCGGCTCTTCGACGTCAGCGCGAAGGCGACGGCAAGGCCGATGGCCGCACCGATGAGGATGGAGGTGACGGCAAGGCCGAGGCTCAGGGCAAGGCCGCTAAGCAGGAGATCGAAGCTGCGCCAGACGGCGGCAAAGTTCAGCGTGTAACCCATGGCAGGCTATCCCGATTCGGGGAGCGGGGCAGGCCCCGCTCCCCTGACAATCACTTGAATTCGACCGGGAAGCCGATCTGCGGAGGCGCCAGTTCCTTGCCGAACCAGGTCTTGTAGGACGTGGCGTAGAAATCGAACTCGACGCCGGTCATGGCCTCATGCAGGGCCGTGTTGACGAAGTTCAGCCAGTCCTGGTCGCCACGCTTGACGCCGCAGGCATAGGTCTGCGGGTTCCAGCCGTAGCCGGCATCCTTGTAGCGGCCGGGATTCTGCGTCATGTACCAGGCAAGCGACGACTGGTCGGTGGCGACCGCATCGGAACGTCCGGATTCCAGCGCCTGGTAGATCAGATCGACGGACTCGTACTGGTCGACCGTCGCCTCGGGCAGTGCGGCATGCACCATCGCCTCGGCATAGACGTTCTGCAGAACCGAGATGGTGACGGAGGAACCCGCCGCCTTCAGCGCCGCATAGTCGGCATGCTTGCCGTCCGCCTTCAGCATCAAGCCGACGCCTTCGCGATAATAGGGAATGGTGAAGGCGATCTGCTGGGCGCGCTCGCCCGTCACCGTCATGAACTGGCAGGTGATGTCGACCTTGTCCGTGGTGATGTTCGGGATGCGCGCGTCGGACGACTGGTTGACATACTCGATCTTGTCCGGGTCGCCGAACAGTGCCTTGGCGATGATGCGGCCCATATCGACGTCGAAGCCCTGCAGCTTGTCTTCCGCGCTCTTGAAATGCCAGGGCGCATTCGTGCTGCCGGTACCGAGGACCAGGTGGCCGCGGGCAATGACTTCATCGAGCTTGCTGCCGTCGGCGAGAACCGGCGTGGAAAACAGCGCAGCGGAAACAGCCAGCGTCAGCGCGCCGGCGCGAAAGGAAATGGTCATGGTGCTCCCCCAAAAGAAATTCACATGTCCGATATAATGTACATATGTCTGCTTTATCGGACGAATGTATGAAGCTTGATGAGCGGCCGCTTGTCAATAGGCCTCCCGCGAAAACCACGCGCACCGATACAAAACGGCGTGTTTTGCAACCACATCCGGCAGAACAGGTGGGATATGTCGATCGAGAGCCACGCCTCCAACGACGCCGGTGACGGTTGGAGAGACTGGCAGCGGCGGCGGAGCGCCCCCCCGGATTCCATGAGGCGGCGCGGGCGCGCCACCAGTCGTCGCACAAGCGCCATTCGCACTTGTGCGCCTCGTCCTGGATGACCTGGCCAAGCCTCACGGCACCAGGCCCCGCATCATCAGGATCGAGATAGACAAGATAAATCGCGGGCTATTGTTCCGCCCCTTCTTGGAGCGGCAACGGTTTTAGCTTTCCGGCCCCGGCTCCTCTCGGATACAGTCCTCCGGGAGCCCAACAAACCCATGCCCATGCAGGCAGTGCGGATCGGCGTCACCTTGTGGCCGCCGATCAGGCACCGTTCCGTGACGGCAGGATGGCAATGCCCCTTGAGGTCCTCGACCACAAGCCGTGGAGCCTTGCTTTCGACGCGCCTCCCTATGGGAGAGGCGCGCCATGACAGAGGCTGGACAACCCTATGCCGCGTCCAGCGGGTGCTGCGACCGGAAGCCGACGCAAAGACGGTTCCACACATTGATCGTGCCGATCGCGACCGTCAGCCTCGTTATGTCCGGTTCGGAGAAGAAGGCGCGCATCGGCTCGAAATCCGCATCGGGCGCGCGTGTCTGGGCCACATTGGTGAGGGCTTCGGTCCAGCCGAGGACAGCTCGCTCACGCGCATCGAAGACCGGGGATTCCTGCCAAACGCTGACCATGTTGATCCATTGCTCACTCAGTCCGTCACGACGCGCTTCCTTGACATGCATGTCGACACAGTAAGCGCAGCCGTTGATCTGCGAGGCCCGCAGCTTGATGAGATGCAGGAGGCGGTGGTCGATACCGGAATCCTCCCTCACATACTTTTCCAGCGCGGCGACGGCCTTGTAGGCGTCAGGTGCGGCCTTCGGAAAATCGAAACGTGCCTGCATGGTGTTCTCCTTTTGAGGGTTTGGAATGTCCGGATCAGGCCTTGCTGCCTGACTTTCGTTCGTGGATGTCCAAGAAGGCACAGCCTCTTGCGACGATAGTGCCATCGTCCATCGCACCGACATCGGCGAGAATGTCGGCAATGCTCACCCGGCGCAGTTCAGCGCGGTAGGCCTGCTCCGCGCGCAACATCGCCGCATTGATCCCGCAGGGCTTGGTGAGCAGATGGGCGGGCAGAGGGTTTGGCCCGCGCCGCCTGATCTCGTTGCAGCGGAATGCCGGGCCTGCCCCCTCCACAGCGAGCACGATGTCGAGCAGCGTGATCTTTTCGGGGGGCCGCGCGAGCCGGTATCCGCCCTTCGGACCCGGAAGAGTCTGGACAATGCCGGCCCCCGACAGCGCTTGCAGGTGCTTCAGAAGATAGCTCGGCGAAACCCCGTGGAATTCCGCGAGAGCAGCTGCCGACAGAACGCCATCCGCGGAAAGCCCCGAGAGCATCGTCACGCTGTGAATGGCCTGCTCCACGCCATCGCTGAGTTTCATCTTGCACCTCGCTAATCACGGATATTTTTTATCCATGATTATAAAGTTCGTCAAGACGCAACTCGGGCCACCCTGCCGGGGGATGGAAAGGGTTTTCAGCCCCACTCCCCGCTGAATCGTTTTCGCGTGAAGACGGTTGGGTCAGCCCCCACCGCCCTTATACCGTACGGCTGCACTGCCCGCGGCCTTGAGCTCATCGATTGAGGCGATGCCCATCAAAGCGAGACTGATCGAGATTTCACGGGTCAGGATCGCGATGACCTCGGCGACACCGGCCTCTCCTTGCGCGGCAAGGCCATAGGCATAGGCACGGCCGAGCATCACACCATCGGCGCCGAGCCCCACTGCCTTGAGAATATCGGTACCGCGGCGGATACCGCCGTCCAGCATGAGGCAGAAATCCGGGCCGACGGCGGCGCGGATCGCCGGAAGCGCACCAATGGTGCTCACCGCACCATCGAGCTGGCGGCCGCCGTGATTGGAGATCACCACACCATCGCAGCCGAGGTCGCGGGCGGTGACGGCATCCTGTGCCGCGAGGACCCCCTTGACGACCAATTTTCCGGTCCAGCGCTCCCGCAGCCAGGCGATGTCCTTCCAGGACAGCGTCTTGTCGATGCGGCGCGACAGATTGGCCGCCTGTTCCAGGGCGCCACGGCCAAAGTCCGGCCGATGCTCGATCGCCCGGACGGAGGGCATACCGCGGAGTGCGACATCGGCAAGCCAGCGCGGCTTCAACGCCAGCCGGGCGAGAAGCCCCGGCGTCACCCGCGTCAGCAAGCGGAAACCGTTGCGCACGTCCCGTTCGCGAATGCCGGTAATGGCCGTGTCGACCGTGACGAACAGTGTATCGACGCCGGCCCCTTCTGCTGCCTGCAAGAACTCCTCGCAAAGCGAGCGATCCTCCAGCACATAAAGCTGGAAATGCAGCGGCCCGTTCGTCACCGCGCGAAGATCGGCAAGCGAGGCGATCGAGAAGGTCGACAGGCAGAAGGGGATGCCGACGGCATGGGCGGCACGCACGGTCCTTGCCTCACCATCGCCGGAATAGAGGCCGAGGAAACCGACCGGCCCCAGCATGAACGGCAGGGGATGGCGGCGCCCGAGGTAGGCGGTCGAAAGATCCTGTGGGCGCGGCTCCACCAGCACGGTCTGGCGCAGGCCGTAGCAGGCGAAATCCGACCGGTTCGCCCGCATGGTCTCCTCCTCGAACGACCCGCCATCGATGTAATCGAAGAAGATCTTCGGCAGGCGACGCCGGGCGAGGTCGCGGAAGTCGTGGATGTTGACCGGGGCCATATCAGCCTCTGCCGGGGTCGATCGCGTCGAGGAAGCGGGTGACCGCATCCTCCCCCGCCACCGGCTCGCTGCCAGCCATCACCGCAACGGAAAGGCCGATGAGCGAGGATACGGGATTGTGGCTCGTGGCACCGGCGCGAAGGTTCATCACCAGCGTCGGGCAGAGGAAGAGCCCGAGCCTGACGACCCGGCGCCAATCGGCGGGCAGCAGGCCGCGCGCCTTCAGGGTCGCCAGCAAAGGACGCCACAGGGCTTCAGCCTTGACGTCCAGCAGCGCCAGCCGGAACGGGCTCGGCGTGAAGTCCATGGTGACGTGCAGCCGGTCACCCGCAAGGACGGCGCTGGCCTCGTACCGTGCTGCCGCTTCGGCAGGATCGTACAGCCAAAAGGGATGGGCAAGGATGTTGTGGAAGGTCGTCTTCACCTCGGCGAGCAGCGTCGGGATGTTCTCACCGGCAAAGGCCGGATCGAAGAAGGCAAGGCGCGAGGAGCCATCGTGCTCCTCGTACCAGACATTGGCATTGTGGGCATCGCCATGGGCGACGACGCCGCCGGCATCTGCGAGGCACGCCGGGGCGAGCCGTTGATGCGCGGCGTCGAAAAGTGCGCCGATCCCCTCCTCATATTCGATGCCGTTGATGACGAAACGGCAGCGCGAAAGCTGGTCCCAGCCAAGCGTAAGCCCGGGGAAGGCAAAATCCTCACCGACATAGAAGCGCGAAAGCCGCCCGCCGGGATAGCTGCCGGCCGGCGCATCGATCAGGCGCTCGTAGAACAGCCGGTGGATCGGCTCGGCGGCAACCTCGGCGGCACTCACCGGATGCAGCGTGTCGAGATAGACCTTCAGCACGGCCTCGCTCAGCCCGCGCTCGGCCTCGACGGCTTTTTCGCGTGCCGCGACATCGTCCTTCATGTCCAGCGCCCGCAAGACGTCGGAGAAGCGCGGATCGGTGCGGCGGCGATAGACGAGGATCTGCTCGCCGGGCAGCACCGACATCAAGAGCGGCTGGTCCACCGGCAGGCCGGCTTTCGCCAGAATGTCGGCGCGATAATACTCGCCGCTCATCGCCTCCTCCCCCTCTTCCTGGTGGAATTTGAAGAAGAAGGCACCCTCGTCTGTCTCGAAGAAGCCGTTCAGCGAGTTGAGGCTGTACTGGTCGTGATTGATCGCCACATTGCGCGCGTCGATTGCAAAGAGATCGCGCAACAGGTCGGCCAAAAGCCGCTCCGCCTCCCCGCTTCCGGTCTTGGCGAGCTTCCTGATTTCCGCCGTGCGGCTCGTGGGCTGGGTCATGGCATTCTTTCCGGGTGGACGGGGTTTACTTGCTGCCGTGCAGGTATCGGCTGCCAAGCGAATAGCGGCTGCCGACATAGGTCAGCGTGTTGACGGTGGCGACGACCGGCCCCGTCCAGGTCTTGCGGTGCAGGACGAGGCAGCTGTCACCGGGGCGGATTTGCAGGAGCCGCGCATTCTCCTCGCCGGCCGGCAAAGCGCTGATCAGGTGCTCGACCTCGGTCAGCGGCGTAGCGGTCTGCAGATAGTCGTAGGTCGCAGCAATGCTGAAATCCTGCTCGACATAGCCGGAAACGAGGTCCGGATTGACGTAGCGCTCCTCGAGCTGGACGGGCAGGTCGTTCTCGAAATGAATCAAGACCGAATGGTCGACGGGTCGGACGGCTTCGAACTCGAAGGCGAGCAGCAGCTCCGGATCCGGCCGCTTGATGCGTTCCAGCACGACCACCTCGGCCCGGTGGCGGCTGCCGCGCGCCTTGATCTCGGTGATGATGTTGCTGATCTCGATCAGCGTCGATTGCGGCTTGGGCGGTGCAACGAAGGTGCCGACGCCCTGGATGCGGCGCAGGTGCCCCTCCGAGGTCAGTTCCCGCAAGGCCCGGTGTACGGTCATGCGCGAGACGCCGAGCGCGGAGACGAGCTCGTTCTCCGACGGGAGCCGGCTGTTGCGGCTCCATTTGCCGCTGCCGATATTGCCGAGGACGAAATCCTTGACCTTCTCGTAGAGCGGCGATGCCGAATCCGAAAGCGTGTTCATGGTTCACTGTCTCCGCCGGCATGAAGGGCCGGCAACCGGAATGACGCAGCGGTTAGTCGGCCACCGCGACGATTGTCTTCAGCGCCCGGCTTTCTCCCCGCAAAAGCCGCTCATAGGCCGCCGGTACCGCATCGAGCCCCGGCAGGACCTCGATCAAGCACTCAAGCGCCGGGGAAAGCTCGGCAAGCAGGCCGACAGCCTCAGAAAGTTCGTCCGCGAACGCGTGACAGCCGACGAGCGCAATTTCCCGCTCAACGAGGGTGTTGGGGTCGAGATCAAGCTTGCCGTGGCCGATGCCCACGAGGGCCAGCGCCCCGCCGCCGGAGAGAAGGTCCAGCACACCGGCAATGGCCCGGACACTGCCCGTCGCATCAAGCGCATGGCGCAGCCGCCGGCCGGAAAGCGCCGTGTCGAGGGCATCCCGCTCCAGGGCAACCACCGTACCGCCCGCCACCGCCTTTACCAACGCCGCCTTTTCAGGATTGAGGTCTGCGAGAAGAAGCGGGCCGTCGTGCAGACGCGAGAGCAGCAGCGCACTCAGCCCGCCGATCGTGCCGCAGCCGACGACGAGCACCGGCTCCCCCGCCGGAGCGGCCAGCCGGCGTACGGCATGGAGCGCCACCGCCAGCGGTTCGGCCATCGCGGCGACACGCGGCGAAAGCGCCGCATCATGGCGCAGGACGAGATGGGCAGGCAGTTGCACCGCCTCGGCAAAGCCTCCATCGCAGGCTTCGCCGACAAAGCCGAGGCTTTCGCAGACATTGACGCGCCCGCTGCGGCAGGCCGGGCAGGTGCCGCATCCAACGCGGGAATCCGCACAGACCATATCGCCGACGGCGACGTGGCCGACGCCCTCGCCGACCGCCGTCACGCGGCCACAGAACTCATGCCCCGCCGTCGAAGGCCGGCGTGTGATCCACTGGCCGGTGCGGTAGTTGTGCAGGTCGGAGCCGCAGATGCCGGCGGCCCGGACCGCGAGATTGACGAAGCCGGCAGACGGTGCGGAAAGCGGGGCCACCGCCTCCACCCGCAGGTCCTTCGCATCGTGGAGCCGCACCACCTTCATGGTCTCAGCCGCCCTTCTTCAGATAGGTCTGGCGCAACGGCGACACGGCCAGCGCATGGGACGAAAAGCCCTCATAGACCGCCAGATTGTGCGAATGCCGGGCGAATTCCGGGTAAGCCGGCGCCGTGACATAACCGATCGAGCTGCGCTTGACGAAGTCGGTCACGGAGAGCGGACCGAAGGTGCGGGCCCAGCGGCTCGTCGGCAGGACGGCGTTCGGACCGAGCGAGAAATTGGCGATGCTGACGGGGGTGTGCGTGCCCATCAGGATCTCCGACGCCTCGGTGATATGGCCGAGATGGATGAAGGGTTCTTCCGAGAGGAGTTCGAGATGCTCCGGCGCATAGGCATTGACGAAGGCGTAGCTTTCCTCGATCGAGCTCGTAAGCACGATGCCGCCCGTCTTGCCGGTGAGCACAGCCTTGGAGAAGGCGACGCGCTGCTCCGACATGCGCGCCCAGTGGTCCGGCAGGGCGGCAAGCGCCTCCTCCGCGACCCGGCGGCTGTGGGTGACGAGGTAGGCAGACGAATCCGGGCCGTGTTCGGCCTCGATCAAGAGATCGAGCGCGGCAAGCCCGCCATGCACCGTTTCATCCGCAAGGATCATCACCTCCGAAGGGCCGGCCGGAAGACCGGTATCGATGACACCGGACAGCGAGCGCTTGGCGGCGACCACCCAGGGGCTGCCCGGTCCGACGATCTTCAGCGCCGGTTTGACGGTTTCGGTACCGTAGGCGACCGCGGCCACGGCCTGGGCCCCGCCGACCTTATAGACCGTCTCCACGCTGGCAAGGCGCGCGGCGACCAGCGTCGCGGCATCGACAGAGCCGTCCGGCGCCGGCGGCGTGACGATGGCAAGGTTCGGCACGCCGGCCACAACAGCGGGAACCGAGGTCATCATCGTCACCGAGGGGAAGGAGCCCTTACCGCGCGGCACATAGAGGGCGACCGACTGGATGGGCGTAAAACGGTCACCGGCAAAGGCGCCGGGCCGGATCTCCTTCAGCCACATGGCCTCCGGCTTCTGCTCCTCATGGAAGGTGCGGATGTTGTCGATACCGAACTGGATGGATTCCACGACGCTCGCATCGACCAGCTTGAAGGCCGCGTCGAACTCCGCCTCGGTGACCTTGAGGTTGGCTTCGGTCACGGCGGCCTTGTCGAGCTCGCGCCCGAAACGCGCCAGCGCCTTGTCGCCTTCGGTGCGCACGGCCTCCAGGATCGGCGCGGCCTTCTCGATGAAGCTCGAAATATCGCTCTCCGACCGGCGCAGGAGGGCCGCCTTCTCCTCGGCGTTGAGCCTGGAATACTCGTAGAAAGACACTGATGTCATCGTCTTGTCCTTATGGCTGGCCCCTAAGGGCCGAAGGGTCACTTCGATTTGAGGAAGATGTCGAGACCGACCAGGCGATCGAGCAGGGCGATCGCCACGGCGGCACAGGCGATGAAGACCACCGAGATGGCGGCCAGATCCGGCGTGATGATCGACCGGATGGAATTGTAGATCTGCACCGGCAGCGTAACGCTTCGGGCATCCACCAGGAGCAGGCTGACCAGGAACTCGTTGAGCGCGAGGATGAACATCAGGAGCGAGCCGGTGATGACGCCCGGCAGCACCGCCGGAAGCGTGATGTAGAGGAAACGCTGCACGGGCGGCGCCCCGCAATTGGCCGCCGCCAGCTCCAGGTCGGGCGAGAGGTTGCTGGCACTCGCAGTTACGGCCCAGATCATGAAGGGCAGGTTGATGACGCAGCAGGCAATGCCGACGGGCCACAGCTTGCCGAGCACGCCGGCATTGCCGAAGACCAGCATCAGGCCGATACCGGAGCCGATCAACGGGATGGTGAAGGGCAGCAGCAGATAGATCTGGATGGAGCGGGCGAAGCGCACGCGGTACTTGGCAAGGGCGATGCCGGCAAGCGTGCCGACGGGGATGGCGACGATGGTGCAGATGGTGGCGACGATCAGCGAGCGCAGGAATGCCTGCCGGAGATCGCTTGCCTGCAAAATCGCGCCATACCATTTGAGAGAAAGGCCGTCCGGCGGGAAGGTGATGATGTTGCCGGCCGTGAACGAGGCGCCAAGCACCACGATGGTTGGCGCGGAGAGCATGAGAAGCGCGGCGACGACGAAGGTCCACAGGACGACGGATTTGCTGTGGCTGCCGGTCATTTTCGCGTCTCCCCCATGGCAAGCGTGCCGGCGCCGAAGAGCATGAAGACGACCCCGACGAGGATGGATCCGACGGCGACGAGCATCAGCGACAGCGTCGCGCCGAGCCCCTGATCGGAGGTGCGGAAGAACTGGTCGTAGATCGCATTGGCGATGAAATCCTGGGTGCCGCCACCAAGGATGGCGGGGATGGCGAAGTCCGTCAGCGACAGCGTGACGACGACGAGACCGGCGCCGACAAGGCCCGGACGGGACAAAGGCAGCACGACATGGCGGAAGGTGCGCACCCAGCCGGCGCCAAGCGAGGCGGCAGCAGCCTCCAGCTCGTTCGGGATGGCCGTCAGCGCCGGAGCCAGCATCAGCACCGCGAAGGGCAGCATGTATTGTACGAGGCCGAACAGCACGGCCGGATAATTGTAGAGCAGCCGCATCGGCGGTACACCGACGAGCCCCAGCGCCTCGTTGACCATGCCCTGGTTGCCGAGGATGATGAGCCAACCATAGGCGCGCACGACCTGGCCGATGAAGAACGGCAGGAAGAGAGCGACCAGCAGGAACTTGCGCAGCGCCGAGGAGGGCGTGCGCACCATCAGGTAGGCATAGGGGAAGGCAAAGAGCAGCGTAACCGCGGTGACGATCAGCGAGCCCATCAGGCTGCGGCCGGCCACCGTCGCAAAGAAACTCTCCGTCAGCGCACGCTGGTAGTTGGCGAGCGTGTAGGTCTCCGACATCAGAAACGTGCTGGTATCGAGCGTCCTGAGGCTCGTATCGCCGATCTGCAGGAGGCCGAGCACCAGCAGCCCCACCAGAACGATCGCCGGCATGAGCATGAGATAGGGCAAGCCCCGCTGGAAACTCGATGGCCAGACGGCGGCCGCAAGGCGTTCGAGCATATCCATGACACGCCATGTCACGGGATATGCGGCACGGGGAGTGCGCATGAACCGATCCTCTTAACGAAAGGAGAGTGCCCGCCGCCGATGGTGTGCGGCGGGCAGACAGGGCATCAGCCCTGCATGATTTCCTTGAACTTGGCGAACCACTGGCTCTCGTTCTCGACCTGCACCTTGGACGAGATGCGGATGAGGTGCTTGAAGGCCTCTTCCGTGGTCGGGTAGGACGGGTCGTTGACGAGGTCGGCCGGCGGGGTAAGGCCGGGCACGACGCCGGGCAGGCCGAGACCGTCAAGCCAGACCTGCTGGGCTTCCTTGGTCAGCGCATGGTTGATGTACTGCTTGGCCCAGTAGAGTTCGTTTTCCGGCAGGCCCTTCGGGATCCACAGGCCGTCCGTATCGAACTTCGCGCCCTCTTCCGGCACCACCCAGGCAAGCTCGATGCCGTTCTTCTTGGCTTCGCGCACATTGGTCGAAATGGTGCAGGCGGCGTCGATCTCACCCTTCTGGAACCAGGTGGTGAAGTCCGGATCCTCGCCGAGCAGCGGCTGCTGCTCCTTGATCTTCGAGATGAAGTCCCAGGCCGGCTGCATGTTGCCGGGAATGTCCTCCAACTTGCCGCCGCCGGCGACCTGCGCCGGGAAGTGGAAGCCGATGCCGTCGTTGTAGAGCGCGATGCGGCCCTTCAGCTTCGGATCAAGAAGATCCTTCCAGGACTTCGGTGCACCGTTCGGGAAGGCCGACGGGCGGTAGGCCAGCACGTAGACATAACCATAGGTGTTGACGATCGGATAGCCATCGAGCCCGACGGGCTTGGCAAGATCGGTGGTGTTCTTGAGGTTCGGCAGGTCCGACAGGTCTTCCGTCACACCGCGCAGCGCCGACTTGGTGGCGTTGGTGGTCGTGTCCCAGTTGATGTGGATCGGCGGCACGCGCTTCTGGGCGACGGCAGCCCAGACCTTCGGCTGGATCTCGTTGTCTTCCGTCAGGTCATGACGGACGGCAATCCCCGTCGCCTTGGTGAAGCTGTCGGAAACACCGGCCTTCAGCGCCTCGACCCAGCTTCCGCCCCAGGCGCGGACGATGATCTCGGCCGGCTTTTCAGGCTCCTGGGCAAAGGCGCGGCTGACGCCGAGCGTCGAAAGACCTGCGGACGCACCGGCCGCGGCCATCGACGCCAGCAGCGTGCGGCGACGGATCTGCATGGAAGAAAATTTATCATGCGACATTACGCGTTCTCCTCTGGCTCAGCCTTCGTTGGTTATCTTGCAAAGACATGCATGTCCCTCGCATTCCAGCCGAGGCGTACCGCGTCGCCCGGGCCGAACTGCAAATGGGATTCGGGGTCGTGATCGAAGACGCGCATCATGACGTCGCCGAGCTGTGGAACCCGGATTTCATAGACGACGCGCTCGCCCTCGAAGATGCAGTCGTCCACGAGGCCATCGACAACGGTTTCGAGGCCATCCAGCCGACCGTTCCTGGGCGCGACGCGGATCTGCTCGGCCCGCACCGCGCCGGTGCCGGCCTTTCCGGTCGCAAGCGTTGCGTCCGCCGCAAGGCCGGCAAGGCGAAGACCGCTGGCTTCGATCGTCGCGCGCGCTCCGGCAAGCTCGACCACCCTGCCCTCGATGAAGTTGGTGACGCCGATGAAGTTGGCGACGAAAGCGTTCGAGGGCGCACGATAGGCATCCACCGGGCGCGCCTTCTGCTGGATCGAGCCACCGTCCATGACGACGATCTCATCGGAAACGACAAGTGCCTCGCGCTGGTCGTGTGTGACGTTGATCGTCGTGACGCCGAGCTCCTTCTGGATACGGCGGAACTCCAGCTGCATTTCCTCACGCAGCTTGCGGTCGAGCGCGGCAAGCGGCTCGTCGAGCAGCAGGAGATCCGGCTCGAACACCAGGGCACGGGCAATGGCCACGCGTTGCTGCTGGCCGCCGGAAAGCTCGTTGATACGCCGGTTTCCGTAGCCGCCAAGGCGGACGAGATCGAGATAGCGCTCCACCTTCTCCGGTATGCGGCGGGCATCGTGGCGGCGCATCTTCAACGGGAAGGCGACATTCTCCCCCGCTGTCATGTGCGGGAAAAGCGCCAGTTTCTGGAACACCATGCCGATAGCCCGGCCATGCGGCGGCACGGCGCTGACAGGCTGGCCATTGATGAAGATCTCGCCGCCGGTCGGGCGATCGAAGCCGGCGATCATGCGCAGCAAGGTCGTCTTGCCGGATCCCGAAGGCCCGAGGATGGTGAGAAACCGGCCTTTCGGCAGATCGAAGGATGCGCTCTTTACGGCATGGACATTGCCGAAGACCATGCTGACATCTTTGACGGAGACCGCAACCCGGTCGAGCGGCTCGGCCGCACGCTGTTCGACATCGACAACGCCCATGACATTCCCCTGTGCTGCCCTACCGGCGACGCAGGGGCGCTGGAAGGCTTCCTCTTGCCACTACGGCCGCGGGCGGGCGACCGAGCATCTTGTAAGGTTGTCTATACATATGCATACAAGCTCCGTCAACCAAATATGCGCATTTTTTGCACTGCAAAACCATCCGCCTAAATTTTGTGCAATAGCGAAAAATCGCCTCTCACGCCTGCCTCTAAAGACGGCGCGAGCGATACAAGGCGCTGGCGCTGTCAGATCGAGGCAAGGTAGCCGCCATCGACCGGAATGCAATGGCCGGTGACATAGGCGGCCGCATCACTGCACAGGAAAACCGCCACACCGCCGATATCGCCTTCACCACCAAAGCGGCGTTGCGGGATCTTGTCCAGCATCCGCGTCTGCCACTCTTCGTTCTCGTAGAACGCCTCCGTCATGGCCGTGCGGAAGTAGCCGGGGGCAATGGCGTTGACGCGAATATTGTGCGGCGCCCACTCCGTGGCAAGCGCCCGCGTCACGCCGAGAAGACCCGATTTTGACGCTCCATAGGGCACAGCCGTCGGAATGCCGACATAGGAGGTCAGCGAGCAGAGATTGACGATCGCGCCGCCACCGGACCTGGCCATGATGCGGCCCGCCGCCTGCGCACAGAAGAAGGCGCCCTTCAGATTCGTCGAGAGGATCGATTCCCACAGGGCCTCATCGACATCGAAGGAGGGGCGGACATTTTCGAAGCCGGCATTGTTGATGAGGATGTCGAGGCCGCCCAGCGCATCGGCCGCCACGGCCGTCACGGCCGCACTGGCCTCCACGTCGCGGACATCCTGCACGAGCGCCACGCAGCGCCGTCCGGCTTTTTCCACCAGCGCCCGGGTCTCCGCCAGCCCCTCAAGCGCACGCGCCGTGACGGCGACATCGGCCCCGGCTTCGGCAAGCGCCACCGCAATGGCCTGGCCGATCCCGCGGCTGGCCCCGGTGACAAGCGCGCGGCGGCTGGAGAGATCGAAGATCGGACGGTTCATGGCGGCACCTCGATTGACTTCCTGCCAGAGGACAGCACTTCCGCAAGAAAATGTCTATACATATATACAGATCAAAATTCCGGGCGTATGAATGCGGCATGGCAAACTGATCGCATGGAGCCGCAAAATGGCAGACCCTTCAAGCCTGATCCGCGGAGAAATCCGCTCTATCCCGCCCTACAATGCCGGTCTGACGCTCGAAGAAGTGCGGGCCACGTATCAGGTGGACACCATCGCCAAGCTCGGCTCCAACGAGAACCCCCTTGGCCCCTCGCCGGCCTTGCGACGGCTGTTTTCCGACATCGGCGAACTCGCCCGCCTCTATCCCGATCCGCAGGGCCGCGCCCTCTGCACCCGGCTCGCCGCCAGCTTCGGCGTCGATAGCCGGCAGGTCATCCTCGGCAACGGCTCGGAAGACCTGATCGGCGTCATCTGCCGCTCGGTCGTGCGCCCCGGCGACACAGTCGCGACGCTCTACCCCTCCTTCCCGTTGCATGAAGACTATACGGCGCTGATGGGTGGCCGGATCGAGCGCGTGCCGGTGACCGAGAACCTGACCATCGACATGGCGGCGCTCCTTGCCGCCGCAGCCCGCAAGCCGCGCATGCTGATGTTCTCCAACCCGATGAACCCGGTCGGCTGCTGGCTGACACCGGACGAGCTGGCGGCAGTCATCGCCGCGCTCGACGCAGAGACGCTGCTGGTCATCGACGAGGCCTATGCGGAATATGCCGCCGGCGACGACTATCCGTCGGCGATCGACATGCTCAAGGGCAAGGATATCCCCTGGGTGGTGCTGCGCACCTTCTCCAAGGCCTACGGCCTCGCGGGCCTGCGTATCGGCTACGGCGTCGTCAGCGACACCGGTCTCTGCGATTTTTTCAACCGCGCCCGCACCCCGTTCAACACCAACGCAATTGCCCAAGCCTCGGCGGTCGTCGCCCTCGAAGACCTGGATCACCTCGCGCAATCGGTCAAGAGCGCCCTTGCGGAACGGGAACGGCTGAAGACGGCCCTCGCTGCCGCCGGCTACCGGATCGCGCCGTCGAAAGGGAACTTCCTGTTCGTCGATGCCGGAAAGAACGCTTCGGATCTGGCCGTAGCGCTGCTGAAGCGTGGCGTCATCGTCAAACCTTGGAAGCAACCCGGCTTCGAGACATTCATCCGTGTCAGCATCGGCTCGCGGGAGGAGAACGACCATTTCCTTCGCGCACTTGCGGATGCGGAGGGCGTGGACGCGGCGAAATCTGCCGGGTAGCCAAAGACGAGAACATCGTCGGGAGGCTTTCCCAACTCGCTTCGACGTGAGGACGGCGATCCACCCCGGACAAACGCATGCCGCCTGCCCGAGGAGGTCAGTCTCGAGCAGGCGGCAGTGGAAACGGTATGGGCAGGTCTCCTCCGTATCCGCGCCAATGATAGTGCGCGGACTTTGTGGCAGTTCGGCGGGAAGCTTACAAAAATTCAAACTGGCGAAGCGTGGACCGTCCGGATCAGCCGGCAGATGGCAGGCGCACGGTGCAGACAAGCCCGGGCGCATTGTCGGACAGGGCCACTGTGCCGCCGTGCAATTCACCGATCGCCTTGACGAGGCTCAACCCGAGGCCGGTTCCCGGCGAATTCCGGCTCTTGTCCAGCCTGTAGAAGCGGTCGAAGACCTTCCCGCGCTCGCGATCGGGAATGCCCGGACCGTTGTCGGATATGACAAGATGCACATGGCCGGGCGTGAGACGCGATGCGATTTCGATCGTCGTGCCTGGCGGCGTGTGGCGCAGCGCGTTGGTGAGAAGGTTCACACACAATTGGCGGATGAGATCGGCATCGCCAAAGACAATGGCCGCGCCGTCGCATTCAAGATGCAGGATGTAGCCGTCATCCTCCGCAATCGGCCGAAACGCATCGTGGATATCGGCAAGAAGGGTTTGCAGATCGAAGAACCGGAAATTCGTGCGGCGGTCGCGCGCCTCAATCTGGGCGATCCGCAGGAGAGCATCGAAGGTGGTCGAAATGCCGGCGAGCTCCGAGAGCGCGGCACTTGTGAAGGCGCGGCCGCTTTCTGCATCCTGCGCTTGCAGGGACTCGTCCAGCATCAGAAAGACCCGGCCGAGCGGCGTCTTCAGGTCGTGCGCGATGTCGGTCGTCACCTGCTTCAGCGCGGTGACGCTCGATTCCAGCTGCCCGATGGCCCCGTTCAGTTCCTTGGCCAAATGATCGACTTCATCATCCTGCCGGGAGACTGGAAGCCTGAGGTCAAGTTCGCCATTGCCAATCGCATGGGCGACCCTGACCAGCCTTCGGACGCGCCGACGCAGCCGCCCGGCAACGAGGATGGCGCCCCCGGTCCCAAGGCCGAAGGAGATCGCCGTCGCCCAGCCGAAGCTGGTCGTCACGATCCGCGTCAGCCTGTCGGTGTCTTTGTAGCTCACCCCCACCGTCAGGGCATAGTCACCAAGGTCGCCGCGATAGAGCTTGTAGGCGAGTGCGCCGTCGTCCGAACGCGCCGGATTGAGGCTCGAGAACCCCTTGCCCGCCTGCGGCAGTTCGGCATTTCCAGCGAGAAGCCGGCCGCCTGGATCCCGCAGATTGTAGACGGATTCCTCCCCCCGGATCGCCGGCCCATGGCTCTTGATCATCGTGACCGCCGCGGCAACGCCCCCCACGTCAAAGGCGGAGGAGATTTCGCGAAACCGCTCCAGGACACTGGCATTGAGGCGATCGTCGAGGAAATTCAGCACCATGCGATGGGCGATAAGATTGGCACTGAGATTGGCAACCGCGAACAGCATCATGTAGGCGGCGGCATGCTTCAGCGCCGTACTGCGCAGGAAGCTACTGCCGCGCATGCAGGGAATATCCGTTGCCGCGCACCGTATGCAGAAGGGAGCGGCCATAGGGCTTGTCGATCTTAGCCCGCAGCCGGCTGATATGGGTCTCGACAACGGTGCTCTGCGGATCGAAGTTGAAGTTCCAGATCCGCTCGAGCAGCATCGTCTTCGTCAGAACCCGGCCTTCATTGCGCATCAGGAGCTCCAGCAGAGCGAATTCGCGCGGCAACAGCTCGATCGGTGTACCGGCGCGCTCGGCGGTCCGGCGCATCAGATCGACCTCCAGGTCTCCGACCTTGAGGCGCGTCTTTTCCTGGGAGAGCGGTGGCCGGCGTGTCAGGGCGCCGATCCGCGCCATCAGTTCGGAAAACACGAAGGGTTTGGCGAGGTAGTCGTCAGCGCCGGCCTGCAGACCTTCGACCTTGTCGTCGATACCGCTCATCGCGGTCAGGAACAGGACGGGTGTCTGGACATGGGCCGAGCGCAGCGCCTTGACGAGGCTCAGGCCATCGAGGCCGAGGACCATGCGATCGACGATCATCACCTCGTAGGTGCAATCGAGACCAAGTGCCAGCGCATCCCGCCCATCCGTAACATGATCCACGACATGCCCCTCCGAGGAGAGGCCCTTGACCAGATACGAGGCCGTCTTGCTGTCGTCCTCGAGTAAAAGAATCTTCATTCAGGCCCTCATGCTTCCACCGGGCGAAGCGCAGATGGAAGCAGCGCCGCCCGCCAGATCGATTGCGGGTTGTTTGGACGAAACTGAGACAAGCTTGTTTACAAATTTGTGATATATGCGAAAGGCTTCGGGACCGGGCACCAAGGGCGCCCGGTCTTCATGGTCAGAACTTGCGCTGGAAGCGGAGCATGCCACCCCAGGCGTCGGCGTCCTTGCGGTCGAAATTGTCCATGTAGAGAACCTCCGGCGTGACGGTGAAGCCGTCCACGACTTTGAAGTCCACATTGGCGACCGCAGCGAAATTGTCGGCTTCGTCATAGGAAAGCTGGGTGTTCAGCACGAATTTTTCAGCCAGGGGGGCGGAAACGCCAGCCCAGAGCGCGTAGTCGCCGGACCAGGCAGCGAAACGATTCGGCCCGCGGTCGCCATCAGTGTTCCAGCCGGCCATGAAAAAGGCAGAAAAACCGCCGAAGGATCCGTCAACACGGGCCTTGATCCCGCCTTCCTTCATCGATTCGTCGTAACCCGCGACGAGCTTGACGCCATAGGCGCCTGCCGAATAACCGATACCGACCACGAAATCGGGCATGTAGCCCTTGCCCTCGCCGCGGTCGTCTTCGAGGCTGAGCACGCCGGTGAGACCGTTACCATTGTCATAGTTGTAGGCGATGAAGTTGGTCTCGAACGGTCCGTACTTCGTCACCCAGTCCTGAATGACATTGCCGGCATAGTTCGTGTATGTCGTGAATGCGGACTCGCCCTTACCGACACGGAAGCCATAGAAATCGATAAAGGCCTGGTAGAGGAAGATGTCTGTACCGGCATCATAACCCGACGAGGCGTAGTTCGGGCCTGCATAGCCGCCGTGATAATTGAATCGAATCTCGGTATGCGTTTTCAGCGGGCCATACTCCGTATCGGACGCAGTATCGATGCGGAGCAACGAACGGGAACGGGCATCGAAGGCATCGCCATCGCCGTCAAGATCGGTGTCACGGCCGAGCGCCTCGCCGCCCTGAACGTCGAAGCGGACATAGCCGCTGAACTTCAGGCAGGTTTCCGTTCCGGGAATGTAGAAATAGCCGTTGCCGAAGGCATCACAGACGCGGACATATTCCATGGGTTCCGGGTCGGCGGCGACCACGGCATCGGCCGAGTAGGCAAAGGAAGAGGTTGACGCAGCAGCGGCGGCCAACAGGACGGTGCGAATGGATTTCATCTTTCACCTCAAGAAGAGCAACTACCCCAATGTCGGGGCCGCTCCACTTGGCGCGCCCAAGTTTTCGGCAGATTTACCTGAAGTTTACAGCACTGTAAGCCGGGCGCTCGGCGAGAGATTGTTGTATTTTTGATACACTTCCTCTGTCATCTTGAAAGAGAATGGATCACTCAAGACAACCGGCGGGGTTCGCCTTGCGCCTGGACAGAAAGAAGCATCCATGAGCACATATCCAGACAAAACAAGTCCCGCTTTCCCGCACTATG
This sequence comes from Shinella sp. SUS2, assembly GCF_001262505.1. Taxonomy (GTDB): domain Bacteria; phylum Pseudomonadota; class Alphaproteobacteria; order Rhizobiales; family Rhizobiaceae; genus Shinella. Next base: position 84,698 of record NZ_KQ410738.1, read on the forward strand.
CTTTGACAAATTTGTAAGCTTCACGCGATGGGGGCGTGAAATCCGCTTCGTACTGTCCTCCTGCTGCAACGAAGCAGCGCTATGACGAGGACAACACCATGACCATCAAGATCGCCACCATCACCCTCCTCCTCTTCGCCGCCGCCTCGGCTTCGGCATCGGCCAACAGCGGGATGAACGCGACAAGCAGCGTGCTGGGCAGCATCGTCCAGGGACACGGCAAGCCGGGCGATACCGCCCGCTCGCTTTCCGACCCCGACGTCACGTTCCGCGTACTCGACAATGGTAAGGTCGAACGGACGAACGAGCGGCTCGGCACGGTCTCGATCACGAATCCGAAGACCGAGTGGACCCGGACCTCGCGCAGCAGGTAGGATGACGGCCAAAGGCACCGCACGCGTAATCCCGCGCCTGCAAGACTGCCAGCAGACACTGACTTTGCTATCCTCCCGAGCATAGTCAATAATTTATGGCGCCTCCCTCACATGCAGGATCATCTCCGCATGCGAGAGAAGCGCCATAACTTGCCGCAACCGGATCCTTACATATCGCCTAGGCTCAGGACCTATTAATTTGGATTGAGATGTGATTCAGGATCTCTGTTGAAGGAGGCTGTGATGGGTGATCTTTTGCGCTGAGCGAGCGCCAGATGGCGCTGATATCGCCGTTCCTCCCGCTGTCGCACGGTGTTCCGAGGGTTGACGACCGGCGAGTGATCAGCGGCATCGTCTATGTCATCAGGAACGGCTTGCAGTGGAAGGACGCGCCGATAGGGTATGGCCCGCACAAGACGCTCTTCAACCGCTTCGTCCGCTGGAGCCTAATGGGCGTGTTCGACCGCATCTTCGCTGGCCTTGCGGGTGAAGGGCCAAAACCCGAACGCATCATGATCGACGCAACTGAAGGCTCATCGCACCGCGGCGAGCCTGCTAAAAAAGGGGATATTTCCCGTCGTATCGGGCGAACCAAGGGCGGGCTGAACTCCAAGCTCCACACCGTCTGCGACGGTGACGGCCGGCCGATCATCTTGCTCCTGTCGCAAGGCCAGATGAGCGACCACAAAGGCGCGCGCCTCATGCTTGATGCCCTGCCGCCGGCCGAACACCTCATCGCCGATCGCGGTTTTGACAGCGCCTGGTTCCGCCAGGAGCTCGAAGCCAGAGGCATCGAGCCCTGCATCCCATCCAGTCGCAGCCGCAAAGTCCCATTCGCCTACAACAAGACGCTCTACCGTCAGCGCCACAAGGTCGAGAACCTGTTCGCCAAACTCAAGGATTGGCGGCGCATCGCAACACTCTACGACCGGTGCGCACACACATTCTTATCCGCCATCTGCATCACAGCCGCCGTCATATTCTGGATCTGATCAACGAGCCCTGAGCCTAGATCATGCCGAGATCTGCGTAGCTGTCGTGCAGGGCCTGGTCGCCAGCACTGAAGCGCGCGGCGGCGAAGTTGTGCTGGTGCCAGTAAGGGTAGATGTAAGGTGGGCGGCTGACCTTGTTCAGCGCGTCCAGCTCCTCCTCGCTCAGCTTCAGATCGACAGCGGCGATGTTGTCACGGAACTGATCCTCGCTGAGGCCGCCGACCACGAGACTTGTAACGGCAGGGCGCGAGAGGGTCCAGGCCAGTGAGACCTGTGCCACCGAGACACCACGGGTTTTGGCGATGACCTCAAGCGCGTCGACGATCGACCACAGGCGCTCCCGGTCCCGGATCGGTGGTTCGCTCCAACCGACGGCCTGACGGGAATCGGCAGGCGCCCTGTCGCGTCCGAAGGCACCGGAAAGCAGACCGGCGGCGAGCGGGCTCCAAACCATGACGCCGAGGCCCTGATCGACAGAAATCGGCAGAAGCTCGTATTCGGCTTCGCGTGCCTCAAGCGTGTAGTGGATCTGCTGGGTCACGAAGCGCGGCAGGTTCTTCGCCTCCGCCAAGCCGAGCGCCTTCATGATGTGCCAGCCGGAATAGTTGGAGCAGCCGACATAGCGGATCTTGCCCTGCTGGCACAGTGTATCGAGTGCCGACAGCATTTCTTCGACCGGTGTCACACCGTCCCATTCATGCATGAAGTAGATGTCGATGTGGTCGGTCTTCAGCCGCTTGAGGCTGCGCTCGCATTCGCGGATGAGATGGTAGCGCGACGTGCCTTCATCGTTCGGCCCATCGCCGATACGCATGCGGGCCTTGGACGAGATCAGCACCTTTTCGCGCTTGTCACCGAGCGCTTCGCCGAGAATTTCCTCCGAGCGACCGAGCGAATACATGTTGGCCGTGTCGAAGAGGTTCACACCGCCGTCGATGCAGCAGTCGATGAGACGGCGCGCTTCGGTGACACCCTGGTTGGCGACCCGGGCAAAGGCGCCGACCCCGCCGAAGGAGAAGGTGCCCATGGCGATCGCCGAAACCTTGAGGCCCGTGCGGCCGAGCGTCCTGTATTCCATGATGCTTCTCCCAGGTTCTATTGCGCCGGCTGCCGGGTTTTGCGCTTCGGGCGCTCCGGCACCGTCTTCGAGACACCGTGCTCGTGGCTGGCGCGCAGAACGAGCTCCGCGCCAACGAGGATCTTGACCGGCGGCTGAGGCTCGGCGGCGGCGATGAGGTCATCGAGCACGGTGACGGCGAGATAGCCGATCTTGCGCTTCGACACGTCGATCGTCGTCAACCCCGGTTCCATCGTCGCGCTCTGCGGCAGGTTGTCGAAGCCGATGATCGAGACGTCTTGCGGAATCGAAATGCCATGTTCGCGAAGTGCGCGGATGAAGCCGTAGGCGATGATGTCGTTCGTGCAGAAATAACATTCCGCAAGATCGAGCCCGGCCGACAGCAGCGCGCGCGTATCGAGATAGGCGCCGTCATAGGTCGATTCCACCGAGAGGATGTCAGCCCCGTTCACCGGCAGGCCCAGCCGCTCCATGTTCTTGAAGAACGCTTCGCGGCGCAGGCGGAAGTTGGTCGTGTCGACATGAGAAGCGACAAAGCCGATACGCTGGAACCCCTGCATGCGGAAACGCGAGAGCACCTTGTAGACCGCATCCTCGTTGTTCATATCGACGAAATTCGCTTCGAGCACGTCATAGAACGTATCGATGAAGACGGTCGGGAAACCCAGGCCCTGGATAAGCCTGATATCGGCTTCCGTCAGCTCCGTACCGAGCGCGATGACGCCTGATATCGGCGCGCCGGCCAGCGATTCCGCCACCGTGCTGATCGGCTGGCCCTCGAAGCTCACGACCTCCAGCGTGTAGTTGCGCCGTGTCGCCTCGGCGGACATGCCGTCGATATAGTCGGAGATGAAGACGCTATGGTCGCGGTTGACGGTATGGCCATGCTTGGCGATCTTCAGGAAACGCAGTGTTTCGCCGGGCTCCGCACTGCTTCGCGTTGCCCGGGGTACGTAGTTGAGGTTTGCCACCGCCTCCAGCACCCGCGCCCGCGTCACGCCGGAAATCTCTCCCTTGCCGTTCAATACGAGCGAAACCGTCGCGGGCGATACGCCTGCCGTCTCGGCAATATCCCTGATGGTCGGTTTTCCCGGTTTCTTCATGCGGAGATGCGGGCCTTTTCATGCTGCGACTGCGAACAAGTTTACTAAACGATTTAGATGAACTTTGCGAGACCTAGGGCAAATCGACCCCGTTCGCAACCAATTTTCCGCTCCGACGGGGCTTGTCAGGCCAAAAGTCCTTTGCTAGCGTTTTAGTGAAGCTAGACTTTGTTTAGTAAACAAATGGGAGGAAATCATGCAAAAAACCGGCAGACAGCTGGCGATGCTTGCTGTCATAAACGGCCTTTTGCTGGTGGCGGGCGCCCTGATTTCCGGCGGCTCGTTCCTTTCCCTCTTCAATCTTCAGTCCATGGCAAGCCAGGTTCCGGAAATCGGTCTCCTGGCCATCGGCGTGATGCTCGCCATGTGCGCCGGCAATGGCGGTATCGATCTTTCGGGCATTGCGCTCGCTAACCTTTCCGGCGTCCTGTCGGCTGTCATCGTCTCGTCGTTTATCTCGGCGGCGGAAAGCGGCACGGCCTTCAGTCTCGCCTTCATCCTGGGCGCCCTCCTCGTCGGCCTTGCCGGCGGCATCATCAACGGTGTCCTCATCTCTCGGCTGAACATCACGCCCATCCTCTGCACACTCGGGACGCAGATGGCCTTCATGGGGCTCGCCGTGGTCGTCTCCGGCGGCAAGGCCGTGACGGTCGGCAGCCCCGCGCTGCTGTCGGGTATCGGCAACGACATGATCGCCGGGGTTCCGATCGGCTTCCTCGTCTTCGTTCTGGTCGCAGCCGCTGTCGCCGCATTGCTGAAGTTCACGCCCTATGGCCTGTGGCTGATGCTGATGGGCACCAATCCCAAGGCCGCCGTCTATGCAGGCTTTCCTAGGAACGGCGTGATCGTCGCCACCTACGCGATATCCGGCCTGCTGTCGGGCCTTGTCGGCATCATCATCGCGGCACGCAACGTCAATGTGAAGTTCGACTACGGCAGCTCGTACCTGCTCATCGCCATCCTCATTGCCGTGATGGCCGGGGTGAAGCCGGAGGGCGGCTATGGGCGCGTCGTCTGCGTCGTCCTCAGCGCCATCGCCCTGCAGCTCATGTCGAGCCTGCTCAATTTCAGCGGCCTTTCCAATTTCGTGCGTGATTTCGCCTGGGGGCTGCTGTTGCTCACCTTCCTGGCCGTCGGCCGCTACGACATCGCTGGCTTCCTGTCCCCGGGACGCCGCTCGCCAACCCCTTCGGTGCCTGTCCCTCAAACGCCGAAGTGAAACAGGAGGGAAAATTCGTGGAGGAAAACATGAAATCGTTTTCGAAGAAGGTACTGGCTGGAACCACAGTTGCGGCCGTTGCGCTTGCCGGCTCGATCGGCACGCTGGTCGCACAGGAAAAGCCGGTCATCGCCACCGTGGTCAAGATCAGCGGCATTCCGTGGTTCGACCGCATGAACACCGGCGTCGTGGCTTATCAGGAAGCCAATCCGGACGTCGTTGCAAGCCAGAGTGGCCCGGCAACAGCGGACTCGGCCCAGCAGCTGCAGATCGTCAACGACCTCGTTGCCAAGGGCGTCAACGCCCTTGCCGTCGTGCCGATGGACCCGGCCGTTCTGGAAGGCACCTTCCAGCGCGCCATGGAGCGCGGCATCGTCGTCGTCACCCATGAAGCCGATAACCAGGTGAACACCCATGCCGACGTCGAGGCCTTCGACAATGCAGACTATGGCGCGGCCCTGAACGAACGCCTCGCCGAATGCATGGGCAAGGAAGGCAAGTGGACGACCTTCGTCGGCTCGCTCGGCAGCCGCACGCACATGCAGTGGGTCGGCGCCGGTGAGGAGAACGCCAAGAAACATGCCGGCATGGAACTCGTCGATCCGAACAACGAATCCTTCGACGATGCCAACGGCACCTATGAGAAAGCCAAGGAACTCCTGCGCAAGCACCCCGACATCAAGGGCTTCCAGACCTCGGCGGGCAACGACGTGCTCGGTGTCGGTCGCGCTATCGACGAAGCGGGTCTGAGCGGCAAGGTCTGCCTCGTCGGCACCGGCCTGCCGAACCCCTCGGCCGACCTGCTGGAATCCGGTGCCATCACGGCGATTGGCTTCTGGGACCCGCAGAAGGCCGGCATGGCGATGAACGCCGTCGCACGCCTGCTGCTGGAGAAGAAGGAAGTCACCGACGGCATGGACCTCGGCGTCGAAGGTTACAACAAGGTCTCGGTCAAGCAGGGCCCGGGCAAGGGCCTGCTGATCCTCGGCAACGGCATGGTCCTCGCCGACAAGGCGACCTACAAGGAACACCTGTTCTAATCGACAAACCGTCAGCCGGCCGGAAGGTTCCCCTTCCGGCCGGGATCGTCCGGCGTGGCAAAACGCCGGTCAGCATGAGGACAATTTCCGTGGCGGCACAAGCACAAACAGCGCAGCAACCGGCAGCGCTCCTTGAACTCAGGAACATCCAGAAGTGGTTCGGCGGCGTCCATGCCCTGCGCGGCATCGATCTGACGCTCCATCCGGGCGAGGCCTACCACCTTCTCGGCGAGAACGGGTGCGGCAAGAGCACCGTCATCAAGATCATGTCGGGTGCGCATGCCCCGACGTCAGGCGAGATCGTGCTGGGTGGCGAGACCTTTGCGTCGCTGACACCGATCCAGTCGCTCGCCGCTGGCATCGAGACCGTCTACCAGGATCTGTCGCTGCTGCCTAATCTGACGGTCGCCGAGAACGTCGCGATGAACGAGCAGCTGGTGGACGCCAGCGGCCGTCTCGCACGTCTCTTCGATCGCAAGCGGTTGAAGGAAACCGCGGAGCGGGCGCTGGCCGCCGCAGGCCTGCCGAGCGACCGGACCTTCCTCAACACCATCGTTTCCGACCTGCCGCTCGCCTCCCGCCAGCTTGTCGCAATCGCCCGGGCCATAGCGACCCGCGCCAAACTCGTCATCATGGACGAGCCGACCACGTCACTGACACGCAAGGAAGTGGACAACCTCATCCAGGTCGTCGAGCGCCTGCGCACTGAAAACGTCGCCGTACTCTTCGTCACGCACAAGCTGGACGAATGCTATCGCATCGGCGGCCACGCCGTCGTTTTCCGGGACGGCCAGTGCGTCGCTCAGGGGCCTATCGAAACCTACAGCAAGAAGGAACTCGCCGAACTGATGACCGGTCGTTCCATCGATGCCCAGCGCTACCGCACGGGCAAACTGTCAGACAAGGAGCTGCTCAAAGTGGAGCGGCTCGTTGTCGATGGCGTGCGGGAGATGAGCTTCTCCCTGAAAAAGGGCGAAATTCTCGGCATTACGGGTCTTGCCGATTCCGGCCGCAACGAGCTTGCCCTGGCCCTGACCGGCGTTGCCCCTGCCACAGGCGGCACAGTGACACTCGATGGCAAGGTCGTTTCCGTCCGCTCGCCTGCGGAAGCCATCGCGCATGGTATCGGCTATGTCCCGGAGGACCGGCTTGCCGAAGGTCTCTTCCTGGACAAGTCGATCTTCGAGAACGAAATCGCCCTCATCGTTTCGCGCCTTGCCAATTCGCTTGGCGTTGTCGACCGGGAAGAAGGACGCGGGATCGCCGCCCGTCTTTCCGAGGAGATGCGGCTCAACACGAAGAACCTCGATCTGCCTGTCGGGGCGCTCTCGGGCGGCAACCAGCAGCGCGTGCTGATCGGCCGGTGGCTGAGCATCGCACCGAAACTGCTGGTGCTGCACGGGCCCACCGTCGGCGTCGATGTCGGCTCCAAGGACACGATCTATCGCGTCATCCAGGCCCTTGCCGAAGCGGGCATGGGGCTCGTCATCGTCAGCGACGACCTGCCCGAACTCCTTCAGAACGCCGACCGCATCCTCGTCATGAACGGCGGCCGGGTGGTCGCGGAAATGGGCGCCGGAGAGGCAACCGAAGACCAGCTCTACAAAGCAATGCTGGCGACCACGACGGAGACCATGCAATGAGTGCCTCACGAACCGATGAACTCCACGGCACCGCCGGCCCGTCGCGTTCCTTCAGCTTCAGCGAACTCGTGCGCCGCCGACCGGAAACCATCACGTTCCTGCTCCTGGTCGCAATCTGTGTCGGCGTCACCATCGCCAACCCGGCCTTCCTGCAACCCTCGACGCTTATCGACATCGGCCGCGCCAGCGTGGTCATGGGGCTTTTCGCGCTCGGCGTCTTCATCATCCTGGCGGCAGGCGGCATCGACGTGTCCTTCACGGCGATCGCGGCCTTCACCATGTATTCGATGACCGTGCTGGTGCAGACCTATCTGCCGAACCTGCCCATCGCCCTCATCATTCTCATGGCGACGGTCGGCGGCGCGGCGCTCGGCATTGTCAACGGCCTGCTCGTTCATCACCTGAAGGTGCCATCGCTGATCGTCACCATCGGCACGCAGTATCTCTTCCGCGGCTTCCTGCTCTCCTTCATCGGTACGGTCTGGATCATGTCGCTGCCGCCGCAGATGGGCAGCTTCGGGCGCATGCCGCTCCTGCAGCTCGAATCCGCCAATGGCGCATTGATCACGCTGCCGTTCTACTTCCTCGTCCTGCCCATTGCCGCCTTCGTGACCTGGTGGATCCTCAACCGTACCCTGATGGGCCGCGCCATCTTCGCCGTCGGCGGCAATGCCGACATCGCAAGCCGTCTCGGGTACAACCTGCGCACCGTGCATGTTTTCCTGTTCGGCTATGCGGGCGCGCTCGCGGGCCTTGCCGGCATCATCCATGTCTGCGCCAACCGGCAGGCAAATCCCTTCGATCTCGTTGGCACCGAGATCAACGTCATCGCGGCCGTCGTACTCGGCGGCGCGCGCATCACCGGCGGCACCGGCACGGTCCTCGGCACCCTACTCGGCGTGCTCCTGATCGTTGTCATCAACAGCGTGCTCGTCATGGTCGGCATTCCCAGCACCTGGCAGCGGCTCGTCGTCGGCAGCTTCATCCTGCTGGCTGCCGCCTTCTTCGTCACGCGCCAGCGCAAGAAATAATCCCCAATTCCCGGAGCAAGAGCATGAAGAAGTTTCTGAACGACCCCGTCAATTTCGTCGACGAGATGCTGGAAGGCATCTACAAGGCGCATCCCGCCGTCACCTATACGGCCAACGACCTGCGCTGCCTGGTCAGCGCAAGAACCAAACCCGGCAAGGTCGGCATCGCGACAGGCGGTGGCTCGGGCCACCTGCCGACCTTCCTCGGCTTCGTTGGCGAGGGCATGCTCGACGGAGCGGCGGTTGGCGGCGTCTTCCAGTCGCCCAGCGCCGAGCAGATGTACCAGGTAACGAAGCATATCGATCAAGGTGCCGGCGTCCTCTATATCTACGGCAACTACACCGGTGACATCATCAATTTCGACATGGCTGCCGAACTTGCCGATCTTGACGGTATCGTGGTCAAGCAGGTCGTCGGCAATGACGACGTCGCCTCCTCGGTGGTCGGGGAGGAACACAAGCGCCGTGGCGTCGCCGGCATCTTCTTCATCTACAAGACCGCCGGTGCAGCGGCCGCTGAAGGCCTCCCGCTCGATGAGGTCGCGCGCCTTGCCGACAAGGCACGGCTGCATACCCGCACCATGGGCGTCGCACTCTCCAGCTGCGTCGTTCCGGAAATCGGCCACGCCACGTTCTCCATCGGTGAAGACGAGATGGAAATCGGCATGGGCATCCATGGCGAACCCGGCATCAGCCGCAAGACGCTGGCGCCGGCCGATGCGGTCGTCGACGAGATGATGGAGCGCATCTTCGCGGAAACGGACTACAAGTCCGGCGACAACGTCGCCGTGCTTGTTAACGGCCTCGGCGGCACGCCGCTGGAGGAGCTCTACATCCTCTTCCGCCGCGTCGCGCAGCTTCTGGAAGCGCGCGGCGTTACCGCGAAACATGTCTGGATCGGCGAATTCGCCACTTCGATGGAGATGGCCGGCGCGTCGATCTCGATCCTGCATCTCGACGACGAGCTCGACCGCCTTGTCGCCGCTCCGGCCAACACGCCGTTCTTCCAGCATATTGCAGGGTGAAACGATGACGATCGAGACATTGAATGCCGCAGGCCTGATCGACCTTTTCAAGAGCTGGAAGGATCTCTTTTCCGAACAGCGTGAATTTCTCATCGCGCTCGACGGCAAGGTAGGCGACAGCGACCTCGGCATCACCATGAGCAAGTCCTTCGCCGCCGCTGCCGATGCATTGGAGGCAGAGGGCGAAGCGGCAGGTATCGCCAAGCTCCTGCGTACAGCCGGGGCAACAATGGCCCGCACCGCTCCCTCCACCATGGGTACGTTGACGGCGACCGGATTCCTGCGGGCCAGCAAGGCCGTTGAGGGCAAGGATGTGCTGGAAACGGCGGACATGGCCGCCTTCTGGCGCGCCTATCGCGATGGCGTTGCCGAACGCGGCAAGGCGAAGGTCGGCGACAAGACCTTGCTTGACGTGCTCGACCCGATTGCGGTGACACTGGAAGCACAGGCCGTTGCCGGCGCTTCGCTTGCCGATGCGCTCAACGCCGCGGCAGACGCCGCCGAGCAGGCGCTCGAAGCCACCAAGTCCCTGCTTGCCCAGCATGGCAAGGCCGCGGCCTTCCAGGAAAAGACCATCGGCCTGCAGGATGCGGGCGCGACAGTGGGGGCTTCCCTCATCCGCCGCATGGCGGACTTCGTGGCAAGCCGGTAGAGACTGCTTCCGGCGAGCCGCAGCGCATGTGCCTCGCCGGCTCGTCGCTCCGACCGGATGTCGGGGCCCCAACGCCAAACGCACCACCGGCGGGACAAGCCGCCGGCGGCGCATCCGGGGGAGGGATCAGTTGAGGGGGATGGCGTTGCCGTCCTTGCTTGTCTGGTAGACGACCGAGAGATCGTCATATTTCAGCCGGATGGCCTCGGCGCGTTCCTTGAACTGCGACCGCTGCGGCTCGGGAAGACGGTCGATCAGTGCGTGGATCGACTGTCCCTTCCAGAAGGCATTCGTCCTGTTGTAGCCGCCGGCGTCGAGCGTGAAGACCTCCTTCAGGATCTTCAGGTCGTGCGGGATGGAGAACGCGTCGCGGGAATCCTCGTGACTGAAGAAATAGAAGAAATTGTCGAACCCCGCCCAGGTGATCGCCGACAGACACATCGAGCAAGGCTCGTGCGTCGACAGGAAGATGAGGTCCTTGGAATCCGGCCGATCGCATTGCGGCATCTCGTAGAACCGCTTCAGGGTGTGGACCTCCCCGTGCCACAGCGGGTTTTCCGTCTCGTTGTTGGTCTCGACGAGCACCGTGGACAGGTCCGACTTGCGCAGCAGCGCCGCGCCGAAGACCTTGTTGCCGGCAGCAACGCCGACCTCCGTGGTGGGGATGATGCCGTCCTCCATCGTGCCGAACAGGGCATCGAGCAGGCTTCGGGTTTCGGTTTCTTCTGACATTGTGTCTCCGTTGGTGTCGTGGGGAAAGGTGGTCCGGATCAGGGACAGGGCACGATCCGGAGCCAGGGGAGTGTCGGGCGCCCTCAGTGCGCAGCCTCCGGGATCATCGGGATCTCGACGCCCTTGGCGTCATAGAGCTTGCCATTGAGGAAGTAGTCGCCGTCATGAAGCCGGGCGATATCGGTGTAGCGGATCGTTCGCTCGGTGGCCGCCACGAAGACGGACTGCTGGTCCGAATTGCCGGCCTTGACATGGTTGAACAGTAGGTTGAGGACGATCGCCATCAGGGCAGCAGAACTGATGCCGGAATGGAAGATCGTCGCGACCCAGGCGGGAAAGTGCTCGTAGAAGCCGGGCGAGGCGATGGGGATCATGCCGAAACCGATCGAGGTCGCGACAATCACCAGGTTCATGTTATTCTGGTAGTCGACCTTTGAGAGGGTTCGGATGCCGCTGGCCGCGACCGTGCCGAACAACACGATGCCGGCGCCACCGAGAACCGAACTCGGCACTGCCGCCACGACACGCCCCATGACCGGCAGCAAGCCGAGGATCACGAGGAAAAGGCCTCCGGTCGCCACCACATAGCGGCTCTTGACGCCGGTGACGGCGACAAGCCCGACATTCTGCGCAAAGGCGCTTTGCGTGAACGAGCCGAAGATCGGTGCGAGAATGCTCGACAGCATATCGGCGCGCAGGCCATCGCCCAGGCGGCGCGAATCCACCTTCGTCTCAACGATCTCGCCTACGGCGAGAATATCGGCCGATGTCTCCACCAGCGTGACGATGATGACGATAAGCATGGAGATGATGGCGGCGATCTCGAAGGTCGGGTAGCCGAAGTGGAAGATGGTCGGCAGCGCGAAGAAGGGACCGTTCGACACCTGCGAGAAATCGGTCATGCCGACGGCATAGGCAATGCCTGTCCCGATCACCAGCGCGAGCAGGATGGACAGCCGCGAGATCGAAGCGCTGCCGACCTTGCTGAGCAGGAGAACGATGGCCAGTGTCACAGCGGCGAGCTGGATGTTGGCCGGGCTACCGAAATCAGGCGAGCTGCTGTTACCGCCCATGGCCCAGAAGGCGGCGACCGGCATCAGCGTCAACCCGATCGTGGTGATGACGATGCCCGTGACGAGCGGCGGGAAAAAGCGGGTGATGCGCGAGAAGACCGGGGTGATCAGCAACCCGATCAGCGAAGCGGCGATAACGGCGCCCAGGATGGACGGAATGCCGCCATTGCCCGATATCGCCACCATCGTCGCAACGCCGGAGAACGAAACACCCTGCACCAGCGGCAGGCGGCTGCCGAAGAATGGCAGTCCGAGGGTCTGCAGGATGGTGGCAAGGCCGCCGGCAAACAGCGATGCCGTGACCAGCAGGCCGACATCGCTCGGGCTCAGTCCCGCGGCCTGGCCGACGATCAGCGGTACGGCGACGATACCGCCATACATCGTCAGGACATGTTGAAGCCCATAGGCGATGTTGGCGCCGACGCTGAGTTTTTCGTCTTCCGGGCGTGCGACGGTTGCACTTTCTTCGTCTGCATGTGCCAAGGTAAACTCCTCCCTACCTTTGCTTGCGTTGAATTCTGCGATTTGCCCCGTTTCAGTCGATTGCTTCGGCATGGCGCCGGGGCGCTGGCGCATGCCGGAACCTCACCTCTCGCCGGCGCTCCCTGCCGGTTGCAGTACTGGCGCGCGCGAAAAACCCGATGGCACATTGCCAAGCAGGCGCTGAGCGGACGGCAACAAAGGCGCCGAAGCGCGGCCCCAGGCGCGGCCCAAACAACAGTCATCTGGAAAGAGAGTATTTCTCTGCATGCCCCACCAGTTTCCACAGTTGGACCGGTCGGTTGACCGGTTTCGCTAGGACCCTGTTCCAGGAGGTGCGAGCTCCGGATCGTCATCAACTTGCGTTGAGCGGGGCATTTCATGTGAGGCCTAAACCTGCACTGTTACAAATCCTGCATTCTTTTAGCCGAGCCTGTCAAGCGCCAGCGCTGATCACCGAGGACGCAAACGAGCGCCCCCCCATTGGCAGGACGCAGCGGCGTGCCCGGCAATGTGTAGCCAAATCAAGGTGTCCCAGCCTCGAGGCCGCGCTCCATCCGATCGCATCTTTGCAGAAATGGCAAAAGACCTTCAGGAAAACGGACCGGCAACGCGCGGTCGACATTGCCAGAGAGGGGCGTCGCGGAGCGCTGATGCAGGTCGCGGATTTCGGATCTGATTGCGATGCCAGGACTATCTTGGCCGGCAGCCCGTTGCGCACATGAATGGGGCTACCCGCAGGAGTCCCGTTGCTCTAGAACGCCATCACGACGAGGATTGCACCGGAGGTTTGCCGTGAGCCAGAACAACAAGACCATCACCACGTGGTATGTCGATCCGGACGCTGAGGACCGGATGTCGGATGGTCATGCGCCCATCTGGCGGCACCTGATCGATCTCATCTCCGAGCGCGACCTCAGCCAGAAAAGCGTGCTCGATTTCGGCTGCAACCAGGGCGGCCTGTTGCGGCATCTCTATGCCATCAGGCCCTTCCGCAAGGCGCTCGGCATCGATATCGCCGAGCAGTCGATCGCCAAGGCCGAGGCATTCAAGGGCAATATTCCCGTCCAGCACGCTGTCGGCGGAACGCTGGGCGGCTGGATCGAGGAGTTCGATCTCGCGCTCAGCCATGAGGTGATCTATCTCGTTTCCGACATCGACGCCCATGCCGCCGATATTTTCAAGGCCCTGAAGCCGGGTGGCGTCTACTACGCCGTCACGGGCTGCCATACCGACAATCCACTCTGGCCGAAGTGGCGCGATCTCGTCGCCCAACGTACCAACACGGTTGTGCAGGACCGGTCGATCACCGACTATGCCAGGGCGTTTTCCAAAGCCGGTTTCACGGTCTCGGGCCGCAAGCTGGAATACGATGGCTTCATCCCGTTCTTCGAAGACGGCTGGACACCCGACTTCGCCGACGCGCTCGACTACTACACGCAGACCAAGATCGTCTTCCGGCTGGTCAAGACCCCAGCCGGTGCAGCGTCGTAAGCTCGACGTCGAAATGGGGCGGCTTGTCGGGCGCGACCTCGACGAACCGCCCTTTCACCCGGAAGGTCCGTTCAATCAGGCCGCTTTCGGCGAGCGCCCGCGGCGCGCCGTCGAAACGAAGCTCGCCCTTTTCAAGAAGGGAGATGCGGTCGCTGACGGCGATCGCCTGATTGATGTCGTGGATCGCCATCAGGATCGTCACGCCGCGCTCGCGGCTGAGGCGGTGCACGAGGTCGAGCACCTCCACCTGGTAGCCGATGTCGAGGAAGGATGTCGGTTCGTCGAGAAGCAGGATGCCCGCCTCCTGCGCCAGCGCCGCCGAAATCCAGGCGCGCTGGCGCTCGCCGCCGGAAAGCTCCTGTAGCGTCCGGTCGGCGAAGCGCGTGAGGCCCGTGCTTTCAAGCGCCCATTCGATCGCCGCCTCGTCCTTCCGGTCATAGGAGCGGAACAGGCCGACATGGGGAAAACGGCCTTGCCGGACAAGCTGGGCGATCGTCATCTCGTCGGGCGCTGCCGGCTGCTGCGGCAGGAAGGCGAGTTTTTTCGCGATCGCGCGCCGCGACATCGCGGCGACGGCGGTGCCTTCGATCTGGGCTTTGCCGCCTGATGGTGTGATGAGACCGGCCAGCACTTGGAGCGCCGTGCTCTTACCCGAACCGTTCGGGCCGATGAGGGCGCGGATTTCGCCCTTTTCCATCGACAGCGAGAAATCGGTCAACGCCTTGCGGCGACCGTAGAGGACCGACAGGTGTGAAGCGGTGAGCGGCATGGGCGATCTCACGGAACCTTGCGCAGAAGCGCAAGCAGGACAGGAACGCCCATGAGGGCGGTGACGACGCCGATCGGCACTTCCTCCGGCCCGCCGGCCAGCCGGCCGATCAGGTCGCCCAGCGTGACGATGACGGCGCCGAGCACGACGGTGAGCGGAAGGACCAGCGGAAAATGCCGCCCGGCGAGGAAGCGCGCCAGATGCGGGACGATGAGGCCGACGAAGACGACCGGCCCGACGGCGCCGACGGCGCTGGACGCCAGCGCGCAGGAGACAAGCAGGACCAGCGAGAACTGTGCCTTGTAGGAGAGGCCGAAGGAGCGGGCGACAGTCGCATCGAACCGCAGCAGGATCAGCGGGCGGTAGATCAGCGGCAGCATTGCAAGGCCTGCAATCGTGAACGGCAGCAGGAAGAGCGCATGGTCCCAGGTCCGGGCATAAAGGCTGCCGGAGAGCCATTCGAGAATGATCTCGATGCGGGCCGAGCCCCAGCCCGCGATGAGCCCGATGGCAATGGCGTGCAGCACTGCGCCGATGGCGATGCCGCAGAGCGTGATCCGGAGCGGGCTGAGATCGAGGCGGAAGGCAAGCAGATAGATGATGCCGCCGGCGATCATACCGCCCATCATACCGGCGGGCGGGAGCCAGGCGATCGGTAGCTCGTTGACCGAGTAGGAATCGGGATTGCCGAGATAGACCGTGAAGAGAAGGAAGAGCGTCACGGTCAGCGTCGCGCCCTGCGAGACGCCCATCAGCGAGGGATCGGCGAGCGGATTGCGGGTGATGGTCTGGAGAAGCAGGCCGGCGAGCGCAAACTGCATGCCGGCCAAAATGCCGGTCACGATGCGCGGCAGCCGGATATCGAGGATGATCGAGCGTGCCTCCGGCGAACCGCTTCCAGTCAGCGCCGACAGGACATCACGGACGGGCAGGTCGACGATGCCGAGGAAGATGGCGGCGACGAACGACAGGAGGACGAGCGCGAGCGCAATCGGCAGGATCCAGCGGCTCGGCCGGCCAATCGTCGGGGCGCCCAGGCTCATGCGCCCTCTCCCTTGAAATCGAGCCGGCCGCGCTGGATGAGATAAACGAAGAGTGGACCGCCGATGAGCGCGGTGACGATGCCGACCGGCAGTTCCTTGGGAATGGCGGCGGTGCGCGCGACAAGGTCCGCCGCGGTCACGATCAGCGCGCCGATGGCAGCGGTCAGGCCGATCTCCCAGGCGGTGCCGCGCGGTCGCAGGAGCTTTGCCATATGCGGCGCGGCAAGGCCGACGAAGGCGACGGGGCCGGCAACAGGCGCGACGCCCGCGACGGGGCAGATGCCGAGCAGCAGCAAGACCGGTTTCCAGAGCGTGAGTTGAACCCCCATCGCCGCGGCGGAATGGTCGCTGAGCGCGAACATGGCGATCACCCGATGAAGGAAGAAGGCGCCCGACACCCCGACCAGCACCCAGGGCAGCATCTGGACGAGATGCCCCCAGGTCCGCCCGGCAAAGCCCCCGGCCAGCCAGAACAGCAGCGCCGTCGATTGCGGCCCGGCGAAAAGCAGCACGTAGATGGTGATCGCACCGAGGAAGAGCGAGACGCTGACGCCGCCGAGGGCCAGATGCAGCGGATGGCTGTTGCCGCCGCGCGCCACCCAGAACGTCACCGATGCGGCGGCAAGTCCGCCGGCGAGTCCGACGAGCGGATAGTAGTGCCCGGAAACCCAGGGCAGGAAGACGAAGCATGTGACGATCGGTGCGATCGCCCCGGCGGTGACGCCGGTTATGCCGGGATCGGCGAGCGGGTTTCGGGTCAGCGCTTGGAGGAGATAGCCCGACACGGCAAGCCCCGCACCGGCCGTCGCGGCGGCGAGGCTGCGCGGCAGCCGGAGCGTCCAGACGAGGATCGACTCGATCTTGCCGTCGGGGCTGAAAAGCGCCTGCAGGACCGCGCCGGCGGAAAGCGTGCGCGCGCCGGGCATCAAGCCGACAGCGATGACGAGAAGGGTCGCGACGACGATGCAACCGATGGCTATCGAGAATTTGCGTGCGTCCATCGTCGTCGCGGTCAGTCGCTTACTTCTGGAGTTCGGCCGGGATGATCTTGGCCGCTTCCGCCTTCACGTCAACCTTGGGAAAGACATCCGGATAGAGGTAGTGCGCGGCTTCGCGCAGCACGATCTCCCTGGCGATCGGACCGTTGGTCTCGACCCATTGATCGCCGACATAGTAGACGCGGTTGTTCTTGACCGCCGTGAGCTCCTGCCAGATCGGGTTGCCCTCATGCGGGCGATCCGGACCGTAATCATAGATGAAGAGGACTTCCGGGTCCTTTTCCAGCATGGTCTCCAGGCTGAGGTCCACGCCGAATTCGCCGCCCGGCACCATGGCGCCGGCAATGTTCTCGCCGCCGATGGCATTCAGGATCGAGGCGGACGTGTTCTCATCATGGAAAGCGAACGGCACTTCCCCGCCCCACATGATGGCGTAGCGGGGATGAGCATCCTTCGGCGCCTTGGCCGAGACGTCAGCGAGATGCGCGCGAAACGCCTTGTTCAACGCGACGCCGCGCTCAGGCTTGCCGAGGATTTTCGCCAGCGCCTCGATTTCCTTGTCGCTGCCGTCGAGCAGTTCCATGTTCCAGGCGACATAGGGCGCGATCTTCTCGAGCTGCGGCGCATTGCCGACGGTGTAGCGGCGGATCGCGACGATGAGATCCGGCTTTGCTTCCGAGAGAAGTTCGAGGTTCGGCTTGGCACGCTGACCGACCTGCACCATGTCCTTGGTGAGGCCGAGCAGGAACTCCGGCGGGCGGTCCGCGACCATATAGGTGCTCGCCACCGGCTTGATGCCGAGCGCCAGCGCCACGTCATCAGCGAAGAACGAGATGGAGGCGACGCGTTTCGGATGGGCAGGAACCGTCACCTCGACGCCGCGGTCATCAGTGACTTTCTGCGTGGCGTCTTCGGCAAGTGCAGGGTTCATGCCCGCAACGACGCAGGCGGCAAACACGCCGGACAGAAGGGCACGCCTGCTCAGCAAGGCAAAACTGGAAAACATTGTTCTCTCCCTCAAGGTGATCCGTGATGACAGTGGCGGACGGCTGACAGCATGAACGGTTGCACAGAATGCATGCTGCGCTCTTGAGGAAAGCCCTGTTCGCATCGATCGTACGGATGGCGGACGTCGGTCTTCAAGGCAGGCTTCCCCGATCATTCTTGTCGTTCTGGCAGAATGTGGATAGATATAGTCAAGTTATTTGCAAGCGAAAGATTCTCACGCCAGCATGAGAAATCCTCAAACCAACCGCGCCAAACTGCCGCCACTGGCAACACTGCCGGCCTTTTCCATCGCCGCGCGCACCGGCAGCCTGACGCTGGCAGCGCGCGAGCTGCATCTGACACCCGGCGCGATCAGCCGGCAGATCAAGTCGCTGGAGGAGGCCCTCGGCGTCCAGCTCTTCCATCGCGGGCACAATGCGATTTCGCTCACCGATGCCGGCCGACAATACCTGATCCACGTGAATGCAGCGCTCGCCACGCTGGAGAACGGCACGCGCGCCGTTCTGCCGGATCGCATACGCCTGGTGATCCAGGCACCGATCACCCTGGCACGGCGCTGGCTCATTCCAAGGCTCGGCGCCTATCTTCAGGAAAATCCCAGCGTCGACCTCAACATCCAGTCACTCGCGCTTGGCGCCAGCGACGTTCCCGATGTCACGGTCAGCTACAAGCGCGGCTCAGACGAGTCGCGCTTTCCCAGCGCCTTCCTGCTCGATCGAACGGTCGCCGTCTGCTCGCCCCTGCTGATCGGCAGCCTGGCGAAGACGGTGACGCCGGGCGCGTTGCTGGGCCTGCCGATCCTGCTCGACACCGCCGATGCCTGGTCATGGCAGCGTTGGTGCGAGGCGGCGGGCATTGCGTTCCAACCGCGCAGCGGCAGTCTCACCTTTGATACAGACGAGGCCTCCATCGATGCCTGCATCACCGGCCTCGGCGTCGGCCAGGCGAGCCCGTCGCTCATCGAGCGGGAATTGCGCGACGGCCAGCTCATCCAGCTCTGCCCCGCAATCAACCCGATCGTCGGTGCCTACGAGATCGCGGGACAGGCCCCGACCGAGCGGGCAGCGGGA
Organism: Shinella sp. SUS2; assembly: GCF_001262505.1. GTDB lineage: Bacteria > Pseudomonadota > Alphaproteobacteria > Rhizobiales > Rhizobiaceae > Shinella. The sequence continues at coordinate 103,522 of NZ_KQ410738.1, forward strand.
TTTGACCGGTGGCTCCAGACCTGGCGGACCGACGCGGCACGCTCCGACAGTGCAACCGTGCGATCGTCAGAAAGGGGCATCTCGCAGTTCGGGTGACGCCGCCTCTTGTCCACGCAGCAAAAGGAGCAGGCCGTCACGTGCCCTGATCAAAATCCGCAAAACGGCGGCCGCGTTCCTTCATGCTGCCGGCATCCGGTTGCGGCCAGTGCCCGACCGAGCGAAAACGGGCCGCGATGCTGGCGGATTGGCCGTCTGCATGATCCAGGCGCTGCATGCCGATGGAGTAGAGGGCCGACAGCCGCTCGGGGGCACACATGTCGGCTACCGCCCCTTCTTCACAGCGGCCGGCCCCGTAGAGCAAAACGGCACGATCGCCGATTTCGAGCGCATGGGTCGGTTCGTGCGTGGTCATGACGATGGTCAGGCCGCGCTCGGCGGCAAGCCGTCCAAGCATGGCCAGCATGATCGCCTGGTTGTGGAAATCGAGCGCCGCGGCAGGCTCGTCGAGCAACAGGATGTCAGCGTTAGATGCGAGCGCGCGGGCGATCAGCACCAGCTGCCGCTCACCGCCCGAAAGCGTCCCGATGGCCCTATGCGCAAAGCTGGAGAGACCAAGCAGGGCCAAAGCCTCGCGCGCGTGCTCGCGGTCGAGCGCAGTGGGGCTGGAGAATAGCCCGACATGCCGGGCGCGGCCCATCAGCACGACGTCGAAAACGGAATAGGAGAAGGGTGCGGCAAACTGCTGCGGCACATATCCGAGCATGCCAGCACAGCTGACATGACCTGTACTTGGCTGCATCAGGCCGGCAAGGCACTTGAGCAGCGTGGTCTTGCCGCGGCCGTTTCGACCGAGAAGCACGAGCGTCTGGCCCTTGCGCAGCGTGAAATCCAGTTTTTCGAACAGCCACGGATTGGCATTATCATAGCGGAAGCCGACGCCGCGGGCTTCTATGGCGACTACCATGCGTCCCCCCGGTTGCGATGCAACAAGATCAAAAAGACCGGCGCCCCGACGATCGCCGTCAGCACGCCGAGGGGTATTTCGGCGGCGATCATCGTGCGCGCCAGCGTGTCGACCAGCAGCATGAAGATCGCGCCGAGCAGCGCCGCTGCCGGCAGCAACCGGCCGTGATCCGGGCCTACCAGCGTGCGAGCGAAATGGGGAATGACCAGCCCCACCCAACCGATGATGCCCGAATTGGCAACGCTGGCGGCGGTAATGCCGGTAACGCAACAGAGCGCCAACCACCGCGTCGGCTCGACCTTGAGGCCGAGCGCGCGGGCATCCTCGTCACCGAGCGAAAGCACGTTGATCCGGAACCGCATCAACAGCAGCGGCACGGCGAAGAGCATGACGAGCGGCACCATGTAGAGCGCCCGTTCGGGGGTTGCGCTGGCAAACGAACCCATGAGCCAGAACACGATAGCCGGCAGCGTGTCATTGGGATCGGCGAAATAGGTGCCAAGCGATACGAGTGCGGAAAACAGCGCCGAGACGACAATCCCCGCAAGCACCAGCATAAGCAATGACGATCGACCGGACTTGCGGCTCATCACAACGACGAGGAGCAGGGCGCCAATCCCGAAACCGAACGCCATTACCCAGAGCACGGCTGCCCCAAGCCCCAGCAGGATGGCAAGCACGCCCCCGAAGGCGGCACCGGAGGAAACGCCGATGACATGCGGATCAACCAGGGGATTGCGGAACACGCCCTGCAGCACCGCACCTGACAGGGCCAGCCCTGCTCCGACCGTGGCGCCGATCAGCAGGCGCGGCACGCGCACCAGCTCGACGACCCGCCAGACCGGTTCGGCAACGCCATCGCGACCGGGACCGATGCGCAACCAACCGCCGACCAATGTCGCGAGATCGCCGAGACCCACGCCATAGCGGCCGACCGAAAGCGAGAGGATCATGGCAAGAACCAGCAGCCCGACCAGACCCGTCATGACCATGCGCACGTCGAGCGGCGGGTCTCCGGCAGCCGGCGCGGCGACGCCATCCGTCACGGCCGCCCCTCCGCGGGAGCCGCCGGCGGTTCGTCGGAGAAGACCAGCGCGTTCAGAATGTCATGGAAAAGGTTGGGCTGCTGGCGGGGATCGGAGCAGAACTGCTCGATATGGTCGCCATTGTGCATGAAGACCTTGCCACCGCCGGGCATGCGCCAGACCCAGTCGACCGGGCCTTCAAGCACGGTGCCGTCCGGCCCCGGCCCCCCGATGAGGCAAAGCCATTGCGCGCCGGCGGGCGCGTCGGAAAACCCGCGTGCATACTGGCCGAGGATCCCTTCGTGCCGATGAAAGTTTTCAAAGTCCATCCGGCCGAAATAGGCGCCGGGCTGCGCAGGCCGGATCATCCAGTTGGTGAACGGCTTTGGCGGAACGGCGCGGAACGGGCTGAGGCAGGGCAGGAACGGCAGCAGGATATGGCCATTGAGCAGGAAGTGGCCGCCGCCAGCGAGATAGTCGACCAGCTTCGCCTCGATGGACTTCAGGAAGATCTGGTCGGCCATGCCCGAGAGCATGACCACATCGACCTCGGCAAGATCGATCGTCTCGAGGTCATAAACATCGGCAGCGCTGTAACGCCAGTCCTGCGGCACAAGCCCGCCGATACGATCGCGGTTGTAGCTGCGGGTGGAGCGCAGATAGAGCAGATGCGGCCTGCGGCCGTCATGGCGGAGAACACGGTCAGCCATGGTTCTGCACCTCGCGCTTCAGCCAGGGATAGAAGCCGTTGAGGAACCGCGTCGTTGCGGGCATGAAACGGCGCCCGTGATGGGTATGCGGGTCGATGGTGGAGGCAATCAGCCGTCCGCCGCCGGCGACAGCCTGATCATAGAGCAGGCAACCTTCGTCGTTGTCGAGATTGAGGATCGGCGTTGCCGTCGGCGGCAGCCGGAAGGCACCGAAAAAATGCCAGCACATATCCGCAAGGGGAATAGCCCGGGCCATGGAATGCTCGGGCCGCGGCTGATACGCCTCCATGCGCCCTCCCGGCCGCATCCACCATTTCCAGTCCTCTGTCTCACGCGAGAACCACTGGACCTCCACGACATCGAGCCATTCGTCCATGCGATTGGGCTCGAAGACGATGAGGAAGCCACCGCCGGCAAGATAGTCGTTGAGCTGACGGGCATGCCGCCGCAACAGGTCCTGGTTGGAGAAATCGGGAACGACGATGGCGCGGAACCCCGTAAGATCGACCTTGTCGAGGGTACGCAGATAGAGTTCCGCATCGAGATAGGCCTGATAATCGCGGTAGCATTGCAGCTGCGCGCCGTCACCCGACGTGATGAAGCCGATATCCTTCAAGGCACCCTCCCCGATCCTGGCTCGATCCCGAAAACTATCGAGTCCGCCCGAAGGCGTCGGCGTAGCCTGCGCTGCCGCCGTTCCATTCCATCTGCATGAGCTTGTCGACCTGTTCGTCGTTCAAGGTTTTGCCGTAGAGGAACTGAAAGCCATCGACGACAGCGGTGCGCATGTTGGTGTCGAACAGATCGGGATAACCGATTTCGGCAAACCACTGGTAGGCGAGTTCGCCGCCAGCCGCCGTCGCCGGGTCGATTGCCGGGGTCTTGTAGACCCGCGCCGCCTTGACCGCGGCCAGCGCGCCCAGCACGGGATGCTTGAGGATATCGTCAGGCTTGATGGTGTCGTTGTAGTAGTTGACGAGGACGATGTCCGGGTTCCATTCGAGCAGCGATTCCGCGCCGACGGTGACGGATCCTTCGGTGAAGCCCGCTTCGGTCGCGGCATTGATCAGGCCCGATGCTGCGAAATAGGCTTCCTCACGGCCGAACACCACGAACTCGTTGTCGCTCATGCTGTCGATGAAGACGATACGCGGCCGGGGCTTGCCTGCGGCCTTCAGCACCGCGGCGATGTCGGCCACGGTCTTGTCCTCCCAGTCGAGGAAGGCCTTGGCCCGATCCTCCTTGCCGAGGATCTGGCCGAGCATGGCGATGTAGCCACGCCGGGTTTCGCGCGATTCCGTGCTAACCGTGGCCACCTTGATGCCCGCATTCTCCATCGGGGCAACACGCTCGTCGGCCTTGGCCTGCCATTGCAGCACCACATCGGGGCCTGCAGCGAGTATCTCTTCGACATTGGGGATGAAGTTGCCGGCGACCAGATCGGTGCGGATATCGGTAATCTCGGGGAAAAGCTGACCGATCACCCCGTTCATCAACGCCGCCTGCGCCCGCGGATTGATGGCGGTGAGGCGCTGGGTTCCCCCGTCAAGCGCGATCATGGCTTCGGGGATGGGCAGCGGAAAGATCGCCACGCTGTCCACCGGCCGCTCAATCGTGACCTGTTGCCCGCGGGAATCGGTGATCGACACTTGCTGCGCAAAACCGGCAGCGGGCACCGCCACGGCGATCAGCATTGCAAGACGCAGAGAAGAAAACAAGGAAGACACCACGACAGGCTCCGGATGAGGTGAAGGTGATGTCTCCTATTTTATCATGAGGCTAATGGTCAAGTTTTATCTGCCGCGCTCCAAGGCATCGCCGCCGCGCTTGCTGTCCAGCAGCGATGCCGAAGCGCCGGCATCACGCTCCGACCGACTTCAATGCCGGAATGCGCTCGGCGTCACGGCGCTTGACGGCCTCGATATCCCGATAGCCATCGGCCGGATGGGTTTTCGGCAAGTACGGCCCCTCACCGAACAGTTTTTCGCGTAGCGTTCCGGGGCGGTAGCCCGTGGGATAGGCACCGCGTTTCTGCAGTTCCGGCACGATATGGGCAACGACATCCTCAAAACTGTCCGGCGTGACAGCATAGGCAAGGTTGAAGCCGTCGACGTCCGTATCCGTAACCCATTCCTGCAGAATATCGGCGATGCGCTCCGGCGAGCCGACGAAGACCGGTCCCATGCCGCCGATGCCGCCAAACTGGGCGAGCTCGTCGATCGTCCAGGACTTGTCTCCGCCGGCGATGTGCTCGACAAAGGAGTGGATGGCATTGGTCTCTATCTTCTCGACCACGTCCGCCGGTGCATACTGGCCGAAGTCGATGCCGCTCCAGCCGGACATGAAGGTGAGCGAGCCGTCATAGGAGACATAGCTCTTGTAGTCCTCGAACTTCTTCTCTGCCTTCGCCTCGCTCTCATCGGTGATGATGGTGACGAGCGTGTAGATATAGACCTTCTTCGGATCGCGGCCGGCAGCGGCAATGCGCTGGCGGATATCGGCAACATAGGCCTTGAGCACCGATTTGGTCGGCGCGGCGACGAAGATGCATTCGGCATGGGCGGCGGCAAAGGCCTTGCCCGGGCCGGACGCGCCGGCCTGGTAGAGAATCGGCGTGCGCTGCGGCGAAGGCTCCGTCAGGCCATAACCGGGAACCTCGAAGTACTTGCCCTTGTGGGCGATCTCGTGGACCTTTTCCGGGTGCGTGAAGATGCGCTTGCCGCCGTCGCGCACCACCGCACCCTCCTCCCACGAGCCTTCGAGCAGCTTATAGAGCACCTCGACATATTCGGCGGCGACTTCGTAGCGGTTGTCGTGCCGGCGCAAACCACCCTGCCCGACATTCTTCGCGCCGCTTTCCAGGTAGGAGGTAACGATATTCCAGCCGACGCGACCCTTCGAATGATGGTCCGCCGTCGCGAGGCGCCGGGCGAAGGTGTAGGGATACTCGAAGGAAGTGGAGGCGGTGATGCCGATACCAAGATGCTCCGTGGCAAGCGCGATGGGGGCGGCAAGCTGGAGCGGGTCGTTCACCGGAATCTGTGCCGCCTGATGGATCGCGTGGTAGTTCGAACCCTTGTAGACATCATAGTAACCGATGACATCGGCGATGAAGATGCCGTCGAAGACGCCGCGTTCCAGCGTGCGGGCAAGATCCTGCCAGTAATCCAGGTCTTTGTATTTCCAGGATTTGTCATTCGGATGCGCCCACAGCCCCGGCGACTGATGACCGACACAGTTCATGTCGAAGGCGTTGAAACGGATATGGCGGGCCATGGGAATCTCTCCAGGGATGCGGGAATGCCTGACGGCACGGACATGTGGCGAGAATAACGCCTCCGTATCCTAAATACAGAAATTCTATCTTTTATATATACTAATTTCGGAAATGGCTTTTCTGGTCGCAGCCCGAGGGCTTTGGGAAGATGCGGCAGAGCGACGAACACCCGTACGCACCGATCCCCCAAACCCGACCGTGGCGCCCTGCTGCGTATCGGCCAGACCGCTGGAGACCGACCATGACTGCCCTGCATCTTGTCAAGGAACCTGAACTTCAAGACGACCGGGCTCGCCTGTTTGCGCGCGCCGAAGCGATTTCCGCCGATCTTGCCCGTCGCGGCGCGCAGCTCGATGCCGAAGGCAAGCCGCCACAGGCGGAAATCGCCCGGTTAAAGAGCGAGGGCCTGCTGACGGCGCTACACCCGGTCGAGATCGGCGGCGGCGGGCTCGACTGGGTGGACGGGCTGAAGCTGGTGCGCATTCTCGCGCGCGGTGAAAGCTCGATCGGCCAGCTTCTCGGCTATCACTATGTCAACAGTCAGTACATCTACTGGGCGGCGGACGATCCGGACAAGGCCTGGAACCTCGGCGTCGAGACGGTTGCGAAGCGGCTCTATTGGGGCGCCGCGGTCAACCCGCGCGATCCCGGCCTCGTGCTGACACGCAGCGGCGACCACTACCTGCTAAACGGCAAGAAGACCTTCTCGACCGGCGCGCATGTTTCCGACCGTATCAACGCCAATGCTGCCTTCGGCGACCAGATCGCCAACCTCGTCCTGCCGACCGAGCGGCCCGGCTACATCGCCAACGACGACTGGGACAATATCGGCCAGCGGCTTTCCGACAGCGGCAGCGTCGAGTTCCGTGATTTTCCGGTCGACGAAACCGATTTTCTTCTGCCCCTAGCCGGGAAGGACAGCGCTCCGCCCGTGCAGGCAACGTTCAACACGCCGCTGATCCAGCTCGTCTTCGTCAATTTCTATCTCGGCACCGCGGAAGGCGCGCTTATCGCTGCTGGTGACTATGTGCGGACCACGACGCGGCCCTGGATCACGTCGGGCGTCGAGAAGGCGAGCGACGATCCCTATATCCTGGAGCGCATCGGCGAGTTCCGTGCAGCGTTGAAGGCTTCCGCCGCCCTTGCCGATGCTGCCGCAACCGCCGTTCAGTCGGCGCTTGCGCGTGGCCGGGGCGTTAGTGCCCGCGAACGCGGCGAGGCTGCAATCGAGGCCTATGCGGCCAAGGTCAGCGCCACGCATGTGGCGCTCGACGTCACCGCCCGCATCTTCGAGCTTACCGGCGCCCGCTCGACAGCCGCGCACCATCGCTTCGACCGCTACTGGCGCAACGTGCGCACCCACACGCTGCATGATCCGGTGTTCTACAAGGCGCGCGAGGTCGGCGATTTTACCCTGAACGACCGGGTGCCGGAACCAAGCCTCTATAGCTGAGGGCATTCAAACGACCTGCGAGGGGGCGGCAAGGAGGGCCGCCCTTTTTTGTTGGTCAAAAAAAGGGCCGCAATCCCAGAGGATTGCGGCCAGGGGACCACCCCCACCACGAGGGTTGGATTTCAGAGCGCGCCGTTCTTCGGCGGCGTGATGCCGTTCAGGTGATAGTTGCCGACGACGTGGTACTTCCACGCACCGGATCGTGCAGCGTGTGGGTGCGGGCGTTGCGCCAGTGGCGTTCGAGGTTGAGGCCGCGCTTCGTCGCCGAGGTGCCGGCCAGCTCGAAGAGCACGTTGGCCGCGTCGATCGCGAGTTCCGTCGTCAGCACCTTGGCGGCAGCCACCGCCAATGTTGCGGCGACCGCATTCTCCGAATTGAGGTTCACCTGCGCCTGATCGACCTTGCGCCCGGCCCGCTCCAATGTCGCCTCGGCCGCCTCGGCGCGGATGGCGAGTTCACCGATACGCGCGACGGTGAGCGGATCGTCGGCCGCGCGCTCGACGCCGCTGCCCGTCCACGGCCGCGCCTTGTCGCGCACATAACCGATCGTCTCCTTCAGCGCCGCGCGGGCGATGCCGAGATCGACGCCGGCATGAATGATCTGGCCGACCGAGCCGATCGTGCCGGGGCGCTCGAAGCCTTTGTGGTGCTGCACCACAGCGTCGGCGGGCACATAGACGTCGCGCAGGATTGTCGTGCCGCTGCCCGTGGTGCGCTGGCCGAAACCGTCCCAGTCGTCAACGATCTCGATGCCGTCAGTCTCGCGCGGGGCGAAGGACATGGTGAGGCGGTCCTCCCCGTCCAGCGCAAAGATCGTCACCCAATGGGCGAAGAGCACGCCCGTCGAATAGAATTTTCGACCGTTGATGCGGAACCCCGCGCCATCGGGCGCAATGCGCGTATTGTAATCGCCGACGGTTTTCGTGCCGACTTCGGAAAGGGCATTGCCAAACCGGTCGCCGGCAAGCGCCCGGCCGAAATAGAAGCGCTTCTGCGTTTCGTTGCCGTCGTGGCGCAGCGCTTCGAGAATATAGAAGTGGTTCTGCGGGATCTGGCCGATCGAGCTGTCGGCTTCCGACAGGATCGCCGTCACCTCCGCGAGCACGGCGTTGGAGACGTCGATGCCGCCATATTCGGCGGGAACGGTAATGGCGAGCAGGCCGGAGGCGGAAAGACGGTCCAATTCCTCAAACGGCAGGGCCCGCTCGTAGTCCCGCCGGCTTGCACCGCCTTCGAATTCGGCAGCCAGCGTGCGCGCAATGGCAAGTGCCTCATCCTCGCTGGCAATGCGGTGGGCGGTTTCCTGTCGGTCGGCAAGCCGGGTGACGCTGCTCATGAAAAATCCTTTCGAAAAGTCAGGGATCACGCCCGGCCGGCGGCCTTGCGGTTGGCAAAGCCGATGGCGAGGACGGAGAAGATGAGAAGGCCGGTGCCGACTTGCTGCCAGTAGAAATTGAGGCCCGACAGCAGGAGCCCGTTGGCGACGACGCCGAGCAGCAGCACACCGAGTACGGTGCCCGGCACGTTCGGCCGGCCATGCGGATCGAAGGTGGTGCCGATGAAGGTCGCACCAATGGCGTTGAGCAGGAAGGCGTTACCGGACGAGGGGATGTAGACCGTCACCGTGGAGGTGAGGATAAGACCGACCACAGCGGCGATGGTCGAGACCAGGATATAGGTGAGCGCGGTGATGCGCGAGAGGCGCAGGCCCGAATAGCGCACGACGCTCGCCTGGATGCCGGTGGCGAGCGCCACCCGGCCGAAGCGGCTGCGCGCCAGCACGACCCAGGCGCCGGCGACGACCAGCGCCGTGACGATCAGGGGCACGGGAATGCCCGCCATCGCGCCATGGCCGAGGAAGCGAAACGCCTCCGGCACGCCGGCCGGCGGCAGGTAGACCGGGTTGCCGCCATTGGTCAGCAATTGCTGCACGCTGCGCCCGACGAAGAGCGTGCCGAGCGTCGCGAGGAACGGCGAGATGCCGATGCCGGCGATCAGCACGGCGTTGAACAGGCCGACCAGCGCCCCGCCGGCAAGTCCGCCAAGCGCCGCGAGCACGACCGGCTGCCCGGCAAGCACGAGGGAGACGAAGGCGAAGCTTGCAAAATCCACCGCCGTGCCGACCGAAAGATCAATGCCGCCGACCGAGACGGCGAAGGTCATGGCAATGGCGACGATGGCGAGCAGGGCGAAATTGTTGACCAGCACGCTGAGGAGGTTCGCGCTGGAGAGGAAACCAGGCGCGAGCGTTGCGAACAGGGCGAAGACCGCGGCGAGCGCAGCGATGAGCGCATAACGCGCCAGCCCTTGGGCGAAGGCGGGGAGGACGGCGGTCGCCATGTCAGGCGGTCTCCTTGCGGCCGAGCAGCGTGGTGGCGGAGACGAAGAGCAGGATCAGAAGACCCTGCACGCCGCTGACCAGCGTGCTGGAAATGTTGAGAAGCTGGAAGCCGTTGACGAGGAAACCGACGAAGAGCGCCGAGAGCAGCGTGCCCGTGATCGTCGGTACCAGCCGGCGGGAGAAGACCGTGCCGAGCAGGGCGGTGACGACGATCGGCAGCAGCATGTCGCCGGCCCCCGTGGTGCTGCCCGAGAGATAGGAGACCGAGAGGATGCCGGCAATGCCGCCGGTGAGGCCGCTCGCCAGGAACGAGCCGGCAACGAAGGTTTTGATCGGCAGGCCCGCCGCGCGCGCCGCATCCGGAAAGGCGCCGACCGCGTAGAGACGAAGGCCGAGCGGCGTATACTGCACCACGGCGGCGACGATGAGCGTGAAGCCGAGCAGGACATAGGCGAGCACTGGAATACCGAACGGTCCGCCGGCGGAGAGCGCCGAGAGGAAATCCGTCGAGGCGGGGACGACGGTGTTCTGTGTCAGCACCAGTTCAAGGCCGGCAACGACGTTCATGACGGCAAGCGTTGCGAGCAGCGGCACGATGCCGGCGAGCGTGACAGCGGCCGCGTTGACCGCCCCGATGGCAAGCCCCGTACCGAGCGCGCCGAGGATGGCGACACCATCACCCTGCCCGGCCTGCACCAGTGAGGCGTAGACGGCGGCGCTGAGGCCCATATTGGTGGCGAGCGACAGGTCGATGCCGCCGGTCACGACATTCGAGCCGCCCGCGATGATGACATGGTGAGTCCGATTGCCAGCACGCCCGCGATGGCCGACTGACCGAGCACGTTGCCGATGTTGCCCACGGTGAGGAAAAACGGCGCGCTTACGGAGAAGACCGCGAGAACGCCAATGAAGACGGCCAACGCGCCGCCGCGCAGCGCGAGTGTGGCGAGCTGGCGGCCGAAAGCGGAGCGGGATTTGCCTGTCTCGAAAGCCTTCTGCGCCTCGATTTCGATGATGGAGGCCGGAATATAGGGGGCGTCAACCAGCATGGCGAAGCGTCTCGTAGGCGCCCGTGACATCCGCGAGGACCTCACCCGGGCTAGTTTCGGAAGAGATGAATTGCCGCGTGACGCGGCCGCGGAAGAAGACGAGGAGGCGATCGGTCACGCCGAGCAGTTCCTCGATATCGGAAGAGAGCACCAGCACGGCCGCGCCGCGCTCGGCAAGCTCGCCGATCAGCCGGTAGATCTCCACCTTGGCGCCGATGTCGACGCCGACCGTCGGCTCGTCGAGCAGGTAGATTTCCGACTGGCGGCTCAGCCATTTGGCGATCGCCACCTTCTGCTGGTTTCCGCCCGAAAGCGTCTTCACCAGCGCCTCGACGCCGTCGGTCTTGATCTCGAGCCGCTTGACGAGATCTTGCGTCTGGCGGCGTTCCGCGCCGCGGTCGATCAGCCTACGGGAAAACCGGGCGAGGCTGGCAAGTGTCGTGTTTTCGGTGACGGAGAGGTCGAGCGCGACGCCGTCGCGACGACGATCCTCCGGTACCAGTGCCAGGCGCCGATCGGTGGCGGCGGCGGGATCGACGGAGAACACCGTCTCCCCCTTGACGCGGACCGTACCCCCGGTCGGCCGGTCGAGGCCGAAGAGCGTGCGCACCACCTCCTTGGCTCCCGAGCCGACGAGGCCGGTGAGGCCCAGCACCTCGCCCTTGCGCAGCGTGAGGGAGACCGCCTCGAAACGGCCCGCCAGCGCGAGGTTTTCGACCTCGAGGATCACCGCGCCGGGCGCAACAGCCGGCTTCGGATAGAGGTCGCCGATGGCGCGGTTGACCATCAGCGCGCCGATCTCCGCCGCCGAGGTTTCTGCGACCGGCAGGGTGGCGACGTCGCGGCCGTTGCGCAGCACGGTGACCGTGTCGCAGAGATCGACGATCTCGCCGAGATAATGCGAGATGTAGAGCACCGTCACGCCCTCGGCGCTGAGGCGGTGGATGAGCTGGAAGAGCAGGTCCGCCTCGCGCCGGACGAGCGCGGCGGTCGGCTCGTCGAAGACCAGCACCTTGGGATTGGCGATCAGCGCGCGGGTGATCTGCACGATCTGCTTTTCTGCCGCCGAGAGATCGGCGATCAGCGCGGAATGCGGCAGCGCGAGGCCGAAGTAGCGTTCGAGGATTTCGGCGGATTTGCGCCGCATCGCCGCGCGGTCGAGGAAGGGCGTGCCGGGGAAACGCAGCTCGCGGCCGAGGAACAGCGCCTCGCCGACCGTGAAGGTCGGCACCAGCAGGCGGTCCTGGTGGATGAAGTGCACGCCGAGTTCTTCCACGAGATGCGGCGTCAGCCGGTCATAGGCCTTGCCGTCGATCTCCACCGCGCCCTCGTCCGCCCGGTGAAGGCCGGCGATCAGCTTGATCAGCGTCGACTTGCCCGCGCCGTTCTGGCCGACGAGACCATGCACCGCGCCGCGCCGGACGGTGAGCGAGGCGCCCGAAAGCGCCTGCGCCCCGCCGAAACGCTTGACGATGTTTTTGAGGCGGATGATCGCCTCGCCGCTCTTTGCCGTGTCCGCCATGGCCGTTGTCCTCGTTGTAACTCTCTCATCCGCCTGCCGGCACCTTCTCCCCGAGGGGAGAAGGTGGCCCGAAAGGGCCGGATGAGGGGGCTTCTCCTAAAAAATCAACCGATGCCGAGCTTTTTGGAGACGTCACCGACATTCACTTTGTTGGCGAGGAGCGCCGGCACGTAGGTTTCACGCGGCAGCGTGTCGCCGGCGAGATGGCGGGCGACGTTCTGGATCGCCACGCGGCCGAGTTCGGCCGGCTGCTGGGCGACGTCGGCGGCGGCCGGCGAATTCGGATCGGCGACGAGCTGGAGCACTTCCGGGCTGCCATCGACGCCATAGGTCTTGATCTCGGTGCGGCCGGCGGCAGTGAGCGCCTGCGTCGCGCCGAGCTGCGGGATATCCCAAGCCGACCAGATGGCCTTGATCGAGCCCTTTTCCGGATATTTGGCGAGGATCGCCGTGATCTGGGTGAAGGCGTCCTGGACGGTGTTCGGGATCACGTCGCGCAGCTCCGGCTGCACGATCTGCACCTTCGGGAAATATTTGACCACATTGACCAACTGGTCGTAGCGGATGGCGCAGGGTGTCACACCGTAGAAGCCGTTGAACACGACGATATTGCCTTCGCCGCCGATGTCAGAGACGAGCTGGAGGGCGAGGTCCTTGCCGATGCCCCAATTGTCCGAGGTGGAATTGTTGATCGAGTTGACCGAGCCGACATCGATGGTGAAGACCGGGATATCCGCCTCGCGCGCCTTCTTCAGCCAGGGGTCGATGACGCTGAGCGTGCCAAGAAGCTGGACGATGGCGTCCGGCTTCTGGGCGATGAGCGTCTGGAGCTGCGAGACAAGCTTGCCGTCGTTGCGGCCGGCGTCGACTGCGATCGGCTCACCGCCAAGGCGTTTCACCTCCTCGATCTGGGCGTTATAGGCTTGCAGATCGAAGAAATGATCGGTGCCGGCCGTGCTGATGCCGATGCGCTTGCCCTTCAGCGAAAGCCCCTCCTCAGCCGCGGCCGTGCGCGTCGAAAAAAGCCCCGCGCCCGCCACCACGCCGGCGACGGCGGTGAGCTTCAGGAGATTGCGGCGGTTGACGCCGGAAAGAGTGTCGTCGGTCATGATGTCCCCGTTAGATCAATAGTCATTTAATCTATAAATTATATAGACTACAGAGCGAGGACAGGCAGGATTTTCCAAAATGCGGGCGGGTTGGGAAAAGATTTCGGCTTTAGTCGACCGGCTCACGAACGTCGCGCGAACCCTTGCAAAAGCGCGATCCATCTCCGCAGCAAAGTCTTTAGCGCACCATGGAGGCTGATCAGAAACCGCCGCCGTTTGGCGTGAGCGGGATCGGCATCGCTTGTTCGCAACAGAGCGTAGCCTACCAAAAACATGACGCCGGCAAGGGCGACTGGCACAAGAACCGCCACCCCTAGCAAGGCCAATACATAGAAAACAAACGGATTTTCGGAAGCGGTAAGTCCGCCGCCACGGGTAGTGGGAAATCTACCGTCGATGATCCACGCAATCCAGACAGACAGAAAGGCGGGTCCGGAAAGGGACAGGCCCACGACGCCTGCCGCAGTTTTCAGGCGATCGCACCGCGTCGGCGCGGGCTTTTCTCTGGAACCACCCATTACGCCTCCATTCAGGGAGCCGGACTATCGGGTTTTCGTCACCATCCGGTTATGCGATCTGGTTAGCGAGAGGTTACCGCTTCCGACGCCCCTCACTCCGCAGCCACCGCCCTCGCCCGGAACGCACCGCCCGGGTGGCGGTCCGGCAGGCGATCGCCCGTGCCGAAAAGGCGGTTGCGCAGGCTGCCGGCGGCGTAGGCGGTCTTGTAGCGGCCGCGCTCCTGCAAGACCGGGATGACGAGATCGATGAAATCCTCGTAGCTTTCGGGCGCGACGGTGCGGGCGAGGTTGAAACCATCCACCTCGCCCTCGGCGATCCACGCCTCCAGCGCGTCGGCCACCTGATAGGGGTTGCCCACGACCAGCGGATAGCGGCCGCCGAGCGCCATGCCGGCGAGGATGCTGCGCTTCGTCCAGCCGCGCGCGCGGGCAAGATCGACCGAGGTCTGCACGAAATTGCCCTTGCCGTAGGTGATCGGCTCGTCGGGTTCGTATTGCGAGAAATCGATGCCCGTGCCGGCGGAGAAATGCGCAAGGCCCGCTTCGGGGCTAGCGTAGCGCGCATAGTCCTCGAACTTTTCCCTCGCCGCCTTCTCCGTGCGGTCGACGACGACGGTGAGGCCGGCGAAGATGCGCACATCCTCGGCCCGCCGGCCCGCCTCCACCGCACCCTTGCGGATGGCGCGCGCCGCGGTGCGGGCGACGCCCGTATCCGGCGGGGAAATGAAGACGCATTCGGCATGGCGGGCGGCAAATTTTTGGCCACGGCCGGAGGCGCCGGCTTGGTAGAGCACCGGCGTACGCTGGCGCGAGGGCTCACTGAGGTGATAGGCTTCCATGCGGTAGTATTGGCCTTCGTGCCGGATTTTCCGCACGCGGGTGGGGTCGGCATAGACGCGGGCGCGGCGATCGCGCAGGACGGCGTCATCGTCCCAGCTTCCCTCCCAGAGCCGGTAGAGGAGGTCGAGGAACTCGTCGGCCCGGTCATAGCGCTGGTCGTGTTCGCCGAGCGCGCTTTCGCCCATCGCCCGCGCGGCGCTGTCGAGATAGCCGGTGACGATGTTCCAGCCGATGCGGCCCTCCGTCAGGTGGTCGAGCGTCGAGATGCGCCGGGCAAAAATCGCCGGCGCCTCCGCATTGACATTGACCGTGACGCCAAAGCCGAGCCCCTTCGTCACCGCCGCCATGGCCGAGATCAGCATCAGGGGATCGTTGACCGGGAGCTGGATGGATTCGCGCAGGGTCAGGTCGACGGACTGCTGGTAAACGTCGTAGACTCCGACGATATCGGCGAGGAACACGCCGTCGAACAGGCCGCGCTCCAGCGTCGCCGCCAGCTCCGTCCAGTAGCTGAGCTTCGTATAGCGGTGCGACTGGTCGCGCGGGTGGGTCCACAGGCCATGGTTGATATGGCCGGCGCAGTTCATGGTGAAGGCGTTGAGGAGGATTTCTTTTCGCATGTCTTGTTGCGGCGGGCGGCGCGCGCCCTTCCCGTTCAAATCCAGGAATGAAGCGGCGGCTGTACGCCGTTGAGGTAGTATTGGCCGATCGAATGGAACTTCCAGCGCACCGGATCATGCAGCGTGTGGGTGCGCGCGTCGCGCCAGAAGCGGTCGAGATTGTGCGCACCGAGCGTCGAGCGCGTGCCGGCGAGCTCAAAAAGCTTGTTGGCGGCGGTGAGCGCGACCTCCGTCGTCAGCACCTTGGCTTCGGCAACCGCGACCTTCGCCTTGGCGATCGTCTCGTCGGTGACGTCAGCGATGGTCTCGTCGAGCTGGCGGCCGGCGCGCTCCAGCAGCGCCTCGGCGGCATGCAGGCGGATTTTCAGATCGCCAATCGCCGCGATCGTATAGGGATCGTCCGCCGCCCTGTCGGAGCCGCTGTCGATCCACGGACGGGCGTGGTTTCGGACCAGGTCGATGGTCGCCTCGATGGCGCCGCGGGCGATACCGGCGTCGATCGCCGCGTGGATGAGCTGGCTCTGTGGGCCAATGGCGCTCTGGTTCTCGTAGACGATATGGGCGGGCAGCACCCGGTCCGCCGGGATCGCCACCGCGTCGAGGATCACCGTGCCGCTCGCCGTGGTGCGCTGGCCGAAGGCCGACCAGTCGTTGACGACCTCCAGCCCCGCCGCATCCCGGTCCGCGACGGCAACGACGACATGGCCGTCCTCATCGAGCGCGACGATGGGCACCAGATGAGCGAAGAGCGCGCCGGTGGAATAGAATTTTTTGCCGGAGACGGTGAACTGGTCGCCCTCACGGACAAGCTTCGTCTCGAAGGCCTCGGCGTTCTTGCCGCCGAATTCGGAAAAGGCGTTGCCGAGCCGTTTTCCGGCCAGCACCGCGCCGAAAAGCGCGCGCTTCTGCGCCTCGCTGCCGGTCTGGCGGATGACGTCGATGATCTCGAAACTGTTCTGGGCGATCTGGGTCAGCGAGGGATCGCCGGCCGCAAGCGTCGCGAAAACCCTTGCCAGCGTGACCTGCGAGACGCCCGCCCCGCCGTGTTCCTTCGGGATGGTGATGCCCCAGAGGCCGCTTTCGGAGAAGAGATCGACTTCGGCGAAGGGCAGACGCCGCTCGCGGTCGCGCTCCCCGGCCTCGGCGGCGAAAAGCGGCTTCAGCCGTTCCGCAACAGCGATCGCCTCCGCGTCGTCTTGGATGACATGGGCGGGCCTTGCTGGCGGCGCAGGCAGCCAGCCGGCTTCGCCGGGCGCGGGATCGGCAGGGGTTTGTCTGGCGGTGGCTTGGGTCGGGCTCATGGGTTCGGCCGTCACTTCAAAAAGGGGTTGCCGGGTTGCGGCAAGGCGCAGCCCGGCGGCGAAAGGCAAACATCAGAAGGCGGCGACCACCTGTCCCTTGTAGCGCTCCGCGATGAATTTCCGCGTCTCTTCGCTGTTCAGCGCCTTGGCGAGTTTTGCCACGCGCGCATCGTCCTTGGTCTCAGGGCGGGTGACGAGATATTCGCTCCAGACATTGTAGCCGTCCTGGCCGCGGTCGATCAGCAGCGCCTTGGAGATGTCGAGCTTGGCCTCGAAGACGTAGTTGCCGTTGAGTGCCGCGAGATCAACCTCGCCGAGCGCGCGCGGCAGCAGCGCCGATTCCAGCTCGACGATCTTCAGGTTCTTCGGGTTCTCGACAACGTCCTTGACGGTCGGCAGCGGGTCTTCCGGCGAGGTCAGTTCCGGCTTGCCGGAGACCTTGATCAGGCCGAGTTTTTGCAGGAGCAGCAGGCCGCGGCCGCCATTGACCGGATCGTTCGGGATCGCCACGGTCGCGCCGTCGGCGAGTTTTTCCACCGCGTCGATCTTCGTCGAATAGGCAACGAAGGGCTCGATATGCACGGGCACGATCGGCACGAGTTCCGTGCCGCGCTGCTTGTTGTAGTCGTTCAGGAACGGCCGGTACTGATAATAGTTGGCGTCGAGTTCGCCGGAGACGAGCTGGGCGTTCGGCTGGATGTAATCGGTGAAGACGCGGATATCGAGGTCGAGGCCGTCCCTGGCGAGGATCGGCTTGACGAATTCGAGGATTTCCGCGTGCGGAATGGCGGTGGCGCCGACGACGAGCGTTTCTTCCGCCTTGGCGGAGCCGACGGCGGCGAGCGCGAGGCTGGCGGCGATGGTAAGCGATTTCAGGATGCGCATGGGGGTCCTCCTGGCGCGGGTCATTTGCGGGAAAAACGGGTGACGAGGCGGTTGCCGCTCGCCTGGATGAGCTGGACAAAGACGATGAGAATGGCGACGCAGACCAGCATGATTTCGGTCTGGAACCGGTGGTAGCCATAGCGGATGGCAAGGTCGCCGAGCCCGCCGCCGCCGATGGCGCCGGACATCGCCGTGTAGTCGACCAGCACGATCGCGGTGACCGTGACGGCCGCCAAGAGGCTCGGCAGCGCTTCGGGCAGCACGGCGCGCAGGATCGTCTGGCTGGTGGAGGCGCCCATGGCGAGGCTCGCCTCGATGACGCCGCGGTCGACCTCGCGCAGCGCCGTCTCGACCAGCCGCGCGAAGAAGGGCGCGGTGCCGACGACCAGCGGGAAGATGACACCGCGGATGCCGAGCGAGGTGCCCGTGACGAGGACGGTGACCGGCATCAGCACGATGAGCAGGATGATGAAGGGCACCGACCGGATGATGTTCAGCACGAAGGACAGGCCGCCATAGGCGAGCGGCGCCTGGAAGAGCTGCTGCCGGCCGGTGAGGAAGAGCAGGACGCCGAGCGGCAGGCCGACGAGAACGGTAAGCAGCAGCGCGCCGCCGACCATGGCGAGCGTCTGGCCGAGCGCCGCGCCGATATCGCCCCAATAGATGTTGTCAAACGACATGGCGCGGCCTTTCCTCGATCGCGGCGAATGGCGCGCCGCCCTGCAATTCCACGTCCACGCCGCTCGCCTCCAGCCCTGCAATGGCGCCCGCCACGTCCCGCCCGCTGAGCGAGACGATGAACTGCGCATAGGGCGTCTCGCGGATATGGCCGATGCGGCCGGCGAGGATCGCGTAATCGACGAGGTTTTCGCGGGTGATGCGGCCGAGGATGGGCTTGTGCGCCGCCGGCCCCGTGAAGGTGAGGCGCACCGTGCGGCCGCCGGGATCGGCGACGGCATCGAGCGAACCGCTGTCCGGCTCGGCCTCGCGCACCAGGCGCAAGGTCGCGGTGTGGCGCGGATGCAGGAAGACGTCGGTCACCGGCCCCTCCTCCACCACGCGGCCGCGATCGAGCACGGCGACGCGGTCGCAGGTGCGGCGGATGACGTCCATCTCATGGGTGATGAGCACGATGGTGACGCCGAGGTCGCGGTTGATCTGGCGCAGGAGATCGAGCACCGCGCCTGTTGTCTGCGGGTCGAGCGCGCTGGTCGCCTCGTCGCAGAGCAGGACCGAGGGTTCGCAGGCAAGCGCCCGTGCGATGCCGACGCGCTGCTTCTGCCCGCCGGAAAGCTGGCGCGGATATTTTTGCGCATGTTCCGTCAGGCCGACGCGGGCGAGCAGCGCGGCGACGCGCTCGGCGATCTCGATCCTGCCGTAGTCGCCGGTCAGCTCCAGCGGATAGGCGACATTGTCGGCGACGGTGCGGGCGCTCAAGAGATTGAAATGCTGGAAGACCATGCCGATTGACCGGCGCAGCGCGCGAAGGCGCGCGCCGCTTGCGTCCGTCACCCGCTCGCCGGCGACGAAGACATCGCCGCCGCTCGGGCGCTCCAACAGGTTGATGAGCCGCACCAGCGTGGATTTTCCCGCGCCGGAGGAGCCGATGACGCCAAAAATCTCGCCTTTCGCGACAGAGAGGTCGACCCCGTCGAGCGCGGCGACGGCGCCCTCCTTGCCGGGAAAACTTTTGGTGATGCGTTCGAGCCTTATCATCGCCGTCAGCCCGCGCTGGCGCCGATGCGCCATTGGTAGGGCGGCGGCGTGCCGTTGACGGCGAAATCACCAATGATGCGGTGCTTGTAGATGCGCGGATTGTGCGAGGCGAGCGTGCGGGCGTTGCGCCAGTGGCGGTCGAGGCCGGCGGGCTTCTTGGTGGCGGACGCGCCGAGCGCGTCGAAGAGCAGGGTCGAGGCTTCGAGGATGAGGTCGGAGACGACCGTCTGGGCCTGCGCGGCTTCGAGTTCGGCGACGGCATTGGCCTTTTCCTCGGCCTCCGGGTCGTCCAAGAAATGCGCCGCGAAGGCGCGCTCCAGGCTGGCGGCGGCCTGAAGGGTGATCGCGCCCGCCGCATAGGCCGCGGCGCGGATGCGCCCGACGACCTGAAGAACCTGCGGATCCTCGCTGGAGCGCGCGGCGGCGGCGTGGGTATAGGTGCGGCGGCGCTCCGCCACGGCTTTGGCGACGTCGGCGGTAATCGCCCGGCCGATGCCGGCAAGCGTCGCCAGATGCACGAGCTGGTAGAAGGCGGCGGAATATTTGAAGCGCTCGTCGTCGATGACGACATCTTGCGGTTCGACGGCGACGTCGCGGAAGGTGGTGGTGCCGCTCGCCGTCAGCGTCTGGCCAAAGCCGTCCCAATCGTCGATCACCTCGACGCCGGCGGCCTCCCGGCGCACGGCGACCGAAACGCCCTCGCCCTCCGCATTGGATGCGCCGACATCGATCCAGTCGGCGAAGAACGAGCCGGTCGTGTAGTACTTCGCGCCGTTGAGGACGAGCCGGCCGTCCTTTTCGGCGACGTTGGTGGAGAAGCGTTCGAGCGCCGCGCCCGTGCCGATCTCGCTCCAGGCGTTGCCGGTGATCTCGCCGCGGCCGATCCGGCCGAACCAGAGGGCCTGGCGCTCCACATCCCTGGTGTTCAGGATATCCTCGGCAAAGCCGAAATGGCCGCGCAGCGCCTGCGTGATGTTGGAATCGGCGGCGGAAAGTTCGATCAGGAGGTTGAAGAACTGCGGCAGGCTCGCGCCCTTGCCGCCCACCGCCACCGGCAGGCGCACTGCGCCGAAGCCGGCTTCCTTCAGCAGGCGGATTGCCTTGTGCGGCAGGTCGCGCTCCAGGTCGCGCCGCGTCGCCTCCGCGGCGATCTCGGCGAAAATCGGCCGGAACGGCGCGGCGAGCGCCTCATAGGCTTCACCGGGGCCGGCGCCCCAGGCATTCTCGATCTGCGTCATGCATTCTACTCGTCGCTGCCGTGCCGGCCTTGCGGGCGGGTCACGCTTGGAATTGACGAAGAGAGTAGCCATCGCGCCAATGAAATACAGAAATTCTATCTTTTTTATATATTATAAAGCGGAATGCTGTTTCTTTTCGCAGACGGTTCGGGGACGGCCCAAACAAAAGACCCCGGCGCGAGGAGGCAGCGCCGGGGTCATACACCGATCAGGCCGGCCGGCTTCAGGCCAGCGCGATGGCTCTTTCAAGATCGGTGATCAGGTCATCGGGATGTTCGAGGCCGATGGAGAGGCGCACATAGCCGGGCGTGACGCCGGTCGCCTGCTGGTCTTCCAGCGAGAGCTGCGAGTGGGTGGTCGTCGAGGGGTGGATCGCCAGCGAGCGCGCATCGCCGATATTGGCGAGGTGATAGAAAAGCTGAAGGCTATCGATGAAGCGACGGCCGGCCTCCCGCCCGCCCTTCAGCTCGAAACCGACCAGCGCACCGAAGTGGCCTTGCTTGAAATATTTGTCCGCGCGCGCCTTCGCGGTACCCTCCTGGAATTTCGGGAAGATGACGCGATCGACCTTGGCATGGCCCTTCAGGAAGTCCGCGACCTTCACCGCGTTCTCGTTGTGCTGGCGCAGGCGCAGCGGCAGGGTTTCAAGGCCCTGGATGAACTGAAAGGCATTTTGCGGGCTGATGGCGGCACCAAGATCGCGCAGAAGCACGGCGCGGGCGCGCAGGATGTAGGGGTGGAAGCCGATGGCAGCCGCCTTCTCGATCCAGGTCTTGCCCTGGTAGCTCGCATCCGGTTCGGTGAGGTTCGGCTGGCGGGCCGGGTTCTCCGTCCAGGGGAAAGTACCGCTGTCGATGATCGCGCCGCCGATCGAGGTACCGTGACCGCCGATATATTTGGTCGTCGAATAGACGACGATGGCCGCACCATGCTCCAGCGGACGGATGACGAGGGGGGCGGCGGTGTTGTCGACGATCAGCGGAATGCCGTGGCGGCGGCCAATGGCGGCAACCTCCGCTATCGGGAAGACCTCCAGCTTCGGGTTCGGCAAGGATCCGGCATAATAGGTACGCGTGCGCGCATCCGTCGCCGTCTCGAAGGCTTCGGGGTCGGACGCATCGACAAAGCGGGTCTCGATGCCGAAGCTCTTCAGGGTGGCGGCGAAGAGCGCCCAGGTGCCGCCATAGAGACCGGCGGCGCTGACGATATTGTCGCCGGCGCGGGCAACATTGAGGATCGCAAAGGCCGAGGCGGCCTGGCCGGAGGCGAGTGCCAGAGCGGCCGCGCCACCCTCCAGCTCGGCAAGGCGCTGCTCGAAGGCGTCCTGCGTCGGGTTGGAAACACGGGTGTAGAGATGCCCCGGCGCCTCGAGGGCGAAGAGCTTGTCGGCGCCATCCGTACCGGGCAACTGGAAAGACGAGGTCTGGTAGATCGGCACCGCGACCGCACCACTCGTCGGGTCGTAACGGAAGCTGCCACCGTGCAGGGCGATGGTTTCCGGATGGCGGCTCTTGAAGGTGGCGGTTCCGGCCGGGACGGTCACGATATCCTGCTCGGCGGCCTCGGGGGACTGATGGATCGTCATTGCATTTCTCCTTTTGGTAGGGCGCGCTCAGGCGCGGGAGGGGCGGACGGACAGAACCACGCCCGCGACAAGGATGCTTGCTGCGGCCCAGAAGGCTTCCGGCACGTACCACCGGATGCCGTAGACATGGTCGTTGGTGCAGAGCGCCTGGGCGAGCGCGCAGAGATCACTTGCGCCCGCAAGGCACGTTACGGCCTGGCGAACGGTGAGATAGTCGTTCTCGACGACCTTGCTGAAGATCAGCCACCACCAGCCGGTGGCGGTGATGGCGAGGACGGCGCCGACAAGGGCAACGACATGCTGGCCGAGGCGCGCGCTAGACGTCATGGGAAATTCCGAGCGTTTCGAGAAGCGTGCGGCGCAGCGCGATGAGGTTTGCGTCGTCCCTTCGGCGTGGATGCGGCCGGTCGACCCGCACCTCGGCGACGATGGCAGCAGGCCTGTCGGAGAGCACGATCACACGATCGGCCAGAAGCAACGCCTCCTCGACATCGTGCGTGACGAGCAGCGCGGTGAAGCCGGCGCTCTTCCACAGTTCAAGGAGTTCGTTCTGCATTCTGAGCCGCGTCAGGGAGTCGAGCTTGCCGAAAGGCTCATCCAGCAGCAGCAGCTTGGGATCGTTGACCAGCGCCCGGGCGAGCGCGGCGCGCTGGGCCATGCCGCCCGAGAGTTGGTGCGGATAAAAATCAGCAAAGCCTTCCAGCTTGACGAGCTTCAGCACCTCGTCGATGCGGTATTCCCGCTCGCGGATGAGGCCCCGCGCTTCCAGACCCGTTGCGATATTGGCGCGCACCGTGCGCCAGGGAAATAGCGTCTCATCCTGGAAGACCAGGATACGATCCGGGTTCGGCGCGGTGACCGAGCGACCGTCCTCCAGCACCCTGCCGGCCGTCGGCGTCTCCAGCCCGGCGGCAAGGCGCAGCAGCGTGGACTTCCCGCAACCCGAGGGGCCGAGCAGGGCGACGAACTCGCCGGGCACAATCCTCAGGCTCACATCGTCGAGAACCTGCAGCTCCTTACCATCGAGCGCATAGCGGTGGGAAACGCCTTCCACATCGAGCGCAATGCTGGCGGCGGGGGCTTCTGGAAGGGCAAGAGCCATCAGAGGATCCCCTTCTGCCAGCCGAGCAATTCATCACGCACGAGGAAGAGAAGCCGCACCAGCCCCGCGCAGATCAATGCCATGACGATGAGGGCGGCATAGACATTGGCATAGGCCGAGTAGGCCGTGTTGAACTGGAGATACCAGCCGAGCCCGAACTTGGCACCGAGCATCTCGGCCACAACCAGAACGGCGAAGGAATAGTAGAGCCCCATGAAAAGCCCGACGAAGACATTCGGCAGCGAGGCAGGGATCGCAACCTTGAAAATAAGGAAACGGTTGTCCGCGCCGAGCGTGCGGGCGACGTCATAGAAGGATCGGTTCACCTGGCTGACCCCGGCCGCGGTGAGGATGGCAACCGGAATGCCCGATGCCAGCGCCACGAGGAAGATGGAGGCGTGGAAGGTCGACGGGAATAGGAAGAAGGTGCAGGGGATCCAGGCACTCGCCGGTACCGGCCCGATCAGCTTCAAAAGCGGCATGCCCCAATAGGCGAAACGCTTCGACCAGCCGAGCGCGACACCGCCGGCAAAGCCGACAAGAACGCCCGAGAAGAAACCGAGAGCCCAGAGGCGCCCCGTATAGGCGATGCAGATCAGCAGCCTGTCCCAGTCCGTGACATAGACATGCAGGAGGCCCTGCGGCGGCGAGAAGAACGGTTTCGGCAGCCAGCCGAGCTTGGCCGTCAGCACTTCCCAGGCAGCGAGCCAGAGGCCGAGCACGATGAACCACGGCCCGTAATGGATGAGCGTTTGCCCGACGCGGCCAAGCCTGCCGACCGTGACCGACAGCACGAGAAAAATCCCCGCGCCGGCGAGCGTGACGGCAGCAAACAACTCCGTCGCCCCCCAGACAATGACATCGGGCAGGCCGTAGGTGAGCGCTGCAGCAAGAGACCATGTGCCGGCCGCCCAAAGCCCGTTGCGCCAGATGCCCGAAAAAGGAAGGGCAAGCGAACGCCGCCCTGCCCCGCCGAAGGTTTCCTCGATCGCCGTGCTCATGGCGTCACGCGAAAATGTCGATGGTGATGCGGTTTGCGATCTCCTCCGGATCGGTAGAGGCATCGATAACACCGGTCAGCCTGAGGTCCTCATAGCCGATCTGCACTTCCTTCAGGAGTTCCTTGCCGAACCAATGGTCATGATAGGTGAAGGCGGCGAGGACTTCGGTCAGATCCTGCAGCGACAGGCCCGGCCTCAGCGTATCGAAGTACCATTTGGCAACTTCGTCCGGGTGCTTTGCCGTGTACTGGTGGATCTCGAGATTGGCGGCCGCGACCCGCTTGATGGCGTCCTTGTTGGCTTCGTAATAATCGCCGTTGACGCCGAGCACGCAGCAGACACGGTCCTGGAAGGTGCCGGTCTGCGTATCGGCAACGCGGCGAAAACCGTGCTGTTTCTCGTAGGAATAGGCCCAGGGATCCATATGCGCGACGGCATCCGCCTCGCCCTTCAGCACGCCTTCTGCAACGAGATCGAAGGGGAAGACCTTCCAGGTGACGTCGGTTTCCGGATTAAGGCCGGCCTTGGCGAGCGCGACGGAGAAGGCGACGCGCGAGGGCGACATGACGTCGAAGGTGCCGATCGTCTTGCCCTTGAGGTCAGTCAGCGTCCTGATCTCGGAGTCGGGCTTTACGAGGATGCTCTGGCAACCGCCATGCGAGCCGGCAAAAAGCCGAACGTCGAAACCCTGCTCGATCGGCTTCAGCCAGTCATAGAGCAGGCCCGGACCGGCTTCGGCCTTGCGGGTGGCGAGCGCCTGAATGAGCGTCTGCCCGCTTGCACCCTGATAGAACAGCTCCACGTCGAGCCCGTGCTTTGCATAGATGCCCTTGGAAAGACCAAAGCCGACGGGCGAATGGCAGGCTGCGACCTCGGTCCATTCCAGCTTGATCGGAATGAGATTGCCGGCGACAGCATAGCGCGTCGACCGTGCGCCGATCACCCCGGCCGTGGCAGCCAAGGCGGTTACGCCCGCAGCCTTGATTAGGCCGCGGCGCGACAGGCCATTGGAAAGAATGGTTTCAGATTGCTGGCTCATCGGATGTCCCCTCGCGAAATGATGGAGGCCAGCCTATCAAAAATTGATATAGTTTATAGATTTTATAGATTATACCATTGCCTCAAGGAGGAATATTCTTTTGCCATTCGCTGGCGCCACGCTTCCTGCATTCTCCCACCCCGAGAGCGTCGCCCCCAAACAGGATTGCGACAGACCCGAACGGGCCCTTTTTCCGTCTCCCTTTGGGGACTTGCCACAGGGGAACGCTCTCTCAACCTAGGTCCATCGCGGAGCACGCAACGCTGATCGCAAATCGACCAGAGCGTTCCGCATTCTTTTCCACCCGGCAGGTTAAAACCGTCCGCTACCACGCCGACAGGGAAGCAAATTTCTTCTCCTTCCAGGCAAAATTGAACGTTCATTTCTTAAATACACTAATTACATAGATAATATCTATATATCTTCCGAGCGAGCCAAAGCGTCCGCACACCGGAAGTTCGATCCTTTTTTGAAAATGGGGACATTTCAATATGATAGCGCAAAGATCCTTCCGGCGGATCATTCAATCGGCCGCGGCCGCCGCCTTCCTCGCCACCACCATGCTTTCCGGTCTCGCCCATGCCGGCCCGACACTGGACAAGATCAACCAGCGCGGCACGATCAAGGTCGGCGTCGGTACCACGCCAGGCTTCTTCGCACCCGACAGCAACGGCAAGTGGCAGGGCTTCTTCATCGATTTCGGCCGCGCCCTTTCCATCGCCGTCTTCGGCACACCGGACAAGGTGGAGTTCACCTCCTCCTCGCCACAACAGCGTCTTCCCGCCTTGCAGAGCGGCGAGTTCGACATCCTGCTCTCGGGCGTGACCGTCACCACCACCCGCGCCTTCAAGCTTGGCTTCCACTTCGGCCCGACGGTCTTCTACGACGGCCAAGGCATTCTCGTGCGCAAAGACCTCGGCGTCACCAAGGCAGCCGACCTCGACGGCGCAACCGTCGGCGCACAAAGCGGCACGACGGGCGAACTCAACGTCGCCGACTTCTTCCGCAAGACAGGCAAGACCTTCACGCCGGTCACCATCGAGGATACCGGACAGTTCATCGACGCGCTCGAATCTGGTCGGGTCGATGCAATCACGCAGGACTCCTCCGACCTCGTCGGCAAGCGGACCCAGCTGAAGAAACCCGATGACTACGTGCTCCTGCCCGAGCGCCTCTCCAAGGAACCACTCGCACCGGCGATCGCCGGCGGCGATGACCGCTGGCTGGAACTGGTGAACTGGACGGTCAACGCGACGATCCAGGCGGAAGAGTGGGGCATCACCTCGGCCAATGTCGATGAATTCCTGGAGACGGACGATCCGGCCATCCAGCGTTTCCTTGGCGTCGATCCGTCCTTCGCCAACGAGCTCGGGCTCGATCCGAAATGGGCCTACACCATCATCAAGACCGTCGGCAATTACGGCGAGATCTTCGATCGCAACCTGAAGCCCCTCGGCTGGGACCGCGGCTACAACAGCCTGTGGACCAACGGCGGCCTGCTCTACTCGCCGCCATTCCGCTGATGTCGGACAGACGCGTGTTTCGCGCCGTAATGCCGGGCCCATCAAGGCCCGGCATCTTCGGGAAGGTGCGCGCCTGGTGGGGCGGCTGGCCGGTCGGCCAGCTCGCCTTCCTTGCCGTCGTCGCGCTTTTCGTGGCCCTCTTCGTTCACAATACGCTCGAAACCATGGCGCGCATCGGTATCCTGCCCGGCTTCGGCTTCCTGTCCGGCTCCGCCAATTTCGAGATCGGCGAAAGCCCGATCGCCTTTCGCGCGGGCGATACCTATCTGCGCGCGATCCTTGCCGGGCTTGTCAACACGCTGAAGGTCTCCCTCCTCGGCTGCCTGCTTGCGACGGCCCTCGGCGTTGCCGTCGGCATTGCCGGCCTTTCGCGCAATCTCCTGCTTTCCTCGCTCGTGCGCTGGTACATCGAGATCACCCGCAACACGCCGCTGCTGCTGCAGCTCTTCTTCTGGATGGGGCTCGCCAAGGCGTTGCCCGCCCCGCGCCAGTCCACCGCGCTCCTCGGCGCCGTCTTCCTCACCAATCGCGGCATCTACATACCTTCTCTGTCGCTGGAGGGCGGTGCATTCGGTCTGCCGGCGGCGCTGGCCCTTGCAGGTCTTGGCGCCATCGCGCTCCTTCTCGCGCTGCGCGCCGCGCGCCGGCTGACACGTCTGACCGGCCTTGCGGCGGTCGTCCTTGCCACCGCCGCACCGCTTTCCTTTCTCCTCCTCTCCGGCGCCCAACCAGTCGCCGAAACCCCGGCGCTTTCCGGCTTCAACATTCGCGGCGGGCTCAATCTCTCGCCGGAATTCGCCGCGCTGTTGACCGGTCTCGTCGTGCGCTTCTCCGCGCTGATCGCGGAGATCGTGCGGGCCGGCATCCAATCGGTCGGCGCCGGCCAGTGGGAAGCAGCCCGTGCGCTCGGGCTGCATGACGGCCAGATCATCCGCCTTGTCGTGCTGCCCCAGGCGCTGCGCGTCATCACGCCGCTGACGACATCGAGCTATCTCGACCTTACGAAGGATTCGAGCCTTGCCGTCGCCATCGGCTTTCCCGACCTCGTCAGCATCATCAACACGACCGCCAACACGACCGGCCAGTCCATGGAAGCGCTGATCATTCTGATAGGGACCTTCCTTGCCATCAACCTCTCGCTGTCCGCACTCATGAATGCCTATAACAACCGTGTCGCCCTTCGGGGAGGCACACGATGACGGCGGCGACCCGAACCCTCGCGACGCTCCGCACCGGCCTCTTCGGCACGCGCACGAACACGCTGATCACCGTCGCGACGCTGCTTGTCCTGTCGCAGACCCTGCCGCCGCTGCTGCGCTGGGCCGTGCTCGATGCCACTTTCAGCGGCGATGCGAGCGCTTGCACACGGGAGGGTGCCTGCTGGGCCTTCGTTTCGGCGAAGCTGCGCTTCATTCTGTTCGCCTTCTATCCCCCGGACCTGCAATGGCGGCCAGCGCTCGTCATCCTGCTCATCGCGGCGATCCTGACGGCAAGCGCCCTGCCCCGTTTCTGGGGCCGCACCTTGCTTCTCGCCTGGCCGCTGGCGATCCTTGCCTGCTGGCTTCTCCTGGCCGGAACCTTCACCGCGACCCCCATCGCCTCCAACCAGTGGGGCGGCCTGCCGGTAACGCTCTTCGTCTGGGCCGTCTGCTTTGCCGCGGCAACGCCAATCGCCGTGCTGCTGGCGCTGGCCCGCCGCTCCTCGCTCGGCGGGCTGCGCACCTTCTCGGTGCTCTATATCGAACTGATGCGCGGTACGCCGATGGTCGGCATCCTCTATGTCGCCATGCTGATCCTGCCCATGGCCCTGCCGGACAGCCTCTCCTTCGACAAGATGCTGCGCGCCATCCTCATGGTGACACTGTTCTGGGCCGCCTACATCGCCGAGGTCATCCGCGCCGGGCTGCAGGCCATTCCCGGCGGGCAACGGGAGGCGGCAACGGCGCTCAGCCTCGGCTACTGGAGGACACAGCACCTCGTCATCCTGCCGCAGGCCTTTCGCATCGTCATCCCCGGCATGGTCAATCTCGCCATCGGCTTTCTCCTGGCGACATCGCTTCTTGCCGTCATCGGCATTTTCGATCTTCTCAACGCCGCCCGTGCGGCGGCCACCGATCTGCAATGGCTGGGTTTCTACAATGAGGCCTATTTCGTCGTCGCCCTCGTCTACTTCGTCATCTGCTTTGGCGCGTCCCGCTACAGCCGGTGGCTGGAGCGCCGGCTTTCGGGCAGCAGGACGCAAACCGGCGCCCCGAAGGCGCCGCGCAAGGAATAACTCCACCGTTAGCGGTACGAAGAATATAATTCCTTACTCAAACTATAGAATTTATTATTATTTTGTGATCCACTCCAATCCGGAAGACACAGCATGAGCACGACCGACCAGCCCCTTGATTTCCTTTGGTTCATCCCGAGTTCCGGCGACGGTGCCTATCTCGGCTCTGACGATCTGAGCCGCCCGCCGGATCCGGGCTATTTCCGCGAGATTGCGGTAGCGGCGGACCGTCTCGGCTATTCGGGGGTGCTTATTCCCGTCGGCGCCGCCTGCGAGGAATCCTTCGTACTCGCCGCCGATCTCGCTGCCCGCACGGAAAAACTGAAGTTCCTGGTGGCGATCCGCCCCGGCACCGCGACGCCGGCCTACTACGCTCGCCTTGCCTCCACGCTCGACCGCGTGTCGAACGGCCGGCTTCTGCTCAACATCGTGGTGGGCGGCAGCGCCGAGGAACTTGCCGGCGACGGCATCTTCCTGCCGCACGACGAACGCTATGACCACGCGAGCGAGTTCTTCCAGGTCTTCAACGAGCTGATCGAGACCGGCCGCTCCACCCTCGACGGGAAGTACATCAAGGCGATCGACGCCAAGCTCGGCCTGCCGCCCGTGCAGGCGCCGCGCCCACCGATCTATTTCGGCGGCTCGTCCGATGCGGCGATCGACTTCGCCGGCGGCATCGTCGACAAGTACCTCACCTGGGGAGAGCCGCCGGCCCAGGTCGCCGAAAAGATCGCCCATGCCCGCAGGGCCGCCGCTGCCAGAGGCCGCACCGCGACCTTCGGCATCCGCCTGCATTTCATCGTGCGCGAGACGGACGAGGAGGCCTGGGAGGCCGCCGATCGACTGATCTCGAAACTTTCCGACGAGGCCATCGCCTCGGCGCAGGACGTGCTGACGAAGAACTCCGATTCCGTCGGCCAGGCGCGCATGGTGGCACTGCATAACGGCCGGCGCGACAGGCTGGAGGTCTCGCCCAACCTGTGGGCCGGCATCGGCCTCGTGCGGTCCGGCGCCGGCACGGCGCTGGTCGGCTCGCCGAAGACGGTCGCGGCGCGGCTTCGCGAATACCAGGCGCTGGGGATCGATACGGTGATCGCGTCGGGCTATCCACATGTGGAGGAGGCCTACCGCGTCTCCGAGCTGCTTTTTCCGGAACTCGGTCTGCCCGGCCCGCGCAACCAGCTGCGCTCCTCCTTCGGCGGCCATCAGGTCTTCGGCGGCGGCGGCCATGGCGGCAACGTCAAGCTGACCTCCGCATCGTAGACGCGGCTTCCTCTCGCAAATGATCCGGGTGGCAGCCTGCCACCCGGACCAATCACCTCATCACCCCTGGCGTCGTGGGACGCCCGCCCTTCCGAGCGGGCACAGGTGTCATCCCTTGGCCGGTTTTTCCAGCAGATGCAGCAGATCCGGATGATGCGCGGCAGCGACATCAGGATGGGAACGCAGGCGGCTTTTCAGGTGATTGATGCCGACTTCGCGGAAGATCGGGTTCAGCGGATCGACCGTCACACCCCGTTCGGCGCGCTTCAGCTCCTCCGGCAGCGCGATCACGGGGATGGTCGCGTCGTAGCGTGCGCCGAGGAAGAAGGCGACGGAGAAACGCTCGGTGCCGGCAGGCGGCGTGACGACATCATGCACGTCCGCCCGCACGAACCCGTTTGTCGCCAGCTCCAGAAGCTCGCCGCTGTTGATGATGAACGTGCCGGGCACCGGCGGCGCCTCGATCCATACACCCTCTTCCGTACGGATACGCAGACCCGGTGTCGTGTCCTGCAGCAACACCGTGACGAAGCCGCCGTCCTTGTGCGCCCCGACGCCCTGGTCGCTGCCAGCGGCCTCACGGCCGGGATAGCGGATGATCTTCAGAAGCTGCGAAGGCGACGGCTCGTAGATCTCGGCAAAGGCGTCTTCCGGCTGTCCGAGCGAAAGCGCAATGGCCTTCAGCACATCGATTCCGATACGGGTGACCTCCGCCTGATAGCGCAGCAGCAGCTGTTTCAGCTCCGGTTGGGCCGCCGGCCACTGGTTCGGACCGTAGAGGCGATTCCAGGGCGTCGCCGGCGCAGTCTCTATCGCGGTGCCCTCCGTGTTGATGTCAAGCTGCTCGCGCCAGTCCTGTTCTCCGCGGGTACGTTCATAGCCCGCCCGGTTGTAGCCGCGGAAATGCGGCGACTTCACCATTTCGATCGACAGCTTTTCCGCCTCCGGCACCGCGAAGAACCGCTTGGAGGCAGCGAGCACGTCGTCGATCAGGCTCTGCGGCACGCCGTGGCCGGTCAGGTAGAAGAAGCCGTGATCATGCAGGACGCGGGTCAGTTCCCGGATAAAGCCCTCCCGCTCGGCTGGGCCGCCATAGAAGCGGGAAAAATCGATCGTCGGCAAATGGATGGGCTTGGTATGGATGGTCATGAAAGCTCCTCGATAGAAACGATGCGCAGGCCGCGCCACGGCCGAAGGCGCTGGACGGCGTTGACGACTCGCCTTTGGAGATCGACGGCCCGTACATCGGCAAGCGCCTGCCGAGCGTGACCGGGATCGATCGCACCGTCAGGAGCAGACGCGACGGGTAAAGCGCAGCCAGCAATCGTCACGGTGTTCTCCTCCGACAGTTCAATAAATTATATAATCTATAGAATTTAATCTAATCGAGAGCGTGCATTCCAACTTGCCCGGGATAGCGTAGTTTTTTCTCCTACCGTCGAAGCGCGGGGGATGAGGCTTGCCGCGTGCAGGCGTCGCGCCCGGATGGTTGCCGCCTGTTTCCAGCAGGGCACCCAAAGGCACGCGGCAAGCCGCCATCGTACCCTATATCCAGACCGTCCTCCCTTCGCCTTCGCATCCGAATGCTTTCAGCAGGTTAGGGGCGACGTCGAGCAGCCTCTCGGCCCGGTCGGTCAGGAGAAACGCCGCCGTCTGCGGCTCGCGATAGGCAAGGATCTCGGCGCGTGAGGCGCGCGTATAGAGACCACGCAAGGCGCGCAGGCAACCGCTATGGGTGACGGCGATATGCGGGCGGGCCGGATCGAGGGTCTGGAGCCATGCCTGCAACCGCCTGGTCAGCCCCGTCCGGCTCTCCCCGCTCGGCATCGCGTACTCCCAGGGGTCGGATGCGTTTGCGCCATATTGCTCCGGCAGATCCCGTTCGATCTCGTCGTGCAGGCGTCCTTCCCAAACGCCGTAGCTGCGCTCGGCAAGCCGGGGCTCCTCGGCAAAGCGGTCGAAGGGCACCGCCCAGATATCGGCGAGGATGGAGGCGGTCTGCCGGGCACGGCCAAGAGGGCTCACCCAGAAGACTGCATCCTGCAGGCCGGCCACGGTTTCCGAAAGCCGCACAGCTACGGCCTGCGCCTGCCGCACGCCATTGGCGGTGAGCGGCGTATCGCGGCTTCCTTGCAGGCGCCCGGCGACGTTCCATTGGGTCTCCCCGTGGCGAATGACGAGGAGGGTGGGCAGAGTATCGGTCATGTCATGAGGCCTTTGCATGGAGAAACCTTCGCCGCCGGGGCGGCGAAGGCAAGGAGGGTCAATCGGCAAGCCACAGAACGGAGGCCGGCTTGATGCCGAGCACCGTCTGGCTGCCCGGAGCAAGCAGGCCGTCGCCGGAATGGAAGGGGGCATCGACCAGCACCGTCGCCTTGCCCACCTCCACGCCGTAGCGCACCGTGGCACCAAGAAACTCCCGGTGCGCGATGGTGCCGGAAAGCGGGACGGCATCGGTTTCAACCGTGCCGATCGTCGCATATTGCGGCCGGAAAACGAGCTTGGCACCGGCCGGAACCTCGACACCGGCCGGGACCGGGATGCTGCCACCACCGGCAACCTCGAAACTGCGCGTCGCGCCCTCGCCCTTCACACTGCCCTCCAGGATATTGGCCGTACCGAGGAAGTTGGCGACGAAGAGATTGGCCGGCTTCTCGTAGAGATGCATCGGCGTGCCGACCTGCTGGATACGGCCCTCGTTGAAGACGGCAATGCGGTCGCAGACCGTGTTCGCCTCCTCCTGATCGTGGGTGACGAAGATGGTGGTGAGCTTCAGTCGCTGCTGGAGCTCACGCAGCTCCCGCCGCACCTCCACGCGCATCTTCGCGTCCAGGTTCGACAGCGGCTCGTCGAGCAGCAGCACCTTCGGCTCGATGGCGATGGTGCGGGCAAGCGCCACGCGCTGCTGCTGGCCGCCGGAAAGCTGCGAGGGCCGCCGGTCGGCAAGATGCGAGAGCCCGACCAGCGCGAGGGCCGCAGCCACCCGCTTGTCCACCTCGGCGCGCGGCAGGCGCCGTTCCTCGAGGCCGAAGGCGACGTTGCGCGCGACGGTCATGTGCGGCCAGAGCGCGTAGGACTGGAACACCATGCCGATGTCGCGCTTCCATGGCGGCATGTCGAGCACATCCTCGCCGCCGACGACAACCGCACCGTTCTGGGCCTGGTTGAAGCCCGCGATGAGGCGCAGCAGCGTCGTCTTCCCGCAACCGGACGGACCGAGGAAGGCGAAGAACTCGCCGGGCTGGATATCGAGGTTGATGTCCTTCAGCACATGCAGCGAACCGTAGTAGAGGTTCACGTCGCGGATGCTGATCGCCTTGGCGGGGCTGTCCGCAAGGGACGCCTTGTCGATATTGATAGTCATAGTCCGTTCCTCCCGGATCATTTGCCGATGCCGAGCGCCTTCTGGCGGCGCTCGATGACGTAGTGGGACAACAGCGTGCAGAGCGCGACCATGACGACCGCGATGACGCCGAGCGCAGCGCCGGGGCCGCGGCCGGCCGGCGATTGCATGAAGACGTAGAGACCGTAGGCGAGCGGGGCGTCGGAATTGCTCTGGATGAGCATCAGCGTCGCGGAAAGCTCGACGGCAGCAGTCGAGAAACTGGTGACGAAGCCAGCAAGAAGCCCGCCCGTCATCAGCGGCAGCACGATGCGGCGGATGGTCCGCTGCTTGGTCGCCCCGAGGTTTTCCGCCGCCTCTTCCAGCGATTCCGACACCTGTTGCAGGGCGGCATAGCAGGCCCGCAGTGCATAGGGCAGGCGTCGGATGGCGAGCGCCAGCACGACCATGACCCAAAGCGTGGCGAGCGGCGTACCATCCGGCAGCGTCACGCCGTAGAAGGTGCGCAGATAGCCGATGCCGAGCACGACACCGGGAATGGCAAGCGCCGAGGTCGCCGCCCAGTCGAGCCAGCGGCGGCCGACGATCTTGGTGCGCAGCACGAGATAAGCGATGGCACCGCCGACGACCACGTCGATGAGGCCGGCAAGCGTCGCGTAGATCAGTGTGTTCTTGATGTAGATCGAGCTTTCACCGAAGACGCGGCCGTAATGTGCCAGCGTCACCGCATCTGGCAACGGGCTGAAGGACCAGACCGTGGCGAAGGACAGCATGAGCAGGCCGATATGCGGCGAGAGCACGAGCAGGAGGATGAGGCCGACGACACCGTAGGCAAGGATGCTTTCGCCGAGGCCAAGCTTGCGCCGCGACAGGCCACCGCCGCCGCGCTGGGTGGTGGCATAGTCCTTACCGCGCATGGCGACCGCCGACAGCCACATGGCGAAGATCGAGACGACGATGAGGATGACGGAGATGACGTAGCCCATCGGGTCGGTCAGGCCGACCGAGGTCACGCGCAGATAGGCCTGCGGTGCCAGCATGTCCTTGACGTTGAGGAGAAGCGGCGTCGCGAGATCGTCGAAGACCTTGACGAAGACGAGCGATGCGCCGGCGAGGTAACCGGGCATGGCGAGCGGGAAGACGATGCGGCGGAAGAGGCGCATGCCGGACGAACCGAGGTTCTGCGCCGCCTCCTCCATCGACCGGTCGATGTTGCGCAGGCTGGTGGAGAGGTTGATCAGAATGAAGGGGAAATAGTGCAGCGACTGCACGAAGATGACGCCGTTGAGACCTTCCATGAAAGGAATGCGGACGCCGAACCAGTCGTTGAGCAGGAGGTTGACGGTGCCATTGCGGCCGAACAGCAGCTGCATGGCAACCGCGCCGACGAAGGGCGGCATGATGAGCGGCACGAAGCCGAGCGTCTGGATGACCAGCGATCCGCGAAAGTCGAAGCGCGTCGTCAGTACCGCGAGCGGCAACGCGATGGCGCTCGCCCAGACGACGGACATGGCCGAGACATAGACGGAATTGAAGAAGGAGCGACGGAAGAGGTCGGTCCTGAAGAAGTCGACGAAGTTGACGGCGGTGAGCGCGCCGGTGCCCTTCTCCGTGAAGGCGGTGTAGATCACCGTTCCGGCGGGAATGACGAGGAAGATCGCGAGAAACAGCGCAATCAGTGTCACCGCCAGAACCTGGCCGGGCCGCGCCGTAATGCGCCGGGCAGGAAGGGATGAAAGTGCGAAAGCCATGAGGCAGTCTCCGGAATGAGATCGGCCGGCCCGGCGGCCGATGGGCACCGGGGGAACGAAGACAGGACGGGAAAACAGGAGGGAGAGGGTTTCCGCTCTCAAGGAGACGCGGAAACCCTCAAGGCGTCAGTCGATGAGGTCGAGCGCCTGCTCGGCCTTGGTCTTGGCGGCAGCGTATTTCTCGCCGGCGAATGCCGCCCACGCCTGTTCCAGCTCGGCCTGGCGGGCCGTTTTCTCCTCGCCGCCGGTGAAGGCGGCGCGCATTTCGTCGCTCGCAGCTTCCTCCGCCGTGACCGGCATCTTGGAGATCAGGCCGTGCGCTTCGGCGATCAGCGCCCGCGCTTCGGCCTGGTCGTTGCTCGCCAATGCCTTCTCAGCAGCATGGATCGCCTTGGTCGCATCGCGCAGGCTGTCGAGCTGGAAGGTGATCAGCTGGTCATAGAGGGCATCGACGACATCCGTGCGCTTCTTGGAAACATCCGAATCGAAGGTGATCATCGACTGGAAGCGCGGATCCTCGAAGGGATTCGGGAAGCCTTCGGGTGCGTCCTTGTAGAGCACCGGATTGATCGGCAGGCGGCGGATTGCCGGTTCGAGCAGAACGGCCTGCCCCTTTTCCGACAGCAGGTAGTTCACGAAGGCTTCGGCGCCCTTCGGGTTCGGTGCATTGGCAATGATGCCGACATTGGCTGGCACGACGGTGGTGATCGAGGGATAGCTGAAGCTGACGGGGAAACCACTCGCCTTGGCGGAGAAGGCGAAGAAGTCGATGACGATGCCGATACCCGTCTGGCCGGAGTTCACCGCATCCGGCACGCCAAAGGAGCGTTCCGTCACCTGCTGGAGGTTGCCGCCGATGCCCGTCAGCGTCGCCCAGCCCTTCTCCCAGCCCTCACCCTGGAGGATGGTCTCGATGGTGAGATGCGTCGTGCCGGAACGCGAAGGCGCAGCGATCGCGATGTGATCATGATACTCCGGCTTCAGCAGATCGCTCCATTCCGTGGGCTGCGGCAGGTTGTTGGCCTCCAGATAGCGGTCGTTCGACATGATGCCGTAGCCGGACGCGGCAAAGCCGAAATAGTAGCCATCCGGATCGTTGACGGGATAGGAGCCGACCTTCTCCGGCAGGCCCGTGACGGACGGAGCAAACTTGGCGAGCAGGTTGCGGCCCTTCAGGTTCTCGAAAGCATCAGGCGCGGAAGCCCAGAACAGGTCGACCTGGTTGTTGGCCTTCGTCTCGTCGACGAACTTGACGCCGGAACTCGTGCTCTTGTTCTGCACGTCGAGCGTATAGCCGGGATTGGCGGCCTCGAAGCCGGCCTTGAAGGGATCGGTGACGTCCTTGGAGAAGGACGTGATGACGGTGACCTTTCCGCCGTCCTCAGCATAAACAGTCGAAAGAGCGGCAGCCGACATCAGCATCGCCGCGGCAATGGTCTTGAGCATATGGTTTTCCTCCCAATGGCACCGCCGGCTCTCCGGCGGTCATCAGGATGTCAGCAAGGCCCGTGCCAGTTTCGGAAATCCCGGAAAACCGGTGTTTCCGCCCGGAGAATGGGAAAGAAAGGTAACATCGCCCCCAATTCTCGGGGTCAGAACGGTAACCTCACGCCTCCTCCTCGCCCCCGAGGCCGTGCTTGCGCATCTTGAGATAGAGCGTCTTGCGCGAGATGCCGAGTGCATCGGCTGTGGTGCCGATGCGGCCGTCTTGCTCGGCAAGGCTGTCGACGAGGATCGCCCGCTCCACCCGATCCATGCGCGCCTCCAGTGTTTCCCCGGATGACCCGCTCCCGCCGACCGGCAGGTCTTCCAGGCCGAGCACATAGCGTTCGGCGACATTGCGCAGCTCCCGCACATTGCCCGGCCAGCTGCGGCGGTCGAGATCGGCAAGGAAGGTCGCATCCACATGCGGCGCCGCGCGGCCCTGGCGGCGGGCGGCAAGATCGAGGAAGTGACGGAAGAGCAGCGCCACGTCGCCCCGACGCGCCGAAAGCGCGGGAAGCTCCACGCGGGCGATGTCGAGCCGGTAGGCAAGGTCCTCGCGAAACCTGCCCTGCCGGGCGAGCTGATGCAGGTCCGCCTTCGTCGCGGCAACGACCTGGAGATCGACCGCAACCTCGTCGTTCGAACCGAGCCGCTCGATGACGCGCTCCTGAAGCACACGCAACAGGCGGACCTGCGCAGACAGCGGCATGGATTCGATCTCGTCGAGGAAGAGCGTGCCGCCGTCGGCATGTTCGATCTTGCCGATGCGCTTGTCCTTCGCTCCGGTGAAGGCGCCGGCCTCATGGCCGAACAGTTCCGATTCCAGCATGGTCTCCGGGATCGCGCCACAATTGACCGCGACGAAGCGGCCCTTGCGCCCACTGAAATCGTGCAGCGCCCGCGCCGTCACCTCCTTGCCGGTGCCGGTTTCCCCCAGAACGAGGATGTCGGTCGCGGCCCCGGCGATGCGCTGCAGTCGCTCACGCAGCAGCACCATCGGCGCCGAATGGCCGATCAGCCGCGCCTCCCAACCATCCGTGGCAACGGAAAGGCGCAGACGTCGGTTTTCGACGAGCAGCCGGCGATGGGCGAGCGCACGACGTACGGTCTCGATGAGATGGACCGGGTCGGCCGGCTTTTCGAGGAAGTCCCAGGCACCATCCCGCATGGCGCGCAGTGCCATCGGGATATCGCCATGGCCTGTCATCAGCACGATGGGAATCTCCCGGTCGATGGCCCGCACGGCGGCGAGAAGGTCGAAGCCGTCCTGCTGGGGCATGCGCACATCCGACACGATCACCGCCTCGCTGTCCGCCTGCAGGCCGGAAAGCGAGGCGGCGACGGAGCCATGCGCGCTGACGCGAAATCCTTCGATCTCGAGCAGTTCGCGGCAGGCGTCTAGCACATTGGCGTCGTCGTCGACGAGAATGATGTCGGTCGATGCGGTCATGCCGCTCCTTTCAGGGACACGATGAAACGCGTGCCGCCGGGCCCGGTCTCCAGCACGCCGATGTCGGCGCCGAAGTCCTTGATAATGTTGTAGGAAATGGAAAGGCCGAGCCCGAGCCCGGCGCCGACCGGCTTGGTGGTGAAGAAGGGGTCGAAGACTGCGCCGCGATCCTTCGCGGCGATACCCGCGCCGGTATCACCGACGATCAGGCTCGCCCCCGCAACGCTTTTCTCGGCCGTCACCGTCACCATCCGTTCAGGCCGACCGGCGACGGCATCGAGCGCATTGGCGATGAGGTTCACCACGACCTGCTCCAGCCGCACCGGTTCGGCCATCACGCGCGGCATATCGGGCGGTAGGGCGAGCTTCAGTGTCACCCGCTCCTCCTCGAAGCGGTGCTCTAGAAGGCTCAGGGCTTCATGTACGACGGCCGGAAGATCGACGGGGTGCAGCTCCGCATCCGGCCGGCGCGCGAAGCGACGGATATGGCTGATCTGGCCGGCCATGCGGGCTGTCAGAGCGCGGATCTTTTCCAAATTGTTCAGCGCCTGCTCGCTGTTGCCGCGCGCAATCAGCGTCGACCCACTGTGAATATGCGCGCGGATCGCCGCGAGCGGCTGGTTCAGTTCGTGCCCGATGCCCGCCGCCATCTGGCCCAGCGCCGCCAGCTTGGCCGACTGCACCAGCTCGTCACGCGTCTGGCGAAACAGGGTAAGGGCCCGGGCGAGGTCCGCCAACTCGTCGTCACCACCGGCGGGAATCCGCACCGCCGGATTGCCCGCACTGATCGCCATCGCGGCATGGGCGAGCTGATCGATGCGCGCCAGCAGACTACGATGCACGTAGAACACGCCGATGCCGATGGCAAGCACCACCGCCAGCAGGGCGATGGCCGCAAGCAGCTTTCGACCGAGATCGATGGCCGCGGCAGCCCGCTGTGCCGCCGTACCCGCCCGTGCCTCGATCGCCACCACCTCCGCCTCGATGCGCTGGCCGAGTTCCGCGACGAGCCGGCTGTTCTCCTTTGCCAGTTCTCCGAGCCGGCCCGCCTCGCGCATTTCGGAGCGCTTCCGGTTGGGCGTGCCGGTCGCGGGATCGGATTGCTGCAGGATGCGCCGGGCGAGCTGGCGCACCGTCAGGCTGTCCGGCCAGCCCTCCAGCGTCGCAAGGCGCGCGGCAAGCTCGTCCGCGCTGTCACCGAGAAAGGCATTGGCCTCCTGAACCTCCTCCGCCGTCGCGCTGCTGACCAGCCGGGCGATCAACCCTGTGGCAAGATTGGCCTGCGACACCACGGTGAGCAGCGCCTCGCTGCGCCGCTGTTCTCCGAGCGCTGCGGCACTGCGGCCGTTGCGCGTCTCCGCCTCGATGTTGAAGCGGATATCGTCGACCAACGGATCGGCCTCTTCGATAAGATCGGCCTGAACCCAGCGCAGCTCCTCCACATCCGCGCGCATCGCCTCGGCCAGCGTGAAGCGCTTGCCGGCGGCAAGGTCGATCCGGGCGAGATTACCGTTGATCGACGCCGCCAATGGCAGCAGGGATTGTACCGACGGCTCCGGCTCGTGGTTTTCCAAAAGCGCCTGCAGCGCCGCCAACCGTTCGGCATAGACACGCCTCGTCTCGTCATATTCCGCCCGTGTCTCCGCGCCGGTCAGCGCGGCGGTGACCGAACCGATATCGGCACCCGCCTTGGAAAGCCGGGAGGCGAAAGCGAGCTGCGGCATCTGCACTTCAGCGATGCGCGAAAGCTCGCCC
Source organism: Shinella sp. SUS2 (assembly GCF_001262505.1). GTDB lineage: Bacteria > Pseudomonadota > Alphaproteobacteria > Rhizobiales > Rhizobiaceae > Shinella. The sequence continues at coordinate 143,662 of NZ_KQ410738.1, forward strand.
GACAATTCCCGGTAGGAGAGCCAGCCGACGAGGCTGGCGCAGACGGCGAGGCCGACGATGGCGACGAAGGCCGCGCCAAGACGCGCACCGATACCGAAACGCCAGCGGCTCTGCCCGTTCCATCGTGATCTCTTGCTCGTCTCCATGGCGGCGGCCTCTATCATCGCCGCCCGGCCGCGGTCGAGATGCCAACAAGCAGGCTTTCCGCCCGGGCAAGATTCCGCTCGACGGCGCCGCGGATGTCGCGTGCAAAGGCCTGCTGTTCGGTCGTGCGGGCAATGCCCCGCGGCCATTCCCCCTTCAGGCCTTCGGCCAATCTCTCGACATCCTCGGAAGAGAGCGGGGGTGTGCCGAGCAGCCGGCGCACGCTCGCCAAAGTGCTGCGCCTGCCGGCATCCCCCGCAGCCTCGCCCTCAAGCGCCCGCAGCCGTGCCCAGAGACGGGCGAGCATCGCCCGGCGACGGACGATGTAGTCGTCGAAGATCAGGTTGACGATGCCGTAGCGCTCAGCCGAAAGGCGCGCGTTGAAACCGTTCGCCGCCAGCAGCCCACCAGTATTTTCTGCGGGCAGCAACCCGGCATTCAGCGCCGCCCGCACCGGAATGCGTCCGATCGCCGGGCGCAGGAGGATGTCCTGCCCTTCCTGCGAGAACAGGAAGTCGACGAACCGCTCGGCAGCCTCCGCGTTTCTTGCTCGCGAGAGGATGGCGATGTTGGCCGGCACGTAGAGGGGATCCGGCGTCAGCACGAAGACGTTTTCCGCGCCCGAGACATCAGGCGCCTTGGCAAGGAAGTCGATCGTCACGCCGATGCCGAAGCGGCGCTGCGCAACGCCCGAGGCAACGCCGAAGCTGCGCGCCGTCACAGTCGAGAGGTTGCCACCGAGCTCCGACAGCAACGCCCAGCCTCGCTCCCAGCCGTAGGTCTGCAACAGCGCCTCGACGATCAGATGCGTGGTGCCGGAACGGGAAGGCGAGGTGATGCCGATATGGCCGGCATAGACGGGCATCAGCAGGTCCTGCCAGTTCTGTGGCACCGGCAGGTCGTATTGCGCGAGGTAGGCGGCGTTGTAGACGAGCCCATAACCGGACAGCGCGAAGCCCAGATAGAAGCCCTCCGGATCGTTGACGGGATAGCCGAGAATGCGCTCCGGCGCTCCGGTCTGCCGCGGCTGGATCGCTCGCAGGGCACCCTTGCGCTTCAGGAGTTCGAACGCGTCCGTCGCCGATGCCCAGAAGATGTCCGCTGCGACCTCGGGCTTTTCGAGGATAAAACGGCTTGCACTGCCGGTGTTGCGCTGCACGACCGTAACGCGGATATCCGGATTGCGCGCCTCGAAGGCACGCTGGAACGGCTCGTAGAAGGAAGGCGGATAGGAGGTGATGATCGACAGGTCTGCCGCCCGCGCTTCATGCGCGGAAAAAAGCAGCATGAAAGCGAGCAACAGACGCCAGCCCGCGCCGCGATGGTGTCCCGGCCGGTTCAAAACGGGCGTGCCTCCGGTGAAGATGCGAATGTGACAATGACGAAGCCGGGATATTGCCGGGACGCCGGAAGGATGTCCACCCGGCACCCACATCTCCCCTCTACTCCATCATGCCGGGCAGCCCAGCCGCCAGGGTATCGATCGCCAGCCGGACGCGCGGCAGCATGACGGGGGAGCGCGGCCAGACAGCGTGGGTTTCGAAGGTGACCGACGGCACAGCCCTCAGGACCTGTCGAAGCCGTCCAGCAGCAACATCGTTCCGAATCATCCAGCAGGGCAACCAGGCAAGCCCCAACCCGCGGCAGGCTGCATCCCGGATCGATTCGAGATCATCCAGCCTTAGGCGGGAACGGGGCAGGACGACGCGCCAGGGGTCATCGGGCGATGGAAACACCCAGGTATCGTGGCTCTCTCTCTTGCCATAGATGATGCCCTCGTGGTTTGGCAAATCCTCCAGTCGCTGTGGTTCGCCATGCATCTCGATATAGGCCGGCGAGGCACAGACCGTCAGGCGCTGGAAGGCGACCCGCCGGACGACGGTGTCGGCATCGTCCTTGAGACGGCCATTGCGCACCGCAAGATCGAACCCGTCAGCCCGCAGGTCCGCGACACGGTCGCTGAAGGACAGATCGAGTTCGAGCCCCGGATGGTGGTCCAACAGGCCGATCAGCAGCGGCGCGACGCATTGGCGGCCGAAGATGACAGGCATCGTGACCCGCAGCTTGCCGCGGACATCGCGCCGGCCCGATTCCAGTTCGGCCTCGCCGGCCCGGATCTCCTCGATCGCCCTCAGGCACCGTTCATAGAAATAGCGGCCTTCTTCCGTCATGCCCTGGCTGCGCGTCGTGCGATGAAAGAGCCTGACTTTCAGCCGCGTCTCCATGCGTGCGATCGTCTTGGCGACGGCCGAGCGTGTCAGGTTGAGCCGCTTCGCCGCTGCCGAGAACCCACCGGCATCAACCGCTTCCACGAAAACCGAGACGTCCTTCAGGTGTTCCATATTGTATCCATTCAGGAACCAGTGTGGCGAATTAATACCGCAACTGCCGATGAATTTTCAACGATAGACTTCCTTCAACACATCGAGAAGGAGATTAGCGATGACAATGGCAAGGCAGTGGAGCATGGCGGCGATCGGTCCGAAGGACTTCGCGATCCGCGCTGCGGCAATCGCGGAGCCCGGGCATGGCGAGGTTCGCGTGCGCACCGAAGCCGTTTCCCTCAACTACCGCGACAAGCTCGTTCTGGAGAGCGGCATGGGCCTGCCGCTGGACTATCCCTTCGTGCCCGCCTCCGACATGGCCGGCGTGGTCGAGGCCGTCGGCCCCGGCGTCAGCCGCTTCAAGGCGGGCGACAAGGTGATCTCCACCTTCATGCCCGGCCGGATCGAGGGCAAGGGCCTGGGCGATGCGCGCAATCCGCCCTACAGGACGCTCGGCGGTGCGCATCCCGGCGTGCTCTCGGAATATGTGACGTTCCCGGCCGACTGGTTCGTTGCCGCACCGAAGACGCTGGATGCCGGGGAAGCGAGCACGCTGCCCTGCGCCGGCCTTACAGCATGGATGGCACTCATCGAGAGCGGAAGCCTGAAGGCCGGTGAGAAGGTGCTGATCCAGGGAACAGGCGGGGTCGCTCTCTTCGCCTTGCAGATTGCACGGGCGCACGGCGCGCAGACCTTCGTCACGTCGTCGAGCGCAGAAAAGCACGAAAGGCTGCGCGCGCTCAAAGCCGACCATCTGCTCCCGCGTGACGGCTGGGTCGAGCGGCTCATCGACCTGACGGACGGCCATGGCGCCGACCACGTGCTCGATATCGCCGGCGGCGCGGGTTTTGGAGAGGCGCTGAAAGCGGTGGCTGTCGGCGGGCGGGTCTCCTTGATCGGCGTGTTCGAAGGGTTCGAAATCTCCGGTCCCGCCTCCGCGCTTCTTCTCAAGTCGCCGGTCGTGCAGGGCATTTCGGTCGGTCATCGCCGGGCACTGGAGGATTTCGTGCGGGCCGTGGACAGCATCGGCCTCAAGCCGGTGATCGACAGGCGCTATCGCTTCGAGGAGGCGGATCAGGCCTTTGCACATCTCGATCGCGGACCATTCGGGAAGGTCGTGATCGAGTTCTGACCGTCGTTGAACCGCCCGGCGCCAAAAAATACGCCGGGCGGCAGAGCCGTGTTGAACGCCTGTACGGGGCAAGGGCTATGCCGACTGGACGGCCCTGATACGCTCAACGCCGCCAACGATGGCGGAGAAATCCTGCCAGACGCCCTGCGCGCCCTTCTGCCATTCGTCAAACGCGTCCGGTTTCAGCAGCTTGCCGCCGTTCTTCAGCGATTGCTCGACGGACTTCGCTTCGTCCTCGACAATGAGCTGGTTGAAATAGGTCGCCCCCTGGCGCGATGCATCCTGGAAGACGGCCTTCTGCTCATCGTTAAGCTGGCCCCAGAAGCCGGCGGCGTAGAAGATGACGCCCGACGCCCAGATATGGCCCGTTTCCGTCATGTAGGGCACGACTTCGTAGAGCTTGAAGCCGGCATAGGCCGATTTGGTAAGGTCCATGGCATCGGCAACGCCGGTCGACAACGCATTGTAAGTCTCGGTGATCGGAATACCGACGGGCGTGGTGTCGAAAGCGCTCCACAACCTCGTGTGCAGCGGGCTCTGGATAACCCGGATCTTCTTGCCCTTCAGCTGGTCCGGGCGCGTGACCGGCTCCTTGGTGAGGAGATGGCGCGCTCCGTAGTTGATGAAGTCGCCGACCACGAAATTCTGCGCGGCAAGCTTTTGCCGGAGGTCGGCGCCGACGTCGCCATCGACCGTCTTGCGCACATGGGCGGCATCCCGGAAGAGGAAGGGCAGGTCGAGTATCTGCAGGTCCGGTACCCAGCCCGAAAGCGAGGAGACTGTCGAAAGGCTGGCGTGAACGGAACCGAGGCGGGCGCCTTCGGCCACTTCCTTCTCGCCGCCCAGTGCGCCGTTCTTGACGATATTGAAGCGGAACTGGCCCGGAAGCTGCGCCTCCACCAGTTCGCTGATCTTCACCCACACCCTGGTTTCCGGCTTGTCGTCACCCAAGAGCGAGGCGACCGTGATCGTCGTGGCGCTGGCGGATGCCGCGCGAATATAGGCCGGCGCCGCAAAGGCGAGCCCGGTGGCGGCAGCGGTCTTCAAAAGAGTACGGCGGTTGAGATTGCTCATGTCTGATGTCCCCATGACAAGATGCGTTAGAAAAGAATCGCCCAGGCGCAAAAGATCGCCAGGGAAACGAGAAGCGCGGCGAGATAGGGCACGACGGCCCGAAAGAGCGCTGTGGCGGGAATGTGGGTCACGCCGCTCACCACGAAGATGAGCATGCCGAGCGGCGGCGTCAGGCCGTGGATCATCAGATTGACCACCAGAATGACCCCGAAATGGATCGGATCGATGCCGGCGGCCACCGCGGCCGGCAGCAGGATCGGGCCGAACAGCAGGATCGCCGCGCCGATATCGAGCACGAGGCCGACGACGAGAAGGATGATGTTCGAAAGGATGAGGACCGCAAGCGCACTTCCGCCCAAAACTGTCACGAATTGGGTGACGAGGCCCGAGACGTCATCCACGGCGAGCAGGAACGCGAAGGGACCGGCGGTGCCGATCAGCAAGCCGATCGCAGCCGCTTCCGTCGCTGCCTGGCGGAAAGAAAGAAAGACGGAACCGAACCCGAGTTTCGACCAGGCCGCAAGGCCGAGCGTGTAGAGCGCAGCCAGGGCGGCAGCTTCCGTCGTCGTGACGACGCCGACGCGGATGCCCACCACGACAATGATACCAAGGCCGAAGGCCGGAATGGCCGCTATGGCGGCCCTTCCACGCTCGGCGCCCGTCGCACGGACCTGCCCTACCTGCTCCCGGACCGTCAGGTGAATGGCCACCGCAAGGCAGACGGCCATCAGCCCGCCGGCAAAGAAACCGCCGACCAGAAGCGAACCCACGGACAGGTTGGTCGCCGCAGCAAGGATCAGGAAGGCGATCGAGGGCGGAATGACGTTGTCCAGTACCGAGGTCGCGGCGATGATCGCACCGGCCTGCGCCGGCGGATAACCGTGGCGGACAAGTTCGGGCTGGAAGGTCGATGCACCGAAGGCAGCATTGGCGAAAGACGAGCCGGAGGCGCCGGAAAACAGCACGCTCGTCAGAAGCGTCGTCTGCGCCAACCCGGCCCGCCGGTGGCCGACCATGGAGGCGGCGAAACGCACGAGCTGGTTGGCGACGCCAGACGCCGTCAAGAGCCCGCCGACCAGGAGAAAGAAGGGAATGGCGAGCAGCAGGAACTTCGACATGCCGGTAACGGTCGTCGAAACGATCGCCGGTTCCGGTAGGCTGCTGCCGAAGGCGATCGCGACATAGGCCGCGGCAAGGAAGGCATGCGCCAGCGGCGCGGCCAGAAGCAGGCCAAGCCCCGCCACGACCGCCAGAAAGAGGCTTGGCGGCAGGTCCGTGCCAAATCCGGTCTCCGGGACACCGAAATAGACCGCCGCACCGAGCACGAGCGATGCGGATACGCCGCCGATCCTGCCCTCTCCGATCCGCCGCAGGACAAGCACGACGAGGACGAGGCCGCCTCCCGCGCCAAGAAAACCGAAGCGGATCCATTCCGGGATGCCAAGCGTCGGCGATACGCCGCCCAGCATGGCCATAATCTCGCTGCCGCCAAAAAGCAGGATCGACGCGGCAAGGACCGTGAACACATCCGCGAGCATCTGAGCCAGGGGCAGCAAACGCGCCGGCAGCAACCGAATGAAAACATCGAGCCGCATGGCCAGCGCGCTGCCGAGGCTGAGCGGCGCGCCAAGCGCGATCAGCGCGACATGCAGCCAGATTGCAAGATCTTCTGAGCCGACAAAGCCGGTCGAGAAGAAATAGCGCAATCCGACGCTCACCAGCACAACCGCGAGCAGCATGGTAAGAATGAAGGCCGCGAAGGCGCCGAGCGCATCTTCGATCCGCTTCAATGCATGTTCGGCAAGATTGCGCGCGGGCGCGGCCGGCGCGTCGAGGATGGAGGACTGGCTGATGGCCACGCGTTTACCTTTCCGCTCTCAGGCGCTCTTGACCGTCGAGAGGTCGCGGTCGAAGAGTGTCGACCAGGTGAATTGCCGCGCCTGCGACACCTCCCGGGAAACATCGAGCCGCGGCAGAACCGTCTCGCCAAAACGATAGGCTTCCTCGAGCAGGGGCATGCCGGAGAGGATGAAGGTTTCGACGCCGGCTTTCCGGTAGGCCTCCAGCGTCCGGATAACGGTATCGGGCGAACCGACGATCGCCGTACCCGGTCCCGGCCGGACAAGCCCGATGCCAGCCCAGAGATCCGGAGCGACTTCCAGGTCCCGCAGGTTGGTGGGCTTCAGGCCGCCGTGCATCGCGGTCATGCGCTGCTGGCCGACGGAGTCGCTCCGGCCGACGAAGCGCTGATTGGCTGCAATTGCAGTGTCGTCCATGCGGTCGTAGAGATCCGCAGCAGCCTCCCAGGCCTTGGCATCCGTGTCGCGCACGATCACGTAGAGCCGGATGCCATATTCAAGCTTGCGGCCATAGCGGTCCGCCCTCGCCTTCACCGCGTCGATCTTTTCCTTGATCTGCTCCGGCGTCTCGCCCCACGACAGATACGTGTCGACATGTCTGGCGGCGACATCGAGTGCCTTGTCGGAGGATCCGCCGAACCAGAGCGGTGGCGGCGCGATGGTCTCGCCGACCGGTAACGCCAGCCGAGCACCGTCCGTCTTGAAATACCTGCCCTGGTGCGTGACGGTTTCGCCGGCAAACAGCCGATGCCAGATCTGCAGATATTCATCCGCCATATCGTAGCGCTCGTCATGCGGCATGGTCATGCCATAGGCGCCGAGCATCTTCGCGTCGCCGGAGACGATGTTGATCAACAGCCGCCCGCGCGAGAACTCCTGCAGCGTCGCCGCCATCTTGGCGAGCAGCGTCGGCGCGACGAGGCCGGGATGGATCGCGACGAGGAGTTTCATCCGTTCCGTGGAAGACAGCAGCGCGCTTGCCAGCACCCAGACGTCGTGCGCACCGGTCGCAAACAGCGCACCGGTAAAACCGAGATGGTCATAGGCCTGGGCGAGCTGCTTGTAATATCCGAGATCGACCTTGCGGGAGCCTTCCGGCTGCCAGGGATAAGCCCCATCCGGAGCGCACATATACCAGAGAACGTTCATCGAAGGCTCCTCAAGCGGACAGGATCGATCGCTTCAATGCGACCCCGGTGGAAAAAAGACCGTGCCGGTGAAGGGTGTCGGCCTCGGCCTGCTGTTCGGCGATAATCTCCGCGCCCGCCGGACCGACGGAGAAATCCCGAGAGCGAAGGACACGCTCCCAGGCATCCGCATCGCCATCGCTGTTCTCTTCCGCGGCCAGCAGCTCCGCCGCCTTGCGGAGATCCGCCGTCACTTCCCGGCCGACACGATCGAGTTCGTCCGTGATGGTCCGGATCGTTTCGGCCGGCAGCGCGTGCCGTTCGAGCGTCCAGAAGAGGGAGCGGTTGGGAATGGTCCCGCCGCAGCGGACGAGCAGTCGCAGGTCCGGCCTGCCCGAGACCCTTTCGAGGCGTGGCGACATGGCGACCCAGGCATCGACCCGGCCCTCCAGAAGTTCCTCCAGGGAATCGTGGTGGGCGCTCTCGACCCTCGTCACATCTGCCAGGCCGAGCCCCTCGCCTTCCAGGCTGCGCGCCAGCAGATACGTGTGAAAGGAGCCATCGACGAGGGAAACCCGCTTGCCGGCAAGGCCGGCCATGGACTGGATATCGCTGTCCACCCGCACGAAAATCGCGCCATTGGCCGGGCGCGGCGCCGAAGCCGCGATGTACTGCACGCCGAGCCCCAGCGCATCGGCCTCGATCGGCGGTGTCGAGCCCGTGCCGCCAAAATGGATCCTGCCGCTTTCAAGCAAGCGGGCGGTATCGCGCCCTTCGCCATAAGGCACGAATTCCGGGTCAAGTTTCGCGAAGCTGCCCGGCCAGAGCCGGGCGAGCCGCAAATGTAGATTGTTCGGATGGACGCCGATCCGCATTTTCACTCCCGCATGTCAATTCTGCGAGACAATTTACTTTTTTATAGATTGAAAGCGAGGAAGGCTGTCCCGGCCTGCGGGCGTGATCGCAATGAGAATTCTATTAAATCGATAGAATAAGGAATATTTCTGCTTCTATCGGCGATAGCGCTGTCCCGGCCGTTGAATTTGAGCGAGAGACATTTTACTTTTTTATAGAGCAATAGGGAGTGTGTCCTTGACCAAGCCGGTCTCCAATCGAATTTGCCGCAGCGTCGGCGAGGCCAGCGAGCTCCTGAAACTGGTTGGCAATGCCAATCGCCTCGCGATCATCTGTTATCTCATGGAGACGGAGGCCTCCGTTTCTGCCCTCGAAGAGGAGCTCGGCATCCGCCAGCCAACGCTGTCGCAGCAGCTCGCCGAACTGCGTGAAGCCGGCATCGTCATGGCGCGCAGGGAGGGCAAGGCGATCGTCTATCGTGTCGGCGATCCAAGGGCCGAGGCGATCGTGCATACCCTGCGCCAGCTCTATGCAGGCCTCGACGACGTGACCGGGCGCTTCGCCATGCGGGCGCTGCCGGTCGAGGACAGGATGTTCGACTGACGATGATCGACCTCTACACCTGGATCACTCCGAACGGTCTGAAGGTCTCGATCGCGCTCGAAGAGTTCGGCCTCGACTATCGCCCCCACACGATCGATATCACCCGGGGCGACCAGTTCTCGCCGGAATACCGAAAAATCAATCCCGGTTCGAAGATCCCGGCGATCATCGACCATGACACGGGCGTCACGCTTTCCGATTCAAGCGCGATCCTTCTCTACCTTGCGGAAAAGACCGGCCGCTTGCTGCCGGCGAGCGGCCCCGCCCGGTTCGAGGCCGTCGAATGGCTCTTCTGGCAGGCAGGAGGCTTCGGCCCGACACTGGGGCACGCGCATACCTTCCTCACCTACAATCCCGGAAAGGCACCCTTCGCCGAGGCCCTGTTCGCGGGCGAAACACGCCGGCTCTACAGCACCCTCGAGGCACGGTTGGCCGGTCGCGAGCATATCGCCGGCGACTATTCGATCGCCGACATCGCGATCTGGCCATGGGTCTCGCGCTTCCAGCGCCACGTGATCGATCTTGGCGACTTTCCCGAGGTACAGCGCTGGTATCTCGCAATGGCAGGCCGCGCACCCGTGAAACGCGGCTACGCGGTCCCGCATGTCACAGGCGAGATACCGTTACCCTGAAAGCGGCAATCAGCTCTGCTGCAAGCCAGTGATCATCGCGATGATCTCGTTCTTGTCGGTCTTCTTCGTCTCGCGGATACCGATCTGCCTGCCGCGGCGCAAAACGCAGATGCGGTCGGAAAGTTTGAAGACCTGGTCGAGGCTGTGGCTGATGATCAGCACGCCGATATTGCGTGTCTTCAGCGAGGCGACGATCTCCTCCACCTTGGCGGTTTCGGCAACGCCGAGCGCGGCGGTCGGTTCGTCGAGCAGGATCAGCTTGCTGGCCCAATGGGTCGCGCGGGCGATAGCGACACCCTGGCGCTGACCGCCGGAGAGGTCACGGATCGTCGCGTGCGCGGAGGGGATGCGTACGTCCAGTTCCTTCACCAGCTTTTCCGTCTCGTCAATCATGCGGCGGCGGTCGAGCAGACCGAAAGCCCTGGTCGGCTCGCGGCCCAGAAACATGTTCATGTAGACCGTCTGCTGGTCGGCGAGCGCGAGATCCTGGTAGACGACTTCGATGCCGTGCGCACGCGCCATCGTCGCGTTCGACATGGCGACGGCCTCACCCTCGATGGCGATCGAACCCGAGGTCGGCGGGTGCACGCCGGAGATGATCTTGATCAGCGTCGACTTGCCGGCACCGTTGTCGCCGACAAGGGCGACGATTTCGCCGGGATGGACATCGAGCGAAAAGTTCTCGATGGCGACGACGCCGCCGAAGGTCTTGCGGATGTCCTTCAGCGCCAGGATGGGCTGGCCGGTCGTGGTGGCAGCGTTCGCTTTCATGCCCTTTGCTCCCAGATCGGCCAGGCGGCGGTTTCGCCAGCCGTATTCTCGACGGTCTCGACCTTCGGCGCACCGGAGGAGATGCCGGAAACGCCAACGACATAGGCACGGGTGACGAAGGCCTGGCCGCGAAAACCGAAGATAGCGGTGTCACCCGGCTTTGGTGCGCCCGGGCCGGTTGCATCGATCATCGCGTAATAGTCGATGGCCGAGGGCGGCGGGATTTCGACGCTGCGCAAGGCATTTGCGGCGACAGTCGGCTCGTCGGAGACGATGGCCTTCACGTCATAGTCCGGGAAGATCGGATCGATGTAGAAGCCGCCGCCGAAGCAATAGGCCTTGCCGCCCGAGAGGTGCGAGACCTCGGTGAGGTAGAGCATGGCGGGCAGCTCCGGCAGGTCTTCCACCACATGCAGGGCCGTCGTGCCGTGCAGACCGTTACCGGGTTCGCATTGCGTGGCGCCGGCTTCCGCCAGCGCGGCAAGCAGCACGCTGGAGGTAGTGCCGGGGGCGTTGACCTCGATGTCGCGGCGTCCGACCTTCGCCAGCGCCTCGGCGGTCTGCGTCAGCGTCGCAAGGTTCGGGGTGGGCAACACCTTGCGGGCCTGATGATCGAAGAGCAGCGCCGGGAAGGTCGTAATGCCGGCGAAGCGGCCACCTTCGAGGCCATCAAACATGTCGGCAACGGCGACCACATCGCTGGCGTCGAAGCCGCCCTCATGGCCGCGATAGAAGGTATCGCCTTCCGCGTGGATACGGGCGAGAAGGTTCTGAGTGCGGCCGGCCGCCTTGGCGCCGGCGGCGACCTCGCGCGCCTTGGCCTCGTTGAAGACCGTCCAGTAATCCGGCTGGAGCACACCGGCGGCGCCGTTCGCCTCATGACGGGCAACCTGCTGGAGATGGCCGAGATGGCCGACCTTCAGGCCCGCCCGGTGGGTCGCCTTGGCGCAGGCCATGTCGACGGCGACGGCGCGATCGATGCCGCCGGCGAGGATTGCCTTGCAAGCCGAGCTCGACCGGCCGAACTGTTTCGTCATGGCGAAGGTTTTCAGGCCGAGCCGCGTTGCCTCGTCCTTGAGGATGCGGGCGTTGCGCTCGATCGCGTCGAGATCGATCACATAGGCATTGGCCGGGATTTTGCCCTCGCGGTGAAGTTTCTGGGCGGCTTCGATGAAACCGGGATTGCGCCGGCGCAGAACGTCGAGAAACATTCAGGTTCTCCTCAGCGGGATTTTTCGCGCAGCGACACGGCGACTGCGGCAAGGATGATGAGACCGCGAACGATCATCTGGTCGGAGACGGAAAGGCCCATCAGGATGAGGCCGTTGTTGAGCATGCCCATCATCAGCGAGCCGACGAGCGCACCGATGATCGAGCCCTTGCCGCCGTTGAGCAGCGTGCCGCCGACGATGACGGCGGCAATGACCGTCATCAGGTCGGTCTCGCCGAGCGTATACTTCGCCGCTTGAAGACGTCCGGCATAGAGAAGGCCGGCAAGCCCGGCGAGCGCGCCCGAAATCATCAGCACGGCAAGGCGCATCTTCGGTACGGAAATGCCGGAGACGCTGGCCGCCCGCGCATTGTCGCCGACCGCCAGCACATGGGCGCCGAAGCGGGTCTCGCGGTAGAGGATATGGCCGAAGGCGACGGCGATGGCCGTCCACCAGATGAGCGAGGGAATGCCCAGGAGCGCGCCGGAGCCGAAGAAGCCGGTGAAGGTCTCGTTCGTGACGGGAATGCTGCGCAGGTCCGTCATCGAGCGCGAGACGCCGGCAAAGAGGCCGAGCGTCGCCAGCGTGACGAGGAAGGACGGCAGCCGCACATAGGCGACCAGCACACCGTTGACGAGACCGATCAGCAGGCCGCAGCCGAGACCGGCGGCGATGCCAGGCACCATGCCGTAACACTGCATGGTGACGGCCGCGGCGAGCGCCGCGACGGCGACCGTCGAGCCGATGGAAAGGTCGATCTCGCCCGCCGACATGACGAAGACGAGACCGATCGCCATGATCGTCGCCGGCGCCGTCTGCAGCACGATGTTCGAGAGGTTGCGGACCGTCAGGAACCCGCTGTCCTTCAGCACGATGGCGAAGAACAGGAAGATCGCGAGGAAGCCGAAATAGACGACATATTGCTGCAGGTTGACGCGGCCGGCCAGCCCCGCCGCACGGACCGCGGCACCCTGGTTGGTACTGGACATGATTTACCTCCGTGAATGAGAGCCGACCGGGCTTCGCTTATTTCAAGGCGTCGGCGATGGACTGCGGAACGTCCTTGTTCAGCGACGTCTTCCAGCCTTCCTTCACCGTGTCCTTGGTGACCGCCAGGGAATCGACGACGAGGAACGGGGCAGCCTCCTTGCCGAGCATCGCGCCCGCCGCGGACCGGGCCGCCGTGACGCCGATATTATAGGCCTCGTCGGCAATCAGCGCCGCGACGCTGCCGCCCTTGACCATGTCGAGCGCGGCCGGCTCGTTGAGGTCGAGCGTGACGATCCTGGTGTGGCTGTTGCCGGCCGAACGCAGTGCCGAAAGCACGCTCAGCGCCGGCTCGGCCCAGGTGACATAGATGCCGTCGAGATCGGGATGCTGCGTCACCATCGCCTGCGCGATCTCCTCGCTGCGGGCGGGATCGGCCATACCCTGCTCAGCGACGATCTTCATGTCAGGATAATCCTGCTCGATGGTCTTCTTGAAGGCCTGGTCGCGCTGGTTGGTCACGTAGAAATCGGCATCGTGGAAGATGTAGCCGACCTTGCCCTTCTTGCCCAAGGCCTCTGCCATGGCGACGCCGGCCTTGTTGCCCATCTGGAAGAGGTCGTCGGAAACAATGGTCACATAGTCCTTGCCGTGTTCGTAGCCGGCCGGCGAGTTGTCGACGAAGGCGAGCTTGACGCCAGCCGCACGGGCCGGGTCATAGACGGTAGCGGCGCTGGCCGGATCGACAGGCAGGGACACGATGATCGACGGCTTCTTCGCCAGCACCGTCTCGACATCCGCTTTCTGGCGCGCGCCGTCGAAGCCGGCATCGGTCTGTGCGACAACCTCGATGCCGAGGCGCTTGAACTCGTCCTGGGCGCCGGCATTGACCGCATTGGTGTATTCGCTCATCTCGTGCCAGACGAGGGCCGCGGTGAATTTTCCGTCCTTGATCTTCTGCTCTTCCTCGGCGGTGAGCGTGACGGTGCTGGCGGCCGTCGGCGTTTCGCCGTGCGGGCCCGTCGTCGCTCCGTCAGCGGCAAAGGCGTGCGCGCCGAAAAGGCCGGTCATCAAAGCGAGCGTGGTTGCGATACGCATGGTTTCCTCCCGTGAAACTGCAACATTGGGGCGATGGGGCTGCGGCGGTTTGGCGCCGCCGCAGTCAGGCGGTCACTTCGCTGCGTCGAGCACCGATTGCGGCGCGTCGCGGTTCAGCGAGTCTTTCCAGGCTTGGGAGACGTTCTCCTTGGTAACGGTGAGCGCCGGGGCGACGACGAAGGCCGGCGTTTCCTGGCCGAGCAGCGATTTCATGCCGGCAGCAGCCATGGCGCGGCCAAGCTCATAGGCCTTGTCGGCGACAAGTGCCGTCACATTGCCGCCCTTGACCATGTCGAGTGCCACCGGCTCGGCGAGATCGAGCGTGACGATCTTCGTCTTCGTGTTGCCCGCGCCACGCAGCGCCGCCAGCACACCGTCCGCGGGCTCGGCCCAAGTGACATAGATGCCGTCGAGATCCGGGTTCTGCAACAGCATGGCATTGGCCAGTTCCTCGGCGCGCGCCGGGTCGGAAATGCCCTGTTCCGCGACGATCTTGATATCCGGATAATCCTTCTCGATGGTCGACTTGAAAGCCTGGTCGCGCTGATTGGTGACGTAGTAGGTCGCGTCGTGGAAGATGTAGCCGACCGTGCCCTTGCCGCCGATCGACTTGGCGAGCGCATCAGCCGCCTGCTTGCCCATCTGGAAGAGGTCGTCGGTCACGATGGACGCATAATCCGCACCGTGTTTGTAGTCCTTCGGTACATTCGACAGGAAGACCAGCTTGGCACCGTCGGCGACGGCCTGGCGGAACGCTTCGGCCGACGTAACCGGATCGAGCGGCAGAGCGAGAATGACGTTCGGCTTGGCGGCAAGCGCCGTCTCGATGTCGCTGCGCTGACGCGCGGCATCGAACTGCGCATCGGTCGTCACGGCGATCTCGATGCCGGCGCGCTTGAACTCATCCGTCGCGCCCTGGCCGACCGCATTGGTGAAATCCGACGAGGTGTGCCAGAGGAGCGCCGCCTTGTAGCCCTTGTCCTTCAGCGCCGCGATATCGGCATCTGACAGCGCCACGTCGGCGCTGGGCGTCGCTGCCTCGCCGGCCGGGCCGACGGTCTGGGCGATGGCGGTTGCGGCGCTCATGATAAGACCGGCGGCCAATGCCCCGGCCAGCCATTTCGTCATCTGCATGGTCCTGTTCCCTCTTTTGCTTGAGTTGTTCATTCCACCGTTCCGCAGAAGCGCGCCATGAAGGCCGCGAAGCCGACGACTCCCGCGAGAAATTCCTCGATCTCGACATGTTCGTTGTAGGTGTGGCAGTTGCGGATATCGCCCGGCGCGCAGTAGACTGCGGGAATGCCCAGCCGGTTCACGAAGAACGGCGATTCCGACCAGAATGGTGCGCCCGCAATGTTGCCGCGGCCCGCAAGCGCCCCGCTGATCGCCTCCGACAGCATCGCAACCTCCGGCCTATCAGCATCGATCTCCGCCGCCGTACCGCCAAGCGCATGGTCGCGGCCGGCCGGATAGGAAAACGCCACCGTGATTTCGGGATCGTCGATAGCACCGCGCACGGTCGCCTCGATCTCGGCCGCCGCCTGATCGAGCGATTCACCCGGCAGGAGCTTGCGGATGAGCGAGAGTTCGCATTTTTCCGGCACCGCGATGTAGCCGCCGCCACTGAGCCCGGTGATCAGCAGAAACGAGCGGCCGACAAGCGCATGCTCGGCCCGGGCGGAAATTTCGTCGGAGTGCTTCCAGAGCGCGCTCATGACACCATGGCTGGCACGCAACGCATCCTTGCCCAGCTCCGGCACGCCGAAATAGGCCGAGCGCCCGGTGATCGTGATATCCGCGATGAAGAAGCCGATTTGTGCGGGATAGACGGCAAGCTGTGTCGGCTCGACATAGACGACGAAGTCGGGCCGCTCGACCTCCCCGGTTTCGATCCGCGTGACATAATCCTTGATGCCGGCCGAAACGCCGGTGCCCGGCTGGCCGCTCTCCTCATCGCCGACGAAGGCGAAGGAAACATCGCCGGCAAGTTTAATGCCCGCCGCATCGAGGAGAGCGAGGGCGGCGAGCGAAGACGTGATGCCGGCCTTGAGGTCTCCCGCGCCGCGTCCCCACACAGCGCCGTCGACGATGGCGGCGCCGAAGGGATCCTCGCGCTCCGTACCGGCCCAGTTTTCGCGCCAGCCATCGACATGCACGACATCCGTATGGCCGATAAAAAGCAGGTGCGGGCCACGCCCCACGCCGACGCGCTTGCCCCAGACATTCGGGCGACCGGGCAGGAAATCCACCGTCTGCAAGGCGGAAAGGTTCAGCGCGCGCATCGCCTCGGCGAGATAGGCGGCGACATTCGCCTCGTTGCCGGTAATGCTGTCATGCCGGATCGCGCCACGGAACAGGTCGATCGCCGCGTCGCGGTCGAAGGCTGCCCGAAGGCGGGCGAAGAGATCGTTCTCTGCCGTCATTCTGCGGCCTCCTGGGGCGAGTCCGTTCCGGCGGGCGGAAGGGAAAGGCTGGCGCTCGGTGTCGCCACACCGAACAACGTGTTGTGCAACTGGCTGAGACCGATAGCCGTAGCCCCGACAAGCGCTGCCCGAGCTCCGAGGTCGCTGGAGACGAGATCGACAGGATAGGGGAAACATTGCGGCAGAAAGTGCCGGGCGCGCTCCAGGATTTCGGGGCGCAGGCCGATGGAGCCGCCGAGGATCACGAGCTGCGGATTGGCGATGGCGCAGATGGCGGCGATGCCGCAGGCCACCTGGCGGCCGGTTTCGTCGATGGCGGCAACGGCCGCGGCCTCACCCGCCGCCGCACGCTCGAAGATAGCGGGGACATCGATCTTCCGACCCGCGGCAGCCTCATACCGTTCGATGATGCCGTGGGTGGCGACCGCGCGCTCATAAGCCCCGACGCGCAGGGACTCCGGATCGAAGGGATCGGTGCCGATCGGCAGGAAGCCCATTTCGCCAGCGGCGCTCGCCGCCCCACGCACGAGATGACCGCCAAGGATGAGACCGCTACCAATACCGGTGCCGAGTGCGACATAGGCAAGATTGTCGATGCCCTGCCCCTGCCCCTGCCAGCTTTCGCCGAGCGCCGCGAGATTGACATCGTTCTCCAGAACGACATCGAAGCCGAGCGCCCGCCGGAAAGCCTCCAGCACGTCCATGCTGTCGAAATCGCGGATATTGGGCGCAAGCAGCACGCGGCCGGTCCGGTTGTCGGGTGCGCCGGGAACGCCGACGACGGCAAGCCGTAGCTTCGCCCGCGGCACCGCCGCCTTCGCCGCGGCAGAAAGGGCCATATCGGCAATCTGGCTCACGAGATGGCCGCCGCCGCGCGGATCGGTCGGCGCCGCATCCTCGACCACGATCTGCCCGGCAAGATCCGTAACGGCGACGCGAACCTTCGTGCCGCCGAGATCGACCGCGACAATGAAGGCGGCATCGACCACCAATTCGTAGGTGACGGCCGTGCGACCGACATGCCCGCTGGTCCGGCCGGTTTCGCGGACCCAACCGCCATCCTCAAGGTCCCGGACGATCTCGGAGATCGTCTGTTTCGACAGACCCGTCAGCTTCGCGATGGACGCTCGCGAGATCGGACCGCCCTGAACGATCGCTTCCATGACGGCGCGTTGGGAGAACTGTCGGGAGATACGAGGCGCGTCGGTCATTGCAACCCTATTTAGTTCGTTCTGTCACCGAACTTATTAGAGGGTGACGTACCTGTCAATCCCCATCTCGAGCGTCCGGTGTGTTTAGAGGACGGCATGGCAAGGCCGATGCAGCAGCTGAAAAGCCCGACAAGCCGCACGGAGAAAGGCCCAGAGCAATACGGATTTTACGGCGAACCCAAAGAAGGCCTTGCTGAAAATCAGCCACGGCGCGCAGATCGTGGCGTGGCACCCCAATGAAATGGACGCACACAGCCCATGGATCCTGCCGATCTCTCTCGCCTCCTCGCACTACTGGCACGGGGCTTTCCGGCGATCGTATTCTTCCGCAGGCTACGGACGAACGACAATGGAGCGGCATGGCGCTCTCTGTTGGGCATGGACGGAATGGCCGGTCGGTCGATCGCCGGTGTCTTTGTCAATGACGGACACAGTCCCCGAAGCGCCGACGAAAGCTGTGACGCTGGCCACAATCCTGTTTCTGCTGGGCTGGATTGCGCCCGCCGTCATCGCCCGTCTGCGCTGGGATGTTCCTCCCATATGGTCGGCGCTGGCTTGGGGACACACCTGCGCGGCGCGCGGCATCACGGCTGCAATCTGCCTTTGCGGGAGGCTCATGTTCGCAATGCCCCAAAGCGGCGGCGGCACCGCTCTCCACCGCATCGCCACCGGCCATCACGATCGTCCGGCCGTCGATCTCCGCCACCACGTTAGAAATTTGGATATTTCCGCACGCGTCAGACCTCGTGCAGCACATGTGCGGCCTTCACCGCCGCCGAGGCGCGGTTTTCGACGCCGAGTTTCACATAGATCTGTTCGAGATGTTTCGTGACCGTGCGGGCGCTGAGGCCGAGGATCTCGCCGATGTCGCGGTTCGACTTGCCCTTGGCGATCCATAGCAGCACCTCGGATTCGCGCTGGGTCACCCCGAAATGCTGGCGCAGCACCTCGTCCTCGGACAGCCGGTTCTCGGCCGTCAGGCGGAAGAGATATTCGTCCGCGCCGATCGCGCCGAGGAAGGCGAGTTGCAGGCTCGCCTGGCCCGTCTGGCGGATGGCGAACGTGTTTTCGCGCGCGGTGCCGCGGGTCTTCATCCAGGCGTTGATATGGCCGGAGACGGCGTCGAGGCCATCGTCGCTGCCGGTCGCGGCGTTGACGAGACGCGTCGCCTGCGGCGTCGACCAGCGGATCTTTCCCTCGCCGCTGACGGCGAGCAGGTGCCGGCCCGCGGCATCCAGCGCCACCCGGGCGCTCTGGGCGGAGCGGGCGTTGGAAAGATGCACGCGGATGCGGGCGCGCAGTTCGTCGATGTTGATCGGCTTCGTCAGATAGTCGACGCCGCCGGCCTCCAGCGCCCGCACCACATGCTCGGTCTCGGTAAGGCCGGTCATGAAGACGACGGGCACGGGGCTGACGGCGGGGTTCGCCTTCAGCTTCAGGCAGGTGTCGAACCCGTCGAGGCCGGGCATGACGGCGTCGAGCAGGATGATGTCGGGCGTGATGCGATCGACGATGTTGAGCGCCGCCATGCCCGAGGTGGCGATCAGCACGGAAAATCCGGATTGTTCCAGCGCCTCCGTCAGGAAGCCGAGCGCTTCGGGGGAATCGTCGACGAGGAGCACGATGTCGCGCGGGGTGGCGGCCTCGGTCACGGGCGGCGTCCTTTCTCCGGGTCCATGGTTTTGAGGAAGGCGTCGTATCCGGCAAGGTCGAAAACCTGCACATAGGCGCGCACCGCCTCGGCAAAGGGCTGGTGTTCGGCCACGCGGGCGATTTCGGCCAGTTTCGCCTCGATGCCCCTGATATAGCCGATCTCGCCGAGCCGGATCAGCTCGTCCACATGGTCCTTTTCGGGCATGACGATGCTGGCCTCCGCCGGTTCCTGCGCCTTCGCCTCGCCGTGATAGGTCCAGGCGAGGCCGAGATGGAGGGCGAGCGTGTCGGTGAGCTGGCGCAGGTCGAAGGGCTTGGCGAGCGTGTCGTTATGGCCCGTCCGGGAGGCCGAGCCGTCGCCGATATTGGCCGAGAGCATGACGATCGGCGCGGTCTGGCCGAGCGCGCGCAACCGCTCCACCAGTTCCCAGCCGTTCATGCCGGGCATGGAGATGTCGATGAGGAAGAGGTCCGGTTTCAGCCCCTCGACCAGATCAAGGCATTCCGCCCCGCCCTTCGCCGTCAGCACGGTGAAATCGAGCGGCCGCAGCACCTCTTCCATCAGGTTGCGGTGGTCGGCATTGTCGTCGACGACGAGGATGGTGCGGCGCGCGCCGGCATAGCCCTTGATGTGGCGCACCTTCGGCGCCGTGGGGCGATCGACGGCCGACAGCATCAGCCGCACGCGGAACGCCGTGCCCTTGCCGCGCTCGCTCGTCACCGAAATCTCGCCGCCGAGCGTCTGCGTCAAAAGCCGCGTGATGGTGAGGCCGAGGCCGAGGCCCGGCATGCGGCCATGTTCGGCATCTCCGCGCTGGAACGGTTCGAAGATGCGGGAAATGTCCTTTTCGAGGATGCCGCGGCCGCTATCGGCGACGGTGAAGGTGGCGACCTGGCTGCGATAGGCGACGTCGAGGCGGATTTCGCCGGCGTCGGTGAATTTCAGCGCGTTGGAGATGAGGTTGACGAGGATCTGGCGCAGGCGCTTCTCGTCGGTCCGCACATAGGCCGGCAGGTTTTTCGCGCGCTCGTGCGTGAAGGCGACGCCCTTGGCCTGAGCCTGCGGGCGGAACATTTCTATGATCTGGTCGAGGAAATCGTGGATGTTGATCTCGTTGGAATAGACCTGAAGTTTTCCCGCCTCGATCTTGGAAATGTCGAGCAGGCCGTCGATGAGGCCGGAGAGGTGGTCGGCGCTGCGCTTGATGACGCGGATCGCCCCCTGGCGCTGCGGCGGAATGCTCTCGTCGCGCTCCAGCACCTGGGCATAGCCGAGCACGGCGTTGAGCGGCGTGCGCAGTTCGTGGCTGAGGCCGACGACGTAGCGGCTCTTGGCACGGTTCGCCGCTTCCGCCGTTTCCTTCGCCTGCTGGAGCGCCGCGTCCGTCTTCTTGTGCGCGGCGATTTCCTTCAGGAGCAGCGTCGTCTGGCGGGAGGATTCCTCCTCGGCGACCACCCGGCTGTCATGCGCCAGCACGTAAAACCAGCAGACGACGCCGGCCACCACGGCGAAGACGAAGAAGACCACGGCGATGGTGCGCTCCACCACCGCCGCCGTCTCGGGCGAATGGGTGCCGACCTGATGGGCGATCATGGCGAGGATGACGCCCATGCCGGTGATCGAAAGCACTGTGGCGATGCCGTAGCGGCCGAGGCGGGTGGCGAGCGCCGATGTCACGGGTTCCGGCAGGATGGTTTTCGCGACACCTGCGACCTGTGCGTTGAAGCGCGCCTTCGGCTTGCAGAGGTCGTGGCAGCGGCTGTCGAGCGAACAGCACAGCGAGCAGATCGGCGCGGCATAGGCCGGGCACCAGGCCATGTCCTCGGGCTCGAAGGGGTGTTCGCAGATCGAGCAGGTGATGGTCTGCCGGAGCGCCCAACTCCTGCGCGGCTTTCGCGCGAGGTAATATTTGCCGCGCGTTGCCCAGGCGATCAGCGGCGAGGCGACGAAGGCGGCGAGCGCCGCGATATAGGGGGCGAGCGAGGCGGGGATTTCGCCGAACGTGCCGAAATGCGCGACAAGCGCGACGACGGCGGAAAAGCTCATCGCGCCGAGGCCGACCGGGTTGATGTCGTAGAGATGGGCGCGCTTGAATTCAATACCGGGTGGCGAAAGGCCGAGCGGCTTGTTGACGAAGAGATCGGCCGAAATGGTGCAGAGCCAGGCCATGGCGACGATGGAGAAGACGCCCAGCGTTTCCTCCAGCAGCCGGTAGATGCCGAGTTCCATCAGGAGCAGCGCGATCGCCACGTTGAAAACCAGCCAGACGACGCGGCCGGGATGGCTGTGCGTCAGGCGCGAGAAGAAGTTCGACCAGGCGAGCGAGCCGGCATAGGCGTTCATCACGTTGATCTTGAGCTGCGAGACCACCACGAAGGCGACCATCAATAGCAGCGCCGCCATGTCCCACGGCAGCATGTAGCCGAAGGCGGTGTAGTACATCTGCGCCGGATCGCCCGCCCGCGTGGAGGGCACGCCCGATGACAGTGCCAGAACGACGAGGAAGGAGCCGGCGACCAGTTTTGGCGCGCCGACGATGACCCAGCCCGAGCCGGCGAGGAACACGGCGATGCGGTGGTGCAGCTTCCTCTGCCCGTCCGGCGGCAGGAAACGCAGGAAGTCGACCTGTTCGCCGATCTGCGCCATCAGCGCGAAGATGACGGCCGAGGCCGCGCCGAATTCCACGAGGTTGAACGGTGCATAGGTGCCGGGCGGGCCGGAGGGGTGATGCAGGCCCGAATAGGCAAGCCATTCGCCGACCTTCTCGAAATCCGCAAAGGCGATGAAGACGAAAGGCAGGATGTTGAGCACGATCCAGAACGGCTGGGTGACGAGCTGGAAACGCGAAATGAGCTGGACGCCGTGCGTGACCAGCGGGATCACCACGACGGACGAGATGATGTAGCCGATCCACAAGGGGATGCCGAGCGCCAACTCCAGCGCGCCGGACATGATCGACGCCTCGATGGCGAAGAGGATGAAGGTGAAGCTCGCATAGATCAGTGAGGTCAGCGTCGAGCCGATATAGCCGAAACTCGCGCCGCGCGTCAGAAGGTCGATATCGACGCCGTGGCGGATGGCATAGCGGCTGATCGGCAGGCCGACGAGAAGGATCATCAGGCTGGCGACGAGAATGGCGACGAGCGCGTTCGTCGTGCCGTAGGACATGGTGATCGCGCCGCCGATTGCTTCCAGCGCGAGGAAGGAAATGGCGCCGATGGCGGTCTGCGAGATGCGGTCGGACGAGAACCGCCGCGCGCTCTTGGCGGTGAAACGCAGCGCATAGTCTTCCAGCGTCTGGTTGGCGACCCAGCGATTGTATTCGCGGCGGATCGGGATGATGCGCTGGCGTGCGGCCATGGGCTGCTGTCGTTCCCCTCGGTTGTTCGGAGGCCGTGTTCACCCGACCCTCACGTACGCATCTGGGCACACCCTCTCCCCACCCTCTGTCATCCTCGGGCTTGACCCGAGGATCCATACGGCACCCGGGGCTTGGATCCTCGGGTCAAGCCCGAGGATGACAGAGGGTGGGGCGGTGCGCCCGACACGCTCTTTCGTAACACACATGCAGCGCCCCCGAAATTCCTGCTGCGCTGCAAAAACTTCCCGCTTCTCCCTCCCGTATACGCAATATGACGTATGTGCAGCGCAGCATCCCCGTCCGATAGTTTCTTAAGCAACGGTAAAAAACCAATCCGCCCCGTTGCGGTCAAAAGAACAGAGGGGTTCAGACCATGTCCATCAAGGCGCGCGCCACCGGCGCACTGCTCGCAGCCATTCTCTCGACGACGGCCTTCCACGGCGCGTTCGCGGCCGACGACACGATCAAGGTCGGCATCCTGCATTCGCTTTCCGGCACCATGGCGATTTCCGAGACCACCCTCAAGGACGCCATGTTGATGCTCATCGAGGAGCAGAACAAGAAGGGCGGCCTTCTCGGCAAGAAGCTCGAAGCCGTCGTGGTCGATCCGGCCTCCGACTGGCCGCTCTTTGCCGAAAAGGCGCGCGAGCTGGTCTCGGTCAACAAGGTCTCGGCCGTCTTCGGCTGCTGGACCTCGGTATCGCGCAAGTCGGTCCTGCCGGTCTTCGAGGAGCTGAACTCCATCCTCTTCTACCCCGTCCAGTACGAGGGTGAAGAAAGCCAGCGCAACGTCTTCTACACGGGTGCCGCGCCGAACCAGCAGGCAATCCCGGCCGTCGATTACCTCGCCGAGAACGAAGGCGTCGAGCGCTGGGTTCTGGCCGGCACGGACTATGTCTATCCGCGCACGACGAACAAGATCCTCGAAGCCTACCTGATCTCCAAGGGCGTGAAGCCCGAGGACATCATGGTCAATTACACGCCGTTCGGTCACTCGGACTGGCAGACGATCGTCTCCGACATCAAGAAGTTCGGCTCGGCCGGCAAGAAGACGGCCGTCGTCTCCACCATCAACGGCGACGCCAACGTTCCCTTCTACAAGGAACTCGGCAACCAGGGCGTCAAGGCGGAAGACATTCCGGTCGTCGCCTTCTCGGTGGGTGAGGAAGAGCTCGCCGGCCTCGACACCGGTCCGCTCGTCGGCCATCTCGCCGCCTGGAACTACTTCCAGTCCGTCGACAACCCGGCGAATGCCGAATTTATCAAGACGTGGAAGGCCTTCACCAAGAACGACAAGCGCGTCACCAACGACCCGATGGAAGCCCACTACATCGGCTTCGCCATGTGGCTGAAGGCGGTGGAAAAGGCCGGCACGACCGATACGGACGCCGTGCTCGACGCGATGATCGGCGTCTCCGTGCCGAACCTGTCGGGCGGCTTCTCCACCATGATGCCGAACCACCACATCACCAAGCCCGTGCTGATCGGCGAAATCCAGGCCGACGGCCAGTTCGAGACCGTGTGGCAGACCTCCGGCCTTGTCGTCGGCGACGAATGGTCGGACTTCCTGCCCGACTCCAAGGACCTGATCGCCGATTGGCGCAAGCCCATGGAATGCGGCAACTTCAACGTCGCCACCGGCAAGTGCGGCGGCAAGGGCTCCTGATCTGATGGCTTGAGGGGAGTGCATGAAGCCCCTTTGCTAAACCCTTCGGGTCACCTTCCTGCCGGTGCGTGGTTTGCCCCTCACCCTAACCCTCTCCCCGCAAGCGGGGAGAGGGGACGTGCCCCGAAAAAGGGCGCGGATTGGGGAAGCGGTACGGCATATTCCCTTCTCCCCGCTTGCGGGGAGAAGGTGCCGGCAGGCGGATGAGGGGCCTGCCGACCAACCGCCATCCCGCCACTCGGAATGGCCACATCACCCAACGCTTCGAGGCCATGAGATGCACATGCGGCTCATCCATCGTTTCCTGCAATGCCTGCTCATCGCCGTCTGCGTGATGGTGACGCTGCTCGCCACCGACCTTCGCGCGGCAGACGACCTGCGCAGCATGGTCAATGCGCTCGGCGGCGGCAATTTCCAGGAAAACCGGAAACAGGTCGAAGCGCTGGCGAAGACCGGCGATCCCAAGATCGTGCCCGCCCTCGAAGCGCTCGCCGAAGGTGATCTCTATCAGCGCAAGGCCGACGGCACCGTCTTCATCGTCAAGCCGGCCGGCGCCAATTTCGCGCTGATCGACGCCCTGACGGGCGATGCGGCGGGCGAGGAAGCCAAGGCCGCGCTCGAAAAGGTCAAGGTCAACAACGGGCTGCGCCGGGTGATCCGTGCCGCGCTCGGCGGCCTGACGCTGATGAGCCCCGACACGTCCGTGCGCCTTCAGGCGGCCAGCACCATTCTGCGCACGCCATCCGCCGATGCGCTCGAAGGGCTGGACGCGGCGCTTGCCGCGGAAACCGACGGTGCGGTCAAGGCCGTGCTCGAAAAGGCCCGCGCCGCCGCCATCCTGGTGTCAGATCGCCCGGTGGAGGAGAAGAAGGCCGCCGTCGCGACGGTCGTCCAGACCGGCGGGCGGGACTCGCTGTCGCTGCTCTCCGGGGCGCTCGCCTCCGCCGATGAAAGCCTGCGCCCCGATATCGAGGCCGGCATCCGAGAGATCGAGGACCAGCTTGAGCTCTGGGCCGGCGCGCAAAACATCTGGTACGGCCTGTCGCTCGGCTCGGTGCTGCTGCTCGCGGCGATCGGCCTTGCCATCACCTTCGGCGTGATGGGCATCATCAACATGGCGCATGGCGAGATGGTCATGCTCGGCGCCTACACCACCTTCGTGGTGCAGGCCTATATCCGCGCCGCCTGGCCGGGCCTGTTCGAATGGTCGCTGGCCATCGCGCTGCCGCTCGCCTTCCTCGTCACCGGCGCCGTCGGCCTCGTCATGGAGCGCGGCATCATCCGCTTCCTCTATGGAAGGCCGCTCGAAACGCTGCTCGCCACCTGGGGCGTCTCGCTGATCCTGCAACAGGCCGTGCGCTCGATCTTCGGCCCGACCAACCAGGAGGTCGGCAACCCGTCCTGGATGTCCGGCGCCTTCGAGCTCGGCGGCCTCACGGTCACCTGGAACCGCATGTGGATCATCCTCTTTGCGCTCGCCGTCTTCGCCTTCCTGCTCTTCCTCCTGAAGAAGACGCCGATGGGCCTTCAGATGCGCGCCGTCACGCAGAACCGCCGCATGGCCTCGTCCATGGGCATCCGCACGCCCTGGGTCGATGCGCTGACCTTTGCCCTGGGGTCGGGCATTGCCGGCATTGCCGGCGTCGCGCTCTCGCAGATCGACAACGTCTCGCCGAACCTCGGCCAGGGCTACATCATCGACAGCTTCATGGTCGTGGTGTTCGGCGGCGTCGGCAATCTCTGGGGCACGCTGGTCGGCGCCTTCACGCTCGGCATCCTCAACAAGTTCCTGGAACCCTATGCCGGCGCGGTGCTGGGTAAAATCCTCGTGCTCGTGCTGATCATCCTCTTCATCCAGAAGCGGCCGCGCGGGCTCTTCGCACTCAAAGGCAGGGCGGTGGAAGCATGATCACCTCGTTTCTCGCAAAAGCCCTCGGGCGCAACATCGTCATCACGGTCGCGATCCTGCTGGTCCTCGCCGCCCTCGTGCCAGCGCTGAACCTGCTGACCGCGCCGGACCACCCGCTGCACGTCCCGACCTACATCGTCTCGCTGTTCGGCAAATACCTCACCTACGCCCTCTTGGCGCTGGCGCTCGATCTCGTCTGGGGTTTCTGCGGCATCCTCTCACTCGGACACGCCGCCTTCTTCGCGCTCGGCGGCTATGCCATGGGCATGTACCTGATGCGCCAGATCGGCGCGCGCGGCTCCTACGGCAATCCGCTGCTGCCGGATTTCATGGTCTTCCTCAACTGGAAGGAACTGCCCTGGTTCTGGTACGGTTTCGACATGTTCTGGTTCGCCGCGCTGATGGCGATCCTCGTGCCCGGCCTGCTCGCCTTCGTCTTCGGCTGGTTCGCCTTCCGCTCGCGCGTCAATGGCGTCTACCTGTCGATCATCACCCAGGCGATGACCTTCGCCTTGCTGCTCGCATTCTTCCGCAACGACATGGGTTTCGGCGGCAACAACGGCCTCACCGACTTCAAGGACATTTTAGGCTTCAACATCCAGTCGAACGGCACGCGCTCGGCGCTCTTCGCCGCCTCCGCCATCGCGCTCGCCCTCTCGCTCATCATCACCTCGGGCATCGTGCGCTCGAAATATGGAACAATCCTCGTCGGCGTGCGCGATGCAGAAAGCCGCACGCGCTTTCTCGGCTACCGCGTCGAGCACATGAAGCTCTTCGCCTTCGTGGTCTCCGCCATGATGGCGGGCGTCGCGGGTGCGCTCTATGTGCCGCAGGTCGGCATCATCAATCCGGGTGAGTTCGACCCGGCCAATTCCATCGAGGTCGTCATCTGGACGGCGGTCGGCGGGCGCGGCACGCTGATCGGCCCGATCGTCGGCGCCATCCTCGTCAATGGGGGAAAAAGCATCTTCACCGCCGCCTTCCCGGAATTCTGGCTGTTTGCGCTCGGCGGGCTCTTCGTGCTCGTCACGCTGTTCCTGCCCAAGGGCATCGTCGGCACCGCGCGGCAGTTTGTCGAGCGGCGCAGGGACTATCGCAAGGCGAAAGCCGTCGAAGAGGCGCGCACCTTTGCGGCGGCAGAACCCCAGGCGGCGGAGTAATCGGCATGAACACGCTCGCAAGCAATGCAAAGCCCACCAGCATCCTCTATCTCGACGGCGTCTCCGTCTCCTTCGACGGCTTCAGGGCGCTGAACTCGCTGTCCTTCGTCATCGAGCCCGGCGAGCTACGCGCCATCATCGGCCCGAACGGTGCGGGCAAGACCACCATGATGGACATCATCACCGGCAAGACGCGGCCGGATTCCGGCGAAGTCTTCTTCAAGGGCGTAATCGACCTCACCCAGAAGGACGAGGCCGAGATCGCCCAGCTCGGCATCGGCCGAAAATTCCAGAAGCCGACGGTCTTCGAGAGCCACACCGTCTGGGACAATCTGGAACTGGCGCTGAACCGCAAGCGTGGCGTCTTCTCCACGCTGTTCTATCGCCTGACCGCCGAGGACAAGGCACGCATCGAGGAAATCCTCTCGACCGTGCGCCTGATGAACCGCAAGGACGACTTTGCGGCCAACCTCAGCCACGGCCAGAAACAATGGCTGGAGATCGGCATGCTGCTGGCGCAGGAGCCGGAACTGCTGCTGGTCGACGAACCCGTCGCCGGCATGACGGACGCCGAGACGGCGGAGACGGCGATCCTGCTGAAGGAAATCGCCAAGACGCGCTCGGTCGTCGTCGTCGAGCACGACATGGGCTTCATCCGCGATCTCGGCGTGAAGGTGACCTGCCTTGCGGAAGGCTCGGTTCTGGCGGAAGGCTCGATCGATTTCGTCAGCGCCGACCAGAAGGTCATCGAGAACTATCTGGGGAGGTGAGGATGTATTCGGTGTTTCTTTCGCTGGAGCAGGTTGCTTGGGCACCCCCCTCTGCCCTGCCGGTCTCCCCCGCAAGAGGAGGGCGATCGCCTATGGCGAGAAACCGTTGCTACATCCCCTTCTCCCCAGCGGGGAAAAGGTGCCGGCAGGCGGATGAGGGGGATGCCGAAGGCAAAAAAGCGGAAGACTCCTTCCGTATCAACCTCTCATCCGACCCTTCGGACCACCTTCTCCCCGCTGGGGAGAAGGGGAAAACGGCTACGTCGAATTCCGTATGCGACAGCCTTCCCCTTGCGGGGGAGACCGGCAAGGCAGAGGGAGGTGACACGGCCTCCACCACAAAAGGAGCCGACGCATGCTGACCGTCGAAAAAGCCAACCTCCACTACGGTGCCGCCCAGGCACTGCGCGGCATCTCGCTCGCCGCCGAGATGGGCAAGATCACCTGCGTGCTCGGCCGCAACGGTGTCGGCAAATCCAGCCTCTTGCGTGCCATCACCGGCCAGCACCCGCTCTCCGCCGGCACCGTCACGTTCAACGACGTGAAGCTCGACGGCATGGCGCCCTACAACCGCGCCAAGCACGGCATCGGCTATGTGCCGCAGGGGCGAGAAATCTTCCCGCTGCTGTCAGTCAAGGAAAACCTCGAATCCGGCTATGCTCCCGTGAAGCGCTCGGAGCGTTTCATCCCGAACGAGATCTTCAGCCTGTTCCCGGTGCTGCAATCCATGCTCGGCCGGCGCGGCGGCGATCTCTCGGGCGGCCAACAGCAGCAGCTCGCCATCGGCCGGGCGCTGGTGACGCGCCCAAAAATCCTCGTGCTGGACGAGCCGACCGAGGGCATCCAGCCGTCGATCATCAAGGATATCGGCCGGGCGATCAAATATCTGCGCGATTCCACCGGCATGGCCATCCTGCTGGTCGAGCAATACCTCGATTTCTGCCGCGAGCTTGCCGACCACGTCTACATCATGGACCGCGGCGAGATCGTGCACCAGGGCGCGGCCGAGACGCTCGACACGCAAGAAGCCCGCCGCCACCTGACGGTGTGAGAACACGGTCGCCGCTCAGGCCACGCGGATTGCCAAAGCGTATGGCGCAAGCCGGGCGCGCATGCCCGACAGCCAGCACAGGGGGGAATGCGTGCCGCTACGGGCTTGCCGCAACGGGTCTCGTCTTCGCGGGCCGTATCAGGACGATCACGCTGGCGATGACGCGAACGAAGCCAAGGCATGCCGTCTGGCACATGGTTCAGCGCCGATCGAAGGGTGTCAGATCCTGAGACCGAGGCTTTCAAGCGCCGCTTTCACCCGCGGCATGTCATCGGGACCGAGTGGCAGGATCGGGCGCGGCGGCGTGACGCAGCAAAGGCCGAGAAGATCGGCGATGGCATACATGACACGGAAGCTGCCGAACTCCCTGAAAAGCACCCAGAGCGGCTGGAAAAAACCGTCACGGTGCTCCGTGTCGGCCCGGTCACCGGCCATCGCGGCGCGGGTGAGCGCAAGGGCTTCGGCGGGAAGCAGGCCGGCCGAGACGCTGTACCAGGCATCGCCGCCGGAAAGCAGCGATTGCGCCGCGCCCCAATCCCCACTGTAGCCGATGGAGAAATCCTTCGGCGTCAGGACGCGCAGCCGGGCGAGTTCCGCGCAGAAATCACCGTCCGCCGGCAGCGGCATCTTGACGGCAACAATATCAGGCAATCGTGCAAGTCGTGCGATCAGGCCTTCGCCGAAGACGAAGCGGGTGGTGCCGGGATTGTTGTAAATGCAGAGCGGCAGGCCACCCGCCGTCGCAACCGCGGCCATGTGCTGGAAAACCTCCTCCTCCGTCAGGGGCGTGTAGGACATGGGGGCGAGCAGCAGGCCATCGGCCCCGGCCGACTTTGCGTCACGGGCGAGCGCCTCGGCCTCGTCGGTGCGCAGCGCGCCGACGCCGACGATGAGCGGGATCCTCCCGCCGACGCTCTTCATCGCCGCATCGACAGCCCGGCGCCGCTCGTCGCGCGACAGGAAGGCATAGCCGCCGGTGCTGCCGAGAAGGCCAACGGAATCAGCACCCGCAGCCTGGATGCGCTGGAGCAGACCGGCAAGCGCGACCGTATCAACACGGCCGGCCGTATCTGTCGGCGTGATGGAAAAGGCCGAAAGGCCGCGAAAAATAGTCATGGCTCCCCCTCTGTGCTGCCGATCATAGACCGCTGGCGAGCTTGAAGGCGATCAGCCACATTGTCACCGCGACAATCCCCTCCAGCACCCGCCAGGCGGCTGGATTGGCAAAGACCGGCCGCAGCTTCGTCGCACCATAGCCAAGCGAGAAGAAGAACAGAAACGAGGCCGTCACTGCGCCAGCGGCGAAAGAGGATTCCAGGCCGGGAAAGCGCGTCGAGATCGTGCCCAACAATACGACCGTGTCGAGGTAGACATGCGGATTGAGCCAGGTGAGCGCAAGGCAGGTGAGAAGCGCCTTGCCGAGGCCGGCAGCCTTCCCCTCCCCCGCCGAGAGCGCGCCGGAGGAGCGAAAAGCGGAACAGAGGTTTTTTGCGCCATACCAGACGAGGAACGCAGCGCCGCCATAGCGCATCACCGGCTCGAGCCAGGGAAGCACCGCGGCGATCTGCCGGAAGCTGGTGATGCCGATGAGGATCAGTATCGCGTCGGACAGGGCGCAGGTAAGGCAGATGGCGAAGACATGCTCGTTGCGCAGCCCCTGCCGCAACACGAAGGCGTTCTGCGCGCCGATGGCGAGGATCAGGCTGAGGCCCATGGAAAGGCCGGTGACATAGACGGAAAAGCTCATGCGCGGCGGTGCCCCCTCTTCGCTATGTCCCCCATAGCGCCGCAAGATTATTTAGGTGTTTGGTCCCGGCATTTGATGGTGCGGATTGAGTTTAAACCGTCCCGGCTCTGTTGCCCAGATTTTGCAGATGTATTCGTAGGGCGTTAGGCCGCGCAGTGTCTTTAACCGACGGCCGTAATTGTAGGCGTCAACGAAGTCATGAAGGTGGGCGGTTAACTGGGCATGGCTGTCGTAGTGGTAACGTTTGACAGTCGCTTCCTTGATCGTTCGGTTCATTCGCTCGACCTGGCCGTTGGTCCAGGGATGCTTGATTTTGGTGAGCCGGTGTTCGATCCCGTTCTCACGGCAACGCATGTCAAACATGTGCGTGATGTAAGTGGCCGTAGGGCCATCGGCGTAGCGCGGCGGGAACGTGAACTGGATGCCGTTATTCCGAAC
>NZ_KQ410739.1:1753-176858 GCF_001262505.1 Shinella sp. SUS2
GTGGTGAGCATAGACAATGAGAACGATTAAGTGTCGTAAGGGCAATTGGTGGATGCCTTGGCATGCACAGGCGATGAAGGACGTGATACGCTGCGATAAGCCGTGGGGAGCTGCGAATGAGCTTTGATCCATGGATTTCCGAATGGGGAAACCCACCTTAAATGCTTGGAAAATCCAAACTGACAGCGATGTCGGCTTGGGTTTCCAAGCATTGTGATAAGGTATCTTACTTTCGAATACATAGGGGTAAGAAGCGAACGCAGGGAACTGAAACATCTAAGTACCTGCAGGAAAGGACATCAACCGAGACTCCGCAAGTAGTGGCGAGCGAACGCGGACCAGGCCAGTGGCAATGCTGAATAAAGTGGAACGGAATGGAAAGTCCGGCCTTAGCGGGTGATAGCCCCGTACACGTAGAACAGGCATTGTCCTTGAGTAAGGCGGGACACGCGAAATCCTGTCTGAACATGGGGAGACCACTCTCCAAGCCTAAGTACTCGTGCATGACCGATAGCGAACAAGTACCGTGAGGGAAAGGTGAAAAGCACCCCGACAAGGGGAGTGAAATAGAACCTGAAACCGGTTGCCTACAAGCAGTTGGAGGGCGCAAGCCTGACAGCGTACCTTTTGTATAATGGGTCAACGACTTAGTGTAACTAGCAAGCTTAAGCCGGTAGGTGTAGGCGCAGCGAAAGCGAGTGTTAATAGCGCGATCATAGTTAGTTGCATTAGACCCGAAACCGAGTGATCTAGCCATGAGCAGGTTGAAGGTTGGGTAACACCAACTGGAGGACCGAACCCGCATCTGTTGCAATAGATTGGGATGACTTGTGGCTAGGGGTGAAAGGCCAATCAAACTCGGAGATAGCTGGTTCTCCGCGAAATCTATTTAGGTAGAGCGTCGACCGAATACCTCAGGGGGTAGAGCACTGGATGGGCTATGGGGACTCACCGTCTTACTGATCCTAACCAAACTCCGAATACCTGAGAGTACTAGTCGGCAGACACACGGCGGGTGCTAACGTCCGTCGTGAAAAGGGCAACAACCCTGACCTCCAGCTAAGGTCCCCAAGTCATGGCTAAGTGGGAAAGGATGTGAGGATCCCAAAACAACCAGGATGTTGGCTTAGAAGCAGCCATCATTTAAAGAAAGCGTAACAGCTCACTGGTCTAAATAAGGGTCTTTGCGCCGAAAATGTAACGGGGCTAAAGCCATGCACCGAAGCTGAGGATGTATCGCAAGATACGTGGTAGCGGAGCGTTCCGTAAGCCTGCGAAGGAGGACCCGTGAGGGCCTCTGGAGGTATCGGAAGTGCGAATGTTGACATGAGTAACGATAAAGAGGGTGAGAGACCCTCTCGCCGAAAGACCAAGGGTTCCTGCTTAAAGTTAATCTGAGCAGGGTTAGCCGGCCCCTAAGACGAGGCGGACACGCGTAGTCGATGGGAACCACGTTAATATTCGTGGGCCTGGTGGTAGTGACGGATTGCGTAACTTGTTCAGACTTATTGGATTGTCTGGGCGGGGAAGCGGTTCCAGGAAATAGCTCCACCGTATAGACCGTACCCGAAACCGACACAGGTGGTCAGGTAGAGCATACCAAGGCGCTTGAGAGAACTCTGCTGAAGGAACTCGGCAAATTGCACGCGTAACTTCGGAAGAAGCGTGACCCCAAGGTACGCAAGTATTTTGGGGTGGCACAGACCAGGGGGTAGCGACTGTTTATCAAAAACACAGGGCTCTGCGAAGTCGCAAGACGACGTATAGGGTCTGACGCCTGCCCGGTGCTGGAAGGTTAAGAGGAGAGGTGCAAGCTTTGAATCGAAGCCCCAGTAAACGGCGGCCGTAACTATAACGGTCCTAAGGTAGCGAAATTCCTTGTCGGGTAAGTTCCGACCTGCACGAATGGCGTAACGACTTCCCCGCTGTCTCCAGCAGAGACTCAGTGAAATTGAATTCCCCGTGAAGATGCGGGGTTCCTGCGGTTAGACGGAAAGACCCCGTGCACCTTTACTATAGCTTTACACTGGCATTCGTGTCGGCATGTGTAGGATAGGTGGTAGGCTTTGAAGCGCGGACGCCAGTTTGCGTGGAGCCATCCTTGAAATACCACCCTTATCGTCATGGATGTCTAACCGCGGCCCGTCATCCGGGTCCGGGACAGTGTATGGTGGGTAGTTTGACTGGGGCGGTCGCCTCCGAAAGAGTAACGGAGGCGCGCGATGGTGGGCTCAGACCGGTCGGAAATCGGTCGTCGAGTGCAATGGCATAAGCCCGCCTGACTGCGAGACTGACAAGTCGAGCAGAGACGAAAGTCGGTCATAGTGATCCGGTGGTCCCGCGTGGAAGGGCCATCGCTCAACGGATAAAAGGTACGCCGGGGATAACAGGCTGATGACCCCCAAGAGTCCATATCGACGGGGTTGTTTGGCACCTCGATGTCGGCTCATCGCATCCTGGGGCTGGAGCAGGTCCCAAGGGTTTGGCTGTTCGCCAATTAAAGCGGTACGTGAGCTGGGTTCAGAACGTCGTGAGACAGTTCGGTCCCTATCTGCCGTGGGTGTAGGAATATTGACAGGATCTGTCCCTAGTACGAGAGGACCGGGATGGACATATCTCTGGTGGACCTGTTGTCCTGCCAAGGGCATAGCAGGGTAGCTATATATGGAATGGATAACCGCTGAAGGCATCTAAGCGGGAAACCAACCTGAAAACGAGTATTCCCTTGAGAGCCGTGGAAGACGACCACGTTGATAGGCCGGGTGTGGAAGCGCAGCAATGTGTGAAGCTTACCGGTACTAATAGCTCGATTGGCTTGATCGTTCTCATTGTTCATGCTCATCAGCGCGCCAAGGCGCACTGATGATGCTGATCTTTTGTCCTCACGGGCCAAAGGCCCTGCGGACGGCGCGCCATCTAGGGTATTTTGCCAAAGGCAAAAACCCGGGATTGGCGACGCGCTCTGCGCTTGCGGCCTCCGGCCGAGGCGAGGGAGAAGATCGAAAAGACGTGTTCACAAAATAAGACAAACAGGCGAAAGCCTACCAGCTTCTCATCACATTGCCCTTAGCCGACCTGGTGGTCATGGCGGGGTGGCCGCACCCGTTCCCATTCCGAACACGGCCGTGAAACGCCCCAGCGCCAATGGTACTTCGTCTTAAGACGCGGGAGAGTAGGTCGCTGCCAGGTCTGCTAANACGGCCGTGAAACGCCCCAGCGCCAATGGTACTTCGTCTTAAGACGCGGGAGAGTAGGTCGCTGCCAGGTCTGCTAAGTGCAATGTGAGCAGGTTTTGTCGCAAGACAAATACCGACAGGTTTTTACCGCAAGGTAAAATACCGGCAACGATCTTCTCGACACACATTCGGCCCTGCCGAAACCAAAGGGCCGCTTCAAGCGGCCTTTGTGCGTTCCAGACCTCGGTGCGAGGCCACAGAAATACAACGGTGTTTTGCCTCCGGCAAAAACCGGACCGGGAAAAGCGTTCAGGACGAGACACTCGTCGCGGTATTTTGCCTCCGGCAAAACCGGGTAACGCGGGGTGGAGCAGCCCGGTAGCTCGTCAGGCTCATAACCTGAAGGCCGCAGGTTCAAATCCTGCCCCCGCAACCAAATCTAAAAGCCCTCCCTTCGCGGAGGGCTTTTTGCGTTTGAAGCCCCAAAACAACCCCCCTTTTCCACCCCGCAAGCCGCAGCCCTATAATGCCAACGAAATCGGCAACGGAGACGGAAACCATGGATGTGTCGTCTTGGACGTGGCAGATGTGTTGGGCATCATCAGGATTGCCTGCGATTGGTAACGTCTTTGCCAGTGAAGCAGCGCAGCCCGTATTGACACCGATAAAATTTCACAATTAATATTGCAGTCAATTGATGGTCGCAATTTTTGATCTGCGTTTGCAGCTCGCCATGCCCAGGGAGGGGCGGGGTGAGAGCGATGGCTGCCGTCAAGCCGGTTTTCAGGCATCGGACAGGAGGATTTCGATGAACGATATTGCAACGGTGATCGACCTTGCGCAATTCCGCCGCCAGGTGGAGACCGTGACGACCATGGCGATGTGCCCGACGGCGATCGCCATCGAGAAGAACATCCCCGTCTATGACGGGGCCTCCCTCGATGACGGCATCGGCCCGGAATGGGCCTCGGTCATCGGCGAGGGGCCGGGTGTCTTCGTCGTCAAGCGCGCCTTCATCGACCCGGGCGCCATCGATGCGGCAAGCGATGTCTTTCGCAGCATCATCGCCGACGAGCGGGCGGCGGGCACGGCAGCCGGCGACCATTTTGCCAAGGCGGGCGCCAACGATCGCATCTGGAACTCGCTGCAGAAACTCTGCCTGCGCGATCCCGCCGTCTATGCCCGCTACATGGCCAATCCTGTCATCGATATTGCCTGCCGCGCCTGGCTTGGCCCGGGCTACCAGATCGCCACGCAGGTCAACCAGGTCCGTCCCGGCGGCAAGGCGCAGGCGCCGCACCGCGACTATCATCTCGGCTTCATGAAGCCCGAGCAGATGGCGGAATATCCGAGCCATATCCACGCCACCGGCCCGACGCTGATCCTGCAGGGCGGGGTCGCTCACTGCGACATGCCAGTGGAAAGCGGCACGACGAAGCTCCTGCCGCATTCTCAGCGCTATCTGCCGGGCTATGTCGCCGCCACGCGTCCGGAATTCCGCGATTACTTCGAGGGGAATTGCGTCCAGCTTCCGCTGGAGAAAGGCGACGCCATCTTCTTTTCCCCCGCGCTGTTCCATGCGGCCGGCGAGAACCGCACGGCGGACGTCGTGCGCATGGTCAACCTTATCCAGACGGCTTCCGCCTTCGCCCGCCATATGGAAAACCTCGACCGCACCGCGATGGTCCGCGCGGTCTACCCGCATCTGGCGGCGCTGTCGCCGGCCGGGCGGCGGGCGGTGATTGCCGCGACGGCGGATGGTTATCCGTTCCCGACCAATCTCGACACCGACCCGCCGCTCGGCGGTCTTGCGCCCGAAAGCCAGCAGGACCTCGTTGCCCGGGCCGTTGAGGAGCGCTGGGATCAGGCGCGCCTCGATGCCGCTCTTTCGGCGCAAGGCGCGAAACGGGCGGCCTGACATCTTGAGTTACCCGCAAAGGCTTCGGGCGGGGAGCGAACAGGAAGCCGACTTCGGGAGGACGTTAAGCATGAAGAAAATCCTGCAATCCCTTGCCCTCGGCGTGCTGCTGGCGACGACGGCGCTCGCCGGTGCTGCCCAAGCGGATGGCGAGAAATTCGTCTGGATCAGCCACGGCCCGGACAGCGACAGCTGGTTCAACGTCATCAAGAACGCGATCAAGGTGACGAACGAGCAGATGGGCGTGACGACCGAGTATCGCAATCCACCGACGGGCGACCTTGCCGACATGGCACGCATCGTCCAGCAGAGTTCGGCCGCCGGCGTCGACGGTATCATCGTCACCATCGCCGATTTCAACGTGCTGGAAGGGCCGATCAAGGATGCCGTCGCCAAGGGCATTCCGGTCGTCACCGTCAACTCTGGCACGGTGGAGGAAAGCCAGAAGCTCGGTGCGCTGATGCATGTCGGCCAGCCGGAATATGAAGCGGGCCTCGGCGCCGGCAAGCGCGCGAAGGAGGCCGGTATCAAGAGCTTCCTGTGCGTCAACCACTACATCACCAATCCAGCCTCGGTGGAGCGTTGCCGCGGCTTTGCCGAGGGCATCGGCGTCGAGCTCGGCAACCAGATGGTCGATTCCGGCATCGACCCGTCGGAAGTGCAGAACAAGGTGAAGGCCTATCTCACTGCCAATCCCGATACCGGCGCCATCCTGACGCTCGGCCCCAACTCGGCCGAACCGTCGATCCGCGCGGTCAAGGATATGGGCCTCGACGGTGACATCTATTTCGGCACCTTCGACCTTTCTGCGGAAATCTCCGCCGCCATCAAGGACGGCACGATCAACTTCGCGATCGACCAGCAGCCGTTCCTGCAGGGCTCGATCCCGATCCAGGTGCTGACGAGCTATGTGCGCTACGGCGTCGCCCCGGCCAATTCCATCTTCACCGGCCCGGGCTTCGTGACGAAGGACAACATCGCGCTGGTCGAGTCCCTGGCGGGCCAGTACCGTTGATCTGACGTTTTTGCGGGCGCGGGCGGGCAGCCGCCCGCGCCACGGTCTTTCGAGGCCCGATCTTTCGAGGGAGGAGAGTGCATTCATGACGGACGTCATTCCAGACGCGCTGAAGGACGAGCGCATCAAGCCCGTCTCGCCGCTCCGGCGCGCGCTGATCCGCCCGGAGCTTGGCGGCATCTGCGGCACCATCCTGGTCTTCCTGCTCTTTGCAGCGGTCGCTGGCGACAGCGGCATGTTCGCCGCCGAGGGCGTGATGAACTGGACGGTGGTGTCGGCCCAGTTCATGATCATCGCGGTCGGCGCCTGTCTCCTGATGATCGCCGGCGAGTTCGACCTCTCCACCGGCTCGATGATCGGCTTTTCCGGCGTCATGATGGCGATCCTGTCGGTCCATATCGGTGTGCCGCTGTGGCTTGCCATCGTCATCACCTTCGTCTTCTGCATTCTTCTGGGCGGCGTCAACGGCTGGCTGGTCATCCGCACCGGCCTGCCGTCCTTCATCGTCACGCTCGCCTTCCTCTACATCCTGCGCGGCCTGACGATCTGGGGCTCGATCTACTTCACGCGCCAGACGATCATCGGCGGCGTTGCGGAAAAGGCGGCTGGCGACTGGCTGGCACCGCTCTTCGGCGGCAAGATCCTCGGAAGCCTCTTCACCTGGATAGGCGAGATGGGCTGGATCGCCACCTTCACCCGCGGCAACCGCGCCGGCCAGCCGGTCATCGACGGCATTCCCATGCTGGTCGTCTGGGCGATCGTGCTCGTCGTCTTCGGCCACTGGCTGCTCACCCGCACCAAGTTCGGCAACTGGATCTTCGCGGCTGGCGGCGATGCGCTTGCGGCGCGGTATGT
Source organism: Shinella sp. SUS2 (assembly GCF_001262505.1). GTDB lineage: Bacteria > Pseudomonadota > Alphaproteobacteria > Rhizobiales > Rhizobiaceae > Shinella. The sequence continues at coordinate 8,718 of NZ_KQ410739.1, forward strand.
CGGTGTGCCGGTCAACCGGGTGAAGATCCTGATGTTCATGTTCTCGGCCTTCTGTGCCTGTGTCTTCGCCACCTGCCAGGTGATGGAATTCGGCTCGGCGGCGGCAGACCGGGGCCTGCTCAAGGAGTTCGAGGCGATCATCTGCGTTGTCATCGGCGGGGCGCTGCTTACCGGCGGTTACGGTTCGGTCATCGGCGCGGCGCTCGGGGCGATCATCTTCGGCGTCGTGCAGCAGGGCCTGTTCTTCGCCAATGCGGAAAGCTCGCTCTTCCGGGTTTTCCTCGGCGTCATCCTCCTGACTGCGGTGATCATGAACACCTACATCCGCCGCATCATCACGGGAGAACGCTGATGTCCGCCATCGTGGAGATGAGAAACATCACCAAGCACTTCGGCCATGTCATCGCGCTGGCCGGCGTCTCCTTCGACATAAGGCCGGGCGAATGCCACTGCCTGCTCGGCGACAACGGTGCGGGCAAGTCCACCTTCATCAAGATCATGTCCGGCGTCTACAGGCCGAGCGGCGGCGAGGTGCTGGTGGAGGGCACGCACACGCTCTTCCAGAGCCCGCGCGATGCGATGACCGCCGGCATCGCCACGGTCTACCAGGATCTCGCGATGATCCCGCTGATGAGCGTCAGCCGCAATTTCTGGATGGGCCGCGAGCCGGAGCGCGGCGTCTGGCCGTTCAAGACCTTCGACACCGGCAAGGCCGATGAGATCACCGTCACCGAAATGCGCAAGATGGGCATCAACCTGCGCGGTCCCGATCAGGCGGTGGGCACGCTTTCGGGCGGCGAGCGCCAGACGGTCGCCATCGCGCGCGCGGTTTATTTCGGCGCCAAGGTGCTGATCCTCGACGAGCCGACCTCCGCACTCGGCGTGCGCCAGACGGCGAACGTGCTCAGCACCATCGACCGGGTGCGCAAGCAGGGTATCGGCGTCGTCTTCATCACCCACAATGTCCGCCATGCGCTTGCCGTCGGCGACCGGTTCACGGTGCTCAACCGCGGGCAGACCCTGGGCACGGCCGAGCGCGGCACGGTGGATGCGGCAGCCCTGCAGGACATGATGGCGGGCGGGCAGGAACTGGCGCTGCTGGAAGCCTCGCTCGGCGGCACGATCTGACAAGAGCAATCAGGCGCCGGGGCGTTGCTTGCGCCCCGGCCGCGCACCGAGCGTTCATAGTGCAATGATTTCGCAATAAATGTTGCAAAAATGGTGCTCACGGAAAACCCGTGGGCCATCATCCGGGAAACAGAGAGAATGAAGAAGAAGCTCCGTCTTGGCCTCATCGGGTCGGGTTTCATGGGCAAGACGCATGTCTTCGGCTTTGCGGCCGCCGCAAGGGTCTTCGACTTGCCCTATGAGGTGGAACTGGCAGCTATCGCGGACGCGACCCCGGCACAGGCAGAAGCCGCCCGCGCAGCGCTCGGTTTCGGGCGCGCCACGGACGACTGGCGCAGCCTGGTGGCGGATCCGGAAATCGACATCGTCGACATCACGGCTCCCAATGCCCTGCACAAGGACATGGCGCTCGCCGCCATCGCCGCAGGCAAGCATGTCTATTGCGAAAAGCCGCTCGCTCCGCTGACGGGCGATGCCCGGGAAATGGCGGAGGCCGCAGAAAAAGCGGGCATCCGCACGCAGGTCGGCTTCAACTATCTCTGCAATCCGATGCTGAACCTTGCCCGGGAGATGATCGCAGGCGGGGAGCTCGGCGAAGTCCGCGGCTATCGCGGCCTTCATGCCGAGGATTACATGGCCGATGCCGCCGCGCCCTTCACCTTTCGCCACGATCCTGCCGGCGGCGGGGCGCTGGCCGATCTCGGCAGTCACGCGCTGGCGACCGCCGAATTCCTGCTCGGCCCCATCGAGAGGGTGATGGGCGATTGCGTGACTGTCATCGCCAGCCGCCCGGATGGCAGAGGCGGCATGCGCACGGTGGAGACGGACGATGTCGGCCGCGCCTTCCTGCGCTTTGCAAACGGTGCCACCGGTTCCGTCGAAGGCAACTGGGTCGCCACCGGCCGCAAGATGCAGCACGATTTCGAGGTCTACGGCACCAAGGGCGCGCTCGCCTTCTCGCAGGAACATTTCAACGAGCTGCATTTCTACTCCACGGCCGACCGAACGGGCCGGCAGGGTTTCCGCCGCATCGAGGCGGGGCCGGACCACGTGCCCTATGGCCGCTTCTGTGTCGCGCCGGGCCACCAGCTCGGCTTCAACGACCTGAAGGCGATCGAGGTCGCCGGGTATCTGGAAGCGATTGCCGGCCTTCGGCCCGAGCCGTTCAATTTTCGCGCCGGTCTGCGCATCCAGATGCTGGTGGAGACGATCCACGCCTCCGCGCGTGCCGGCACCTGGCGTGTCGTGGATGCCGGCTGAACGAAGGAGGAGAGGAACCATGAAGACGGTTGGAGTGGGCGTCATCGGCGCGGGCGTGATGGGGGCGGAACATGCGCGCATCCTTGCCAGCGATGTCGCGGGCGCACATCTCGTTGCCGTGGCGGACGCCGATCTCCCACGGGCCGAGGCGGTCGGGCAGGGTGCGCGGCCGACGAGCGATGCGCTGGCGCTGATCGCCGATCCCGCGGTCGAGGCTGTCCTCGTGGCCTCACCCGACGCCACGCATCACCGGCTGGTGCTGGCGGCGATCGCGGCGGGCAAGCCGGTTCTGTGCGAAAAGCCGCTTGCCACGAGCACGGCCGAATGTCTGGAGATCGTCGCGGCCGAACAGCACGCGGGCCGGCCGCTGGTGCAGACCGGTTTCATGCGCCGCTTCGATCCGGCCTACCGGGAGCTGAAGACGACGCTTGACAGCAGGGCGCTCGGCGCCCTGCGCATCCTGCATTGCCAGCACCGCAACGCCGCGGCGCCTGCCTGGTTCACCGGTACGATGGCGATCACCAATTCGCTGGTGCACGAGATCGATGTCTGCCGCTGGCTGCTCTCGACGGAATACAGTGCCGTCACCGTCATTCCCTGCCCGTCGGAAGCCGAGGGGAGCGGCGACCCTGCGATGTTCGTTTTCGAGACGGAGGCCGGCAGCCTCGTTTCCGTCGAGGTCTTCATGAACGCCGCCTATGGCTATCATGTCCATGCCGAGGCCGTCTGCGCAGGCGGCACGATCGGCATGGCGCATCCGGCGCTCACCCGCACGCGGCGCAACGGCGCGGAGGAGGGGGGCTTTCCGGCAAACTGGGTTCCTCGCTTCCGCGATGCCTATCGCCTGCAGAATCAGGCCTGGATCGACGGCATCCGCAATGGAACGCCGCCCGCCGATGGCTCGACGGCCTGGGATGGCCTCGTCGCCACAAGTCTTGCCGAGCAGATCGTAGAGGCAATGGCGGCGCGCCGGCGCACGCCGCTCGTGCTGCCGGAACGGCCGCACTGAACCGTGCAATGTACGGGTATTTGCACCAAACGTTGCGGATTATTCTTGACTTGCAATAAAAATTGCTTTCTTTCTGATTTTGAAATTACACTTGCGGGCGCGGCCTCTTCGGGCGGCGCGCCGCATGGAGGAGGCAGCATGTACGGCGCATACGGATTGTTCATTGACGGTACCTGGTCGGGGCCTGCGCAGGGCGCTTCGGTGGAGATCACCGATCCCGGTAGCGGTGCGGTTTTGGGCAGCGTGCCCGCGGCGGGCGTCGAAGATACGGAGCGCGCAGTTTTTGTTGCGGAGCGGGCCTTCCGCAGCTGGAAGGCGACGCCGGCATGGACACGCGCCGACCTTTTGCACAAGGCCGCCGATGCCATGGCCACCCGCTCTGCTGAGGCTGCCCGCCAGATCACGCTGGAGACCGGAAAACCACTCGCCCAGTCCGGCCGCGAATGGAGCCTCGCCGTCGACCAGTTCCGCTGGTACGCCGAGGAGGCACGCCGCATCTATGGCCGCATCGTCGAAAGCCGCGCGCCGGGCGGCCGGTTGGAAGTGTCGCATGAGCCCGTCGGCGTCGTCGCCGCCTTCACCGCCTGGAACTTCCCGGCGGCGCTGATCGCCCGCAAGGTCGCCCCGGCGCTCGCCGCCGGCTGCGCCGTCATCGTCCGGCCCTCCGTCGAGGTGCCCGGCGTCGCGATGATCCTTTTCGATTGCCTGCGCGAGGCCGGCATCCCCGCCGGGGTCGCCAATCTCCTGGTCGGCCCCACCGCCACCACCTACAAGCCCATCATGGCCGCGGCGGCCGTGCGCAAGGTGTCGCTGACCGGCTCCACCCGCGTCGGACAGCAGATGATCCGCGACAGCGCCGAGACGGTGAAGCGCGTCAGCATGGAACTCGGCGGCAATGCGCCGATGATCGTCTTCGACGATGCGGATCTCGACCGCGCGCTCGATCTCGCCGTGCCGACGAAATATGCCAATGCCGGCCAGGTCTGCGTCACGCCGGACCGCTTCTATGTGCACGAGGCGCTGCACGACCGTTTCGTCGAGGGCTTTGCCGTCCGCGCCCGGGCGCTGAAGCTCGGCCACGGCCTCGACGAGGCGACACAGATGGGGCCGCTGATCAACGAGCGCCGCATTGCTGCCATCGAGGAGATCGTCGCCGATGCGCGCGATCGCGGCGGCAGGATCCTTGCCGGCGGGCGACGCCCGGCGGAGATGAATGCCGGCTTCTTCTTCGAGCCCACGGTCATCACCGGCCTGCCGGACGATGCGAAGGCGATCGCCGAGGAGAATTTCGGCCCCATCGCCGCCATCACACCCTTTGCCACGACCGACGAGGTCTTCGACCGCGCCAACGCCTCCGAAATGGGCCTGTCCGCCTATGTCTTCACCCGCGATGCCGGCCGCGCCCGCGAGGCGGCAGCACGGCTGGAGGCCGGCATGGTCGGCGTCAACAGCTTTGCCCTGGCCGCGGCCGAGGCGCCCTTTGGCGGCATCAAGGCGAGCGGCATGGGCCGCGAAGGCGGCACCGAGGGCATCCTCGACTATTCCAACGTCAAGCTCGCGCAGATGGCGGTCTGAGGGAGGCATCCATGATCCGGAACAGTGTCAAGCAGCGCTGGGCGGAAGGCAAGCCGGTGCTCAACGGCTGGCTCTCCATAGCCAGTTCCTTCAGCGCAGAGATCATGGCCGCGCAGGGCTACGATTCTCTCACCATCGACCTGCAGCACGGCATCGTCGGTTATGACGGCGCTGTGCCGATGCTGCAGGCCATGCGGGCAAGCGGCGTGACGCCGCTGGTGCGCGTGCCCTGGCTCGATCCGGCCGACATCATGAAGGCGCTGGATGCCGGCGCCTACGGCGTCATCTGCCCGATGATCAACACCCGCGCCGAGGCCGAGCGTCTCGTGTCCTATGTGCGCTATCCGCCGGCCGGCGTGCGCAGCTTCGGCCCGAGCCGCGCTCTGTTTTCCGCCGGCCCCGGTTATGCCGCCGAGGCCGACGGCGAGATCATCTGCCTTGCCATGATCGAGACCGCGCAGGCCTATGAGAACCTCGAGGATATCCTCGCCACGCCCGGCCTCGACGGCGTCTATATCGGCCCGGCCGACCTGACGCTCGGCCTGCAGGGCAAGCGCTACGCGCCGGGCTTCGACCGCCGCGAGCCCGAGATGATCGAGGCGATCAAGACGATCCTCCACGCCGCCCACCGGGCCGGTAAGCGGGCGGCATTGCACAACGGCACGGCGGATTATGCCGCGGAAGCAGTCGGCTGGGGTTTCGATCTCGTGACCGTCTCCAACGACGTCCGCCTGCTCGCCGGCGCCGCCGAGGCGAGCGTCAGGGCCTTCCGCGAGCGCGTGCAGCAGGTCGCTCCCGCCGACACGATCGACACGGGAGGATATTGAATGCCGAGGATCCTGGTGGCCGGCAAGATCCATGCGGACGGCCTTGCCGTGCTGAACTCCGCGCCCGGTATGGTGATCGACTATGTCGAGGAGGTCTCCGCAGCGAGCTACGAGCCGCTCCTGCCGATGGCCGATGCGCTGCTCATCCGCACCCAGCCGCTTCCTGCGGCCTTCATCGCGGGAGCGCCGCAGCTGAAGATCGTTTCCCGCCACGGCGTCGGTTACGATTCCGTCGATGTCGCGGCGCTGAACGGCCGCGGCATCCCGCTCGCCGTGGTCGGCGACGTGAATTCCCGTGCGGTGGCCGAACATGCCGTCATGCTGATGCTCTCGGCCGCGCGGCGCACCGTGCTCTTCGACCGCAGGATGCGGCAGGGCGACTGGAACTACCGCAATAGCCTCGATGCCGACGAGCTCGACGGGCGCACGCTGCTGATCGTCGGTTTCGGCCGCATCGGCCGACGGCTTGCGCAGATCGGTGCGGCGCTCGGCATGACGGTGCTCGCCTATGACAAGTACCAGGACGCCGCTGGGATTGCGGCCGCGGGCGTGATGCCGGTCGATGACCTCATGGACGGTCTGCATCGTGCCGATGTCGTGTCGCTGCATGTGCCGAAGTCCGGACCCGAGCCGCTGATCGGCGCGGCGGAACTGGCCGTGATGAAGCGCTCGGCCATTCTCATCAACACGGCACGGGGTGGGCTGATCGACGAAAAGGCGCTGCTGGCGGCGCTGGAGGAGGGACGGCTTTCCGCGGCGGGGCTCGACGTGCTCGATTGCGAGCCGCCGGCCGGCGATGACCCGATGCTTGTCTGCGAGCGGGTGGTGCTCTCCCCGCACAATGCTGGACTTACAGAGGCTTGTGCGCGGCGCATGGCGATCGCCGCGGCAGCAAACATTCTCGATTTCTTCAAGGGGACGCTCGATCCGGCGCTCGTCGTCAACCACACCGAGATCGCGACATACCGCCCCGCGACGATCGGGGCCTGATCATGACGCTTCTGGCTTTTCGCGATATTGCCAAATCCTACGGCACCGTACCGGTGCTGAAGGGCATCGACCTCGTCGTCGAACCGGGCGAGGTTCTGGCCCTTGTCGGGGAGAACGGCGCCGGCAAATCGACCCTCATGCGCATTGCCGCCGGCCTTGCGCCGCCCTCCTCGGGCACGATGCTGCTGGATGGTGCCCCGGCTCCGGCAAATCTCCATGCCGCCGAGCGGGCGGGCATCGTCATGGTGCACCAGGAGTTCTGCCTGGCCCCGCACCTGACGGTGGCGGAGAATGTCTTCCTCGGCCGCGAGATCACACGCGGCCTTTTCACCGATCGCAGGGCGATGGAGAAGCGGGCGCGCGACCTTCTCGCGGAGCTGGGTTCTGCGGCGCCGGTGCGGGCACGGCTCAGCGACCTTCCCGTCTCCGACTGGCAGATGATCGAGCTAGCCAAGGCCTTCGCCCGCCAGCCGAAGCTCATCCTGATGGACGAGCCGACCGCCGTGCTTTCGGCGACCGAGGCCGGCAACCTCTTTGCGCGCATGCGGGCCTTCCGTGCGGCGGGCGGCTCGGTGATCTTTACCTCGCATCGCCTCGACGAGGTGAAGGCGATCGCCGACCGGGTCGCGGTGCTGCGCGATGGCCAGATCGTGCGTGTCGAACAGGCGTGCGACATTTCCGAGGATGCTATGGCCGAGGCGATGGTTGGCCGGCCGCTGGCCGAGATCTACCCGCCGCGTCGTGGCACGGCGCTGCGAAAGCCGCTTCTCAGCGTGATCGGCCTCACGGCGCCAGGCGCGGTGGAAGAGGCGACGCTGGAGATTCGAGAAGGCGAGGTGCTCGGCATTTCCGGCCTTGTGGGGTCCGGCCGCACCGAGCTTTTTGAGGCACTGCTTGGCCTGCGCCCGGCGAAATGCACGTCTTTCGTGCTGCGCGGCGAAAAGCGCCGGCTGCCGGCGGCGCGCGAGGCCTGGGGGTTGAAGCTCGCCTACCTGACGGAGGACCGCAAGGGCAAGGGCCTGCTGCTCGGTAAGCCGCTGGCGGAAAACGTCGCCCTGACCAGCGGCGCGATCGCCGGCACGGCCTGGATCGACCGGTCTGCCGAGCGGCGCGATCTCAAGGCGGCCGTCGCGCGCTACGACATCCGTACCGGCCGGCTCGATGTCACGGCGAGCGCGCTCAGCGGCGGTAACCAGCAGAAGGTGCTGATCGCCAAGACGTTGGGGGCGGAACCGGATCTCGTCGTCTTCGACGAGCCGACGCGCGGCGTCGATATCGGCGCCAAGCAGCAGATCTACGAAATCATCGCGGGGCTCGCCGCCGCGGGCAAGGCGATCGTCGTCATCTCCTCGGAGATGCAGGAGATCGTCGGCCTGTCCGACCGGGTGCTCGTCATGCGGCGCGGCCGTATCGCCGGCGAGCTTTCCGGCGATGTCATCAGCGAGACCGACATTATCCGATTTGCCATGGGCCTCGAAGAAAAGGGTCCGCAGGAGGAGGCAAGCCTTTGACCGACATCACCGCCACGTCTGCCGGCAACGCAGCCGCGTCGCCGGGCCGCACCCTCGTCGGCCTGTTCGGGGCCGCCGGTCCGCTCATCGCGCTCATCCTCCTGATGCTGGTCGGCACGCTGATGAGCGACAGCTTCCTCGGCGCGGAGAACCTTTCGAACGTCTTCACCCGCAGCGCCATCATCGGCATCATCGCGGTCGGCGCCACCTTCGTCATTACGGCGGGCGGACTGGACCTGTCGGTTGGTTCTCTCTCGGCGCTCGTCGCCGGCATGACGATCATGTTCATGAATTCGGCGGCCGCCACGCTCGGCGACGGTTGGCAGCTCGCCGCCGCCGGCATCCTCTTCTCGCTGGTCATCGGTGTGGCCGCGGGCTTCATCAACGGCTTCATGATCGTGCGTGGGCGTGTCGAGGCCTTCATCGTCACGCTCGGCGCCATGGGCATCTTTCGCTCGGTCATTACCTGGCTTGCCGATGGCGGCTCCATCTCGCTCGATTTTTCGCTGCGGGATGCGGTGCGGCCGATCTACTACGGTCAGGTCCTCGGTATCGCCGTGCCGATCATCGTGCTTGCCGTCATCGCCATCCTCGGTGAACTGACGCTGCGCCGCATGCGCTTCGGTCGCCATGTCGCTGCCATTGGCTCGAACCGGCACGTCGCCTTCTATTCGGCGATCCCCGTCAGCCGCGTGCGCATCCTCACCTATGTCATTCAGGGGCTCTGCGTCGCCGTCGCCACCGTCATCTACGTGCCGCGCCTTGGCGCCGCCACGCCCTCCACCGGTCTCATGTGGGAGCTGGAGGCGATCGCCGCCGTCATCATCGGTGGCACGGCGCTCAGCGGCGGTTTCGGCCGCATCTGGGGCACCATCGTCGGTGTGCTGATCCTCGGCTTTATCAGCAACATCCTCAATCTTACCGGCTTCGTCAGCCCCTATCTCAACGGGGCCTTCCAGGGGGCGATCATCATCATCGCCGTGCTTTTGCAGCGTGACCGGGCGCAGGGCTGACGCTTCATTTCACTTCAACAGGGAGACAAGTGAATGTTCCATCGACTGAAATCCATGCTCGCCGCAGGTGCGGTGGCCATTGTCGCCTTCACGGCGCCCGCCCTTGCCGCCGACGCCGTCATCGGCGTCTCGATCCCGGCGGCGACGCACGGCTGGACGGGCGGCCTCAACTACCACACCAAACGCACGATCGACCGGATGAAGGAAGCCTTCCCGAACATCGATTTCGTGCTGGCGACCTCCTCCAGCGCGACGCAGCAGGTCAACGACATCGAGGACCTGATGGCGCGCAACATCAACGCGCTTGTCGTGCTGCCCTTTGAATCCGACCCGCTGACCGAGCCGGTCAAGGCCGCCAAGGCCAAGGGCGTGTTCATCGCCACCGTCGACCGCGGCCTTGCGGAAGAGGGTATCGAGGATCTCTATGTCGGTGGCGACAACCCGCAATACGGCACGGCGGCCGCCGAGTACTTCAAGAAGAAGTTCCCGGACGGCGGCAAGATCGTCGTGATGCGCGGCATCCCGACGGCGATCGACAACATCCGCATCGACGCCTTCAATGCGGCGCTGAAGGATACGAAGATCGAAGTGCTCGACATGCAATATGCCAACTGGAACCCGGACAAGGGCTTCGAGGTGATGCAGGACTACCTGCAGCGCTTCCCTCAGATCGACGGCGTGTGGGCCGGTGACGACGATGCGGCGCTTGGCGCCATCGAGGCGATCAAGCAGGCCGACCGCAAGAATGTTACGGTGCTCGGCGGTTCGGGCATGAACAAGGTCATCAAGCTTGTCATGGACGGCCACGACATGGTCGATGCCGACATTTTCTACCCGCCGACGCTGATCATCCCGGCGATCGAGCTCGTCACGATGAAATACGCCACGCAGGCCCCGATCAATGGCCGCTACGTGCTCGGCAGCCCGCTGATCACCAAGGACAATGCCGCGGAATACTATTTCCCCGACGCGCCCTATTGATAGCAGGCCCGGAGCACGCCTCCCGGCCTCCCGCCATGCTCCCGGGCATGGCGGGATGTGCCGTTTCCGGGCGAGCGTTGCAGACTTCGGTTTTATGCAATACTGCAAATATGGACCGGCACCGGCTCATCCCGGATCCGAAACAGTACCATCCGGGGAGTAGGCCGTATGCCGAGGGTAAAGCAGTCCGATCAGCCGCCGCCGAAGACGGCGAACTACGAGACCTTCGTCAACATCGTCACCGAGGCCTATCCGAACCTGTCCGACCGCTTCCAGCAGGTTGCCCGCTTCATCACGCAGAACCCGAACATCGTGGCGATGCAGTCGATCAACGCCATTGCCGAACAGTGCGGCGCGCACCCTTCCATCCTCGTGCGCTTCGCCCAGCATTTCGGCTTTTCCGGCTTCAAGCAGCTCCAGTCGGTGTTCCAGAGCCGCCTGTCGACGGCCGCGCCTGGCTATCGCGAGCGCATCAGCGCGCTCGACGTCGACCTGGAAAAGACCAAGCGCAAAGGCAATCTCGGCTTCCTGCACGACCTCGTCGTGCGTGACATCGCCACCTTGCAGGAGCTTCTCAACACCACGACGGAGGAGAGCCTGTCGCAGGCGGCGCGCGCGCTGAAGAATGCCAACACGATCTTCATCGCCGGCCAGCTGCGCTCCGAGCCGATCGCCAAGTTCCTGCGCTACGTGCTCTCCATGCTGCAGTGCCGGGTTATCCTGCTCGATCCCGCCGGCGGCCTTGCGCCCGAAATGGCCAAGGTCATGGGCAAGAAGGACGTGCTGGTCGCCATCGCCTTCCGCCACTATGCCAAGGAGGTGGTGACGATCGCCGATGTCGCGGCCGAGAACGGCACGCCCATCGTCGCGATTACCGACAGCCAGCTCTCGCCGCTCGCCAAGAACGCGGCCGTGCTCTTCACCATCCCGGAAGACGAATATTCCTTCTCGCGTTCGCTTGCCGCGCCAATGTGCCTGACGCAGACCATCGCGGTGGCACTTGCGGCCCTCCTGCAGGAGGACAAGAAGGGCTCGCCCGAGATCCCGACGGTCACGGGCAGGCAGCGGCGCAAGAGCTAGAGCAATTCCAGCAAAAGTGCGTAGCGGTTTTGCGTCCGGAAATGCTCCAGCCACGGCCCTTCAGCCGGTGATCTCCTCGACCCTGATGAAGCGGCCTTCCGCCTTGGAGCGGATGGCGGCCTCGGCCAGCACCAGCGCCTTCTCGCCGTCGTCGAAGGTCACGTCCGGCGCAGCGTTGGCGGCGACGCAGTGCAGGAAGGATTTCAGGCCGATCTCGAAGGCTTCGACGTAGCGCTCGATGAAGAAGTCGAGATAGGGTTCGCCTGCGCCGGTGGCGGTAGCGGTGAAGCGCTCGACCTGGTGGGCGCGCCGGTTGCCGGAGATCAGCATGCCCTTTGCGCCGAACAGCTCGACGCGCTGGTCGTAGCCATAGGCGGCAGCGCGGGAATTGTTGATGTGGCAGAGCTTGCCGCTCGCGGTGCGCAGGATGATCATCGTGGAATCGACGTCGTCGAATTCCGTAAGCGTCGGGTCGATGAGCGTGCTGCCGGTGGCGAAGACCTCGACGGGCTCCTCGCCCAGCATGAAGCGGGCAAGGTCGAAATCGTGGATGGTCATGTCGCGGAAGATGCCGCCGGAAACCTTGAGATAGTCACGCGAGGCGAGGCCAGGATCGCGAGAGGTGATGATCACCTGCTGGAGATCGCCGATCTTGCCGGCGCGCACCGCTTCGCGCGCGGCCCGGTGGCCCGGATCGTAGCGGCGGTTGAAGCCGATCTGGACCGGCCTGTCGAAGCCGGCGATGGCCTTGCGGCAGGCGACGACACGGGCAAGCGAAAGGTCGATCGGCTTCTCGCAGAAGATCGCCTTTCCGGCGCGCGCGGAGGCCTCGATGAGGTCGGCATGGGTGGCCGTGGAGGTGGCGATCAGCACGGCGTCGGCAAGGGCGATCGCTTCGTCGGCGCTGGCGGCGACCGGGCAGCCATAAAGCCGGCCGATCTCCTCGGCGGCGGCGGTCAACGGGTCGTAGACGGCGGCAAGCGTGGCGCCCTCGGCGCGGGCGATGGTGGCCGCGTGCATCTTGCCGATGCGCCCGCAGCCGAGCAGTGCGATCCTCGTCATGGTTCCTCCTCCTGAGGTGATGGATGGATTGCAAAAAAAGTTGCGTGTATTAAATTTCGTCAATATTAATTCTGAAGAGGGTTTTTGCAAGCCCGTTCCGGGCGGCCAGAATGTGGAGGAGGAGAGCATGGCGGAGTTTCCCTTGGCCGGGCGCCGTTTGCGGCTCGGCGTCATCGGCGGCGGGCAGGGCAGTTTCATCGGCAAGGTGCATGCGCGCGGCGCGCGGCTTTCGGGCCGCTGGGATGTGGTGGCCGGCGCGCTGTCGTCGCGCCCGGAGGTGGCGCAGGAATCCGGCCGCGCCTGGCTCCTTGCGGACGATCGCATCTATACGGACTACCGCGTGATGGCCGAGCGTGAGGCGGCGCGGCCGGACGGCATCGATGCCGTGGCAATCACCACGCCGAACAATTCCCACCACGCCATCGCCGTCGTCTTCATGGAGAAGGGCATTGACGTCATCAGCGACAAGCCGCTGACGACGACGCTCGACGATGCGCTCGACCTGGTGCGCCGTCAGAAGGAGACGGGCCTCGTCTTCGGCGTCACCTATGCCTATGCCGCCTCCGCCATGGTGCGCCAGGCTCGCCAGATGATCGCGGAGGGCGCGCTCGGCAAATTGCAGCAGGTGCATGTCGAGTATTTCCAGGAATGGGCGCTGACGCCGCCGAGCGAGGCCGGAGCCGGCGCCCAGTGGCGCGTCGATCCCGCCATCGTCGGTCCCACTTTCACGACCGGCGATATCGGCACCCATTGCCATCATCTCGGCGCCTTTGTTTGCGGTCGCCCCGTCACCGCCGTCCGGGCGGAGTTCCACACGCTCGGCCCGCCGAAGGCGCTGGAGGACACGGCCTTCATGCATGTGCGCTACGAGGGCGGCATTCCCGGCACCATCATGATCTCGCAGGTCGCACCCGGCGCCCATTGCGGCCTGCGCATCCGCGTCTTCGGCGACAAGGCGAGCCTGGAATGGAACCAGGAGGAGCCGGAGCTGCTGCATGTCCGCCGCTTCGGCGAGCCGGCTTGCGTGCTGACGCGCGGCGAGGGGGCGGGCATCGGCACGCATGCGGCGCGTTTCGTCCACATGCCGCGCGGCCATCCGGAAGCGCTGAGCGACGCTTGGGGCAATCTCTACGAGGAATTCGCCATCGCCATCGAGGCGCGCCGTCTCGGCCGGACCCTGCCCGAGGGGCTGCTCGCCTACCCGACGGTGGTGGACGGCGCGCTCGGCGTGAAGTTCATCGAGGCGGCGCTGGCCTCCAGCCAGTCGGGCGGCGCCTGGGTGGGCTGCTCTTTGTCATTGTGATATGCAATAAGTATTGCAATAATTTTTAGTATGAAATAAAAGTTTCCGGACAGTGGCCGCCGCGAAAAGGCCGGCTGAGGGAGGTTTACCATGTCCATCATCCGCCTGACCATGGCGCAAGCTCTGGTGCGTTACCTGTGCAACCAGTTCACCGAGATCGACGGGGAGCGCGTACCGCTGTTTCCCGGCGTCTTCGCCATTTTCGGCCATGGCAATGTAACATGCCTTTCCGAGGCGCTGGAGGCGGTCAAGGACACGCTGCCCACCTGGCGCGGCCAGAACGAGCAGTCGATGGCGCTTGCCGCGATCGGCTTTGCCAAGGCGACGCGGCGCCGCCAGATCATGGTGGCGACCAGCTCCATCGGCCCGGGAGCGCTGAACATGGTGACGGCGGCCGGCGTGGCGCATACCAACCGCCTGCCCATCCTGCTTCTCGCCGGCGACAGCTTCGTCAACCGCCGGCCCGATCCGGTCATGCAGCAGGTCGAGCATTTCGGCAATCCGACCATCACCGTCAACGATGCCTTCAAGGCCGTGACGCGCTACTGGGACCGCATCGTCCATCCCGAGCAGATCCTCTCCTCGCTGCCGCAGGCCGTCGCCGTCATGCTGGATCCAGCCGATTGTGGCCCGGCCTTCCTGGCCCTGCCGCAGGATGTGCAGGAGATCGCCTGGGACTATCCCGAAAGCTTCTTTGCGCCGACGATCCACAAGGCGCCGCGCCCGCGGCCGGATCGTGACAGCCTTGCGGAGGCCGTGCGCGTGCTGAAGGCGGCAAAACGCCCGCTGATCATCTCCGGCGGCGGCGTGCGCTATTCGGGTGCGGAAACGGCGCTCGCCGCCTTTGCCGAAAAGCATGGCATCCCGCTCTGCGAGACCATTGCCGGCAAGGGCACGGTCACCCATGACCATCCGGCCCATGTCGGCCCGATCGGCATTGTCGGCTCCACCTCGGCCAATGCACTGGCGGGTGAGGCAGACGTGGTGCTCGCCGTCGGTACGCGCCTCATGGATTTCACCACCGGTTCCTGGACCGCTTTCTCGCCCGATGCCCGCTTCGTCTCGATCAATGCGGCCCGCTGGGATGCCAACAAGCACCGCGCCGTCGCCGTCGTCGGCGATGCGCTGGAGACGGTCTCCGAACTGGATGCCGTGATCGGCGACTACAAGGCGGATGCCGGCTGGACGGAGAAGGGCCGGCGCGAATTCGCAAAATGGAACGCGGCGCTCGACGGCTACCAGAAGCCGACCAATGCACCGGTGCCGACCTATGCCCAGGTCGTCGGGATCGTCAATGCCAAGGCCGGGGAGCGTGACCTCCTGATCACCGCCGCCGGCGGCCTGCCGGGCGAGGTGATGAAGAACTGGCGCGTCAAGGCGCCGAACACCTTCGACTGCGAGTTCGGCTTCTCCTGCATGGGCTACGAGATCGCCGCCGGCTGGGGTGCCGCGATGGCCGATCCCACACGCACGCCGATCGTCATGATCGGCGACGGCACCTACATGATGATGAACTCGGACATTTATTCGAGCGTGCTGTCCGGCCACAAGATGATCCTCGTCGTCTGCGACAACGGCGGTTATTCCGTCATCAACCGCCTGCAGAACGCCAAGGGGACGCCGGGCTTCAACAATCTCCTGAAGGATTGCCGCGTCAAGGAACCGTTCGCGGTTGACTTCGCCAAGCACGCCGAGGCGATGGGGGCTCTCACCCGCCGGGTCGAAAGCCTTGCCGATCTCGGCGACGCCGTTGAATGGGCACAGACGACCGACCGCACCACCGTCATCACCATCGTCTCCGACGCCTTCACCTGGACGCCGGGCGATGCCTGGTGGGATGTCGGCGTGCCGCAGGTGAGTGCGCGGGCAGAGGTCAATGCCGCGGCGGCCGACCAGCAGGCCGGCCGCAGGAAGCAGCGCGTCGGCGTTTAACCGCTTGGCCTTCGGCAGAACTGGCCGGGCCCGGCATGCGAAAGCGTGCCGGGTCTGTTTCCTGGTGGTGCGGCGACAGGACCGCCTCTCACCGCGCCCGCATCTGAAGATGCATCATTTCCAGAAGCTTGCCGACATCCGAAGGGCTGCCGATCGCGATGATCTTCAGTGTTCCCGCCTGTGGGTCGAATGCCGTCTGGAGATGCAGTGGCGGGGTGCCGGCGTTCCCGGTAAGCGCGACGGCCTGGAGAAATGTCGCCATGCGTTCCGCGGCCTCGAGCGTGATGTCGGGGATGTCCGTTATGCAGGTCGTGCGGGCGCTCCCGTCCGGTTTGCTTCCCCCGCTTGCGACGCCGGCAAGCGCGTCCAGGTCGACCCGGAGGATGCGGTAGGATTTTCCGACCCGCGTTGCAGGCAGCCGCCCGTCGTGAATATACCGCAGCACGGTTTTCGGGTGCAGGTTCAGCTGCTGCGCTGCCTGTTCGACGGTCAAAAGCTGTTGCGTCATGTGATGTGCTCTGATTTATTCCTTATTGCTCTATGTAAATAGATTTTTATGGAATATTGAAGGACGTTGAGATGGTAATTCAACCGCAAGGGAATGTCGACAAGGCAAGCGATGCCGCCGGTGAAATGAAAGCCCGCATGCGCGGCGATCTGCGCGCCGCCATAAAGGAGGGCCGCCCCGACGAGGCAAAACTGATCCGGACGCTCGTCGCGGCGATCGACAACGCCGAAGCGCCGCCGCTTCAGCCGGGGCACCGTGCCGCAGATCACCACAGCTTCTGCGACGGGTCGGCGGAGGTCGAACGGCTTTCCCTGAGCGCTGCGCAGGTGCGGGCGATCCTGCTGGCCGACATCGCCGAGCGCGAGCGCGCGGCTGCCGAAATGGACCGTCATCAAAGGCCGGATCGCGCCGATGCCCTGCGTGCCGAAGCGCGGCTTGCAAAACGCTACATTGTGGAATGAGGCCGTAAGCAGCCGGCTGATTCCGCGCCGGTCTCCACCCTTGCAAGGTCAGCTGCCCGGGTCTATCGACGATCCGATGAAAACCGTCGTCCATGAGGACTGCCATGCATGAGATCCGGAAAATCGAGGCGGCCGACAAAATCGGCTTCTACCGCGAGCTGCTCGCCCAGGCCGAGGGCTTGCTACATGGCGAGCGCGATGCCATCGCCAACGCGGCGAACCTCTCCGCGCTGATCTTCGGCGCGGTCGCCGATCTCAACTGGGCGGGCTTCTACTTCCTGAAAACGCCGCAGGAACTGGTGCTCGGGCCGTTCCAGGGCAAGGTCGCCTGTGTGCGCATCCCTGTCGGCAAGGGCGTCTGCGGCAGCGCGGTGGCCGAGTGCAAAAGCCAGCTCGTGCCGGATGTGCACGCCTTTCCAGGGCATATTGCCTGCGATGCCGCCTCGCGCTCGGAACTCGTCACGCCGCTCGTCCGCGACGGCGTCGTGTTTGGTGTTCTCGATCTCGACAGCCCGCTGCCCGGCCGGTTCACGGCGGAGGACCAGGCTGGCTTCGAAGCGCTCGCCGCACTCTACGTCTCGGCGAGCGATCTTTGAAACGGTAGGCGCCCGGCTTTCACCGGGCGTTTTTTTGTTTGTGGCAGCGGAGGGGGACGCCTTAAGCCGCCTTCTTGCCGGCGTCGAACGGGATCTCGATGTCGACGGCAAGCGTCGAAACCTGCGCGCCGCGCTCCATCTTGATCGAGACCTTCTCGTCATCAACCTGCATGTGCTTGGAAATTGCCTTCAGAATCTCGTCGCGCAGCTTGTTGACGAGGTCCACGTCACCGGTGGCGGCCCGCTCATGGGCGAGCAGCACCTGCAGTCGCTCGCGCGCTGCCGGCGCCGACTGGGCGCGGGAGAAAAAACGGAACAGATTCATGCCGCCTTCCTTCCGAAAATCTTGCCGAGGAAGCTGCGCTTGTCGCCGGGGATCGTGACCGGCAGGGTCTCGCCCTTGAGGCGACGGACAGCTTCGAAATAGGCGAGTGCCGGAGCCGAGCGTCCGTCGGCGAGCGTCACCGGAGCCCCGACGTTCGAGGCGCGCAGCACGTCCATGCTCTCGGGGATGATGCCGAGCAGCGGGATGGAGAGGATTTCCAGGACGTCATCGACCTTCAGCATGTCGCCGCGCTCGGCGCGCACGGCGTCGTAGCGCGTCAAAAGCAGGTGTTTTTCGACGCGCTCGCCGTTCTCCGCCCTCAGCGTCTTGGAATCGAGCAGACCGATGATGCGGTCCGAATCGCGTACGGACGAGACTTCCGGATTGGTGACGACGATCGCCACGTCGGCGTGGCGCATGGCAAGGGTCGCGCCGCGTTCGATGCCGGCCGGGCTGTCGCAGATCACCCAGTCGAAGGCGTTCTTCAGGGCGGCGATGACCTGCTCGACACCCTCGGGCGTGAGATTGTCCTTGTCGCGGGTCTGGGACGCCGGCAGCAGGTAGAGCGTCTCGACGCGCTTGTCGCGGATCAGCGCCTGCGTCAGCTTGGCTTCGCCCTGGATGACGTTGACGAGGTCATAGACGACGCGGCGTTCCGCACCCATGACGAGGTCGAGATTGCGCAGGCCGACGTCAAAATCCACGACCACGACCTTCTCGCCGTTTTGCGCCAGCGCGGCGCCGAGCGCGGCAGACGACGTCGTCTTGCCGACGCCGCCCTTGCCCGATGTGACCACGATTACCTTGCCCATTGACCTCTCCGTTGTTTGAACCGTCCTCGGTTCAGCCGAGTGTTGCTGCCTTGATTGCTTCGCCTTCCAGCCAGATCTGCACGGGTTTGCCGCGCAGGTCCGGTTCCATGTCGTCGGCGGTCTTGTAGAAGCCGTCGATGGCGATCAGTTCTGCTTCGAGCTTGCGGCAGAAGATGCGCGCAGAAGCATTGCCCATTGTGCCGGCCATGGCCCGGCCGCGCAGCGGGCCATAGACGTGGATCGAGCCGCCGGCGACGATTTCCGCGCCTGATGCGACCGAGCCGATGATGGTGACATCGCCTTCTGGAAAGAAAATGGACTGGCCCGAGCGGATAGGGCGGGCGACGACCATCGACGGCACCGCCTGCATCGGCGGCGGGCTTGCGGGCACCACGATCGATTCGGCGGGCTGTTCCGCCTTTTCCGTCTTCTTTGCCTTGCCGGCCTTTTCCGTGCGTTCCTCCGCAACCGGCGCCTCGATGTCGCCGGCCGGGCGGCCGTCGGTCATGGCCGGCGGCATGTCTGCGCCGAGCAGCGAGGACCGCGCGCCCTCGATGCCCATGACGCGCACGTTGCGGGCGTTCAGCTGGCTGACGAGTTCGCGAAGCTCCGCCTTCTCGATATCCAGCCCATCGACATCCAGCACCACTGGACGCCGCAGGAAGAAGCCGGCGGACCGCGCCGCCAGATCGTCAAGCCGCACCAGCCAGTCCTCGAAGGGCAGCTCCGGGGTCAGCGCAAGCGCAAGGAAAGAGCGCCCCTTGAGGCGGATCGGCCGTGGTTGGGTTAACACGTCAGTCATCTTCGTTAATTTTCGGTTGCTTCGGTGTACCGATGGAATGGTTAACAAAAGGTTAATTTGCAGGTCTGGCTGGCGCGAGGCATGCGCCCTGAGGCGCCCGTGCAACGGTTCGCGTGAAGCGGGAAAAATTAGGGTTTTCGCGTGCGGCTGTCGCGGCAAACACAAAAAAGCCCACCGGCGCACGATGCGACCGGCGGGCAGGCTTGGGGGAGCGTCGATCGGGCGTCAGGCAGCCATGCTGTCCTGAACGAAATGCCCCGGTGAGACCTCGCGGTAGGTGCGCTTGGGCGGCACATAGCCGTGCGGGCGCAGCGGGCTCTTGATCTCCTCGTTGAGCGGCGGGTTCAACTGGCCGCGCCGGGCAGGGTCGGGGATCGGCACGGCGGAGATGAGGCGGCGTGTATAGGCGTGCTGCGGATTGTCGAAGATTGCCGCCCGTGGGCCGATCTCGACGATCTCGCCGAGGAACATCACGGCGACGCGATGGCTGACACGCTCCACCACCGCCATGTCGTGCGAGATGAAGAGATAGGCGAGGCGGTGCTGTTCCTGCAGATCCAGCAGGAGGTTCGAAACCTGCGCCTTCACCGACACGTCGAGCGCCGAGACCGCTTCGTCGGCGACGATGAGCTTCGGCTGCAGCGCGATCGCCCGGGCAATCGAGATGCGCTGCCGCTGGCCGCCGGAAAATTCGTGTGGATGCCGGTCGGCCATCGTTGCGGAGAGGCCGACCTGCTGCAGGAGTTCGGCCACCCTGTCCTTCGCCTCGCGCCGCCCCATCAGGCCATGCGCCAGCATGGGTTCGGCAATCGCCGAGCCGATGGTGATGCGCGGGTTGAGCGAGGCGAACGGATCCTGGAAGATCATCTGCGAGGTGCGGCGCATGGCGCGCAGCGAACCGGCGCTCGCCTGCGTCACATCCTGCCCGTCGACCGTGATCGAACCGGCGCTCGGATCGACGAGGCGCATGATGGCCCGGCCGGTGGTGGATTTGCCGCAGCCCGATTCGCCGACCAGCGCCAGCGTCTCGCCGGGCTTCAGGTCGAAGGAGACGCCTTCGACCGCATGGATCTGCCCCTGCGGCAGCGCGAAGCGGACCGCGAGTTTTTCCACCTTCAGGATCGGCTGCACGCCATCGGGAACGGGCGACGTCACGCCGCCGTCGCTGGCCTCGCCGGTGGCGGGATCGACATTCGGGAAGCGGCGGGGTGCAGCAGCATCGCCCATCGTGCCGAGGCGCGGGATGGAGGCGAGCAGCGCCCTGGTATAGATCGCCTTGGGCGCCGCGAAGATTTGCGGCGTCGGGCCGGTCTCGACCATGTCGCCGCGGAACATCACGAGGGTGCGGTCCGCCACCTCGGCGACCACGCCCATGTCATGGGTGATGAAGAGCACGCCCATGTTCTCCTCGCGCTGCAGTTCGCGCAGCAGATGGAGGATTTCGGCCTGCACGGTCACGTCGAGCGCGGTCGTCGGCTCGTCGGCGATAAGCAGTTTCGGGCGGCAGGCGAGTGCCATGGCGATCATCACGCGCTGGCGCATGCCGCCGGAGAACTTGTGCGGATATTCGTTGAGACGGCTTTTCGCGGCGGGGATGCGCACGCGCTCCATCAGCCGCAGCGCTTCGGCCTCCGCGGCGCTCCATGACAGGTCCCGGTGCAGCACCAGGGCCTCGGCAACCTGGTTGCCGATGGTGAAGACCGGATTGAGCGAGGTCATCGGCTCCTGGAAGATCATGCCGATCGTGCCGCCGCGCACCGAGCGCATCTCCGCTTCGCTCACCTTCAGGAGGTCGCGTCCTTCGAGCAGGATGCGGCCTTCGCAGCGCGCCCGGCCTGCCGGCAGGAGGCGCATGGTGGACAGTGCGGTGACGCTTTTGCCCGAGCCCGATTCGCCGACGATGGCGACGGTCTCGCCGGCATTCACCTCGACGTTGATGTCGCGGATGACGGCGCGCCACCCCTCGGCAGTCTTGAAGGAGGTCGTCAGGTTCTCGACCGAGAGCACCGGCCGGTTCGTGGGAGCGGTCATGGTCAGCTTTCCTTCGCAAGGCGCGGATCGACGAGATCGCGCAGCCCGTCGCCGAGCAATTGCAGGGCGAGGACCGAGAAGACGATGGCAAGGCCCGGAAACACCATCAGCCAGGGGGCGTTGTTCATGTATTCGCGGCCGGAGGCGAGCATGGTGCCCCAGGTCGGCATATCGGTGGAAACCCCGACGCCGAGGAAGGACAGGCTTGCTTCCGCGAGCATCGCCGAGGCGAAGACGAAGGTCGCCTGCACGAGGATGGGCGAGGCGAGGTTGAGCAGCACATGGCGCGTCAGGATCTGCCAGGTCGGCAGGCCCATGGCGACGGCGGCCTCGATGTAGGGCAGCTCGCGCAGCACCAGTGTCGAGCCGCGCACGATACGGGCAAGACGCGGCGCATAGGTGATGCCGAGCGCCAGGATGACCGTGGTGAGCGACGGCCCGAGCGCAGCGACCAGCGCGATGGCGAGCAGGATGTCCGGGAAGGACATCATGGCATCGAGCAGCCGGGAGATCGGCGCGTCGAGCTTGCGGAAGAAACCGGCTGCGACCCCCATGATGACGCCGAGCACCGTGGAGATGCAGACGACGCCGAGGCTGACGAGCAGCGAGATGCGTCCCGCATAGATGGCGCGGGAAAAGATGTCGCGGCCGAATTCGTCGGTGCCGAAGACATGGGCGAGGGACGGCGGCTTCAGCTTGTTGACAATCGACAGCTTGTTCGGCGCATAGGGTGCGACCCACGGGGCAAGGATCGCCGCCACGAGCACGATGGCAAGGATGATCGCGCCGATGAGGATGGCCTTGTTGCGGAAGAGCCGCCGCAGGCTGGAGACGAGCGGCATGGAGAGGGAGGCGGTCATCATAGGCGCACCCGCGGATCGACGAGGATGTAGAGCATGTCGACGATGAAGTTGATGAGCACATAGATCGCCGCGACGACGAGCAGCGTACCCTGAATGACGGGATAGTCGCGGCGCAGCACGGCCGAGACCACGAGATTGCCGACGCCCGGCAGGCCGAAGACCGTTTCCGTCACCACCGCGCCGGCGACCAGCATGGCGATAGAGAGGCCGATCACGGTGATGATCGGGATCAAGGCGTTCTTCAGGGCATGCTTGAGGATGACGCGCCGCTCGCTCGCCCCCTTGGCACGGGCGGTGCGCACATAGTCGTCACCCAGAACGTCCAGCATGGCGGCACGGGTGAAGCGGGTGATCAGTGCCGAATTGACGATGCCGAGCGCCACGGCAGGCAGCACGAGATGGTGCAGCCGCTCGAGGAAGGCCGTGTCCGGCCCGCCGTAGCCGGAGGCCGGGAACCAGCCCTGGCCGACGGCGAAGAC
Source organism: Shinella sp. SUS2 (assembly GCF_001262505.1). GTDB lineage: Bacteria > Pseudomonadota > Alphaproteobacteria > Rhizobiales > Rhizobiaceae > Shinella. The sequence continues at coordinate 31,266 of NZ_KQ410739.1, forward strand.
CTGGATGAGCATGAGGCCGAGCCAGAAGCTCGGCACGCTTGCCGCCACCATGGTCAGCGTCACGACGACCTGGTCGAACAGCGTGCCCCGCTTGACGGCCGAGAGGATGCCGACCGGCAACGCGATCGCAACCGCGATCAGGATCGAGAACAGCGTGAGGAAGAAGGTCGGCTCCGCCCGTGCGGCAAGCGCCGAGGTCACCGGCTGGTTGAGGAAGATCGACTGGCCGAGATCGCCCTTCAATATGCCGAGCACGAACTGGCCATACTGGGTGATCAGCGGCGCATCGAGCCCCATTTTCGTGCGCAGTTCGGCGATGTCCTGCGGGGTCGCATCCGACCCCAGCATCACGGCGGCGGGATCGCCCGGTGTCACGCGGACGATGACGAAAACCACCGTCACGACGAGGGCGAGCACGATGGCCATGCCCCCCAGCCGGTTCAACAGTGCCCGGACGATCCTTGCCATGATTTCCCCCTTACTTCTTGGGCGTTACGTTCCAGAAATGCGGCCAGTAGGTCGGCTTGTAGTCGGAAATACCGGCGCCGACGCCCGTGACCGCGTTGAAGTTGCCCACCTTGAAGAGCGGCGCATCGTCGTAGATCACGGTCTGGATGCCTTCCCAGGCCGTCTGCTTGTCCGTGTCGGACACGGCGTTCATGTAGGTGGCGGCGGCCGACGCCTTCTGCTCGGAAACATACCAGCCCGGATAGGTGTCGGTGATCGTGTTGATCGTCGTCGGGTCACCCGGGAAGTTGGAATGGGTGATGAAGATGTCCCATTCCTTCGGGTCGGCGCGGCGGGTCGTCAGGGTCGCCCAGTCCACCACCTGCAGGTCGACCTTGAAGCCGGCGGCTTCGAGATAGGCCTTGGCGACCTCGCCGATCTTGTAGTGGAACTCGTACTGGCGGCTGGTCATCAGGCGCAGCGGCGTGCCGTCATAGCCGGCATCCGCAAGCAGCTTGCCGGCCTCTTCCGGATCGCCCTCGCCGTAGCGCGCAACGCCCGCCTCGGTGTACCAGAGCGAACCCTTCGGGAAGATCGAGGCATCGACGCTGAAGAAGCGCTCGTCGGAGAAGGCGGCGAGCATCATGTCGTTCGGGTTGAGCGCGGCCTGCACGGCCTGGCGCAGCTCCTTCTTGATGAGCAGGCCTTCCTTCATGTTCATGTTGAGCGAGGCCCAGCCGGTGTTCTCGTAGATCACGGCCTTCGCCTTGCCGCTCGCCTCGACGCGCTCATAGGCGCTGACCGGCAGGGAATCGGCAAAGTCGAACTGTCCGGAAATCAGGCCCTCGACGCGGGTGTTTGCGTCGGGAACCGGCACGAAGCGGATCTCCTTGGCGATCGCCACGCGCCTGCCGGCATAGTTGCTCGGCTCGCCCTCGGGCGAGGTGTAGCCGTCGAAGCGGACGAGCTGGGTATACTGGTCGGGCTTGCGCTCCTTCAGGGCATAGGGGCCGGTGCCGACGAATTCGGTCAGCGTGTCGGCGATCTTCTCGGAGGGCATGATGACGGAAGCCTGCGAGAAGGTGGCGAGCAGCGGCGCGTAGCGCGACTTCAGCTTGACGACGACGGTGTTCGGGCCGTCTTCGGACAGGCTTTCCACCACTTCGGCGACCTGCTTGCCCTTGGAGTTGACGGCCATCCAGCGCGTCAGCGAGGCGGTGACGTCCTTGGCATCGAGATCGCTGCCGTCGTGGAACTTGACGCCCTGGCGCAGCGGAATGCTATAGGTCAGGCCATCCTCGGAAATCTCGGGCATGGCGAGCGCCAGCAGCGGCACGGAACGCCACTCGTTGTCATAGGTGTAGAGCGTCTCGAAAATGTGCTGGTCGATGGTCAGCACGATGTCGGTCGCGGTCTGCATGACGTCGAGCGTCGGCGGCTCGCCGATGGTCGCGACGGTGAGGACGCCATCCGTCGTCTGGGCGATGGCCAGGCTGCTCGTGCTGGCGAGTGCCGCGGCCAAGGTTATCATGACAAATGCATTTTTCATCTTATATCCCTCTGATTTTACAAGGTTCGTGTCCGCGCCGGCTCCCGTCCGGCGGGTGGTTCAGCTTTCAAGCCCGAGCGGATCGTTGACGCGTGGCCAGATATTTAGGCTGGCTTTTTTGTAGGGTGTCGTTGCGGGATCGGTCGGGTAGGAGGTGGGTGCGGCGACATAGACGATCTGGGAGGAGACCGGCTGGAAGCCTGCGTGGAAATGGTTGGTGGACTTGACCAGGAGGAAGGCTTTCCGGGTGAAGTCGATGCCCTGGTTGGCGAAGATGTCGGGCTCGTAGGTCTGGGTGCGGCTGGTGATCAGCACGATGTCGATCGTCGAGCCGCGCGGGCGCACGACGGCAGCAGGGCCGAGCGTCACCCGGCTGTTGCGAAAGCTCTGCCAGCCGGCGTCGAACACGGCCTGGACGGTGACGGTGAGGTCGAGCGGCTCGCCGCCCTCCGGCCCCGACTTGCCGCCGAGACGCAGCGCAAGCTCGGCACCTTCCCCCGCCGCATGGCAGAAGGAGACGGCGATGGGATCCCAGATCGTCGCCACGGCGACATTGTCCAAGCCCCGCGCCATCATGCGGCGCAGGATATAGGTGGCATCGCCCGCCACCCCGCCGCCCGGATTGTCCCAGACGTCGGCGATGACGACGGGCACGTCCGGCCGTTCGGCGCGCACGGCAAGCGCCCGGTCGAGCCCGGCCTCCGTGTCGAACATCGGCATCGCCGTCTTGTGGCGCAGGCCGTAGAGTTCGTGGCCGAGGCTTTGCGCCAGCGCCGCGCCCTTCGCCCTGTCGCCGTCGGTGACGACGACGATGCGCGTGCCCATGTCCGGCACGTCGCCGGCCATGAAGCCATGGATGACGGAGATGGAGAGGATGCCGTCCTTGCCCTCCATCGCCTTCAAGCGGTCGACGAAGGAGCGCATCGGCTCGCGGCTCGTCGGATAGATGGTGATCATGCGGCAGTCGAAGGTGGAGATGACGGGGCGGATCTCGCCGCGCAGCGTGCGCAGGGCGAGCTCGACGACATGTTCGCCGCGCTCCTCGAAGTCGGTGTGCGGGAATTCGAGGAAGGTCGCCATCAGGTCGAGATGAGCGACGCGCCGGGCGGTGAGATGGCTGTGCGGGTCGAACTCGGCGGCAACCAGCACGTCGGGCCCGACGATCGCGCGGACCCGCTCGAGCAGGTCGCCCTCCGGGTCGTCGTAGCCCTGGGCGACCATGGCGCCATGCAGGCCGAGCACGACGGCATCGACCGGCAGGGCGGCCTGCAACTCGCCGAGGATCCGGTCGCGCAGGGTCTCGAAGGTGCGGCGCTGGATGAGGCCGGCGGGCTCGGCCCAGCAGGCGGTGCCCTCGATGACGGTAAAGCCTTCGGCCCGGCCGCGCCGGCGCAGGATCGGCACGACGGAGGAGCAGAGCGTGGGCGTGTCGGGGTGCTCGCCCGGACCGGCATAGAAAGCGGCCTTGAAGGCGTTCATGTCCGTGGGGACGGGGGAGAAGGTGTTGGTCTCGGTGGCAAGCGAGGCCGTGAAGATGCGCATGGGCGTCCGTTCCGCAGGCGTCCAGGCCGGCCGATGTCCGGCCGTCATCGCCCGGCGCGTGCCGCGCCGGTGTGCCTGGCCGAACGGCAGGAAGCCGTGTTCTGGATCGCAAAGTTCCCGTCAGTGATCATCGCAGAGGCGATGTAATTTGTTTTCTCGATAATGCGGAAATTTCTTCGGAAGTCAATGGATGGGGCGCAATTTGCGCATCTTCGTGTAATCCGTTTTCTCGCAATGCAGCAAAGTGAGAAATTTTCATGATGTCTGTATCGGCGGGAGCTGCGACGACAGTGGCGATCGGGTTGAATCCCGTATCGATTTCAACTTGTTCCGCCTTGAGACGTATATTCCGGAATGGCTGGAAGCGCAGGAAAATCAGCGGCATCATGAAAATGTGGTGGCATCTGATGGGTCTGATTTTCATCGATGGTGGGCCTTCATTCCGCACCTCACGCCGATTTGAAGGCAGTGCGTAAAAATTTTTCTGAAAAACGGGCCCTGTTCTCCTGAAAATTCATGTCCTGACGTTCGGTCGAACCGGCACCGTCATGAAAATTCGCGGCACTTCCGGTAATCACTTCCCAGAATGCCTGGATATCCGGGCAGTCTGGGGCGTCTCTGCACGGCGGATAGGAAAGCACCCCGGAATGATCCGGTGAATTTCATGCGGTGGCCACCAAGCCCATTGATGCAGGCCGACACTGTGTTATGACTGGGCGAACAAGAAATTTGTTTTCATTTGCGCGCCGAACCGACGCGCCGTGCAGGGGGAGGCCGCAGCCTATGGACCTTTTTCACGCCTTGTCGGATGAGGATGGCCGGTTGTCCGGGCTCGACCGGAAGCTGGCGCAGCTCGCGCTCGACGATGTCGATTTCGTCGTCAACTCGTCGATCGGCGAGCTGGCCGACCGGGCCGGGGTGTCGCCGCCGACCGTCACGCGTTTCTGCCGTCGGCTCGGTTGCAAGGGCTATCCGGATTTCAAGGTGCAGCTCGCCAGATTGACCTATGTGGGCCTGCGCTATGTCAAGCCGGAGGTGCCGACCGAAACGCCGGAGGAAGTGGCCGAGGACATCATCGCCAAGGCGCAGAACGCCCTCTTCCAGCTGCATCGCCAACTGGATTTTGCGGCGCTCGACACCGCCGCCCGTCTGCTGCGCGGTGCCGATTTCATCCAAGCCTTTGGGGCGAGTGGCAATTCGGCGATGATCGTCAACGAGCTGCACAACCGGCTCTTCCGGCTGGGCTGCCGCATCAACGCTTCGAACGACCACAACATGAACGCGATGATCTCCGCGGCGGCCCTGCCGGGCACGGTGGTGTTCGGCTCCTCCTTCACCGGCCGCGATTCGGCGCTCGTCCACTGCCTCGAACTGCTGCGCCGGCGCGGCATTCCCACCATCGTTGTCACGCAGAGCGGCTCGCCCGTCGCGGCGGCGGCGGATGTGGTGATTGCCGTCGAAATGCCGGAGGGCAAGAATATCTTCCGGCCCACCTCCACGCGCTATGCCTATCTCGCGGTCATCGACATGCTGGCCAACCTCGTGGCCTACACTGACAGGACCAAGGCGATGAAGACGCTGCGCAGCATCAAGGAGGAACTGGTCAGCCGGCGCGACGGCGACGACCGCCAGCTCCTCGGCGACTGATCGGGCCAAACCCTCTTTCAGCGCGCGGGTTTCGGCGCTCCGGTGGAAAGCACCTCGACGCGCTGCGTGCCGACCGTACCATCGGCCTCGACGACGGCCTGCCAGCGGCGGTTGCCGCAGCGCACCGAAAGCCGCCAGCGCCCGGCATCCGCGCCTTCGCCGCGCTCGACGCGCGAGGCGACGAGGCCGCGGCGCATGTAATCGCGCAGCGTCTGCGTCGGCCAGCCGAAGCGCGCGGCGAGCATGTCGGCCGGCAGGAGGAACTCTCCTGCCTCGTCCCGGCTGAGGACGAGGGGGGTGGCATCGGCTGCACTCATGAAATTGCTTCTCGCGAAATCGGCGCGATCGCCATGGAATCCTCGCCGCGGCTGAACGCGATGGCAAGGCGGAAGGAATGCGCGATGCGCAGTGCCCGGTCAAGGAAGAGGTCGGCGACTTCAGGCGGGCAGAGCCGTTCGACGGTCATGCGGAACAGCGTGAGCCAACGGTGGAAGTGCTGCTCCCGGAGTTCGGGAATCGCGAGGTGCGGCGGCAGGGGGCGGCCCTCGTAGCGGCCGGTGCGCAGCAGCGTCGCAGACCAGAAGTCGCACATCTTGGCAAGATGCACCGGCCAGTCCTCCGGCGGGATCGCGCCGTTGAAGACCGGGCCGAGCAGCGCATCCGCGCGGATCTCGTCATAGAAACCGTGTACCACGGCATGGATCATCGCTTCGTCGAGCACTTCCGGCAACGGCTTGCCGTCGATGACGATGGTGCGGGCAGGGGCGGGGCGGCCTCTCATCGGATCGCCCTGTAGCTGCGCCAGGTGCCATGGCCGAGCAGCGGGAAGATGACGATGAGGCCGAGGAACCCTGTCGCGATGGCGACAACGGTAAGCGCCAGCACGATGGCGCCCCAGGCCAGCATGACCGGCAGGTTGCGGAAGGTCAGCGAAATGCTCGTGCCCATCGCGGTGAAGGCATCCGTCTTCTCCGCCAGCAGCATGGGAATGGCAAAGGTGCTGATGGCAAAGGAGAAGGCGGCAAAAAGCCCGCCGACCGCCGTCCCGACGACGAGCATGCCGAGCCCTTCCGGGGTGGAAAGCAGCATGGCGACGATATGGTCGAGGCCGGGAAAAGGCCGGAGCCCGACGAAGAGCGCGTAGATGATGACGGCGGCACGCATCCAGACCAGCATCAGCAGGCAGAGAATCGCGCCCGTGTACCATACCTGCGCGCCGGATTCCGTTTTCACGAAGATCATGCGCGACAGGCTTGGCGGGATGCCCTCCTCGAGGTCCCGGCTCTTGCGATAGAGGCCGATCGCCACCAGCGGGCCGACCACCATGAAGCCGGCAAGCGCGGGGAAGAGAATATAGTCGAGCTCCAGGCGGAAGAGGCCCCAGACCACCGCCAGCGACAGGAGGAAGACGGCGAAGCCGTAAGCGAGGCTCGGCAGCGGGTTGCGCCAGAGGTCGCGCCAGCCGGCGGTGAGCCAGCCGAGCGCGGCGCCGGCCGGCAGGTGGCGGCGGCGCTGTTCGGCGAGCGGCACGGGCGCGCTACCGGTCTTGTCGGTCGTTCCCATGGTATCCTTCCTCTCTTAGCAGGACGGCCGCGCGGCGCGGTACGCGCCGTCCTGGCCCTCCGTCTTCAGGTGTTGCACGCAATCGGGCTGGGATGTCAGCGCGACATAGACGAGATGCGCATTGGCGCCCGCGAAGACGGCAAGGCCGGCTGCGACGACGATGAACGCGGCGAGCCGCCCGTTGATGCGCCCGGGCCGGCGCGCTTCGCTTGCCGCGCCGCTCATCGTGCGCCTTCCGTCAGCGTGCCGACATAGAGCGCCAGCAGCTTGATATCGACCGGCGAAAGGCGGCCTTCCCAATGGGGCATATGGCCCTGCCGGCCGGAATAGACAGAGGAATAGACGGTCTGCGCGCTGCTGCCGTAGATCCACGTTGCATCGGTAAGGTCGGGCGCGCCGGCTTCCGTGCTGCCGCGACCGTCTTCACCGTGGCAGGCGACGCAGTTGGCGGTGAACACTTCCTTGCCGGCCTCGGCTGCAGCCGCGTCGGCCTCGCTCATCGGCAGGGCCGAGAGCGAGCGCACATAGGCGGCGACGGCTCGCACCTGCCTGTCGTCGAGAATGCCGTCGCGGCCGAAGGCCATCATCTGCGAGACGCGCGTCTCCTCGTTGGTGGAGTTGATACCGATGCGGATCGTCTCGGCGATGGTCTCCGGCTCACCGCCCCAAAGCCAGGCCTTCGCCGCTAGGTTGGGGAAGCCCGGCCCGCCGGTGCCGCGTGTGCCGTGGCAGGCGGCACAGTTGTCGATGAACAGCGTGCGGCCGGTCTCGCGCACATGCTGCATCAGCGTGTCGTCCGCGGCGATCTCCGCAAGGCTCGCCTCGGCGATGCGGCCGGTCCAGGCCGCACGGGCTGCGGCGGCATCCTCGACCTGCTGCGTCACGACAGTGCGCTGGTCGATGCCGAGCAGGCCCTTCGTATAGGAGACGCCGAGCGGCCAGGCCGGCATCAGGATCCAGTAGACGATGGCAAACAGCGTGGTGACGGTGAGGAAGAACAGGACGACGCGCGGGATCGGCGTGTCCAGCTCTTCGATGCCGTTCCACTCGTGCCCGGTGGTGACCCGTCCGGTTGTGGGATCGTGTCTTTCGGTTGCCATGTCCTAGTCCCCCGGCCGGTCGTCTTTGTCGAGAATGCTCGTCTTGGCGCGATCGAAGCGCTGCCGGTTGCCCGGCCAGAGCGCGTAGATCACGACGCCCGCGGCAAGCAGGATCAGGTAGAACAGGCCCCAGCTCTTGGCGAAGGCGACGACGCTGTTGTGATCGATGTCCATCGCCTCACTCCGCCGTTGCCATCTGCTGCTGCGCCGCCTTCGTCAGCTGGCCGACGATCTGGAGATAGGCGACCAGCGCGTCCATCTCGGTCAGAAGGCCGGGATTGCCGTCGAAGGCGCGCACATTGGTCGCCTCGCCGTAGCGCTCGCTGACGCCGGAAGCGCCGGCATCATCGGGGTTGGCCTGTGCACGGGTGTCGGCGGTGGCGCTTTCGATCATCGCATCCGTATAGGGCACGCCGACGGCGCGCTGGGCGGCAAGATGTTCGCCGAGATCGTCGATCCTCAGCGCATTGCGCTTCAGCCAGCCGTAGCGCGGCATGACAGATTCGGGCACCACATCGCGCGGATTGACGAGATGGGCGACATGCCAGGCGTCGGAATACTTGCCGCCGAGGCGGGCGAGGTCCGGCCCGGTGCGCTTGGAGCCCCAGAGCATCGGGTGATCGTACTTCGATTCAACGGCCAGCGAATAGGGGCCGTAGCGCTCCACCTCGTCGCGCAGCGTGCGGATCATCTGCGAGTGGCAGGCATAACAGCCCTCGCGGATGTAGAGATTGCGGCCGGCAAGCTCCAGCGGCGTGTAGAGCCGCATATCGGGCGCCTCCTCCACCGTTTCGCCGATGGTGAAGAGCGGGGCGATCTCGACGAGGCCGCCGATGGAGGCGACGCCGACGATGGCCAGAACGAAGCCGATGGCATTGCGCTCGAGCTTGCGGTGGAAGAATTCCTTCATCGTCATTCTCCTGCCTGGGCTGCGCCGGCCTTGCCGTAGAGGGGAACGTCGCCGGCCGGCTCTGCGGCACGCGCCTGTCGCGCCATGCGGATCGTCATCCAGACATTGAACGAGCAGACGACGGCGCCGGAGAGGAACAGCAAGCCCCCGAACGCGCGGGCGATGTAATAGGGATGCATGGCGACGAGGCTGTCGATGAAGGAATAGGCGAGCGTGCCGCTGTCGTTGTAGGTGCGCCACATCAGGCCCTGGATGATGCCTGAATTCCACATGGCGAAGACGTAGACGACGGTGCCGGCAAGCGCGAGCCAGAAGTGCACCTCGATCAGCCTGGGCGAATACATGCGCTCCGTCTTCCACATCCACGGCACGAGGGCGTAGAGCGAGCCGAAGGTGATCATCGCCACCCAGCCGAGTGCGCCGGCATGCACATGGCCGACGGTCCAGTCGGTATAGTGCGAGAGCGAGTTGACGGCGCGGATCGCCATGAAGGAGCCTTCGAAGGTGGAGAGCCCGTAGAACACCGCCGCGACCATCATGAAGCGCAGGGTCGCGTCGTCACGCACCCGGTGCCAGGCGCCGTTGAGCGTCGCGAGTGCGTTGCCGGCGGATGCCCAGGACGGCACCAGCAGCACGATGGAGAAGGTCATCCCGAGGGTCTGCACCCATTGCGGCAGGGCCGTGTAGTGCAGGTGGTGCGCGCCCGCCCACATATACATGAAGGTGATGCCCCAGAAGCTGATGATCGAGAGGCGATAGGAGAAGATCGGCCGCTCGGCGCGCTTCGGCAGGTAGTAGTACATCATGCCGAGGAAGCCGGCCGTCAGGAAGAAGGCGACGGCGTTGTGGCCGTACCACCATTGCGTCATGGCGTCCTGCACGCCCGCGAAGAGCGAATAGCTCTTGGCATGGCCGAAGGAGACGGGCACGGCGAGGTTGTTGACGATATGCAGCACCGCCACGACCAGGATGAAGGCCATGTAGTACCAGTTGGCGACATAGATATGCGGTTCCTTGCGGCGCTGCAGCGTACGGATGTAGATGAAGAAATAGACGACCCAGACGACGACCAGCCAGATATCGGCATACCATTCCGGTTCGGCATATTCCTTCGACTGCGTCATGCCCATCAGGTAGCCGGTGGCGGCGACGAGACAGAAGAGATTGTAGCCGATCAGCACGAACCACGGGCTGAACTGGTCGGGCAGTCGCGCGCGACAGGTGCGCTGGAGCACGTGGAAGGAGGTGGCGATCAGCGCATTGCCGCCAAAGCCGAAGATGACACCCGACGTGTGCACCGGCCGGAGGCGTCCGAAGCTTGCCCAGGCACTGTCGACGAAGGTCAGTTCCGGCCAGGCGAGCAGTGCGGCGACCCAGACGCCGACGAACATGCCGACCACCGCCCAGGCGAGCGACAGGATGATGCCGACCCGCGTCGGGTCGTCATAATATTCGGAAAGCCGGCTTTCCGGCGGCTCCGGGGAAAAGAGTGCGGAGAGCACGACGAAGCCGAGGCCGACGCTGAAGACCAGCACGATATAGCCGTGCACGGCCAGCGGATCACCCCGCCCGGCCACTGCCATGGCGAGCCCCGTCAGGGCGAGCGCGCCGAGCACGAAGAGGGCCAGATGGCGCTCCGAAACCGTCAATCCCGATATCATCGATATCTCCTCTTCGCGTTTCACGCCGCTTCGGCAATGCCGAGCAGCGGACCGAGCGCGGCCCTGTTGCGGACAATATCCTCAAGCGTGTATTTGTCGAGGACTGCAAGGAATGCGGCAAGCGCCTCGTGCAGCATGCCCTTCAGCCGACAGGCCGGCGATATGGCGCAGGCCCGCCCGCCTGCCTGCATGCATTCGGCCAGCGAGAATTCCTCTTCCGTCGCCCGGACCAGCGCGCCGACTGGGATGTCGGCCGGCGCCTTCGCCAGCCGGATGCCGCCCGCCCGCCCGCGCGTCGTCTCGATGAGGCCGAGATCGCGCAGGGTCTGCGCCACTTTCAGGAGGTGGTTGCGCGAAAGCCCGTAGGCCTCGGCGACGTCGTTCACCGTGCGCACGCCATCCGGCCGCGTCGCCACGTAGATCAGCATGCGCAGGGCATAGTCCGTGTGAAGCGTCATCCGCATGTCTTCGTCTCCCGCTCGGGCATAAAAAGGTATCTTGAGTACCACTTTTAACGCAAGCCCTGACCGGCCGAAAGTGCAATAGCGTCGCAGGGCCGGGAAGCCCTGCATTGGGTCAGGCGGAGCCGGTGAGGCGCTTCGTCCAGTCCTCGACCCGGTTACTTTCCAACCGGCGCGCGGCGTGGCTGCGCCAGCTCTCGGCAAGGCGTTCGAGCGCGGCGATGCCGGCAAGTTCCGAGCGGTTGAGCGGATCGATATAGAAGGCGCGCCAGATGCGCGTCAGCGTCCATTCCGGCGCGCGACGCTCGCGCAGGACGAGGCGGTCGGCGGGCGAGACGGTGCCGGGCGTGAGCACCCGATAGTACCAGCCGGTCCGCCCGGTCGACTGCACCAGGCGCGCCATCTCCGTCCGGCCGAAACGCTCGTTCAGCTTCCAGCAGGGCTGCCGCCCCTGGCTGACCTCGAGGACCGCGGAGCCGAGCTCGAAGACGTCGCCGATCGCCACCATGCTCTCCGTCAGCCCGGTCGTCGAAAGGTTCTCGCCAAAGGCGCCGGGGCCGGCGAGAAGCGGATGCGGCCCGAGATCGCTCGCCCAGTCGGCATAGTGCTCGAAGGGATAGTGATGCACCGCCTTTTCCAGTCCGCCGTGCCGTACCGTATCGCCCTGCGCGTCGCCGGCAAAACCGGTCTCGGTCAGCGCAAGCGCATGGCCGACCGGCGATTTCACGATGCCGCTTGGCACGCCGCGTGCACCCAATGGCGCGACCTTGCCGATGCGCAGGCTGAGCAATGCAAGTTCCGTCATGGCGTGACAACCGACGGTGTCGATACGGCGCAGCGGCCGTCGGCGCAGGTGCCGTCCTCGGCCGCGGCGGACTGTACCGGGGCCGCGGAAAGCGCCATGGCGATCCGTGCTCCGACGGCGATGTCGTCCTCCACGCCGAACGCCTGGTGCAGGATTGTGCCGTCGCGTCCGATCAGCACGGAGGAGGGTGTTCCGCGCAGCCTGAAGCGCTGCATCGTCACCGGAATATCTGATCCCTCTGCGGCCTTGTCGATGCCAACAGGGGATTTCAGCCGGTACTCGTGGAGGAATGCTTCGAGGGTGACCGGCGACATGGCTGCATGGTGCTCGAAGACCGTGTGGATGCCGATGACCTGCAGATCCGTATGGGCAAAGACGCGCTCGATGCGCTGGACCTGCGGAATGGCCTGCGCGACGCAGCCGGGGCAGAGGAGCTGGAAACTGTGCAGGAAGACCGGCCGCCCGCGCAGGCCGGCCAGTGTCAGCGGGACCGGCGTGTTGAACCATTCGCTGATCGCAAGTTCCGGAGCAAACGCTGTCTCAGGCGCGGTCATTGGCGCCTCCCGGTATGGTGGCTCTGGCCGGGCCGTGCGTGCCCGTTGCATCGCAGGGGCCTGTGAGGGTAAATCTCGGCATGTTCTTTCCTTTCATTTGCCTGGAGGGGAGGAATGGCCGGTCCGGCAATGGCAGTTGCCGGACCGGCACCGGGTCATTCTGCCGGCACGACCTTGCCGGGCAGGCTGAGATCGCCCGAGGCCACCTTGAACACGTTGCTGACGCATAGCAGCGGCGCATGCAGGTTGCCGTTGACCTTCAGACCTGCCGTCACGCCGTCGAACGAAGCCCCCTTGATGCCGCCAATCAGCGAGAGGGGAATGGCCACATCCACCGTATCGCCCTTGAAGCTGGTCGGATATTCCGGGCTGTCGATGAGGAGCGGAACGCCAGGCCAGGTCTCAGGCACTTTCGGCTTGGTGCCTTCCGGAATGTCGATGACCTTGAGGCCGCCGCCGCAGGCCTTGTCCTCGGCCAGCACCACCCAGTGCGGATGCCAGACATGGCGGTTCTTGCCGCCCTTGGCCGCATCGTCGAAATCCGGATGGAAGGTGACGGCGAGCGCGACGATGCCCTGGCCCTTGTCGAAGCCGATTTCACCGCTGTCGAGGCTCGTCGGCCAGACATAGGCGTAGACGCTGGAGCCTTCGAACTTGCCCGTCGCATCGGGCTTGTCCTTGCCTGCTTCGCCGCGCACGCGGGTGGTGAAGATCGCGCTGTCGCCCTTGGTGACGATCGTCGTTTCGATAATGTCGAATGCGGCCTGTACCGCCTCGGCGGGCTCTGCCTTGATGGAATGGGCGGAGGCTGTCGTCAGCCATAGCAAAGCCGTTCCGGCGGCGAGTGCCCCGGTTGCAAATCTGCCGAACATGATGGTCTTCCTTTCGTTTGCCTGGAGGGTTGGGATTATCCCGTCTGAAAGGCATCCCAGGTGGCAGCCCGGGATGCGGGATCGGCTTCATCGTGATCGCGGCAATCGACGCGCAGCTCGCGCTGGCCGAAGGCGGCATCGACGAAATGACAGTGATGGGGGCGCGCGGGATCCGCATGCGCGAAGGGCGCGAAGTGGCGACAGGTCACGCACATGCGCTGGACGGGGATCGCCTCCGCCACCTGTAGCTGCCGGATCATCTTGACGAGGGCGAGAAGCAGCGCTTCCTGCTCGTGTTCGTCGAGCGCGCCGAGGGCCTCGGCGGCAAGGCCATCGCCGGTATCCGAGGCTGCAAGGGCTGCAAGGCCCGCCGCCGTCGGCACCACGCGCACCGCGCGCCGGTCGCCCGCCTCCGGCCGCTTCTCCAGATAGGCCTTGCGCTCCAGGGCGTTGATCGAATCCGTCGCCGTCGGCTGCGAAACGCCGAGATGGGCGGCAATCTCGCGCACGCTGAGACCGTCCACCCCGCGTCCTTCCAGCAGCGTCAGGATGGCGAGCTGCGTCGGGTTGAGCCTGCTTGCCTTCGACCGGTTCCACTCGTCGATGCGCATGGCCATGCCGACGCGGGAAAGACCTTCGCGAAGGCGCTCGGTGATCGAATGGGGGTCCTTGATCGTTTCCATGCGCATAATATATAGGACTCCTATATATCTTCAAGGGCGCCATGAAAATTGTTCAGGCCGCCATGCGGGTGGCGGCCTGACGGTGTACGTGAAGGCGGGGCATGAGGCTCGGGCTGTGCCGGTCCCTGATCATACGCGTCGCATGGTCGGCGTCAGAACGACGCCTTCAGCTGGCCGCCGATGTTCCAGTCCGGCTTGTCGTTTTCGCGGAACGTCGCGGAAACTGCTGTGTCGAGCTGCCAGCGTTCGTCGAACTTCCAGCCGACGCGTCCGCCGAGCGTCGCGAAATTCTGGTCGTCCGCATTGCCCCTGGCGTCGCCGACCCAATCGACTGAGGCTTTTGCGCCGTTCTTTCCGGCGAAGGTGCGGCCGACCGCGCCGAGGATCGTGTAGTCGAGCCTTTCGTCCAGCCTGCGGCTCCAGGCGAACTCCGCGCTCACCGTGTCCGAGGCGGAGCGACCACCCTTGATATGGCCCGCGAAGAGGTTCTTGCCGGAGGCATCCTCGTCATAACCGTCAAGGTCGAGCCAGGAGCGGGTGAAGCGCGTGGAGAGTGCGAATTCGTTCGCGGCATCCGGTGCATAGATCACGCCGGCCCGCCCATAGGCGCTGAACAGCGAACCGGAGGCGTTGCCGCTGGCGAAGACGATCGAATCGAGATTCTGGTAGCTGCGCGAGAACGAGGCCGAGATGTCGGGCGATCCCCAGGCGCCGACTTCGCCGAAGGCGCGCCAGGTGGCCTGCGGGCTCGTATAGCGCACCGCACCGGCAAAGAGGCCGAGCGTGTCGAGCGCGACATCGGTGCGGTTCGCATGAACCATGGCGGCACCGCCGAGAACGCTGACGCCGCTGCCTGCCTCCCAGCGCCCGTTGAAGCCGGCAGCCGCATCCGAGCTTGCGAAGGCGGCGACATAGCTGCCCTCGTCGAAACGGCTCTGCTGGCCGAGCAGGTTCTGCGCGGTGTCCATCAGGTCGAGCGCGATGGACTGCCGCTGGCGGGCGATCTGGTCGAGCGAGGCGACGACCGAGGCCGTGGTCGTGTAGCCGATGCGGGCGAAATCGATGGAATCGATCGCCAGCGTGGATTCGAAGCCGTTTTCGTCGAGCGGCCCGCTCGCGCCGAGGATCACGGCGAGATCGAGCGTTTCCGAGCCCGAAACGCCCACTTTGTCGGAAATGGCGACATCGTCCTGCAGAGGTCCCTTGATCTCGTATTGCAGGATCTTCTTGCCGTCCTGCGTGGTGCGCAGCGAGGCGGTCTGGCCGTCCTCGGTCGTCGTGAAGCCGCGATAGTCTACGGCGTAGACGGTATGCCCGCCCGGCTGGGTCACGGGCACGGACAGCTTGCAGGTCGTGGTCGTGCGCTTCTTGCCCGATGCACCGCCGGCCGTCGCGGAAAAATCGTCGAAGAGAATGCTCGTCGCATTGCCATCGGGGGAATGCGTTGCGGAAAACGTTCCGTCGGCACAGCCGTTTGCCGCGTGGGCGAGCCCCGGAAGCGGGATCGAGGCGGCGGCGAGGAGGGCGAGGCGGATCGGAAGACGCATACGAAAATTCCCTGGATGCAGGCCGGGCGGCGAGGGCGCCGCCCGGTTCATGAAGGCGCAGGATAGGGCGTTTTCCCTTTCAGGAAACGCACCAGACTGGATTTAGCGGCACTTGCGCCACTGCAGCTGATAGATGATCGCGGCCTTCACGTCCTGCGTATCGACTGTCGCCATCGCTTCCTGGCCACGCGTCGTGTTGACGCGGATGCTGGAGTTGGTGCGCAGGTTGACGTCCTCGCCGCAGGCCGACCAGACCAGCGATTCCGCCGTCAGCTTGTTGGAGATCAGATAGTCTTTCTCCTGCGGGCCGGTAAAGGTCTGGCGGAAAGCCGGGCCGCGCGTGCCGGCGAAGAAGTATTCGACGTTGAACTGCGAGCGGGCGCCGCGCGGCAGCTGGTTGAAGCCGCGATAGTCGATGGCGAGCACCGAGACGCTGCGGCCCTGCGGCACATGAACCGGGATCGCGACGTTGCAGGTCTTGCGGTCGAAGGACTTTCCGGTCTCGCCACCGGCTTCCACGACGTACTCGTCGAACAGCAGGCTGAGAGCCTTGCCGTCCGGGCTCAGGGTTGCGGCGACGCTGTTGGCCGGGCAGCCGCTGCCGCCGTAGCCGGGCGTGCCGAGCGAGATGTCATCCGCCTGGGCATGGGCAGCCGTGGCAAGAAAGAGAGATGCAAGCAGGATACCAGCGGTTTTCATGGAATTTCCTCGATTTCGAACCGAACCTGACGTTCGTTCAAGATATGACAGCGGCGACCTGAACCGTCTCTGAGCACTGCGTTCATTCTGGAGTCATCCGGCTTGTGGCAATCTGTACGCTACGCAGTTAACAGCGTTTTAAAGAAAAATGTCCGTAAACGAGCCTTTAAAGGGCAAAACCGTGGCAGGCCGTCTGCTTGGGCCTGTTCGAATGCAAGGAGAAGCGAAATGCGCATTGTCCCTGGCGTTCCAAGGATGTTGCTGATCGTGCTGGCAGCCGGTGCCGTGCTTACCGGTTGCACCACGGAACGTGCGCCGGATGTGCGCCCCGGCTATTCCGGCTCGGTCTCGCCGGCGATGCGGGCGCATCAGCGCCGACAGGCGATTCGCGCCGAGGAGGGCGGCTACCGGCGGCTCTACCGCCCGCGGGATTGCCGCTACGGCGCGCGCCCCTGTGGTGGCTATGCGACGTTCAACCCGTCCTGAGCCGCAAGGTCAGGCATAGACCGCTTCGGCAAGTCGCCGGCAGCCATCGACGAGGTTCGGTTCCTGCAGCAAAGCGCCGCCGACGAGATACACGACGTCCTTGCCGTAGACCGCGCGCATATCAGGCACGCGGGCGAAGTTCACGCCGCCGCCGGGTGTCGGCGCACTCGCTTTCGGCCCACCCGTCCCGGTGCTGCAGGCCTCGGCAATCGACCGGCATTCTTCCCGGGTGAAGCCGAAACGGCCGCCGAAATTCGGAAAGACCACCGCGTCAGCGCCCATCAGCCGGTGTAATGTGCCGTAGAAGGCACGGTGCGAGAAGCCGCAATCCGGCGAAACGACATTCGCGCCGGAAAAGGCGGGGTGCGCGACGATGGGCAGGGAAAAATCCGGATCCGCGGCGAGCGTGCGCGCCACGTCGTAGCCGGCAAGCGCCGGGGCGATCATGACGGCGCCCGCGCCGGCGGCCTCCGCCTCCTTCGCCCGTTCGAGGATCACGCCCGCAGGGCCGGTAATGTTGGGCACGAAGCTCGTGCGCCCGCCGCTCTTGGCATTCGCCTCGCCGACCGCCTCGATGCAGGCCTTCAGCCGCTCGGAGAAGGGCGCGGTCTTCTGATCAACGAGCCCATGATCGTCCTTCACGTAGTGCATGCCGCCGAGCGCGAAATCATGGGCGAGCCGGGCGAGTTCAGCAGTGGAAAGGCCGACGGGCTTGATCGCCGACATGAGGAGCGGCACATCGTCAACCCCGGCGCGTGCGCGCAAGCCCTCAATGCCATGGCGCGGCCCCCCGCAAAGCGAAAGCAGACCCGGTGAGAGGCCGATATCCTCGACCTTGAGGCCTGGTTTGATCGAGCTGTTGCCGAAGACGATGTTGAGGAACTGCAGGAAATCACCCCCGACATCGTCCTCGGAATAGGAGATCGTCGCGAGGAAGCCCGCGCGCCCGTCCGGAGCCTTTTCCAGCGTCTCCAGCCTGCCGAGGATCTCGTCCTCCACATAGCCCTTCGGCACCACGTCGCGCGGGATCTCGACCGTCTGCTCCAGCGCGATGTCGAGCGCCCGCATCTTCGCCTCCGCCGCATCGGCAGCGCGGACGAAATAGCGGACGGTGAAGCGCGGCGCCATCAGAGCGCCTCGGCTTTCTGGGCCGAATGCACATGGTCGAGGCGCACCTCTGCCAGTTCCTCCTCGCCGATATCGAGCGTCTTGCCGAGCAGCGCCTCGATGGCCGCGACGAGCGCGCCGGCGTCGAGCCCGTATTTCTTCATGAGATAGGGTTTTGACGCGCCATGGGCGAAAGTATCATTGAGGCCGAGGCGCTTAAGGCGGATGCCCAGCCCTTCCTCGGCAAGGATTTCCGCCACCAGCGAGCCGAGGCCGCCGACGATCGTATGGTTTTCCAGCGTGACGATGCCCTTCTTGCCGCGGGCAGCCTTCAGGAGGCCGTCCCGGTCGAAGGGTTTCAGCGTCGAGGCGTGCAGGTGGTGCACGCCGAGGCCGCGCGTTTCCAGCGGCTGGATCGCACGCAAAACTTCCTCCGTGCAGACGCCGGAGGAGACGACGAGAATGTCGTCGCCTTCCGAAAGCGTGCGCAGCCTGTTGAATTCGAAGGGCGTCGAGAAGAGGCGGGGCACCTCGCCGCGCAGGACGCGCACATAGACCGGCCCGTCGATGCTGTCGGCGACGTCGAGCACGGTCTCGACTTCGGTCGCGTCCCCTGTTTCGAGGATCGTCATGTTCGGCACGGCCCGCAGCACGGCGATGTCCTCGATCGCCTGGTGCGTGATGCCGCCGGGTGTGGTGATGCCGGGCAGAAAGCCCATCAGCCGTACCTTGCGGTTGGAGTAGGCGATGGAATTGATCAGCTGGTCATAGGGCCGGCGGTAGAGAAAGACCGAGAAAGTGTGCAGGAACGGCCGGAACCCCTGCATGGCAAGGCCGCCGGCGAAGGACAGCATGTTCTGCTCCGCCATGCCGAGCGACAGGAACTGGTCCGGATGCCGGTCGCGAAAACCGTCAACCTCGCAGGAAGAGGTGAGATCGGCGGAAAGGCAGAGGACCTCCGGCCTTGCGCTGGCGAAGGCCTCGAATGCCCTGGCATAGGGGCGGTTGACGATTTCGACCATGGTCAGGCCCCTTCCATCGCGTTCACATCGACGCCGAGTTCTACGGCGAGCGCTGCCTGCATTTCCAGCCGCTCCTCCGCGCTCTTGAAGCGGACATAGTGCAGGCGCGGAAAACGCTTCTTGAGAAAATCCATGCCCTGATAGGGCGAGGTGTTGGCGAGGATGACGAGTGGCTTGCCGGCCTCGGCGCTGTCCGCTGCAGCGCGCAGCGCCCCGAGATCATGGCCATCCACCGAGCGGCAGGTGACGCCGAAGGCGGCGACCCGGGCGGCAAGATCGCCGAGATCGAGCACGGAGGACATCGCTCCGTCGCATTGCTGGCGGTTCACATCGACGATGACACGGATATTGTCGATTCTGTGGTAGCTCATCGCTGCAAGGCATTCCCAGGTCTGGCCCTCCTGGAATTCGCCATCGGACATGTAGACCCAGACCTTGCCGGGCTCCTTTTTCCGAAGCCGCGCGAAGGCGACGCCCGAGGCCATGGAAAGGCCCTGTGCCAGCGAGCCTGTCGTCACTTCCATGCCGGGGCTGTGCTCGGCGCCGATCATCTCGACCGAACCGCCATCCTTGTTGAAATGGTCGAGTGCATGCTCGTCCATGCGGCCGGTCTCGATCAGCGCAGAGTATATGACGAGCGCATAATGGGCGGGCGAGATGAAGAGGCGGTCGAATTCAGGCCCGATCGGGCCATGGTAGCCGGCGCCGGTGAAGGCATCCGGATTGTGCGCCGAGGGCACGCCGCGGAAGGGCAGCGGCACCTTCGGCAGCGTCGGTTCTCCGAGCTTCAAAAACTCGTTGTAGAGCAGGGCCAGGCTCTCGGCGGCCGAGCAGGCCTGGCTGAGATAGCCGCCATTGTTCTTCATCGTGTGGAAGAAGACGCGCCGGCGGATGCCGAGCGCGATGTCCTCGGTGGATTTCTCGTTCGTAAGGCTCATCGTCTCAGCTCCGTTCGGGGAAGAGCGCCTTCAGGCCCTCGGGCGAAGGCGTGGCGATGCCGCGCTCGGTGATGAGGCCGGTGATGAGGCGCGCCGGCGTGACATCGAAGGCGGGGTTCGCCGCCGGGCTGCCTTCGGGCGAGATGCGCACGCTGGCGATCGAGCCGTCGGCCGCGCGGCCCTGCACGAAGCTCACCTCGTCGCCGGCCCGCTCCTCGATCGGGATTTCCTTGATGCCATCACGCACCGTCCAGTCGATGGTGGGCGAGGGGAGCGCTACATAGAAGGGCACATTGTTGTCGCGTGCGGCGAGCGCCTTCAGATAGGTGCCGATCTTGTTGCAGACGTCGCCGTTCGCCGTGGTGCGGTCGGTGCCCACGATGACCATGTCGACATCGCCGTGCTGCATGAGATGACCGCCGGCATTGTCGACGATCAGCGTGTGCGGCACGCCGTGACCGTTCATCTCCCAGGCGGTGAGATAGGCACCCTGGTTGCGCGGCCGCGTTTCGTCGACATAGACGTGAACGGGGATGCCTTCCTCGACAGCCATGTAGATCGGCGCGGTCGCGGTGCCGTAGTCGACGGTGGCCAGCCAGCCGGCGTTGCAATGGGTGAGGATACGCACCGGCTCGCCCGGTTTTTTCTTGGCCGCGATCTTACGGATCACGTCGAGGCCGTTGGCGCCGATGGCGCGGTTGAGCTCGACATCCTCCTCCGCGATCTCCGCCGCGCGCTTGTAGGCGGCGGCTGCGCGTTCGCCTTCCGGCAGCGGACGCAGATGATCGCGCATCGCGTTCAGCGCCCAGCGCAGGTTGATGGCGGTCGGGCGCGTTTCGTTGAGTTCCTCCCAGACGGCGTCGAGATGCGCATCCGACGGGTCCTTCGCCATGGCGATGGCGACGCCGTAGGCGGCGGTGACGCCGATCAGCGGCGCGCCGCGCACCCACATGTCGCGGATCGCCGTGGCAATGTCGGCGACGGTCTTCAGCGTCACGACGCGGAATTCATGCGGCAGCCAGCGCTGGTCGATGATGTCGACGGCGCGGCCGTCCTCGTTCAGCCAGATCGTATGGTAGTGGCGTTCTCCGACTTTCACGCGAGAATCTCCTTTTCAAGCCGCTCCACGGTCTCGCGGATGTCGCGAAGGCTGTGGATGCGCTGCCGGTTGACGGCGAGGTGACGCCCGAGTTTCAGCGCCTTGGTTTCGCAGGGCGCGCGGCGATCGGGGTCGGCGATGGTTTCGAAATCGGCGTTGTGGGCAAGGCCGAGGATGCGGCGGTGGATCTCGACACCGGCGAAGCCCAGCATCTCGCACCAGATCTCGTCGATGACGATATTGAGAGCCTGCTCAGCGGCAAGCGGGTCGCCGCGATCCTCGAAGAGGCTTGCCTGATAGAGGATGCCGCGGCGCTCCGTGCGCCAGAGATGGGCGAATTCGGCCCGGAATGTTTCCCAGAGCCTCTCGATCGTGTCGAGCAGGTAGGCGCGCACATCGTCGCGCGCGCCGGGCGCCGTCTCGTGGCCTGCCTGCGAAAAATAGCTCATCCAGAAATTGGCGATCAGCATTCCGACGTCGAAGCTGATCGGGCCGTAGAAGGCGAATTCCGGGTCGATGACCCGTGTCTCGTCATCCGTCACCATGACGGAGCCGGTGTGCAGGTCGCCATGGCAGAGCGTTTCGGCCTTGGCGGAGAAGAGGTGTTTCAGCCGTTGCGCCTCCACCTTGAGGTCGCGGTCGGCGCGCAGTTCCGCGACGATGGGGTCGAGCTGCGGTGTCGTGTGGCGGTTCAGAGCGGCCTCGAAATAGGGATCGGAAAAGACGAGGTTTTCCGTGATGTCGCAGAGTTCGACATTGTCGGAGAACAGCGCGAGATCCGCCTTCTTCTCCCGCGTCGGCATGGAAAGATCCGAGCCGCGGAACAGCGTGCGGGCGGCAAAAAGCCCAAGGTCGCGGCCGATTTTCGGCAGTTGACGCCCGTCGATCAACGCACGCCTCAGGATAACGTGCGGTGCCAGGTATTCCATGACGATGAGCGCCTGCGCCTCATCGAAGAAGAGGATTTCCGGCACCATGCCCGGATCGCGCGCGGCCTGCCGTGTCAGCGCGTGATACTCGAAGAAAGAGCGCTTCAGCGGCAGCGGCCAGCTTTCGCCGACCAGCCGCACATAGGGCAGCGCCTGCTTGACGATCGCCGCACCCGTATCGCCCGTCACGATGAAGACGAGATTGAGGTTGCCGTCGCCGACCTCCTTGACGGTCCAGCGGGAAAAATCTGCGCCGATCTTTTCCTTCAGGGCAGCGTTGCCGCTCAGCCGATCCGGCAATGTCTCGGCGCTCAGCGCTGCGAAGACCTGGCTTTCCATGTGCTTCTCCTCCTCGGCAGGACACGGCCTCCACTGCCGGTCATCCCCCCGTTCTTGCGCACAGCTAAGGCAGCATTCTGTCAAATGTCAATGGCCTTGACATTTGATGAGAGCCTATCCTAACCTGCCTTCATCGGGAGGAGAGAATGAGCGAACAGGCGGTGTTTCGCATTGGGGGCGTGCGCAAATCCTTTGGGCCGGTAACGGTGCTCCAGGGGGTGGACCTCGACCTCAAGGCCGGCGCGGTGACGGTTTTGATGGGCGCGAACGGCGCCGGCAAATCCACGCTCGTGCGCATCCTTTCCGGCGTCTACACGCGCGACGACGGAGTGATCACGCTTGCCGGCAAGCCCTTCGAACCGGCGACGCCCGCCGAGGCGATCCGCGCCGGCGTCGTCACGGTGCACCAGAACATCAACGATGGCGTCGTCGCCGATCTTGACGTCGCGACGAACCTCACGCTCGACCGGTTGAACGGGCGCGGCGCAAAACTGTTCTTCAATCCGCGCCGGGTGCGCCGCGAGGCCGCGGCTGTCGCTGCCCGCATGGGTCTTGCCATCGATCTTGCGGCCAATATCAACGATCTGACGCTCGCCGACCGCCAGATGGTGGCGATCGCGCGCGCCATGGCGCATGAGCCGAAGGTGCTGATCCTCGACGAACCGACCTCCTCGCTTTCCAGTGCCGAGGCCGATCGCCTGTTCGATCTCGTCGACCGGCTGAAGGCACGCGGCGTCGCCATTCTCTACATCTCGCACCGCATGTCGGATATCCGGCGCCTTGCCGACAGCATCCTCTCACTGCGCGACGGCCGTATCACCGGCCGGTTCGAAGGGCCGGAGCTCGATTACGAGGGCGCGGTCGACGCCATGCTCGGGCGCAAGGTCTCGGCCGGCGCGGTCGCCGTGCGAGAGGCGGGCGCTCCGGTCTTCGGCGTGCGGGGCCTGAAACTTTCCGAGCAGGCGCGGCCGTTCGATTTCGACCTCGGTGACGGCGAGATCGTCGCTGTCACCGGCCTTGTCGGTGTCGGCAAGACGGTACTCGCCGAAACGCTGTTTGGCGCCCGCGCGCCGGCAGCGGGCGAAATGACGCTCGATGGCCGGTCCTACGCACCGACAAGCACGGGCCAGGCGATTGCCCGCGGCGTCTTCCTTGTCGCCAAGGACCGCGCGATCAGCGGCATCGTGCCCGATTTCAACATCTACGAGAATATCAGCCTGCCGTTCCTGCGCCGGCTCTCGGCCTTCGGCGTCGCGAGCCGACGGGCGGAAAGGGCGAAGGCGCGCCGGCAGATCGATGCGCTCGGCGTCGTCTGCCGCAGCGAGCGCGACGAGATGCAGACGCTGTCGGGCGGCAACCAGCAGAAGGTCATGGTCGGCCGCTGGCTCTCCGAGCCGTCGCGCCTCCTCATCCTCGACGAACCGTTCCAGGGCGTCGACATCGCCGCCCGCCGCGATATCGGCGAGAAGCTGCGCGCCTCGGCCGCCGGCCGCTCCACCATCCTCTTCCTGACCGAACTCGACGAAGCCTTCGAGGTCGCCGACCGCATCCTCGTGATGTCGGAGCAGACCATCGTCGGCGAGCACCGCAACGCCGACATCGACGTCGAGCGGCTGCTCTCCGAGATCGCCGGGCAATTCTATCAACAGGTCAATGCATGATGATGAGTGAAGAGAGCAAATCCGCCGCCACCGGCGCCGTTCCATCGGCGACCCTGAATTTCAGGGAAGCCGCCATCAAATACGGCTTCCTCGTGCTGCTCGCCGGCATGGTACTCTATTTCTCGCTGGTGACGGGCGGTTTCGCCTCGCCGCAGAGCGCCGTCTTCATCCTGCAGTCCGTGTCGATAACAGGCATCCTCGCGCTCGGCGTCACCGCGACGCTGGTCGTCGGCGGCTTCGACCTTTCCATCGGCTCCGTCGCGACAACGGCGATGATGGCCTCCTCCTATGTCATGGTGGTGATGGGCGGCGATGCGCTGACGGCGACGCTCGCCTGCCTTGCCGTCGGCGTTCTCGTCGGCCTCGTCAACGGCATCATCATCGTCTACATGCGCGTGCCGGATCTGCTCGCCACGCTCGGCATGATGTTCCTCCTGCTCGGTCTCCAGCGCATCCCGACCGAGGGACGCTCCATCGCGACCGGCATGACGCTGCCGGACGGCTCGACGGCGACAGGCGCCTTCAGCCCGGCCTTCTTGGCGCTCGGCCGCCACCGGTTCGATTTCATCTTGCCCAATCTCGTGCCGGTGTCCGTCGTCGTGCTGATCGTGCTTGCCATCGTCATCTGGTTTTTCCTCGAATACACCCGCTTCGGCCGCATGATGTACGCCGTCGGCTCCAACGAGCGGGCGGCGAGCCTCGCCGGCGCGCCGGTCAATGCCTACAAGATTTGGGCCTATATCATCTCGGGCGTCTTCGCCTCGATCGGTGGCATCTTACTTGCCGCCCGGCTCGGGCGCGGCGACATCGCCTCCGGCAACAACCTTTTGCTCGACGCCGTCGCCGCCGCGCTGATCGGCTTCGCCGTGCTCGGTGCCGCCAAGCCGAACGCCTTCGGTACCGCCGTCGGCGCGCTTTTTGTCGGCATTCTGCTGCAGGGCCTGACGATGATGAACGCGCCCTATTACACGCAGGATTTCATCAAGGGCGCGGTGCTCGTCATCGCCCTGATCTTCACCTTTGCGCTCTCGAAAAGAGGCAAACGCTGAAACCGCCTGACAGACAATCAAAAGTTCACCAGTGGAGGAGACTGACATGAACCTTACTCGCAGAACCCTGGGCAAGATAACGCTCGGGCTGATGGGCGCGGCGGCTTTCGCCGTGCCGTCCTTTGCCGCCGATATGCCGGCGCCCTTCGACAAGCCCGGCGACGTGAAGATCGCGCTGGTGCGCTATCTTTCGACCGGCGACTTCTTCCAGTCCTATCTTGCCGGCGTGGAGGCGCAGGCCAAGGCGCTGGGCGTCAACCTGCAGGTCTTCGACAGCCGCCAGGACGCCGCCCTCCAGGCCGACATGGTCGACCAGGCGATCGCGCTCGGCGTGCAGGGCATCATCATCCAGCACGGGCTGACCGAATCCATGAAAGAAGCCGCCCAGCGCGCGGTCGATGCCGGCATCAAGGTCGTCGCCTTCGACGTCAACGTCGAGAACGAGAAGATCCCGCAGATCGAACAGTCCGACCGCGACCTCGCCCGCCTTGCCCTCGAGCAGGCGATCAAGGACAACGGCGAGAGCTTCAAGGCCGGCTATGTCTATGTTGCCGGCATCGCGCCGCTCGACCGTCGCGACGAGACCTGGAAGGAATTCAAGGCGAAGTATTCGGGTATCAACGAGGCCGCCCAGTTCGGCACGATGGACAACCCGATCGCCAATTCCGTCGCCAACCAGGCCCGTTCTGTCATCTCCGCCAACCCCGACATAACCGTGATGTTCGCCCCCTATGACGAATTCGCCAAGGGCGTGAAGATCGCCGTCGACGAGGCGGGCCTCTCCTCCAGCGTGAAGATCTACTCCGCCGACATCTCGACATCCGACATCGCCGCCATGCGCGAATCCGGCTCTGCCTGGGTCGCGACGGCCGCGACGAACCCGGCGGTGGTCGGCCAGGTCTCCGTCCGCTCGCTGGCCATGCTGCTCGCCGGCGAAGACCCGGGCAAGCAGGTCATCGTCCCGCCGACGCTGATCACCCAGAAGGACCTCAACGACCAGGACATCAAGAACATGGAAGAGCTGGGCGTGAAGCTGCCGCAGTTCGCCCATGCGGATGTGGCCATGCCGGCCTGGATGCCGAAGCCCTGATTTTTGGCATGTGAATGGATGAAGGGCGGCCTGTAACGGCCGCCCTTTCCGTTTGTGCGGTGCTATATCGGACCCCTTAAAGGACTATACTTGGTCCGAATGCGGCGCTGCGATGAAGCTTTCCGAAGACGCCGAGCGGGACACCGAAGACTTCTGTCGCTTCATCGCCCATCGCGACGGGCAGAGACCGCCAGGCGCATCCTCGGTGAGCTCGAGGTGCCCGTAATGAGCCTCGAAGAACTCCCGGAGCGCGGGAACATCCCGAAGGAAGTGGTTTCCATCGGGATCAGCGAGTATCGTGAGATCCATCACAAACCCTGGCGCATGATCTGCCGAATTATGGGATCGGACGCCGTCGTCTATTGTGTCGTCGACGATCGCCCGGACATGCAGCCGTTTCTGGAGCGCCGGCTTTTTCGATAGGGTTTCGGGGCGGCCGGCAAGCCGCTGCCCTTCGTCTTCTCTCCTCGATAACTCAGCGCATTGCCGCCGCGATATTGCCGCCGTCGACGGTGGTGACGTCGGCGGTCGTGCGCTCGGCGAGGGCGTGGTGCACGAAGGCGCGGGCGACGTCGTCCGCGGTCACCTCGAGGCCGAGCAGGTTGCCGCCCATGTACTCCTTGACGGACAGGCCGCGGGCGGCGGCACGGTTCTCGATCATCTCGTCGTTGAGCAGGCCCGATCGGATGCGGTCGGCGTTGACGGCGTTGACGCGGATGTGGTCGGCTCCATGTTCCAATGCGTATTGCCGCGAGAGGAACAGCGTTGCCGCCTTCGGCAGGCCGTAGGCGCCGAACTTCGCGCCCGGATTGACCGCCTGTTTGGAGGCGTTGAACAGCAGCACGCCGCCGGTCTTCTGTGCCTTCATGATGCGCACGGCGTTCTGCGCCACGCTCTGGTGGGCGAAGAAGTTGAGTTCGAAGCTCTTGCGCAGAAGCGCGTCGTCCATCGTGGCGATCGGGCTCTCCCAGGCGGCGCCGGCATTGGAGACGACGATGTCGACGCCGCCGAAGGTGGCGATGGCCTGATCGAAGGCGGCGCGCACGGAGGTAGGGTTGGTGATGTCGGCAGAAACGCCGATCGAACCGTTGCCCGCGGCCTTCGCCACTGCAGCGGCCTTCTCGCCGTCGAGGTCGAGCACGACGGCATGCGCGCCCTCCGCCACGAAGGCCTTGACGATCGCAGCACCGATGGCGCCCGCACCGCCGGTAACGAGCACGACCTGGCCGGTGAAGGGTTTTGGTTTGGCGCCGGCAAGTTTTGCCTGTTCCAGCGACCAGTATTCGAGGTCGAAGAGGTCCGGTCGGCTCACCGGCTCGAAGCGGCCAACGGCTTCCGCGTCGCGCGCGGCCTCGATCCACATCTCGCCGACATCGACGGCGATCGTCGCATCCTTGTAGGTGCGGCCATGGCCGAACAGGCCAAGGCCCGGCACCAGCGTCAGGCGCGGCATTGGATCGAGCATGATGCGCTTGACGTCGTCGCGGGCGTCGTTGCTGCGAAAATACTCGGTATAGTCGGCTGCAAAGGCGGCGACCCGTTCGTCGATCACGGCGCGATAGCCGGCAAGATCGTCCTTCGCCGGGGCCGGCAGCACCATCGGGCCCGTCTTGATGCGGATCGAAAGGTCGGGCGTCGACACGCCGCGGGCGGCCATGTCCGCAACTTGCGTCGCGTTGACGAAATCGAGGATGGCGGGGGAGGCGCGGAAGACACTGACCATGCGGTCGTAGCGGCCTTCGCCCCTGTCGACGGCGACGGCGCCACGCAGCATCGGCGCGATGTCATTGGGGTCGGCGAGGGTAGCGGGCAGGGCGGCTGGTGTGAACGGGTTGCGGCCGTTCCGCTTCACATGGTCCTCCGCCAGCGTGACGTAGTGGATCATCCGGTCATAGGCTTCCTTCGCCGTCTCGCCGAAAGTGAAAATGCCGTGCTTGTCGAGGATCAGGCCCTCGACCGTCGGGTCGCGGTCGAATACGTCGGCGGCCGCCTTGGCGAGTGCGAAACCGGGCATGATATAGGGCACGAAGCCCATCTTCTTCCCGAAAAGCGCAGCGCACATTTTCGCGCTTTCCGCCTGGTCGGCGATGGCGAGAATGGCGGTCGAATGGGTGTGGTCGACGAATTTGTGCGGCAGGAAGGCATGCAGCAGCGCCTCCACCGAGGGGTTCGGTGCGGCGGGATCGATGAGATTGGCACGCAGCAGCGTCACCATGTCCTCGTCCGAGAGTTTGGCGAGCTTGCGGCTTTTCAGGAGCGGAGTGATCTTCACGGCGGGCAGGCCCGGCGGCTCGATCGTGCCCATGTCCCAGCCGCTGCCCTTGACGCAGAGCACGGCATGGATGTCGCCGACGAGGTCCGTCATCTCCGTCTTTACGGAGGTGTTGCCGCCGCCATGCAGCACGAGCCGCGGCTCGCTGCCGAGCAGCCGCGTCGTGTAGGTGCGCAGTGCCAAGTCCCGGTTGATGCCTTTGGCTGCATAGCCGGCCACGGCCCGTTCCGCCTCGTCGTCGCGCCAGAGATTTTCCATCGTGTTCAGCCTCCCGATAAACCGGCCCGGCCGGCATCGGCGGACCAAAACTTTTGGCTCAAGCCTTGCCGAGCCCTTCGCGGTTCCAGCGATCCAGCACCCGCCGCGCCATCGATGCGGTGACGATGAGATGCGAAGCGAAGCCGCCCTTCAGCGCCGCCATCAGCGGTTCGAATTTGCTGTCCTCCTGCACGACGAGCATGCGCTTGCGGATCGCGCGGATGGAAGCGAGGTCGGCGGAGATGCAGCGCCGGTTGTGTTCGCAGTCCATCCACTGGCCGTCGCCGTCGATGAGTTGTCCGGCGATGACGCCGACGGCACCCCGCTCGCCCATCGCATGCATGTCGGCGGCCGAGAGCGCGCCGCATTTGACGAGATGGCTGTCATCCTCGATGCCGCCGACGGAGTAGAGCGCGAGCTGGCAGTCGGAAATCGTCGCGAGCTGCTCCCGGATGACGGGTTCGCCGCGCAGCTCCTCGGCCAGCCGCTCGGAGGACAGCACGAGCGGCGCATAGAAATTGATGCCTTCCGCATTGAGGCGGCGGGCGATTTCCGTGGTGCACTGGTCCGGGCGATAGGAATAGGGCGCGCCGAGATTGCCGCAGAGCTGCACCACGGTGACGCCGCTGAGATCGGCGAAGGGCATGACATCGGCGATGTGATAGACGGTACGGCCCCAGGCCACGCCGATCCGGTCGCCCTTGTTGATGAGCTCGAGGAAGACCGAGGCGGCGACGACGGGCATTTCGGCGGCCGGATCCATGGCCTGCCGGTCTTCCGGCACCAGCCACGCCGTCGTCAGCCCCGTCGCATCCTCCAGCTCGCGGGCGAGGACATCGTCGGAAAACAGCTCCGTCGAGGTGGCGATGGTGACGATGCCCATCTCGCGCGCCTTGCGCAGATACATGGCGATGGAGGCGCGGGAGATTTCCAGCTTCTGTGCCACTTCATCCTGCCGCAGCCCATGCGTATAATAGAGCCAGGCGGCCTTGTGGATGATCTGGTCGTTGGCGCGGATGGGCATTGCGGGTCTCTCGCGAAGGGCTTTTGACATTATTCATTGTCGCTGACAAAAGTCAATGCGCTGGAGCGATGCTGCCAGCGTGATGCGTGAGGCTTGGCAGGGGGGCGGCCTCCGACAAACAGAAACAGCGGAAGCGCGCAGGGCGCTTCCGCTGTTCCGATCGTTTGCGAGAGGGGCGGGCCCCCTTATGCGTTGGTGCCGCCGTCGATGATGTGTTCGGCGCCGGTCACGGAACGGGCCTGAGGACCTGCCAGCCAGGCGACGAATGCCGCAATGTCGTCCGGGCTGCCATAGCGCGGGATTGCCATCGCCGCGCGCTGGATATCCGCGGTCTCGCCCGTTGCGGGGTTCATGTCCGTGTCGGTGGAGCCCGGATGAACGATGTTGGCGGTGATCCCTCGCGGCCCGAGATCGCGTGCGATGCCGCGGGTGAAGCCCGACAGCGCGGCTTTGCTCAGCGCATAGAGGCTGATGCCTGGCCACGGCACGCGCTGTGCCAGGTTGCTGCCGATGGTGATGATCCGGCCGCCATCGGGCATGTGGGCGATGGCCTGCCGGGTGGCGACAAAGACGGCGCGCACGTTGATGTCGATCGTGCGGTCGAAATCCTCCAGCGTCAGATCGGAGAGGGAGGCGGCCTGGAAGATGCCGGCATTGTTGACGAGGATGTCGATGTGCCCCTCGGCCTTCGCCGTTGCATCGACGGCTGCCGCGACGGCTGCAGCGTCCCTGTTGTCCGCCCTGATGGCGACGGCCTTGCCGCCCGCGGCCTCGATGGCCGCGACGGTGGCCGCGGCTGCGGCCTCCGCGCTGGCATAGGTGAAGGTGACGCGTGCGCCCTCCCGCGCCAGCTGCCGGGCGATCGATGCCCCCATTCCTCTGCTGCCGCCGGTAACGAGAGCGATTTTTCCGTCGAGGTTTGCCATGTCCTATCTTTCTGTGTTGATCGATACATAATTACTGGATCATCTTGCCGAAGCCCGTCAAGTGATTTATTTATCGATCGACACAAAAAAGGAGATGAGAATGGCGTTGCGCGGCCGACCCCGGGCCTTCGACAGGGATGCGGCCCTGCGCAGGGCCATGGAGGTGTTCTGGGCGAAGGGCTACGAGCGCACCTCGCTGGCCGACCTGACCGAGGCGATGGGCATCAATTCGCCCAGCCTCTATGCGGCGTTCACCAGCAAGGAAGCACTGTTCCAGGAGGCGCTGGCGCTCTACTCCACAACGGAGGGCAGCGAGATCTGGGAAGGCGTGCCCGCCGCGCCGACCGCGCGTGCGGCCTGTGCGCATCTGCTGCGCGCCACGGCGGAGGCCTTCGCGAGCGATGACAAGCGCCGCGGCTGCATGGTCGTATTGTCCGCGCCGCAGATGGACGGGGCCAGCCCCTCCATATGCGACACGCTGAAACACCGCCGTGCAGCAACCACGGCCGTGCTGCGGGAGCGCTTGAGACGGGCGGTCGCAGAGGGCGATCTTCCCGCAACCGCCGATGTCGAGGCCATCACGGCCTACATGGTCACCGTGCAGCACGGCCTCTCCATCCAGGCGCGGGATGGCATATCCCGCGAGACGCTGCTGGCCATTGCCGACTGCGCCATGGCGGGCTGGGAGAATCTCGTTTCCGCCGGTGGCACAGCCGTCAGCGAAGCAGCTTCAGGGAACCTGTCAGGGACTTGACCCACCGGCTTTCGCCGACGAGCCCCAGCCCGTCGATGGTCTCCTCACCAAGGTCGCGCTCGGGGAAGGTCGCCTCGTAGTCGGCATAGCTGTGCAGCGCGCGCGCAAAGGACGGGAAGGCGACGATGACGCGGCCTGCCTGCCGTGGCAGTGTCTTGGCCAAAAGCGCGCCGATCGTCCGGCTGTCCGCCTGAAGCACCGGTACGGGCATGTTGGAGCTGATGTCGATCGTCGCCTCTTGCCGGTCCGTGAGCCGGCGGCCCCCGAGCGCCGGCATCGCCGCCCCCATGCCGATCGAGACGGCCGCGATCGTGTTGGCGAGATGGCCCGGCGGCAGGTCGGGATTGACGATGATGGCGAGACGGACGTCTTCGAGCATGGCGGCTTTTCTCCTCTGTTGCAGTGCCGGCGAGACTACAGGGGGCGGGCGGGCAGGTTCTTTCTGATATTGCTGAGGAAATCGAAATTGCGGTAGGATCTGCCTTATAAAGCAAACAAGGAGGCAGGATATGCCGGAAACGCTCGCCGCATCGGATGTGAAGATCCTCAAAGCGCTTCAGGAGGACGGGCGCTTGAGCAACCAGGCGCTTTCGGGTGCGGTGGGCATGTCCGCTTCGCCGTGCTGGCGACGTGTCCGGCAACTGGAGGACGAAGGGGTGATCCAGCGCTATATGGCGGTGCTGGGGCGGCGGGAGATCGGCCTCGGGGTCCTCGCCTTCATCCGCGTCAAGATCGACAGCCATACCGAGGCGGAGGCGGAGGCCTTCGCCAGCGAGGTGATGAAGCTCGATTGCGTCGTCGCCTGCTACAGCATTGCGGGTGATGCGGATTTCCTGCTGCAGGTCGTCTCGCAGGATCTCGACACCTATTCGGACTTCGCCATGAGTGTCGTTCGGCGGCTGCCGGGTATCAAGGAAATGCAGACCACGTTCGTCCTCAAGGAAATCAAGCCGTTCAGTGGCCTGCCGCTACCTGCCGAGGGCGGGCGCCGCGGCCGGTAGGCGTTGCCGGGGCGCGAGTGGTCCCGCGCCCCGGTCCGGGCATGCGTCAGCCTTCGCCTTCGGCCTGCTTGAAGAGCAGGGCCTTCTGGCGGCGCGAGAGGAGGAGCGGAAGGAGCGCGACGGCGGCGGCCATGATCCAGAGCGTGATCGAGATCGTGCTCTGGAACAGGATCGAAGGATCACCGCCGCTGATCGCCAGCGCATTGCGCAGGTTCACCTCCATCACATTGCCGAGCACGAAGCCGAGGATGATCGGCGCCATGTCGAAGCCTGCCTTGCGCAGCATCCAGCCGGCAAAACCGATGCCCAGCATCAGGAAGATCGAGAAGACCGAGGCATGGGTGGAATAGACGCCGATGACGGACAGCACGAGGATGCCGGGCACCAGCAGCCAGTTCGGCACGGTCAGCACGCGGGCGAAGATGTTGACCAGCGGCAGGTTGAGCGCGAGCAGGATGAAGTTGCCGACGAAGAGCGAGGCGATGAGGCCACCGACCACTTCCGGCCGCTCGACGAGTAGCATCGGGCCCGGCTGGATGTTGTAGAGCATCAGTGCGCCGAGCATGACGGCGGTCGTTCCCGAGCCCGGCACGCCGAGCGTCAGCATGGGCACGAAGGCGCCCGCCGCGGTCGCGTTGTTGGCGGCCTCCGGCGAGGCGAGGCCCCGCACGTCGCCCTTGCCGAAAGTACCCTCGCGGTCGGAGATGCGCTTTTCCGTCGTATAGGAGACGGCGCTGGAGACCGAGGCCCCGGTGCCCGGGAGCACGCCGACGATGAAGCCGATAAGCGAGCCGCGCAGGGTCGCGCCCATGCTCTTCACCACGTCGCTCATGCGGGCCGTCATGCGGCCGAGTTCGCGCACCACCGTGACGCCACGGCCCTGATGCTCGAGGATCAGCATCGCCTCGGACACGGAGAACAGGCCGATGACGAGCACGACGAACTCGATGCCGTCACCGAGTTCCGGCTCGTTGAAGGTGAAGCGGTAGGCGCCCGAGGTGGCGTCGAGGCCGACGGTCGCCAGCATCAGGCCCAGCGTGCAGCCGATCAGCGTCTTCACGGGTTGGCTGCCGACCATGGAGCCGAGGGTGGCGAAGGCGAAGATCATCAGCACGAAGTACTCCGCCGGGCCGAAGCCGATGGCAAGGCCGGACAGCAGCGGCGCGAAGAAGGCAAGGCCGATGACACCGAGGATGCCGCCGACGAAGGAGGCGATGCCGGAAAGGGCAAGCGCCTCGCCGGCGCGGCCCTGCTTGGCCATCGGATAGCCGTCCATCGCGGTCATGACGGCGCCGGCATCGCCCGGCACGTTGAGCAGGATCGAGGAGATGCGCCCGCCATATTCCGCCCCGCAATAGACGGCGGCGAGCAGGATCATCGTGCTCTCGGCGGGCAGCCCCATCGTGTAGGCGATGGGCATGAGAAGGGCGATGCCGTTGATCGGGCCGATGGCGGGAAGTGCACCGACCAGCGTGCCGATGAAGCAGCCGATGAAGCCGATCAAGAGGTTCTGGTACGTCAAGGCGACGCCGAAACCCTGCCAGAGATAGTCGAGGTTCATGAAAATGACCTTTCAGTTCGCGGCCGGTCGATCAGCCGAAGAGGGAGCCGGTCGGCAGATAGACCTGGAGCACATAGGCGAAGACCGTCCACCACAGCAGCGTCTGGAGGACACTGCCGATGAGGGCGTGCTTGAGCGGTGCGCCGAAGACGAGCGCCGCGCCGAAGGTCAGGACGAAGGTCGAGCCGGCAAAGCCGAGCGGTTCGAACAGCGCGACCGAGAGCGCTAGGATGGCCGGGATGGCAAGCACGCGCAGCAGCGCCGGCCCCGCCGGAATCGCCTCCACGGTGCCCGGCCAGACGAGATAGAGAAGGCTCAGCCCCGCCAGCAGCGCCGCCAGCATGACCGGAACCGCACGCGGCCCCAGCGGGTCCGACGAGAAGGCGTATTCGATGGTTGCGCCTCCGACGCCATAGGCGATGGCGATGCCGAGAAGGATGAGCGCCGCGATGCGGCTCACGCGCCGGTTTTCGACCGTGTTGGACATGGTGGTCTCCCGTGTTTTCTGAAGGGGTGCCCGGGTCCGGGGCAGGCCGCCCCCGCCGCGAGGATGCGGACGGGGACGGCCGCGCCGCCTTACATGCCGGCTTCCTTGGCGAGCACCTTGAAGCGCTCCACATCCTGCTTGACGCGGGCATCGAAGGCGCTGCCGATCAGGGTGAACTCGAAGAGGCCGCGGGCATCGCGCTCCTTGGCGAATTCCGGCGTCTTGGCCATCGCCTCGAAGGATTTTACCCACCAGTCGTAGTCGGCATCGGAAACATCCTTGCCGACATAGTAGCCGCGCCAGACCGGCCAATCGATCTCGAAGCCCTGTTCGCGGGCGGTCGGCACGCCGGCAAGTTCGCCCGGCAGGCGTTCCGGCGCCATGACGGCGAGGATGCGCACCTTGCCGGCGACATGGTGCTTGACCATCTCGGCCGCATCGCCCGAGCCGACCTTGACATGGCCGCCTTCCAGCGCCGTCAGCACGGCGCCGCCGCCTTCCAGCGCCACGTAGCGCATGGTCTTCGGATCCTGCTCGGCCGCCTTGGCGATGAGCGAACCCTTCATCCAGTCCTGCGAACCGACGGCGCCGCCGCCGGCCACGGCAAAGCCGGCCGGGTCCGCCTTGTAGGCGGCGACGAGTTCCTTCAGCGTCTTGTGCGGCGAATCGGCGGCAACGACGATCACGCCGTAGTCCGCACCGAGCGCACCGAGCCAGCGCACCGCGGTTTCATCCGGCTGGCCGAATTTGCCCTGGGCGATCAGGAGCGCCGAACCGGAAGAGGCGGCCGAGATGAGGTTGCCGTCATTGCCGCGCTTGCCGACGACGTGGTTGTAGGCGACGGCACCGACGCCGCCCTCCATGTAGGTCACCGTCATCGGGGTCGAGATCCGCTTGGATTCTAGCAGGGCATTGGCGGCCAGCCGGCAGGTGAGGTCGAAACCGCCGCCCGGCTTGGCGCCGGCAAGGCATTCCGGCTTGGCGGGCTCGGCGAAGGCCGGCGCCATGGCGGCAAGGCTTGCAAGCGCAGCCCCGGCGAGGAGTTTCGAGATGGATCGGATCATGGTCTGCTTCTCCCGTTGTGGTTTCCGGGGAGGCGATGGGCGCACGAACGGGTGCGCGCTCGCGGTGGTCGCGGCGCGGCGTCGGTCGATACGGGAACTCTCCTCCGGGCAGCCGACACAGTCTCTCCCGTCGGCTGGCGATCCTTCCTACGCCGCTTTCCTGTCACAACGCTGTCATGCCTCGCCCGGCTTGATTGCGCCCCCTTCAGCGTGCCACGCTCACGCGTATGCGTATCCTCCTGGTGGAAGACACCGACGATGTCGGCGAAGCGATCAGCCGTCGCTTCGAACAGATCGGGCACAGCGTCGACTGGCAGGTCGACGGGCTGGCAGCCTCGGAGATTCTCGATTTCACGCCCTACGATCTGGTGATCCTGGACGTGATGCTGCCGGGCCTCGACGGGTTCGAGATTCTGCGCCGCCTGCGCCTGCAGAAAAATCCGGTGCCGGTGCTCGTGCTCACCGCCCGTTCGGAAATCGACGACCGGGTGAGCGCGCTCGATCTCGGCGCGGACGACTATCTCGTGAAACCCTTCGATTTCCGCGAACTGGAGGCGCGGGCCCGCGTGCTGATGCGTCGGCGCTCCGGCGGCGAGCCGACCAACATCATCACCTGCGGCGACGTGGCGCTCGACCGGACGAACCGCAACGTGCGCATCGGCAACCGCGAGATCCAGCTGAAGCGCCGCGAGATGAGCCTTCTGGAGATCCTCGCCTCACGCCCGGGCCGCATCTTCAGCAAGCAGGAACTGCTCGACCACCTGTTCGGTTTCGACGAGGCACCGGACCAGAACGCGATAGAACTCTACGTTGCAAGGCTGCGCAAGAAACTGGAAGGGGCGGAGAGCGTCATCGTCACCGTCCGGGGCCTCGGTTACAAGCTGGTGGCCGGCCCATGAAGACGGAAACCTCGCTCTTCTCACGCCTGCTGCTGCGCGTGGCGCTGGTGCTCTTCCTCGGTGCTGCCGGCATCGTCACGGCGGCCTGGTTCTACGCGGCGGCGGCGGCGGACGAGGCGTTCGACCGCCTGCTGCAGGGCGCCGCCTTCCAGATCGCCGAAAACATGGTGGTGGAAGACGGCGCGCTGGAGATCAACATGCCGTCTTCCGCCTTCGAGCTGCTGGGGCTCGCCACCCGCGACCGCATCTTCTACCGCGTCGTCGGAACGGATGGGAAGACGTTGACCGGTTACGAGGATCTGCAACCGCCGATAGATCTTTCTGAAAGCCGGCGGGCACCTGTCTTCGTCTCGACACGCTACGGCAATACGGACGTGCGCATGACGATCGGCGCCCGCGCCGTCTCCGACCCCGCGCTGAGCGGCTGGGTCTACATCATCCTCGCGCAGACGACCGAGGCGCGCACGGCGCTCGCCTCGGAGCTGACGGCGCGGGCGGTCATCCTCGTCGCGGTCATGGCCTGCGCCACGCTTTTCGCAACGGCGCTGGCCCTTCGGCTCTCGCTCCGGCCGGTCGTCGACCTGTCCCGGGTGCTGCACGACCGGGAGCCGCAGGACCTGACGCCGCTGGCTGTCGAGGTGCCGCGCGAACTGTCGCCCTTCGTCGGCTCGATCAACTATTTCATGCGGCGGCTGGACGAGCGCATGCGCCTGCTCCATCGCTTCATCGGCGATAGCGCGCACCAGATCCGCACGCCGCTGACGGCCCTGCTTGCCCAGCTCAGCCTCGTCGATGAAAAGGGGCTTTCGAACGAAGGGCGCCACCATCTGGCGCGGGTGCGGGCACGGGTGGAGGAGCTGTCGCACCTGACAAACCAGCTGCTCGGCCACGCCATGGTCATCCATCGTTTCGATTCGGAAAAGCTCGTGCCGATCGATATCAGGGACGTCGCGCGTCGTGCCTTCAAGCGTGCCGTGCCGCTCAGCCTCGATCCCGATATCGTCGCCGCTTTCGAGGCGCCGGACGCACCGGTCATCGTGCTGGGCGATGCGCTCAGCCTGCGCGAGGCCATGGTCAACGTCATCGACAATGCGCTGCGCCACGGCGCCGTCGCCAAGCTCGACGTGCGCGTCTCGGTGACGGGGGAGACGGCGCTTTTCGCCGTCGAAGACGACGGGCCCGGCATCCCGCCGGAACGATGGCCGGAGGTCATCACGCGCTTTGCCTCTTCCCGTTCGGAACGCCATGTTTCCGGCCTTGGCTTCGCCATCGCCGCGGAGGTGGCGAACCTGCTCGGCGGCCATCTGCGCTTCCTTGCCGCCGCCGATGGGCGCGGCTTCACGACCATCATCGAATTGCCGCTTCATCAGGAGGACAGGACATGATCCGCAAGGCGCTTGCCTGCACGCTTCTGGTGCTGCCGTTCCTCCTGCCGCGGGCCGCCGTCGCGGTGGAGGGCGACCGGCAGGTCTTTCCCGCCGCAACGGAAAGGGCGCGCCTCGTCATCCACGGCGCGACGGACATCGAGGCGATGCGGCCGTTGCTCGAGGATTTCCGGGCGCTTCGTCCGGAGGTGACGCTGGAATATGTCGACTATCTCACCAACGAGCTTTTCCGCGAGGCGAAGGCGTCTTGCGCGAGCGGCGAGCATGTCGCCGATCTTCTCCTGTCCTCTTCGGTGGATCAACTCGTGCGGCTTGCCAATGACGGCTGCGCGGTGGCGCATCGCACCGGGGAAACGGTGCCGTCCTGGGCCAACTGGCGCGAGGAGGTCTACGGCTTCAGCTTCGAACCGGCCGTGATGGTCTACGACGAGCGGCAGGTGCCGCCGGAGGACGTGCCGCGCAGCCACCACGAGCTCGCCGAACTGCTGCGGCAGAAGTTCGAAACCTATCGCGGCCGGGTCGGCACCTACGATGTGCGCGCCTCCGGCATCGGCTACCTGCTCGCCTATAATGACTCTCGCGTCGCGCCCACCACCTATGGCCGCCTGCTGGAGAGCTTCGGCCGGGCGGAGACGGTCACGCGCTGCTGCAACAACGAGGTGCTGGACGAGTTGCGCCGCGGCAACATCGCGATCGCCTACAACGTGCTCGGTTCCTATGCCTATGCCGCGCATCTGCGCGATCCGCACCTGCGCCTCGTCCTGCCGCGGGACTACACGCTCATCCTCTCCCGCGGCGCTCTGATCCCGGCGACCTCCCGGCAGAAGAGCCTTGCCGGCGCCTTCCTCGATTATCTCCTGTCCGAGCGCGGACAGAAGAAGGCGCGCCAGGCCTCGTTCTATTTCAGCGCCAACGGGCTGCTGCCCTACGGAGTGGACGGTCCGACCTCGCTCATCGATACCGGCATCGGCCGGCCGATCCGCATCGGCCCGGCGCTGCTTGCTGCGCAGGACCAGGCCCAGCACAAGCGCTTCACCGAGGAGTGGATCACCGTCATGGAGGGCAAGCAGCCCTGAGCGGGGCCGCTTCCTCGGAGACGATCAGACGCGTTCGCTCGTTCCGAATTCCAGCGCCTGTTTCAGGTGCTGGCGCAGCAGGGCCTCGGCCCAGTCGAGGTCGCCGTTTTCCACCGCATCGAGAATGGCAAGGTGCTCGCGACAGGACTGCTCGATGCGTTCGGCCGGCAGCTCGAAGAAAGCGGCCGATTCCTGCATGCGGCGCAGGTTGTTCTGGTGGCGGATCGAATCGGTAAGGAACCGGTTGCCGGAAAAGCCGGCAAGGTTCTCATGGAAGAAGGCATTGACGCGGAACCACTCGTCGCTGCCCGAGCGGCTGGCGGGATCGTCGATGATGCGCTCGTGCGAGCGGCGGATCTGCGCGGCGATCTCCTTGTCCACCTTGAAATGCGGCGTGCGCAGTGCCGAGCATTCGACGATGGCGCGAAACTCGTAGCTTTCCCGATAGGCGTCGTCACCGACCAGCGAATCGACGAAGCGCCAGCCATGGCCGGGCAGGCGCTGCGCCAGCCCCTCGGCGGCGAAGCGCATCAGCAGCTTGCGCACGGTGCCGCGCGACACGCCGTAACGCGGCATGAGCTCGGCCTCCGACACGTCCTGCGGCAGGGTATCCTGCGCCCGCTCGCGCAGCATGCGCCGATAGAGGTCCTCGATCGGCGAGACCGGCAGGATTTCGGCAAGGTCGAGCGTCGAGACGTCGCGCGCCACGCGCAGGCCCCGCTTTTCCATCGGCTGCAGCACGCCCTTTTCCACGAGCAGATCGAGCGCGCCCGCTATTGGCGAGCGCGACACGCCGAAGAGCCGCGCCAGTTCCGGCGCGGAAATGCGGGTGCCGACCGTCAGGTCCGCATCGCGGATCCGGTCGATGATCCGGCGGGCCAGATCGAGCTGCAAGATGCTGGGGCCGTCCGTGTGTTCGGCGTCCGAAAGGTCCGTATCGTCCATGGGTCCCTCACTATCATTTGCATTATAGCGCGAACACAACGCAATGCGAATTGATAATTTTTCAAATTTACTGCTTTTCATATTCACAAAATGCATTAAGCTGCAATCAAAGACGGAAACGAGGCAGCGGCATATGGCAGACATCACCCCTTTCCCCCTCATCGAGATCAGCGGTCCGCCGCGGGAGCGCGGTCGCATGTATGGCGAGAAGGCGCGGGATCGTATTCATCTCTCGGCCGGCCTCTACACCGGTCAGCTCCACAAGCTCGGCTTCGACGATGCCGACATCGAACGTCTCGTCACTCTCTTCCTGCCGCGCATCCGTGATTGGGCGCCGGACCTGGTGACGGAGATGGAGGGCATTGCCGAGGGGGCGGGAGTCAGTCTGTCTGCCGTTGTGCTGGTCAATGCGCGCACCGAGGTGCTGCAGCTTGCACGGTTGGAGGCAGGCGTTTCCGACGAAGAGCCGGACGGTTGCACCGGTGCCGTGCTGCTGCCGGAAGTGACGCGCGACGGCACGGTCATCCACGGCCAGAACTGGGACTGGCGCGCCGAATGCGCCGACACGTCCGTAGTGCTGCGCATCCTGCGCGATGACGGACCTGATATCCTGACCTTCACCGAGGCGGGCGGTCTCGCCCGCAGCGGCTTCAATTCCGCCGGCATCACGATCACCGCCAACTATCTCGAAAGCGACCGTGACTACCGCGAGATGGGCATTCCGCTGCCCTTCATCCGTCGTCGGGCGCTGGAGGCGCGGCATTTCGCGATGGCGCTGCGCGTCGTCGCCATCACGCCGAAATCCGGTTCGAACAACATGATGCTGAGCACGGCCGAAGGTTATGCGGTCGATCTCGAATGCGCACCGGACGAGGCGTTTCCGATCTATCCGCAGGACGGCGTGATCGTGCATGCCAACCACTGGCAGAGCGCTGTCGCTCTCTCCAAGCTCAAGGAGACCGGTCTGCCCAACGTGCCGGACAGTCTCTACCGCGATCACCGCGTCCTGAAGGTCCTGCGGGAAGGCGGCGGCAAGCTCGGCGTCGACGACCTGAAGCGCGCCTTCTTCGACGATTTCGCCGCGCCCTTCTGCGTCTGCCGCGCGCCGCTCGCCAAGGATGGCGGCAATCTCTCGGCGACGGTCGCGATGATCCTCTGCGAGCCGGCGAAGGGCGTCATGGAGATCGCGCCACTGCCGGCGATCAACCGCACCTTCACGCGCTATGAGCTGGCAATGGACGACGATGCTTTCGCCCGCGCGGCCGGGTCCAAGGATGAAACACTCGACAGGGGGAAACGATGGTCCGCTTCCTCCTGACCCGCATCGCCACGGCAATCCCCACGCTGTTTCTCGTCTCCATCACCGTCTTTGCGCTGATGCGGGCGATCCCCGGCGACCCTGCGGCGCTGATGCTGGGCGACCTCGCCCAGCCTGGCCAGCTAGAGGCGCTACGCGCCGAAATGGGCCTCGATCGGCCCATCGCCGTGCAATATCTCTACTGGCTCGGCGACGTGCTGACCGGCGATTTCGGCCAGTCGATCTCGACGCGCCAACCCGTGCTGCCGCTGATGCTGGACCGTTTCTCCGTCTCGGCCACCATCGTCCTCGTGGCCGTCTTCTTCGCGACCTTGATCGCGGTGCCGGCGGGCATGTTCGCGGCCTGGCGGCAGAACCGGGCCGGAGACATCGCCGTCATCGCCACCTCGACGCTGCTGCTCTCCATTCCCAGTTTCTGGCTGGGGCTGATGCTGCTCCTGATCTTCGGCCTGCAGCTCGGCTGGCTGCCTGTTGTCGGCTACGTGCCCTTCAGCCGCGATTTCGGCGGCGCGCTGCTCTACATCATTCTGCCGGTGGTGACGCTGGTTCTGGTGGAATCCGGTTCGATCACCCGCATGGCCCGGGCGAGCACCATCGAGGTGGCGCGACTGGAATACATCACCCACGCACGGGCCAAGGGGCTTTCCGAGGCGACCGTCATGTGGCGCCACGCCTTTAAGAACGCCTTCGCGCCCACCCTGACGCTGATCGGCCTCGTGCTCGGCAGCCTGCTTGCCAACATCGCCGTCATCGAGACCGTCTTCACCATTCCCGGCCTCGGGCGTCTGCTGGTGGATGGCATCTATGCCCGCGACTATCCCGTCGTGCAGGGCTGCATGCTGTTCACCGCCTTCCTCTACGTGGTGGTCAACCTCCTGGTCGATCTCCTCTATCCGCTTCTCGATCCAAGGGTGACGGCATGATCGCACGGGCATTCGGCCTTCCGGCACTGCGTTTCAACGGCCTGATCGGCATTCTCGTCGTCGGTCTCCTGCTCCTCGTCGCGGTCTTCGGCCCGTTGTTTGCGCCCTATGATCCCCTGAAGCTCGACCTCATGGCGCGCCTCAAAGGCCCGTCCGAGGCGCACCTGCTCGGTGCCGACGAGTTCGGCCGCGATCTCCTCAGCCGGCTGGTCTACGGCGCGCGCACCAGCGCCTGGATCGCCTTCGCCACCGTCGTCTTCGCCATCGTCTTCGGCACGATCCTCGGTGTGCTTGCCGGATTCCTGCGTGGCTGGACGGATCGCATCCTGATGATGGTCAACGATGCGCTGCTCGCCTTTCCCGGCCTTCTGCTCGCGCTCGGCTTCATGGCGGTGTTCGGCGCCAGCCGCAACGGCATCATCGTGGCCCTCGGCATGGCCTACATGCCCGTCGCCGTGCGCGTGGTGCGCGGCACGGTGCTGTCGATCCGCGAGCGGGAATTCGTCGAGGCTTCGAAGGTGATCGGCAACAGCGGCATCGTCACCATGCTGCGCCATGTGCTGCCCAACTGTCTGGCACCGATCATGGTGCTGGCGACGACGATGTTCGGCTGGGTGGTCCTGTCGGAAAGCGCACTCTCCTTCCTCGGCCTCGGTGTGCCGCCACCGGCGCCGAGCTGGGGCAACATGCTCTCAACAGGCCGCCCCTACATCAACCAGGCGCCGCATATCATCATCCTGCCCGGCCTCTGCATCTCCATCACGCTGCTCGGCGTGAATCTGCTCGGCGATGCGGTGCGCGACTGGCTCGACCCCAAGATGCAGGATTGACCCCATGGCTGGTATCGAGACCGTGCTTTCCGTCGAAAATCTCTCCGTCCG
Organism: Shinella sp. SUS2; assembly: GCF_001262505.1. GTDB lineage: Bacteria > Pseudomonadota > Alphaproteobacteria > Rhizobiales > Rhizobiaceae > Shinella. The sequence continues at coordinate 73,800 of NZ_KQ410739.1, forward strand.
CATGGGGCAGGCCGGCCTTACCGTGGTCGATGGCCTCTCCTTTTCCCTGCCGGCCGGCGAGATGCTGGCGCTGGTTGGCGAATCCGGTTCCGGCAAGACCATGGCCGCCCGCTCCGTGCTGGGTCTTCTGCCGCCGCCCTTCATGGCGACGCCCGAAAGCCGCATCCGCTTCAAGGGCACGGATCTCGTCAGCGCGCTGCCGGCAAAGATGCGGGAAATCCGCGGCGCCGGCATCGGCATGGTGTTCCAGGAGCCGATGGTCTCGCTCAACCCCGCCATGACGATCGGCCGGCAGATGGCCGAAGGTCTGGCGCTGCACAGGAAGCTCGGCAAGGCCGAGATCCGCGACAGGAGCCTTGCCATGCTGGAGCGCATCCGCATCCAGGATCCGGCGCGCTGCCTTGCCGCCTTCCCGCATGAATTTTCCGGCGGCATGCGCCAGCGTATCATGCTCGCCTCCGTCATGCTGCTGAAGCCGGCGCTTCTCATCGCCGACGAGCCGACCACGGCGCTCGACACGCTGATCCAGCGCGACGTGCTCGACCTGATGGTGGAGCTGACACAGGAAAACAACACCGCGGTCCTCCTCATCAGCCACGATCTCGGCATGGTTTCGCACTACGTGCGCAACGTCGTGGTCATGCACAAGGGCAGGGCGGTGGAGCAGGGCGACAGCAAGGATGTGCTGCATGCCCCGAAACACGACTACACGCGGCGCCTCGTCGACGCCCTGCCGCGCCGCAGCGCCGGCGGCAGCCGGTCGGCAAGCGCGCCGGCCGAGGCGCTGATCGAGCTCAAGGACGTGGTCATCGATTATCCCGGCCGTGCAAAGCTCTTCGGCCGGGCGGCGGGAAAACGCGCCGTGCATGGCGTCGATCTCGCCATCAACCGCGGCGAGACGCTGGCGCTGGTCGGCGCTTCCGGCTCCGGCAAGACGACGCTCGGCCGGGCGATCGTCGGACTGGTGACGCCTTCCGGCGGCACGATGGCCTTCCGCGGTGCGCCGCTCGCCTACCGGAACGATGCCGGCGGCCGTGCGCTGCGCCAATCGATCCAGATCGTCTTCCAGGACCCCTATTCCTCGCTCGACCCGCGCCAGCGCATCGCGGAGATCGTCGGCGAGCCCTTGAAGCTCGACCCGGCGATGGATCGCGGAAAGCGGCAGGCGCGGGTGGAGGAGGTGTTTGCCGAGGTCGGTCTTGCGCCGGAGCTCGCCGGCCGCTTTCCGCACCAGCTCTCGGGCGGCCAGCGCCAGCGCGTGGCGATTGCTCGCGCCATCGTCAGCCGCCCCGCCTTCGTCGTGGCCGACGAACCGGTTTCGGCGCTCGACATGACCGTGCAGAAGCAGATCCTGAAACTCTTCCGCGATCTTCAGGCGCGCTACGGCTTTGCCTGCCTGTTCGTCTCGCACGATCTCGGCGCGGTGGAGCAGGTGGCCGACCGGGTCGCCGTGATGGAGAACGGCCGCATCGTCGAGATCGGCACGCGCGACGACGTCTTCGACCGGCCGCAGCACGCCTATACCCGCCGCCTGCTCGACGCCGCCATGCTGCTCGACCGCACCTTCGCAGGCACGGATGGCGCAGGCAGCCACCGCCTCCTGTCAGGGGCGGCAGGCCTTTAGATTTTCGATACGGAGAGGAGACCATCCATGCGCAATGTCAGCGGTCACGGCCAGAAGCTGTCCTATTACGATTTCGGCCATACGACCGTCTATGCCTCGCGGCTCGACCAGCGTTTCCCCTATTGCGCCTATGTACCCGACGACTACGAGGAGGATGGCGAGAAGACCTACCCGCTTGCCGTCATCGTGCATGGCACGGAGCGCGGCATGCAGGCCTATCGCGATGCCTTCGCCGATTTTGCCGAAGCCAACGGCGTCATCGTGCTGTGCCCGCTCTTCCCCGCCAACATCTGCTTCCCGGGCGATCTGTCGTCCTACAAGATGCTGCGCGACGGCGACCTGCACTATGACGCCATCATGCTCGATATGATCGCCGAGATGCAGGAAAAGTACCGCATCGAGGGCGACCGGGTGATGATGTACGGCTTTTCTGGTGGCGGCCACTTCACCCACCGGTTCCTCTACCTTCATCCCGAGCGTCTGCTCGCCGCCTCGATCGGCGCGCCCGGCGTCGTGACGCTGCTCGATTTCGACCATGATTTCTGGGTCGGCGTGCGCAATTTCGAGACGGTCTTCGGCAAGCCGATCGATCTCGACGCGATCCGCAAGGTCGCCGTGCAGATGGTGATCGGCGGTGACGACCTGGAGACCTGGGAAATCACCATCTCGCCCGACGACGACTGGTACATGCCGGGCGCCGATCTGGCCGGCGCCAACCGCAACGACCGCATGCGCGCGCTGAAGAAGAGCTTCGAGCAGCACGGCATCGGCGTGCGGCACGACATCGTGCCGGGCATTGCCCATGACGACCATCAGCTCATCGGCAAGGTCAAGGATTTCTTTGCAGAAACGCTGGGCGCAATCCGCGAGCGCTCCTGACGATAACAAAGCGGGGAACACCAGGAGATCATCATGAAACGGACATTTCTGATTTCGACGGCGCTGGCGGCTGGCCTGCTGCTTGGCGTCTCGGCCGAGGCGGCAACGCTGAACATCCGCATCAATGCCGATATCCGCAGCACGGAAGGCATCGACCGTGATGCCAACACCGACACCGTGCTGCACCATGTTTTCGAGACGCTGGTCGGCTTCCGCGCCGATCTCAGCATCGGCCCTGCGCTCGCCGAAAGCTGGGCCGTTTCGCAGGACGGCAAGACCTATACGTTCACGATCCGCGAGGGCGCGACCTTCCACAACGGCGATCCCGTTACATCGGCCGACGTCAAGTGGAACTGGGACCACCGCGTCGCGGCCGGCGCCGAATGGTTCTGCAACGCCTTCTACGACGGTTCGCAGGGCCTGAAGGTGGAGGCGCTGGAAACGCCCGACCCGCGCACCGTCGTCTTCCGCATCAACGAGCCGAATGCGCTCTTCCTCGCCCAGCTCGCCAACATCCAGTGCAACGGCTGGGTCGCCAGCCCGAAAAATGCAGGGCCGAATGGCAAGTGGATCGAGGGCAGCGCGATCGGCAGCGGTTCCTTCAAGCTGAAGGAATGGGTGAAGAGCCAGTACATCACCCTGGAGAAGTACGACGGTTACAAGCCGCCGAAGGAAAAGGCGAGCGGCTATGCCGGCGACCGCACGGCACTGGTCGATGAAGCGAAGTTCATGATCATCCCCGACACGTCGGCCGCCGAGACCGCACTCTTCGCCGGCGAGATCGACGTGCTGCCGAACTTCGAATCCCAGCGCATCGAGGATGCCAAGGCACGCGGCCTGCAGGTCATGACGACTTCAGGCCTCTCGCTGACGCCACTCCTGATCCAGACCACCGATCCGCTGATGTCGAACGTCAAGCTGCGCCAGGCGATCGCCCATGCCATCGATTTCAAGCAGATCGCCGCCGCGCGCACGGCGAACCTTGCCGATTTCAATCCCTCCGGCGTACCGCAGGCGAGCGCCTTCTTCGACGAGGACTTCCTGAAATGGCCGGCCTACGATCCGGAGGCCGCCAAGGCGCTGCTCGCAGAGGCCGGTTACAAGGGCGAGGTGATCAAGATCCAGACCAACACCCGCTACCAGGGCATGTATGAAAACAGCATCCTGGTGCAGGCCATGCTGGCAGGCGCAGGCATCAATGCCGAGCTGGAGGTGCTGGACTGGGCCGCACAGCTCGACAACTACCTCGCGGGCAAGTTCCAGCTGCAGTCCTTCGGCTATTCCGCACGCCTCGATCCCTCGCAGTTCTACGGCGTCATCATGGGCGACAAGAAGGTCGAGCCGACGGCTCAGTGGGACAATCCCGAGGCCTGGCAGCTCTATCTGAAGTCGACCAAGACGACGGATTTCGAGGCGCGCAAGGCGGTCTTCAAGGAAATCCACGCGCTGATGGCCAAGGACCTGCCGATCTTCGGCCTCTATTATGAACCTGTCGTCGCGGCAGTCGGGGCCAAGATCGAAGGCTTCGACGTCTGGGCGGCCGACAAGGAGCGGGCCTGGGGCGTGAAGAAGAACTGATCCCATCCGTCGGGCGAGGGCGGCAATCCAGGAGCGGTTCCCGCAGCCGGAGCAATGGCCAACAGGCTGCGGGCCGTCCTCGCCTGTCTTTATCTCGTCGTCGGGACGCCCATCGCGCCCCGACGACCGCATCCCGTCAGGAGAAAATCATGCGTACCGAAGATCTTCCCGTCATCGACTGCCCGAAGGCGCCGCTTGCCCGCGGGCGGGCGCATGGCGAGGCGCTGCGCGGCACGATCGCCGACAAGGTGGAGCGCTGGCAGGCGGCGATCGGCAAGGCCTATGGCCGACCGGCGGCGGCCTTCCTGCCCGTCTTCCTGACGGTGACGGACTTCCGCACGGCAATCGCCGTCCATACGCCCGATCTTCTCGAGGAGGTGCGCGGCATTGCCGAAGGTGCCGGCATATCCGAGGAGACGGCCTATGCCCTCCAACTGATGGACGAGGAATGGTGGTTCGGCGGTTTCGACGGCGAGGGCCATTGCAGCAGTCTTGCCGTTGCACCGGCAGAAGGGCGCGAGACGATTGTCGGCCAGACCATGGACCTGCCACGCTGGCACGATGGCGCACAGGCCGTGCTGCGGCTCGATGACGGCGACAGCGAAACGCTGGTCTACACCTCCGCCGGCCTGATCGGCCTGATGGGCGTTTCCGGCCGCGGCCTCGGCATCTGCGTCAACACGCTTGCCCAGCTTGCCTACAGCCCGCACGGGCTTCCCGTCTCCTTCGCCATGCGCGGCGCGCTGGCGCGGAAAGACGCGGCAGCGGCGGCGGACTTTCTCTCCCGCGTCCCGCATGCCTCGGGTCAGAATTTCCAGGTCGGCGACCGGAACGGCATCCGCACGCTCGAATGCGCGGCGGGTGGCGTTGCCGAGATCGCCATTGCCGATGGCCTGTCGCTTCACACGAACCATCCGCTCGCCAATACGCGCGTCGCGCCGAATGCCAGGCTGGAGGGCGGCAGCGACTCGCGCACCCGCCTTCGCAGCCTCCATACCGATTTTTCCCGCGGCGGGCCGGTGAATGCCGAAACCGCAAGACGCGCCCTTTCGGCGCAGCGCAAGGGCGGCGCCGTCTCCATCGTGCCGAAAGGCCCGGCACGTACCGACACCAAGCTCGGCCTCATGCGCCAGATGACGGTCGGTGCAGTCGTTTACGAGATCGGCAAAACGGTGTCGCTCTCCGTCGCCGCGGGGCCGCCGAGCGCCGAAAGCTGGCGGCGGCTGGCGGTGCGCGGCTGAGTATCTCGGCCGTGCCGGCACGAGATGCGCAAACGCTCCACCCCGCCTTTCAGCGGTTGATCTGATGGCGGAGGGTGGAGCGGGGGCGTCGAGGCGTCATGCGCGATGGCACGGCATGCGCCGAAGGGGCATCAGAGGCACTGAATGATGCAGATGCCGGCGCAGGCCAGCCAGCACTGATAATCAGAGCCGCAATAGATGCATTGCGGGGCGCATCTCTTGATGCAGTCCCAGTTTATCAGCGGCTGGATTTGCGAATCCGTCTTGCCGTAGTCCAGGTGAACTTCACAACCAATGGGTTGTGTTATGTCGTTGCATTTTATGGTGAGCGTCGCCTCGAATTTGAAAAGCCCTCCGTCGAAGGGATCAAATTTGATATCGGCGACCATCTCAACTTTCGGGTATTTTATCTCGAGCTTGCGTATTTTTATGTCAAACGCACCGAAGCTGCCCATCTTTTGGCATATGATGACGCTTCTCATGTCCGACTTGTCGTGACTTAAGAATTCGATCGCAGTAACGTTTTCCGCGCTGAGAATGGAAGCTTTCAGGTTTCTGTTGTTCAGAAGGTCCGCTCTGTTGGCCAATGCCTTTTGACGGATGATGTCGACCGATTCCGGATTCAGTCTTCTGATGCTAGACTGCGACGTGCCGCAGCATCCTCCAGTTCCACACATTTCAATCCCTCCTCAAACCCTATGATCAGGGTGGGATATGATTAACACCTTGCGGTTGATTGTAAATAATACACAACGTAAAATTGTTAAAATTTTTACGCGAAATGCATATACGCGCAGCGAGCTTTTCTGCCGGATGCTCCACCCCTTCGGCTGCGGGCTTCATGCTGTGAGGAGGCTGGAAAGGTATGCCAATCAAGGCCGTCTGGAGTTTCCCTTTTGGGCGGCATCATCTTCCAGCGAGATGCCGCCCTATACCCGTCAGGCCGGCAGGGTTGCCAGAAGGGCTTCGTAGGTCGGGGCGAGTGCCCGCAGCTGGGCAGCGGCGGTTGCATCGTCCCGGGTGACCAGCGGATATTGCAGGGAGCCGATGAGCCGGGCCTGACGGTCGAGGATGGCTGCGGCCTGCACCTCGCCGATCTGCGTGAGGCAGGTGGCTGCGTCCGCGGCACGGCGGGCGCCGACCCGGACGGCGAAGTGGATCAGGTGGTCGCGCAACCCCTCCTCGACGCCCCGTTCGATCATTGCCGCGAGCGCTTCGGCCGCCTCGCCGTTGCCGATCGTTCCCGGCGGCACCTCGCTGACACCCGCGCCGGCCAACCATCTGCGTGCAGCGGGCAAGGCGGCACGGATGATCTCCGTGTTGGACCTGACAGCGGTCCGGCGGAAGCCCGAGCGCAGGGTGAAGGGGGTGCCGTAGTCGAGTGTTTCCGTCTGCCAGGCCTTGAGGAACAGGTCGACCGGCAGCCGCGCGTAGGGGAAGCCTTCCGGATCGTGCATCAGCACCGACGTCTCGTCCATCTCGATGACGACGACATAGTGATCCGCGCCGATCGGCCCCATCCGTCCCGGCTGGTGCCGGAGATGACCCATCTCCACGGGGCCGATCCAGACCGGCCCATCGACCAGCGCAGCCTTGAGCGTGGCGAGCGCCGATTGCGGGTCGTCGCCGTGCACGAGATCGGAGGCCCAGCCCAGCGCCGCCAGCGTATCGTCAAAGCTTGCTTCCGGCGTCCAGCAGAATGGATCGAAAAACGGCAGCGTGCCCCGCAGCAAATGCATGCCGAAAGCACTGCTCGTTGCAAATTCAATGACGTTTGTCGGTGGTGAAATTTCACCTAACATCATGGCGAAGGCGTTTGAATAACAATATGGGCCGGAGCCTGTATAGGGAAAATGCTTCATTTTTACTGTCTCCTTGTTGAAAGAGACGGAGATAGAAGAAGAAATTCGCAAAAATTGTCAACGGTCGCGAATTTCTTTCTTTAAACTGTTGCTATTTCGCCATCGACCATGGCCTTGTTGACGGGTGAAGGGCAGCAGGAGGAATCATGCGCCTCAACCAGGTGACCGTAACGATGCCGGATCTCGATGCAGGCTGGCGGTTCTATTGCCTGCTCGGCCTCAGGCCCGTCGTCGACGCGCGGCCTCGCTATGCCCGCTTCCTCTGCCCGGAGGGCGACAGCACCTTCTCGCTGCACCAAGGAGAGGCGGGTGAGGGTGGAACCACCGTCTATTTCGAATGCGAGGATCTGGACGGGACGGTCAGGGCTCTTGTCGAAGCCGGCCTCCGGTTTGAACGCGGGCCGGAGGATATGAGCTGGCTCTGGCGTGAGGCCGAGCTGTTCGATCCCGGCGGCAACCGCATCGTCCTCTACCATGCCGGGGCGAACCGGATCGATCCGCCGTGGCGGATCGACAGGACGTGACGGCGGTAAGCGCCTGCGTCCCTTGAATGCCGGGCCACCCGCAGGCTCGCGGATGGCCCGGCGTGGTCTCAGAATTCCTCCCACTCGCCTTTGGTGTCGAGGGCCGCATTGCCGCTGAAGGCGGCTGCAACCTTGCGGCCGAGCGTGCGGGCAGGGGAGGCAACGGCGGAATCGGCACTCCGCGCGGTGCGCAGGCCGCCTGCACGGGCGGCAGAGGCGCCCTCCAGCCGGAACTGGCTGACCAGCTCGCGCAGGCGCACGGCCTCGTTGGCCAGCGTGTTGGAGGCGGCGTTGGACTGTTCCACCATTGCCGCATTCTGCTGGGTCGTCTGGTCCATGGCGTTGACCGCAGTATTGACTTCGGCCAGCCCGACGGACTGTTCCTTGGCCGATGTCGCAATCGATTCCATATGCGTGTTGATCTCGACGATGAAGCCGCTGATGGTTTTCAGCGCCGAGCCCGTATCGCGCACCAGCTTCACGCCGGTGCCGACTTCGGCGGACGAGTTCTGGATCAGACCCTTGATCTCCTTGGCCGCCTGGGCGGAGCGCTGGGCAAGCTCGCGCACCTCCTGTGCCACGACCGCAAAACCCTTGCCGGCCTCGCCCGCACGGGCTGCTTCGACGCCTGCATTGAGGGCGAGCAGGTTGGTCTGGAAGGCGATCTCGTCGATGACGCCGATGATGTTGGAAATCTGCTGCGAGCTTTCCTCGATCTTGCGCATCGCCTCTTCCGCATGGGAGACGACTTCTGCGGATTCGGCCGCCGAATGGTTGGCGCGGCCGGCGACATCCTTGGCCTCTTCCGTGCGTTTGGAGGAGTTGGCGACATTGACGGTGATCTCGTCGAGCGCCGCTGCCGTTTCCTCCAGCGAGGCGGCCTGCTGCTCCGTGCGCTTCGAAAGGTCGTCCGTGCCGGCGGCGATTTCTCGGGTGCCGGTGTCGAGCGTCGAGATGGAGCCGGAGATTTCCGAAAGCGTCGTGCCGAGCTGCGCGACGGAGCGGTTGAAGTCGTGGCGCAGGGCCTCGAAATCCGGTGCGAAGGTCTCGTTGAGCTGGAAGGCGAGGTCGCCGGAGGCGAGGCGCTTCAGGCCGGCGGCAAGGCCGGATGTCGCAACACGCAGCCGCTCGGCGGCGTCGGCTTCGGCCTTCTCCTGCATGGTGATGCGTTCGGCCTCGGCCTTCTTGCGGTTTTCCGTCGCTTCCTGCTCCAGCCGCCGGTTGGCGATGGCGCCCTGGCGGAAGACCTCCAGCGCCTTGCCCATGTCGCCGATCTCGTCGTTGTTCCTGGCAAGGTCGATCTGCGTGTCCAGCTGACCATTGGCCACGAGGCCCATGGAATTGCCAAGCTTGTACATGCCGCCGATGATGCGCTTGAAGGTCACGTAGCCGATGATGGCGAGCATCAGCATCAGCGCGCCCATGGCGGCCAGGGTCAGCGACCAGAAGAAGGCGGCGCGGGCGTTGGCGGCGTCGACGGCGCCCTGGGTGCGGTGCTCGAGCTTCACGAAGAAGGCGTCGACCGGCTTCATGATCTCGGCCTTGAACTTGTGGTACTCGGGCGAATCCAGCATGTGCGCTGCCTTGTCCCGGGCCTCCGGTCCTGTCGTGGCGGCATTGTCGACAAGGGTCATCGCCTCGGTCTCAAGCTTGACGAGCGCATCGGAGCGCTTGCCTGCCTCATCGAGCAGGGCGAATTCGTCGTCGGTGAAACCGGCCTGCTTCATCAGGTCGAGAATGGAGATGGCGGGACCGTCCGGGCGGGGTTTTGCCTCGCCACCGGCGACGAAGTCCCAGTAGATGCGGTGGTAGTCTTCCGGTCGTGGCCGGGTCCCGTTGCGGATTTCGATGACGGCGTTGTACTGGTCCTTGTAGGATGCATCCCCCGTTTCGGCATAGGTGCGCACCAGGCGCGTCAGATCGTCGGACGACTGGCGGAAGCCGTCGGCGAGAAGGTAGGACCGGTACTTCTGGTCATAGGCATTCGTCACATCGCCGGCTGCGCCGGTATATTCCCACAGACTGCCCGCGAGGCCGGCAATGGCAATGCCGGTGGCCGAGGCGAGGATGAGGAATTGCGTCTTGATTCTCATGATGGACAGTTCCTGGCGTGGACATGCCTCTTCTGCCGCGTCGAACTCATTTCTGACGTCATGAAGTCATGCCGCACATGAGTGCTATACCCGACGCCATCGTCGGTATGTGTAAAGGATGTGCTTTATAATGGTTATGGAATCGATAATTTGCCCGAATTCGCCCCGGATTTCAGTATTTTAACAGTATGCATCCGCTGCGTGTATTTAAAGGTTTTCGATCTATGGCGGGTTTTGACGATTGTTATTTTTTTGTTCCAAATTTCTTGCCATTTATTTTTTGTATTTCTAGTCAAAATTGAAGTTGTATTTTTGAATCGGCGTAATAGGTTTAATGTTGCAATATAAGAAATATGTACTTTAAATTCGCCGTATGTATGAAGTCCCGCCTTTGTTCGGCCCTTCGCCAGTCAATGTGTTCGATTTAGAGTGTTTTACTCATCCAAAATCCCCGTCGACACGACGCTGCAACAGCTATTGTCGAAGGGTGTGAGCAGTCGGCGCTGTGCCTAGAGCATGCAAAGGCGCGCGAAATCAGGAAGGGTCGGGCGACGGTGCGGGTGATGGGAGATTTTACAACGTCCGGCTGCGCGAAATTGTGGGTTTCGGCGCATTTTTCTTGTCCGGAACGAAGGGGGCATCCAGCAAAATCGTCAAGCGAGGCCTCTTTGCCGCGCTTTCTGGTTCAATGCATCCTCGTCGGCCTCAGGCGTGCCGGGCCGCGCGATAAAGGGCCGGATCGGGGATCGGTACGGCAGCCATCAGGTTGCGTGTGTAGTCGTCGCCGGGGCTTTCGAACACCTGCCGGCGTGTGCCGATCTCGACGATCCGCCCGCCGCGCATCACCGCGACATGGTGCGACATCTTCTCGATGACCGCCATGTCGTGCGAGATGAAGAGATAGGCAAGGCCCATCTGCTCCTGCAGTTCCAGCATCAGGTCGAGCACCCGGGCGCGGACCGAAACGTCGAGCGCCGCGACGCTCTCGTCGGCGACGATGAGCTTCGGCTCCAGCGCCAGCGCCCGGGCGATGCAGATGCGCTGGCGCTGGCCGCCGGAAAACTCGTGCGGATAGCGGCCGCCGGCATCCGGCGGCATGCCGACGCGCTTCAGGAGGGCGGCCACCCGGTCCTGCCGTTCGGAGGCATTGCCGACGCCGTGGATGACCAGTGGCTCGGCGATGGCCGCACCGACCGTCATGCGCGGGTCGAGTGAGGCGTAGGGGTCTTGAAAGATCATCTGCGCGATGCGGCGCACGGGGCGCATCGCGGCGGGCTTCAGGCCGTGCGTCTCGTGTCCATCGATCGAAACGCTGCCCGCGAAGGGAATGAGGTTGAGCACGGCCTTGCCGGTGGTCGACTTGCCCGAACCGCTTTCGCCGACAAGGCCGAGCGTCTCGCCCGCCTTGAGGACGAAGGAAATGTCGCTGACGGTGGCGGGGGCGATGCGCGACCGGTTGAACCATCCGGCGCGCGCGCCATAGGTGACGCTGAGATCCTTGACGACGAGGATTGGGTTTTCCGCCGGTGGTGGCGCAGCTTCCGTCAGGCGGGGCGGTCCGTCCGTGCCGGCATGGGCGCCGAGGCGGGGAACGGCGGCAAGCAGTTGGCGCGTATAGGGTTCGGCCGGCCGCGCGAAGATGTCGAGCGCATCGCCGGCCTCAACGATCCTGCCCTGCTGCATGATCGCCACCCGGTCCGCCATTTCCGCGACCACACCCATGTCGTGGGTGATCATCAGGATGGAGGTGGAGAATTCACGCCGGAGTTCGCGCATCAGCGTGAGGATCTGCGCCTGCACGGTCACGTCGAGTGCGGTCGTCGGCTCGTCGGCGATCAGCACCTTGGGCCGGCAGGAGAGCGCCATGGCGATCATCACGCGCTGGCGCATGCCGCCGGAAAGTTCGTGCGGGTACTGCGTCAGCCGGCGCGGCGCCTCGCTCATGTGCACGGCGTCGAGCATTGCGCGGGCAATGGCTTCGGCTCCCTCGGAGAGATCCTCGCGATGCTCGCGGATCGCCTCCACCATCTGGGCGCCGATGGTCATCACCGGGTTCAGCGAGGTCATCGGCTCCTGGAAGATCATCGCGATGTCGCCACCGCGGATCTTGCGCAGCGCCCGGTGCGGAATGCCAAGGATGTTGCGGTCTTCCAGCCGGATTTCGCCGGTCGATACCTTCAGCGAAGCCTTCGGCAAAAGGCCCATGATGGCCAGCGAGGTGACGGACTTGCCGGACCCCGATTCCCCCGCAAGGCAGAGCGTCTCGCCGGCGGTAAGATCGAAGCTCACGCCGTCGAGGATGCGCTTCAGCCCTTCGGGCGTGCGCGCATCGACGGAGAGGTTGCGGACGGAGAGAACCGGGGCGGCCTGATGCGACGTCACGCGAAGACGATCCTCGGGAAGTAGAAGGAAACGACCCAGTTCGGCATGTCGACAATCTCGCTGATCCTGAGATCGCCGCAGACCGAGCAGAGCAAATAGGCATCGACGGGACTGTAGCCGTGCTCGGCGACGAGAAGGTCGATCATGCGCATCAGCGCCTCGCGGGCGCCCGTCATCAGGTCGGGGCCGATGCCGGTCGTGACCTCGTAGCCGGCGCCGTCGAGATGGCGCGTCACGGGCTCGGTCGTCGTGAAACGTGGTGTCTTGAGGTTGGCGCCCTTCACGAGGTCGAGGGTGAGTTCGACATTCATCTGGCTCTCGATCGCCGTTCCGCAGACCTCGCCATCGCCCTGCGCCGCATGGGTATCGCCGACGGAGAACAGCGCGCCTTCGACCTCGACGGGCAGGTAGAGCGTCACGCCCGCCGTGAGGTCGCGGATATCCATGTTGCCGCCGACACGGCGCGGCGGCACGACGGAGTGGAGGCCAGGTTCGGCCGGCGCAACGCCGATCGTGCCGGTGAACGGCTTCAACGGCACGCGCCCGCCGGGTCCGAAGGCGGAGGGCGCCATGCTTGCCGTATCGTAGGACCAGATGTGCAGCGCCGGGTCCTTGAACTGGTCGGCGAGCAGGCCGAAGCCGGGAATGTTCGCCGTCCAGCCGTGGCCGGAGGGATGGAACTTGCGGATCGTCACCTTCAGCGCATCGCCGGGCTCCGCGCCTTCCACATAGACCGGGCCGGAGACGGGGTTCACCTTGCCGAAATCGAGCGCGGCAAGCGTCTCCAGCGTCGAATCACGGCCGAGCTGGCCGCCCGAGGAATCGAGGCATTCGAAGAGGATGGTCTCGCCGGGCCTGGCCGTCAGCGCCGGCGGAAAGGCGCGGTCCCAGCCGAAATTATGCTGCGCGCGGTGGATGGTGTGGGTGCAGGCGACGCACATGGAAGGCCTCCCGGTCGTTTGTTGTTCTTGAAAGCTCTCCCCGCGGGTGCGAGGAGAGCCGGTGGTGAAGGCTCAGGGCTTCACGAAGATCGCGTCGTAATTGATGACGCGCGTCGGATCGATGTAGATGTTGTCCGGCCCGCCCATGCGCAGCGACTTGGCGACGACGCGACGCTCGTTGATGACGGGCACCCAGGGCGCATCCGCCATGATGTCGGTGAAGATCTTGCCCCAGGCCGCCTGGCGCTCCGCCGCCTTGGCCGGGTCGGACATGGCATCGGCCTCCGCGGCGCGCTTGTCGATTGCCTCGTTGCAGTACCACGGCCAGTTCCAGCCGCCGGAGACGGCGCCCGAGCAGCCGAGGATCGGGCCGTAGAAGTTGGACGGATCCGGGAAGTCGGCGATCCAGCCCATGCCGCCGGACCAGATCATCGGCGCTTCGCCCTCCGTGCCGCCGGCGGCGATCACGTTGCCCTGCGCCAGTGCCCGCACCTCGGCCTTGATGCCGATGGCAGCGAGATCCTGCTGGATCGCCTGGGCGATGCGCGGTTGCGGGTCGGTGTTGGTGGAATAGAGCACCGTCTCGAAACCATCGGGATGGCCGGCCTCGGCAAGCAGGGCCTTGGCCTTTTCCACGTCAAAGGCATAGCCGGTGAAGGCCTTGTCGTAGCCCGGCATCAACGGCGGCAGGATTTGATTGGCCGGCGTTGCGCGGCCGTTCAGGATGCGCGTGATGCGCTCCTTGTTGATCGCCATGTTGACGGCCTGGCGCACCTTCACGTCGTCGAAGGGTTTTACCTTGGTGTTGAGCGTGATGTAGCCGGTGTGCAGTTGTTCGCCGTCGACGATCATCGCCGCGCCATCGGGCGAGTTCTTGATCTCCAGGAACTTTGCCGGCGGAATGCCGTCGCCGGCAATGTCCACCTCGCCCTTCTGCAGGCGCAGGAGCGCGACGAGAGGCTCCTGGCCGACTTCGATCGTCACCTTGTCGACATGCGGCACGTCCTTGACGAAATAGTCGGGGTTGCGTTCGAAGACGAGCTTCTGGCCGATCGTCCAGTCCTTCAGCACCAGCGCGCCGGAGCCGACCGGCTTCTTGCCGAAGTCGCCGGCCGCCGCGTCCACCGCTTCCTTCGGCACGACGGAGGCGAAGTTGATCGCCATGACGTGCAGGAAGGTCGCATCGGGCCGCGAGAGGCGGAAGACGACGGTCGCATCGTCAGGCGTCTCCACGCCCGAAAGCACCTCGGCCTTGCCGCCCGTCAGGTCGTCGAAACCCTTGATCGCGCCGAAGAAACCGGCGCCGGGCCCCTGCGTCTTCGGGTTGACGGCGCGCTCGATGGAATATTTCACGTCCGAGGCGACGATCTCGCGGCCGTTGGTGAACTTCACGCCCTTGCGTAGCTTGAACGTATAGGTGAGCCCGTCGGGCGCGACCTCGAAGCTCTCGGCAAGCGAGGGCACGAGGTTGGCGGTGCCGGGCTCGTAGTCCATCAGGCGCGAGAACAGGCTCTTGATCATCGACCAGTTGACCCAGTCATAGCCGATATGCGGGTCGAGCGTGGTGATGTCGTCCTTGTAGGTGACGACGATCTCGCCGCCCTGCGCGGGCGTTTCGGCCTTGGCCGAAAGTGCGGAGAAGGCGAGCACGGTCGCCGTTGTCGTTGTCAGTAACCAGCGATTGAACATTTTTCGTTCCCCTTTTTGGTTTCAATGCGAACGGATACGCGGATCGATCATCGGCGCGATGAGGTCTGCGACGAGATTGCCGACGATGATGGCGAAGGCGGAGGTGAGCGTGACGCCCATGATGATGGGAATGTCGACCTGCTGGATCGCCTGCCAGGCAAGTTGGCCGATGCCGGGCCAGCCATAGACCGCCTCCACGACCACGACCCCGCCCATGAACTGGCCGATATCGATGCCGATCATCGCGACGACGGGCAGGATGGCGTTGGGCAGGGCGTGGCGCAGCACCACGCGCCGGCCGGACAGCCCCTTGGCGCGGGCGGTGCGGATGAAGTCCTGGTTGAGAACGTCGATCATCGCCGAGCGCGCCATGCGCGCATACCAGCCGGCGCCGAGAATGCCGAGCGTCATGGCCGGCAGCACGACATGGGCGGCCGTGCCGTAGCCGCTCATCGGGAACCAGCCGAGCGTTGCGGCAAAGACGTAGAGCAGCAGCAGCGCGACGACGAATTGCGGGGCGGAAACGCCGACGAAGGCGGAGGCCATGACGAAGCGGTCGATCGCCCCGCCGCGGTTCAGCGCAGCGACGATGCCGAAGGTGAGGCCGAGCAGCACTTCGACGAAGATGCCCGCTGCCATCAGCGTCAGCGTCGCCGGCAGACGGGCGGCGATCAGCGTGGCAACCTCGGTCTTTTGCGCATAGGACCGGCCGAGATCGCCCTGGACGAGATTGCCGAGATAGCTGAGGAACTGGGTCAGCAGCGGCTGGTCGAGGCCGAGTTCACGGCGGATGTTTTCCACGGTCTGCGCCGTCGCGCTGCGCCCGGCGAGCATGCGGGCAGGGTCGGCCGGCAGCGCATAGAGCAGCACGAAGGTGATGGCGGCAACGCCGAGCAGGATCAGGCAGGACTGGACGAGGCGTTTTGCCAGAAGCTTTGCCATCAGCCGCGGCCCCGCTGGGTCGGGTCGAGGATGTCGCGCAGTGCGTCGCCCACCAGGTTGAAGGCGAGCGCCGTCAGAAGGATGACCGCGCCGGGGAAGAAGACCAGCCAGGGCGCCGCCTGGAAATAGCTCTGGCTCTCGAAGATGATGTTGCCCCAGGAGGGGTCCGGCGGCTGCACGCCGATGCCGAGGAAGGAGAGGGTGGCTTCCAGGAGCACGGTCGTCGCGATGCCGAGCGTGCCCCAGACGATGGCGGTCGGCACGAGATGTGGCAGCACATGCCGGAGCACGATGCGCGCGTTGCCGGCGCCGAGCGCCCGTTCGGCCATGATGAAGTCGCGCTCCACCAGCCCGCGCGTCTCCGTATAGACGATGCGTGCCACCTGCACCCAGTTGACGAGCGCGATGACCATGGCGACGATCCACAGGCTCGGTTTCAGGATGGCGGCAAGCACGATGGCGAGCAGCAGTGCGGGAAAGGCCATCATCAGGTCGGTGAAGCGCATCATGATGCCGCCGACCCAGCCGCGCATGTAACCCGCCGTGATGCCGACGAAGAGGCCGATGGTGACGGCGACGCCATTGGCGACGAGGCCGATGATCAGCGAGGTGCGGGCGCCGTAGAGCAGGCGCGAGAGCAGGTCGCGGCCAAGCGTGTCCGTGCCGAGCAGGAATTCCCCGCCGGGCGGCATCGGCGCGCCCTCGATCGTCAGGCCTTCGAACATCTGGTTGTCAGGCGCATAGGGCGCCAGCCATGGCGCGGCGATGGCGGCGATGACCACGGCAAGAACGATGACAAGACCGAACACCGCCGCGGGCTGGCGGCACAGTTCCTTCAGCACCCGCATCAACCGACCTCGCGCAGGGATTCGGAGCCGCCGAGGAAGAAGGCGGCGAGCTGTTCGATCGGCAGGCGGCGGCGCATGGCGCAGTCGCGCAGGATCGCATAGGCGCGCTCCTCGTCGATATGGCGTTCGGCGGCAAGGCGGGTGACGGCGGCAAAGACGAGAGGCCGCAGTTTCAGCCGCTCCTCCAGATGGGCGATGCGGCGGCGCGTCTCCAGACGCTCTTCATGGAGAGAGACGGCGAGCACCATGGCGGGATAGACGGTCGAGGCGGAAACCGGTTTCGGGATGATCGCGCCGGCGCCGTGGCGCAGCGCCCAGGCAATGCGGCCCGGCGCTTCCGAGCCGAGCAGCGCGACGACCGGGCAGGCCGGCGAGGCGTCGGAGAAGGGCAAGAGCTCGTCCCAGCCCCGGTCGGCATCGATCAGCACGAGATCCGGCAGATCGGCCGTGGAAAGCGGCGTCCACTGCACGGTCACCGAAACGCCGAGCAGGCCGAGCTGGCGACGCAGACGATCCGTGTTGCCGTCCGCCTCGCTGAGGATGACGGCGCGCCAGCCGGTAAAGTTCGGGGTCTTCAGCGTCATGACACGATCCTCAGGCGCGGGGCGGGCCGTGTCGTGGCGCCCGTCAGATAGGGATCGGCGGCGAGTGCCGGGGCGGCGGCGATGACGTCGAAGCCGTGCCCATCGTTGATGCGGCCGAGCAGGAAGGGCAGGGCCGCATGGTTGGTCGCCGCATCCACCCGCATGTCGCCGAAGAGCGAGGGCCAGTCGCGGGCCAGCACCTCGGCGCGCACGCGCTCCGGGGCATCGGAGCCGGCCGCCTCGATCGCGGCGATGCACAGGCTGACGGCGGTGTAGGCGCTGGCGAACAGGCTGGAGACGATACGCTCCCCGCCGCCCCAGTCCCGCAGCCGCGCCTTGAAGGCATGGTTGTCGACCGTGTCGAGCGTGTGGAAATAGGAGGCTGCGCAGAGCTGGCCGGTGGCGACGCCCGCGCCGATGTCCGACAGTTCGCATTCCTGCAGGTCGCAGCTCGCGACGGGGCAGTTCTCCGGCAGGAAGGCGGGGTCGCGCGCGCCGAGCGCCCGCATGGCGGCAAGAAACGCGTAACTGGACGGGCCGACGAGATTGTTGAGCACGAAGCTCGGCCGCTTTTCCGCGATGTCGGCGACAATGCGTTCGACGGCGGTCTCCTCCAGCGGCAGGTAGCGTTCGCCGAGCACCGTGCCGCCGGCATTGTGGATCAGCTCGCGCGCCAGCCGGTTCATCTCCCAGCCCCAGACATAGTTGGCGCCGACGAGATAGGGCCGCGTGCCATGGCGGGGCAGCAGATAGTCGAAGAGCGGGATGAGGTGCTGGTTCGGGCAGCCGCCGATATAGATGACGTTCTCGTTGGCCTCGAAGCCCTCGTAGGGACACATGTACCAGAGCAGGCCGTCGTGCTTCTCGACGAGCGGGATGACTTCCTTGCGCGCCGTCGAGGTGATGGTGCCGATGATGTGCCGGCAGCCTTCATCGCGAATCAGGCTGCGCGCGCCCTCCAGATAGGCGGCAAGGTCTGCCCGTGGATCGAAATAGGCGGGCTCGATACGGTTCCCGCCGCGCTGGCGGTAGTCATGGAAGGCGAATTCCGCGCCGTCGCGGGCATCCCGTCCCATCGAGCCATAGGGGCCGGTGGTCGAATAGAGGATGCCGATCTTCACGCGGTCTACCATTGGCCACCAATACAAAAAGCCCACAGCGATGATCCCGGAAGCCGGGTCGCTGTGGGCGCTGTTGCCCTTCGACGAACGAGGTCATGTGAGAGAGGCGGACAAAGCTGCCCGCGCATTGAAAACGATTGAAATACGCTGAAACCGGCTTTGTCAAGCACCCCGCCGTGCGCGGCGGGGGCGGGTCAGGCGAGGCCTTCGGCGGCCGCGTAGGCGCTGAGCACGTCCTTGATGTTGCGGTCGTCCTCGCGTGGCAGCAGGGCGCGCGTGGTGATGGAATCGAGATGGTGCGTCATCAGCTTGGAGGCGACCTCCGCCTTGCCGGCGATCAGGCTGTCGAGCAGCTCCTGGTGCTCGGAGACGGCGCAGTCGGAGGAATGCGGGCGACCGTAGAGCGCCAGGATCAGCGAGCTGCGGGCAACGAGTTCGTTCACGTAGCGGATCAGGCTGGCATTGTTCGTCATCTGCGCCAGGAGGGTGTGGAACTCGCCCGCCAGGCGGATCGAGGTCGCGTGTTCCTTCTTGGCGGCGTCCTCGGCCTGGATGTGGGCAGACAGCGTCTCGATCTGGTCCGGCGTCAATTTGCCGGCAAGGGTCTCGACCACGAGGCGTTCCAGCGCGGCGCGCGTCAGGAACAGGTTGCGGCCCTCCTCGAGTGTCGGCCGCGCCACGGTCGCGCCCTTGTTCGGCCTGAGATCGACGAGGCCTTCCTCGCTGAGGCGAACCAGTGCCTCGCGCACGAGCGTGCGGCTGACGCCGAGCCGCTCCCCGATCGAGTCCTCCGGCAGCTTGGCGCCGGGCGAAAGGGCCTGATCGAGAATGGCGCGCTTCAATGCCCGGTGAACGGCCTGCGAACGACCGCGGCCGGAATCGCCAACTGTCTTTGCCATGCGGCAGTCTCCAGAATCGCAAAAGTAGCGCGCAAATTGCACACAAACGGCAGGCCTGTCCACCGGGGCTGCATTTGGCGCGGGCTCTCCTGCCCGCTTGAGTGGGCTGGCAGGTGGTGGCGTGTGGTCCGTCCTTGTCTCCGGCAGGAGATTTTTGCAGATGCAAGGTTCGGATATATTGCATACAATAATTGCATCCTTTAAATGGAATTATCGCATGCGTGACTGAGGCGGGCAATTGGCCATCTTCGGCGCCGGGCGAAGGAAAGCCGGAGAGGAGCGCCGATGGATACCCGCAGCAACGAAATCGAGAAGGGCGAGAGGACCGCCTTCGACTTCACCACGCTCAGCGCGCGCGAGCGCTACAAGCTGATGATCGGTACGATCATTCCGCGCCCCATCGCACTGGTGACGACCGTCGACGAATACGGCCGCTACAACGCCGCTCCCTTCAGCTTCTTCAATTGCCTTTCGGCCGACCCGCCGATCCTTGCCATCGGTGTCGAGAACAACCCGGACATGTCGTTCAAGGACACGGGCCACAACATCCGCATGACGGAGGTCTTCACCGTCAACATCGTCTCCCATGCCATTGCCGAGGCGATGCATGTCTGCGGCACTAAGTATCCGCGCGGCATAGATGAATTGAAGGAAGCGGGTCTGACCGCCATGCCCGGCGAACGCATCGCCGCGCCCTGGATCAAGGAGGCGCCAGCGGCTTTCGAATGCCGCCGTCACGTCACGCTGGAGCTTGGAAAGTCGCGCCAGATCATCATGGGGGAGATCCTTTTCGCGCATTACCAGGAGGGCGCCGTCGACAGCGCCATGCATGTCGATCCGAACGTCATCGACGCCATTGCACGCCTTGGCGGCGACACCTGCTCCACCATTCGCGACCGGTTCGAGATGCTGACGCCCAAGCTCGGCTGATCTGCCCGACGGATCCTCGAAGCCGTGTTTTATGCCCCGCGCCAGCCCGCCGGCCCGCGGGGCTTTGTTTTTCCACCGAGGAGCGCACACGAAAATACAATTCTCTCATTGTCAGCTAATTGACAGAAAAATTGTATACGTTATAAAGCTGACATGGCCTGTCAAACGGGCCGGCCCGCGAGGAGTGCGGGCTGGAGGAGGAACAGCGATGATTGAAAAGCGGTGGCTGATTGCCTCCGGCGGAGACGGCTTGTCCGCTCTCCGGGGAGGTGTCTGATGCAGGGGCCGTCCTTCCTTGACCTTGTCGGTTTCGGCCCGGAGGGCTGGGGTGCCGCCTTGCTGATGGCGACCGGCATGACCTTGGCCGTCGCCACCGGTGGCTTCGCTGCGGGTTCCGTCATCGGTGCGGGTGTTGCCGGAGCAAAGCTGTCCCGCAGCCGGGCGCTGCGTGCCTTCGGCGACGGCTATACGACCGTGTTGCGTGGCATTCCCGACCTCCTCGTCATCTATCTCTTCTATTTCGGTGGCAGTGCCGCGCTCGGCGTGGTGGGGCAGCTCTTCGGCGCGGATGGCTTCATCGGCATGCCGGCCTTCCTGACCGGCGTCCTGGCCATCGGCGTCGTTTCCGGCGCCTACCAGGCGGAGGTCTTTCGCGGGGCGTTCAATGCGATCAGCCGCGGCGAGCTGGAGGCCGCCCGGTCGGTCGGCATGCGAACGGGGCTGCGGCTGCGCCGCATTATCGTACCCCAGGTGCTGCGCTATGCCATTCCGGGCCTCGGCAACACCTGGCAGCTGGTGCTGAAGGAATCGGCGCTGATTTCCGTCACCGGTCTCGTCGAGCTTCTGCGCCAGTCGCAGATCGCCGCCGGCTCCACCCGCCGGCCCTTCGACTTCTACATCACCGCCGCCGTGCTCTATCTCGTGATCACCGCCGTGTCCTCCTACCTCTTCCGCCAGGCGGAAGCCCGCGCCCTGCGCGGCGTCAGGAGGGCGTGATGGATTTCATTTTCCTCTCGGAAACGTTTCTCAACCTTCTCTCCGGGGTGCCGCTGACGCTCAATCTGGCGCTCGTCTCCACGGCCTTCGGTGCGCTGCTTGCGGTGCTCCTGACGTTGATGCGGCTGTCATCCTGGCGCCCGGTCGGTTGGGTCGCGCAGTTCTACGTCTTCGTCTTCCGCGGCACGCCGCTGCTGGTGCAGATGTTCGTCATCTACTACGGCCTCGGCCAGTTCCGTCCGACGCTGCAGACCTGGGGTCTCTGGGTGTTCTTCCGTGAGCCCTATTGGTGCGCCATTTTCGCGCTGAGCCTCAACACCGCGGCCTATGGTTCGGAAATCCTGCGTGGCGGCCTGCAGGCCGTTCCGCACCGGGAGGTCGAGGCGGCGCGGGCAAGCGGCATGTGGGGTTTCCTGCTCTATCGCCGCATCATCTTCCCCATCGCCATCCGCCAGGCGCTGCCGGCCTATGGCAGCGAGATCATCCTGATGGTCAAGGCGACCTCGCTCGCCTCCGTCATCACCATGCTGGAAGTGACCGGCCTTGCCGCAAAGCTCATCTCGCAGTCCTACCGGGCCGTGGAAGTCTTCGTCGTCGCGGGTCTCATCTATCTCGCGCTGAACTTCGCCATCACGCGTCTCGTCGCGCTCATCGAATGGTGGCTGTCGCCCCATCTGCGCCCCGCCCCCACCGTGTCTTCCGGAGCTGCGTTGCACCATGCTTGAACCTGCGCCCCTCGCTGCCGCCACCACGCCGGCCGTCTCCGTCCGCAACCTGCGCAAGAGTTTTGGCGCGCTCGAAGTGCTGAAGGGCATTTCCTTCGATGCGCGGGAAGGCGAAGTCATCTCCGTTCTCGGCTCGTCCGGTTCCGGCAAGTCGACCATGTTGCGCTGCATCAACATGCTGGAAGTGCCGAGCGAGGGCGAGATCCGCATCGCAGGGGAGGCGATCCGCCTGAAGGACGGTCGCCATGGCCGCCAGCCTGCCGATCTCAGGCAGCTGAGCCGCCTGTGCACGAATGTCGCCATGGTGTTCCAGAGCTTCAATCTCTGGTCCCACATGACGATCCTCGAAAACGTCATGGAAGCCCCGGTCCATGTGCAGAAGCGGCCGAAGGCGGAATGCCGCGAGGAGGCGCTGGAGCTGCTGGCCAAGGTCGGTATCGCCGACAAGCGCGACTTCTATCCGAGCCATCTTTCCGGCGGTCAGCAGCAGCGCGCGGCGATCGCCCGGGCGCTCGCCATGAAACCGAAGGTCATGCTGTTCGACGAGCCGACCTCGGCGCTCGATCCGGAATTGGTCGGCGAGGTGCTGCGCGTCATGCGGGCGCTGGCGGACGAGGGGCGCACCATGCTCGTCGTCACCCATGAAATGGCCTTTGCCCGCGACGTTTCCAACCGCGTCATCTTCCTGCACCAGGGCCTGGTCGAGGAGGACGGCGATCCGGCAGACGTCTTCACGGCGCCGCGCTCGGATCGCTTCCGCAAGTTCATCTCGTCCCATGGCTAGAGCAGCGAGGGCGGCGGTGCCGCTATTTCGGGCCCCGGCTGTAGCCGACGAAGCTCTCGTAGAGGCTGGCGACGCTGTTCAGCCGCTCCTCGACCGCGGGGCCCCGGTGCGCGAAGACGCTGTTGAGCAGGAGCTGCATCAGCGTCCACATGCCGGAGGTCGCATCCCAGAAGAGATTGAGGTCCGTCGGAACGGCAAAGACCTCGTCGCCGTAGCTTGCCGCCCAGTCGCAATAAAGGTCAGTGACGATGGTGATCGGCATGCCGCGTTCGGCCGCCTTGGCGGCCAGCAATTGCGACTGTCGGGAATAGCGGCGCACATCGATCAGCACCAGCGTGCAGCCGGCGGGGTCCGTCAGCAGCACCTCGGCGAAGTTGCCGCCGGCAATGTCGACCAGTTGCACCTCGTCGCGCAGGTAGCGCAGCATGTGCACGAAAGATTCGGCAAGGCCCCGTTCGGTCTGGAAGCCGGCGACAAACACCCGGTCGGCCTCCGCGATGCGCTTGGCCGCCCGGTTCCAGGCCTCCGTATGGGCATGTTCATAGACGCGAACGACCGAAGCGACCGCAAGCTCGAGGCTGCGGGCGAGCGCGTCGTCGGTGGCGCTCTTCTGTTGCAGGTCGCGCAACCGGTCGCCGATGAGCCAGGGGCTGTCGCTGATGTCGTCCTTCAGCCGCTCCTTGAGGTCCTTGAACCCGTCATAGCCGATCGAGCGGCAGAAGCGGCCGACGGTCAGTTCGCTGACGCCCACCTTGTCGGCGACGCTGCGCGAGGTCTCGAAGGGCAGGTCGCTGATATTGGCCAGCATGAAGTTCGCCAGCGCCTTGCCGGAGGCCGACGCCTCCGTCAGTGCGGCGGTGAGCCGCTGCCGCACCGAGCTGTTGTCCATCCAGTTCTCGTTCCGCATGTCGCGCCTGTCCGCCCTTCGTGCCTGCCTGTTCCCCGAATAGCACGACGCGTGGCAGGCGCCAGCATGGTCTGCGGCCGTCGGAGGAGGTCGGTGTCGGGAATGTTATATAGTTGACTTTTAGTGAAATGAAGTCAGAAAACTAACATTCTCTCTCCTCCAGAACGGATTTCTGCCATGACCCCGATAGATCGCCCCGACAAAGATGTGCTCGTGCTTGGTGCCGGCATCATTGGTGTTTGCGTGGCCCTGCATTTGCAGAAGCGCGGAAAGTCCGTGCTGCTTGTCGATCGCCGCGCGCCGGGCGAGGAGACGAGCTACGGCAATGCCGGTCTCATCGAGCGGGCGAGCGTCATTCCCTATGGTTTCCCGCGCGAGATCCCGACCCTCCTGAAATATGCGACGAACCGCTCCGCCGACGTGCGGTTCCGCTGGACCTTCCTGCCGAAGCTCCTGCCCTGGATCGCCCGCTTCTGGTTCGAATCGTCCAGCCGGCGCCTGCGCCGGGCGGCCATGGACATGCTGCCGCTGATCGAGCGCTCCGTCACCGAGCATACGGACCTGATGGCCGAGGCGGGCATCCTGCACCGCGCCCGCCGCACCGGCTGGATGGAGGCCTACCGTACGGAAAAGGCCTTTTCCGCCGCCAAGGTCGCCGCCCGCGCGCTAGATGAATTCGGCATCCGCTATGATTTTCTCGGGCCGAAGGACCTGCAGGCACGCGAGCCGCATCTTGCCGGCAGCTTCGCCGGTGCCGTGCACTGGCTCGATCCCGCGACGGTCGCCGATCCCGGCGGGCTGGTGAAGGACTATGCCGACCTTTTCGTCCGCAAGGGCGGCGAGATCGTCGAGGCCGATGCGTCGACCCTTGCCGAGGAAGAGGGCGGCTGGAGCATCCGCACCAATGGCGGCACGGTGCGGGCCCGCGAGGCCGTGGTGGCGCTCGGCCCCTGGTCGGATGCGGTCTACCGCCGGCTCGGCTATCGGGTGCCGCTCGCTGTCAAGCGCGGTTACCATGTGCATATCGAGCCGGCGGGCGATGCCGTGCTCAATCACCCCGTCGTCGATGTCGAGCGCGGCTACCTGCTGGCGCCGATGACGAAGGGCATTCGCCTCACCACCGGCATCGAGTTCGCCGAGCGGGACGAGGCTCCGACGCCCGTTCAGGTCGATCAGACGGAGCCCCATGCCCGTGCGATCTTTCCGCTCGGTCGCCGCGTCGAGCCGGCGCCGTGGATGGGTGCGCGGCCCTGTCTGCCCGACATGCGCCCGATCATCGGCCCTGCGCCGCGCCACAAGGGCCTGTGGTTCGCCTTCGGCCACAATCATCACGGCCTGACGCTCGGCCCGGCCACCGGGCGGCTTCTGGCGGAAATGATGACGGGCGAAAAGCCCTTTGCCGACCCGGCACCCTACGCAATGAGCCGGTTCGGCTGACGTTCTGGAGATTTGGAGACAGCAATGCGGGAAGAGTTCGTTCTCATCAATGTGCGGCCGAATGGCGAGGCGGCGAAGGATGTCGTCGTCAGGGACGGGCGTTTTGCCGAAATCGTCCCGCACGGTTCCCGCGCCTTTGGCGGGATGCGCGTGGTGGACGGCGAAGGGCTCCTGCTGCTGCCGGGCCTCGTCGACGCCCACACCCATCTCGACAAGACTCTCCTCGGCATGCCCTGGTATCGCAACGATGTCGGCCTCGAACTGATCGACCTCATCGAGAACGAGCGCCGCATGAAGCGCGAGCTCGGCATCGATCCGCAGCGTCAGTCCGCCGCCCAGATCGAGCGTTCCGCCGCAAACGGCACCACCCATATCCGCACCCATGTCGATATCGACACGGAATACGGCCTTGCCGGCCTCGAGGGCGTGCTGGCTTCGCGTGAGCGTTACCGCGATATCGTCGACATCGAGATCGTCGCCTTCCCGCAGAGCGGCATGCTGATCCGCCCCGGCACGGTGGAGCTCATGGACCGGGCGATGCGCGAGGGGGCGGACGTGGTCGGCGGGCTCGACCCGTCCGGCGTCGACCGCGATCCGAAGGGCCATCTCGACACGGTCTTCGCTCTCGCGGAACGTTACGGCAAGCCGGTGGACATCCACTTGCACGAGCCCGATTCGCTCGGTGTCTTCGCGATCGAGCTGATCGTGGAGCGCACCAAAGCGCTCGGCATGGCGAACCGGGTGACCGTCAGCCACGGCTTCTGCCTCGGCATGCTCGCCGACAAGCCGCTGGCACGGCTCGGCGGCATGATGGCCGAGGCCGGCGTGCACTTGATGACCAAGGGCGGTGCGGCAAGCCCGCGCCCCCCGGTGCTCGATCTTGCGGAAATGGGCGTCAACATCGCCTCGGGCTGCGACGGCGTGCGCGATACCTGGCAGCCCTTCGGCAATGCCGACATGCTCGACCGGGCAGCGATCGTCTCCCAGCGCAACGATTTCATCAACGATGTCCACATCGAGCTGGCGCTCCGCCTGTGCACCTATGGCGGCGCGGCGATGCTGGCCATCGAGGGTTACGGCCTTTCGACCGGTTGCGATGCGAGCTTCGTGCTCGTGCATGCCGAGACGCCGGCCGATGCCGTGGCATCCCGCCCGGTTCGCCGGGCGGTTTACCGGAAAGGGGTTCCGGTTGCCCGGGACGGCGCGCTCGTCGCGGCCTGAGGCAAGGGTGAAGGTTTTCAAACATAGGCTAGGAGGAGTTGCCATTATGTTGAAGTCGCTTGGTAAGACAGTCATCGCCCTCGGGGTGATCCTCGGAGCATCCGCGGCGCAGGCCGGGGAGCGCACGATCACGATCGCGACGGAAGGCGCCTATGCGCCGTGGAACTTCACGGAAGCCGGCGGCAAGCTGGCGGGCTACGAGATCGACATGCTGGAGGATCTCTGCCCGCGCATGAAGGTCAAGTGCGAGATCGTCGTACAGGACTGGGACGGGCTGATCCCGGCGCTGAACGCCGGCAAGTTTGACGCCATCGTCGCCGGCATGCTGCAGACCGAGGAGCGGGAAAAGGTCATTACCTTCTCGCGCAACTACGGCACCGGCTCGGCCGCCTTCCTCGTTCGCAAGGATTCGCCGCTCGCCAACATGCCTGTCGGCAAGCAGGTCGACATGGGCAAGGACAAGGAGGCGGCGAAGGCCGCCGCTGCGGAAATGCTGCCCTTCATGGAAGGCACCGTCATGGGCGGTCAGGGTGCGACGACCGCCGGCCAGATCATGGCCGAACTGTTTCCGGGGATCGAGTTCCGCGAATACAAGTCGACGGAACAGCACGACCTCGACCTTGAGGCCGGCCGCATCGACGGCGTGATGGCGTCCCCCGTCGCGCTCGACCGGACGCTGGAGAAGATCGGTGCCGATCAGGTGGTCTTCGCCGGCACCGAGTTTACCGGCGGCCCGCTCGGCGGCGGCCAGTCGGTCGGCCTGCGCAAGGCGGATACCGAGCTGAAGGCGAAGTTCGACGAGGCGATCAACGCGGCGATCGCCGACGGAACGCTATCGCGCCTCGCCGTCAAATGGTTCAAGCGCGATATCGCACCGAAGAAGTAATTCGGCATGGAAAGGCCGGGCCGCGTGAACGCGCGGCCCGTGCATGATTGACAGGACGACAGGACGAGCATCATGACGACACTTCCCGCTTCCGGCCGCATCGACGGTCCGGTCCTTCTCACCGCCCGCTGGGTCGTCGGCCACCGCGATGGGCGCCATGTGATCTATGACGACGGCGTCGTTGTCTTCGAGGGGGACAAGGTCATCTTCGTCGGGCATGACTATCCGGGGGAGGTCGCCGAGCGCATCGACTACGGCAATGCCATCCTCTCGCCCGGCTTCATCGATCTCGATGCGCTTTCCGACCTCGACACGACCGTGCTCGCCTTTGACAACCAGCCGTCCTGGAAGAAGGGCCGGGTCTGGCCGAAAAGCTACATGGACCGCGCCTACGAGATGTACACGCAGGAAGAGCTGGCGTTCCAGAAGCGCTATGCCTTCGCCCAGCTCATCCGCAACGGCATCACCACCGCACTGCCCATCGCCTCGTTGTTCTACCGTGAATGGGGCGAGACGGATGCGGAATTCTCCGCCGCCGCCGATGCGGCGCATGCGCTTGGCCTGCGCGTCTATCTTGGCCCGGCCTACCGCTCCGGCAACAGCTATGTCGACGAGAACGGCAAGATCGCCTTCTTCTACGACGAGGAGCGCGGCTTCCGCAGCCTTGCCGAATCGCTCGCCTTTGCCGAACGCATCGAAGGGTTGGCCTCGCCGCTGGTGCGCGCCATGCTGGCGCCCGACCGCCTCGAAACCAACACGCCGGAGATGCTGCGCCGCACGGCGGATGCCGGCCGCGATCTCGATATCCCGATCCGCCAGCATTGCTGCCAGTCCGGGCTCGAATTCGACCGCATCACCAGCACCTACGGCATGACGCCGCTGGAATGGATGGATGCCCTCGGCGTGCTGAACGAGCGCATGCTGCTGCCGCACGGCGAATATGTCGCGGGCACGCGCAATGTCGATCGCCCGGGCCGCGACCTCGATATCCTGAAGAATTCCGGCGCGACGCTGGTGCATTGCCCTATCGTCTCGGGTCGCCATGGCGGGTTCATGGACAGCTTTTCGAAGTTCCGCGACATGGGCGTGCGCATCGGCCTCGGCACGGACACCTGGCCGCCGGATTTCATCCAGAACATGCAGGTCGGCATGCTGCTTTCGCGGGTCACGGACGGTTCGATCGAGACGGTACGCTCCGAACACTATTTCGACGCCGGAACGCTCGGCGGCGCGGATGCCCTGCGGCGGCCCGATCTCGGACGTCTGCAACCCGGCTCGAAGGCTGACATCATCGTCATCGACATGGGACACGACCGTATCGGCCATGTCATCGATCCGATTCAGACCCTGATGATGTCGAGCTCCGGCCGCGATGTCACCGATGTGATCATCGACGGTCGCTTCGTGATGGTCGGTGGCCAGATCCCCGGTTTCGACGCCAAGGCAGAGCAGGCGCGGGCACAGCGCCAGTTCGACGGCCTCTTGGCCCGCTATCCCGAACGCACCTACGGCCATCCTCCCGTCGAGGAGATTTTCTCCGCGGCCTATCCGCGCCTTGGCCGGAAAAGCTAAGGCCCGGGCACAGGTTCCGGCGGCAAAAGAACAGCCGGAACCTGTGCCGCATTCCAGACGTTTCCTCATCGAAGATAGGGATTGATAATAGTCTATAGATTTACTGTATAAACCTCGCTAGAGTGTCGGCACAGTCTTCGCAGGAGGGAATGCATGACGCTTGAAACGGATGTGGCCATCATCGGCTCGGGTTATTCGGCGGTCGCTCTGGCGCTGAACCTCGTCGATCTCCTGCCGCCCAGGGCGAAGGTCAGCCTTGTTGGCAGGGCCGCCGGGCAGGGGCGGGGCATCGCCTATTCCACCAAGGCGGAATGCCATCTCCTCAACGTGCCGGCTGGCCGCATGAGCCTTTTCGCCGACCGGCCGAACCACTTCCTCGCCTGGCTTGCCGGGCAGGGATACCCCTGGTCGGCCGACGACTTCGTACCGCGCCGCATCTACGGCACCTATGTGCGCGATTGCCTCAACGAGGCGATGAAGCGCACCGGCAACCGTGCCGCGATCACTCTCGTCGATGCCGAGGCGCTGGCGGCGGAAGCCGGGCAGGACGGCGGTCTCGTCTTCACGCTTTCCGACGGCGGGCGACTGTCCACGCGCGTCTCGGCGCTTTGCACGGGAGCCGGCACGCGCCGCCTGCCGCTGCCGGAGGATATGGTCCCGTCCGCAGCGCGCCCCTTCGTCGTCGAGGATCCCTGGGCGGACGCCTGGTGGGAGCGCCTGCCGGCGGATGCGGACGTGCTATTCATCGGCACGGGCCTTACGACCATCGACCAGTTGCTTCTGCTCAAGCGCCGCGGCTTCCGCGGCACCATGCACGCCCTGTCGCGGCATGGCCTGTTGCCCCAGCCGCATCTTGCCCGCCGGGCCGATCCGGTGGAGACGGCGCTTGTTCCAGGCGGGGGTGAGGTCAGCACGATGCTTGCGGCCCTGCGCCGGCAGGCCGAGGCGGCGCCGGACTGGCGCACCGTCATGGACGGCCTTCGGCCGGTCACGCAGGACCTCTGGAAGGGCTGGAGCGCCGGCCAGCGCAACCGCTTCCTGCGCCATGCTGCCTCCTTCTGGAATGTCCACCGCCACCGCATGGCTCCAGCCGTCGCCGAGGAGATTGCGGCGCTGCGCCGGTCCGGGCAGCTCGTCATCCACCGTGGTCGGCTGGAGGCGCTGCATCTCAAGGACGGCCGGCTTGCCGCCGTTCTCCGCGACGGTACGCCGCTGGCGGCCCATCTCGCCGTCAACTGCACCGGCCTCGATCGATGTACGGTTGCCGCCTCGCCGCTGCTGGCGAGCCTTGCCGCGCACGGCCTCCTCCAGTCTGATCCGCACGGCCTCGGCATCCTTGTCGATGACAGGGCTGCGGTTCGTGCCGGCGAGGGTACCGGCAGGGCGCGCCTCTACGCCCTTGGCCCGCTCACTGCCGGCCACAGCTGGGAGATCACGGCCGTTCCCGATATCCGCGTCCAGGCGCGCGCCGTCGCGGCGAGCATCAATGCCGAGGTCGTCGCCGGATGACGACGAGCTCCGGCGCCCCGAGCGGTGTGCCGGCTCCACGCCCGCCGCGCGTGGCCTGACGCGATGATCGCGCTGAAATCCAAATATGCCCTGCGTGCGCTCATCGCGCTGGCGCGTGCCGGCCCGGGCGAGACCCTGCAGATCGGCACCATCGCCACACGCGAGGCGATCCCGAAAAAGTTTCTCGAGCAGATCCTGCTCGACCTCAAGCATGCCGGTCTCGTTGCCAGCCGCAGGGGCCAGCACGGCGGCTACCATCTGCTGCGGGCGCCGCAGGAGATTGCCTTTGGCGAGGTCCTGCGCATTCTGGAAGGCCCCTTCGTTCCGCTCGCCTGCCTTGGCAATGGCGGGCATCGTCGCTGCGATGATTGCCGCGACGAGCGCCTTTGCGCCGTGCGCCGGGTCTTTGCGAAGGTCGCCGTCGCATCCGGCGAAATCCTCGACGGCACGACGCTCGCGGACGTCCTGTCCGATCCTGCCGACAGGCTGGACGGTGAACGTTCGTCAATTATTCTAGTAAAAAGGTAGAAAATTATCGGACGCTGCGCTATCATGGCGGTCAGGCGTCTCGGATCTTCGCGAGGGAAAGGACAGCGCATGTTCTTCGAAAGGGCCGTCAGGGAAGAAGGCACGCGGCCGGCAGGTCTGTCGGTGATGCGCATCGCGGTGATCGGCGCCGGTCCGTCCGGCCTTGCCACGACCATCGCGCTGATGCGGCGGTTCCACCGCCCTTTCGAGGCCTGGCTGATCGACGCCGAGGACGCACCGGGCGCTTTCGCCGACGGCGCGGCCGGCAGGGCGTTGACGACGGAGCCGGCGCGCGATCTCTCCGTCGTGCCGGATCGCCCGGAGGATTTCTGCGACTGGCTGAAAACGGGTCTGCTCTCCGGCGGTGTCGTCTCGGCGTTGCGTGGGGCGCAGGACCTGCATGTGCCGCGCAGCCTGTTCCGTGACTATGTCATGGCCCGCTTCGCCGAGGCGTTGAGCCTGCGCCGGGATGTGCGCATCCGCACGTTCCGCGGCACCGTGCGCCATATCGGCGCTTGCGGGGAAGGATTGCGTGTCGCGTTTCGCGACGGGGAGCATGCGGACTTCGCCCATGTCGTGGTCGCCACAGGTTTCGGTATTGCCCAGCGCGAGGCCGCGTCCTGGCGCGATGCGCGGGCGGCGGCCGAACGGCTGTCGCAGGCAAAGGCTCCATCACCGCTGACGCTGGTTGGCAACGGGCCGCGCCTTGCCGCCATCCTGCTCGATCTGAGGGCAGGGGGGTATGCCGGCCAAATCCATGTCGCCGCCGCGGCTGGCCGGCTGCCGCAGCCGCATGGCCATGGCGAAGGCGGCATGACGCTGGGCGTGCCGCCGGCCACCCGTTCCCTGAAGGACGCCTTCCGCTACATCCGCACGGAATGTAGCGCGGCGGAAGCGCAGGGCGGCGGCTGGCAGACCGTCGTCGATGCCGCTTCCGCCCGCCTGTCCGTCGTCTGGCGCCATCTGCCCCAGGCGGAACGCAACCACTACCGGCGCCATCTCCTGCGCCTGCACCGGCACTTTTCCGTCCGCATCGCCCGGGATATCCATCGACGCCTCGCCGGCGAGTTCGAAACGGGTCGCACCCGCTTTGTGCCGCCCTGCGATCCGAAATCCGCCGGCGAAAACACCATCGACTGTCGCGAGACCCCCTCCGCCCGGGCACTTGCCGGCCTGCTCGGCCGCGACGTTGCGGCGCTCACCGTCGATGATTGCGGCCGCCTCGTCAGTCACGACGAGGTGCTGTGCGGCCTGTCCGTCGTGGGCGCCGTCGCCTCCAGTCTGCGGCCGGGCCCGTTCACCTTTGCCGAAACGGTGCGGCAGGCCTACCGGGCGGTTCTCGATATCCAGACGCAGGGCCTTGCCCACGTCTCGCAGCGCTGACGGCGCATCCGCCGCGAAAAAAAGTTTGGGCGGGGCGGCGAAACCGGCGGTTTTTCGCGGATGCTTTTTGCGCGCGAGGACGGATTGGCCGGATGAAATGTTCGCTGCCTGCCGGAAACCACAGGTCGTCCGTTGCGTGCTTCCGGCCGGTTTGAAACCCGTTTTGCGAGTTGCAGAGGCATTGTTGACTAACTCTACTAATTCACTAGGGTTTATGTGGGATAGAAATCCAAGGAGGTTGGAGATGTCGATATTGGCCAAACGGTTCGGGGCTTTGATCGTGGGTGTCGGGCTTGCGCTCGGCGGGGTGACGGGGGCGTTCGCCGAGACGACGCTGCTCAACGTCTCCTATGACCCGACGCGCGAACTCTACAAGGATTACAACGAGGCCTTTGCCAAGCATTGGAAGGCAGAGACCGGCGAAGACGTCACCGTGCAGCAGTCGCATGGCGGCTCCGGCAAGCAGGCCCGCGCGGTGATCGACGGGCTGGAAGCGGACGTGGTGACGCTGGCGCTCGAAAGCGATATCAACGCCATCGTCGAAAAGACCGGCAAGATCAACAAGGACTGGCGCACCCGCCTGCCGAACAATTCGGCGCCCTACACCTCGACCATCGTCTTCCTGGTGCGCAAGGGCAACCCGAAGGGCATCCAGAACTGGGGCGACCTTGTGAAGGGCGACGTGCAGATCGTCACTCCGAACCCGAAAACCTCGGGCGGCGCCCGCTGGAACTATCTCGCAGCCTGGGCCTGGGCAAACCAGGAGTTCGGCGGCGACCAGGACAAGATCAAGGCCTATATCGCCGAGCTCTTCAAGCGTGCGCCGGTCCTCGATACGGGTGCTCGCGGTTCGCTGACCACCTTTGCCCAGCGCCAGATCGGCGACGTGCTGCTCGCCTGGGAAAACGAAGCCTATCTCGCCGGCGCGGAATTCGGGGCTGACTCCTTTGATATCGTCGCTCCGCCGATCTCGATCCTCGCCGAGCCGCCCGTCACGGTGGTCGACGGCAATGTCGATGCCAAGGGCACGCGCAAGCAGGCCGAGGCCTATCTGGAGTACCTCTATTCCGAGGAAGGCCAGAACATCGCGGCGAAACACTTCTACCGGCCCTCGAAGCGCGAGGTGGTCAAGCCGGAGTTGCTGCAACAGCTTCCCGACATTAAGCTGGTGACGATCGATGACCCGATCTTCGGCGGCTGGGTGAAGGCACAGCCCGAGCATTTCGGTGATGGCGGCGTCTTCGACCAGATCTACAAGCCGGGGAACTGAAACCTTTGACGACATCTGCTGCTGCTTCCGGGCGGTGGCGACTGAGACAGCCGAGTGTCATTCCGGGTTTCGGACTGACGCTCGGCTTTTCGCTCGCTTACCTGACCCTCATCATCCTCATCCCGCTCGCCGGCCTCGTCTGGCGGTCGGCCTCGCTGTCCGGTGCGGAATTTCTCGCAATCCTCGCCGATGAACGCACGCTCAACGCCCTGAAGGTCTCCTTCGGCACGGCCTTCATCGCGGCACTCGTCAATGTCGTCTTCGGCGTCATCGTCGCCTGGGTCATCGTGCGCTACGAGTTCCCCGGCCGGCGCATCGTCGATGCCATCGTCGATCTGCCTTTTGCGCTGCCGACGGCCGTCGCCGGCATCGCGCTCGCCGCGCTCTATGCACCGAACGGCTGGATCGGCCAGATCCTCAACCTCGTCGGCATCAAGGCGGCCTTCAATCCGACCGGTATCGTCATCGCGCTCGTCTTCATCGGCCTGCCCTTCGTGGTGCGCACGGTGCAGCCGATCATGGAGGAGATCGACAGCGAGGTGGAGGAGGCGGCCGCGACCCTCGGCGCCAATCGCTTCCAGACCGTCTTCCGGGTCCTGCTGCCCGGCCTTGCGCCAGCGATCCTCACGGGCTTTGCGCTGGCCTTCGCCCGCGGCGTCGGCGAATATGGCTCGGTCATCTTCATCGCCGGCAACATTCCCTATGTTTCGGAAATCGCGCCGCTGCTCATCGTCATCCGCCTGGAAGAGTTCAACTACGGCGCCGCGACGGCGATCGCCACCATCATGCTGGGGATCTCCTTCGCCATGCTGCTCGTCATCAACCTCATCCAGGCCTGGAACCGGCGGAGGTATGGCCATGGCGCATGAGACCTCCCGCCGCCTGCGCTCCCCGACGACGGAGGCGCCCTTCGCCCGTTACAGTCTGATGGCGCTCGCCTTCCTGTTCCTGGCGCTCTTCCTCATTCTGCCGCTCGTCGCCGTCTTCATCGAGGCCTTCCGCAAGGGGGCGGGCGAGTTCTTTACCTCGCTCGGCGATGCCGACACGATGGCCGCCATCCGCCTGACGCTGCTCGTCGCCGGCATCGCCGTGCCGCTCAACCTCGTCTTCGGCGTGGCGGCGGCCTGGGCCATCGCCAAGTTCGAATTCAAGGGCAAGGCGTTCCTCACGACGCTGATCGACCTGCCGTTCTCGGTCTCGCCGGTCATTTCCGGCCTCGTCTATGTGCTGCTCTTCGGCGCCGGCAGCGCGCTCGGTCCCTGGCTCAAGAGCTACGGCATCGAGATCCTGTTCGCCGTGCCGGGCATTGTGCTGGCCACCGTCTTCGTCACCTTTCCCTTCGTCGCGCGCGAACTCATCCCGCTGATGCAGGAGCAGGGCACCGGCGACGAGGAGGCCGCCCTGTCACTCGGCGCCTCCGGCTGGCAGACCTTCTGGTACGTGACGCTGCCCAACATCAAATGGGGCCTGCTCTACGGCGTGTTGCTCTGTAATGCGCGCGCCATGGGCGAGTTCGGGGCGGTCTCGGTGGTCTCTGGTCATATCCGCGGCCTCACCAACACGATGCCGCTGCATGTGGAGATCCTGTACAACGAGTACAACTTCGTCGCCGCCTTCGCGGTGGCCTCGCTCCTCGCCGCGCTCGCCCTCGTCACGCTCGTCGTCAAGACGGCGCTCGAACTTCACTACGGCGCGGAAATCGCCGCCGGCCGCAAGCATTGACCTGAAAGGCACGCCCGTATGGACGTCAGTGTAAAAAACATCCGCAAGGAATTCGATCGATACCCGGCGCTGAACGATGTCTCGCTCGACATCCGCTCCGGTGAGCTGATCGCGCTTCTCGGCCCCTCCGGCTCCGGCAAGACGACGCTGCTGCGCCTCATTGCCGGCCTCGAGCAGCCGACGCTCGGAAAAATCTATTTCGGAGCCGAGGACGCTTCCCACAAGACGGTGCAGGAGCGTCATGTCGGCTTCGTCTTCCAGCACTATGCGCTTTTCCGCCACATGACGGTCGCCGACAACATCGCCTTCGGCCTCACGGTGCGACCGCGTGGCGAGCGGCCGGACAAGGCGGAAATCCGCCGCCGCGTCGGCGAGCTTCTGGAGATGGTGCAGCTTTCGGGCCTCGAAAAGCGCTATCCGAACCAGCTTTCCGGCGGCCAGCGGCAGCGCGTGGCGCTCGCCCGCGCCATGGCGATCGAGCCGAAGGTGCTGCTGCTCGACGAGCCTTTCGGCGCGCTCGATGCCAAGGTGCGCAAGGAGCTGCGCCGCTGGCTGCGCGAGTTCCACGACCGCACCGGACATACCACCGTCTTCGTCACCCACGACCAGGAAGAGGCGCTCGAACTCGCCGACCGCGTGGTGGTGATGAGCCAGGGCGCAATCGAGCAGGTCGGGTCCTCGGACGACGTCTACGACCGCCCCAACTCGCCCTTCGTCTTTTCCTTCATCGGTGACAGCGCCAGCCTGCCGGTCCAGGTGGCCGATGGCGCGGTCCGCTTCCAGGAGACGCCGATCGGCATCGCCCCGCGCGGGAGCGACATCACCTCCGGCACCGGCACGCTCTTCTTCCGCCCGCAGGATGTCGTCCTCGTCGACGATGCCGCTGCGCCTGCGCTCGAAGGCCGTGTCGCCACCTCGCGCCGCCTTGCCGGCACCCGCATCGCCGATCTCGACATCGGCAAGCCCGGCGCGCCGCACCATGTCGAGATCGAGGTGCCGCTGGAAGCGACCGCCGCGACCGGCGCTACCATCCGCTTCCGCCCGACACGCTGGAAGATGTTTGCGGAATAAGAAAAGGCCGGCGCAGGGCGCCGGCCTCTTTGTCAGGATGACGACGGTGGGTGGGTGTCAGCTCGACGCCTTGCCAACACCGCCGGAAACCAGGCGTCCCTTGTGGAACGTTGCGGTCCGGGCCGGCAGGCGGGCGACGGCTTCGGCCGAGCAGCTTGCCGTCGTCAGCGAGAAGCCGGCCTCGTCGGCGGCCTTCGGCCAGGCGCGATTGCCGTCCTTGTCGAGCGGCAACACGCCGCCGGTCGAGATAGCGAGCGAACGCGACAGGTGGTACTCGTCCGAACCGCGATAGAGCTGGGCGTAGAGATAGGCCTTTTCCAGCATGTCGCCGCTGCCGAAGGGCGACCAGTGGTCGATCACGCTGTCGGTGCCGGTCATGACGAAGACACCCGCCTTGGCAAGCTGCGGCAGCGGCATCATCAGCCCGCCGATCGGCACGGTCGAGGCGATGGTCATGCCGTTCGCCGCAAGCCTGGCGGCCGTCTCCTCCAGCTTTTCCGGCGACAGCGTCGTCAGCGCGAAGGCGTGGCTGATCGTCACCTTGTCCTTCAGGGCCGGGTTTTTCTCCACCGTATCGATCATGTAGTCGATCGCCGCGACACCCGCCGGGCTCGTCTCGTGCAGGTGGATATCGACGCCCTTGCCCGTGTCGAGCGCGATCTGGAACATGGCGTCGAGCGACTTTTCCATGGCGCTGTCGACATTGGTTGGATCGAGGCCGCCAACATACTCGACACCCAGCTGCATGGCCTCGCGCATCAGCTTGTCGACCTTGGAATGCAACAGGCCGTGCTGCGGGAAGGCGACGATCTCGCAGACGAAGTCGTCCTTGTGTTTTTCCAGCGCGATCTTGAGGTGTTCCAGGCTCTTCAGGCCGCTGACCGGGTCGATGTTGCAATGGCTGCGGGCGACCGTGCTGCCCTTGGATTGCACGAGGGCGATGAGGCCTTCGGCGCGCTCGACGGAGGTCGGGAGCAACTGCGGCAGCAGCTTCTCTTCCAGCGCGATCATGTCCATGATCGTCTTGCCCTGGCGCGGGCGGGGCGCCTGCCAGGGACCGCCGTAAAAGGTCTTGTCGAGATGGATATGCATGTCGCGCATGGTGGGCAGCGCGAGCTGGCCGTTCGCCTGGTAGGTTGGCAGGCCCACAGGCTGGGTTGCGCCGTCACCGTGCAGGGCCGCGATCCTGCCGTCTTTGATTTCCAGCGTGTAGAGCGCCGTGCGCGTGGCGACGATAACGTCGCCGTCCTTCTCGAAACCCTCCTCCAGCCGGACGTCGGCGAGCAGGTAGTGGTTGTCTCCTACGGACGTCACGGCATTCTCCTGACCACAATCGGTCGTCTCGGCTGCGGCTTCACGGCTCATGCCGCCGGCCAGGCCGGCGACGGCGGCCGCGGTGGTGAGTTGGCCGGTGCGGCTCAGAAAAGCCCTGCGGCTCTGCGATACGGCGTGCTGCAACATCGTCTCCTCGTCTGGAATGGATGATGCCATTCTAGGAAACGCAGGCGCCTGTTGGCAGCGACATTTGAAAATGCTGGCTATTCGATTTCCCAATGACGGGGTTAGAGCTTTTCCGGTGAACCCGTGTTCACCGGAAAAGCTCTGTCTATTTGTTTTTTCCGCATTGTCCGACGCCGAAGCGATCCCGCTTCGGCTGGAAATGCTCTAACGCACCAGCCGGCAGAAGGCGACTAGTCGTTCGGCAAGATCCAGCGCCACGGGCGTGGCGGTGTCTCGGTAGAACAGCGCGAGCTCGAAATCCTCGACCGGCGGCAGGCGCTCGGCAGCGCCGAGGACGCGGTGCGCGGGCAGGCGGCAGCTTGCCGGCAGCAGGCTGATGCCGAGCCCCGCGGCAGAGGCCGCGGCCAGCGCCGCAAGGCCGCCGCCGCTGTAGCTGACGCGCCAGCGGATGCCGAGCCCGTCGAGTGCACCGCACAGTTCCTCGCGGTAAAGGCCGTTCACCGGGAAGACCGCGATCGGCACCGGCGACTGCTCGATGGCGGGATGCGCCTTGCTGTCGAGCCAGAGCAGCGGCTCCGGTCGCGCGGCGCGCGGCAGGTGCACCCGGCGCTGCTTGACGAGCACGAGGTCGAGCTCTTCCTGCTGGTAGGCGCGGTGCAGGTCGGGGCTGAGCCCGCTGGTAACGTCGAGCCGCAGATGCGGATGTTCGCGCTTGAAGGCGGCGAGCAGGTCCACCGTCGGCACGGTGAAATCCTCGGGCATGCCGAGCCGCAGCGCTCCGTCGCGCCATGGGCCCGCCAGCGCATCATGCGCCTCCTCGTTGAGTGCGATGATGCGGCGGGCATAGCTGAGCAGCTTGATGCCTTCCTCGGTGAGATGCACTTCGTGCGAGGTGCGCTCGAACAGCGCCTTGCCGAGCAGTTCCTCCAGCCGGCGCACCTGCTGGCTGACGGTCGATTGCGACAGCGACACCCGGTCGGCCGCGCGCGTGAAGCTCGCGGTTTCGCAGACTGCCACGAAGCTGATCAAAAGCTGCGGGCTGAACATGGGGTAACGATTCATTCTTCCGCTGCCGCTGGTTGGGCCATGTTTCCCTCCTAATCGGTCGGGACGGTTTCCACAACGATTGGATGGGCGTGGGCAGGCGGGGACCGGCCGCGTCTAAGAACGCGGCCGGTGTTTGTCGGTCTTAGAAGCTGACGGCGCGGTCGCCATCCTCATCCTGAATACGGGTCGGCAGGCCGATGCGGTTCAAGAGGTTGATGAAGGGCTTCGGCGGCAGTTCTTCCACGTTTGCCATCTTCTTCACGTCCCATTCGCCGGTCGCGACGAGCATCGCGGCGGCGACCGGCGGAACGCCGGCGGTGTAGGAGATGCCCTGCGAGCCGACTTCCTCATAGGCTTCCTTGTGGTCGGCCACGTTGTAGATGAAGACGGTCTTTTCCTTGCCGTCCTTCAGGCCCTTCACGTAGTCGCCGATGCAGGTCTTGCCTTCGTAGTTCGGGGCGAGCGAGGACGGATCCGGCAGCACGGCCTTGACGACCTTCAGCGGCACGACTTCGAGGCCCTCGGCGGTCTTGACCGGCTGCTCGGAAAGAAGGCCGAGGTTCTTCAGCACGGTGAAGACGTTGATGTAGTGGTCGCCAAAGCCCATCCAGAAGCGCACGTTGGCGCCGTCCATGTTCTTGGCCAGCGAATGCACCTCGTCATGGCCGCAGAGATAGGCGCGGCGCGTGCCGACGACCGGCAGGTCGTAGTCCTTGCCGATCTCGAACATCTTGTTGGTCTGCCACTGGCCGTTCTGCCAGGAATAGACGACGCCGGTGAATTCTCGGAAGTTGATTTCCGGGTCGAAGTTCGTGGCGAAGTACTTGCCGTGGCTGCCGGCGTTGATGTCGACGATGTCGACGTCGGTCACCGTGTCGAGATATTCGTCCTTGGCGAGTTTGGCATAGGCGTTGACGACGCCCGGATCGAAACCGGCGCCGAGGATGGCGGTGACGCCCTTCTCCGCGCATTCGGCGGCGCGCTTCCACTCGTAGTTCCCGTACCACGGCGGGGTCTCGCAGATCTTGCCCGGCTCTTCGTGGATCGCGGTGTCGATATAGGCGACGCCCGTATCCATGCAGGCGCGCAGCACCGACATGTTGAGGAAAGCGGTGCCGACATTGATGACGATCTCGGACTTGGTGGCGGCGATCAGCGCCTTGGTCGCTTCGATATCGAGGGCGTCGAGGGCATGGCCTTCGAGCACGCCGGCCTGC
The DNA here is from genome assembly GCF_001262505.1 of Shinella sp. SUS2. Lineage (GTDB taxonomy): Bacteria > Pseudomonadota > Alphaproteobacteria > Rhizobiales > Rhizobiaceae > Shinella. The sequence goes on from NZ_KQ410739.1 coordinate 113,673, forward strand.
TTCATCGCCTTCTTCTCATGGACCGACGCGATGATCTTGTCGCACTTCGCCTTGGTGCGCGACGCGATATGGATGTCGCCGAGCACGTCGTTGTTCTGGGCGCATTTGTGCGCCACGACCTGTGCGACGCCGCCGGCGCCGATGATGAGCACGTTCTTCTTCATTTCGGGGGATATCTCCTTCTACCCGTCAGGACGCCTCAGGAGAGGCTTTCTTCGTAGTCCGCGTAGGTGAATTCACGGACGGTTTTGATCTCGCCATCCAGTTCGCGGATGGCGATCGCCGGCATTTTCACGCCATTGAACCAGTTCTTTTTGACCATCGTGTAGCCGGCCGCATCCTGAATGGAGATGCGGTCGCCCACCTTCAGTTCGTTCTCGAAATCGAAGTCGCCGAAGATGTCGCCGGCCAGGCACGACTTGCCGCAGATCATGTAGCGGTGCGGCCCCGTATTCGGGGAAAGCTTGGCCTTCTCCCGGTAGATCAGAAGGTCCAGCATATGGGCCTCGATGGAACTGTCGACGATGGCGAGGTCCTTGCCGTTGTTCAGAAGGTCGAGAACCGTCGTTTCAAGCGTGGTCGACTTGGTGATCGAGGCCTCGCCCGGCTCCAGATAGACCTGAACACCGTATTCGCCAGAAAAGCGCTTCAGCCGCTCGGCGAATTTTTCCAGCGGATAGTTTTCGCCGGTAAAGTGGATGCCGCCACCGAGACTCACCCATTCGGCCTTCTTCAGCAGCGGCGCGAACTTCTCCTCGATCGTGCCGAGCATGCGGTCGAACAGGTCGAAATCGCCGTTTTCGCAGTTGTTGTGGATCATGAAGCCGGAAACGCGGTCCATGACCGGCTCGACCTTGTGCACATCCCATTCGCCGAGGCGCGAGAAGGGGCGGGCGGGGTCGGCGAGATCGAAGCTCGAGGAGGAGATGCCGGGATTGAGGCGCAGACCCCGGACGATGCCGGCAGCCTTGTCGGCAAAGCGGTCGAGCTGGGCGATCGAGTTGAAGATGATCTTGTCGGCATGGCTGACGACCTCGTCGATCTCATAGTCCGCATAGGCGACGGAATAGGCATGCGTCTCCTTGCCGAAGCGTTCGTGGCCCAGGCGCACCTCGTTCAGCGAGGAAGAGGTCGTGCCGTCCATGTAGTCGCGCATGAAATCGAAGACCGACCAGGTGGCGAAGCATTTCAGCGCCAGGAGCGCCTTGGCACCGGAGCGTTCGCGAAGAAGCGCGATCTTTTCCATGTTGGCGAGCAGCTTCGACTTGTCGATCAGATAATAGGGTGTCGTCAGGGACATGCTGGACCTGTCTTCTCGGGGTGTGCCGGTTGCCGGCAAAAGCCGGCAACGCGATAGAAACGCGAGGCGAGGGAGGCGCAGGCCTCCGCTCTCGCGTGGATTTCAGAAAGGAAAACCGGAAATTACGGTATCGTCGTCCGGACACGGCGATATGACAGCGCTTTCGCGCTGTTGCCACGCTCGTGGTGTCTCGTCGGGAAAAGAGCAGGCAGACGCGGGGCCTTGACCGGCCGCACGGGGCGGGTCGGCGCAACGGCGTCAAGGCCAGAGCATGCCACCGGGGCACACATCGAAAAGCGTTCTTCCGTTCGGGGGGCGTCGACCGAGCCCATCCCCGATTGGAAGAGGGCGTCGCAAGACATGGCGTCCTCCCCAACCAGCAGATGAAACCTGCAATAAGTGGGCGCTCTCTAGCACAGCGCGCTCGTGGATTTCAATGCACTCGTTCGCCGGTTTTTTTTGAAGGGCGATCTCTAGGAACCAAACTGTTCTTGATAGGCTGCTACATGCTCCGGAAAGAGTTCCTCATACAGCTCGTGATCGATGCCAAGAATCGTGACCTGGATCTCCCCTAATTCCTCTAGGAGGTCCTCGACGAAAAGCCCGCCATTGGACGGGATCGGCTTCCCATCCAGCCGAACGCTGAGGGTGCTTTTGGCCATGGCGTGATTAAAGCGGCAGTTCGGAGCCAGAGCCATATTGCCATAGGCAACACCCATCGGCGGGTCTCCATGTTCAAAAGACGTGCTACCGATAAGGATGCCGCCGGCATAGATTTCGAACTTTTTCACTGCGAACGCCTCCCGTGGAGAACTCCTGCGTTAAGCCGGCATTACATGGAAAGGTGGAGCAAGTGCACCTTATTTTCAGAAGGTTGAGAAAACTTCGTACTCCTCTCTTGCACCTCTAGTCGCTAGAGGTCGTAGAACCTCCTCACGAGACTGAAGAGGAATGTACGATGTCCGATGTGAAAGAGACCCGGTTCCGGGTGGGCGGCATGGATTGCGCGTCCTGCGCGAGCAAGATCGATACCGCCGTGCGCCGTATGCCGGGGGTTTCGGAGGTTTCCGTATCCGTTACCGCCGGCACCATGCGCGTGCAGCACGATGCGACCAGCGACCTTGAGGCGATCCGCCGCAAGGTCTCCGGTCTCGGCTATTCGGTGACGCCGGCTGCGGCCGTCGCGGAAAAGCCGGTCGCAAAACATGTTCATGGTCCCGGCTGCAACCACGATCACGGGCACGGACATGACCACGATCATCCCCATGACCATGCGCATGGCCACGATCATGATCATGAGGATCACGACCATGCCGGCCATGATCACAAGCCGAAGGCGGCGGTTGTCGAGGGGCTGCATGGCCACGACCACAGTCCCTCCGAAGGGCCTTGGTGGAAGGGCAAGAAGGGACGGTTGACGATCTTTGCCGGCGCGGCGCTCGTCGTTGCCTACGGCATCGGCCATCTCTTTCCGGCCATCGAGACCTATGCCTTCGTCATCGCCATGTTCGTCGGCCTCGTGCCGATCGCCCGCCGGGCCATCATGGCCGCGCTGGCCGGCACACCGTTTTCCATCGAAATGCTGATGACCATCGCTGCCGTCGGCGCGGTCGTCATCAATGCGACCGAGGAAGCGGCGGCCGTGGTCTTCCTCTTCCTCGTAGGTGAACTGCTGGAGGGGGTCGCCGCCGGCAAGGCGCGCGACAGCATCCGCTCGCTCTCCGCTCTTGTTCCGAAGACCGCGCTTCTCGAGGAAGGTGGCCGGACGACGGAAGTGCCGGCCGAGGCGCTTGCCGTCGGCGCGGTCATTCTCGTGCGTCCCGGCGACCGCATTTCCGCCGACGGCACGATCATCGACGGCGAGAGTTCCATCGACGAGGCGCCCGTGACCGGGGAAAGCACGCCGGTGCGCAAGGAGGTCGGCGACACCGTCTTTGCCGGCACGGTGAACGGCGATGCGGCCCTGCGCGTGCGCGTCACCGCGGCAGCGGCGGACAATACCATCGCCCGCGTCGTCAAGCTGGTCGAGGAGGCCCAGGAATCCAAGGCTCCGACCGAGCGCTTCATCGACCGCTTCTCCAAATACTACACGCCCGGAGTCGTCGTCGTCGCCGCGCTCGTCGCGATCATCCCGCCGCTCTTCTTCGGCGGCGTCTGGAGCGAGTGGGTTTACAAGGGTCTTGCCGTTCTGCTCATCGGTTGCCCCTGCGCACTGGTCATCTCGACGCCGGCGGCCATCGCCGCCGCGCTTTCCGCCGGTGCCCGCCGCGGCCTCCTGATGAAGGGCGGCGCGGTGCTGGAAGGCCTCGGCAAGCTCACCGCCATCGCCTTTGACAAGACCGGCACGCTGACCGAGGGCAAGCCTGTTGTCACCGACATCGTCGCCTTCGCGGCCCCGGCCGACGAGGTGCTGCGGCTTGCCGCCGCACTGGAGGCCGGTTCCAGCCATCCGCTGGCGCTCGCCATTCTCGGCAAGGCGGCCGAGGGCGGCGTCGTGCCGCCGGTCGCGAACGGCTCGCGGGCACTCGGCGGCAAGGGTGTCGCCGCCACCGTCGAGGGCAGGGAGGTCTTCCTCGGCTCGCCCAAGGCTGTCGCCGAGACGGTCGCGCTCTCCGACGAGGTGAAGGCCGCCACCGCCGCGCTCAACGACGACGGCAAGACCGTCTCCATGCTAGTGATCGACGGCGTGCTCGCCGGCGCCATCGCCATGCGCGACGAGCCACGTCCGGATGCGGCTGCCGGCCTCAAGGCGCTGAAGGATGCCGGCATCAAGACGGTCATGCTGACAGGCGACAATGCCCGCACGGCGAGGGCCGTCGGCGCGAAGCTCGGCATCGAGGTCCGCGCCGAGCTGATGCCCGAGGACAAGCAGCGCATCGTCGGCGAGCTGCAGCGCGAAGGGTATGTCGTCGGCAAGATCGGCGACGGCATCAACGACGCCCCGGCACTCGCCGCCGCCAATATCGGCATCGCCATGGGCGGCGGCACCGACGTGGCGCTGGAGACGGCCGATGCCGCCATCCTGCACGGCCGCGTCGGCGACGTCGCTCTGATGACGGACCTGTCGCAGCGCACGATGCGCAATATCGTCCAGAACATCGTCATGTCGCTCGGCCTCAAGGGTGTCTTCCTCGTGACGACCGTCATCGGCATCACGGGCCTCTGGCCGGCGATCCTTGCCGATACCGGCGCCACCGTGCTCGTCACGCTGAATGCGCTGCGCCTCCTGCGGCCGATCAAGGGATGAGGCGCCGGACGCTTCTTGCCCTTGCCGCAGGTCTTGCCGCGATCGTCACCGTGACGGTCGCGGCAAAGGCGCCTTCCGGCGAGACGGCAAAACGGCGTGCCTTCGAGCTTGAGACCGTCGACGGCAAGCCGTTCCGCTCCGCCGCTCTGGCCGGAAAGCCCTATCTCGTCTTCTTCGGGTTCACCCATTGCCCGGATGTCTGCCCGACCGCGCTCTTCGAACTGTCGGGTCTGCTCAAGGACATCGGCCCGGCGGCGGATCGCATCACGCCGCTCTTCATTTCCATCGATCCCGAGCGGGACACGGCGGACCTCTTGAAGCTCTACATGACCTCCTTCGATCCGCGCATCATCGCGCTCCGGGGCGATGCTGCGCAGACGAAAGCGGCGGCGGACGCCTTTTCGGCCTTCTACAGGAAGGTGCCGACCGCCTCGGACAGCTACACGATGGACCACACCGCCGGCCTCTTCCTCATCCGTGCGGACGGGCGGCTGCAGGGCATGCTGGATATGCACGAGCCGCGCGAAACGCAGCTCCAGAAGCTGAGGCTGCTTGCTGGCTCCTGAGCACGTTCAATCGTGTTCGTCGTGGCAAAGGTCGTGGTTGGCCAGTGCCCGGATGACGTAGCAGTCGCGGATCTGGTCGGAATGGCAATGGCTGGTGATGCGCTCCAGCTCGGCCTCCAGCTTGCGCAGCCGGGCGATCTTGCGCCGCACGGTGGAAAGCTGCTCGGCGGCGATGCGGTCGGCATCGTGGCAGGGTCGCTCAGGGTGCTGGCTGAGGTCGATCAGCTCGCGGATGGCGTCGATGGTGAGGCCGAGATCGCGGGCGTGGCGGATGAAGGCCAGGCGCTCGCGCTCCTCGCTGGAATAACGCCGCTGGTTGCCCTCCGAGCGTTCGGCATGGGAGAGCAGGCCCATCTGTTCGTAGTAGCGGATGGTCGGAACCTTGACGCCCGTGGCCTTGGAAAGATCGCCGATCGTCAGCATCGTCTCTGCCTCATCGAATATACCTGGGTGAGAGATGTGCCGGAAGCGCCGGCAAATCAAGTCTTCTTTGCCTTTCGCCCCGTCCGGTGCCCCTGGAAAGTATCCGCTAACGATTTGTTGTTCGCCGTGTGATCGCCGGGCTGCGAAATTCGGCAAAACGGGCCTTGATGCTCAAGTTGCTTGAGGTTTTATGCTCTCCGCGGCGGCTGGTGCTTCGGATTCGGGGCGTTTGCCGGGGCATGACGCCGCACTGAGGCCGGTCACGGTCACAAGATTAACGAAGTTCTAAGCAATCGCTTGGAATCTGAACCCCGAGATGCGCCGCTTTCGAGCCGGCGTGCCCGGACCTCTAACAACCGAAAACGAACCATGTTTGCGCTTCGCCACCGTCTCTTCCGTGAAACCGCCCGCCGGCGCCTGCCGCTTCTTGCACGGCTTGCCGCCGCCACCGTCGCCGGCAGCCTGCTTGCCGGCTGCATGGCCATGGATGTCGCCTCGCTGGCCGAGGCGCCGGAGCTTTCCAACAAGGTGAAAGCGGAGATGTCGAAGAAGAAGATGCGGCCGGAAAACCCAGTGCTGGTGCGCATCTTCAAGCAGGAAAGCGAACTGGAGGTCTGGAAGGTCGATACGAGCGGCCAATATGCGCTGTTCAAGACCTATCCGATGTGCCGCTGGTCCGGCAAGCTCGGCCCCAAGACGAAGAGCGGCGACCGCCAGGCGCCGGAGGGCTTCTACCATGTCTCGGCCGGCATGCTGAACCCGAACTCGCAGTATTACGTCTCCTTCAACCTCGGTTATCCGAACAGGCTGGAATCGGCGCTCGGCTATACCGGCGAGGCGCTGATGGTGCATGGCGCCTGTTCCTCCTCGGGCTGCTACGCAATGACCGACCAGGGTGTCGGCGAGATCTACGCCATCGTGCAGCGGGCGCTGGAGGGCGGGCAGCAGCGCTTCCAGGTGCAGGCCTATCCCTTCCGCATGACGACGCAGAACATGGCCAAACATCGTGGCGACCCGAACATGCCCTTCTGGCGCACGCTGAAGGAAGGCTATGACGCCTTCGCCTTCACGCGCAAGCAGCCGAAGGTCTCCGTCTGCGGCGGCCGTTATGTCTTCAACAAGGAGTTCGCGGACGGCGAACCGAGCGATCCGCTGGCGCAGTGCCCGGCGACGCTGGGCGACGCGACGACCGATCTCGTTGCCAAGCTCGGCGCGGAACAGAAGAAGCTGGATGCGGCGCTTGCCAGCACGACGACGGTGTCGAGCTTTGCCTACATGGACGGTGGCATGCATCCAAGCTTCCGCACGCTCCTGAAGCAAGAAGGCGCGAAGGGCATGGCTGCCCGCATCTCGCGCACGAAATATCCGGTCAGCCGGCCCGATGCCGCGCTGGCCGATCCCTATGACGATTGACGTGAGGACATGTATTGACTGGTGAAAGCGTAAGCCGCCGATCCTTCCTGCTTGGCGGGGCAGGATTGGCAACCACCGTTCTGGCCGGCTGCACGACGCCGGTGCGCGAGCGGGTCGCCATCGAACCAGAACCGGTCGATACCAGCATCTACGCCGCCATGTACGGGCCGAAGCCCGACGAGCAGTTCCCGCTTCCGGCCATTCCCTATCAGAAGATCGACCGGCGCTTCTATCGCCAGATGGTGCCGAACCCGACCGGCGAGCGGCCTGGCGTCATCGTCGTCGATACGTCCAGCCACTTTCTCTACCTCACCTACGAGGACGGCCAGGCCATGCGCTATGGCGTCGGCCTCGGTCGCGCCGGCTTCGAATGGGCGGGCCGCGGCGTCATCCAGTACAAGCGGCAATGGCCGCGCTGGACCCCGCCGGATGAGATGGTCGCCCGCCAGCCGGAACTGCAGCCCTACAGCATCGCGAACGGCGGCATGGAGCCGGGCCTGAAGAACCCGCTCGGTGCCCGCGCGCTCTACATCTTCCAGAACAAGGAAGACACGCTCTACCGCATCCACGGGTCTCCGGAATGGTGGACGATCGGCAAGTCCGTTTCCTCCGGTTGCGTGCGCATGCTGAATCAGGATGTCATCGATCTCTATAACCGCGTGCAGAACGGCACGCCCATCCTGGTGCTCGGCACCGCCGCCGTCGCTGCGGCCTATTGACTGCATACGATTTTCGCGTCTTGTTGCGTACAATACTTGATCTGCCCGGAATGGGGCAGGTCGGGTCGTATGCAGATGGAGACGCGAGGCCATGGCCGAGATCGAGACCCTTTTCACCCGCGCGAAACTGGCGGACGGTTCGCTGAACGATATTGGCGTTGCCGGCGGCCGCATCGTCGCCATCGCGCCAGCGGGCGCGCTTGCGGGCGCGGCCTTGCAGGTGGACATTGCCGGCGCGCTGCTGGTGCCGGCCTTTGTCGAGGGCCACATCCACCTCGATACCAGCTTCTACGGCGACAAATGGATCCCGCACAAACCCTGCACCAACGGTTTTGACGTCCACGAACGCGTCGCCTTCCAGGCGCAGAACATGGCAAGCGCCGCGCCGATGGACGAGCGCGCCCGCAAGCAGCTGGAACTCTGCGTTTCGAACGGCTCCCTCCAGATGCGCAGCCATGTCATGGTGGATGACTCGGTCGGGCTGAAATCGCTGGAGACGATCCTTGGTATCCGCGAGGAGTACTGCGATATCATCGACATTCAGCTCGTCGCCTTCCCGCAGAGCGGTATCCTGAAGAGCCCCGGCACGCCTGAGCTGCTGGACGAGGCGGTCGCGCTCGGCGCAGACCTCGTCGGCGGCCTCGATCCGGCAAGTTTCGACCGCGATATCGACGGCCATCTCGATGTCGTCTTCGGTGTTGCGGAAAAGCGCGGCGTCGGGGTCGATATCCATCTGCACGATTTCGGCTCGCTCGGCGCCTTCACGGTGGAGGAAATCTGCGCGCGCACCGTGGCGCTCGGTTTGCAGGGCAAGGTGGCGATCAGTCATGCCTATGGCCTCGGTGACCTCGATGCCGACGCCGCCCGCCGCATCGGGGCGAAAATCGCTGCCGCAGGCGTGTCGATCATGACCAACGCCCCCGGCGATCATGTCTTCCCGCCGGTCGCGCTGCTGCGCGCGGAAGGCGTCAACGTCTTCGCCGGCAATGACAATATCCGCGATTCCTGGTGGCCCTACGGTGACGGGGACATGCTGGCCCGGGCCATGATGATCGGCTACCGCTCCGGCTTCTACACGGACGAGGAACTGACGGCCGCCTTCGACGTGGTGACATCAGCCGGTGCGAAGGCCCTCGGTCTCGAAGGCTACGGCATCGCTATCGGCGCCAGGGCCGATTTCGTGACGCTCGCCGCCGAACATGTACCGGAGGCCGTCGTGGCGGTGCCGAAGGGACGGCGGGTGTTCAAGGCCGGGCGGCTTGTCGCGGAGAATGGGGCGTTGGTGCGGTAGAGCAGCAGGTTCTCGCGCTGGCGGTTGGCGGAGCGGACGTCGGCAAACCGACCAAGCAAAAGGGCGCGCCGCTTTCGCCGGCGCGCCCTTTCCTTTTTGACGTCTCCAAAACCGATTACGTGCGCGGCTTCAGGTTTTCAGGGTCGTACAGCGGCTTGTAGCCGATGCCGACCACCTCGACCGGGTAGGTCTCGGCAAAATACTCGATGTTGAGCTTGCGACCTTCCTGGCAATAGGCGTGCGGCAGGTAGGCGAGCGCGATGTTCTTGCCGATGGTCGGGCCGAAGGCGATGGACGTCGTGTAGGAACGGCGGCCGAGGTCGTCGATGAGGACGTCGCCGGTCGCGGGGTCGATGACCGGCAGGTTGCCGAGCGGGTAGCGCTTGACACCGTTCCTGTCGGTGTTCTCGGTCATGACGAGCGTGCAGAGCATGGCGGGCTGGTGGTCGCGCGCCTTGTATTCCAGATGCTTCGCCTTGCCGCGGAAATCCGCTTCCTTGACCTTCGGGCGGGCAAGGTCGGCCTCGATGAGGTTGTATTGGGTGAGAAGGTCGGCGTTCTGCAGACGCAGGCTCTTTTCCATGCGACGCGAATTGGCATAGGTCTCGACGCCGAAGGCCATGACGCCGGCGGCGCGCAGCGCATCCCAGACGGCGAGGCCGTCCTCGTACTTCATGTGCAGTTCCCAGCCCTGCTCGCCGACATAGGAGATACGGAAGGCGGTGACGGGCTTGCCCGCAATCTCGATCTGCTTGATCGCGGCAAACGGGAAATTCTCGATATCGAGGCCGGCCGGGTCCGCCACCACCTTCTTCAGGTTTTCGCGGGCGTTCGGGCCCCAGATGCCGATGGTGATGAACTTTTCCGACGTGTCGGTGATGGTGACGTCAAGGCCACGATCCTCGGCGACGCGCTTCATGTAGTGGAAGTCGCGCGGGCCGGCATCGGCGCCGTTCACCAGGCGGCAGCGGTCGGCCATGCGGAAGACGGTGAAGTCGGCGCGCACCATGCCCTCGTCGTCGAGGAAGTGGGTGTAGATGCCCTTGCCGATGTTGCCGTCGCCGCCGATCTTGGCCGCGCAGAGCCATTCGAGCAGCTCGACATGGTCGGGGCCTTCGATGTCGACCATGTGGAAATGCGAGAGGTTGACGATGCCGCAATCCTCGCTCATCGCGAGATGCTCGGCATTCGAGACGCGCCAGAAATGGCGGCTGTCCCACTCGTTCTCGCGCACCGGAACGCGGTTGCCATATTTTTCGAGCAGATGCTCGTTGGCGGCGTAGCCATGGGCACGCTCCCAGCCGCCGAGTTCCATGAAGTAACCGCCGAGTTCCTTTTCGCGCTCATGGAAGGGTGAGCGCTTGGCGCCGCGGCCGGAGGCATAGGGTTCGCGGTTGTGCACCGCCGGGAAGTAGATCTTTTGCGCGGCCTCGTAGCTGCGGCCTTCGATGAACTCCTCGGTGAGCTGGTGCGGGTAGAAGCGGGAATAGTCGATCGAGTTGTGGTCGATCTCGGTGCGACCGTCCGTCATCCAGTCGGCGATCAGCTTGCCGTAGCCGGGGCCGTCCTTCACCCAGATGGCGACGCAGTACCAGAGGCCCCGCACCTTCTGGCTTTCGCCGCAGGACGGGCCGCCGGCGGCGGAGACCTGCAACAGGCCGTTGAAGGAATGGCCTTCGTTATAGCCGAGTTCGCCGAGGATCGGTGTCAGTTCCATGGCCTTTTCGAGGGGCTCGAGGATCTGCTCCATGTCGAGGTCGCGCTGCGAGGGCGAGAGGCGCGCCTCGTGCTTTTCGAGAATGTCGCGCGGGTGGCAGAGGCGCGGACTGGTTTGCTCGTAGTAACCCCACTCGATCTGGCCGCCCTCGGTGGTCTTCGGGTCGCCGGTGTCGCGCATATAGGCGGAGTTGCCCTGGTCGCGCAGAAGCGGATAGCCGATTTCCTTGCCGGTGCCTTCGAACTCGTTGTACGGGCCGAAGAAGGTGAGGGGATGGTCGACCGGCATGACCGGCAGGTCCTCGCCGACCATTTCGGCGATCAGGCGGCCCCAGATGCCGGCACAGACGATGACGTGATCCGCCATGATCGTGCCGCGATGGGTGACAACGCCCTTGATGCGACCGCCCTCGACGATCAGCGATTGGGCCGGCGTGTTGCCGTAGACCTGCAGCTTGCCGGATTTTTCGGCGGCATCGACCAGCTTGCCGGCAACCGTCTGCGAGCGCGGGACGACGAGGCCGGCATCGGGATCGAACAGGCCGCCCATCACCTGATCCTGCTCGATCAGCGGGAACATGTCCTTGATTTCGGCCGGTGAAACATAATGCGCGCGGGTGCCGAAGGCCCGGGCGGAGGAGAGCTTACGCTTGATCTCTTCCATCCAGGTGTCGTCGCCGGTGCGCGCGACCTCGAGGCCGCCGATGCGCGCGTAGTGGCCCATCTTCTCGTAGAAATCGATCGAATACTGGGTGGTCCAGACCGAAAGATAGTCGTGGCTGGTCGTGTAGCAGAAATCCGAGGCATGCGCCGTCGAACCAATGTCGGTCGGGATGCCCGACTTGTCGATGCCCACGATGTCGTCCCATCCCCGCTCGATGAGATGGTGGGCGATCGATGCGCCTACGATACCACCCAAACCGATGATGACGACCTTCGCCTTTTGCGGAAACTCTGCCATGTGCTGGACCCCGATGAAATATTGCTGCCGATTTTAGGGCCTGCTCGCCTGCCAGTGCAGCCTGTCTGCGACTCGCCAGCGACCAGTTCCGACAGTCGCCGGAACCGGACCTGTTGCAGGCCCCTCACGCCGGCGGCAAGACCCTAGCGGATCACCGGGTGGGCGCAACGCTTTTCCTTCAGGGATTCAGGCGGCCTCGCCGAGGGGAGCGACGCCCTCCTTCACCAGCACGGCCCTCACCGACGGCCGCGCGTCTATCCTGCCCGCCAGCGCCTGCAGGCTCTCCGGCAGGGCGATGCCGCACATCGCGGCCCAGCGCGCCATCACATAGAAGAAGGCATCCGAAGCGGAAAAGCGCGCGCCGAAGAAATAGTCGCCCTCGATGCGCGTGGCGATCCAGCCGAAGCGGCGGCCGAGCGTTTCGGTCAGCCAGGCCTTCTCCTCCTCGTTCTCGGTGAAGAACAGCCGCACGAAGGGTTTTTGCAGCTCGGTCGAGAGGAAGGCGAGCATCTGGAGGTGGCGTGTGCGGCCGAGCGGCCCGTCCGGCACAAGGCCGTCGCCGGCAAGGGCGATCCAGTCGAGCAGCGCGACGTTTTCCGTCAGGAGCAGGCCTTCATCGAGGCGAAGGGCCGGCACATAGCCGTTCGGATTGACCGCCTCGTAGCTGCTGCCGTCCTCAAGCCTGTGCTGGAAGATGTCGACCGTGTGCGACCGGAAGGAAAGACCGGCTTCATGAAGCAGGATATGGGCGGCCTGGCTGCAGGCGGTGGGGGCGTAGTAGAAGTCCATGTTGCGTCTCCTCGTGTTTCGATGAGACGAGTGTGCCGGCGCCGGGGCCCGAAGGTCAGAGGCAAACGGGCTGGTTTCGGGGCAAATCGGCCATTGTCAGCCGAGACCGCGCTGGCGGTTGCGCTGGCGATACTGTGCCGGCGTGACGCCGACGCGGCGGCGAAAGAGCTTTCGGAAGAAGGTCGGATCGCCATAGCCGACTGCGACGGCGATGTCCTCGATGGCGTCCGGCCCGGTCTCCAGCATCTGCTTGGCCTCCTCGATGCGCATGGCCTGCACATAGTCTACGGGCGCATAGCCGGTGGCGGCCTTGAACTGGCGCTTGAAGGTGCGCTCGGCCAAACCGGAGCGCGCCACCATGGCGGCCACCGGGTTGGGGGCGGCATAGTTGTCGGCAAGCCAGGTCTGCACGTCGGCGATCGCGGCATTGCCGTGCTGGCGGGGTCGGGCCATGGAGGCGAAGGGGAGCTGCCCGTGACCCCGGTCGCCGATGAGGAAGAGCCGGGCGATGCGCGTCGCTTCCTCCGCCCCGCAGAAGCGGCCGATGAGGTAGAGCGCCAGATCCTGCCAGGACGTGGCGCCGCCGGTGGTGATCAGCCGCCCGTCGCTGCCGCTGTCGCAGAGAATGCGCTCCGGCCGGAAGGCGACCTTTGGATAACGGTCGCGGAAAAGATCCGCCATGATCCAGTGCGAGGCGGCTTCTGTGCCGTCGAGCAGCCCGGCCTCGGCCAAAAGCACCGCGCCGCTGCAGGCCGAGCAGACCAGCGCCTGCGCCTCGATATGCCGGCGCACCCAGGCGATTTCCCGCGGCCAGCGCCCAGCCGGCGAAAGGCCCGGGTCGAGATGGATGTCGCAGACGACGACGATATCGGCAAGATGGCCGGAAAGCCCCTGCTGCGGGGTCACGCTGAGGCCGCTGCCCGTCTCCTGGGGGCCGCTCTGCGCGGCGACGAGCACCGGCTTGAGAGGGCGCTGCGCCTTCGGGCCGCGACCGGCCTCGCCGAGGATCTCGTGCAGCCCATAGGGCGCCATGGTGCCGCTTTCCGGCAGGGCGAGGATGGCGACGGTGAGGGGAGTGGTCGGCTTCGGGCGTGTCGGCATGGCGCAAGATTGGCACATCTGCCCCGAAAGTGTCGAGAACGTCTCTACCGGCCGTAGCCGGGTACGCGCATGCTCTTCCCGTTCCCCCAACAGGAAGGAAAAGGCCATGTCCATCGAACTCGGCACCGTCGATATCACCAGAACCTTCGCTGCGCCGGCAGCGTCGGTCTTTGCGGCTTGGTCGCAACAGGCGGCGCAGGAAGCCTGGGGCGATCCCGGACCCGACTGGCAGATGCGCTTCGAGCGTTTCGGCTTTGCGGTCGGAGAAAGCGATCTCTGCCGCTTCGGTCCCGCGGACGGGCCTGTCTATCTCAACGAGAACCGCTACCTGCAGATCCTCCCGGAGGTGCGCATCGTCTATGCCACCCTGCTGCGGGAGGACGGCACGCTCTCCTTTTCCGGCACGGTCGTCGTGACCTTCGAGCCGGTTCCCGACGGCACGCGTATGCGGCTTGTCGAACAGGGCACCTATTTCGATGGTCGCGACAGGGCGGAGGACCATCAGGCCGGCTGGCAGGCCATGCTGGGAGCGATGGACCGCTACCTCCAGCAACAGGCCCGCGCGGCGTGAGATCAGAGATGGGCGTGGTGCGGCGGCGGATTTTCGTAGTCGTCCACCATGCCGTTCTCGTAGATGACGGGCGCGGCGCTGAGGTCTTCTTCCGACACGTCGTCCAGCGTGCCGGCATTGATGCAGTAGAAATGCCCCATGAAGGTTTCATGGTAGCCGCGCGAGAACGAGCGGACGCCGCAATTCCTGCAGAAGTAGTGGTCGACATCGCCTTCCGGCCAGTTCGAATTGGCGGCGCGGTAGGTGAGGAGCTGGTCTTTGCCGGACAGCAGCTTGAAGTCCTCGCGCTTCGAGAATGTCTTCAGCATGCGCGTGCGCCGGCAGAAGGAGCAGTTGCAGCGCCTCAGGCCCTCGTCGAGATCGAGCACGCATTCGTAGCGGACGGCGCCGCAATGGCAGCTGCCGTGATAGGTCTTCTTCATCGCTCTTCTCCTCCGGGGTGCTGTTGCAGGGCATAGGCGACCAGCCGGTCGAGGCATTCGCCCCAGCCTTCCGCATGGCTGTCGCGGGACTGGACCGTCTCGAACGGCGTCTGGGTGAAGGTCAGCCGGGTTTTTCCGGCAACATCCTCGAAGGTCACGGTCACCAGCGTTTCCGGCTCGTCCTCCGCGGTCCAGCGGAAGGTGAAGACGAGGCGGCGGTTTTCCGCGATTTCCCGGTAGATGCCGCCCATCGGATAATCTTCGCCATCGGGCGAGCGGATCACCGCCGACCAGGCGCCGCCCGGGCGGACGTCCATGCGCACCGCATGGGCGGTGAAATCCTTCGGCCCCAGCCAGCGGGCAAGGTGCTCCGGCGCCGTCCAGAGCTTGAAGACGAGGGCGACAGGCGCGTCGATCAGGCGTTCGATGGCAAGGCCGATAGGCTCGGCGGCTCCAGCGGTCTGTTGCATGATGGTCGTCCTCCTCAGTTCTTCTTGTCCGGCTCGCCGGCCTGCAATTGCCTGATGTAGTCGTCGAGCCGGTCGAAGCTCTCATCCCAGAAGCGCCGGTAGTTAGCGATCCACCCGTTGACCTCTTTCAGCGGCCCCGCCTCCAGGTGGCAGGGGCGCCATTGGGCGGTGCGGCTGCGGGTGATCAGGCCCGCAGCCTCCAGCACCTTCAGGTGCTTCGAGACGGCGGGCAGGCTCATCTCGAACGGGGCGGCGATTTCGTTCACTGTCGCATCCCCTTCGGAAAGCCGTGCGAGGATCGCCCGGCGAGTCGGGTCCGCAAGGGCGGCAAACGTCATGCTCAGCGGGTCGCTCACGTCATTTATCCATTAGGTTAATTAACTGATGAGTTTAATAATGCCGATACCCACGCCCGTCAAGTCCTCCGCCGCCTTGACAGGGCAGGGGGACGCTGCAATCGATCGCAGCGACACGGGGAAAGGACATCCGATGAACGACGGCGCGGCGACACTGCCCGATCCGGCCACTGCCGAAGGGCACGGCGTCTCCTTCGGCGAGGCGCTCCGCGTCTGGGCGCGCGTGGCGGCGCTCAGCTTCGGCGGCCCCGCCGGGCAGATCGCCGTGATGCACCGCATCGTCGTCGACGAGAAACGCTGGATCGGCGAGAAGCGCTTCCTCCACGCCCTGAACTATTGCATGCTCCTGCCCGGACCCGAGGCCCAGCAACTCGCCGTCTATATCGGCTGGCTGATGCACCGCACGGCGGGCGGCCTTCTTGCCGGCCTTCTCTTCATCCTGCCCGGCTTCCTGTCGATCCTCGCGCTGAGCTATGTCTATGTGCTCTTCGGCGATGCCGGCGTGGTCGAGGGCCTGTTTTTCGGTCTCAAGGCGGCGGTGCTCGCCGTCGTCGTGCAGGCCGTGTTCCGCATCGGCAGCCGCGCGCTCGTCAATCCGGCGATGATCCTTCTCGCCGCCGCCGCCTTCGTCGCCATTTTCGCCTTCAAGGTGCCGTTTCCGCTCATCATCGTCGTTGCGGCGATCGTCGGTTACCTCGGTTCCAGATCCGGCTCCCGTCTTTTCCGCACGGCGGGCGGCCATGCGGGGGCGGGCGCAAATGCCCTGAAGGACGAGGAGTCGCTGCTCGGCGAGGCGACACCCGCCCATGCCCGTCCGCATCTCGTCTGGTCGCTGAAGATCTCCGCGGCGCTGCTTTGTTTGTGGCTCGGGCCTGTTGCAACGATCTGGTTTTTCGCCGGCGGCAACGACGTCTTCACGCAGGTCGGCGCCTTCTTCAGCAAGATGGCGGTCGTCACCTTCGGCGGCGCCTATGCGGCGCTCGCCTATGTCGCGCAGGAGGCCGTGCAGCACTATGGCTGGCTGCGGCCCGGCGAAATGCTCGACGGGCTCGGCATGGCCGAGACGACGCCGGGGCCGTTGATCATGGTGCTGCAGTTCGTCGGCTTCCTCGCCGCCTACCGCGATCCCGGCGGCCTCGATCCGCTCGTGGCGGCAACATTTGCGGCGATCCTCACCACCTGGGTCACCTTCGTGCCCTGCTTTCTCTGGATCTTCCTCGGGGCGCCCTTCATCGAGAAATTGCGCGGCAATGCGGCGCTTTCCGGCGCCCTGTCGGCAATCACTGCCGCCGTCGTCGGGGTCATCCTCAACCTGGCGGTCTGGTTCGCCCTGCACACGCTGTTCGGGGAGGTGACGGTTCTTGCCGCAGGCCCGCTGCGTCTGGAAGTGCCCGTTCCATCGACACTCATCCTGCCATCGGCCTTGCTCGCCGCGGCGGCGGCCTATGCGCTGTTCCGCCTCAAGGCCTCGGTGCTGTTGACGCTGGCGCTGTCCGCGCTTGCCGGCATGGCCTGGATACTGGCAACGGGCTGATGATCAGGAGATCACGTTGCGCACGAAACGCACGGCCACGGTGCCGGGATTGGCATAGGCATAGGCCTGGTCGGTGGCGTAGACGGTGAAGCTGCCCGCCGCAAAATCCCTGGCGACGCCCGAAAGCTCAAGCCGCAGCGTGCCTTCGGTCACGAACAGCATTTCGTGCCAGCCGGTCGGGTCCGGCTCGGCGGCGTAGCGCTCGCCGGGGCCGAGCGACCAGAACCACATCTGCGCCTCCGCCGTTGCCGGTGCCGTGCCGAGCAGCACGGCGGTGCTGTCCGCATCGGTTCCCCGCCAGGTCACCTCGTTGATTTCCGCTGAAGGCGCGCGGGCCGGATCGCGCACGAGATCGACGAAGCGCACGCCCATGGCGGCGGCCAGCTTGTCGAGGCTCGACAGGCTGATATTGGCATCGCCCCCCTCGACCGCCACGATCATGCGCCGGCTGATGCCGGAGGCCTGCGCCAGCGCGGCCTGGCTGAGCCCGGTCGCCTGGCGAAGGCGGCGCAGGTTGCCGGAGACATGGGCGAGCACGTCGCCGCGTTCTTGACCCTGCAGAATGTCGCTCATGTCTTTCCGTCATCGAGAAGGGCGGCGCGGCCGCGGGACGCCTTCTTAGAGCAAGTCCGGCGAAAGTGCGAAGGGCTTTTGCCGTGGATATCGGCAAAACGCTAGGGACGGCGAAGGGCGGCATTCCGGACGCTGCAAAGAGAAAGAGACGTACTTTCGCGCGATTCTCCCACGGCGCCGGCTAAAAAGTCGTACTTTTTGCCGAAAACAGCCTCCGAATCCGAATTATGCGTGAAATGGAACCTTAACAGAAGATGGCCATACCCATGCGTCATACGCATGGGTGGCGTGCTCGCTTGGCGCTGTTCTGCATTGCAGCATAAGCCTATAAGACGGCCATCGAAAGACGCGGCGCCACGGACCGGTGCCGAACAGAGAGCCTCCGGAAAGGGGATCATCATGAACATGGCACGTTCCTTCAGCAATTGGCGCAAGTACCGTCAGACCGTCAACGAACTCGACCGCATGACCACCCGCGAACTGCGCGATCTCGGCATCGAGCGTTCGGAAATCAAGGCCGTCGCGCGCGCTGCCGTCGGCTTCTGACCGACCCGCCGCCATCTAGCAGAATTCGAAGACACCCGCCTCCGGCGGGTGTTTTTGCATGTGCGAAGAAGTGGCGGTGCGGCGGGGCAGTTCGATGGTGTTGAGGCATACGCTCCGCGCATAGCGCATAGCTGCCCTGCAAAACGATGCCTATCAAATAATCAGGAATCGGCTATAGTCATATTTATCGAAGCAACGTACCTCCTCCCACGAAGCTTCGATGATTGCAGAAGGCCCACTCCTCCTCCCAGGGCCGACTGCGGGAATGGCGGCACTCCTCCTCCCAGTCGCCATTCGGTTCTATCGGAAAGCCTGCCGCACCTCCTCCCGCGGCAGGCTTTTCCATTTATGGACCTTGGCTTCCTTCTTCCGAAAACAGTAATCGCGGCCGGCTATGCGCGGCATCGGCGCATCGCGGGTTTCAGGTCGCCTGCCGATAGTGCTGCCAGAGTGCCTTCCCGGTTCGGTGGTGCGCGCCATCTGTCTCCAGTCCAGCAAGGAAGCCTGCAACTCGCAAGGAGCCCGGGCTTTCATGGCGAGACGTTAAGGCCCGTAGGGCTGCCGCCGCCTCCGGGGCGTCACCGCGCAGTTTCTCCGGCAATCCTCCGGCGCGGAAACGCAAAAAGGCCCGCCGGCGAAAACCGGCGGGCCTTTTTGGCGAATGTGGATCGATCAGGCCTGCGGCGTCGTGTTGTCTTCGACAGGCGCGCCAGGACCGTTCTTCTTGATCGAATCGATGGCGTTCTGCGCGCTGGCCTTGCTGGAATAGCCTTCCGTGGAGAACATCACTTCGCTGTTGTACTTGAAGCGAACACGAAACTCGCCAGCCTTGTCCTTGTAGATCTCGAACTTGTGCGCCATGGGTTTTCCTCCACGCAGATGGGAATCAGACACAAGCAACGTGCCAGCCGAGAAAACCGCTGGCAAGGGATGAGGTGAAGTCGGTCACTTATTTTTAAAGGAGTTTGGCTGGGGAACCTGGACCCTGCACGATCCGGGTTCCGTCGCCGTTAACTCAATGAAATCAATGCCTCACGGTTGAAATTGTACTGAGAATTGTAGCAGCGATTTGTATGGCCCGGAAGCGTTTACAGCGCTCCCCTCTGCCGTCTCAGTTCGATGTCGGTTTGCATCTGGAACAGCAGGTTTTGCGCAACGCGCGGATCGACCATCTCGGCATTGAACGCGATTGCAGTGATCGAAATGGCACCGGATGCGAAATGCGGGAAATTCGGCAGTTCGGACGGCTGACGAACTTTCATCTGGAAGGCCATCTCGTTCATGACCTGGGTTAATGGATCAACGCGTGTAGCGACCACGACGAAGGAGCGGTCGTTCTCCGGCTCCCAGACGATCTCGTTGTTGTTGGACCGCATGTAGCGCTCGAACTCGTCAAGGGTGAAGTTTAGACTGAGCGAGGTCATGCCTTCGGTCATCAGCTTGCCGCGCAATGCTGACGAAGGTTCGCCTTCGGGAAATGCAGCCGCTGCCCGGCTTTCGGCAAGCCGCGTCGGCAGATCAGGCCGGACTGCCATTTTGTATCCGGTCATGAGGATGGTGAAGCCTGCGGCGAGGGTGAAGGCAAATTTCCACGATTTAAAATATTCGGCGTCCATAGGGAAACTCCATGCGGCGCTTTTCGCGCCTGAAGGTCGTTGTCAGGGAAATGGTGTGGGGGATCAGGCGCGGATTGGCGCCCAGTCCTCGATTGCGATCCAGCCATCGTGGGGTGGTCGCGAAATGGGTGCCGATCCGTAATATCGGACACCCTGTTCCGTGGTAGCGATCACGCTGTAAGAGACGAGAAAGTCGCCTGCGAGGTCGAGCAGGTAGGCATCCAAAAAGGAGCCTGTGCCACTCTCTATGGTTTCCAATGCACGGACATGCGGTCGGGTGTCTTCGTGAGTTTCATCGAAATTGATGAAACCAGCGTCTGACACGAAAACGTCGATCAATAGCGAGCCTGTCGCGTTCGCCAGATAAATGGGAACAATCCTGCTTGTCTGCGGCGCTCCGAAGAGCAGGGCAACGCCGGACGATGGCCCATCGAGGCTGATTGTTTCCGGCCATCCGTGCCGTGCGAGTTGATGGCTGCGGGCATTCGATTGGAGAATCGGCAAGTCAGAATGCGACATGCTTTTCGGTCTGTGCGGGTGTTTGGTAGCTTTCATGGGGCTCCCATCTTGCTGTGTCAGGATGCGGCCGTCTTCGCTGAAAGCAGGTCGCCCCTAGTATTCACTTCAGCCCCTCGAAAATTGCGCCTTTTTGCGAAGAAATCCTCTATGTTACCGGATTGCAACAGATTGGCGCGTTGGGTTGCCGATGGCGCGCACACGCCCGCCCAAATGGTGCTCCAATTTTTGCAGATGGACGCGCCATGCCGGATCGTCACGCTGGGCCTTGTCGAAACCGAAGATAAGAAGGTGGGGCTTGGCGTCGATGGCCGGAGGGATTTTGCTCTCGGCGATATGAAGAATCGCGTCATGTAGCGTGGGCGCATCACCGCTGCGAACCAGCTTCTTCATCGCATTGATGCGAACGAGGGCGCTGGCGACCTCGACATAGCCTTCCTTCAATGCGTTGGCGTACCGCGTTAACGCGCTCTCGTAGTCCTTGATCTGGCCGATGACAGTGGGCAAGCCATCTCCGTTGGCTCGTAATGCGACATTGGTGAAGTGCTTGGCCTCGCAGAAAACGACCTCCGGCCCGGTCTTGGTGTTGCGGATGACGGCTGCGTCAAGTCGGTCCTGCTGCTGCGTGGCCGCTTCCTCCGTTGCCGCGCGGGTCAGCGCGATTTCGGCATCGATGATTGAGGGATCGCCGACGAGTAGGGGATGAAGCCCGGACTTCTCCGCTCCTGCAAAAGAGGTTGCGGCCCGCATCATCTGGCGAAGGGTTTCCGCCCCTTCATAGCTTTCCCACATCGATGCCGCAGCCGGATACTGGAATCGCCCGTCGATCAAAGGCACATAGGTCTGTGCCTGCCGGACCAGATATTTGACATGGGTGGAAGGGACAATCCGCCCGTTGACCCAATCGATCTTGAAGATGGATGCGCCGCGATAATAAACATTGAGCGAATTGCGCCTGACAGCAATGAACAGGTCATCGTTAGTGAGCACGTCTCGCCACCAGTTCGGGGCTGGCGTTGCGGCCAGCGCCTCCAAGGCGTTAAGAAAGTCGGTATCGAGCTTTCGATGAGCGGCGGTAACGGCATCCATCATGCGGCAATCTCCCACCAGTCGCCGTCTTCCTTCCGGGTGACACGAGGCCCGAAATAGTCCGGGAAACGGCCCGGTTCGAATGTATGAATGGGAACCAGCATCTTCGGCGCGATGGCGTCCGCCAATCGCTTCAAATCTCCGATGCTGGCGTGTCCTGATGTATGAGCGTGTTCGAGCGGGATGCCGCGCGCAGCGAATGCCTCCGCGATGTTGCGGCCCTTGTCCTGTTGCAGATAACCGTCCCATTGCGACCAGACGGCCACCGCGCCCTCAAGGCATTCGGCCCGGTCGAGGTCTCCCAGCATGGCGGGCCGAAAAAGGAATGCAGCCTTGCCTGCCAAGGCTTTCAGGTCTTCGGGGAAGACGCGGTTCGCCTTGTGCGGCTCCAGGAGGTCGAAGCACTCGTCCTGCTTGATACGAACGCGCTGGTAATGCGGCACATAGACGGCGACATTCGGCCAGTCCGATTGCGGAATGTTGGCATTGCCGGTCGCCCGGAGGACTTCGGCGGCGTAGAGGTCGATGACCATCGTCCGCCCGCTGCGTTTGCAGGCGCGATAGAGGCTGACCATCCGGTCGATATTCTGCGCCGACGCGGCGACCAACGCCATGCCGTCCGTGCGCTGGAAAATATCGAGCAACTTGCCTTCGATCTCGGTTTCGGTCGGGAACTGGCGGTCGGCATCGAGCCGTCCTAGCGTCGATCCCTCCATCAGCAGCACATCGATATTGCGGGGCGGGTTGGCGACAAGGCGGTCGAACAGCGCTCCTTTGCGGCCATGCGCCCGGAAATCCCCTGAATAGAAGAGCCGCTTTCCGTCCGCCTCGACTTCCAACGCATAGGCGTCATAGGCGGAATGATCTACCAGATGCGGCGTCACGGTGAAGGGGCCGAAGGTCAGGCGTGTTCTGCTGGAAAACTCACTTGCCTGACGTGGGACGTAGGGTCTCGGCAGGAACGGTTGCGCGGCCTTCAAGATTCGGTGGGTGGCCGCGCCAAGTGCTACCGGCAAATCCGGGCCTACCAGGTGTGCCAGCCCCCAATGGTCGAGATGACCGTGGGAGAGAACCAAAGCCAAAAGCTCGCTTCCGCCCTGCAAACCGTCAACCTTTGGATGGAGCGCGGTATCATCGGGATCGCCGTCGAGTGGCAGGCCAAGATCAAGCAGAATGCGCGCGCCCTGCGCCTCCAATTCGATACAGCTTCCGCCGATCTCCTTGGTTCCCCGGTGTATTCTGACCCGCATCGCCCCTCCATGGATGCCGAAACATCAACCTTGGCGGGCACCATAAACACTTTCATGTGGCTATTGCCAGTGGTTTTTTAGGCGACTGAACTGTTGACCTTGGCATATGAAGGGTCGGGCGCTTGTCGCATGGAATTTACGCCGGTTAAGGGTGGATCGGGGCGTCTCTCAGGAGAAGCTTGCCGCCGATGCCGGTGTTGATCGCGCCTACCTCGGCGGCCTGGAACGGCAGACGGAAAATCCCACCGTCGATCTCCTCGATAAGATCGCGGATGCCTTGTCACTTAGCGTGTCGGAATTGTTCGTCGTGCCGGACGAAGGGGCATCACCGCCGAAGCCGCTGAGAAGCGGCAGGAAAGCCAGCTAATCGGTATTTCTGCGATAAACCGTTGATTATTCCGTCAGTTTTTTTTCATTTGATAGGCGTCGATTAGGTCTCTCAAGGGATTCTGCGGCTCCACGATTTACGGAGAACGAAATGACAGACTATTGGCGCGGCGACTTTTACGGGCAGAGCGATAATCTTTTGGGCGGCGCGCGGCTCATGGTGCTGGGGGAGGCCCATTATATCATAGCGCTCCAATCGGCTCCGGTATCCCGGAGATGACAAAGGATGTGGTCACTGCCTACATTGAGGGGCGGCTTGGTGCGAACGCCCAGTTTTTCAGGCGCGTGGAACGGCTCGTTACGAAGCGTCTCCACGATGGGCTGACCCAAGAGCAATCTGCCGCATTCTGGCATTCCGTGATCTTCAGCAACTACATTCCGGTCGTCGCGGGGAACAAGCCGGGTGATCGCCCGCCGGAACAGTTGTGGAATGGGTCGGCATCCCATGAGTTTGTCGCCAATATCCAAAGGACAGAGGCGGAAATAGTGCTGGTATGCGGAACGGAATTGTGGCGTCGCAAGCCGATCCACAAAACCATTTCTGCGGCGTATCAGGCTGGGCCGCGTCATTACGAAGCGCATGAGATCAACTGGAGTTCCGAATGGGGGGCTGTTGCCGCGCATATACCGCATCCTTCGGGTTCGCACGGATGGTCCTACAAGCGATGCGTGCCGGTCGTTGACTATCTTTTCGCGGTTCTGAATGAACGGCGGGCGGAAAAGGGATTGCAGGCTTCGGTCATCTTGCCAGCTCTCACATGACCGATCTCGTCGCCTGCTACAGGGTGCGTTCAAGTAAACCTGAAATCTCGACGTTGCTGTTGACGCATCAAAGGCAATGCGTGGGAGCATTTGCCGAGCCGCATTTCCGGATCATAGCCGAGTTTATCGAGGATGAGGATTCCGGGGAGCTTATTGAGTTCGGCAAGGCCTTTCAGGCTGCGATTGACAAGGTGGCAATATTGGCGATTGCCACGCGTGAGGCGATTGCCGGTGGAAAGCTGTTTGAGGTCGAACCTCCAACGGGCGCATTTCTCATCGTTGCTGACATAAACGCACCCGCCCTGCTTCTTACGGATGGTCGGGTGCGTTGAAAATTCTGGGAACGAATGAATATTGGAAGCAAAGCTCTCTTATTATGGTAGGCCGCTGACGAAAATATAGGTTAAACAGTCGCTTATATGGCCGGAACGGTACTGAGGTAGGGCGCAGTCAATCTCCTTCATCTGATTTCTAGCGCTTTGCTCACCGCCTCAGCCCTGGATAAGCGTGGGATAGCATTGGAAAAGGATCAATAGGGCGCGCGCGAATCCCCCGCTTCAGTTATCGGTTGTCGCGTGGGCAATTAAGGTTGGGCAGAAAAATTAATGATCGAAAGTACCTTTCAAGGAAGCCTTTTTACCAGCGATTTTCTGATGCAGTCGATTGTCAGCAATGCGGACTGGAAAAGCCTAAGCGACCACGATGTCGATGCATTGGCGGCGGATTTTGGTGCCGTTTTCTCATCCTTCCCGACCGGGCAAACGCCTAACGAAACCCGAACTGAAGACGATTTGATCTGGCCAATTCTCCGGCGGCTGGGCTGGAGCCAAGCCATGCGCCAGCAAAACCTCACGGTCAAAGGGCGGGATGATGTGCCGGATGGTCTGCTGTTTGCCGATGCGGCAATCAAGGCGCAAGCAGATCGATTTCCTGAAGAGTGGAGGCGCTACCAGTTCGGCCTTGCGATAGTCGAATCGAAGCGGTGGCGTCGGCCGCTTGACCGACAGTCTGGAAGGCGCGGTGAGGAACTTGCGCCTTCAACGCAGATGCTCCGCTACCTGCGCCGAGTCGATGATCTTACGACCGGCAGCTTGCGTTGGGGCATTCTCACGAACGGCGGCAAGTGGCGTCTTTATCATTCTGGTGCACGTTCGGTATCCGAACAGTTCTTTGAAGTTGACCTCGCCAGCGTGCTTGGAATTCCTGGGTACGGCGATGGCCTTTTCGCGCTGGATGATGACCAACGCCGCCATGCCCTTCGGGTCTTCGCTCTTGTGTTTCGAAGGGAGGCGTTTTTGCCTTCCGCGACGGACACACGGACGTTTCATGTTCGCGCTCTTGAAGAGGGTAGATTTTATGAGGAGCGTGTCGCTGCCGACCTGTCGAACCTCGTGTTCGACCATGTGTACCCTTTGTTAGCGCGTTCGCTTGCCGACCGGGCAGTCGATGCTCCGCTTCAAGACGTGCGAGAAGCGGCCTTGATCCTTCTCTACCGCCTGTTATTTATCCTCTATGCTGAAGACCGCAATCTGCTCCCTGTCAACGATCGGCGATACGACGACTATGGCCTGCGTGACCGTGTCCGCCTCGATGTAGGGGATCGTAAGGATAGCGGAGACACCTTCTCGACGACAGCGGCTCGTTACTGGTCCGTCCTCGATGATCTGTGCCGCGCCATTGACGAAGGTGACGTGTCAATCGGATTGCCGCCTTACAATGGTGGACTGTTCGACGCTGATCGTACTCCACTGCTTCGGCGGGTGCGGCTTTCCGATTCAGTTATGGCCGAGGTGATCGATAAGCTGTCTTTTGAACGCACCGACGGCGCGCGAAAGTACATCAATTATCGTGACCTCAGTGTGCAACAGCTCGGTTCAATCTACGAACGGCTACTCGAGCATGAGGTCGTCAGGGAAGGCGCGATCGTCGACATCCGACCAAACATTTTTGCTCGCAAGAGCTCGGGCAGCTACTACACGCCTGACGATCTAGTGAATCTCATCATCCGCGAAACACTGCAGCCGCTGATCGAGGCACGCCTCACCGCGTTTCGTGAGAAAGCCCAAGAACTGGCGACCTCGGACCAGGACGAGGGGCGCAAGCTCGGTATCCTGAGACGGTTCGATCCGGCGGAGAAACTGCTCGATCTCAAAATCTGCGATCCGGCGATGGGTTCAGGGCACTTTCTTGTGAGCCTTGTCGACTACATGGCCGACCAGGTAATTACCGCCATAGCCGAAACCGAAACGATGGTTGAGTGGGCAGACTATATCTCCCCGCTAGCCGACCGGATCGAAGGCATCCGCAACACCATTCTCGGCAACGCGGAAGAGCGCAACTGGACGGTCGACCCCGAACAGCTCGATGACCGTCACATTATCCGACGTATGATCCTCAAGCGTTGTGTTTACGGCGTTGACAAGAATCAGATGGCGGTCGAATTGGCCAAGGTCGCGCTTTGGCTGCACAGCTTTACGGTCGGCGCCCCGCTATCGTTCCTCGACCACCATCTACGCTGTGGCGACAGTCTTTTCGGCTCTTGGGTGAAAACCGGCATCGAAAAGGCCACGGCCTATGGTAGTCCGTTGCTGCTTCATGAACCGGTTAAAACGGCGCTTGGGTCCGCGGCCTCGATGCAGACCATCGAGGGCCTGCCGGATGCGGAGATCGCAGAAGCGCACCGCTCGCAAGAAATCTTCGAAGGCGTACAGGTGATGACGGCGCCGCTTAACGCCTTCCTGTCGTTGCTCCATGCGATAGAATGGCAGGACCTGAAAGGGAAGAACAACGCGAAGGCAATCCAGGGCTTTTTCGACGGCTCCTTCGGGGACCCCTTTGAGATTGCACTTGGCAGACGCGAGCCGAAAGTCCGCGACGATCATGGCCGCCGTTTTGTCGAAATACTAGCCATTGCTCGCGAACTGATGGCGGAAGAGCGCTTCCTGAACTGGCAGGTCGCATTTCCGGGCGTATGGAGCGATTGGGAGGGTGACGGCCTCACTGGCGGCTTCGATGCGATCATTGGCAATCCGCCGTGGGATAAGATGAAGCTTCAGCAGGTCGAATGGTTTGCTGCCCGTCGACGTGAAATCGCTCTCGCGCAGCGGGCGGCTGACCGCAAGAGGATGATTGATGAATTGGAAGCCGCAGGCGATCCCCTAGCTATTGATTTCCGGAAGGCGAGCGAGCGCGCCGGTGCGGCGACCCGCATGGCCCGGGCTGGCGGTGACTATCCTCTGCTGTCTGGGGGCGACATCAACATATATTCGCTCTTCGTTGAGCGGGCGATGGTGCTGGTCAAGCGTAATGGAATGGTCGGGCTGTTGACGCCATCCGGGATTGCGTCCGACAAAACTGCGTCTGTGTTTTTCAAAGGAGTCGCAACACAGGGAAGGCTCAAGGCGCTCTACGATTTTGAGAATGGTCGCCAGGGAATCAACAGCGCGCCCTTCTTTCCCGACGTGCATCGTAGTTTTAAATTCTGCGCCTTCGTGGCAAGTCCGTCTCCGACGGAGCTTCCCGCGACCTGCGCATTCTTTCTGCACGATGTCGCGCAACTCTCTGATCCCGATCGGCGTTTTTCTCTGACGGCTGACGATTTCTCCCGCGTCAATCCGAATACAGGCACGGCACCGATTTTCCGCTCGCTACGGGATGCAAAGCTTGCGAGTGCAATTTACGCGCACCTGCCAATTCTGATCGATCACTCCGGCAGCGAGCCGGCGAGAGCTTGGCCGGTCAAATATGCGACCATGTTCCATATGACAAATGACTCGAAGCTGTTTCGAACATCTTCGGAGCTTCAAGAGCGGGAAGGTGCATATCCGGTTGGCGGCAATCAATATGGCAGCGCCTCCGGTCCATGGTTGCCGCTCTATGTCGGCCGCATGATCTATCAGTTTGACCACCGGGCAGCATCTGTCGAAGTGAACGAGGAGAATGTTCACAATGCGGCATTAAGCGGCGATGTCACGCCTGAGCAGAAAGCAGACCCTGATTTCGTGCCGTTGCCGCACTTCTGGGTGCCCGGAAGCGAGGTCGATGTTCCGCTCGATTGGCTGATAGGTTTCCGCGACATCGCTCGTGCGACGGACGCCAGAACGGTAATCAGTGCGATTGTTCCCAAGGCTGGTTTCGGCAACAAGCTCCCACTGCTAATGCCGACGAACGTAGACGAGTATCGGCGCGACGGCTCCTTGTACGTGGCAAATCTGAACGCTCTGGTTTTCGATTTTGTTGCCAGATCAAAAGTGCATAGCACCACACTCAACTGGTACATTGCGGAGCAACTCCCCGTAGTTCCCCCGCAGCGCTTCGATGATATTCGGTTTGGTTCAAGGAAGGCCGGCGAGATCGTTCGTGAAGCCGTGCTGGAATTGACGTACACCGCTAACGACATGGCGCCATTTGCGCGTGACATGGGATACCTCGACGCCGTCGGCGAGGTTCGGCCGCCATTCGTTTGGAATGACGAACGAAGATTGAAACTGCGAGCCAAGCTCGACGCGATTTTCTTCCACCTCTATGGAATCACGCATCGCGACGATGTTCGCTACATCTACTCCACGTTCCCGATCCTTGAGCGGCAAGAGAAGGAGATCTATGGCGGGCGTTTCCGTTCCTGCGAACTGTGTCTCGCCTACATAAACGCCCTCGCCGCCGGCGACCCAGATGCCGACATTGCTCTATGAGAAGGCAAGATCTGGCCCCGCTGAGCCGCGCTGAGTGGCGAAGTGTTCAAGCGCACAGCTCGTTATGTTTGGTTTGTGCTGAATAGCCAAAAATGGGAATCACCGGTTGCGAACCCTGGCAACCGCTCGAACTGCCTTCTTGCCCTGGCTTGAGTTGCTGGTCGCCACCGCCGTCATAGTTTCCTCGCCGTGGGTGCGGCTACAGAATGATCTCCGTGCTCAAGCTTTCGAGCGCTGACGGCAATTGAGGGACTGCCGCTAGTTCAGTGGATTTTCCGGCTGTCAGTTTCACCGAGACTGCGCGGTCAAATATGGCAATACAGTTCGCTCCTGTTAGGCGGGAGCGGTAAATGAAACCATCAAGCGTAGTATGGTCGTGGATGTGTTGGGCCAGAGCGCGTGAATCATCCCACCCTTTTGCAGAGGCGATGTCAGTCGTTACTCCCAGTTGAAAGCAACCGTCTGTTCGCAAATCTATAAGTTGCAACGGTGAGATCGATGAAATCGAGGCAATGCAAGAATTCTCTAGTTCAGAACTGAACAGCAGCCTTGCCCCACCTCCTTCGAAGCGGTCCCTTATGATTGTTTCGGCTATGGCCGTCGCCAAAGAGCTCGCTGCGTAGAGCGTGTTGAAATTTCCATTAACACTGCTGAAGCGAGCCATGCCGGGACCTGTACCCAACGGTGTCGCTTTGTGAGCAGCGGGAAATATGCGCGCGTAATTCTTTGGCTTAAATGCCTGTGTAATCTTAGTGAGTGCTGCCGGGTAGAGCTTCATTCAGTCAGCAAAAATCGCGCGCGACAAGAGAACGGAGCCTTTCGATTCCGCTTTGTCTGAGAATTTCGAGCGGCGTATGACCGTCCAAAAGGACATGCGGCTGTCGAAGCCATAGCCATGCGACGCGAGGATCGCCGACTGTCGATATGATCTCGTCCAGCCCCCCAAGTGGCTTATCGTGGTCGAATTGCTCTAGTGGATAGCGCTTATTTCCTTCCTCATCGGAAATGGAGATGACCCGCTCCTGCCTGATCCAAGTGGTGAGCTCGCTTGGCTGTATAGAAGCCCGATTTTGCAACTCGGCGGCAGATAGCGTCCTTCCTGCCCATTGATCTGTCGGTATCGAGCGTGCGATTGATCGGATTCCCTCGACAGCGTCCTCCGGTGAAAGCGGAACACCCAGAACTTCTCCGGTGTCTTCTTCTACAGTTTTTTCATTCGAAAGAAGCGCGAGCAGTGAGGGCCCAATGTCTTTGCCAAGACGTTTTTGAGACCGACGACGGCGCGTAGTGAGTCCTTTCAACGGCCGTTCACTGTCTCCCAAAGCCGCGTACAAATCCCGCTTCAGGTCATCGTTGAGCCCATAGGCTTCGATGGTGAGGGCATCGATCTCATCAAGGAGTGCGGTAAGCTGATCGGCGTTGCCTGCCTCCTGGCGTGCGGCAGCCGCATACGCCCGACTGAGATCGCCAATGCGCTCAGGAATGAAAGCAGGGATGGGCGCACGCTCTAACATACTAATTCGAAAACGCTTGTCGAAGGAATGCTCGGCCAGAAAAGCGTTTATAACTGGTCCATTGAGCAACGCGACAATCGCATCCAGATCAATGTCGCCTGCATCTTCATTCGGCCAAAAAGCGATGAACTGCTGTGAAGCTCGTCTGCCTTCCCGATCAACAGCAGCTGCCAAGCGCCAATAGCCCCGGCTCAAACGGCCTGCATTTGAAAGGATTTTCGGCGCGTCCCAATCATAGTTTCCGCCCGCTAGAAGAGCTTCTGACCTGACGTCAAGAAAGCGGGGCGCATCAAGCACAAACTGGTCGAGCGCACTGCTGTCCATATAGCCAGGCACCCGTCCAGGGCCGGAGTGATCGAAAACACGAATAGTCTTCTTCTGTCCCCCGTGCCAGCGCAGCCCCCAATGGCCGCGGACCAGCTTTCCCAAGGTGGGCAGGTCAGCAAGTGCGGACCAGACGTGATGGAGTGGCGGCGACCAAAGTGTCCCACTCCGCGACGAATCCGATGTACGAAGTTCTTCCGTAGTATGGGAGGCGGTGCGGTCGACAGCGAAACTCCGCTTGTCCGCATCATAAACAGCGCTGGAACGGATACGTTGTGTTTCTCCAGACTGCCGGAGTTCGCGCGCAATAAGAAGTGCCGTATCGAGTTGTAATACGTTGAATACGCCATCAGGTAACGAGACCAACTCAATGTCACGATAGAGTTGCTCAACCTGCCGCCGCTGGCTGCGATATCGGCGGTCGACCAATAGTGTGTTTGGCACCACAAAACCAAGCATCTTTGGCCGCGTCTGCAGCGCTGTCTCTAGCGCAAAGACCGCTTTCGACCCATCTATCGCGCTTGCATCGGGATAGTTGTAACGTTCCGGCGAAGTAAAAGCTTCAAAAGGCGGGTTACACAAAATGACATCGGCGCCTTCGAGGCGTTGCGCGAGTGTCCCCTTCTTGAAAAGGTCGACTTCCTCAATTTGCCATCCATTTGCGTTCGGGTAGTCCGCAAGAATCAAGGACAATTTTGCCACTTCGCAGGCAAAGGGATCGGTCTCAGCACCACCGATGTGCTGAATCAGAAGATCGTGACGCTGCTTGTCGGTCCAGTCATGCGGAAGGCCATCTCGCATTTGCCGCAGCGCTGAGCCCAGAAAAACGCCAGCACCAGCGAACGGTTCGTATACTTTTGGTGGGTTGACGCCATACTCCCATAGCCGGAAGCGATCGAGGATGTAGTCGGCGACATGTCGGGGCGTACTGTGCGTGCCAAACTGTGCTCGGGCCTGTGGCGTGACGAGCGTTGATTCATAGACGTAGGCTAAGTCGTCTGCGGAGATGTTCGCGACATTAAACCCGGTTCGGAACGCGGCCCATACGGGCTCCAATAAGGTTAGAGTGCTGGTTGGCCAGACCTGAGTGTCATTACCGAGCAGATAATAGTCACCCATCGCCAACAAGACATCGGCTACATTGTCGGCATTCCATCGCTGCGCCCGTGCATTCTGTCTATCGGTCAGAATTTTTGCTGCGAGCAACCGAAAGACACCGCGGAAAAGAAGACGCATCGTATTGCTGTTGGTGACATTCCGCACATCAGCCACAGCTTCACGGATTAGACGGTCGAGTTTGGTATGGATCTCGCCCTCAATTGCCGGGATCAAACCGATGTCAACGAAATCTAGTTGGTAAGCGGTATCGACGCGGCCGATCGATTTTGCCCGATGGATGACGTCCGGTGCCCAATCGTCGCGATGGTGGTAGAAAGTCTCAGGCAAACGATCGATCGGGAATCGATCGAGAAGTCGTGGGGACTGCTTCGCATAGACCTGCCAAGATGAGACGTTATCGCCTTCTATGACGAAAAACAGCGGGGCTCCGAGCGCGCGATGGCCCTCGACTAGGCCTTGCGCTCCGTCGGCTGCCCCCTCTGCGACAGCAAAGGCGGCAGATCGGTAGGAGGGGGGAGTTTGGGTGAACGCCACCAGCGGGACAGACTTGGTTCCACCCGACGATTTCCAGATGTCACTGTAAGCATAGTCACGACGAATTGCATCGTCACGATAGCCAAGCCTCGTCGTCTGCTCGACGACTATTTCTAGGACGCGATCAAGTATCATGATCTAGCGCCCGCAACCATTGGCGGAAACGCTAAACTTTGCTGTGGGTTGCTTGCCGTCGCGAGGAGTCGTTCCCGAAGGCTGTCCACCAACGGCTGAAGCTGAATGACGATGGCAAGCCCGCAGGCGGGCAGTCGTTGATCGAGATCGAGTAGGACGACACGTCCATCGTCAACAATTAAAGCAAGGTGGGATCGCTCTAGCCGAATCCACGGGTAAGCACCGCAAACCTCAAATAACTCGCCTGCAACGGAGGAGAAGCCGGAGACCGGCATTTGCAAGCTGGCGGTCGCAAATTGAACGACCGCCGTCGCGAGAAGATCGCCTGCACTGAAACATGCGGAGCGGCGACCCTCAGCGTTTAGACTGGGCAGCGCCTGTCGATACGTGCGCCACTGCTGCTTGCTCAGGGAAAGCGCAGCCATAATCTGTCCGGGCGTGAAGAGTATGGACAAGATCGCTCCATTGTGTTGCGTCCCAACACTATAAAATGTTGGAGATGCGATGTAAACGGGGTTGGAGGACTCCTCAGTCGATCAGCCGCAAATCGCTGTGGCGGCTGAACCGCCCCGCGCATGCCGCAAGCGAGCTGGCAATCTCTGCATCGTGGTTAAGGCATCAAAGGCAATGCGTGACGGCATTCGCCAAGCCGGATTTCCCGATCATTGCCGAGTTTGTCGAGGATGAGGGTAGCGGGAAGTTCACGGAGTTCGGAAAGGCTGTCCAAGCGGCGCTTGATGGCGCGGCAATTTTGGCAACTGCCACGCGAGAGCCGATTGCCAATGGAAGGCCTTTTCGAGGTCGAGCCCCCGGCGGACTCCCACCCGCTTCTTACGGAGCAGGCGGGAGCGCCGAAAATTTTTGGAAGCCAATGAATATTGGAAGCGGAAACCTCCGATATGGTGAGGTAAGGTCCAAAACAGGCGCCAATACAATTAGTTAGAAGAGGGAAGAGGTACTGCGCGGCTGGGCGGCTTATGCCGCCTGTCCAACCTCCGGCCCGGCCTCCCCGGTCAGCGGGATTTCCGGTTTCATGAAGCCTGCGTCATCGCAACCGGAGGGTTCTTCCAGATTGAGTTCCCCATCGATCAGCCACCAGTCGCAATAGCGGCGATGAAGCGCCCGTGCATGGCCGGTCGTGCCGACATCCGCGAGGATTTCGATGAACCGTTCAAGCGTTACCGCCATGAAGGGCACCTTCCCGTCCTGCGGCGATGCGAGGTGCCGGACAAAGCTCGTTGCAGCGTTCTGTGCAGGTGTGTTGAGGGCCGGAGCAATGAAGAGGTGCAGCCCTTCGTCGTATAGTCCGGTCTCGATCATCGTATTGGCAAGGCACATCTGCCGGAAAAGCTGCTGGACCGGATTTGCCCGAAGGGCGGGGTTCGCCGCGTCGATGAAGAGGCCGGAGCCGGGAGCGATTTCATTATAGCGCCCGGAGAAGCGCGGCAGGGGCTCGTGCCCGCTCTCGGAATATTTGACTTCGATAGCGATGAAGCGCCGCTGCCCGGCCGGGCCAATTCCCCGAACGAGAAGATCGAAGGCCGTGCCGTCGCCGCTGAAACGAAGGTCGCCACGGCCGGGCGAATGCTCGAAAAGGATTTCGGTTACTTCCGACATGAAGCCCGGCGCGAGCGCGTCGAAAACGGCCGTTGCCGTGGCGAGATCGAGTTTCAGGGGGCCGAAGAGGTTGAAGACCAGCGGTTGGGACGACAGCAGGTTGGTCAGGAGGCGATTGTCGTCATAGGCGGCGCCCGCTTCGCGATAGATCAGTTCCCGCTTGGCGAGCCGGGCGATTGCCGGATGAATGAAGTTCGCTCCGGTCATGCCTGCCGACATAGCGATGGAGGAGCCGAGCCGGCGGGTCTTGCCTTCCTTGCCGGGATGAACGCCGATGGGCAGGTTGCGGTCTTCGCGCCAGAGGGCTTGCAGGAGCCGGGCGGCGGCGCGGAAACGGTTGTCGGTCGGGATGAAGGCCCGGTGATGACGCAGGAGGGCTTCCGGGACGAAGGGCAGGGCGGGGATGGAGCCGAGCCCTGAAGGATCGAGGGTGGTGTGCGGCGGGACGTGAGTGTCGGCGATGGGGGAAGGTGCTGTCGATGTCATCCAAGTGTTCCGGTTGGCGACCACGGGAGTGCGGTCCCGGATAGCTTCTCGGATGAGTGGGAGAAGTTGCCAGAGCGGAAGCGGAGCGCGCGTATCGCGTTCCGAAAGAGTGCAGAGAGAGGGAGCAGGAGGGGAGCGCAGAAGGGAAGAGGGAGTGCGCTATCGCACTTCGGGAGTGGTATTCCTGTTTCCGGAGGGGGTACTAGTGAATATCGCTGGCCGACCAGCATGTTCACAGGGCTTCGAACGGCATCTGACATAGCGTTTGGATGCGCGAAAGGATGCGGAGAATTCTCTTCAAGAAATTGAAAAAGAACGATTATTTATACGATTATGCCGACCGTCCGAGCTGTTGCGTCTCGGCAACAGCGCCATTTTTCTTGGCCGCGATCGTGCGTGAAATGGCGCCTGAACACTATATCTGCAAGCAATCGCTTGCAGCGAAAACGCCCCAAGTGTGATTGCGATCAAAATGGAGATGTATGTCCGATGACATATCAAGATCGATCGCAAGATTTCCTAACAGTTTCAACTGCCGAATATAGCTCCGTTGTCGAGGTTGACTTCGATTCCTTCGAACCGGGCGGCGCTACCGAACACCTTTTCAACGTTCCGGTTTCCACAAAAGATCGTTCCCGTCATCGGCGGACGTTGCTCGTGGACGAGCCGCGACGGCTCTACAACGCAATGTCGTTCCTGACGTGGAAGACCGGACTTTGCTTCAATGCGCACGTCACGCTGACGGCCTCCGGGCTCGGCTTTCCTGATTATAGGGAATTTCTAGCTCAAATGCCGCATTGGCATAAGGAAATGAATCGATGCCTTTTTGATGGGTGGCGCAAGGCGGCCGAGCGGAGCCGGCAAGATGGGCAAGCGCGGCGCGTCACTCGCCGTGACTTGGATAGGGTGGATCATCCTCACTATTGGATAGGGGGCGTGGAATATGCCCGCAATCAGGGTGTCCACGTGCATGTGCTATGCGTCGTCCCCAAGCATGCCGTCAAAGCTTTTGAGGAGAAGACGTGGGCATGGTGGCGCATGAAATCGCCTGGCACAGCTCAAGAAAATGGCATTGCGTTTCGGATCAAGCATCCCTCGTATGCCAAAGGACAGTATGAGCGGCAGGTCGAACTTTTCCGGTACATTGTCAAAACCACCGACGAACACGCCATTATGCGTGGCCAGAAAGACCCGATCTGGACGGCACGTGAAATCTTCAAACCCCATCCCAATGACTGCACGCCAGTGCAAATCGAAGCCGGTCAGCTATGCGGGATCACCCACCGTCTAAACGAGACTGAGCAGAAACTTGCCGACTTTACCTCTCGGTATGCCGAAGGTCGTTTCGAGGAGGTATACAGCGGTTGGGAGATTGGTGAGCGCGAACGGCAGGAGGCGCGGCGTCGGCAGCGTGTGTTGCTGGAAACGCTCCAGATTTGATTTTGGAACGTTAAGGCAAGGGGCGTGAACGAGTGGCCCTGAAATAACGAATGAGCCCAAGAGGTTAGACTTCCACTTGGGCTCTGGATTTTGAATGCAGTTGGAAACGCGATTCCGGGATCGTCAGAAGCCTAACAGGTCGCGAACTCGCCTTCGTGATCGCAGCGATCGATGATGAAGTCCTGGGGGGTGTCCACTGACTGAGTGGGTTTGTTGGAGATGAGTCCGGCGTCCCGCAGCAGGCGAATGAAGGCAGGTAGACCTTGTTCCTGCCGGCGTTTCAAATCGCCATCCACCATAATTGTGCCCGTTGCAGGCCAGAAATTGAATGCGTGGACTTTGATATGAAATCCGGTTTTCTGCTCGAATGGGGCTCCCGCACGCTGCAATGCGGCTGTTGCCTCTTGCATGGTGGCTTTCCGGTCCGGGCGGGAATGAAAGGTCGCAGTCATTGGAAACTCCTAGCACTTTGGTTTCCCTGCCGGGGTCCTGCTGATTGTCCTTGGAAAGGGAGGGAGCAGAGGGAGGGAAGGATTGGAGAGGGTAGGATCGGATGGGAGGAAGGATCGATGGGATCGATCTTTCATCCCCCCGCGCGATAAAGTGAGGTGCAGTCAGTTTCGTCAGATGAAAATCGCGCCAGACCTGGAGCGTTTTACGGCACTGTCCGTAGGGTTGGCGCGAGCCTAGTTTGGACGCGCTACGTCTAGTCAGGGACATACAGATGCGAGAAATCCAGCGGTGGCCGCATAATCTCGACGGCCGCCGACAACTGGCGCAAAGATGAGCCTTTGGTATAACGGGCGGTCTCGCCCTTCGTGCTATGGCCGGTAAGGTGGTCGATTACCATGTCCTTGACGTCCGCCTGATGAAGGCATGTCGTGACCGTGTGCCGAAGAGAATGAAAATTGAGCTTCTTTCGGTAAAGACCGATCTGTTTGCGGTAACGCGTGAACCATTTCGAGAAAGCGTGGCCAAGCTTATCGTCAGCGCCGCCCGGTTTGAGTTGAGGAAACAGCGCGTATGAACGACTTCCGAAGCCTTCGACGTACTTGAGAAACCCGAGCCGGATCAACTCCGAATGGACCGGCACCTTCCGCACCGCGTTCCTATTTTTGAGTTGGCGCGGTGGCCGGTCGTTGAGGTCGAAATAGGCAATGCCGTTTTCTTCGAGAATGTCATCGGTTCGAAGCTGGCAGATTTCTTCGAGCCTCATTCCGCTGAACAGAGTGATAAGTGGAACCCAGAACTTATCATCCCGAATGATTTTATCGCCTTTGGTGTCTCGCTCCCGTTCGCTTATGCAGCCCGTCCAAACAGGTGAGGAAAACAATGCTTTGAGTTCATCCGCCTCCCACATGTCGGTGTCTTTATGAGCCGGTTGGGAGGTTGAAAACTTGAAGCCCGTAAAGATGTTTTCAGAAACATCGCCGCCAGCCAGGGCGTCCGACCACAATTTAGAGGCGGCAGAGAAATGTCGCTTAATGGTCTTCTGCGTCAAAGGTTCGGACTTGTCTTTTTGTGGTGACGCCTCGTATTTCGCAATAATTTCAAAGGGGTTTAGATCACGGTATAGCGCGGCCTTTCCGTAGTCGTAAGGCATCCTTTCGAGTGTTTTACGAAACGTCGCAGCATCCGCGCGTCGGTAGTCGACAATCGGGCGGTCGCCGCATATCGCTGCAAACAATCGATAGGTCGCACTTGCCTGATTGGCCATCTGCTGCCGCCAGTCGCCACGCACTACCTGTGTTTTGATGAAGTCGGGAAAGATAGTGGAAAAAGCTGGCCCGGCCTGTGCGGTCGGTGCTGCCGGTTCGGTTTTTGGCGATGGCGGTACTGATACGGGCGAAGCGGCTGAGGCCTCCTCGCGAAGGACGCGGGTCAGCAGTTTGTCCTTCGGCTCGAAATTGAAGTCGCCTTCATATCGTGCCGCCAAGGCGTTCGAGAGGTCGATACCGGCGCGATGGACGGCCTCGGCGCATTGATATTGTTCTTCGCTAGTAAGCTCCGGCCACTTCAAGCCTTGGAGTCTTGCCGCTCCAATAGCGGTCCAGCTTCCGCCATGCAGTGCATTCGCACCGAGTTCTTTGCGAATGTTGTCAGCCGTGGTGCGCCAATGTTCTGCGCGGGCGACACGCTGCTCCTCCGACATGAAACGACCTTTGGCTCGGTGAGACCTCTCCTGTCGCAGAATGAGACTATAAAAATCCTGCACGAGGCGGGCGAGTTGATCGTCTGAGAGCATAGGATTTAGGCGAGCCAGTTCAAAGAGTTGTTCTGATTCCCCGTATAGCCGATCCGAAAGCAGCCGTGCAGTCTTCGCGTTGCAACTTCCGAGGCTGCGGACCAGTTCGCGCCTGCCGATACGCTCCCGAAGCTCGACTGGTACGGCTCGTCGGAAATGATAGGTTCCGCCTCGGCGGACGACGTTCGATATTGCCAAGGGTTCCGCCAGCCGCCGTGAGGCGGTTTGTAGCAGCGGATTGTAGCAAAATGCCGTTATCCGCCGACGTTGGCGTGAGGCATTTGAACGATTTCAGTGAGTTAGGAGGAAGATGGCTGGGGAACCTGGATTCGAACCAAGATTAACGGAGTCAGAGTCCGTCGTTCTACCGTTGAACTATTCCCCAGCAGGGGCGAAACCGGCTTGGCCGGTGCCTGTGAGGCGGGCTTATAAACAAACGGCGGCGAGATGCAAATGGTTTTTTCGGGAAAATGCAGCCGGCGTGTCCGAGGCCCGTGCATCGCGGTTTCGTCATAAAAAGAATTTGGCGAACGGGCCGGGCGCTGGTAATGTCGCGGCAACGAAGATCGAGAGAGCGCCTGCTTGCAGCTTTAAAGCTTTGCGCGGCGCCATAGGCAGTAACGTGAACGACCCCGACAGCGGCTTGAAGCCGCCCGTTTCCGGGGCGCGAGATGCGGGCGATGCGGGGCGACCGAAGCGGTCGCGCCGACGCAAGGGCAAGCAGAAGGGCGCTACAGGTCCCTCTGCCGTTTCCCTGTCCGCAGGCCAGGCGGCCGGTTCGTCCGGATCGGCTGAGCGCCCCAAGGCCAGCGAAGGTGGTGATACCGCGCGCAGGAACAAGCGTCGTCGGCGCGGCAAGGGTGCTGGCGGCGAGAACGTGCGCCCGCTTGCCCCCGTCGGCCAGCGGGAAGCCTCCCGCGAGGACCCGCGTCAGGCGGAAGGCCGCAGGAACCGTC
This sequence comes from Shinella sp. SUS2, assembly GCF_001262505.1. Taxonomy (GTDB): domain Bacteria; phylum Pseudomonadota; class Alphaproteobacteria; order Rhizobiales; family Rhizobiaceae; genus Shinella. The sequence goes on from NZ_KQ410739.1 coordinate 152,352, forward strand.
GCAAGCATCGCGGCAAGAAGGCCGGCGCGCGCACCGTGCCCGTCGCCGCCGAGGCGACGGTCCTGCATCCCGCGGCCGAACAGGCCCTGGAGGCGCGGTCCACCCCCCATGCTCCGGAGACGCAATCCGCCCCGCGCCCGGCCGAGCGCGAAGGCTATGACGCGCCGCTCTATGCCGCGCTCGACCTTGGCACCAACAATTGCCGCCTTCTCATCGCCCAGCCGACGCGCCCCGGCCAGTTCCGGGTTGTCGATGCCTTTTCGCGCATCGTGCGCCTCGGCGAAGGGCTTGCGGCGAGCGGCCGGCTGTCCGACGAGGCGATGGACCGCTCCGTCGAGGCCCTGAAGGTCTGCGCGGCCAAGCTGAAGAACCGCAACATCCGCCGCGCCCGGCTGATCGCCACAGAGGCCTGCCGCGCGGCGGTCAACGGCGAGGCGTTCCTGGAGCGGGTTCGGCAGGAGACGGGGCTCGACCTCGAGATCATCAACCGCGAGACCGAAGCGCGGCTTGCCGTGTCCGGCTGCTCCTCGCTGGTCGGGCGCGAGGCGAAATCCGTCGTGCTCTTCGATATCGGCGGCGGCTCCTCGGAAATCGCGGTCATCCGCATCGGCGACAATCGCTCCAGCCGGCTTGCCAACCACATCACGCACTGGACCTCGCTGCCGGTCGGCGTCGTCACGCTGTCCGAACGCCACGGCGGGCGCGACGTGACGCCGGAGAGCTTTGCGGGCATGGTGTCGGAGGTCGAGACCATGCTGGCGGGCTTCGATTGCCCTGGCGATGTCGTGCGCGCGGCGCCGGAGGATTTCCACCTCATTGGCACGTCCGGCACGGTGACGACGCTGGCGGGCGTGCATCTCGACCTGCCGCGCTACGACCGGCGCCGGGTGGACGGCGTCTGGCTTTCGGACGACGAGGTGACGGCCATGCAGGCGCGCCTTCTCTCCTGGGATTTTTCCGCCCGCGCGGCCAATCCCTGCATCGGGCCGGACAGGGCGGATCTCGTGCTCGCCGGCTGCGCCATCCTGGAGGCGATCCGCAAGCGCTGGCCATCGCGCCGCATGCGCGTTGCCGACCGGGGCCTGCGCGAAGGCCTGCTCACCGACATGATGGCCGATGACGGCGTCTGGCGCCGCGGCCGCCACCGCCGCAACCAGCGCGGCGGCCCTCGCAACCCGGCAAAGCCCGAAGGACAGGCGTCATGACCAAGCCCCCCATCGGCCGCAAGCTCGGCCAGAAGGTCAAGAAGGGCAAGCTCAAGGCCTCCTCGCGCCGCTGGCTCGAGCGCCATATCAACGATCCCTATGTGCAGCGCGCCAAGCTGGAGGGCTATCGCGCCCGGGCGGCCTTCAAGCTGCTGGAGATCGACGAGAAGCACAACATCCTCGCCGGCGCGAAGCGCATCATCGACCTTGGTGCGGCACCCGGCAGCTGGTCGCAGATCGCCGCCAAGGTGACCGGCTCGACCGATGCCGATCCGCGCGTCGCGGCCATCGATTTCCTGGAAATGGACCCCTTGCCGGGCGTCAGCATCCTCCAGATGGACTTTCTCGAGCCCGATGCGCCGGAAAAGCTGATCGCGGCGGTCGGCGGCACGCCGAACCTCGTCGTCTCGGACATGGCCGCGCCGACGACCGGCCATCGCCAGACGGATCACCTGCGCACCATGCATCTGTGCGAGGTTGCCGCGCATTTCGCCGTGGAGGTGCTGGCGGAAGGCGGCCACTTCCTGGCAAAGACCTTCCAGGGCGGCACCGAGCGCGAGCTGCTCAACATGCTCAAGCAGAATTTCAAGCAGGTCATCCATGTGAAGCCCGGCGCCTCGCGTGCCGAATCGGTGGAAATGTTCCTGCTCGCCAAGGGCTTCAAGGGGCGCAAGGCGAAGGATGAGGCAGGTGAAGAGGATGCGGACGCCTGATGCTGCTCTACACCACCGTCGGCACGAACGATCTGGATCATGCCGGCCGCTTCTATGACGCGGTCCTGCCGCTGCTCGGCTATGCCAGGCAGAAGCAGGCGCCGGGTGAGATCGGCTATGCGGCGGAGGGCGACGTGCGCTGCCGCTTCTGGGTGGTCGAGCCGTTCAACCGCGAACCCGCCACCTTCGGCAACGGCGTGACCATCGCGCTTGTCGCCCCGACCCGCGCGGCCGTCGATGCCTTCCACGCCGCGGCCCTAGCTGCCGGCGGCAGCGATGAAGGCGCTCCCGGCCTGCGCCCGTTCCACGCCACCTTCTACGCCGCCTTCATCCGCGACCCCGACGGCAACAAACTCGCCGCCGTCTGCGAGCAGGCCGAATAGCCCGCGCCGGGCCGGAAGTCTCCGACCACTCGATATATTCCAGCAACCCGCCGTTTTCCCATGCTTCCGCGAGGGAGGCGACAAGCGCCTCTGTCCGGATCTCGTACTCGTGCCGCAGTTTCAATCCACGCCTCCGTGAGGGAGGCGACTGGGGTAGGTTTAGTGCATTGTTCGCACGGACAAAAGATGGGGGCTGGTGCGGATGGGCGGGTGCGGCGCGCCTTTTTGCGTCGGGGTGAGAGCGGCTGAGGCAGCGGAACCAAAAACGTCAAGAAGATAGGGCAGGTGCGAACCTGCCGGGGATTTGCGGCACGCTTGGGGTTCGCGCCGGTTTGCGGGTGGGGGCGGGTTACTTCGCCGTTGCCGCTTCCTCGTCCGGCCCCGGCAGACGATGGCCCGAGACGGTGGCGCCGGCATTCTTGGCCATGGTGATGAAGGGCAGGACGGCGGCGAGGGTCAGGGCGGAGATGATCATGAAGGCGATCTGGAAATCGCGCAGTTCCAGCGGGGAGCCTGTCAGCGCGGTCTCGATTTCGAGGATCGCGCCGGCAACGGCGACCCCCAGTGCCAGGCTGATCTGCTGAAGCACGGCGCTCATCGAGGTCGCCTTGCTGGCATCCGCGTCGGGGATATCGGCGAAGGACAGCGCGTTGACGCTGGTGAAGAAGAAGGAGCGCGCGAAGCCCGCGATCAAGAGCACGCCGGCCATGAACCAGAAGGGTGTCGCGGGCGTGAAAAGGCCGTTCACGAAGGTGAGAATCGCCCCGCAGATGCTGGCGACGATCAGCGTCGTGCGGAAGCCGGCGAAGGTCAGCACGCGCTTGGCGAGGAACTTGGTGGTGATGGCGCCGATCGCACCCGTGAAGGTAACGAGGCCCGACTGGAAGGGCGAGAGGCCGAAGCCGACCTGCAGCATCAGCGGCATCAGGAAGGGCACTGCGCCGACGGAGATGCGAAACAGCGTGCCGCCGATGGCTGCTGCACGGAAGGCGCTGTCGCGGAAAAGCCTGAGATCGAGCAGCGGCGCCGGGTGCCGGCGGGCGTGGCGCACATAGAGCACGCCGCAGAGAAGGCCGATGGCCGTTGCGGCGATGCCGATGACGGGTGGCAGGGCAGGCAGGCTGACGACCGAGAGGCCGAACATCGTGCCGGACGCGGCCACCGCGCTCAGGAAGAAGCCGCGCCAGTCGAGCGGCGGCGGCGCGGCGGCGCGGATATCCGGGAGGTAGAGGCCGGACAGCACATAACCGGCAATGCCGACCGGCACGTTGATCAGGAAAATCCAGTGCCAGGAGAAGTAGGTGGTGATGAAGCCGCCCAGCGGCGGACCGGCGAGCGGGCCGACAAGCGCGGGGATCGTCAGCAGCGCCATGGCCGAGACGAGTTCGGCGCGCGAGGTGCTGCGCACCAGGACGAGGCGTGCGACAGGCGTCATCATCGCTCCGCCCATGCCCTGCAGGAAGCGTGCGACGACGAAGGCAAGAAGGCTGCCGGAAACCGCACAGAGGATGGAGCCGATGACGAAGACGAGGATGGCGAGGCGGAAGACGCGTTTGGCGCCGAAGCGGTCGGCCATCCACCCGCTGAGCGGAATGAAGGTCGCGAGCGACACCATGTAGGAGGTGAGCGCCAGTTTCAGCGTGATCGGCCCCACGCCGAGATCGGCCGCGATGGCCGGCAGCGAGGTGGAGATGACGGTGGAGTCCATCTGCTCCATGAAGAGCGCGACGGCAAGGATGAGCGGGACGATACGGTTCATCGGCAAATCAGGGTGCAAGGCCCTCGTGCAGGCCCGCCCGACTTCTGCGCCCCGCGTTGCGATCTGTCAAATCGTAAGGCCCTTCCCGGGCCGCATTGCGGGCAAGGAGGCGCAGCGGTGTTGCCGGCAGGGGACGTGGAAAACGGCGGTAAAAGGGCCGTGGGTGCGGGGACGCGTCTCGCGCCTGCGCATCACAAGCCCGTGAAACCGCGTGCCCGGATCGTGACAGCGCCCTAGATGGACGCATGTCATCTTCATGCCGAGCCGGACGCTCGGCCGGCAAGGCAGCCCTTCACCAAAGAGGAAGATCCATGGGAGACCATTCGACAATCTCGCGCCGGTCCTTGTTTCTCGCCGCGGGCCTCGGCACATTGGCCGCGCCCCTGGTGCTGAACCGCGCCACCGCCCTTGCCCAATCGGAAAGCGACGCCACCGACATGCGCGTGAGCCCCCTTGAGACCCGCAGCCTGAAGCTCGGCAGTTTCCGCGTGCTGACGGTGCGCGACGGCATGCGCCCTTCCGGTGCGCCGAACGAGACGTTCGGCACCAACCAGCCCGCCGAGGCCGTCGGCGCCCTGCTGGCCGAAAATTTCCTTCCGGCCGACCGTTTCGTCAACAGCTTCACGCCGACACTGGTCGATACCGGCTCGGAGGTCGTGCTCTTCGATACCGGCATGGGCGAGGGCGGACGCGAGGCGGGCATGGGCCGTCTTCTGGAAGGGTTGAACTATGCGGGCTACACGCCGGATCAGATCTCCGTCGTCGTCATCACCCATATGCATGGCGACCATATCGGCGGCCTGATGGAGGGCGGCAAACCGGCCTTTGCGAATGCGCGCTACGTCACGGGCCGCACGGAATATGATTTCTGGGTCAATCCGGAGCGCATGGGAACGCCCGCCGAACAGAGCCACCAGAACGTGCTCGCCAAGGTGCAGCCGCTGGCGGAGAAGCTCACCTTCATCGAGGACGAGGGCGAGGTCGTGCCCGGCATTCGCGGGCTCAACGCCTTCGGCCATTCGCCGGGGCACATGATCTTCCGCGTCGAATCGGAGGGCAGGGCGCTGATTCTGACGGCGGACACCGCCAACCACTTCGTGCTCTCGCTCCAGCGGCCCGACTGGGAAGTGCGCTTCGACATGGACAAGGCTCAGGCCGCCGCGACGCGCAAGAAGGTCTTCGACATGATCGCCACCGACAGGCTGGCCTTCGTCGGCTACCACATGCCGTTCCCGGCGGCCGGCTTCGTGGAGAAGGCGGGCGAGGGCTACCGCTTTGTGCCGGTGAGCTACCAGTTCGACGTCTGAACGCCTTCCGTTCCCCGGAATCGAAACGGCCCGCCTCGTCAAGGGCGGGCCGTTTCCTCGAAAGGATTTGTCAGTAGCCGCGCATGTCCCGGGCGACATCCTTGAGCATCATGACCATGCGGTCGCGCAGCTCGTCGTCGGGACAGTTGACGCCCGCCGAGCGAAGGTCGGCGCGGACACGGTTGAAGGCACCGTCCGCAGCGCTGACGTCGGCCATGGCGAGTTCGCGGGCATAGGCCTCGCCGTCGGGGCGGTGCATGGTATTGGCAGCCCACAGGCCGAGCAGCGCATTGCGGCGCGCGTTGGCCTTGAACATGAATTCCTGCTGGTAGGCGAATTCGTCTTCGAGCGCACGTGCTCTTTTCTTCAGTGCAGACATCGATTTCCCCGTTCTTCTATTGTTGCTTTGTGTATGGCCCTTTCTGTCCTGGCCACGAAAACGGTTATACACGCGAAGATTTAAAAGACCGGCAGCGGACACGGCTAAGAATTCGTCAATCGCGCAATGCGGGGAAGCGGCCGCTTTTGCTATTCCCAAGCCGTCATGAACGTGTTACCAGCCCTCGCCAACTTCCAAGAATTTCTTGCAAGCGACCGAGGCGGACAACTCCCAATGTTCCCCTTGGTGCGTAAGCTTTATCCTAAAAGGAACTTGGCCCATGGCGCGCATCATTGAAACGGCAACCGGTCTCGAAGCCCTGACCTTCGACGACGTCCTCCTGCAACCTGGTCACTCCGAGGTCATGCCGGGCCAGACGAACATCGCCACCCGCATCGCGCACGATTTCGAACTCAACCTGCCGATCCTCTCCTCCGCCATGGACACGGTGACGGAGAGCCGTCTCGCCATCGCCATGGCGCAGGCCGGTGGCCTCGGCGTCATCCACCGCAACCTGACCCCCGCCGAACAGGCCGAGGAAGTCCGCCAGGTGAAGAAATTCGAGAGCGGCATGGTCGTCAATCCCGTGACGATCGGCCCGGATGCGACGCTTGCCGACGCGCTGTCGCTGATGAAGGCGCATGGCATTTCCGGCATCCCGGTCGTCGAGAATGGCGGCAATGGCAAGGCCGGCCGCCTCGTCGGCATCCTGACGAACCGCGACGTGCGCTTCGCCTCCGACCAGAGCCAGAAGATCTATGAACTGATGACCCGTGAGAACCTGATCACGGTGAAGGAAAGTGTCGATCAGCAGGAAGCCAAGCGCCTGCTTCACACGCACCGCATCGAGAAGCTGCTGGTGGTCGATGGCGACGGCCGTTGCGTCGGCCTCATCACGGTGAAGGACATCGAGAAGTCGCAGCTCAACCCGAATGCGTCGAAGGATGTGCAGGGGCGCCTGCGCGCCGCCGCCGCCATCTCTGTCGGCGATGACGGCTTCGAACGTGCCGAGCGCCTGATCGAGGCGGGCGTCGACCTCATCGTCGTCGATACGGCGCACGGCCATTCGCAGCGCGTGCTGGACGCCGTCGCCCGCGTGAAGAAGCTGTCGAACTCCGTGCGCATCATGGCCGGTAACGTCGCCACGTCCGACGGCACCAAGGCGCTGATCGATGCGGGTGCCGATGCCGTCAAGGTCGGTATCGGCCCGGGCTCGATCTGCACCACCCGCATCGTCGCCGGCGTCGGCGTGCCGCAGCTTGCCGCCATCATGGCTTCGGTCGAGGCGGCGCAGGCTCAGGGTATCCCGGTCATCGCCGACGGCGGCATCAAGTTCTCCGGCGACCTTGCCAAGGCGATCGCCGCCGGCGCCTCGGCCGTCATGGTCGGCTCGCTGCTCGCCGGCACGGATGAAAGCCCGGGCGAGGTGTTCCTGTACCAGGGCCGCTCCTTCAAGGCCTATCGCGGCATGGGCTCGGTGGGCGCCATGGCCCGCGGCTCGGCCGACCGCTACTTCCAGGCGGAAGTGCGCGACACGCTGAAGCTGGTGCCCGAAGGCATCGAGGGCCAGGTGCCCTACAAGGGCCCGGTTTCGGGCGTGCTGCACCAGCTCGCCGGTGGCCTGAAGGCGTCCATGGGCTATGTCGGCGGCAAGGACCTCAAGGATTACCAGGAGAAGGCGACCTTCGTGCGCATCTCCGGCGCGGGCCTTCGCGAAAGCCATGCCCATGACGTGACGATCACCCGCGAAAGCCCGAATTATCCGGGCGCGGTCTGATCGATCGCCGATCGCTGATATGCCTTCGAATGCCCGGCTTTGCCGGGCATTTTCGTCTCCGGGGCCTGCGCGAATCCTGTTTTGTTTTTCCACGTATGCGCTAGGATCGGCCACCGGCAATCTCGCCGGTTTCACTGGGGGACAACATGAAGAAGATACTGGCTGGCGCCCTTCTGGGCCTGGGTCTGGTCGTGCCTGCGCATGCGCAGACGGTCAATGCCGGCACCTACAATGTCGAAGGCACGAATCTCGACGGCTCGACCTATGGCGGCACGGCGACGATCGAGCTGACGAGCGAGACGACCTGCTCGATCGAGTGGCATACCGGTTCGACCACGTCGAACGGCATCTGCATGCTCTATGGCGATGCCTTCGCCGCCGGCTACGTGCTTGGCGATGCGGTCGGCCTCATCGTCTATCAGGTCAAGGGCGACGGATCGCTGGAAGGCGCCTGGACGATCAGCGGCAAGGACGGTTCGGGCACCGAAAATCTGACGCCGCAATAATCGCTTCCTCCTTCGGCTTGTCGCAATGGTCCTTTCCGGTTGAGGCTTTCACCGGAAACCCCTAAACCGGTTCAAACCGACAAGCCGAAGGATAACCATGTCTCCCACGGAAGCCACGATCTGGCCGATGATCGCGCATGTCGCGCTCGTCTTCTCTCTCTACCTTCTGCTGTCGATGCGCCGCATGCGGGCCGTCAGGCAAGGGCAGGCCCGGCCGGAACAGTTCCGCGAAAATCGCGAGGAGCCCACCGAAAGCCTCGTCGTCAAGAACGCCATCGCCAACCAGTTCGAGTTGCCGGTGCTGTTCTATGCCGTCAGCATCCTTCTCTATCTCGTCGATGCGGACAATCCGGTGACCGTCGCCGGTGGCTGGCTGTTCGTGGCGCTTCGTTATGCCCATGCCTATGTGCATGTCACCAGCAACCGCCTGCGCTATCGCCGGCCGCTCTTCATTGCCGGCTTTGCGGTGCTCGGCCTCCTCTGGCTCTGGCTCGGCATATGGCTTGCCTTCACCTGATCCGCGACCAGCCGGCATAACATCGGCTGACCCTTGCGGTAACGCAGTTGTGTTCGGCAGCTTTTCGCGCGCGGCCTATCTTATCCTGCGGAGAACCAGCCGGAGGATCCGCCATGGACAAGCCGCAGATCACGCAGGCGATGATCAACGCCTATGATGAATACACCCATCTGACGCTCGATCGCCGCCGTTTCATGGAGCGCCTGACGGCGCTCGCCGGGTCGGGTGCGGCGGCTGCCGCCATCGCCCCGCTGCTCGCCGCCAATTCGGCGAGCGCCGAGATCATCGCGTCGGATGATCAGCGCCTTGCCGCCAAGGATGTCGTCTATGGCGGCAGCTCGGGCGAGATGAAGGGCTATCTCGTGCGGCCGAAGGAGGCGACGGCGCCGCTCGGTAGCGTGATCGTCATCCACGAGAACCGCGGCCTCAACCCGCACACCCGCGATGTCGCCCGCCGGATGGCGCTGGATGGCTTCATCGCGCTCGCCCCCGATTTCCTCTCGCCGTCCGGCGGTACGCCGGACAATGAGGATCAGGCTCGCGAAATGATCGGCAAGCTCGATCCGGCGGTAACGGTGGCCAATGCGGAGGCAAGCCTGCAGTTCCTGGCAAAGCTCGACGGTGCGAATGGCAAGGTCGGCGCCGTCGGCTTCTGCTGGGGCGGCGGCCTCGTCAATCGCTTCGCCGCCAGGTCGCCGGACCTGAAGGCGGGTGTCGCCTATTACGGAGCGCAGGCGGCGGCCGAGGACGTGCCCGGCATCAAGGCTGCGCTGATGCTGCACTATGCCGGCCTCGACGAGCGCATCAATGCCGGCATCGACGCCTATCGCAAGGCGCTGGAGGCAAACGGCAAAACCTTCGAGATCCACATGTATGACGGCGTCAACCATGCCTTCAACAACGACACATCGGCCGCGCGCTACGACAAGGCCGCGGCGGACCTCGCCTGGCAGCGCACCGTGGATTTCCTGAAAAAGAACCTCGCCTGAGCGGCCTTCGGAAAATTGTGCCAGAATAAAATAAGTGACTGTTCCGTATAAGCAAACGGGGCCGGGTTCCATCAGGGCGCGGCCCCGCTTTCGATAGGGGCAACAGCAACATCGCAAACCTGCGAACCCAGCAAAACATTGCGGGGCGCGAGCGTGCGACATCATCATCAGTCAAACAGGATATTTTCCGTGAAATTCATCGCGACCAAGTCGGTTGCCGCCCTTGCTGCGGCAGCCCTGCTCATTTCTGCGCCCATGACCCTCGCAGCCGGCATGAAGTTCGATATCAAGAACGATTCCGGCTACATCATCGACGGCTTCTACACCGGCGAAAACGGTGACTGGAGCGCCAACTGGATGAACTTCAAGCTCGATGGCGGCGAGACGGCCAATATGGAGTTCAACTACGACGGTCCGTGCGACATCGAGTTCTATGTGAGCTGGGAGGCCGAGGACGGCTCCAGCATCAAGGGCGAGGAGACCTCGATCAACATCTGTGAGGCGAACACGATCTATTTCGACGGCAAGCAGGCCACCTACGACTGATCGGACGTTTGGATGGATCGACGGCCCCGGCATGGAGACATGCCGGGGTCATGGACAGCGCTGCCTGTCTTCGAAGCGCTCTACGCCGCCGGCAGGTCGAGGCGCATGGCGCAGCGCGTGTCGCGCTGCAGCCCGTGTTCGGCCTCAAGGTCGAGCACCGCCTTGAGACGCGGCGACAGCGCGGCCTCGTCCAGCGTGCCGAAGCCGAGCCGCTGGTAGTAGGGGCAGTTCCAGGGGATGGTACTAAAGGTCGTCAGGGTCACCGCGTCGAGGCGGTGCGCCGCGGCCGCGTCGATCGCGTGCCGGATCAGCTTGCGGCCGATGCCGAAGCCCTGGTGCAGGTGATCGACGGAAATCTCGCAGATGTGCAGTTCCCGCTCGGCAATCTCGGCGCTCAGGAAGCCGACCGGCTGGTCGTCCCCGGTTGCCGCCACCCAGTTCGTTCCCTTTTCGATGAGGTCGCAGTGCCGATCCGCGCTCTGCACGTCGCCAACGGCGAGCCACGAGAAGGCCTCGATCAGGCGGAAGGCCTGTGCGGCCGAGCGCTCGATCTGGCGCAGCGCCTCGACCTCGTCTTCGCGGGCAGGGCGGATTGTAACCATCGACGGCCCGGCCTTGCCTGCGGGAATGCCGTCGAGGGGAAGCTGCGTCACCATCCGGGCAGGATGTTGCCGGGCCTCAGGCGCGACACACGCGGGAAGAGCTTCACCTCCGCCTCAGGCAGGTCGTCGGCGGCTGTCAACGGTGTGATGTTGTCGAGGCAGGCGGTGATATGGCTGGTGATGGCATTGGAAAGCGAGGGCGAGAGACCCGGTCGCCGCATGATGCCGATCTGCACCGGCGCGAGCGGCGGAAAGCCGTCCGCCTGCGTCAACACCTTCATGCCGGGGCGCAGCGCCGATTCCGGCAGGACCGAAACCGCCATGCCCGCCATCACGGCTGCTGCGACGACGGTCGAGGACCAGCTGGTGAACAGCACCTGGTAGTCGCGCCCGACCGAATCGAGCGCCGCACAGGCGATCTGCCGCCACTGACAGTCGCGCCGACCGACGGCGAGCGGCACCGGCGCGTTTTCCGGCAGCGGATGGTTGGCCGACATGACCCAGCAGAGCGGCTCCGTCCGCACGACATCGGACTGGCGCTGGCGCGGATTGTGGGTGACGAGCGCGATGTCGAGCTCGCCCTTGGCCATCTTTTCCGCGAGGTCCACCGAAGGCTCGCAGACGATGAAGAGCTCGACATTCGGGTGCGTCTTGGCGAACCGCATGATGATCTCGGGCATGTAGCGGTCGGCATAATCGTCCGGCGTGCCGATGCGCAGCAGGCCCTCGAGGCGGTTGTCGTCGAAGGCGGCGATGGCCTCGTTGTTGAGGCGCAGCATCCGGCGCGCATAGTTGAGCAGGCGCTCGCCCTCCGCGGTCAACCGATTGCCGCGGCCGTCCTTCATGAAGAGCTGTTTGCCGATGCGCTCCTCAAGGCGCCGCATCTGCATCGAAACGGCCGACTGGGTCTTGAAAACCCGCTCGGCGGCCCGGGTGAAGCTGCCGGTATCGGCGATCGCGACGAAAGTCTGGAGCTGGTCTATGTCTAGCGGAGCGGACATAACGATATCCATAAGATTGTTTGATTGATACTATTAGAAACATTCGTTGGACTGATCAATGGCTTTCTGCGAAAAAGCAAGTGTCGAACGAGTGACCTCTCCGCCAGGCCATCGTTCGACAGGATCTGCCGCCTCCCTCGACCTCCCGGCGACGGCTCTTCTTGAAAACCGACTTTTGAACCGCCGCCCGATCCCTGCGGGCGACGAACGATCACGGGTGCCGCGCGAAACCCCATCGAAGGACGATGGATCGCCGGGCCGGAAAGGAGAAATGCCATGCGCATGATCGACCGCAGACTGGAAATCGATATTCTCGCAACGCGCCGTCCGGCGCCGAGCCTCTTTGCCCGCGTTCGCGGTGTCGCCAACAAATTTGTCCGCGCCTGGCAGAATCGCCGCGTGATCAATCGGTTGAACGAGCTCGACGATCATCAGCTCTACGATATGGGGCTGTGCCGCAGCGACGTGCAGGATGTACGCTCCGCGTCCTTCTTTACCGACGCGGGCCTGCATCTGACGATCGTGGCGCGTGAGCGCGCCCGCCGTCACCTGCGCAGCGGCCGTATGGATTGATTTCCGATCGTGCCGACCTATCTCCCGGGTCGGCACCTGACTTCCCCGCAGGGTGAGAGCCAATAACCCTGCTGCTTGCCCGGCGTGCGACTCCCAAGGTCCGCGTCGGGCTTTTTCAAAGATTTTCCGAAAGTCGATTTCACCCGGAATTGCCCGGAAACAAAGGGGTAGCGCGATGATCGACGCGATTTTGATCCGTCCGGCGCACCCGCAAGACTTCCCTGCCATGAAGGCGATACTGCGCGATACGTTCGAGCGCACCTGGCGGCCGGAGATCACGGAGGCTGCCGCTCGCCGCTACATCGAGACCGATATCGGCGGCGGTTTCGTCGCGCACAGCGGTGCTGATATGCTCGTGGCCGAGGCCGATGGGCGTGTTGCCGGCCTTGTCCATTGCGTGGACGACTTCATCGATGCCCTGCATGTGCATTCCGATTTCCAGCGCCGGGGCGTTGGGCGTCGTCTGCTCGCCCGGGCGGAGGGGGACATCGCCGAAAAAGGTTTCCCGCGGGTGCGGCTTGAAACGGATACGTTCAACGAGCAGGCCCGGGGTTTCTACAGGGCGCTGGGCTATGTCGAAACGGCGCACTATCCGGACGAGGAATGGCAGAGCGGTCTCACCACGGTCCTGATGGAAAAACCGCTTGGCCTCGTCGAATAGCCGATCTGCTGGCGCCTGATGCCCGGAGAGGCGTGCGTGACCACCCCTCGATGCTCAGGCCTTCTTCCCGCCGCCCGTCTCCATGCCGTTGCGGATGGTCTCGAAGATCGATTCCACGTTGCGCTGATAGTCCTTCTGCATTTCCAGGCCGGTATCGAACATCGTGTTGACGAAGGTCGTCAGCGAATCGGCAGGGGAGCCCGCCGGCGCGCTCGGCTTCGCGCCTTCTGCCGGCTGGCCGGCCATGCCCGCCATCATGTCCTGGAAGGCCTTGGCGAAGGGATTGTCGGCAAAGGGGTTGGCCGCTGCCTCCTTCTTCGTGCCGAAAAATTCCTGGGCGGCCTGTGTGAACGGATTGTCGGTAAAGGGGTTTGACGGCTGCGGCTTCTTGGCCATGCCGGTCGCCTCCGCCCATTGCTGCATCATGTCGGCAAAGGGATTGGCCGCGGCGGTACCGCTCTGTGCGCCGGGGAAGAAGGGGGCGAAGGATTGCTTGAAGAGGCCGCCCATCAGCGTGCTCGCCATGACGGGCAGCATCTGCTTGTAGATGTCCTGGCCGATGCCGGTCATCTGCGCCGCCTGCGCGGCGATGGCGCGGGAAACGTCCTTGTTGCCGAAGAGATGGCCGAGAATGCCGTTGCCTTCCGCAAGCCCCTGCGGCGTGAAGGCGCTGCTGATGTCCTCGAAATATTTCGCGTGGTTGCCGGAGGTCAGCGCGGTCATGAAGGCGGCGAGGTCATAGGGATTGGCGGCGTTGCGCTTGAAGCCCTCGGAAAAGGCCGGCATCAGCGCGGCGATGGCCTTGGCTGCCTGTTCCTGCGCGAGCCCGTATTGCCGCGCCATGGTCTCGACGGCATTGCCGTTCTGCGCCTGCATCATCATGTCGTAGAGCGAAAGCATAACGAACCCCTTCCCGTTGGCAGGCATGTGCCTGCACTATAACGGGAATTTTGGCCGCGCAAACCGCTTTTTGGTGTCTTGCCTCAGTACTGGTAGTCGGTGAACACCGGCTCGACGGAGCCGTTCCAGCGGCCGTTGTAGAGCGCCAGCATGTCTTCCGCGAGCGTCGCCTTCTTCGCCAGAACCTCGTCGAGCGGGGCAAGGAAGATGGTTTCGTCGACACCGTCGCCGTTGAGCCGCGCGCGGGCGGCAAGGCCCTGGCGGGAGATCGAGACCACTTCGCGGGCGACGTCGAGCAGCGGCTTGCCGCGGAAATCGGCCTTGAGGCCTTCCGCCGGCACGGCATTGCGCAGCGCCGTCACTTCCTCCACCGTCCAGTCGCGCGTCAGGGCCTCGGCGGCATCGAGGGCGCCGTCGTCATAGAGCAGGCCCACCCAGAATGCGGGCAGCGCACAGATGCGCCGCCACGGGCCGCCGTCGGCGCCGCGCATTTCCAGGAAGCGCTTCAGCCGCACGTCGGGGAACAGCGTGGAAAGGTGGTTCGTCCAGTCGCCGAGATTGGGTTCCCAGTCGGCGATCTCGCCCTTCAGGGCACCGGCCATGAACTGGCGGAAGGTGATGTGCGTGCAGTCGTGGTACTTGCCGTCGCGCACGACGAAGTACATCGGCACGTCGAGCGCCCATTCGACATAGTCGATGAAGCCGAAATCCGGCTTGAAGGCGAAGGGGATGAGGCCGGCGCGGTTGTTGTCCGTATCGCGCCAGATGTCGCCGCGCCAGGAGAGAAGACCGTTCGGCTTGCCCTCGGTGAAGGGGGAGGAGGCGAAGAGCGCGGTCGCCATGGACTGCAGCTTCAGCGAGACCTGCATCTTGCGGCGCATGTCGACTTCCGAGGAGAAGTCGAGGTTCACCTGGATCGTGCAGGTGCGGTACATCATGTCGAGACCCTTCGTGCCGACCTTCGGCATATAGCGGGTCATGATGTCGTAGCGGCTTTTCGGCATGCGCGGGGTTTCGGCAAAGGTCCATTTCGGGCTGCCGCCCATGCCGAGGAAGCGGATGCCGAGCGGCTCGGCGATCTCGCGCAGCGTCGCAAGATGCTGGTTGGATTCCTTGCAGGTCTGGTGCAGGTTTTCCAGCGGCGCGCCCGACAGTTCGAACTGGCCGCCGGGCTCCAGCGAGATGGCGCCCATGCCTGACGGTTCGGCAAGGCCGATGATGTTGCCGGCATCCATGATCGGATCCCAGCCGGTCTTTTGCTGCATGCCGTTCAGCAGCGCCGAAATGCTCGCCTCGCCGAAATAGGGCACGGGACTGTTGTCGGCCGTAAAGAAGACGAATTTCTCGTGCTCGGTGCCGATACGGAACTTCTCCTTCGGCTTGTTGCCGGCGGCGAGGTAATCCGCCATGTCCGCGACGGTGCGGATCGGCGTCTGGTCGGTGGTGTCACGGGCCATGGGCGTCTTCTTCTGAACGGATGGCGCCCGGACGGAACGCCGGGCCTTGGGAGGGTGCTTGGACCGGAATTAGATGCGGTGCAAGCGAATTCCTTTCAAGGCAGATTCAAAAAAACCCATTCGACTTTTTTATAAAAGCACTTTCTTGCGTTCCCGCAAATCCGCGCGGGTGCCGTTCAGCGCCAATCGCCGATCGCCGCCTGGATGACGGCCATCGCGGCCACCGCCGCCGTGTCCGCACGCAGGATGCGGGGGCCGAGCGGGATGGGCGTCACGAAGTCGAGACTGCGCAGGAGCGTGCGCTCCTCGTCGGAAAAACCGCCTTCCGGGCCGACGAGCAGGGCGAGCTGCCGCTCCTCGATGGCCCCCAGCGCCGGAAGCGGGTTCTGGCTGCCGTGGCCCTCGTCGCAGAAGACGATGCGCCGTTCGCGCGGCCAGGCGGAAAGCAGATCCTCGAGCTTTTTCGGTGCCGTAACCTCCGGGATCGCCAGGATACCGCACTGTTCCGCCGCCTCGACGGCATTGGCCTGCAGCCGTTCGAGGCTGGTGATCTTGCCCTGCACATGCTGGGTCAGCACGGGCTGCAGCACGCCGGCACCCATCTCCACGGCCTTCTGCACGATATAGTCGAGCCGGCCGACCTTCAACGGCGCGAAGAGATAGTGGAGATCTGACGGCGCCGGCTGCGGCCGGGTCTGCTCGACGGGCGTCAGGATGAGCCGCTTGCGGGTCGGGAAGGAGAGGGTGGTATGCCATTCCCCGTCGCGCCCGTTGAAGAGCAGGACGGCGTCGCCCTCCGCCATGCGCAGCACATTGGCGAGATAGTGGAAATGGTCCTTCGACGCCTCGAAGGCGACGCCCTCTGCTAGGGTGTCGCCGACGAAGAGGCGCTGCATCCGGTAATTGGCACGCATGGTCGATATCTCAGGTGAAAAGCGCGTTGAGCGTGAGGAAGATGGCGGCAGACAGGAGCGCCGAGACGGGCAGGGTGACGATCCAGGCGGAAACGATCGTCATGAAATGGGAGCGCCGCACGAGGTAACGCCGACGCGTCTCGTCGACATTCACCGGATCGTCTTCCTCCTCCGGTGCAATGCGGTTGCCGCGGCCGCGGATATAGTCGATGCGCCGCCGCGAATTGCGGGTGTACCATTCGCGGAACATGCCGACGCCGAACACCGCGCCGACGGCGATATGCGTCGAGGAGACGGGAATGGCGAAGGCCGAGGCGGTCAGCACCGCGACGGCGGAGGAGAGCGCCACGCAGAAGGCGCGCATCGGGTTGAGCTTGGTGATCTCGGTGCCGACGATGCGGATGAGGCGCGGGCCGAACAGCAGAAGGCCGAGCGAGATGCCGAAGGCGCCGATGACCATGACCCAGAGCGGGATGACCGCGCCACTTTCTGCGCCCGAGCGCAGCGCCGAGACCACGCCATAGAGCGGGCCGACGGCATTCGACACATCGTTGGCGCCATGGGCGAAAGAGAGCAGCGCCGCCGAACAGATCAGCGGGATGCGGAACAGCGTGCGCAGCGACTGGTTGCGGTTGTCGAGGCCTTCCGCATGGCGCCGGACGATCGGCCGCGTGACGACATAGGTGGCGAAGCCGAAGCCGAGGCCGATGAGAAGCGCGGTGCGGAAGGGAAGGTCGAGCGTTCCGTTGGTGCCGCCATTCGCGATGAAGGCCGCGAAGGCGCCGGCCATGATCGCGACGAGCACCGGCACCCAGGTCTTTGCCGCGCCGATCTTGTCCTCGCGGTAGATGATGAATTCCTTGATGAAGTAGAGGAACAGCGCGGCGATCACGCCGCCGAGGATCGGCGAGACGGTCCAGCTCACGACGATGACGGCGATCGCGTCCCATTGCACGCTGTGGAAGCCGCTGGCCGCCGCGCCCGCACCGATCACGCCGCCGATGATGGCATGGGTGGTGGAGATCGGCGCATTGGCGATCGTGGCGATGTTGATCCAGAGCGCGGCGGAGATGAGCGCCGCCATCATTGCCCAGGCATAGGCGTCGGGGCTCGGGAAGATCGACCGGTCGACGATGCCGGAGGCGACCGTCGCGGCGACGCCCTGGCCGGCGAGCAAGGCCCCGGCGATCTCGAAGACCGCGGCGATGACGAGAGCGACGCCCATGCTCATGGCGCGCGCGCCGACCGCCGCGCCGACATTGTTCGTCACGTCGTTGGCGCCGATGTTCATGGCCATGTAGGCGGCAAGCGCCGCGGTGATGGCGACGACGAGCACGCCGGGCGTGCCGGTGGCGAAACTGCTGGCCACGGCCATGGCGACGAGAAGGAAGACGAGGGCGATGCCGACACCCGTCCAGCGACGCAGCACGAAATGCGTCGCCTGTTCGGTGAAGGTGAATTTTTCCAGGTCCTTGTCCAGCGTCGGCTTGCGTAGCTGAACCTGTGAATTGGCCATTCCTGCTGCTCCGTTTTGGAGCTCCTGGCACGACCGCCGCGGTCGTCTGCCGGTGCTTTCGCCACCCCTTGGTCGCCGGTCGTCACCGATGCCTCGGCATCGGCCGCAGCCGGTTTCTCGCGAGCGGTCGAAAATCCCGCGGCAGACCTCTGCGCGGAGGTCGTGTCGGGAGCTCAGCCGACAGGCACTATCGCCTCAGCGCACCGGCGGCAATATGACGAGGGCCGTTCAGGCGCGTAATCAGGCGTCGGGCGCACCGTTCGCGGCGATTTCGGCGAGCATGGTGCGCTCGAAGGCTAGAATGAGGTCCTTGAGGCCCGGCTCCTGCACGCGGCTGGCGGCTTCCGGGCAGCTCACCCATTCGGCGCGCCGCTCGTCCTTCTCGGGGAAATTCTTGCTGAGGTCATCGACGGCGAGCGGGAAGACGCGCACCCGGCAATCGACCTTCAGCCCGTGCGACAGGCCCTTCAGATAGTTGTAGCTGCCGATCGGCGTGGTGCGGATGGTTCCCTTCACGCCGGCCTCTTCCCAGGCCTCGCGTGCGGCCGCGGCCGCCGCGCTCTTGCCGTCCATCGGCCAGCCCTTGGGAATGACCCAGCGACCGGTGTCGCGGCTGGTGATGAGCAGGATCTCGACCGCGGGCTGCTTCTTCTTCACCCGATAGCACAGCGCTCCGTATTGTTCCCGGACGGGCCTGCGGAACATGAGTTGGACGTCGCTGGCGATGCGGTTGAGAATGTTCAAGGTCTTTTTCATTCCTCGTATCGGGATGTGCCGTTTGAGTCGGTATAGCCTATCTTGCTTGCGCGAGATTTGCGGCGCAAGTCAGGCTTGCGGGGGCAGGCCGCGCTTTTGCATGCGCAACTGCGAAATCCGCTGCCATTCGCCGCTGCGCTCGGCATCGCGGATGGCGGTGGCGATGTAGTCCATGTGCGCCTGGGCGGCTTTTCGCGCTGTGGTTCCGTCGCCGGCCATGATCGCGGTATAGATCGCCTCGTGCTGCGCAAGCAGATGCCCGCGGGCTTCCTCGGAGGAGAAAACGAGGTGGCGGTGGAAAAAGATCCCCTGGGCGAGCAGCCGGTAGCAGGCGCGCAGCGTATGCAGCAGCACGATATTGTGCGCGGCCTCGCCGATCGCGTTGTGCAGCTCCACGTCGGTTTCCAGTTCCGCATCGAAGGAGCCTCCGGCATGGGCCGCGCGCATGGCCTCCATGATGCGCGTCAGCATCTGCCGGTCGTATTCCGTGGCGCGGCGGGCGGCGAGCTCGGCGGTGATGCCCTCAAGCTCGCGGCGATATTCGACATAGTCTTCCGTTGCGCGCTGGTGGCGGGCGATGAGGTCGACGACGGGCCGGGAGAACACCTGGCCGATAATGTCGGCGACATAGGTGCCGCCGCCGTGCTGGCTGATCAGCAGGCCGCGGGTTTCCAGTTCCTTCAGCGCCTCGCGCAGGATGGGGCGGGAGACGTCGAGCCGCTTGGAGAGCTCGCGCTCGCCGGGCAGCCGGTCGCCGTCGCGCAGCACGCCTTCGAGCAACAGGAGCTCGATCTGCCGCACGACCTCGTCGGCGGTGCGGCTGTGGCTGATACGGGCGAAAAGGTCGAAGGCGGTGTCGGTCACGCCGTGAACACTAGCAACGCGGGCCGAAACTGGTCAACAATCTTGTCCAGTCGGCGCCTGTGGACCTGCGTCAATGCGCCCTATCTCCTGCGGCCTGACATTTGTTAAGACTATGCTGTTGCACATGAGGGGACAGCGCAGACATGGCAAAAGGCAGCTTCGCCTTTCCGCAGGCGACCGCGCGTGCGCAGGCGCTGGGGGAAATTCACGCTAGACCATACGCGCTGGTGCCGTCACCGCGCGTCATCTTCCAGCTCGCCTTCCTGACCGAAGGCGGCTCGGCGGTCGATCACGCCGTGATGGGGGAATTGTCGCGCTCGCGCGGCATTTCTCCACCGGGGCGCGATTCCAGCCACCATGCGCTGAGCTGGGGGCAGGGCACGCTGCGCTGGGAGCGGCACACCGAGTTCTCGACCTATTTCTGGGATGCGCCGGCGCCGGACAAATTCGGCGGCGAGGTTCCCGTCCATCCGTTCGGCGACAGCTTCTCGCCGCCCGGCACGCTGATATCGGGCGTACGCCTTGAAATCCGGCCGGATACGCCGGAGACGCGCGAGGCGATCTCCACCTTCGATCCGACCAGCCTCTGTTACAGCGAGATCAAGAACGGCCAGGGCGCGGTGCTCACCGACTTCCGCCAGAACGGCGACGGGCTGACGCAGATCCTCGTTATCGACCGCGGCATGACGGAGGCCGGGCGCGGCGCGCTCGTCCAGCGTTTGCTCGATATCGAGACCTACCGCACGCTTGCCATGATGGGGCTGCCGCTCGCCCAGTCGCTCTCGCCGGATATCCGCCGTATCGAGGACGGGCTGACCGGCATCACCAATTCCATGAAGCAGCATGCCCGTGACAAGGCCGATACGCTGCTGACGGAAATCACCCGGCTCGCTGCCGAGCTGGAGGCCAATGCAGCCCTCAGCCTCTACCGCTTCGGCGCCAGTCGCGCCTATTACGGCATCGTGCAGGAGCGTATCCGCACGCTCGCCGAAACGGCGGTGTCCGGCTACGAGACGCTCGGCTTCTTCCTGGAACGGCGTCTCGCGCCGGCCATGCGCACCTGTCAGTCGGTGGAAGAGCGTCAGGCGAACCTTTCGCGCAAGCTCGCCCGGGCCACGGCACTCTTGCGAAGCTGGATCGATGTCGAGCTGGAGCAGCTCAACACCGGCCTGCTCAACTCCATGGACCGCCGCGCGAAGCTGCAGCTGCGCCTGCAGCAGACCGTCGAAGGCCTGTCGGTCGCCGCTATCTCCTACTACGTGGTCGGCCTCTTCGGCTATGTCGCCAAGGCGGCGCACGGGCTCGGCCTGCCGGTCAAGCCGGAAACGCTGACCGGGATCGCGGTGCCCTTCGTCATTGTCGGCATGTGGCTGCTCGTGCGCGCCATACGCCAGCGCCACGCGGAAGAAGACAAGCACTGAACGCCCGCGGCCGCATGAGCCGCGGGAACCTCTCTCGTCGATGCCGCCTAGTGGCCGGACAGGACGAGCGTCTTCACGGGCATGACGACGACCTGCACGCGCAGCAGCATCGCGTGGACGAGGCCGAGCGCATCGACGACATGCAGGCCGATGCGCCGGGCGGTGGAAGTGCCCTCGGCGGCGATTTCGTCGTGATGGTTCGAATAGAGGTTGGCTATGCAGTTGCTGCCCGGCGTCACCTCGTCGATCCCGCCTTCATAGAGGGGCTCGAGGTGCACGAGCACGCTGCCCTGGCCACCGGCGTTCGTGAAATCGGTCAGCTGTTCCCCGCCGCGGAACTGGCCCGCCGCGATGTAATCCTGCTTGGCAGCCACCACCACGGGTATGACCCGCCATGGCAGCGTGTTGCAGGCTACCTCGCCGATCATGCCGACCTTGATGACCGATGCGGACACCTGGTCGAAACCCGCCTGCAGGGCCTGGCGCCCTGCCTCTTCGGGAATGAGAATCCCGCCGGGGCGCATGATCGGGCTGACGATATCGCCGACGCGCAGGGTGAATTGCTCGACCCGCCCGGCGAAGCCGGCGCGAACCACCGTCTTGCGCAGATCCGTTTCCGCCTGTTCGAGCGCCGCTTGGGCGCTCGCCTTCTGTGACGGCAAGAGGGCGTCGAGCCGTGCCTCGGCCGCCTCCCTGGCGGCATTGGCCGCCTTCAGTGCGCCGTTGGTGCGCCCGAGGTCGACCTCCAGCTTCTCGATCTCGCGTGTCGCGACGACGTTTGATCCACCGCGGTTGAGCGCGCGCTTCGTGCGCAGGTCGTCCTCGACCTGCTGCAGGGCGGCCTGCGCCTCGGCGATCTTGCCCTCCGCGGTCAGAAGGTCCGTGCGTGCGACGACCATGGCGGCGTCGACTTCGGCGATCTTCCGCTGCGCCACCGCGACCGCCGCTTCCTGGCTCGAACTGTCGAGCCGGAAGATGGGATCGCCCGCGGCCACCTTGTCGCGATGGCCGAGATAGACCTCCGCGACCCGTCCGGTCGCTTCGGAAATGATCGGGACCGTGCGGAAGAACGACATCACGTTGGTCGACGAAGGGTGGAAGAAGAAGACGGTCGCGATGATGGCGACGGTCAGCATCACGCAGGCGGTGATCCCCCAGCGCAGGACATACCACACCGAGAAGATCGTGATTTCCTTGCCGATGCGCATGCCCTGCACGTAGCGGCGATAGAGATAGTCCGGAAAGACGGTGATCAGCGAGCAGGCGATCAGTTCAAGCATTGTCCTGTGCCTCCGAACGTTTTTCCGTTTCCGCAGGCGTGGCATCCGGCGTGCCTTCCGCCTCCGCCGGGGGTGTTGCGACGGGTGTCGTCGTTTCGCTTGCGGCCTTGGCCTCTTCCTCCGGCGCTGCGGCCTCGCTTTCCGGTCTGGTCGCGGTGAAGGCCTCTGCGGCCGAGGCGATGCGGTTGAGCGGCGTGGTGAGGTCAGGCAGGTCGACGATGGCGAGAAGCAGCGCGATCACCCAGAACACGTTGTTGTGGGTGAAGAGGGCAAGCAGGCAGAGGACCGCGACCGCCTCGAACTGAAGCTTCTGCCCCTTGTGCGCCATGCGTTCCGGCAGGCTATGCAGCCAGAGGAAGACAAGGCCTGTCGCGAAAACGGCGGCAAGCACGAACAGGCCGACGGCGAAGAGAAGCGTATCGCTTCCGTCCGCGCCGACGATGAAGGCGGGCAGTTGATGGGGCGCCAGCGGGTTGATGGAGGAAGTCATTACGCGATCATATCTACAATAGAGGGACTTAATGTAGATAAGACTAAAAACTTTTCAGGCTCAAGGAAAATGAAACTCTGGCTTCAAGGTGGTGAATTGCGGCTTTCTACATCTGCGAATTGTGTATGTTGAGGTTTATTTGGAAGAGGAGGGCGCAAAGTCCCTTCCTGACGTCTCAGGTCGACAGGTCGCATTGATAACGCGGCACGCCGTCGGTCACGGCAAAGCCGGTGTCCCAGCCGAAGCCGGTCTCGTCCTGTTTCTCGAGCTTCTTCTTTGCGGCAAGGCCGCGTTCCCGGAAGGCGGCTTCGGCAGCCTTCAGCGCGTCGGTCGGAAAGACGACCGCCTGGTAGCTGAAGCCGCTGGCCAGCTCCGTGATATAGACCTCGATCTCCTTCACCGGCACGCCGCGCCAGGTGCCACC
The DNA here is from genome assembly GCF_001262505.1 of Shinella sp. SUS2. Taxonomy (GTDB): domain Bacteria; phylum Pseudomonadota; class Alphaproteobacteria; order Rhizobiales; family Rhizobiaceae; genus Shinella. The sequence continues at coordinate 175,292 of NZ_KQ410739.1, forward strand.
CGTCACGGGCAGGACGATGTGCAGATACTCGTCCTGCGGCCGGACGGTGGGCGGGCCGAAGACGGCTTCGTAACCGGCCGGAATGGCGATCGCGCCCTCCTTGCGGGCAAAGGCATAGCTCGATTGCAGGAGGTCCGCCAGCGCGTCGCTGTAGTCACAGGCATCGTCGAATCCCTGGAGCAGGTCGTCGAGCGGCCGCGGGCCGGCTGCCGCCGGAAGCGCCAGCCCGATCAGCGCTGCCGCCAATGTCACCCTGCCGATCATCGCTGCCCTCCCGCCGTGAGGTCGGCAGCCTAGCGCAACGCGCGGCTGCCGCCAATCCGGCAAGATACGGTGGACAGTGCTCAACGCTCCCAATAGGGCAGCGGGCCGTAGAGGTCGGCGAGATAGTCGATGAAGAGCCGAACCTTGACGGGCAGGAACTGTCGGCTCGGATAGACCGCCGAGAGCACCACGTTGCGCGAGCCTTCGTATTGCGGCAGCACCTGCACGAGTTCGCCGCTCTTCAGTGCCGGCCCGACATCCCAGGTCGAGCGCAATGCGATACCCAGGCCCGAAAACACGGCCTCCCGGACCACCTCGCTGGAATTGGTGTAGAGCTGCCCCTGCGGGCGGTAGGTGATATTGCCCTCCGGCCCCTCCAGCCTCCAGACATCCTGGGTGTGCGGCGGCAGGCAGGCATGAGCGGGAAGCTCTTCGAGCGAGGCCGGCATGCCGTGGCGGGCGACATAGTCCGGCGAGGCGCACAGCACGCGTCGCACGGAGGCGAGCCTGCGGGCGACCAGCGAGGAATCGGAGAGTTCGCCGATGCGGATGGCAATGTCGAAGCCGCCGCCGACGATGTCGGAGAAATCGTCGGTCAGCATCAGGTTGACGACGAGTTCCGGATAGGCGTCCATAAAGCCCTTGAGATTGGGCGCGATATGCATGCGGCCGAAGGAGGTGGGCGCTGAAATCCGGAGCGTGCCGCGCACGGCGCCGGAGCGGCCGGAGACGAAGGCCTCCGCTTCCTCGATGCCGGCGAGAATGCCGACGATCCGGTCGTAGAAGCCCTGGCCGGCCTCGGTCAGCGAGATCTGCCGTGTCGTGCGCTGGAAGAGGCGGGTGCCGAGGCGCTCCTCCAGCCGCTTCACCCGCTTGGAGACGACGGCGGGCGACAGGCCCAGTGCGCGGCCGGCCGCCGACATGCTGCCCATGGCGATGACGCGGGAGAAGATTTCAAGGTCGCCGAGGTTTGTCACATGCTGTCTCCGCTATCGTCCTCTCGAATGGTGGAGTGACGATCACTTTCGCGCCGAACGTGCCGCTCTGCGCGGATATGACAGCCGAACACGACTTGAGCAAGATGCTCCTCCCCATGCGAATGCCCGGGGAGCGGTTCCTGATCGTTCCCGCTTGCCGATCACGCGACTGTCGCATCAGGGGGTGGGGCGGTCAATGCAATCCCTGCGGGATGCGCGCCGGGCTGCTTCCCGCGTCCGCCTCTGCTAAGAGTCTGACTCGAAAAGCCTTCAACGATATCGGTACCTTGCAAGTCGCCTTGTGATCAGGCGAATGTGGGCGATGA
>NZ_KQ410740.1 GCF_001262505.1 Shinella sp. SUS2
CAACCTTGCGGCCAGCCCCGAAAACCAGTGTAACTTCTCTTGATAAACGTGACCGCCAAAGTCTCTTTCCGGACCGGTTAAACCAGTCCACGACCCCGCCGACCACGTTTCTCTTTCTTCTCTATTCAATTGTCAAATAACCGACGGTCAACACCGTCCCAGTCTCACCAGAACTGCAAAAATCACCCGAACCAAATCAGGCTCAATTCTCACCAGTCCCATCAGGAAACCCTAGAGCGAGTTCGTCGGTCGCCAGAAGCGCCGCCGCTCTCGTTCGATGGCCGGGTTATAGGCCCACTCATCCGCTTACGTCAACACCGGATTTCATAAAATCGCAAAAAAACGAGAATAATCCTGTGGCCAGGCAAATCGAACGCATCATCCCCGCAGAACGTTCCGATCGCGGTCTCGCAACGACAAGGAACTGTTTACAAGGATAGCCCGCATTCCGAGGCCGAAATTCAAAGCATCAAGCGTTTGGGGATTCCCGCTCTGATCCGCAATGGCCGGTTGATTTCGCAACTGGGCGGGAGCTTGGCGGCCAAGCGCCCTAACGCGCGCCCGTGGTGAGGTCGTTCTCGCCTCTCTCAGCAAGCGGCTGCGTCCCGTCTCATCGGAACAGGAGCGACGTTACGCCCTGCTTCGACTGATCACGCTCAGCATTGCTGCCGACACTGGTTTCTGGATGGTATCGGTTCTGAGGGCGCACATGAATATTAGCACCCGTCTCCACGGAACGATCGACAATGAGCAAACGATCATCGACCTTAATGAAAAGGGCAGACCGGCTTGTTGTCGGGACAGGTGTCCGTTCCAAAGCCGTGGAAATCACCCACCAGCGTGTATATCGAGGGGACACGAAACTCCTGGGATGGACAGGCAATGAATCTGCGCTTCGTCGAGACATTTGTCTGGGTTGCACGGCTTGGAAGCTTCCGGGCCGCAGCCGACCGGCTGAACGCAACTCAGGCCGCCGTCTCCAACCGGATCGCGAGCCTCGAAGCGGAGATGGGCTGCGAGCTCTTCGAGCGAGTGCCGGGCGGGGTACGGCTATCGACCATCGGGCAGCGCGCGATGCAACCCGCCGAAGAGCTGTTGAAGGCCGCCACCAGTTTCAAGGTTGCGGTCGGCAGCCCGCAAAACCTACGCGCGACCGTGTCAATCGGCACCATCGATTCCATTGTGCATGCCTGGCTGCCGAACTTCATCGAGCGGGTGAAAGAACGCTTTCCCGCGCTCGGTCTCGACCTCAACGTGGATACATCACTGGCGATCGGCCGCGAGATCAGCGACAGGCGGCTCGATCTCGCACTGCTGATGGGGCCAGTGCTTACCCCGGGCCTCAAGAACATTGACCTCGGCACGATGGAATGCGCCTGGGTCGCGGCCCCCACCTTCCGGCTCGGTGGGCAGGAGTTGCGGCTGCAGGACCTTTCCGCCTATCCGGTGCTCACCTTCTCGCGCAACAGCGTGCCGCATATCTGGCTGCTGCGGCAGTTCGAGGAACTGGGTGTGCAGCCACCGGTCATTTCCAATTCCAACTCCCTTTCTGCCATGTTGCGGCTCGCCCAGGACGGCATTGGCATTGCATTGCTGCCTGTGCCCATGGTGGCACCTATGATCGCCAACGGCACGCTGGAGGAACTTGCGATCACGCCGAACTTCCCCGCCCTCAAGCTCCATGCCGTCTATGCGGATGATCCAGAAAATATAATTCCTTCAATGCTCTCGGTGATCGCCAGAGAAGCATCGCTCGACACAACAGGTATTACCGCCTAGCGCAATCACCACAAGTTTTTTCTATCGGGAGCGACAATTCTTTATCGTTTGTCATTCCCGTCATGAGGCTCGACGATGCCTTCGCTGAGACTTGGAGGACTTCGATGAAGATCAGTGTTGTGCAAATGAATTCCGGCTCCGACAAAGCCAAGAACCTTGATGACGCCGAGCGCATGGTGCGCGACGTGGTGGCCCAAGAGAAGCCAGACCTCGTCGTGCTGCCGGAATATTTCGCCTTTCTCGGCGAGGGACGCGATGCCGTGCACGGCAGCGGCGAAAGTTTCCCGGAAGGCAGCACCTATCAGCGCTTCGCCGCGCTTGCCAAGGAACTCAGCGTGACGCTGCATTGCGGCTCGATGGTCGAAAAGGCTGGCAACAACCACTACAATGCCTCGGTCGTCTTCGGTCCCGAAGGCAATGAGATCGCAAAATACCGCAAGATCCACCTCTTCGACGTAGACACGCCCGGCGGTGTCTCCTACCGAGAATCCGACACGATCGGCCGCGGTGAGGACGTGGTGACCTACAAGGTCGGCGACACGACCGTCGGCTGCGCCATCTGCTATGACATCCGCTTCCCCGAGCTCTTCCGGGCATTGCGCGACAGGGGCGCCGACGTCATCGTGCTTCCCGCCGCCTTCACGCTGATGACCGGCAAGGACCATTGGGAAGTGCTTGCCCGGGCCCGGGCTATCGAAACGCAGACCTACTTTGTCGCGGTCGGTCAGGCCGGCGCCCATGCAGACGGCAAGAAATGGTGCTGGGGCCATTCCATGGTCATCGATCCCTGGGGGCACATGGTTGCACAGTGCTCGGACGGCGTTGGTGCCGCCACGGCCAAGCTTGACCTCAACCGTATCGGCGCCGTGCGCCGCGACGTTCCGGTCGCCCAGCACCACGTCCTCTAGGACAATCCCAGCCCTCTGGGGCCGAAAACCCTTCTCTTTGTTTTATGCGGTTCCAAACGCAAAAGTGCCGCGCATTTTTCCCGGAGCCGCCTTGTGGAGCAATTCCTGTCATGTTCGTCGTCAATCCCATGCCGCAGCAGATCGCCCCGGCCCTCATCAGAAAGATGGAGCAGGTCGAGACCGCAACGGTCGGCCACTTCCTGCATTCCGGCTTCATGACCCGCGAGCTTCGCGCCGTATTGCCCGAAAAACGCATCGCCGGCACCGCGGTTACCGTGCGTCTGCCCCACGCCGATTCGACCATCCTGCACTACCTCACCAAACTGGTACGGCCGGGCGACTTTATCGTCGTCGATCGTTGCGGCGACGACAAGCATGCCTGCTGGGGCGGCGTCGTGACCCATTCCATGAAGCTGGGCGGCATTGTCGGCGCGGTCATCGACGGCCCGGCAACGGACTTTTCCGAGATCCGTCGCGTCGACTTGCCGATGTGGTGCCGTGGCCCCTCGCCGATCACCACGAAGATTCTTGGCCTTGAAGGAGCAATCAACGTGCCTGTGTCGGTGGGTGGTCAGACAGTAAACCCGGGCGACGCCATCATTGCGGACGAGAGCGGCGTTCTTGTGCTTGAGCCCTCCAGGGCGGAATGGGCGGTGGACAAGGCAATCGGCATGCAGGAAAGCGAGCTCATCCTGCTCGAGCGACTGCGCAGCGGCGAAAAATTGCCCGACATTTCCGGCGCCACGAAAATCGTGGAAGCCTCGGCCGCTTGAAGCGGCTCAATGCGATAAAGAAAATGGGAACAATCGGTTCAAGAGCGGAGGAAAACTCATGACCGCAGTAAAAAACGCAACCCGCGCCGGCCTCACAGCGCTTGCCATGGCTCTCGCCACATCCGTGGCGATGGCCGATACGGTGGTTCTGACCGCCTATTCCGGCATCTTCCAAGAAAACTACGTGAAGGCTGTCGTCGAGCCGTTCATGAAAGCCAACCCTGACATCACCGTGGAATTCTACGGCATGCCGAACTCCGCCCAGATGCTTGGCACACTGCGCGCACAGGCAAGCGCGCCGCAGATCGACATTGCCATCATGGACGTCTCAGTCGCCAAGGCCGCGACCGACGAAGACATCTTCGCGCCCATGGACGAAACAATCACGAAGCATCTTGCCGACCTCTACCCACAGGCGCGTTATGAAGGCGTCAACGCCGTCGGTGTCACCTTCGACAATCTCGTCCTGCTCTACAATACCGACAAGGTGAAACAGGCCCCAACCTCCTGGACCGCGCTGTGGGACGCGCAATATGCCAAACAGGTCTCCATTCCAGCCGTGCCTGATATCCAGGGCACGACACTGACCATCATCACCGACAAGATGGCCGGGGGCACGACCTATATCGAGAGCGTCGAGGCCGGCATCAAGCGGCTGGAAGAACTTGCTCCCCTCGTCCAGACCTGGGAACCGCGGCCCGATGTCTACCAGCCGATTTCCAGTGGCACGGCGGCGATCGGCATCGGCTGGAATGCCCGCGCGCAGGTCTATGCCGACCTCTCGGACGGCAAACTCGGTGTGGTTCTGCCTGAGGAAGGCAGTGGCTTCCAGATCAACGTGATCGGACTGGTCAAGGGCGGGCCCGCGAGCGAGAGCGCGAAGAAATTCATTGATTATGCGCTGAGTCCGGAAGCGCAAGCCGCCTTTACCGAGCAGATGTTCTACGCACCCACCAATTCCAAGGCCGCGGCTCTCATCTCGGAAAAGGCACTGAAGCGCACGGCTGCAGGCGCCATGGACAAGATGATCGACATCAATTGGCTCGAGGTCGCAAAGGTCCGAGACGCCATTACCGAGCAGTGGCGTCGCCGCGTCATTCCGCTCAGCCGCTGATGCCGACCTGAAGCGTTTCCATCCTCTCGGGGCACGGAAGCGCTTCATCTCTCTGTCTTTCCGCAGTTCCGCCCCTGGAAACAGCTTCGCTCCCTGCCGGAATTGCCCCAGGAGTTCCTCATGCCCACGACTTCCGCTCCCGACGAGCATCTCAGACTGGAAGGGATCGGCGTCAGCTTCGGCGCCGTCAACGTGATCCCTTCGCTCGATCTTTCCGTTCGCAAGGGCGAGATGGTCGCTTTCCTCGGCCCCTCGGGATGTGGAAAGACGACGACACTCCGGATCATCGCCGGCCTCAACAAACCCTCCCGGGGCAATATCATGGTGGGAGGGCGCGACATCACGCACCTTCCCATCCATGATCGCGACATGGGCATGGTCTTCCAAAGCTACGCTCTCTTCCCCCACCTGGATGTATCGCACAACGTCCAATTCGGGCTGCAGATGCGCAACGTCCCCTCCCGCGAGGCGCAAAAGCGGGCGGCGCAGGCGCTGGAGATGGTCCAGCTCGGGCACCTTGCCCATCGCAAGCCCAAGGAGCTATCGGGCGGCCAGCAGCAGCGTGTGGCGCTCGCCCGCGCCCTCGTCATCGAACCGTCGATCCTGCTGCTTGACGAGCCGCTTTCCAACCTCGATGCCAAGCTGCGTGACGAGATGCGCGTGCAAATCCGCGCACTCCAGCAGCAGAGCGGCATCACCGCCGTGTTCGTCACCCATGATCAAGTCGAGGCGCTATCGATGTGCGACCGCGTGGTGGTCATGCGCGGCGGTCATGTCGAGCAGTTCGGCACGCCGACCGAAGTCTATGAACGCCCCGCAACGGCCTTCGTCGCCAATTTCGTCGGCCGCACAAACCGCCTCAAAGGCATGATCACAACGGAGAGCACGCTCTCGGGTGCAGGCCAGCAGCTCCGCTCTGCCACACGCCTGCCGGCAGGTCCTGTCGACATCCTCGTTCGACCGCACCGCATCCGCCTTGAGGAGACGGGTGAGGCCGACAACAAGGTCCAGGGCACGGTTTCAACCATCACCTTCGTCGGCGACCTCGTGCAGTACGGCGTCAGCGTCAGTGGCGAGGAGATCGTCGTCGAGGAGGCAACACGGCGAGGCCGCAGCCCACTTACAACAGGAGATAGCGTCACGCTCGGTTGGTCGGCCGAAGACACACTCATCTATCCGGCGGGCGAGAAATGAGCGCCGCCGCCCTGCCCCGCACCTGGCGCGACGACCAGCTCGCCGTCGTCCTGCTCCTCCCGATCGCACTCATCAATGCCGTCGGCTTCATCCTGCCGGTGCTGAACCTCGCACGGTACTCCTTCAACAAGTCGCGCATCGGCGGCGGTATCGAGCAGGTCTTCACCTGGGAGAACTGGGCGGGCCTGCTCACCGATCCCTTCTATCTCGAACTGGTCGTCAATTCCGTCTGGATCAGCCTCGCCATCACGCTGACGACCCTCGTCGCCTCCTACCCGATCGCACTCTACCTGCACCGTGCGTCCGGCTCTTGGCGAACCTTCCTTACCGTTCTCGTCATCTCGCCGCTGCTGACCTCCGCCGTGGTTCGCACCTATGGATGGATCGCGATCCTGACCGACGACGGCCCGGTGGTCAGCGCCATAAAAGCAATCGGCCTGCCGGCACCAAGCCTGATGTTCAACATCAAGGGCGTCTTCATCGGCCTTACCGAGATCCTCATGCCCTACATGATCCTGGCATTGATGGCCGGCTTCGGCCGGCTTGATCCGCGGGTCGAGGAAGCCGCGCGGACACTCGGTGCGACACCCGCCCGCACCTTCCGCAAGGTCATCCTGCCACTGACACTGCCCGGCATCGCACTTGGCTGCCTGCTCTGCTTTGTGCTCGCCGTCTCATCCTTCATCACACCAAAGCTGATGGGTGGTGGGCGGGTTTTCCTGCTAGCGACCGAAATCTACGACCAGGCGATCGTCACCCTGAACTGGCCGCTCGCCTCCACACTTTCGATCCTCGTGCTCGTCGTGTTCGGCGCCGCACTTTGGGCTTACTCCGCCGTATTGCGACGTCTCGACTAGGAGGTAAAATCATGGAAATCCACAAGACCTCCTGGCCGATGCGCATCCTCGTCTTCGTGCTGTTCGTCTATCTTCTGGCGCCAGTCATTCTCGTCTTTCCGCTATCCTTCTCCGGCGATCAGGTGCTGCGCTTCCCCCCGTCCTTCTGGTCGACGCGATGGTATTCGGCGCTCTTTGCGAACAGCCAGATGCTGAAAGCCTTTTGGACCAGCCTGTCGCTGGCGGCGATCGTCACGGCGCTCTCAATTGTCATCGCCGTACCGGCCGCCTGGGTGATGACCCGGCTGAAGTTCACAGGGAGGGATCTTCTTTTCAATATCTTCACCGCACCATTGCTGCTGCCCACCATTGTGCTCGGCCTCGCCATCCTCATCGTCTTCGCCTCCTTCGGGCTGCTGGCGACAATGCAAGGCCTCGTCTTCGCCCATCTTGTCGTGACACTGCCCTATGCCCTGCGTGTGCTCGCCGTTTCGCTCAGCACCCAGGACCGTGCCTGCGAGGAGGCCGCGCGCACGCTTGGTGCCAAACCGCTGACCGTGTTCTTTCGCGTCACCGTGCCGATGCTGAGGCCCGGCATCGTTGCGGCGGCCGCCCTTTGCTTTCTTGTCTCGTTTGATGAAGTGGTAATCACGCTCTTTCTCACCGGTCCACGCATCAGTACGCTTCCGGTCGAGCTCTACAACTATGTGTACAACCAAGCCGACCCGCTCGTGGCGGCCGCCTCCGCGCTACTGATCCTGCTGACGCTGACCGTGATCATGATTGTCGAGCGGGCGATGGGTCTTGGCAAGGCTTTCGTCAAATAGGAGACGGCGAACCCCACCATGAAGTCGCCTTCCACGGCAAACCAGCCTCGGCCCTCGTCCCTCGGCCGTCTTCGCTGGAGATCGGCTTGAGACGAAAACCGATAGGGCCTCAAATCCCGCCCGCATTCGCCAACGACACCAGCTCGATCCAATAGCTGACGCCGGCAGGAATGACGTCGTCGTTGAAATCGTATTTCGGATGGTGGAGGCCGGCGGTCTTGCCCTGGCCGAGGAAGATGTAGGCGCCGGGGCGCTTTTGCAGCATGAAGGCGAAGTCCTCGCTGCCCATCATCGGCGCCACGTCGCGATCGACATTTTCGGCACCCGCCACCGCGGCGGCGGCGGCAAAGGCGATGTCGACATTGGCGTCCGCGTTCACGGTCACCGGGTAGTCGCGCAGATAGTGCAGCCGTGCCGTGGCGCCGAAGGTGCTCGCCGTCAGATCCACCACCTCGCCGAGCCGCCGTTCCATCAGGTCCTGCACCGCCCCGTTCAGCGTGCGCACCGTGCCCTTCAGCAGCGCGACGTTCGGGATCACATTGTCCGTGAAGCCCGCATTGAAGGCGCCGAAGGAGAGAACGGCGCTGTTCAGCGGATCGACATTGCGCGCGACGATCGAGTGGGCGGCGCTGACGATCTGCGCACCGACGAGAATGGGATCGATGCAATCGTGCGGGCGGGCGGCATGGCCGCCGCGGCCGTCGATCTCGATGCGGAAACGGTCGGCCGCGGCCATGATGGGGCCGGTGCGCATGCCGAACGTGCCGGCGGCAAGGCCCGGCATGTTGTGCATGCCGTAGACCTGGGTGATGCCGAACCGTTCCAGCAGGCCGTCCTTCACCATCTCGTTCGCGCCGCCGCCGCCCTCCTCGGCCGGCTGGAAGATCACCGCGACGCTTCCGGCAAAGCGCCGTGTGGCGGCGAGGTATTTCGCGGCACCGAGCAGCATCGCCGTGTGCCCGTCATGGCCGCAGGCATGCATCAGGCCGGCGGTCTGCGAGGCATAGCTGCAGCCGGTCTCCTCCATGATCGGCAGCGCGTCCATGTCGGCCCGAAGGCCGATCACGGGTCCGCCGGCGCCGGCCGAGCCATGGATGAGACCGACGACACCCGTGCGTCCGATGCCGCTCACCACCTGGTCGCAGCCGAATTCGGCCAGCTTCTCGGCGACGATACCGGCCGTGCGGTGCACCTCGAACTGCAATTCCGGATGCCTATGGAAATCATGCCGCCACGCCACGATTTCCTCGAGCATCGGGGCGATGTCCTTGTTGAGCGGCATGGGCATAATCTCCGGATTTTTGGCTTGGGATCAGAAGCTGATCGTCTTGTGCTCGATGTAGTGGTTAATGCCCTCGGCGCCGAACTCGCGGCCGATGCCGCTCTGCTTGAAGCCGCCGAAGGGCGCCATCAGGTCGGCCGCCGCGCCGTTGATCGACAGGCCGCCGGTGCGCACCTTGCGGGCGATGTCGAGCGCGGCCGGCACGTCGCGAGTCCAGACGGAACCGGCGAGGCCGTATTCGGAATCGCCGGCGATCTCCACCGCCTCGTCGATGTCCCGGTAGCGGATGACGCTGACGACCGGGCCGAAGATTTCCTCGCGCGCGATCCGCATCGTGTTCGTCACGCCGGTGAAGACGGTCGGCCGGATGAAGGAGCCGTGGTTGATGCCATCGGGCATGCCATGGCCGCCGATCGCAACCGAAGCGCCCTCCTCGATACCGAGCGCGATATAGTCGTCCACCCGCTTGCGCTGGCGTTCGGAGACGAGCGGGCCGATGAAGGTCTGCTCCTCCGACGGATTGCCGACGACCATCTTGGAGACCTCGTCCACCATGGCATCGACGAAGCTGTCGTGCTGGCCCTCGGAGACCAGGATGCGCGTCTGCGCGACGCAGACCTGGCCATTGTTGGGGAAGGAGCGGTAACGCAGCGCGCTGACCGTGCTCTCGATATCGGCATCCGGCAGCACGATCGCCGCCGACTTGCCGCCGAGCTCCAGGCTGAAACGGGCGAGCCGGTCGCTGGCGATGTGCGCTATACGCTTGCCGACGGCGCTCGACCCGGTGAAGCCGATCTTGTCGACGCCCGGATGGCTGACGAGATGTTCGCTGACTTCGCGGTCCGCCACAAGAATGCTGACCACGCCCTCCGGCACGCCGGCTTCGGCAAAGAGTTCGCCGAGGAACTGGCCGCTGAGCGCGGTTTCCGGCGCGAGCTTCAGGATGACCGTGCAGCCGGCCAGCAGCGCCGGATAGAGCTTGACGAGTGCCACCTGATGCGGCGCGTTCCACGGAATGACGGCGGCGACGACGCCGACCGGCGCGCGCATCCAGAGGGTCTTCGCTTCGGGAAAGCCATCCCGCGTCGCCTCCCAGGGATATTCTTCCGCCGCCTTGAAATAGGCGAGGCTCTGGTCGCGGATCAGCGTCTGGATCGCCCGCGTATACCAGAGCGGTGCGCCCATCTCGCGTGAGACGAACTGCGCGAATTCCTCCGCTTTCGCCTCGTAGAGATCGAAGAAGCGGCGCAGCACCGCGATGCGCTCGGCCGGCGTCAGGCGGGGCCAAGCGCCCTTGTCGAAAGCGTCGCGGGCCGTGGTCACAGCAAGGTCCACATCCGCCCGCGAGGCCAGCGGCGCCGAGCCGACGAGCGCGCCGTCATAGGGCGAACGGACCTCGATGCGCTCCGCGCCCAGTGGCTCCTGTCGACGGCCGCCAATGAAGTTTCCAGTGAAATGTACCATGTCGCGCTCAGCCTGTTCGAAGTTATAGGAAGGGTGTCTCGCCCACGCGCAGGCGCGGGCAAGGTGGAGGATTTCGGTGTCCGGACCGGTGGCCGGACTGTGGTGGGGTCAGATTGTCAGGGTTCTATAAGGTCTGAGGCCCTCTCACCGATCATGATCGATGTGGCATTGGTGTTGCCCGCAATGTGGCGCGGAAAGATCGAGGCATCGGCGACCCAGAGATTGTCGGCGCCGCGGACCTTGAGGTCCGGCGTCAGCACCGCGCGCGCGTCGATGCCCATGCGGCAGGTGCCCACCGGATGCAGGAAGGGCACGGTCGATTTGCGGATATAGGCCTCGTCGGCCACCGCCCCCGCGCTCGGGTCCGGCACGTCGATCAGGTTCATCACCTGCGAACCGAAGGGCGCCGTCGAGGCGATCTTGCGCACCCAGGCAAGGCCGCGTTTCACGCCGTCGAAATCGTCCGGGTGGTCGAGCAGGCGCGGATAGATGGCCACCGGCGCCAGCGGGTCCTTCGAGCGAAGCTCCAGATGGCCCATGCTCTTGGGGTGGTTGATGTTGACCAGGATGGTGGTGAGCTTGCGGTTCGGAACCGTATAGCGGCCCTTCTTCTTCACCCAGCCGAAGGGGAAGAGGTGGAATTGCAGGTCCGGCTCTTCGAAGGACGGATCGGATTTCAGGAAGGCGAGCACCTGCGCGGTCGGCACGCTCATGAAGCCCTTGCGCCGGAAAACCCATTCGGCGAGCGTCTTCACGCCGTTGATCGGCGTCGCTAGGCTGTTGGCCGTCGTCACGTTCATCTCGGCCAGCACATAGAGGCCGGGATGTTCCATGAGGTTGCGCCCGACATCCGGGCTTTCGACGAGAGGCTCGATGCCGTGGCGCTTCAATTGCGCCGGATCGCCGATGCCGGACAGCATCAGGATCTGCGGCGAGTTGATAGAGCCGGCCGACAGCACGACGCCCTTGCGCGCCTTGAAGGTGACGCGCGTTCCGTCCTTGATCGCCCGGATGCCGACGGCGCGACGGCCTTCGAAGAGGATGGTCTCGACGATCGTGCCGTCGACGAAGGTGAGGTCCGGATTGCCGAGCTTCGGCTTGATGAAGGCCTCCCAGGCCGAGTGCCGCTTGCCCTCGCGCGTCGAGCCCTGGTTCCAGGCGACGCCCTCATGGGAGGCGCCGTTGAGGTCTGGGTTGAGCGGCACGCCGGCATTGACGAAACTGTCGAGGAAGGCCTCGGAGACCGGATGTTTCCAGCGCAGGGCCGAGGCCGCCGCGCAGCGCGTTGTCCTTGTCGTTGTCGGCCGTCTCCATCTTGCGGAAATAGGGCAGCACCGAGTTCCAGCCCCAGCCCTTGTTGCCCATGGCTTCCCAGGCGTCGTAGTCCTTCGCCGCGCCGCGGATGAAGATCATGCCGTTGATGGCCGACGAGCCGCCGGGCACGCGGCCGCGCGGCCATTTTTCCACGAGGTTGTCGCGGGTTGGGTCCGGCTGGGTCTGGAAATCCCAGTCGTAGCGCTTGTTGCCGATCGTGTGCACGAGCGCGGCCGGAATGTGGGTAAGGTTCAGACGTTCCTTCTTGCCGGCCTCGACCAGCAGCACGGAATTCTTCTTTTCAAGAAGCCGGGCGGTCAGCGGGCAACCGGCGCTGCCCGATCCCACCACGATATAATCAAATTCTTTCAAGGCACTCATTCGCTGTAGACCTCTGGCGCTGTAGACCTCTGGATTTTCCGTCACGCCGCTTCGACGATTTTCGCCAGGTGACAGGCGGCGAAGGCTTCCCCCGCGCGCGGTGTCAGCACCGGATCGATGGTTGCGCATTTCTCGATCGCGAAGGGACAGCGCGTCCGGAAGCTGCATCCCGGCGGAATGTTGATCGGGTTCGGCGGCTCGCCTTCGAGAAGGTATTTTTCCGGGTCGTAGGGCCGCGCCTCGATCAACGGCACGGCGCTGAGAAGTGCGCGCGTATAGGGATGGCCGGGATTGAAGAAGGTCGTCTGGTTGTCGGAGAGCTCGACGACGCGGCCGAGATACATCACCGCGACGCGGTTGCAGACGCGCCGCACCATGCCGAGATCATGCGAAATGTAGAGGAGCGTGATGCCGCGCTCGCGCTGCAATTTCTCGAAGAGCGCCAGAAGCTTCGTCTGCTCCACCTGGTCGAGCGCCGACAGCGTCTCGTCGAGGATCAGCAGTTCCGGATCGAGCACCATGGCGCGCGCGATGTTCACGCGCTGGCGCTGGCCGGCACTGAGACCCACCGGCAGCTTGTCGTGCAGATCGAGCGACAGGCCGATTTCCTGCATGACCTGCTCGACCTTCGGGCGGATCGCGCTGCCCGCCATGCCGTGGATCCTCAAAGGTTCGGCGATCGTCCGGCCTATGGTGAAATGCGGCGGGATGGCGTTGAACGGGTCCTGCAGCAGAAGCTGGAAGCGCTTGCGCAGGTCGAGCTGGCCCTTGGCATTGAGCCGCGCGATATCCTTGCCCTTGAACAGGATCTGCCCGGTATTGGGCAATTCGAGCAGGCTGAGCAGCCGCGAGAGCGAGGACTTGCCGCAGCCGGATTCGCCGACGATGCCGAGGCTGTCGCCCTTGTGCACATCGAAGGACACGCCGCGCACGGCATGCACATGCTGCTTGCCGAAGAGTTTCGTCGGGTCCTTGGTGCTGTAGACGCGGCTGATGTCGCGCACGGACAGCACCACCTCGCTGTCGGAAATCTTGTCGGCTATCGAGGCGCCGGTGTTGCGCGTGTCGGCCTCCCAGATTTTCGGCAGGTCCGAGATGAGGTTCGCCGTATAGGGATGTTTTGGCGCGCTGAGCAGGTCTTCGAAAGGCTGGTGCTCGACCACCTGGCCGGCGGACAGGACCAGCACCTCGTCGGCGATGTCGTGCAGGGTGCCGAGCGAGGACGAGACGAAGAGGATCGCCGTGTTGAAATCGCGCTGGAGATCCTTCAGCAGGCGCAGGATCTGCGCCGCCACCGTCACGTCGAGCGGCTGGGTGATGTTGTCGGCCACCAGCAGATCCGGCTGGGTGACGAGCGCATCGACGATCATCACGCGCTGCATCATGCCGCCGGAGAACTGGAACGGGAATTCCTGGAAGCGCTGCGCCGCCGAGGGAATCCGCACCGCATCGAGCGTGCGCACGACCCGGCGCGCGGCGTCGGCGTTGCTGATGCCGGGTTCGACGGCTTTCAGCTTCTCCACGATCTGGTGGCCGATCGGGATGGTCGGGTCGAGCGCGCTGCCGGGATCGGAGCCGATATAGGCGATCTTGCGGCCGCGCAGCGCCTGCATCTGCCGCTGCGGCAGCGTGACGAGGTCTTCGCCGCGATAGAGGATCTTGCCGCCGGTAATTTCCAGCGGCCTGGCGACCCAGTTGATCAGTGCGCGCGACAGCACGGTCTTACCGGAGCCGCTTTCGCCGATGATGCCGAGCACGCGGTTTTCCTCGATGCTAAGGGAAACGTCCCGGAGCACCGGCCGCCTTGCGCCGGAGCCGAGAAGCAGATCGACGGAGAGGCCCTGGACATCCAGGATTTTCGAGGACGTGTTCATTCGACCCCCTGCAGAATCTTGTTGCGCGAACGTTCCAGTGCACCACCCATGAAATTGATGCCGCACAGCGAGAGGGCCAGCAGCAGGCCGGGCACGGTGGTGATCCACCAGGCGTTCATGAGGTATTTCGTGCCATCGGCGATGATCGTGCCGAAGGTGGGCGTCGGCGGCTGCACGCCGATGCCGATGAAGCCGAGCGCGGCCTCGAAGATCATCATCTTCGCCACATCCAGCACGGCCACGAAGGCGATCGGCGGCAGGATGTTCGGCGCGATGTGCACGAGCAGGATCCGGAGGTCGGACGCGCCGAGGATCTTGGCCGCCCGCACATATTCCCGCCGCCGCTCGGACAGCGTGACGCTGCGGGCGACACGGGCATAGGCGGGCCAGCCGGCGAGGATGAAGACGAGGATGATGGTCAGCGGCGTCGGCCGCGTGACGCCGAGGATGGTGATCGCCAGGATGACGACGGGGATCGACATCTGCGCATCGGTAAGCCGCATCAGCACCAGCCCGACCCATCCGCCGACATAACCGGCGATCATGCCGATCGCCGAGCCGACGATGAACATGCCGATGACGCTGACGACGCCGATGAACAGCGCGTTGCGCAGGCCGATCAGCGAGCGCGAGAACAGGTCGCGCCCGAGCTGGTCCGTGCCGAAGAGGTAGGGCATGTTCGCGCCGTCGAGAAGCCCGGGTTCGAGGAACTTCTTGCTGACGTTGAACTGCGTCGGCGACAGGTTGAGGAGATAGGGGCCGATCACCGACAGGATGAGCAGCCCGAGCACGATGGCGAAGCCGATCTTGAAATCGGCGGTGCGCCATGCCTTTGCGAAGAGGCTGGTGCCGGGGCCGCGCTTTCTTGCGACGGCCGTTCCGGCGGGATCGATATCCGTTCCGATAGCCATCAGTACTGCAGCCTTCTGTCAATGGTGGTGGCGGCGAAGTCGACGAGGATGTTGACGACGACGAGAACCACGCAGGCGAGGATGGAGATCGCCTGGATGATCGGGAAATCGCGCTGGAACACCGCGTTGATCATCAGGAGGCCCACGCCGGGGAAGTTGAACACGTATTCGATGAGGAACAGGCTGCCGAGCAGCACGCCGACGGCCTGGATGCCGAGCGTGTTGAGAAGCGGGATCAGCGAATTGCGGAAGACGTGGAAGACGATCATGCGCGACCGTGACAGGCCACGGATCTGGCCGACCGAGACATAGGCCTCCATCAGGTTGCCGCTGACCGACACCGCGATCGAGCGGATGAAGACCGGCGCGAGTTCCACGGCCAGCACGATCGCCGGCAGGATGGCGTAGCTGAAGCCCTTGTAGCCGATGGCCGGCAGCCAGCCTGCCTTCGCCGAGACGAGGAAGATCAGCACCAGCGCCAGCCAGATATTGGGCAGCGAGACGAAGATCGAACTCAAATAGAGCGCGAAGCGATCCGGCCACTTGCCCGACCGCAGCCCCGCATAGATGCCGATCGGCACCGCCAGCGCCAGCGCGAAGACGAAGGCAAGGCCGGCGAGCAGCAGGCTGTAGGGCACTGCCGTCGCGATGAGCCCGAGGACCGACGCCCGGTTGGCGGCGTTGAACGTATCGGCGGCGCGGGTGCCGCCGGTGCTGGCGCCCTGGGCGCTGCGCACGAACGAACGCCCGAAATCGCCCTGGGCGATCTGCCCGACATAGCGGCCGAACTGCACGAGGACCGGGTCGCGCAGCCCCATTTCCTTGGCCGTCTGTTCTGCGACCGATGGCGACACCATCGGCCCCAGCATGATGCGCACGGGGTCTCCCGGCACCACCCTCAACAAGGTGAAGATGAGCAGTGCCACGAGGAGAACGATGATGAGACCCTGCGCTATTCTTCGCATGAAGAAATCGAGAGCAAAGAGCATGTAGGGTACCCCGCGATGCCGTTACAGTCTGCCGGCGGACCTTTTGTTTCTGCCGCATTATCCGACGCCGAAGCGATGCCGCTTCGGCTGGAAATACTTTAGATCAGGTCCGCCTTGCTGAGATCGATCGGACCGTTCGGGAAGTAATAGGCACCCTGAAGGCCCTTCGCCGCGCCGTGGAAGTTGACGGCGGAAAACAGCGAGAAGCTCGGCGATTTCTGCGCCATCAGCGGGAAGACCTTTTCCTGAAGGATCTTGAGGCGCTCTTCCGGCGTCGCGGCACCCCGCTCCTCGTCGAGCACGGCGTCGATCTCCGGATCGTTGACGCCGGTGATGAGCGCCGCCTTCGAATGCCAGTTCGGGCGCAGCACCAGGTCGGGCTCCGGCGAACCGGTCATCCAGCCCACGTCGCACATATGGCCCTGGCCCTGGCCATCGGCGGCGCGGTAGATCGCCTGTTCCCAGGCGGCCGGCTCCAGCACGGTCAGCTGCACGTTGAAGCCCTGCTCGGCCATCATGGCGGTGATGATCTCGCCATATTCCTTGGTCTTCGGGTAGAAGCCGATCGAGGTAATGTATTCGAGCGGCGGCAGGCCCTCGCCGTTCGGGAAGCCGGCTTCCGCCAAAAGGCGCTGGCATTCCTCCGGGTCGTATTTCGGATAGGTCTCGATATCCTTGAAGCCGAACTTCATCGGCGAGATGAAGCAGCTCGTCGCCGAGGCGGCGTCGCCCATCAGCATGAGGATCTGTTCGCGATCGATCGCATGGCAGGCGGCAAGCCGGATGCGCGGATCGTCGAAGGGCGCCTTGTTGCAGCGGAAATGCAGGTACTTGTTCTCGGTGGAGAGGCCGCGATGCCCGACGACAGTGGCGTTGCCGGCGAGCGAGGCATATTGCTCCGGCTCCAGGCGCTCGGCGATTTGATATTCGCCGTTCATCAGGCCGAGCAGGCGGGTATTGGCATCCGGCACATAGGCATAGACGATCTGGTCGATTTTCGGCCGGCCGCCGTAATAGGCGTCATTGGCCGCCAGCGTGCTGCGATCGCCGACCGTCTCGACATATTTGAAGGCATTGGTGCCGTTCGGACGCTTCTGCAGGGTCGCGGGATCGGCAACGTCCTTGGCCGACAGGATCGGCAGGAAGCTGGAGATGAACCAGAAGGCGGACGCGGGATAGCCATGTTTGGCGGTGCTGAGGCGCACGGTCAGGCGGTCCACGACCTCAACGTCGACGCGGCCCGGATAGAAGGATGCGGCCGGCCGTTCCGGATTGGAGGCATATTCCATCGTCGCTTTGACGTCCTCGGCGCCGAAGTCCTTGCCGTCATGGAACTTCACGCCGTCGCGCAGCTTGAACTCCAGCGTGTTTGCGTCGATGAGCTGCCAGCTCACCGCGAGATCCGGCTCAAGCTCGGGGACCTTGCCCTCTTCCATCTGGCAGCGGGTCAGATGGCTGAATACGAACTTTTCGAAGTTGGACTGGCCAAGCGTGGTGTGCGATGTCGGGTCCCAGTTCCCGGTCACCGGCCCCATCGAGGCGAGGACCACGGTCTTCTTCGCCTGCGCTGCGGCAGGCCCCGCAATCGAGGCCAAGTTCGCAACTGCAACGACAGCACCTGTACTCGCAAGCAATTCGCGACGTGTAATCATGGATAGGTTCCCTTTATCGTTGATCTGCCGGAGGAGAACGGCGGCTTTCCCGACCACCGTCCCCTTCAATTGCAGCAACGTTAGCAGCAGCACGGCCCTCTCGGCTTGACACCACGTACGTCTTTTTTGTCGCAACGGCAGGATTGTAGCAACGGGCCGGCGCGCATGAGCAATCTATCCGTGCATCAAGCGAGCGCACTACAATTGTCTCGCCGCCTTTTGTCACCGCACGCGGCAAAAGGCCTTGCGATTCGGCCGGGCACCGGCAATCATGATGAAAACATGACGAACAGGCCGCGCGAGGCGCCCGACGTCAAACCTCCCGAACTGCCAATGCGTCGAAGGGTTACGAATGGAACGCGTTATCGATCTGTCATCGCGTATCGACTATGAGATGCTTTTCGATCGGAAAACGGCGCAAACTTACTATGGCGTCGAGCCCGAGCCGGCCGGACGCTACTATGACGACGACCGCGGAATGGTGGTGCGCACCCATGTCGACGGCGGCCCATTCCGCCAGGACCTGATCCAGTTCGAGCCGGACGTGCTCGCCTTTGCCGGCTTCGGCAGCCCGTTTCCGCTGCCCAATGTGCGCCATCATGTGCAGACCGTCGGCGACGAGGACTGGATTCACTTCACCCTCTGTCTGGATTCCGCGATCTGCGAAAACGTGCTCGGTCAGGAAGTGGTCGAGCAGGAGCGCTACGAATGCACGATCACACGCTATCCGGCCAAATCGGTGATCGACCGCATGTCGCGGCTCGACGGGCAATACAAGATCGCCTGTCTCTGGTTCAAACCGAACGCCCTCTTGAGAATGCTCGAAACGACGGAATCGCGCATTCCTGATGAGCTGTTCTGGCTGAAGGCAGGCCGGGTGGACCGCGTCCATCATGCATCGATACCGCTGACGACGCAGATGTATCACGCCGTTAACGACGTCCTGACGTGCAACTTTTCCGGCGGCGTGCGCCGGGCGTTCGTGCGCTCCAAATATCTGGAACTGCTGTCAACGATCTATCAGTCGCTGGTCGACCAGGCCAATCAGAAACGATCGTTCTGCGGCGATGGCGACCATCGCAAGGTCGAGGCGGTGGCGAGCTACCTCACGTCGAACCCCGCCTCGAAGGATTCGCTTGCCGATATCGCGCGGCGCGTCGGCATGAACCGCACCAAGCTCGTCACCACCTTCAAGGAGGTCTACGGCACCTCCGTCGAGGCCTATTGGCGCGACTGGCGCCTGCAGAAGGCGCGCGACCTGCTCGTCAACCGGCAGATGTCGGTGAGCGAGGTCGCCCAGCAGGTCGGCTATTCCGAAATCTCCGCCTTCACCCGCGCCTTCAGCAAACAGTTCGGCATCGCGCCGAAGAAATACCAGATGAAGTGAGCTTTCCGGGCGCTATGCCTTCGGCAAGGCCGGCGACCGACGATGATACAAGCGGTCGCCGAACCATATAGGTTCCCAGCGAATGCAGACCTCCTCCTTCCGCTGGGCGTCCCCGTCCTTGTGCTATGCCAGCGCCGGCAGGAGCTGATCGATGCTCTTCTTGGCGTCACCGTAGAACATACGGGTGTTGTCCTTGAAGAACAGCGGGTTCTCGATGCCGGAATAGCCCGTGCCCTGGCCGCGCTTGGACACGAACACCTGCTTGGCCTTCCAGACCTCGAGGACCGGCATGCCCGATATCGGCGAGTTGGGATCCTCCTGGGCGGCCGGGTAGACGATGTCGTTGGAGCCAATGACGATCACGACATCCGTGTCCGGGAAGTCCTCGTTGATCTCGTCCATTTCCAGAACGATGTCGTAGGGCACCTTGGCTTCGGCAAGCAGCACGTTCATGTGGCCTGGCAGACGGCCGGCAACGGGATGGATGGCAAAGCGTACGGTCTTGCCGGCGGCTCGCAGCTTGCGCGTCAGTTCCGAGACCGACTGCTGGGCCTGCGCCACCGCCATGCCGTAGCCCGGCACGATAACGATGCTGTCAGCCTCGTTGAGCGCAGCGACCACGCCCTCGGCATCGATGGCGATCTGCTCGCCGGTGATCTCCATCGCCGGACCCGTCGCCGCACCAAAGCCGCCGAGGATGACGGAGACGAAGGAGCGGTTCATCGCCTTGCACATGATGTAGGAGAGGATCGCACCCGACGAGCCGACCAACGCGCCGGTGACGATCAAGAGATCGTTGCCGAGCGTGAAGCCGATGGCGGCGGCGGCCCAGCCGGAATAGCTGTTCAGCATGGAAACGACCACCGGCATGTCGGCGCCGCCGATGCCCATGATCAGATGGTAACCGATGAAGAAGGCGGCGAGCGTCATCACGATGAGTGTCCACGCATCGGCACCTTGGACATAGAGCACGAGCAGGACGAGCGAGAGCAGCGCGGCACCAGCGTTGAGCACATGGCCGCCCGGCAGTTTCCTGGCCTTGCCATCCACCTTTCCGGCCAGCTTGCCGAAGGCGACGACCGAGCCGGTGAAGGTGACCGCACCGATGAAGACACCGAGGAACACCTCGGCCTTCATGATCGACAGCTCAACGGGTTCCTTGTGGGCGAGGATGGCTGCAAAACCCGTCAGTGCGGAGCGTCCGGCCTCGTCAAGGCTCGCGACATGCGCCGCCTCCAGATGCGCGTTGAAACCGATGAAGACGGCAGCGAGACCGACGAAAGAGTGCAGCGCCGCAACGAGCTGCGGCATTTCCGTCATCTGCACGCGGGAGGCGACGAAGGCGCCGAGCACCGCGCCGCCTGATATCATCAGCACGATGACGAACCAGTTGCCGACATCGGGTCCGAAGACCGTGGCGATGACGGCAAGGCCCATGCCCACAATGCCGTACCAGACGGCGCGCTTGGCGCTTTCCTGGCCGGAGAGCCCGCCGAGGGAGAGGATGAAGAGAATGGCTGCCGCAATATACGCGGCCGAAACGATACCGATCGTCATGATGAGGACCCTTGCGCGATCAGGATTTCTGGAACATGGCGAGCATGCGCCGGGTGACGAGGAAGCCGCCGACAATGTTGATCGTGGCGATCAGTACGGACAACGCCGAAAGCACCACCACCAGCAGGCTGCCGGAGCCGATCTGCAGCAGCGCGCCAAGGATGATGATGCCCGAGACCGCGTTGGTAACGGCCATCAGCGGCGTGTGCAGCGAATGTGAGACGTTCCAGATGACCTGGAAGCCCACGAAGCAGGCGAGCACGAAGACGATGAAGTGGCTCATGAAGGCCGATGGTGCGAAGGCCCCGACGATGAGCAGCAGCGTCGTGCCGGCGACGAGCAGCGCAAGCTGGCTCTTCGTCTCGGCCTTGACGGCGGCGGTTTCGGCCGCGCGCTTTTCCTCCGGCGTTAGTTCCTTGACTTTTTCCTTCGGCTTCTGCGCAGCGATCGCCGCGATCTTCGGCGGCGGCGGCGGGAAGGTGATCGTGCCCTCGAAGGCAACGGTCGCCCCGCGGATGACATCGTCTTCCATGTTGTGGACGATCCTGCCGTCCTTGCCCGGCGTCAGGTCGGCCAGCATGTGGCGAATGTTGGTGGCATAGAGCGCCGAGGACTGCGCTGCCATGCGGCTCGGAAAGTCCGTGTAACCGATGACGGTGACACCGTTGTCCGAGACGATCTTCTGGTCAGCGACCGTCAGGTCGCAATTGCCGCCACGCTCGGCCGCAAGATCGACGACCACGGAGCCCGGCTTCATCGCAGCAACCATGTCGGCCAACCACAGTTTCGGCGCATCGCGGCCGGGTATCAGCGCCGTCGTGATGACGATGTCCACCTTCGGGGCTAGCTCACGGAACTTGGCAAGCTGCTTCTCGCGGAACTCCGGCGAGGACGGGGCGGCATAACCGCCGGTCGCCGCGCCGTCCTGCGCACCACCATCGAAGTCGAGATAGACGAATTCCGCGCCCATACTCTCGATCTGTTCGGCCACTTCCGGGCGCACGTCGAAGGCATAGGTCTGCGCGCCAAGCGAGGTCGCAACACCGATCGCCGCAAGGCCCGCGACGCCCGCGCCGATGACAAGAACCTTGGCCGGTGGCACCTTGCCGGCGGCCGTGATCTGGCCGGTGAAGAAACGGCCGAAATTGTTGCCGGCCTCTATCACCGCGCGGTAGCCGGCGATGTTGGCCATCGACGACAGCGCATCCATCTTCTGGGCGCGCGAGATGCGTGGCACCATGTCCATGGCGATGACGTTTGCACCCTTCGCCCGGGCCTGATCCAGCAGTTCGCCGTTCTGGCCAGGATAGAAGAACGAGATCAGCGTCTGGCCCGCGGACAGAAGCTCGATCTCTCCGTTCAAAGGCGGACGGACCTTGACGATGACATCGCACGCCGCGACCAGCGCCGCCGCACTGTCGACCACCGTCACGCCCGCGGCGCGGTAGGCATCGTCCGATAGACCTGCCCCAAGCCCCGCACCCGCTTCGACAAAACACGTATGCCCCAGCTTTGCCAGTTGAACCGCGCTATCGGGCGTCAGCGCAACGCGCAGCTCTCCAATGGCCAGCTCCTTGAGAGCTCCAACCTTCTGTCCCATTTCACTTTCCGGCAGGGCCGGCCCTCTGATGTACGCGTGTATTTCGAAAAATCGCCGAGAGGGGAACGCGCAGTGGAGACGTTCTCCCGCGATACGGCGTTCACCGGCGATGCTGCGACCCTGTGCGCGCGAAAACGCGGCACACAAGGTCACCGAGACTTGCTCCTACCGGCGCGCCCTAGTGGGCGACCAGAATGCCCTTGGCCTCGAAGATATCGCGAATCTTGCGGACATAGCCGTGATAGTCCTTGTTCTCGTGTATCCGGCTCCACTGGCGGGGACGGGGCATATCGATGTTGAGATCAAGGTCGACGCGGCCCGGGCGAGGCGACATGACCAAAACGCGGTCCGCCAGGAACACCGCCTCGTCGATGCCGTGTGTGATGAAGAGCACCGTGTTGCCGAGCCGCATCCACATCGACTGGAGATCCATGATCATCTGTTCGCGCGTCAGCGCATCGAGCGCGCCGAACGGCTCGTCCATGAGCAGGAGGCCGGGCTCCTGGATCAGCGCACGGCAGATCGCCACGCGCTGGCGCATGCCGCCGGACAGTTCCGAGGGGTATTTGTTGCCGAACCCTTCGAGCCCCACCTGGGCCAGCAGTTCCTCTGCACGGCTGCGGTATCGCGCGACATCGAGCCGTTTGATCTCGATGGGCAGCAGGATGTTTTCAAGTACGGTGCGCCAATAGAGAAGAAGGTCGGACTGGAAGACGACACCGATCTTGGGATGCGGCTTGACGATGGTCTCCCCATCGATGGCGATCGTACCAGTCGATGCGCCCGTCAGGCCAGCCAGCAGCGACAGAAGCGTGCTCTTGCCGCAGCCGCTCGGGCCGACCACGGCAACAAAGGTGCCGGGCTCGAATTTGAGGTCGATCTTTTCGAGCGCTACGACATCTTCGTCTTCACGCGTCTTGTAGATTTTCGAGAGCCGGGAGATGTCGACCGCCGCACCCGCCTGGACAATAGCATTCATGGGACTACCTCACTGAATCTTCTTTACTTCGGACCGCCCAGAGGGTGGCCCTACTTGGTGTCGCGCTTGTAGGTGACGCGGCTTTCGACGAAATCGATGACGAAATAGAGCATCACGCCCAGGCCGGAGATGGCAACGACAGTCGCGAAATTCAGCGTGGTATCGAACAGCGAATTGGCCTGGAGCTGCAGGTAGCCGAGGCCGCGTTCGGCGGCGACGTATTCGCCGATGACCGCCCCGATCACGGCAAGCGACACCGCCACCTTGAAGCCGCCGAAGATGTTCGGCAGTGCCGCCGGCAGACGCACCTTGAAGAAAGTCTGCCATTCGCTGGCGCCCATGGAGCGGACGAGGTTGACGAGGTTTTTGTCCAGCGCCTGGAGCCCCACCACCGTCGAGATGACGATAGGAAAGAAGGAGATCAGAAAGGCGAGCGTGATCTTCGGGGCCCAGCCATAACCCAGATACAGCACCAGCAGTGGCGCCAGCGCCACCTTCGGCACGGTCTGAAGCGCGACCAGGATCGGATAGATGGCACGCTCGAATGCGCGCGAGTAGAAGATCGCGAGCGCCAGAGGAATGCCGACGAGCACGCCCATCGCAAATCCGGAAACGACTTCGAACAGGGTCACGTAGGCATGGCTGGCGAGCAGAGGAAGCTCGTTGACGATACGCGTCGCAATTGCCACCGGCGTCGGCAGGACGAATTCCGAAAGTCCGGAAAGCGGAACCAGGATCTGCCAGGCCGCAAGCAATACGGTTGCGAGAATGATCGCCGAATAGCGTTCAAGCCACGACCCCCGCGATTTTTTCCTGCGCATGATCTTATCCTGTTTTGACTGGGCGCGATCGGCGCCGAATACATTCGTGCTCGCCACCTTAGCCTCACTGCGTCAGAAGTTCGTTGGTAAAGAAGGTCGATGCCGGCTTGGGATCGCCGATCTCCTCGGTGCTGCCGACGAGTTTCAGCGCATCGCCGATTGCCTTCTCGTCGACCCAGCCGACGGGCGTGCCGCTCGACGGTGCGTGGATCGATGCCGATGTCGCCTCGATCTGCCGCTGGACGACCTTGTCCGAGGGGCCGGCCTGCCAGACAGCCTTGAGGGCTGCGGTGGCCGCGGCCGGATCGCTCCGCGTCATCTCGATCGCCTTGGCATTGGCTGCAAGGAAGCTCTTCAGCGCTGTCGCCTTTTCGGCAATGCCGGCATCACTCGCCACCACCGCCATGCCGGGAATGGCAAGGCCGTATTCGGCCATGTCAAGCGTGGGGAAAGTCTGGCCGGTCTTGTCTTCGAGCACGGGCAGGTCGTTGGTCTTGTAGACGCTGACCACGTCAACCTGGCCCTGCAGGAACTGTGGGACGCGGGACTGGGAATCCATCTGGACCTTCGAGACCTTGCTGCAATCCACCTGGTTGATTTCACAGAAGGCGTTGAGATAGGACGTGCCGGTCTCACCGACCGCATGCGCGATGGTCTTGCCTTCCAAGTCCTTCGGCGTCTTCACCGCCTTTTCTGCGTGCGAGATGAGCGCAATCGGCGACTCCGGCTGGTAGAGTGCGATGATCTTGACCGGCATCCCCTTCTGGATGGCGGAAATGGCAAAGATGCCCGGCAGGATGACAACATCCTCCTGGCCCTGGATCAGCGAACCAAGTGCTGCCTGCGAGCCGGCGCCTTCGCCAAGCTTGAGGGTGACACCAGCATCCTTGTAGATGCCTTTCTGTTCACCGAGATAGAAGAAACCGTACTCGCCCTTCAGCTTCCAGCTGAAGCGGACCTTCACTTCCTCGGCCATTGCACCCTGGATGGCCACAAGCGTGGCGATAGCGGTCGTCGCGACGAGTGCGGCTCCGCGAATGACACGTCTGACATGCATCATTTCACTCCTCCCTAGCGGACGCCCGCTGGCGCCCTGTTGGCTTCCTGCCTCATTCATTCCCCAGGAACTGAGCCAGGGCCTCCTACCCATTTGCTCAATTCTTGATCTCATAGTGTGATCACACATTGGGATTGTCAAGTAAAGAATCTGCGAGAAATCGCATGATGCTCCCGATGAGGCACACGCACGGGCGGCAGCCTCGCATATCCTTCAATATACGGAAATCGCTTGGAAATTTTAACCGAACGTCGCCATCACCACCCTCCGTTGCGGGAGTGTGATGCATGTTGCCGGCCTCCGCCAGCGGGACCTCCACGAGGCCATTTTTCACGTCAGGATGTCGAGGCGAAAATGCTCGACAACGCGTTCTCAATGGCCGAACGGCTGAGATCCCTGGCTATGAACACCAGCCATCCGCCCGAAACGCCATCCGGCCAGCGTGGCAGATATTCGGGCGGGTAGACGACGTGCTGGACCCCGTGAATGACCACGGGGCGAGGATCGCCCGCGACGGACAAGAGGCCCTTGACCCGCAGAATGGACTGACCGCGACTGGCGAGCAACAATTCCAGCCAATCGACGAAGGCCGGCCAATCCACGGCAGCCGCGACGTCGACGACGAAGGTCTCGACGCCGGCACTGTGTCGGCCGTAAAGTAGCTGGTCGGAAACGTCGAGATAACGTGGGCGTTCGTCCCCCGCCCTCTCGAAAAGCGCGCCGGCGCCCGGCATCTTCGCCTTGCTGGAAACGAGTTGGCCGACCGTCGGATTGATCGCAGCGATATCATTGCGGAGCGCATCGAGCCGCCAGGGCTCGGCGAGATCGGACTTCGTCACCACGACGCGATCGGCCAGCGCCACCTGCTGGACGGCTTCGGCGAAGCGGGCGATCGTGCCTGCGCCACCGACCCCATCGACCGTAGAAACGATCGTGCCTGCACGGTAGCCACGCCGCAACCGCAGGTCACTCATCACCGCCTGCATGATCGGCGCAGGATCGGCAAGCCCCGTCGTCTCGACGACGACGCGGCGAAATGGCTCCACCTCCCCACGGCGCACCATCTCGAACATATCGGCAAGCGTCGAGACCAGATCGTCCCGTACGGCGCAGCACAGACAGCCCGAGGACAAGAGCACGGCATCTTCCGACACTTCGCGCACCAGGAGGTGATCAAGGCCGACCTCGCCGAACTCATTGATCACGACGGCGGTATCGGCGAAATCCGGTTCGCCCAGCAGATGGCGAAGAAAGGTGGTCTTGCCGCTGCCGAGAAAGCCCGTCAGGACATGCACGGGAATGCGATCATCCTGGGCGGAGGCAGCGGGTTGCATGGTCAGACCACCTCGAAGATCGCGTCGATCTCCACCGGCACATTGCGCGGCAGCGAATAACAGCCGACGGCTGCGCGGGCATGGCGCCCCGCCTCACCGAAAACCTCGACCATCAGATCGGATGCGCCATTGATGACTTTCGGATGGTCCTTGAAATCCGGCTCGGCATTGACGAATCCGCCCAGCCGGATCACGCCGACAACGCGATCAAGATCACCGTCCAGCGCCGCCTTGAGCTGGGCAAGAATGTTCACGGCGCACAGGCGCGCCGCCGCTTGGCCATCCTCGACCGAGAAGTCGGAACCAAGCTTGCCGGTGAACTTGTCCTTGCCACCCTCGCCCGGCACCTGGCCGGAAATATAGACCTGGCTGCCATGGCGGCGCGCCGGCACATAGTTGGCGAGCGGCGCCGTCGTCGCCGGCAGTACGATGCCCAGGCTTGCCAGTTTTTCGTCGATCTTCCCTACCACGATGCGCTCCTCCCGGCAGTGTGTCAGTAGTCGAATTGCAGCTCCGGCCCATGCGCGAAGGGTAGCTCCAGCCCCTGCGGGCCGGCGACGCTCACCAGGGCCTTGCAGGTGGTGCGGATGTCGTGGACAATGCCCTTCTTGGCCGCCGCGGCGTTCTTGTCCTTCAGGGCCGCCAGAATGCTCTGGTGGTCCGATGCATTCCACGGCATCGAGGGGATCAGCAGCGACATGTACATGGTCGGCCCGAACTGCAGCCACAACGACTCAATCAGCGGCATCAGGACCTCGCTGTCCGCCGCGTGGTAGAGCGTGAAGTGGAATTTCTGGTTGGATGAAAGGCAGTTCAGGATGTCGCGTTTTTCGATGGCCACCAGAAGCTGCTTGTTGATCGCTGACAGCTCGTCCGCCAATCCCGCTGGGGCCTTCTTTACGGCAAGCTCTGTCGCCATGCCCTCCAGCATCTCCCGGATCGTGAACAGCTCGGTCAGCTTTTCGGGCCGCAACCTCGGCACGCGGACCGAACCGCCCTTGGTCTCCTCCAGAGCGTTGGCGGCGACGAGACGGCTGAGCACTTCGCGCACCGGCATCGGGCTGGTGCCGAGCCCGACAGCCAGCTTGCGCAGGCTCATCACCTGCCCCGGCAGGAAAGCGCCAACCATGAGGCCGCGGCGCATGTAGCGAAGAACATGTTCATGGACATGGCCGCGCGCCGGCTTTTCGGCAGCGTCGCTGTTGGCCTCGTTTTCCGGCTTCTTGATCGGCATCTTGTCTTCAGACTCCGTCATCTCGTCTAAAATCTGCGATCCGCCCGAAGGCCAACCCCGCCACACCAACCCGTCTCAGGGATTGACAGGTGGAATTTGTGATCTCACATTGTGATCAATAAACGACTTTTCATCAGACGGCAACCGTTAACTGTCCGACCATTCGACAGACGCCGCGGAGGAAAAGTCGTCTGACACTCCAATGGGAGAATGAGACATGGCTGCGACCGTTTCCGACCAATCTGCCCTGCGCGCCCATCTAGACCGTACCGCCAACCTCGGCCGCTATGTGCTGCGCAACGTGAGGCTTCATACGGCGACCACGAGGACGGACGCTGCCACTGCGGCGGGCAATGCATTCTTCCTCGCTGATGTGAATGTAGAGAACGGTAGAATATTAGCAATCACGCCCGCGCAACCTCACATCCTTGCCGCCGGCAACGCAGATCTGCCATCGATCGACGCTGGCGGGCGTGTCGCGCTGCCGACTCTCGTCGATTGCCATACGCATCTCGACAAGGGCCATATCCTGCCGCGCACGCCCGCGGCAGACGGCACGTTCGACGGCGCGCTGGCGGCGACGCGCAGCGACCGCACGGCGCGATGGTCAGCCGACGACCTCGGCAAGCGCATCGACTTCGCCCTCCGCTCCGCCTTTCACTACGGCACATCGGCCATCCGCACGCATCTCGATTCACAGCCACCGCAGGGCAGAATCTCCTGGCCCCTGTTCACGGAACTCCGCCAGCATTGGCACGGGCGCATCGCGTTGCAGGGGGCCTGCCTGTTCCCGATCGACATGGCACGGGACGATACGTTCCTGCGCGATATCGCCGAGCGTGTCGCCAATGCCGGAGGGATCCTCGGTGCCGTCGCCTACCCGGTACCCGATATCGATCATCTGCTCGACCGGATGTTCCACGCCGCCTCACAATACGGCCTCGACCTCGACTTCCATGCCGACGAGACCGCCGATCCGGCCGCCGACGCGCTGCGCCGCATCGCCGAAACGGCCCTGCGCTCGTCCTTCGAAAAGAAGATAACGGTCGGGCACTGCTGCTCTCTGGCCATGCAAGAACCCTCAGTCGTCGACGCGACGCTCGACAAGGTCGCGGCGGCCGGCATCAACGTCGTGGCGCTGCCGACCTGCAACCTCTACCTTCAGGACCGCAGAACCGACGGCACGACGCCGCGCTGGCGTGGCGTCACCCTCCTGCATGAAATGAAGCGGCGCGGGATAGCCGTTGCACTCGCCTCGGACAACACGCGCGACCCGTTCAACGCCTACGGGGATCTGGACATGCTCGAGACGTTCCGCCTCGGCACGCGCGCCCTCCATCTCGATCATCCCCATGGCGACTGGATTCGGACGGTTTGCACGACACCGGCGCAGGTCATGCGCCTCGACGGCCACGGCGTCATTGCAGCGGAGCAACCAGCCGACCTGATCCTTTTCGAGGGGCGCTCCTGGTCGGAAGTCCTCTCCCGGGCGGAGAGCAACCGCATCGTCATCCGAAACGGCTCGCCGATCTCCACGCCCCTTCCCGCCTATACGGAGCTTGATGCACTGGAGGGATTGGCGCCCGGCTGAAGCGCCGGTCCTGCCAAAAGAAAACCCCGCCCGGTCAGGCGAGGTTTCCCAAAACATTCCGATCGCCTTCAAGCAGATCAGGCCGTCGCACCGACCTGATAAAGCTCCACCTTCGTACCATCAGGGTCGGCGATGTAGATCGTCAGACCATAGGGGCCGTCGTGAAGGTCGGTAAAGTAGCGGACGCCGGCTCTCCTCAGCTTCGCATCCATGGCGCGCACATCGTTGACCTCGAAGGCGATATGGTCGAGCTGGCGATGTTCAGACGTCTTGCCGTGGATGAGGGCGATACCCTGATGGAAGGCGGTGAACGGGCGGCCGTCGGCAAGCGGCTTGGCCGGACGGATCGTGAAGCCGAGCAGGTTCGTGTAGAAATCGACCGACGTGACGATATCGTCGACCATGATCAACTGGTGGCCGTAGTTCGTCACCCGCGGCTTGACCTGTTCGCCAATCCAGTCGAGCACCTCGGACGAAGGAGCAATCTCGCAGAAATACTGCTTCCAAACCTGCTTGGCCGTCGCCTCCCAATCGGCATTCACCCCCGAAATGCAGTCATCGACCGCAATGACATCGAGATCGCGCAGATAGGCTTCGCGAATGGAGGTTTCCACGCAGGCATTGGTGGTCGCCCCGGCGACGAAGAGATGCTGGGTGCCCAGCATCTTCAGCATCATCTCGAGACGCGTCTCGTAGAACGCGCCGAAACGATGCTTGCGAATGACGAAGGCCGGATCGAAATCCGCAAGGTCCTTCAGCTCGTCGATGATCTGCTCGTCCCAGGTCCCGGCGAGCGCAGAAACGCGCTTGCGGCGCGCAGTATGGCCGAGCAGCTTCTTCTTGGCTCGATTGTGGTCGATCGCAAAATGCTCCTGCATCGTCCAGATGACGGGGATGCCCGTGTCCTGGCAGCGCTTGATGAGCTTGGCCAGCGGCGGCACGATGGAGGAGAGGCGCTTGGTATCGACGCCGGAAACGCCCAGAGTCCCCTGCTCGTGAATGAAGGCATTCTGCAGGTCGATGACCAGAAGCGCCGACTTGCGATAGTCGAGGGTTTCCAGGATCATCACTTGTGCTCCACCATGTCGATGCCGAGCACGCCGCCGCGCCCCCAGCTATCCTTGGGCGTTTCGTGGATCACCACATGCAGGTGGTCCGGCTTGCAGGCGGCCTCTTCGACCATGGCCTTGGTGATGGCCTTCACGAGGTTGCGCTTCTGCTCGACGGTGCGCCCCTCCCACATTTCGACGACGACGAATGGCATTCTATGTCTCCTCTCTTTCAGCGGGCATGGCGCCGGAGGCCCAGACGGGCACGGCGGACGCAAAGCCCGAAACCAGATCATTGTTGGCCCGGTCGGCGCCCGAAAGCAGCCAGAGCGGGCGGTTCGAATAGTTCACCAGGACCTGCTCTTCCATGCAGGCCCGGTTGGCGGGGTGCGCGGGATCACGCACGAAGCGGCTCGTCGCCGGCATCAGCCGGATCACGTAAAGCGGTTCTGCATCCGCAAGGCCGCAAAGCGCCGCGGGACCCATCGCCTCGAGCGACACGGCCCGCGGAACAGGATTTTCTCCGGCGATGGGCACGAGCACCACGACGCCGGCGAGCGGCGCGACCGGCCAGTACCGGCCTTCCCGGTGCTGATCCAGAAAGGCGCGGTATCGGCCCGCCTCGGCGAACAACTCGCTGTCCCAGAGGATGATGTCGGCGCCAAGTACGCTCCTTGCCGCTTCAACGACACGATCGCTTTCGCACAGTTCGAGGAAGGCCCACGGATCAGTCAGGGCGATGCCGTGCCCCCAGGGATTGTGGATCCCCGACAGTCTCTCCTGGCGGATCGACGCCTTTCGGCCGGCGATCCTGGCAACGGCCTCGCGCACCGGCAGCCGTGCCGGTGTCAACGGGATGCGACCGGCGAGGTCGAGATGGTCGGGGATCGCCATGGTCATGCCGGCACGGTCACGCAACGGCCGCGGCCGTAGTGCCGTTCATCGACCGCGCCGTTTTCATAGACGACTTCGCCGCGCGCGACCGTCATCACCGGCCAACCCTTCAGCGTCCAGCCCTCATAGATGCAGGTGCCCTTGCCCGTGTGCTCGACCGTGCGCTCCTCGTCGAGATCGACCAGAACGAGGTCCGCGTCGAAGCCGACGTCGATATGGCCCTTGCGCGGCCAGAGGCCGAACCGACGCGCCGGATTGAACGAATTCAGTTCGACCAGGCGGCTGAGCGGCAGCCCGCGCTGGTGCACACCGAAGTGCAGCATCAGCGACAGCTCCCACGGGAAGCTGACGACACCGGGGAACTCCGTCCAGAGGTCCTCGAGCTTTTTGGGCAGGAACGGCACATGGTCGGTGCCAAGGCTGTAGACCGAGCCGTTGAGCATGCCGGCCCACAGGCCTTCCAGTTCGTTGCGGTCGCGCAGCGGCGGCGAGATCTTCGCGCGCATGTCGAGATCGTCGTCGTAGCAGGTACGCGTCAGGTAGTGCGGGCAGGTTTCCACCGTGACATGGATGCCGCGGGCCTGCGCCTCGGCGGCAAGGACCGGCCCCATGCCGACCGACGTATGAACGAGATGCAGGGAGCAACCGGTCTTCTCGGCGAGGAAGATCATGCGCCGGATCGTTTCGACCTCGCAGAAGGCCGGTCGCGATTCCGTATAGGCGCCGAGGTCCTGGCGTCCGGTCGCAGCGATCTCCTTCTTGATCCACGAGGCGATCTGGGTGTTCTCGCAGTGCACGTTGATCACCGCGCCGGGGATCTTCGACAGGATGCGCATGGCGGCATAGACCCAGCCATCCGTCGCCGGGACGATGCCGATCGGGTTGTTGGGCTCATAGCCGAAATAGCACTTGAAGGATTTTACGCCGGTCTTGGCAACGATCTCGGGGATCTCGGCGATGTGCTCCTCGCGCTGGATGCCGAAGTGGAAGCCGAAGTCGATGACCGCATTCTCCTCGCCGAGCGCCTTGCGCTCCTCGTAGAACGGCAGGTAGGATTCCTTCAAGTTGCGGATATAGAGCAGCGCCGTCGTTACGCCGCCGGAGGCAGCGGCGGCCGTCTCGGTCCGCATGTCCTCCGGGAACGGAAACTTCACGCCGAGATGGCAATGCGGATCGATCAGGCCCGGCATCAGCACCCGGCCCCCGGCATCGATGGTGCGGGCGGCGTCCGGCAGGACTTCGTCGGCGCCGGTCAGCACGATCTTGCCGGCCTTGACGGCGACCCCGCCGAAGTACTCACCATCGTGGCGAACCACGCGCGCGTTCTTGATAACCAGATCCGCCTTCATTGCTTTTGCTCCAATATGCCTTCGATGCGCCTGCTGATGCCGGTCCACTGGCTGCGTCCGACGGTGATCGGCGCGCGCGCCCCCATGCCCCGGGCCCAGACGGCCTTCAGCCCCAGTTCACCAGCCGTCTCGCGATCGATCGTTCCGGGCGGAGCCGCCACGTCCACCAGAAGCGCATGCTTGGGCAGGAGTTCGAGCTGTTGACGTCCCATCAGGCGTTTCGGGACACTGCCGATGACGATATCCATTCGGGGCAGGTAGTCGGGCAGCTCCTCCAGTGTCAGCGACTGTGCGCCGGCCGCATAGGCGGCAGCCCGCTGCACGGGGTTTCGTGCCGCGACATGGACGTGTGCGCCGAGCGCCACCAGCGTGTTGGTCAGCAGAGAGCCGATGGTGCCCTGCCCCACCAGCATGACGTTCGACTTGTGGATGGTGATCTGCGTGTTCTCGATGATCACCTTGAGCACGCCTTCGACAATCGCGGGGCCGCGCAGCAGCATCAGATCGACGTCCCATTCATATTCGTGCAGGGTGATGCCGAGCGCTTCACAATGCCCCTTCAGATTGGCATCGGCCCAGCCGAGGATGATGTGGCCCGGCTTGTTCATGCCCGCGAGCATGTCGCGCGTCGGAATGATCTTCTCCGGGCACTTCGGGGCGAACAACGCGCCCTCCGCCGTGATGCCGGGGATCGGGAAGAGCGCGATATCGGCCCCCCTCAGCGCATCGGCCGCGTCCCTGGCGTGGTAGACGCCCTCGATGCCTTCGTCCGGCCAGGGGAAACCATAGGCGCGGACGGTCGCGCCGGCCCGCAAAGCGCAGCGAGCGATCTCCTGTTCGCGAGCATCCCCGGCGACGACCGCGATGACGGTGTTCTTCCAGCTCATTTCGCCCTCACCTTCTCGATCACCTGATCCTTGTTCATCCCTGCAATGCCCATCGCCTCGGCGGTACGGCCGCCCTCGCGATAGTTGGCACCGACCGCGATCTGCGCCAGACTGTAGAGGGAATGGGCCACCGGCGTCTCAACGCCGGCGATCCGCGCGAATTCCAGGAACGGCAGGAGGCCGTGGCCGAAATCCTCCTTGTAGTAACGGTATTCCAGCGAGTCCGGGCCCTTGATGCGCTTGTTGGCCTCGCCGCCGGCAATCGCTGCCCGGTAGTCGCTGGTGTCAACCACATCCGCCTCCACCGTGCCGAGAAGCTTCATCTCCTCAATCAGGTTCGGCAGTTCGTGCCCGAAGGCACTGGCCACCGCCAGCCGCTCCTCGTCAAGCTGCTTCATGACGCGCGCGACACCGGGGGTCATGGCATCGACATAGAAGGTGAAACTGCCGCCCGTCGCCTCGACCCAGGCGGCCGCCAGCACGGCACCCGGCGGGTGCAGGACCATGTTGACATTGGAAAGGTCCGAGGCGATGACGTCGGCAACGGGATCGAGGCCCGGAAAGAGCGTGCCGGCAATTTCAAGAACTTCCGCCCCTCCCTTAAGGGCAGCCGCCTTGAGCCGCTTGGCCCGCCCGGAGACGCTCACGCCGTCCGGCCGATATTTGCGCGCCACATAGGTTAGCGTCGAGAACTCGACGA
Organism: Shinella sp. SUS2; assembly: GCF_001262505.1. GTDB lineage: Bacteria > Pseudomonadota > Alphaproteobacteria > Rhizobiales > Rhizobiaceae > Shinella. Next base: position 33,738 of record NZ_KQ410740.1, read on the forward strand.
CAGCCGGCGCGGCACGCCCGCTGCGCGTGAAAGTCTGCGCAAATTCCAGCGCGCCGCCAGTGTGGCCCGGATTGAGGATGACGGGGCTGGACGAAGGCCAGCCTGCAGCGGCGAGCGCTGCTGCAATCGGCGAATGCGAAAACGTGGGCAAAGCCACCACCGCGACATCAACGCCTGTGATCGCCGCCTTGAGGTCGGTGGTGATCAGCGCCGGCCTGGCGACACCCTCGCCGAGCTTGCCGTCATGAGCGACGCCGCCGAGTTTGACGTGCGGCTCCAGCGTTTCCGCCGACCGCGCCCAGAAATGCACGTCGTGCCCCGCCTGAACCAGCTCCGCAACCGAGGCCGCCCCTCCGGCGCCTGCACCTAGTACTGCTACCTTCATTCTCTCCTCCCGGGGGATGCGGGGAAAACACGCCCGTCCCATGCCTGAAGCGGGCTCGTTTTCCCGCCTCCACTGGTTTCTCCTCAACAACTTTGATCACACTTTATGATCACACATAGAATTGTCAAGCAGAAGAATGTGCTTTCGCATTCTCAAATCGTCGACCGTCGGAAGCCGTTTCCAACATGTGGCGTGCGCCAGGCACTCACCCTTTCCAGACAAATCCTCGACTATCGGCAAGGCCGGCATTCGCACGGGATCCGCCTTGGGCCCACGAGCACCCATACGCCCAACGGCCGCGAGAATCCGCGTTGACGATAACCTTCTAGAATATTGTTTCTACCGTATTATCCAACGGAAGGCGCATTCGGAGCGACACTGTCACACAAGGCCGAGAGAGGCCCAAATTCGGCATCGCGAATGGCAACGTGCACAGATTTCACAGTGCTCCGGCAGCACAAGGTGAGCGACGGAAAAACGCACGCCGCGCCTGTGATGACAGCGCGCCGTTTTCATGCAACCGCCTTGCAGCCACCTTTCGACCGCGATATGCCCAGCCGGCGATGGAAGCCGGCCGGGCAGGTCCGATTCAGTTTCCTTCGTCGTAGAGCGTCGTCGTCGTTTCGACATCGCTGTGGTGGAGCCCGGCGCGGACCACTGCGGCGGCGGCCAGTTCCCGGGCCTTGCTGCGGATCGCCACCTCATCGACGCCCTGCACCTTGCCGTCAGCATAAAGCGCCTTGCCATCCACCCAGGTCTGCGTGATCGACGCGGTCGATGCGGAGAAGACCAGCGCCTGCAGGGGATCGTAGAACGGCGTCCATTCGATGTGGTCGAGATCGAAGAGAATGAAATCCGCCTTCTTGCCCACTTCGAGCGAGCCGATCTCATCGTCCCACATCAGGGCACGCGCGCCCTCGATGGTGGCAGCACGGAGCGCCTCACGCGCGGTGAAGACGTCGGGCTTCAATCGTGCATCCTTGAACATGCCCGCCACGATCAGCATCTGCCGCATGAGGTTCATGTTGCCGGCCGCCGACACACCATCGGTTCCAAGCCCGACCTTGACGCCGGCCTTGACCATCTCGGGATATTTGCCGATGGAGGTCGCACCCTTGCCGAGTTTGAAGGACGAGCACGGGCAGAAGGCAACGCTCGCGCCCCGCTCCGCCAGCAGCTTCACCTCTTCGTCCGATACCGCTGCGCCATGAGCGATGACGAGGTTCTTGCGGATGCCACCGGCCTGGTCGACCCGGGTGATCGGCCAGCAGCCATATTTGCTCTCGCAGACCTTGGCTTCCTCGATTGAGGTCGCCAGATGATAGGTCGTGCCGACGCCCAGCTTTTCGGCAAGCGCAACGGCACCGACATGCAGTTCAAGACTACACGGCTCCTTGCCTTCGATGTTCACCCAGCAGCGGGCGCGGCCATTGAGCGTATTGTTGTAGCGTGTGACACATTCCTCCAGCACCTTCAGCGCCGTCTGCGCGTCCGGGAAGAAATGATGCTCGGCCATTTCCTCGGTCCAGCCGTGCGGCAGCTCGGCCGGCCGGTTGTCCGCGGCGTGGCGGCCGGTAATGCCGCGCATACCGGTCTTTTCCATCGCACGGATGACGATCCCGGGATCGTATTGCGAGCCCATGTCGAGGAAGCAGGTCGTGCCGCAGCGGAGCATTTCGGTGATGCCGAGCAGCGCACCCCAATATTCGTCCTCCTCCGTGATGAAGGCATAAAAGGGCTTTGCCCAGTGGAAGACCCAGGCGCGCGTGTTGAGATTGTCGGGGAAGACCGCGCGCGAAAGCGTTTCCGAGAGATGAACGTGGCTATCGACAAAGCCCGGGCACATGCCCAGCATCCTGCCGTCGATCACCTTGTCGAACCGCTCGCCCTGGTGGCGCGCCTTGACCTCCTCCGCCGCTCCGATGTCGGCAATGCGGTCGTTCTCGACCACCACGCTGGCATTGCGCAGCACCGTATCGTCCTTGTCGACCGTGAAAGCGAAGTTCAGATTTTCAATCAGCGTACGCATGCGGCTCCACCCAATGCTTCAACAAATTTCCCTCCCGATCGCCCGCCATGCAAAACGGCGGGCGACACTCATGGCCGCGGACAGGAGACCGGCCCGGCCGCGAACTGCACTCTCAGGCGACAGCCTGCGCCTTCAGACCCTGCCTGGCCGTGCCACAGACGATCAGCTTGTCCGTGTTGGTGTAGTCGGACAGGAGTTCTGATCCGCTCGACGTTACAAGCAACATGTCCTTGTTCTGCATGCCGAAGCCGTAGCCGGTGTTGTAGCAGAGCGGTTCGAAGCCGAGCACCATGTTTTCCTCCAGCGGCGCATCGCTGCCGGGCTTGCCGAGCACCGGCGTCAGTCCGAGATAGGGATCCTCATGAAGATGAAGGCCGATGCCGTGGCCGACAAAGGAGATCGGCGGCAAGTCCAGCTTGGCGAGCTTGGCGATAAACGCATCATAGATCGCACGGCAGCTGGCGCCGGGCTTCACCTTCTCCATGATCTCGTATTTGCACTCGACCAGATGGGCCCAGATCTTGTCGGCCATGGGCGGCGCCTCACCGACGATGGCGGTCCGGCAGACACCGGCCTGGTAGCCGTCGATGACCGAGAAAATCTCGACGCGGCAGACGTCCCCGCGCTTGAGGATGCGGTCAGACGGACCGACATTGGGCAGCACGCTACGCTCGCCGGTGGCGACGATGAGGAGCTTGAAATGCTCCGCGCCGAGCGAATAAACGTTGCGGGTCAGGTGGCCGGCAATGTCCATTTCGCTGTCGCCCGCATCGACCTCCGCCAGCGCGTCGGCAATGGCCTGGTCGGCAATGCGTGACAGTCTGCTGAGCAGCGCGATTTCCTCGGCCGTCTTGATCTGGCGCAGCCGCGCGAGGATCGGTTCCGCGTGCTCGAACCGGGCACCGGGCATCGCCGCGATCAGGCGGGCGAAATCGCCTGCCGGCAGATAATCCATTTCGATGCCGATGCGCGCCTTGGCGAGGCCGAGCCCTGAGAGCTGGTCCGCCAGCACCAGCATCGGGTCGTCGGAAAACTCCGCCCAGATGCGCGACGGCACGTCCGGTAGCCGCCGCTTGATCGTCGATGCTTCCATGTCGACGCCGAAGATGGCGCTGCGCCCGTCGGCGGTGACGATCGTCATCGCGTGGCGATGGCGGATCAGCGGCTGCGACGGAACGACGAAGCCCGCCGTATAGGCAAAGTTCTCAGGCGAGGAGCAAATGATGGCGTCGAGCCCATGCTCCGCCATAGCCTTGACCTGTTTTGCAACGATTTCTGCCCGCATGTTCTTTCCTCTCTCCTTGCGTTTGCTGGCGGACGCTCAGTCGCGAACGCGATATTTTTCGACCTTGGCCAGGTCGACATCGATGCCCATGCCGGGTCCCGTCGGCACGACGATCGCACCGTCGACGAACTGCATCGGCTCGACCAGAAGGTCGTCCTTGTAGTAGATGCCGCCGACCTGGCCGTGCTGCGCCTCGGCGGGTGTCGATACGGGAATGACGCAGGACAGTGTCACGGCGGGCGATGCCGCAGCGAGCTGAACATTGGCGAGATTGCCGATGCCGGTCTCGATCGATCCGTTGACGTTGCAAAGGATGCCGGCCGCGCGGCAGACCGCCCCCACCTCCATCGCCTTGTAGAGACCGCCGGCCTTGGTCGTGTAGATCGAGACGATCTGGATGCCGCCGTTCTGGACGATCTGGATGGAATCATGCGCATTCCAGGCCGATTCATCGGCCATGACAGGCGCGTCGATCCGGCGTCCGACCTCGGCGATCCGCTCGATGCCCATGACCGGCTGCTCGACATATTTGAGCCCGTTCTTCTCCATCTTGCGCACGGTCTGCACCGCCTCGCCGGGCGTCTTGTAGCCCTCGTTGGCATCGACGCAGATTTCGACCGCATCACCGGCGACCTCGCGCACGGCATCAACCATGGCAACGTCCCGCGCCGGATCGACGCCGATCTTCACCTTGATTGTCTTGACACCCTCCTCGACCAGCTTGGCGACCTCGATCCGCGCCTCCTCGATGGAGATCAGGCCAATGGAGTGGGTAACCGGCACCCGCCCGCGCGCCTTGCCGCCAAGCAGGGTGTGCACGGGAACGTTCAGCCAGCGGCCGGTAAGGTCATAGACCGCAAACTCGACCGCCGCCTTCGAATAGGGATAACCGCGGATAATCGCATCCATCCGGGCATGCAGCTCTGCGAAATTGCCGAGTTCCAGCCCGATGACGGCCGGCGCGAGATAGGTATCGATGACCGCGCGGGTGATCATGGCGGATTCGCCGAAGTAGCGGCCGAATTCGCCGCCCCAATCCTTGAGCGCCGGCGCCTCGCCCCACCCGACCCGGCCATCGCTGTCGGTCATCTTGACCATGACGTAGCGGCCGATGACCTCGGTAAGGCCCGCCCATTTATGCTCGCGCCGCGTGGGCAATTGGACAATCAATGTTTCGATGGACTTGATCGTTGGCACTGGTTCCACCTTCTCCTTGTCGTCGCAGTCATCTCGTTGTAGAATGCGATCATTCATTGTGATCACACTTTATGATCATGATTTTGAATGTCAAGGACGGCCGGATCGATTTTTTCGCCGGCAGATGGGAGGGAAACCATGATCGTCGAAGCGACCAACTACTTTGCCAGGGAAGGCTTGGCCGACACGGTGCTCGATCAGCGCCGCAAGGCAAGCGAGATCCGGCGCGGCCTGGGGCTCAAGCCGGGGCTGATCCTCGTCAAGCTGGAGGGCGACGGCCCGGATGTTCGATGGGAGTGCAGGTTTGCATCCAGAGACGCTTACGACGCGGACCGGGCCGCGAGAGCCGCTTCCCCGGACTTCGAGGAAGCGCGCAAAGCCATGCACCGCCTATTGGCGAAGTTCGAACGGCATGTCAGCGTAGAGACCGATGGGGGCTAAAGCCGCGGGCAGGAGCAACGACCAACTCCGGGACGCTCCCGTCAATCGCCGCCACAAATCGCCTCAGGCTTCGCCGTGTCACTGCACGTCGCGGTCATCAAAACGGGCGATGATCCACTTCATCGACGACGCGTCGCATCGCGATCGACGTCAGGGTCGCCAAGTGCTCCATCAGCCCGGTCACCTTCAATCGGGTGAATGTACGTTTCGCGGGTCCAAATGCCGAGGCCGAGACCTGGGCCGCCATCGCCTTGCTCGTCGACATGGCGCGGCTGCTATCTGAAAGATGTGATATCCAGGATCGTCAACCAGCAGCACCCCAAACAATCAGATCGACGAGCCGCCGCCCTGTGCCGATGCCAAGGTTTCAGTCCCATCACCGACGCTCAGGCCGCTATACCCGGTCGAAGTGGCTGCCTCGTGATTTCAGGGAACTTGAGGTGCTGTCTGGAATGCAAAGCATGCCCACGCGGAACTTCCTCCGGATCCGGACTGCCTTGTCTAACAAAAGAACCGGATTTCCAGTGGAGTGATCGGCTTGACTTTCGGATCAGATGGAGAGTTTCACGCGGCTATAGGTCTCCCGTGTGCAGGGCGCCAGAGCGGGACCGTACACCCTGGCTGAAACTCTTCGCATAGACCGACGGGGTCTTGCCGACATAGCCGAAGAAGGCGCTGGAAAAGGCGGAGCTGGAGGAAAAGCCCACTTCGAAGGCGGTCTCGGTAATCGAGCGGCCCTCTTTGCGCAAAAGCTCCATCGCTCTATTCATGCGCATCTCGCGGATGAACTCGCGCCAGCTCTGGCCGAGCTCCGCCTGGAGATGCCGGCGCAACGTGCGCTCCGACATGCCGGCATGATCGGCAACCTCAGGCAAGGTGACACCCGGCCCGCGGCGGCTCGCGAAATCGATCACCTTCTGGATCGAGGAGTTTTCTGCATAGGGCGTCCACAGGATGCGCTCGTGGCGAAACCAGTCCGGCAGCATCTCGCCGAGCGTGACGAAGAAGCAGCGTGCTTTCTTGTCGCTCGAGGCGGCTTCAGCGCTCCAGCGCAGGGCATAGTCCGTCATGCCGCCGGCAAAATCGCTCACGGCGCCAACCCAGCAGCCATTGTGTAGCCACGCCACTTCCTTGGCGCAGAATTTCGCGACAACGCCGGATGACGGGATTCTGGCGCGCAGGCGAAACATGCGGGACGGCGGGATATAGACCATATGATCCGCCGGAATGACCCATTCGCCGGCATGGCCGAAAAGCTCGAGCTCCCCTGCCGTGCAGCGCACGAGCTGGCCGCCCGCTTCACCTTCGCTGGCAAAATCGAACCGCCCCGGACCGAAGGCGCGCGCATGGCTCGCCATGCCGGCCGAGACCTCGAAATACCGTTCGCCGCTTCCCTTGCCCGCCATGCCGAGCCCTCTCCGTCCGATTGGCCGATTTTCTGATAAAAATGGCCGATTATCGAATGCAGGACAAGTCCGATTTCGGCACTTTACCATCATAACGTCGAAAAACGGACAAAGCGTATGCGGCGTTGCAAGGGAGGAGGATCATCGCCATGGCACTTACCGACGCATGGGCGGCGGACGACGCCGCCTTGTCGATCGACGGGCTGAGCAAGCGTTTCGGCGGCACGCAGGCCGTCAACGGTGTCGGCTTTTCCGTCAGGACCGGGGAGATCCTGGCGCTGCTCGGCGAGAACGGCGCCGGCAAATCGACGCTGATCAAGATACTCGCCGGGGTCTATGCCGCGGATGCCGGCACATTCCGCGTCCGCGGCGCGCGTTTCGATCCGCGCGAAGGCCATCCCGGCATCGCCTTCATCCATCAGGACCTCGGCCTCATCGAATGGATGACGGTCGCGGAAAACATGTGCCTGATGCACGGCCGCTATCCGCGCCGGTTCGGCTTCATCGACTGGCGGGGTGCGCGACGCCGGGCGGCCGCGGCGCTCGCGCTCGTCTCTGAGGAGATCGATCCGGGCGCCCGGGTCCAGGACCTGACGCGTACAGAAAAATCCCTTGTCGCCATCGCCCGGGCTCTGGCGCGCGACGCACAACTTCTCGTGCTCGACGAACCGACGGCGAGCCTGCCGCAGTCGGATGTCGATATGCTGCATGGCGTGCTGATGCGGCTTCGCGCCCGTGGCGTTGCCATCATCTATGTCTCGCACCGGCTGGACGAGGTCTTCGCTATCGCCGATCGCGTCGTCGTGCTGCGCGACGGCTATCTCGTCGCCGACGAGCCGATTGGCCGGCTCGACGGCACCCGCCTGATCGAGTTGATCATCGGCGGCCGGATGAAGGATGTCTTCGTGCGCCCGCCGGTCGCAGCCGATGCACCTGTCGCGCTGACGCTGGACAATCTCGTCGCCGGCGATGTCGGGCCGGTATCGCTCACGCTGCGGTGCGGCGAGGTGCTCGGCCTCGTCGGCCTGCGCGGCGCGGGCCAAGACGCGGTTGGCCAGGCGCTGTTCGGCCGTTGCGCCATCCGTTCGGGAGGAGCCGTGCTTGGCGGCGGCGACGTGCTCACAAGCCGCCATCCGCAGGACGCGATCCGCGCGGGCATCGCCCTGGTGGCAGGCGACCGCAACGCGGAATCGGTGGCGCGCGGCCTTTCGGTGCAGGAGAACCTCTTTCTCAATCCGGCGCTTACCGGGCGGCGGCTTGCCGATTTCGCCCATCCGGACAGAGAGGCGAAGGCGACCGCCGCCATCGGCCGGACCTTCGACATCCGCCCCAACGACCCCACGGCTGCGATCGAGACGCTTTCCGGCGGCAACCAGCAGAAGGTCGTCATGGCCCGCTGGATGCAGATCGGCGCGAAGGTGCTGATCCTTGAGGATCCGACCGCCGGCGTCGATGTCGGTTCGAAGGCCGACATCTATGCGCTGCTCGCCGAAGCGCTCGCAGGGGGCCTCGCCGTGCTGCTGATCTCGACGGATTTCGAGGAGGTCGCCGGCATCAGCCACCGCGCACTGGTCTTCCGCGACGGGCGCGTCGCCGCCGAACTCTCGGGCGACGACCTCACGGTCGAGACCCTGCTCAACACCGCATCCCTGGAACCGATTTCAAGGCAGGAGGAGGCCTGATGGAGTCCCTACGTTCAAACGCGCTCGAGCCGACGCGCTCCGAGCTCGCAAACCTTGCGGGCGGTGCCCGCCTCGTGCGCCTGCTGCCGGTCTATGGCCTGCCGCTCCTGACGCTCGCCCTCATCCTGTTCTTTTCGCTGCTGCTGCCGGATACCTTTCCGACAGTACTGAACCTTCGGGCCGTGCTCGGCGAGAAGGCGGTCATCGCGCTCCTGTCGCTCGCCGCGATGATCCCGATGATGACTGGCCGCATCGATCTTACCGTCGGCTACGGCATCGTCATCTGGCATGTGCTCGCCATCAGCCTGCAGACGGTCTACGGCCTGCACTGGTCGGTCGCCGTGCTGATCGTGCTTGCCGGCGGCTGTCTGCTCGGTCTCATCAACGGGCTGCTCGTCGAAGTAGCGCAGATCGACAGTTTCATCGCGACGCTCGGCACCGGCACGCTGATCTACGCCGCCGCGCTCTGGCACACGGAGGGACGCCAGGTCATCGGCCTCTTGCCGCCCGCCTTCACCGCCCTCTACACGACCCAGCTTTTCGGCCTGCCGATCGCCGCCTTCTATGTGCTCGCCATCGCGGTGGCTTTGTGGCTCGTTTCCGATTACCTGCCGATCGGCCGCTATCTCTATGCCATCGGCGCGAACTCCCGCGCGGCAGAACTGAACGGCATCCGCACCCGCCGCTTCGTCATCGGCGCCTTCGTCGCCTCCGGCCTGATCGGCGCCTTTGCCGGCGTGGTGCTTGCCGCAAAGCTGCGCATCGGCCAGGCGAGCGTCGGCCTTGAATTCCTGCTGCCGGCCCTTGTCGGCGCATTCCTCGGCTCGACGACCATCAAGCCCGGCCGCGTCAATGTCTGGGGCACGATGATCGGCGTCGTCATCCTCGCCGTCGGCATTTCAGGCATCCAGCAGATGGGCGGCGCCTTCTATGTCGAGCCGCTTTTCAACGGCGCGACCCTGCTCGTGGCGATCGGCATCGCCGGCTACGCCCAGCGCCGGCGCGGCTCGGTGCGCCATGCCCGCCGCCCCACCCCGAAATCGTAAAACCGTCTTCAAGGAGGAGAGAAGACATGAAGAGACTGCTTCAGACGACCGCGCTTGCGCTTCTGGCGTCCCTTGCCGCCACGACGGCCCGGGCCGATGCCGTGGCCGACGCGAAGGCCTACATCGCCGAGATCACCAAGCCCAACCCCGCCTGGACGGGACCGACGACGGGACCGCTCGCCGAAAAGGGCAAGTCGATCGTCTATGTCGCGGCGGATCTGCGCAATGGCGGCGTGCTCGGCGTCTCCAAGGGCATCGAGGAGGCCGGCGCCGCCATCGGCTGGACTGTCCGGGTGATCGACGGGCAAGGCACGGTCTCCGGCCGCTCCGCCGCCCTGCAACAGGCGATCGCGCTTTCGCCCGATGGCATCGTGCTCGGTTCCGTCGATGCCAACGAGCAGGCCGAGGCGATCAAGCAGGCGGCTGGGGCGGGCATCAAGATCGTCGGCTGGCACGCCACCGCGACCACCGGCCCCTCCGACACCCATGCCGTCTTCACCAACATCACCACCGATCCGCTGGAGATTTCCAAGGCGGCGGCCTCCTTCGTGGTCGCCGACAGCGACGGCAAGGCCAATGTCGTGATCTTCACCGACAGCGTCTACGACATCGCCATCGCCAAGTCCGATGCCATGGCCGAGGTGATCCGCGCCTGCACCACCTGCAAGCTGCTGACGATCGAGGACACGCCGCTCGCCGAAGCCTCCAACCGCATGCCGCCGCTGACCAACGCCCTTTTGCAGCGGTTCGGCGACGAATGGACCTATTCGCTGACAATCAACGACCTGCCGATCGATTTCATGGCGTCGGCCCTGCAATCCGCCGGCAAGGCCGCCGACGGTTTCCCGCGCAACGTCTCGGCCGGCGACGGCTCTGAAGCGGCCTTCCAGCGCATCCAGCAGAACTACTACCAGACGGGCACGGTCGCCGAGCCACTGTCGCTGCACGGCTGGCAGGCCGTCGACGAACTGAACCGCGCCTTCGCCGGCGAAAAGGATTCCGGCTACGTCGTGCCGGTGCATCTCTTCCTGCCCGGGAACGTCAAGGAGGATGGCGGCGAACGCTTCACCTTCGATCCGAACAACGGCTACCGCGACGCCTACAAGAAAATCTGGGGCGTCAACTGATCCTTTCCTTCCGGCGGGCGTTCGGTTCGCCGCGCCCGCCCCCTTCCCCATGGAGAGCAAGATGACCAAAACCTTTTGGCCGGACGACATCCGGCTCGTGATTTCCATTTCCATGCAGTTCGAGGCCGGCGGCGAAGCGCCCTACGGTCCGGGCGGCCCCTTCTCCGGCTTCATCGACATGGACCCCTCCTATCCCGATTTCCCGACGAAGAGCTGGTATCGCTACGGCTATGTCGAGGGCATCCAGCGCATGCTCGACCTCTGGGACAAGCATGCCGTCAAGGTGACGTCGCACATGGTCGGCTCGGCCGTCGACCGCAGCCCTGCCGTCGCCCGCGAAATCGTCGAGCGCGGCCACGAGGCCGCAGCCCACGGGCGCGACTGGATTCTCCAGGTCGACCTCCAGGAACCGGAGGAGCGGAAATTCATCCGCGACAATGTCGACTCGATCCGGCGCGCCACCGGCGTCGCCCCCGTCGGCTATAACGGCGCGGCGATGCGCGGCACGGTCAACACGCTGAAAATCCTGCAGGACGAGGGTTTCCGCTATCACATCGACGATGTCAGCCGGGACGAACCCTTTCTCATCCCCGTGCGCGGCAAGGATTTCGCCGTCGTGCCCTATTCGCTGACCCTCAACGACATCGTGCAGTTCGAGGGCTACAAATTCACCAACACGGAATATGAGCGCCAGCTCAAGGACGAGTTCGACGTGCTCTACGAGGAGGCCGCGACCCGCCGGCGCATGATGTCGATTTCCACCCACGACCGCGTGCAGGGCCGCCCCTTCCGCGTGCGCTCACTCGACCGGTTCCTCGACTACGCGCTGAAGCACAAGGGCGTCGTGTGCCTGCGCAAGGACGCCATCGCCGACTTCGCCTTTTCCGAACCGACCACCTTGCGCGACCCCAATCCGCATGACGAATGGGCCGACTGGGAACGCCGCCACGGCGACCAGAAGATCCGGCCAATCGCCTGAAACAGGGAGAGGCGGGCGGCGTCGCCGCCGCCCGGGACAGGGAGACAGTCTTGACCGACATCACGATCATCGGCGGTGGCATCGTCGGCATCGCGACGGCGTATGAACTGCTGCGGCGCTTTCCCGGCATTTCGCTGGGAGTGCTGGAGAAGGAACAAAGCCTCGCCTTGCACCAGACCGGGCGCAACAGCGGCGTCATCCATGCCGGCATCTATTATGCGCCGGGCAGCCTGAAGGCGGAATTCTGCCGCCGCGGCCTTGCCGCCACGCTGCGTTTTTCCGCCGAGCACGGCATCGCGCATGAACAACCGGGAAAACTGCTGGTCGCCACGTCGCCGGTCGAGATGGAGCGCCTTGCCGCGCTCGAAACGCGGGCGGCGGCGAACGGCCTCGCCGTCCGGCGCATCAGCGCCGCGGAGCTGGGGGAGATCGAGCCCAACATCGTCGGGCTCGGCGCGCTGCTGAGCCCTGCGACCGGCATCGCCGACTATGGCGCCATCGTGCGCCGCATGGCCGCGCTCATCGGCGATCTCGGCGGGCAGGTGACCTGCGGGGCCGAGGTGCGGCACATCGAGGAGCGGGCGAACGATGTGCGCCTCACCCTCGCCGACGGAAGCGTCCGCATCACGCGCCATCTCGTCGTCTGCGCCGGCCTGATGGCCGATCGGCTCGCCGCCCTCTGTGGGCTCGGCGGCGATTTTTCCATCGTGCCCTTCAAGGGCGAATATTTCCGCCTCGCGCCGCGCCACGACGAGGTCGTGCGCCATCTCATCTATCCCGTACCCGATCCGGCCCTGCCCTTCCTTGGCATCCATCTCACGCGCATGATCGGCGGCTTTGTCACCGTCGGTCCGAACGCCGTACTCTCGCTGGCGCGCGAGGGCTACGGCAAGCTCGCCATCGATTTCGGCGACCTTGGCGACATGGCGCGGTTCCCCGGCTTCTGGCGCACGCTGCAGGCCAATCTTTCCTCCGGCCTCAAGGAAGCGGCGAACTCCGCCTTCCGCCGCCGCTACCTGAAAGCCTGCCAACGCTACTGCCCGCCACTGGAGCTCGCCGATCTCCTGCCTCACCCACCCGGGATAAGGGCGCAGGCCGTGATGCGCGACGGAACGCTCGTGCATGATTTTCTGATCCGCCGTTCCGCCCGTACGATCCACATCTGCAATGCACCTTCGCCGGCGGCAACCTCGGCAATCCCGATTGCAGAACACATCAGCGATCTCGCGGAAAAGGTCTTTGCTTTCGACGCACGAAGGGCCGCTACTTAGGCGCCCGCCCGAACGGGCGGAAACGAGGCCAATGAATGGTGCAAATACAATGGCTTGGATCACCAGAAAATACCAAGAAACTGGTCATCTTCAAACGGTGCGGCCTACATCGTCGGGGATCGCGTCGATGCCTGCCATCAGTTCATCGTGGATTTCTTCACGCGCATCCTCCAGCAGATATGCTGTGGTATGGGTCTCACGCTTCAGGTGCTCGTAGGCATCGGCCCGGAGGATCACGAGCTTCTATTTGCCGTGTTTGGTTAGCCCGACAGGCTCGACAAGGGCGGTTTCCAGGGCTTCTCCAGAGGCGCGATTCATGTCGGAGAAGGTGAATTGCTTCATCGTCGCCCTCGATTCTGAACATACGGAATATTCGTATTTTATGCGAAATATGTAATACGCTACAACGCACTGAACCACGGTCCGTTTCGGCCCACCGAACTCGGCGGTGTTTCAGCGCGGAGGGGATCTCAATAATAAACCAAACTCTTAGCGCGCAAGACCGCGCAGATCCGGCATTCGATCGGCCACGATCGTTTCCATCGAAAAGAAGCCGGTAACAGTCATGAGATCAAAATCGGTGATAAGCTTTTGATAAAAGGCGTCATAGCCGGACATGCCGCGTGTCACCACCTTGATCAGATAATCCCAGTCACCGCCGATCCGATAGAAGTCCGTCACTTCCGGCAAGCGCTCCACGTGTTTGCGGAAGCCGTCGGCCCATTCCTTGGAGTGATGACGGGTACGGATCATCACGAACACGGTCAGGTCGAGGCCGAGTGCCGCGACATCGATCGCGGTATGAGTACCGCGAATGAGACCACTGGCGTTCAGCCGCTGCAGGCGGCGCCAGAGGGCATTCTGCGAAAGGCCCACCCGGTCAGCCAAATCGCGTTGCGAGACAGCACCATCCTTTTGCAGGGAAGTCAGTATTCGCAGATCAATTTCGTCAATTTTATCCATATTATCGTTCATTCGACCCATTTTTCTTGAAAAGTCGCATAAGAACGATGAAGTTTCAATGCTTCGGCTTGGTTAGACTCATCATCCGTACCATCCCGGAGGTCTTGATGAGCCGACATTCCCTCGACAACCTGCATGCTGCCGGCCCACTCGCGGATTTTCGCCGGAGCCTTGCCGATGAAAACACCATTGCGGCGTTGCGCGCCGGATTGGTGGGCAAAGACGCGACAGTCAAGGGGCCATTCGGGGTCAAACGCCTCCTCTATGCCGACTATGTCGCTTCCGGGCGGGCCCTGATGCAGGTAGAGCGCTTCGTTCTCGAACGGGTCCTGCCCTATTACGCCAACAGCCATACCGAGGCTTCCTATTGCGGCGGCTTCATGACGCGGCTGCGCCGTGAGGCGCGTGCAGCAATCGCCGCCTGTTGTGGGGCTGGGCCGGAGCACGCCGTGATCTTCACGGGTTCCGGGGCAACGGCCGGCCTCAACCGGCTGGTTCACCTGCTGGGTGTAAGCGAGGGGGTCGCCGCGGGAAAGCGCGTACGCATCCTGATCGGCCCCTATGAACATCATTCCAACATCCTGCCTTGGCGAGAGAGTGGCGCCGAGGTGATCGAGATTGCCGAAGGCGCGGACGGCAGCGGCCCAGATCTCGCGGAGCTCGAAGCCGCTTTGCGGCAACCTGCCGATCTTGTCGTCTGCGCCTTCTCCGCCGCTTCCAACGTCACCGGCATCGTCACGGATGTCGCGGCCGTCACGCGGCTCGCCAAAGCGGCCGGTGCCAGGATCGTCTGGGATTATGCCGGTGCAGGTCCCTATCTGCCCATCGCCATGTCCCCCGGTGCGGATGCCGATATCGATGCGACGGTGGTGTCACCGCACAAATTCATCGGCGGCCCGGGAGCGTCCGGCGTTCTGATCCTCCGGCGCGATGCAGCGATCGCGGACAAGCCGACGTGGCCCGGTGGCGGCACTGTCAAATTCGTCTCTCCGGCAGGCCATGACTACAGCGACAGCCTGGAAGCGCGCGAGGAAGCCGGCACGCCAAATGTCGTGGGCGACGTGCGCGCCGCGCTCGCCTTCCTGGTCAAAGACGCGATCGGCCATACAGTGATGCAAGCACGCAATGGCATCCTGACCCGTCGCGCCCTTGCCGCCTGGTGCAATGTCAAGCACCTGGAGCTGCTCGGCCCGCCCGATCCAACGCGGCTGCCGATCTTCGCCTTTCGTGTCCGCGACGGCAGGGGCGGATATGTTCACCAGCAACTCGTTACACGCATGCTGAGCGACCGCTACGGCATCCAGGCACGAGGCGGCTGCGCCTGCGCCGGCCCGTATGTTCATCGCCTTCTCGGCATCGACGCCGACCAGTCGCTGCACCTACGAGCTGCTCTTCTGGCCGGGCAGGAGATGCTCAAGCCCGGGTTCATCCGGTTGAACTTCAGCGTCCTTCTGCCCGATGAGGATGTGGCGTTCATTCTCGATGCGGTTGCCGAGCTTGCGACCGATGCATCCCGCTACGAGCCGCACTACGATTTCGATCCGGCGCGCGCCATCTTCTTCCCGCGCACGGCTCTTGCCCTGGGAGCGTGATCATGACGAGACCCGACATCGCTGCCTTCTTCGATCCGCGTACCTGGTCCGTGCAATACGTGATCGCCGATCCCGCGACGAAAGCCTGCGCCATTGTTGACCCGGTGCTGGACTTCGATGAGAAATCCGGCACAACCGCCACGGACAATGCAGACAGGCTGCTCGACTTCGTGCGCGCCGAGGGCCTGGACGTGCAGTGGATCCTGGATACCCATCCCCATGCCGACCACCTTTCCGCCGCCGCCTATCTGAAGGACAAAACCGGGGCGCCCACCGCCATCGGCGCACACATCGTCGACGTCCAGAAGCTCTGGGCCGATATTTACAACTGGCCCACCCTTCGTACAGACGGCTCACAATGGGACCAGCTGTTCGACCATGGCGACACGTTCCATATTGGCGGGATCAAAACCGGGGTGCTGTTCTCGCCGGGCCACACTCTGGCCTCGATCACCTATGTCGCCGGCGACGCCGCCTTTGTCCATGACACACTCTTCATGCCCGACAGCGGTACGGCGCGGACGGACTTTCCCGGCGGGAGCGCACAGGCGCTCTGGGCGAGCATCCAGGATATCCTGGCATTGCCGGGCGACACCCGCGTCTTCGTCGGTCACGACTACCAGCCGGGCGGCCGCGCACCGCGCTGGGAGAGCACGGTTGCCGGGCAGAGAGCGGACAACATTCACCTGACCGCCCATTCTGACGAAAACGCGTTCGTGGCGTTCCGGCAGGCGCGCGACCAGACCTTGCCGATGCCCAAACTCATCCTCCACGCCTTGCAGGTCAACATCAACGGCGGCCGCTTGCCGGAACCGGAGGAGAACGGCCGGCGCTATCTGAAAATTCCCCTGAACGCCCTGCAAGGGGCCGCCTGGAGCTGATCATCCTCTTAAACGGCAGCCCGCTTTGCAATGGGGCGCCATCCACCGCAGTGCAGTAGAGCCACCCATGCCCCTCGACTTTGCACAGTATGTTCTGGCGGCCGCATCCGGCAGCCTGGTGGGCTTCAGCCTTTCTTTGTTCGGGGGAGGCGGATCCATTCTGGCCGTCCCTCTGCTCGTGCACGTTGTCGGCCTGAGCAATGTGCATATGGCGATCGGAACCAGCGCCATCGCAGTCGCGGTGAACGCCTTGTCAGGTTTGGCCATGCACGCTCGCCACGGCATCGTGAAATGGCGCTGCGCGGCGGTATATTGTGCCACCGGTATCGCAGGTGCGTGGATTGGCGCTACACTCGGCAAGGCGCTGGACGGCAAGCGCCTGCTGCTGCTGTTTGCCGCCCTCATGATGGTCGTCAGCCTGACCATGCTGAAACGGCGCCACCGGGCTGGCGACCCCGCATCGACCTGTACGCGCACGAATGCGCCGAAAGTGCTGGCCTTCGGGGCGGGGACAGGCATCATCTCCGGCTTTTTCGGCATCGGTGGCGGCTTCCTGATCGTGCCTGGCCTGATGATCTCGACCGGCATGCCGGCGATCAACGCCATCGCATCGTCCCTGGTGGCCATCGCTTCTTTCGGTGCGACGACGGGCGTCAGCTATTCCCTGTCGGGCCTGGTCGATTGGCCGCTCGCCGGTGCATTCATCGGCGGCGGCGTGCTGGGCGCGCTGACGGGATATCGCGCGGCTCACGGCCTCAAACGCTATACGAGTATCTTGAACACGCTGTTCGCAGCACTCACCTTCAGCGTCGCCGTAGGGCTGGCTCTCTACGCGGTACAGCCAAATCTCTGAATAGCCCCGGGCTCCACGCCCCCCCGGGTTAGCTGGAGCAATGCTCTGCGGTGGTGGCATGACAGATGCCGGCCTACCGTCTGTGCATAGAGACGCGGCACGCCGGGGCGGTTTCAATTGTCAACGCGGTAGCCAACAGGAAAGGCCGCGCAGCACCACCGGCACTGCGCGGCAGAAGGCCTTCACAACGGTGTATCAGAAAGCCGGCTCGACAGAATCGACATTGGCCTTGGTGACAACGGTGAGCGGAATCGGCAGGCGTGCACCGACCTCCTTGCCGTCGAGGATCTCGGCCATGGTGTTGATCGCGAGCTTGCCATCCTCGACCGGCGACTGGACGATCGTTGAATACATCTCGCCCGAGCGGATGGAATCGAAGGCATCGCGCTGGCCGTTGATGCCGACGATCGGCGGCGTCGGCTTGCCGGCATTCGCTTCCTTCCAGGCATCGATGAAGCCGCGGGCCATCGTGTCGTCATTGGCGTAGACGCCGGTGATCTTGTCGCCGAAACGGGTGATCAGGTCGCGGCTGGCGACGAGCGCCTTCTGCTGGTCGAAGTCGGCATTGACAGTTTCCAGCACCTCGATCTTGCTGCCGGTCTCCTTGAGACGATCGACGAAACCACCGACGCGGCCGATGGTCGTGCCATTGCCGGCCTGACCGGCGATAACGACGACAGCCCCCTCGCCCTTCATCGCCTCGTTCAGCGAGTCGGCAGCAAGCTTGCCTTCTTCATAGACATCAGGACCGGTAAAGGACTTGATGAAGTCATTTGCCTGCTCCGCCATCGGCGAGTTGATCAGGATCGCCGGAATGTTCGCCTGCTTGGCGCGGGCGAGCGCCGGGATATAGGCCTGCGGGTCGAGCGGCCAGAGAATGATGCCGTCGGCCTTGCGCGCAATGCAGGTGCTGACCTGCTCGGTACCGGTCTGCACGTCGAAGTTCTGGCTGAGGCTCAGGATCTCGATGCCGAGTTCGTTGGCACGCTCGTTGAGGGCCACGTTTGCCGGGGTCGCATAGGCATGGGAATCGGCGGCCGTGACGTAACAGACCGTCTTGGCGCTGGCGAAAGCCGTCGAAGCTAGCAGGGCGGCGGCAATGGCAGCCGGCAATCTTACAGTCTTACCAATCATGTTTTCCTCCTTCATCGATTGGAAAATATCAGGCGGGGGCAGCGCTCGCGGCAGGCTTGCGCCGGCCGCTGCGAACGGTTCGGTCGAGAACGACGAGCAGGAGCAGGATCAGCCCGGAGGCGACCTGCTGCATGTAGGCGGGGACCGACTGGAACTCCATTGCCGTCGTCAGTGCCGCGATGGTGAGAACACCGCCGAGCGTGCCGAGCGCCGAACCGCGCCCACCTTCCAGCCGCGTCCCCCCGACGACGACCGCCGCGATGACAGCCACGGTCAGTTCCGAGCCGTAGACGGGAGAGCCGGTATTGGTGGCAAGGCTCTGCAGCACGCCGGCCACGCCGGCAAGCGTGCTCGCGAAGACGAAAGACAGGACCATGACGCGATCCGCCGAAATTCCGCTCGCCTCCGCCGAATGGGCATTGGAGCCGACGGCAAAGAGGTTGCGGCCGGCGACCGTGCGCGTCAGCCAGACGTGCAGGGCGAGGATGGCGATCAGGAACAGGCCGCTGCGGACGGTGAAGACCTCCAGATAGATCTCGCTCAGCGTGATCGAGAACATGATGTCGGTGCCCGGGATCGGCTGGCTTGCCGTCATCCAGTGCGCGACCGAGCGGAAGACCAGCATGGTGGCCAGCGTCGCGACCAGCGAATTGATGCGCAGCACCACGACGAGGAAGCCGTTGACGGCGCCGGCCGCCGCGCCGGCCAGCGCACCTGCAACGGCAGCCCATCCCATCCCGAGCGCCGGCTGGAGCATGATCGCTACGATACCGGAAACCGCGAAGACCGAACCGACGGAAAGGTCGATCTGGCCGGCGATCAGAAGAACCGTGAGGCCGATGGCGATGAGACCGATGGTCGAACCGCGATCAAGGCCGAGGCTGAGCGTCGTGAGGCTGACGAAACCGGGCACCAGGAGCGCTGCCACGATGAGCGTGAGACAGAGGATGACGGCGACGCGATAGCGCAGGAGCATGGCCATCAGGCACCCCCCCGCTTGCGCAATGCAATGTCGAGCGCGACGGCGCCGGCAATCAGGAGGCCGAGGACAAAGCCCTGTATCGGCGTGCGCACACCCTGGAGGACCATGACATTGGTGAGCAGTTGCACGAAGACGAGACCGGCCATCGCGCGCGGAATGGAGCCGAAACCACCCATGATCGACACACCGCCTACCACGACGGCGGTAATGGCGCTAAACTCGTAACCCTGGCCGACGAAGGGGCGCGCACTTTGCAAGGTCAGGCCGAGCAGCCCCCCGCTGAACCCTGCGGCAAAGGCGGTGATGACGAAAGCACCGGCGCGAACCGCACGCACCGGCACGGCGCTCGCTTGTGCCGCGCTGTAGTTGCCACCCGTCGCAATCGTCCATCGCCCCCAAAAGGAGCGCGACAGCACGAAATTGCCGAGAAAGGCGATCGCGATGAAGATGATGGCAATCATGGGTACGCCGAGAACGCGGCTCTTGACGAAATCCGCCGAACTCGGGTCCGCGCCGTAGACGATGACGCCGCCAACGGCAGCCTGCACGAAGCCGAGAACGATCGTGCCCATGCCGAGTGTCGCGATGATGGGATTGATACCGACATAGCCGACGAGAAGGCCATTGACGAGGCCGGTGAGCCCCGCCAGCAGGACCGCGACGGCAAAGGCGGGAACGGGTCCGATATAGGGCTGGAGGGCGAGCGACAGGATCGCACCGCAGGCGATGGTCGCAGGCACCGAGAGGTCCGCCATGCCACCAACGACGAGCACGAAGGTCATGCCCACGACCACGATGCCGACGATGGACATGGAAGTCAGCACGTTCACAAAGTTGCCGGCCGTGAAGAAGACGGGATTGGCGATGGTGCCGTAAACAATGACGGCGAGGATGGCGAGCAACAGGCCCCCGCGCGAAAGAAGCCCGACCGCACGGCTACCCTGGCTGAAGCGATCGGCCACCTTCGTTGTCTGTCCCATGGCGGCGACATCCGTCATGCGGCCTCTCCTTCTGCACTTTCCTCACCCGTCGCGAGCGCCATGATGCGCTCCTCGCTCAGGCCCTCGCGGGCGATCGGCATGGATGCCCGCCCGTCACGCATGACGACCACGCGGTCGCATACGCCCATGATTTCCGGCAGCTCGGAGGAGATCATCACGACGGCCATACCGTTTGCGACGAGCTGCCCGATGATGCCGTGGATTTCCGCCTTGGCGCCGACGTCGACACCGCGCGTCGGCTCGTCGAGGATCAGCACCTTCGGATCGGTGGCGAGCCAACGGCTGATGACCGCCTTCTGCTGGTTGCCGCCCGAGAGAAGGCCGATGCGACGCTCGCCATCCGGCGGCACGATGGAGAACTTCGTGACATAGGTGCCGGCGAGCTCGCACTCGTCGCCACGGCGGACACGACCAAAACCATTGGCAAGACGGCGCAGCACCGGCAGGCTGATATTCTCCCGCACGGTCATGGCCGGCACGATGCCGTCGCCCTTGCGATCTTCAGGCACATAGGCGATGCCGACCCGGGCCGCCGCAGCCGGCGAGCCGATGTTCACCGGCACGCCGTCGATTTCGACCGTGCCCGTGGTGAACGGCGCAAGACCGAAAATGGCCCGCGCGACTTCCGTGCGCCCGGCGCCGACAAGCCCCGTAAGGCCAAGGATTTCGCCGGCGCGCACATCGAAGCTGATGTCATGGAAGCGGTCGCCATCACCGATGCCGCGCACGGCCAGAACAGTTTTGCCGATAGCCGCCGGTGTTTTCGGGAAGACGTTGCTGACCTCCCGGCCGACCATGAGGCGGATCATCTGCGCGGCGGTAATGCCGCTGGCGGGCCGCGTCTCGATCATGCTGCCGTCGCGAAGAACCGTCACCTCATCGGCGATTTCAAGCACTTCCTTGAGGCGGTGGCTGATGTAGATAATGGCAATGCCGTCGTCACGCATCTTGCGCAGGATGCGGAAGAGCGCCGCCGTCTCGTGCTCGCTGAGGCTCGAGGTCGGCTCGTCGAGCACGATAATGCGCGGCGCGGCGGCATGGGCCTTGGCGATTTCCACCAGCTGCTGCTGGCTGATGGTCAGGTCGCCCAGCCGCTGTTGCGGATCGATGGACGCACCGAGCTCACCGAGGACTGCGCCAGCGCGGCGCACCATGCCGCCGCGGTCGAAGAAGCCGAACCGCTTCGGCATACGGCCGAGAAAGATGTTTTCGGCGACCGTAAGATCCGGCACGAGGTTCAATTCCTGGTGCACCATGCGGATACCGAGCTTCTGGGCATCGGCCGGGCGCTTCATCCGCACTTCCACGCCCGCCACTTCGATCGTGCCGGTTGTCGGCGCATAGGCACCGCTCAGGATCTTCATCAGGGTCGATTTGCCGGCCCCGTTCTCGCCGACGACGGCATGAACGGTTCCAAAGCGAACGGCGAGATCAACACCGGAGAGGGCCTTCACGCCCGGGAAGACCTTGCTGATCCCCCTCATGTGCAGTGCGTTTGCGGCCGACGGCATTTCACCCCTCCCCAGCCCGGCTCGCATCGCTCGCGATGCCTCGTTCCTCCAGCCGGCGAAGTTCTATTACACTAATATAACAGTAGTGACAAGCGACCTCGGCCAATCAATATTGTGCATCCATCCGGCATGCCGCCCTAACGACGGCATCCCGCCATGGCGAGGTCAGAGACGGTAGAATTTCACCGCATTGCTACCGAACACCTTGGCCATGCCTTCAGCATCGAGCAGCGGATCAAGGATGCCCCGCGCGGCGTTCAGCACCTCTGCATAGGAGGCGGCAAGAAGGCAGACCGGCCAGTCGCTGCCGAACATCAGCCTGTCCGCACTGAAGGCGTGAAAGACGTGATGGACATAGGGGGCGAGATCCGTCGGCACCCAGTCCGCATGCCGCGCTTCGGTAACGAGGCCGGAGACCTTGCAATGCACGTGGGGATACACAGCCACCCGCGCGATATCCTCGGCCCACCCCTCCATTCTGCCGCTCGCTACAGGTGGTTTCGACAGGTGATCGATGACGGCTCGCAGGTCAGGCACGGCATCGAGCATGCGTGCGATCCGGGACAGATGGCGGGGAAACGTGAGAATATCGAACGCCGCACCCGAGGCTGCCAAATGGCCGATATTGGCCAGAACCGCCGGGCGCAGGATATAATCGTCGTCCGCGTGGTCCTGCAACATGGGCCGCAACCCGACGAATTTCGGACGGCGCATCAGCGCCTCAAGCTTGACGGGAAACGCCGCGTCCTCGAAATCGAGCCAGCCGACCACGCCGGCAACAAAATCCGCATCCGACGCCAAAGAAAGCAGGAAATCCGTCTCGGCCTCGGTCTGCGCGGCCTGGACGAGCACGGTCCGGTCGACACCGGCGCGCCGCAGGACGGGACGGAGGTCGTCCGCGAGATAGTCGCGTGCCAGGACGGGCACATCCGACGACATCCAGTGATAGTCACCACGATCCGCCCGCCACAGATGATGATGCGCGTCGATGATCAACCTGCTTCCCCTTGCTTCGGGCGCCCATATTGGCTTTTGTGCATAACACTAGTATTATAATGGACACATCCGCAATGCGGATTCGTGCAGACCAACACACAGGACAGGAAGAATTCAGACCACAGGATATGCCTGCACGGAGACTGGCGCCCCTCGCTCGCAAGCTGCTAATCTGAAATATCGCTTCAATCGTTCTCACAAGTCACGGTGGCCATGGACATCGACGCATCCAATCTCAACCGCTCCCTTCCGCTGCGCGACCAGATCTATCACAAGGTCCGCAGCTTGATCGTCAGCGGCCAGATGAAACCAGGGGAATCGATCAACGAGATGGCGATCGCCCAGTCGCTTGGCGTCTCCCGAACACCCGTGCGCGAAGCCGTCAAGCGCATCAGCGACGAGGGCCTCGTCAACGTCTTCGCCCAGACCGGCACCTTCGTCGCGCGCATCAGCATCCGCGACATCGAGGAAGCCTACGTCATTCGCAATGCGCTGGAAATGGAAAGCGCGCGCCGCGCCGCCGAGAAACTGACCCCGGCTCAGGCAGAGGCATTGGAGGACAACATCGCCGCCCACAAGACGGCGATCGCCCGCGGTCGCTTCAGCGATGCCATCCAGCTCGATGACATCTTTCATCGCACCATCGCAGAAGTGAACGGCTTTCACATGCTCTGGCGCGCAGTCGACATTTCCAAGGCGCAGATGGATCGTGGCCGCTACCTCGCCATTCCCAAGCCCGGCTACGGCGACCAGACCATTTTGCAGCATCAGGCGATCCTGAAGGCGCTGCAGCGCCATGACAGCGAGGCAGCGGCCACCGCCATGCGCGAGCACCTCAATACGTCCCTGCGCAACACGCTGGAAGTTGCCGTCGCAAACAACGCATTCGGCTGAAGGGTTCAGCCGCCCCGCCCTCACCTCTCTTCAAGGAGTGCAGCATGCAGCGCATGGGCCTGTGCATCGGGCTAAAGCCTGACGTCATCGACGAATACAGGGCGCTGCACGCAGCCGTCTGGCCGGAGGTGCTGACAGTCATCAGCGCGGCCAACATCCGCAACTATTCGATCTTTCTGCGCGAGCCGGAAAATCTGCTCTTTGCCTACTGGGAATATCACGGCGCCGACTTCAAGGTGGATGCCGCCGAGATGGCACGCTCGCCGGCCATGCAGAAATGGTGGGAGATCTGCGATCCGCTGCAGCAGCCGTTTGCCACCCGCAAGGACGGAGAGTGGTGGGCGGACATGGTCGAAGTCTTCCATCACGACTGACGTCCCAGGAACGTAAATCCCCTCCATCTCGCACCGCGAGGTTTCGATGCAGCTCCCAGGGCATTGCCATGCTTGACCGCATCGCTGCTATTATATTAGTATTCAAATATCACGAACTCTATCGCGGAGCGCGCCTGCGTCACCCGCCCGAGCATATCATGGCCCGTTTCATCCAGCTTTCCGCCGCCGACAACATCGTCCTGGTGACCGACCCGTTCAATCCGGGCGACCTTGCGGGGAGCGCGGTGGCAACGACCCGCATCCCCCGCGGCCACAAAATGGCGATGACAGCGATCGGCAAGGATCAGCCGATCATCAAATACGGTCAGGTCATCGGCTTTGCGAAGGATGCGATCGCACCCGGCGACTGGGTTCACGAACACAATGTCTATGTCGATACCTTTGAGCGGAACTACATGTTCGGCGAAAACCGGAAGGAGACACATGTGCTGCCGGAAGCGGCGCGAGCCACCTTCCTCGGCTATCGCCGCGCCAATGGAAAGGTCGGCACGCGAAACTACGTCGCCGTCCTGACATCCGTGAACTGTTCGGCGAGTGCTGCCCGCTTCATCGCCGAGGAAGTCAACAAATCGGGCGTGCTCAGGAACTATCCGAACATCGATGGCGTCATCTCGCTCGTGCACGGCACGGGCTGTGGCCTGGACGTCAATGGCGAAGCCCATGACATGCTCAAGAAGACTCAATGGGGTTTTGCGACCAATCCGAATGTGGGCGGTGTGCTGATGGTTGGTCTTGGCTGCGAGGTTTTCCAGATTCCGCGCTGGATGAAAACCTTTGGCGTCGAGGAAAACATCACCTTTCGCACCCTGACGATCCAGGAGGCCGGCGGCACGCGCAAGACGGTGGAAGCGGGCGTGCATGCGATCTACGAGATGCTGCCGGCCGTGAACGCGCACAAGCGAACCGCTGCGCCCGCATCGGAGTTGGTTCTTGCACTGCAATGCGGCGGATCGGACGGCTACTCGGGCATTACGGCGAACCCGGCGCTCGGCGCGGCCGTCGACCTGCTTGTCGAGCAGGGTGGCACGGCCATCTTGTCGGAAACACCGGAAATCTATGGCGCCGAGCATCTCTTGACCCGGCGCGCAGAAAGCCGCGCAGTCGGCGAGAAACTCGTCGAAAGGATCCATTGGTGGGAGGACTACACTGCCCGCCACAATATGGAAATGAACAACAATCCCTCGCCCGGCAACAAGCTCGGCGGCCTGACGACGATCCTTGAAAAATCACTCGGCGCGGCGGCAAAGGGTGGCTCGACGAACCTGCGCGCCGTGTTCGAATATGCCGATCCTGTCGATACGACCGGCCTCGTCTTCATGGACACGCCGGGCTACGATCCGGTCTCGGCGACCGGGCAGGTGGCGGGCGGGGCCAACATCCTCTGCTTCACCACGGGCCGCGGCTCAGCCTTCGGCTGCAAACCGACGCCGTCGATCAAGCTCGCCTCCAACTCCCACATCTACGAGCAGATGATCGAAGACATCGATATCGACTGCGGCGACGTGTTAAGCGGCGTTTCGCTGGAGGAAAAGGGCCGGCAGATATTCGATCTCATCCTGCGCACGGCATCCGGCGAACTCACGAAGTCCGAGCAACTCGGATATGGCGATCTCGAATTCGTGCCCTGGAACATCGGTGCGACGATGTAAGGCACACACGCCCCCTGCAAAAAAGGGGCGTAAAGCCTTCCCGATCAGGCAACAAGACCTTCGTGCTGCAGGGCTTTCCAGAGCTCCCCCGGTACATCCTGCTCGAACCAGCCGATGTTTTGTCGGACCTGCTCTGCGTCGCGTGGACCGATCAGCACCGTCGTGACGGCGGGATGGCGCAGCGGATACTGAATGGCCGCCGCCGAGAGCGGCACACCGAAACGCTCACAGATCTCCGAGAGGGCTTTCACCCGTATCCCCACAGCCTCGGGCACGTCCTGGTAGTTGAACTTTCGATGGCCACCGGGACCGCCGGCAAGAATGCCCGAATTGAAGACGCCGCCGATCATGATGCCCATGCCGACCTCCTGTGCCTTGTCGAGCAGGGTGAGCGCGTTCTGCTCCAGCAGCGTGTGACGGCCGGCCAAGAGCGTGCAGTCGAGCGCAGCCTCGTTCATTGCGTCCAGCACGATATCGGCCTCGTTGACCCCGAGACCGAAGCCACGGATGAGGCCGGCGGCTCGCAGCTCCTCCAGCGCCCGAAAGCCCCCGCCCTTCGTCAGCGCCATCCAGTGGGTGGCCTGCGCCACGCCATGGGTAACGGTGCCGATATCGTGCACGAAAAGGAGGTCCAGCCGCTCAAGCCCCGTGCGCTGGGCGCTGTCATCGAAACTGCGCATGATGGCATCGTAGGAGTAGTCGAAGACCTCTCTGAACGGCAGGCCGTTGTGCCAACCGGAATCGAGCGGGTTTTTCGGTGGCGCGGGCGGCAGATCGCGGCCCGGCCTTTCACGCGCCATGAGCCGGCCGACCTTGGTGCTGACCGTGAACGTTGCCGCAGTGTCCGTCTTTTCCCGCAGAAAATGGCCGAGCAAATGTTCGGCGCGACCGAGACCGTACATCGGTGCACTGTCGAAATGACGGATACCGGCCTGCCAGGCCGCTTTGAGGGCCGCCAGAGACGCATCCGCCGAAACCGGCGCATAGAGCCCTCCCATGGCCGCCGTACCGATGCCGAGAACCGTCACCTTAAGCCCTGTCCTGCCAACTGTCCTCGCTTCGCCCGCCCGCATGAAACCCTCCTCGCAAGACCGCGCGAAAATCACCGGTCACCCTTGCTTGCGTTGTTACACTAATATAATAGCGAAGATCAAGGCAGCGCAACGGTGCCGGAGAAAAGAGCCCGATAGCGGAGGAAAGCCATGAACCAGATCGATTTGTCAGGCCAGCATGCGGTGGTAACAGGCGGCGCGCAGGGCCTTGGCTTTGCCATGGCACGCCGTATCGTTGCATCGGGCGCCACCGTCACGCTCTGGGATGTCGATGAGGCTCTGCTGGCCTCGGCCCGCAAGACCCTCGGCAGCGCCGCCACAACAGTTATCGTCGATATCTCCGACTGGGAGCAGGTCGACGGCGCGCGGGCGCGCACCGAAGAGATCGCAGCCCCCGCCTCGCTTCTCGTCAACTCCGCCGGCATTGCCGGGGCCGCAGCGCCGCTCGATATCTACGACATCGCCATGTGGAAAAAGATAATCGACATCAACGTCAATGGGACCTTCTACGTCAACCGGGCGCTTGTGCCCGGCATGAAGGAACGCAACTACGGCCGTATCGTCAACATCGCCTCGGTTGCCGGCAAGGAAGGCAATCCGAATGCCGCTGCCTACTCGGCTTCGAAGGCTGCCGTGATGGGCCTTACCAAGTCGCTCGGCAAGGAGCTTGCCGGCTACGACATCGCCGTCAATTGCATCACGCCGGCGACCGCCCAGACCCGTATCCTCGAACAGCTGACGCCGGAGTTCATCGAATATATGCGCTCGCGCATACCGCGGGGCCGCTTCCTGGACGTCGACGAGGCGGCCTCCATGGTCGCCTGGCTGCTCTCCAAGGAGAACAGCTTCACAACCGCCGCGACCTTCGATCTCTCCGGCGGAAGGACGACGTATTGACGGTGCAACGCGGCTGGGGGCTAAACACGACCAAACAAAGTTAAGTTCAGATCGTATCGTACCCCCTCAATCTATCCTTGCCGAGGCGATGCAGGCAACCACTGCAAGCGCAGATCAGGTCCTGTACAATTGCCGATGATGCATGCCGCGGCCATCGTCCAGCTCGCCGCTATCAGCCAAAGATCAAGGCGGAATGCCTCTTCTCAATGCAAACGGAAAACCCGGACGGGCCGACCTCGCGAAAAAACCGGCGGATGATTTCGATGAACAGCCGCACGAACAGAGGCTTCGCGTTTCCATAGAGATCCAGGACGATGACCGATGGCGGCGGGAGTTCGTCGAGGATCGGACGCCTCACGATGCCCTGGCCGTCCGACGTTGCCCGGCCTATGGGGCGCATGTTGAGGATCGACATACCAAAACCAGACGCAACCGCGGAGCGGACCGTTTCATAGGAGCGGGTATGAAAGCGGACATCCGGCCGCTTCGCCAGGATATCGAACAGCGTCAGCAGATATGTCGCCGTCTGGGGCATGTCGAGCAACACGAATGGACGCGTCGCAATCTCCGATAGCCAGACGGCATCCTTGGCCGCCAGCGGGTCATCGACATGCAGGACGGCGTGGGCCGGAACCTTGCAAATCCGTGTCATCGTCCCTGTCGTGATAGTGCCGATATCGTAGAGAACAGCCAGATCGATCAGCCCCTCGCCCAGCCAGGTTTGCAGCTGCACCTGGTCCACTTCGAGAAGGTCGATTTCGACATCGCCGACATTGTCGATGTACATGCGCAGCATTTCCGGCATGAACAGGGCACCGAACGGTTCGAAACAGCCGATGCGCAAGACCTTCGGCACACGGTCGGCGAGGTCGCCGATTGCCCTGTCGAACTCCGTCGCAGCCGAAAGCATGATCCGGGCCGCGCTGATGAAGCGCTCGCCGGCCGGCGTGACCTGCACTCCGCGTGCCGGCCGCCGCTCGAAGATGCGTGCACCCATCTCCCCTTCGGCGAGTGTGATCGCCGCAAGAATGGAGGATTGCGAGATATGCAGGACCTTTGACGCAGCCTGTACACTGCCAAGGCTTGCGACTTCGCAGACATAGCGCAGCTGCCGGATCGTCAGGTTCATCGAACCGAATGCTCCAGAAAATGTATGAAGTTATGCGAAAGAATACATTTTGTGCGTGCGAAGGAAAGGTTCATTCTGCCCTCAACGAACAAACCTGCCGCAAGATGCAGGGATATACGAAATCAAGGGAACGATAGAATGCCTTTTCAAAACCCTCTCGAAGGGGCGGCGGAGCTATGCCGTATGGACGCCGCAGCGCTTGCGGCAGCCTATCGCAATCGCACGCTTTCGCCGGTCGAGGTCGCCAGGGCAACCATAGAACGCGCCGAGAACGTGAATGCCAGGCTCAACGCCTTCACATTCATCGATCATGATGGTGCACTTGCAGCCGCCGACGCAGCCGAGAAGCGCTGGGCGAAGGGGGCGCCCCTTTCGGATATCGATGGCATCCCGACAACGCTCAAGGATATCGTGTGGGTCGAAGGCTGGAGTGTGCGCTACGGCAGCACCACGACACCGGCACGCCCCCATGGCGATGACGCGCCGTCCGTGGCCCGTTTGCGCAAGGCCGGCGCGATCTTCATCGCACAGACCACCACGCCGGAATTCGGTTGGAAAGCCATCACGGACAGCGCACTTTTCGGCGTGACGCGCAATCCGTGGAACACGGAAAAGACGCCCGGCGGATCATCCGGTGGCGCAGCCGTAGCCGCTGCAGTCGGGGCGGGGGTTTTTCATCTCGGAACAGACGGCGGCGGCTCGATCCGCATTCCTGCGTCCTTTACCGGTATCGTGGGCCACAAGCCGACCTTCGGCCGGGTTCCGGCCCATCCGGCAAGCGCCTTCGGCACCGTCGCCCATGTGGGGCCAATGACGCGAAGCGCCCTCGACGCGGCAGCCATGCTAAGGGCGATGTCCGGCAGGGACATCCGCGACTGGGCTCAGGGCGTCGGCAAGCTGGCGAGCCTCGAGCCTGGAGAAGCTGCGAGCCTCGCCGGAAAACGCATCGGATACTGGTCGAAACCAGCCAGCGGGACACTCGATCCCGAGGTCGCCGCGGTGGTCGATGCCGCGGTCTCGAGATTGTCCTCCGCGGGGGCTATCGTGGAGCCGATTGCGCTGCCCGCGGAAGGCCTTCTGGACCTCTTCCATCATCATTGGTTCACCGGTGCTGCGGCGCGCCTTTCCTCGATCCCCGAGGCGGAACGTGGGTTGATCGATCCAGGCTTTCTCGAAATCGCTCGTGCCGGCGCGGCGTATAGCTCGACGGAACTGGTTCTCGCACAGGTCCGGCGCGGCGAATACGGCGCAGCGATGGATCGCCTGCTTGCCGAATACGATTTTGTGGTTTCGCCCGGGACGGCATTGCCTGCCTTCGACGCGGGGCTCGAAGTGCCGGCGGGAAGCGCCTTCAGCCGCTGGACGGAATGGGCCGGTTTCAGCTTTCCCATCAACCTGAGCCAGCAACCGGCCTGCGTCATACCGTGCGGCTTCACCTCCGCCGGCCTGCCTGTCGGTTTCCAGATCATCGGAGCACGCGGCGAAGACGCTGCCGTCCTTTCCGCCGCGGCCGGCCTGGAGGTGATGTTTTCCAGGTAAGCACCGACCACGCATGACGAACACAACCAACTATAAAAGGGGTAACCGTTATGATGAATAGACGTGCAATGCTTCAGGGAGCCTTGGGAGCCGGTGCGGCCGGCGGCATGCTCCTTGCCGATATGAACAGGTCCGCCCGGGCGCAGGATACGTCCCCGATCGCAGTGGGCTCGGCGCTGCCGATGTCCGGCATCGCAGCGGCGGACGGCATCGAGTTCAAGAACGGGCTCGACCTTGCCGCCGAGGAGATCAACGCCGCCGGCGGCATTCTGGGCCGGCCCGTCGAGATTCACATCGAAGACACCAAGGAGATGGGCGCCGACCTCGTATCCCAATCCATGCAGCGGCTGGTCGATCGCTTCAACACGCCGGTGATCATCAACGGCTACAACCTCGGCACCAACATGATCGAAATGGACGTCGCAGCCGACAACGACGTCATCATGATGCACTACAACACGCTCATTTCGCACAACGAGAAGTTCAAGACCGATCCCGAGCGGTATTACGGTTCCTTCCAGGGTGACCCTCCGGAATTCTGGTATGGACCGGGCTGCCTGAACTTCCTGAAGACTCTTTCGGAAGGCGGCAAGTGGACGGCGCCGAACAAGAAGATTGCCATCATTCCCTCGGCCAACGAGTATTCCATCGTGATCGCCAATGCGATCCGCGACAAGGCCAAGGACTACGGTTTCGAGGTGAGCCTGTTCGAAACCGTGCCGTTCCCGACCAACCAGTGGGGCCCCACGCTGGCAAAGCTGCGGCAGGACCCGCCGGCCGCCATCATCGTGACGCACTTCCTGCCGCAGGATCTTGCGCAGTTCATGGTGCAGTTCCTTTCCCAGCCCACGAACAGCCTCGTCTACATGCAATACGGCCCGTCGCTTCCCGCCTTTCGCGAGATCGGCGGCGAGAGCATCAACGGCGTCATCTATTCAACGGTCGTCGGCTGCCTTCCGGACGAATTCTCGAAGCCCTTCCGCGAGTCCTATCGCGCGAAGTTCGGCCCGAGCTCCGCCTACATCACGGGATCGCAGACCTATGACGGCCTGTGGATGTGGGCGATTGCCGCCGCCATTGCCGGCGGTCCGGGCGAGCCCTTCAACAAGGAGCAAGTGGGCAAGGTGGCGGCCGTCATGCGACGCAATGTCTATCGCGGCGTCAACGGGACCTATCGGGCCGATACCGCCGGACAGTCGGCCTACTGCTACCCGACGCAGACGGCCGATCCTTCGCTGGGCATGCCGCATCAGTTCCTGCAGCATCAGGACCACACGACCGACCCCAAGCTCATCGCGCCGGCGCTCTACGCCACCGATGCGTTCGTCCTGCCACCCTGGATCAAATAGGCTCCTGCAGGTGCAGCGCTGAATCTGGGTATCGGCCGCGAAAGTGGCCGATACCGATGGCGGAAGGAGCGGGATGATGGAAAGCAGCGGGACAATCTTGCTGGAATGCGAAAACGTCGTGAAGCGCTACGGTTCGCTTTCGGCGGTGGATGGTATGTCGCTGACCGTCAGCCGTGGCGAGATCGTCGGCATCGGCGGGCCGAACGGCGCAGGCAAGACCACCTTTTTCGACGTGGTGACAGGCGTAACGCCAGCGACCGAAGGAAGGATGATCTTCGACGGCCACGATATTTCGGGACTTGGCGCCGACAGGATATGTCAGCATGGCATTGCGCGCACATTCCAGCTCAACGCGGCATTCGACAGCCTGACGGTACGCGAGAACATCGACGTCGCCGCCTATTTCGGCCGTAGCCGAAGGACGCTGCCGGGGCTGAGGCTCGGCAGGGACGTACGCGACCAGACGGAAGAAGCACTGGCTTTCGTTGGTCTTGCGGACAAGGCAGATGCGACGGTGGCGCAGCTTCCCGTGCTCGACCGCAAACTGCTGATGATTGCCGGTGCGATCGCAACCAGACCCAAATTGCTTTTTCTGGACGAGCCGGTCGGCGGGCTCAATACAAGCGAGATCGACCACATCATCCGTTTGGTGGAACGGCTGAAGGCGAACGGCATGACCGTCGTTCTCATCGAACACGTCATGCGCTTCCTGCTCGCGCTCTCCAGCCGTGTCCTCATCATGCATCATGGCAAGAAAATCTTCGAAGGACCGCCGCAAGCAGTCGCTGAAGACCCGGTCGTGGTCGAAACCTATCTCGGAGAGGGAACGCGCAAGCGCCTCAAGACCTATTTTTCCGAAGGCGAGGTCCAGCCGTGAGTGCGTTCACGAAACCGCCCGTCCTCAGTCTTTCCAACGTGGTCTCCGGCTATAGCGGACTGGAGGTGCTGAAGGGCATATCCTTCGATGTCGCCGCCGGCGACTTCGTCACGGTCGTCGGGCCAAACGGCCACGGCAAATCGACGCTGCTCAAGACCATCTCCGGCCTCGTGCCGCTGACATCGGGCGCGGTCCGCATCAATGGCGCGCCGACGCTTGCCAAACCGCATGCCATCGCCGCGCTCGGTGTGGCCCACGTTCCACAGGGCGACATGCTGTTTCCTGAAATGAGCGTCCTGGAAAACCTGCTCATGGGGGCCTATCTCGCTCCCTCCAAGGCGGAAATCGATCGCCGGCTGGACGAAGTCTATACACTCCTGCCCAAGCTTTCGGACAGGCGCGACCAGATCGCATCGTCCCTCTCGGGGGGAGAACGGCGCATGGTTGGCATCGGCCGTGGCCTCATGATGGGCGGGCAGATCCTCCTGATCGACGAACCGTCGTTGGGTCTCGCCCCCCTGATCATCGAGCAGATCTATGGCGTGATAACGGAACTCTCCAGAGGCGGCCGCACGATCCTGCTCGTGGAGGAGAATCCGGCCCGCGTCGCCGACCTCGCAAACCATCTCCACCTTCTGGATGACGGTATGATTGTGTGGTCGGGCCCACCTGCTGAACTGCTTGCCCGCGACGAACTCCTCGCAACGTATCTGGGGGGCTGACGATCATGCTCGACATCCTGACCGCCATTCTCATCGCAGGCCTTACGACAGGGGCTCTCTATGCGCTTGCAACCGTCGGCCTCTCCCTCGTCTGGGGCTCCATGGGCATGCTCAACATGGCGCATGCCGCCATGTTGACGCTTGGCGGCTATTCCGCCTTCACGCTCTGCACCGTCCTCGGCCTACCGGTCATCGCCGGCTTTGCCGGCGCCATTCTTGTCGGCGCCGTCGCAGGCGGATTGCTCTACGTCCTGATCGTGCGCAACCTGCTGAAGAACGACAAGGCGACGTTCGAATCCAATGTGATGATCGCAACCGTCGGCATCGGCATTGCGCTCGAAAACGCTATTCTTCTGACCTATGGTGGCCAGCCGTTGAAACAGCCGATCTCGGCAACGGGATCACTCGTGCTCGGTCCAGTGAGCCTTCCCTATCAGAACATGCTCATCGTCTTCGTCGTCATAGCGCTCATGGCCGTCATAGCGCTTCTTCTCGGCAAGACGCGCATGGGTCGCGCCATCCGTGCGACAGCCCAGAACCGCGAGGCAGCGCAACTCATGGGCGTTGCCGTCAACCGCGTCTACTTCCAGGTCCTCGTCCTGTCGGGCGCGATCGCCGGCATCTGCGGCGTGATGGTGAGTTCCATGACCCAGCTTTCGCCGCCGCTCGGGAACGACCCCATGCTGAAAGCCTTCATCATGTGCGTGGTCGCAGGGCTCGGCAATTTGCCGGGCGCGGTGGCCGCCGCCTTTGGTCTCGCGCTGCTCGAGGCCTTCGTCCAATACGTCGCCGGCGCGCGCTGGGGTTTTCCAACGCTGCTCTTCGTGGTCATCGCTGTCCTGATATGGCGGCCCGCCGGCCTTTTCGGCCGTGTCCAAATCCGTCGAATGTGAGGTGACGCCGTGACCCAGACTTCAAGCTTCAAGGGCATGGCCGGCAGCGCGCGTCTCGACCTTCTCGTCAGCCTGCTGCTCATCGCGGCCGCGATTGCGCTTCCTTTCATGATCGACAGCCGCTACGTGCTCGGCCAGATCGTGCTGGCCCTGTTCTACGCCACCATTGCCTCGCAGTGGAACCTGCTTTTCGGCTTTGCCGGCGTCTTCTCGCTGGCACAGATGGCCATGTTCGCCTTCGGTGGCTACGCGACCGCGATGATCTGCTTCTATTTCGGATGGAACGTCTGGACGGCCTTGCTGCCGGGCGCGCTTTCTGCCGTTGTCTTCTCGCTGATCGTCGGTCTCGCGTGCCTTCGCCTGACCGGCGTCTATGTCGCGCTGCTCACGCTCGCCATCGCCCAGACCATGTATCTGCTGATTGTCACGGACACCGAATGCTTCACGATGGTGGGCTCCATCTGCCGGCAGTTCACCGGTGGCGCTGTCGGCTTTGCCCGCTTCGGCGATCTCGGCACGCGGGCGCTTCTCAAGGGCCAATGGCTCGTCGGCAACTATGCGATCGTCGCAACCCTCTTTGCGATCACGATGATCGTCACATACATCATCGTCAAAAGCCCGATAGGGCTTGCGTTTCGCGCGCTGAAGGACAATCCCGGCTATGCGGTGGCGCGCGGTGTCAACCGGTTCCAGGCGCAGCTTCTCGTGTTCGGTATCTCGGCCTTCTTCACGGGCCTTGCCGGCGGCTTCTACGCCGCGCATTTCCAGGCGATCGGTCCCGGCATCCTCTCCATGTCGCAGCTGATGTTCATCATCGCGATCACCGTCGTCGGCGGTGTCGGCACCTTCTGGGGGCCGCTCGTCGGCACGATCGTGCTCGTGGCGGCCGACGAGCTGATGCGCGAGGCGGGTGAGTTCCGCACGCTCGGCCTCGGCCTCATCATCGCTCTGTCGATCCTGCTCATGCCGAAAGGCCTCGTCGGTCGGCTCGGCGATCTCGTCTTCTGGCTGCGCCACCGCAACGCCGCGGCCGTCTCCAGCGTCAATTTCCAGGAAAAGCCGGCAACCGCCGGGAAGTGAGGGGGTCCCATGTACGACACGATCATCATCGGCGCAGGTTCGGCCGGCTGCGTGCTTGCAAACCGGCTGAGCGCCGATCCGGACCGCAAGGTCCTCGTCCTCGAGGCCGGACGCGCCGCCCCCCTCGCCTCCGATATCCCGTCCGACTGGGTGACCATGTTCAACACGGGCGCCGATTGGGGTTACTACACCGAGCCGCAGGCCGGCTGCCGCGGGCGCCGCATCTTCTGGCCGCGCGGCAAGATGGTGGGCGGCTCCGGTGCGCTCAATGCGATGATCTATATCCGGGGACTGCCTTCGGACTATGATGCCTGGGAAGCGATGGGCTGCGCCGGCTGGGGCTGGAACAACGTGCTTCCGGTGTTCCTCCATTCCGAGGCCAACGCCGACATCAAGGAGAGCCCCTATCACGGCAACGACGGCCTCCTGCACATCGGCAATGTGCCCTATGTCGACAAATACGAACGGATCTGGATCGAGGCCGCGGAAGCAGCGGGCTATCCCTACAATCCCGACTACAACGGTGAAACCCAGGAAGGGGTTGGTCTCTTCCAGTTCACCATCAAGAACGGCGAGCGCTGGGGAACCGGGAAGGCCTACCTGCGGCCCGCGCTCGAGCGGCCCAACCTGACGGTGAAGACCGGCGTTCTCGTGACAAAAATCATCATCGAGAATGGCCGCGCCACGGGTGTCAACTACCTGATCGACGGCGTTCCGCACACGGCCCATGCCGGCAGCGAAGTCGTTCTGTCTTCGGGGGCAGTCGGCTCTTGCCAGCTCCTCATGCTGTCGGGGGTCGGCCCGGCGGACGACCTGAAGGCGGTGGGTGTCGATCCCATCCACAACCTTCCCGGCGTCGGCAAGGACCTGCAGGACCACCTCAACATCCCGATCACCTTCTACACCAAGGAAGCCCTCGGCATCGGCGCCTGGACCGACGAGGTGATCGCCGACAGTTTCGAGGAATGGCGCGACCGGCGCACCGGCATCCGCACCTCGCCCTGGGTCGCCTCCGGCGGCCATGTGTGCAGCAGGCCCGGCGTCGAACCCGACCTCCAGCTCTACGGTGCGATGAGCCCACATCGCGACTACGCCCGCTTCCTCGGCGGACAGTCGGGCATCACCACACACTCCACGCTTCAGCGCCCGAACAGCCGCGGCGAAATCAGGCTGCGCTCATCCAATCCGATAGAGCATCCCGCGATCGACCCCAGATACTTTGTGAGCGACCCGGAAGGCCTCGACCTTGCCACCCTGGTGGAGGGCATCAAGATCAATCGCCATATCATGGAGCAGTCGCCGATCCGCGCGCTTGTCGACTACGAGATCAGTCCGAGTGCGGAGTGCAGGACGGACGCCGAAATCGCCAACTATGTCCGCGGCCACATGACGACGCTCTACCACCCCTCCTCTTCCTGCCGCATGGGCGTCGATGCGATGGCCGTTACCGATCCCGCGACGCTCAAGGTTCGCGGCCTCGAAGGCCTGCGCGTTGCCGACGCATCGGTCATCCCGAAGATGGTTTCGGGCAATCTCAATGCGCCGACGATCATGATCGCCGAGCGTGCCGCCCAGATGATCCTCGCCGGCTAAGGAGACGCATCCATGAACATCGCCCCATCCACGGGTCGTTGGCACGACAGGGCCGCAAAGCTTTCCTTCGAAGGCAGGCTCTTCATCGACGGCGACTTCCGCGAAGCCGTGTCCGGCTCGAAATTCGAGACGGTCAATCCGGCCAATGACAGCGTCATCGCGGAGGTATCGCGCGGCGCGGCAGCCGATATCGACCTCGCCGTCTCCTCCGCGCGCAGGGCGTTCCGGTCGGGCGCTTGGTCGCGCATGGCGCCGCGTGCCCGCATGGCCGTCATGTTGCGGTTTGCCGAGCTTATCGAAAAGCATGCCGAGGAATTCGCGCTGCTCGATACGCTCGACATGGGCAAGCCGATCCGGGAAATGCTGACGGTCGACATCCCGCTGGCGCTTACCTGCCTGCGGTTTACCGCCGAGTGTATCGACAAGATCGAAGGCAGCGTCGGTTCGACGTCCAGCGACGTGCTGTCCTACGTCATCCGCCAGCCGCTCGGTGTGGTCGGTTGCATCGTGCCATGGAATTATCCATTGCTGATGACGGCGTGGAAGATAGCACCCGCACTTTCTGCCGGCAATTCGGTGGTGCTGAAGCCGGCCGAACAGTCCCCCCTCTCTGCGCTGCTGCTCGCGAGGCTCTTTGTGGAAGCCGGCGGACCGGCCGGCGTGCTCAATGTGGTCAACGGTTTCGGGGCAGAGGCCGGCAAAGCGCTGGCCTTGCACGACGGCGTCGATAAGATCGCCTTCACCGGTTCAGCCGAGGTCGGCAAGTTGATGCTGGTCTATGCCGGCCAATCCAACATGAAGAAAGTCGCCACGGAATGCGGCGGCAAATCTCCGCACGTCGTTCTTGCGGACGCCGAAAACCTTGAAACGGCTGCCTGGTGGGCTGCCATGGGCATCTTCGGGAACCAGGGCGAAGTGTGCTGTGCGGGCTCACGCATCATCGTGGAGAAATCGGCCGTCCCGGACTTCGTCGATGCGCTCACCGTGCAGGCAAGAACCGGCTACATGCCCGGCGATCCGCTGGACGAGGCAACGACCATGGGGCCTCTCGTCACCCGCGAGCAGCAGCAGCGCGTGCTGAACTATATCGACATCGGCCGCCGCGGCGGGGCGCAGTGCATTCTCGGCGGCGGCGCGCCCGACGGGCTGGAGCACGGCGCCTATGTCGCTCCGACCATCTTCACCGGCGTCGACAACACCATGACGATCGCCCGCGAGGAGATCTTCGGCCCGGTCGCCAGCATCATTCCCGTATCGGGCTACGACGAGGCGGTCACCATCGCCAACGACAGCCCCTTCGGCTTGGCAGCCGGCATCTGGACGAGCGATCTCGGCAAGGCGCACCGCTTTGCACGCGATGTCGAGGCCGGCATGGTCTACGTCAACAGCTACATGAACGGCGACATGCAGTTGCCCTTCGGCGGCTGGAAGGAAAGCGGCAACGGACGCGACAAATGCATGGATGCGATCCTCTCCTACACGCAGAGCAAGGGCGTGTGGGTGACGGTCGGCGCATGAACGGGGAGCAGACAATGAAGACCGGCTGGAATTTCCACGAACTATATCTCTGGCACGATACGGGCGCGGCCGCACAATTCTTTCCCGCGAGCCTGACCGTCGAACCCGGGGAACATGCGGAGAATGCCGAAACGAAGCGGCGCTTCCGGAATCTCATGGAGGTTTCCGGGCTTACCGACCAGCTCGCCAGCGTCAAATCGGTACCGGTCGACGAGGACGACCTCGCCCTCTTCCACACGCGCGACTACATTCGCCGCATCAAGGCGCTCAGCGACGACCGCGGCGGCGACGCGAGTTATCTCACGCCCTTCGGTCGCGGCAGCTACGAGATTGCCTGCCTTGCGGCCGGCGGCACGTTTGCGCTGATGGACAAAGTCCTCTCCGGCGAACTCCAAAATGGCTATGCGCTGGTCCGCCCGCCGGGGCACCATGCCGAAAGCGACAACGGCATGGGCTTCTGCCTGTTCGGCAACGTTCCGGTTGCCATCCTGAAGAGCCGCAAGAAGCACCGGTTCGAGCGCGTGGCGACGGTGGACTGGGACGTTCACCACGGCAACGGCACGCAGGCGGCGTTCTGGACCGATCCCAACGTGCTGACCATCTCGCTCCACCAAGAGCGGCTCTATCCCCATGACAGCGGTGACCGGGAAGAACGCGGCGCGGGCGCGGGCTACGGCTACAATCTCAACGTTCCGCTCCCGGCCGGCTGCGGCCACGGTGCCTACATCGCCGCCTTTGAACAGGTGGTGCTTCCAGCATTGACGGCCTACAGGCCCGACCTCATCGTCGTGCCGTCGGGATTCGACGCGTCGGGCGCCGACCCGCTTGGCCGCATGATGCTGCATAGCGACACCTATCGCGCGATGACGCGGATGCTCATGGAGGCCGCCGGAGATTTGTGTGGCGGGCGCCTTGTCATGTCGCACGAGGGCGGCTACTCCGCCGCCTACGTGCCCTATTGCGGCCTCGCCGTGATGGAGCAGCTCTCGGGCATCAGGACCCACATCGATGACCCGTTCCTGCCGGTCTTCCTGAACTACCGGGGCCAGGACCTGCGCCCCTGGCAACAGGACGCGATTTCGGCCGCCGCCGAGCTATTGGTGGGAATCCGTCCATAAATATGCCAGCGGAGGGCGTGGTGACATCAAAAGCCGTCGTGCGATTGGGCGTGGCGATGGCAATAACGCAGAAAACCCTCAGCAGTTTGTTGCGGGCATAGGCGCAATGTTTTATCGCAACGTTACATGCCTGAATCTGGATAATGGAAGCATCGAGCTATTCTTTCTGAGCCGACACTCAGGTGTAGTTATTTTTTAGATATTAATAAAATAAATTGAGAAAGAAAAAACATGACACTCCCTCCGAACAACGCAGAGGTGACGTTTCGCCGGGTAACGTCTGCGAATGTCTCTGAAATTTGTGAGCTGAGCGAAACCCTTTCGGAAGAACAGAGGG
The DNA here is from genome assembly GCF_001262505.1 of Shinella sp. SUS2. Taxonomy (GTDB): domain Bacteria; phylum Pseudomonadota; class Alphaproteobacteria; order Rhizobiales; family Rhizobiaceae; genus Shinella. The sequence continues at coordinate 73,541 of NZ_KQ410740.1, forward strand.
ATTTTGTCGCGGATAACGGGACCTCGATTGCCGAGGGATTCTGTTCGCAATCGGCCTGGTTCCGCGGCGTTTATGCGGATGACGTCCTGATCGGTTTCGTCATGGTGCATGATGGATCGGATTGGGATGACGGGATCGACTGCCCTGGCCCGTATCTATGGCGTTTCATGATCGCCAGGCCTTTTCAAGGCCAGGGCTTTGGGAAGCAGGCAATCTCCAAGATCGCCACGCGCCTTCGGTCACAGGGTGTTCGGGAGCTCTACACGAGCTACAGCCTTGGGCCTGGCAGCCCGCAGGCATTTTATGAGAAGCTCGGCTTTTCTCCCACTGGCGGGATGTTCGACGAAGAGGTCGAAGTCGTCCTTCAGCTCGCGGAGCGGTGAACGCGCAGCCGACAGCTTGCATGCCTGATGGCACTCCTCTTCGTGCGCTTTGAGAAAGGCGGTTGGCCCCGGTCAGCGCGATCGCTTGCGTGATATCAAGGCACCCGCAACGCTGCCGCCCGCATGGTGGGCGGACACCCGGGCTTGCCACGAGCACCGAGGACAAGCTTTGTATCTTTGCGGGTACCGATCGGACCTGCAAATTCGTCTTCGCGAGATTGGTGCCACGCGCCACCGGCGCCGCAGCCCGGCTATTCCTCGATGAAATCGTCGCCGTCGTGCCCTACTGCATCCATACATACCTACCGACAATGGCATCGGTTCGCCGATCTGCCGAAGAAGTGCTCCAGTCCGACTGCCAGATGGCGTGGGCATCCATACGACCGCAGCTGACAAAGCCCAATCATCCATGGACCAACGACCAGGTCGAACGGATGAACCGAACCATCAAGGAAGCGACCGCGAAGCGGGATCAGTCTCCACCGCTATCATGAAGCCCGAAGACAGATCGCCGACCTTTGCAAGGTCCGCTTGCGAGACAAGATCGCCGCGCTAGAGTTGCACAGCGATTCGCCATCAGGAGGAAGAATGCGTCAGCAGACAAAACCGTTCACCGTTGAAATCAAGCAATCCCGGAAGCTGAAGCCCAGCAACCAAAAACCGTCGATCTGGGGAAAACTGGATTTGAGCATTGCGGAAGACCACGTTGCCTCCGCGGCTCCGATGATCGAGCCAGCCACAGCCGAGAGCAGCGAACGGCTCCAAGCTTCGCAGACGCACTCAAGCTCTTAACCCCTCAACCATGCTTCGCGCACGCCCACGGCTTCCGGCGGCAGTTCGACAAGAAGTGCCGCTGCGCGCTGCACATGGAAGGTCGCCCAAAGGCGACTCACATGTTGTCAGCCGCCATTTTGAGCGGGATTGAAGATCGCGGGCATGATCTAACCGTGCTTGAGTTCGTGGCATCTCCGAGACCCTGGCAACGAAGGCCACTACCGAGCTGCATGCCATAGCTAAGCCATTGAAAGGTTGGAACGTGCGCCCATTCGTCGTGGCAGATGGTGACTGAGAGCTTCTTCAATCCGATGAAGCGGGAGCGGAGAGGCTGAAGGGTCAAGCGCTCAAGGAACGAGGGCAGGCAGGACATGTTCGATTACATCGAGATGTACTACAACCTAAAACGCAAACACGTCAGAAACGGAATGCTATCATCTGTCGAGTCCGCAAAGCCCCAAAAGAGTGACGTGGCGATATCTATGGAGCCCCGGGCTATTCAGTTTGCAACCAATCGCGCCCATGGAAAATGTTGAGGGGCTTTATCAACGCCACAACGACGCATTGGAATATCGAAGATGGCTGAAGCCAACAGTGAATGCGCACGGTATTCAGGGCTCTCGACGTTGGACGGCAGCCAGCGTTGACGCATAAATCAGACACATCAAGGAAACCGTGCCGCATGAACGAAGACTGGGGACATTTCGATGAGGAACTGGAGCGCGCGCGCGTCGCCTGGCTCTATTTCATCGGCGGGCAAACCCAGCAGGAAATCGCCCAGCGCATGAACATCACGCGGCTGAAGGTCAACAAGATCATCGGCCAGGTGCGTGAATCCGGCAGCGTGCAGGTCAATGTCAGCCTGTCTTTGACCGACTGTATCGAACTCGCCGAAAAGGTCTCCGCCCGCTACGGCCTGGTCGATGCGCTGGTGGTGCCGGATCTCGACGATTATCTGGAGCAGAAGCGGGTCATCGGCGAGGCGGCCGGTTCGCTGGCGAGCGAACTGATCGAGGGGCGCGGCATGGGGGTCGGCATCGGCTCCGGGCGCACGCTGAGCTTTGCCGTGCGCAGCCTGCGCGCCCGGCCGAAATCCGAAAGCTGGGTCGTCGGGCTCACCGGCGGCGTCACCAGCGGCTCGGCCACCAACACGTTCGAGGTCGCGACGGCCTTTGCCCGCGCGCTCGGCGTCGAATGTCACTACCTGACGGCGCCGATCTACTGCGCCAATCCCGAAAGCCGCAATGCGCTGCTGCTCAACGACGAATTGACGGACGTGCTGGCGCGCACCGAGATCGCCGATATCGGCATCGTCTCCTGCGGGGCCTTGGCGCAGGATACGTCACTCACCCAGATCCGTGTCGTGAAGGACAATCTCGATACGGTGCTGAAGCGCGGCGCCGTCGGCGAGTTCATGGGCTGGTTCCTCGATGCGCGCGGCCAAGCGATCGATCATTTCCTCAACGACTCGATCATCGCGCTGCCGCCGGACAAGCTGAAGCTCAAGCCCATTTCCGTGCTGGTGTCCGGTGGTATCCGCAAGATCCCGATCATCCGGGCGATCCTGCGCGCCGGTTACGTCAACCGGCTCGTCACCAATGAGGGTGTTGCGCGGGCCTTGCTGCAAGGCCCGCGCTGATTGTCCTGGATCAGGCGAGCGCCTTCTGGAGCGCGGCCGCCATGGCGCGCAGCGTCACGTAGGTCGAGGCGGCACCGGGGTCGATATGGCCGACGGAGCGTTCGCCGAGTTTCGCCGAGCGGCCGCGCCGGGATTCGAGCGCCGCCGTCGCCTTCATGCCGGCCTCGCCGCCGTCACGCGCGGCAACCAGCACGTTCAGCGTGGAGCCGCCGTCCTTGGCAACACGAAAGCCCGCCTCGACCGCCGGCACCCAGGCGTCGATCATCGTCTTGTCGCCCTGTTCGGCGCGGCCGCGGTCGCGAATACCCTGGCAGGCGGCGCTCAGCCACTCCGCCATGCCCGCGCCGTCGAGGTTGAGACGGTGGCTGACCGCCGTGCCGGCACGCAGGAACGCGGTGGCGTAGAGCGGGCCGGAGGAGGCGCCGACGGCATCGAGGAAGGCCTTGGCCATGCGCTTGCAGATGCCTTCGATCGTCTCGTCGTCCTGCGTATCCTCCAGCGCGCGCTGCACCGCCTTCCAGCCGATTTCCATCGTCACGCCATGGTCGCCGTCGCCGATCACGCCGTCGAGTTCGGAAAGCCAGTTCTTCTCCGCGATGATCTCGTCGCCGACGGCATGCATCATCGTCTTGAAGATCGCCGGCGTCACGTCGCCCTCGGTCAGCAGTTCGCGGGGCTTTTCCTGCACGGCGGCGCCGCTTTCGGCAAGCTTCACCGCCTTGCGGCTGCGGATCGCGATGTCGTCGGTCTTCTCGAAGGCGCCGACAACGAGGGCCGGCGTGCGGCAGGGATGGTCGAGCAGCGCCTGCAAGGTATCGTCGAGCTTCATCAGCGTCACCGAGGCGCCGGCCATTTCCAGCGAGGTGGCATATTCACCGACCCACGAGGCGTGGATCTCGATGCCAAGAGCATCGAGCCGCTGCTTGACGCGGCGGAAGATGAGGTAGAGCTCGATCTGCGACGTGGCGCCCAGGCCGTTGACGAGAACAGCGACGCGCTCGCCCGCTTTGAGTTCCAGCTCCTTCAGCACCGCCTCGACGAGTTCGTCGCTCACCTCATCCACCGGCGCGAGCTTCTGGCGGCGGATGCCGGGCTCGCCATGCAGGCCCATGCCGATTTCCATCTCGTCGTCGCCGATGGTGAAGTTCGGCTTGCCGGTCTGCGGCAGCGAGCAGGGGCTGAGCGCCACGCCCATCGAGCGGGTCGCGTCATTGGCGGCCTGCGCCAGCGCCTCGACGCGCGCCAGCGGCTCGCCGAGATCGGCGGCGGCACCGGCCACCTTGAAGACGAAGAAGTCGCCGGCAATGCCGCGGCGCTCGGATTTGCGCTCGATCGGGGCGGAGGCGACATCGTCGGCGACCGCGACATGGCGCACGGCGATGCCGGCCTGTTCCAGCTCCTCCGCCGCCATGGTGAAGTTCAGCACGTCGCCCGTATAGTTGCCGTAGAGCATGACGACGCCGACGCCGCCATCCACGGCACGCGCCGCCTCGACGATGTGCGATGGCGAGGGAGACGCGAAGATGTTGCCGACGGCGGCCGCATCGGCAAGGCCGCGCCCGACATAGCCGGCAAAGGCCGGCTCATGGCCCGAGCCGCCGCCCACGACGATGCCCACCTTGCCATCGCGCGGGCCATCGACGGCGACGACCGCCCGCCCCGTCGCACCCTCGACGCGCAACATGTCCGGATGCGCGCCGACCATGCCTTCAATCATCTCCGCGATGATGTTTTCCGGCGCGTTGATCAGCTTCTTCGTTTTGACTTCCTGGTTCATTCTGCTTTCTTTCGTCAGATCGATGCGGCCGTCGGCTTCAAGCGTCACGGCGGAGATAGCGGCGGGAAACGGCGTCGAAGGAAATGGCGAGCACGACGATCGCACCCGAGACGATGCCCTGCCAATAGGGCGAGACGCCGAAGAGCACGATGATGTTCTCGATGATGGCGATGATGCCCGCACCGAAGATCGCCCCGATCGGGCTGCCGATGCCGCCGGTGGTGGCGACGCCGCCGATGACGGAGGCGGCGATCGGCGCCAGGACCCAGGTCTCGCCGATCGACGGCTGGGCAGTGCCGAGGCGGGCGACCATCAGCACGCCGGCAAGGGCTGCAATGGCGCCGGCGGCGGTGAAGACGAGAAGGCGCACCTTGTCGACCTTGATGCCGAGCATGCGGGCACCGGCCTGGTTGTTGCCGATCGCATACATGTAGCGGCCGAAGGGCGTCTTCAACATGACGAAGGTGGCGACAGCCAAAGCCACGAGCATGATGATGAAGGGCACGGGAACGCCGAGAAGGTCGCCGCGGCCGAGATAGTGCACGTCCTTCGGAATGCCGGTGATCGCGACGCCGCGCGTCAAAACCAGATTGGCGCCGCCGAAAATGCCGGCCGTGCCGATGGTGAGCACCAGCGAATGCAGCCGCAGCACCGTCACCAGCAAGCCGTTGATGAGGCCGAGGCAGGCCCCGAGAAGGATCGCCAGCAGCATGGCCGAATAGGGCTCGAAGCCGAGCCGCACCATGAGGATGCCGGAGATGACGCCGCAAAGCCCGCCGACCACGCCGAGCGACAGGTCGAGCTCCCCCAGCACCATCAGCATGGATTGCGCAATGGTGATCAGGCCGACGAAGGCGAGCCCGCGCGCGATGACCGAAAGGTTGTAGGGCGTGAGGAAATAGGGCGAGATCAGCGCGGAAAGCGTGAAGATCACGGCGAGCGCGACGAAGACGCCGGCAAGCGGGCTGCGCGACAGGATCGCCCAAGGCCTGGCCTGAATGGGCCTGGTTTGCGTGGAACTAGTTTGCATGGACTTTCGCCTCCGTGCCGAAGATGGCGCCTACGAGGGTTTCGTTGCTGGTGTTGGTGGTGTCGAACGCGCCGGTGATGCGGCCGTGATGCATGGTCACGATGCGGCTTGCGCATTTCTTGAGTTCGTCGAGTTCGGATGAGACGAGGATGACGCCGACGCCCTCCTCCGCCAGACCCTTCATGATTTTGTAGATCTCGGTCTTGGTGCGGATGTCGATGCCCTTGGTGGGTTCGTCGAAGATCAGCACGCGCGGCCGCGTCGCCATCGCCCGGCCGATGATGGCCTTCTGCTGGTTGCCGCCGGAAAGCTGCGAGATGCGCTTGCCCATGCCGGATGTGCGGATGCCGTAGTCGTCGATGATCTTCTGCACCGCCTCGCGCTCGCGCCCGCCGCTGATACCGAAGGCACCTTTCGTCAGCGAGAGGATGGAGATGCCGATGTTTTCGCGCAGCGACAGCAGCGGGAAGATGCCGTGGTGCTTGCGCTCTTCCGAGAGGTAGAGCATGCCGCCGTCGACCGAGGCGGAGGTGTCGTTGAGCGTCCACGGCTTGCCGTCGACCGTCACGCTGCCGGCCTTGGCCTTCAGAAAGCCGAAGATCGTCTGCATGACTTCCGAGCGGCCGGCGCCGACAAGCCCGGCAAAGCCGAGGATCTCGCCGCGCCGCAATTCGAAATCGACATCGTGGAAGCGTGCGCCGGAAAGGCCGCGCACCTGCATGATCGTGTCGGTGACCGGCCCTTTCGGGCGGAAATGTTCGTCGAAGGAAAGGTCCCGGCCGGACATGGCGCGGATCAGGTCCGCCTCGGCAATGTCGGCAATCCGGCCGCTTTCGATCTTCTCGCCGTTGCGCAGCACCGTGTAGTCGTCGCCGATGGCGAAGACCTCGTCCATCTTGTGGCTGATGAAGACGATGGCGTGGTCGCGGTCGAGCAGGCCGCGGATGACCTTGAAGACGCGGTCCACCTCGACGCGCGTCAGCGACGACGTCGGTTCGTCGAGGATAAGCACCTTCATGGCGGCATTGGTGCAGGCGCGGGCGATCTGCAAGAGCTGCTGGTCGGAGACGGAAATATTGGCGACCAGGTCGCGCGGATCGGCCTCGATGCCGAAGCGTTCGAGATAGGTCCTGGCTTCCTCGACGAGCGCATTGCGATTGACGAGAAGGCCGCCATGCCCCGTCCTGTCGAACGGCATGAAGAGGTTTTCCGCAACGCTCATCTGCGGGAAGAGATTGAGCTCCTGCGGCACATAGGCGACGTTCTTGTAGAGGCTCGCATCCTCTGCCGGATCGCGGCCATCGATCAGCACCTGGCCACGGGACGGCCGGTCGGTGCCGGTGAGGATCTTCACGAGGGTGGATTTGCCCGCACCGTTCTCGCCGGCGAGAATATGCGTGCGGCCGAGTTCGATCGTCAGATCGACCCCGTCGAGGGCGGTCACGCCGGGAAAGTCCCGGCCAAGGCCGCGGGTTTCGAGATAAGCCATGGGGCACCTGCGTACAGGAATGAGATGGAAAAGGCGCGGGGGAAGTGCCCCGCGCCTCGCGTCAGTCCGGTCGCGCCGGATCAGCCGCCCACATTTTCCTTGGTAAGGAAGGCGTTGCCGGTGTCGAGGTAACCCGGCACCTTGGCGCCCGTCGCCTGCGCCCAGAGCAGCATGACCGACCAGTAGCCCTGGAGCTCCGGCTGCGAGGCGGACGAGCTGTCGGCCACGCCGTCGCGGATCATGTCGAGCATTTCCGGCAGGTTGTCGAGGCCGACGAGGGTGACCTGGCCCTGCTTGCCGGCTTCGACGATCGCCTGGCCGATGCCGATCGGGCCGGCGGCGTCGGATGCGACCCAGCCCTTGAGGTTCGGGTTCGCCTGCATGATGGCGGCCGCCTGCTGCTGCGCCGTCTCGATGCTGTCATTGTCGATGCCTTCGGCAACGACCTTGATGCCCGGATGTTCGGCGAAGACCTGGCGGTGGCATTCGGCGCGGATCGAGTGGTTCGGCGCGGTCGGCACGCCCTGCATGATGGCGACTTCGCCTTCGCCGCCGAGAACCTCGACCAGGCGGCGGGCCGCGATCTTGGCCTGCTCACAGAAATCGGAGCCGATATAGGGGATGGCCATGCCTTCCGGCGGGATCGAATCGAAGATCACCAGCGGGATCTTCTGGTTCTGCGCTTCTTCGAGCGAGGCGCGGTTGCCGGACGGATCGAGCAGGTCGAGCGCCAGGCCATCGGGCTGGGTCGCAAGCGCGCTGTCGATGATTTGGTTCTGCTGCACGACGTCAGCGGACTGCGGCGCCGAGTAGATGACCTCGACGTTGGAACCGGTCTGCGCCTTGATCGCGGCCGCGGCGGCCTGCGCGCCCTCGTTCACCTTGTCGAACCACGGATGCACGACCTTCGGCACGACGACGAAGCGGTAGCTGTCCTTCTTGACGGTTCCGGCGGCATCCTGCGCCGAGGCCGCGACGGGCAAGGCAAATGCGGCGGCGCACGCCAGCAGCATGGCAAGTTTTTTCATAGTGACCTCCCTTGGAGCGGGCGCAACTTCCTCCCGCCGAATGATGGAACATGGGCTTCGTATCGAGGCTTGCTCCCAAAGCCCATGCCGAGACCAATACACATGTATTTTTTAATTTACAAGAGTTTCATCACCGCTGCGACGCCAGAAACAGGGCCCATTCATTTACGCTCGCCGACAAAGGTTGACTGCGGAACCCGGCTTTGGTTCCTCTGCGCCGACCATCCTGTCCGCCCGGCACACCAGTTCCAGACCCAGATGCCATCGGAAAACAAACATGAAGGCGCTCGCATTGCGCGTTCCGCCCGCTGCAGTCATCGTCAGCTTGCTATCCGGGCGGGATAGGGCATGCATCTGGTGGCAACGATCGCTGCGGCCGCCATCCATTTCAAACCGCGCACATTCATCATTGGCACAGGCCCGAGGGCGACGCTTGGTCTTCTCGCTGTTGGTCTGACCTCCAATGCGCGGGTCGCTTCTGCCCGGATCGGCCTGTCCGACATCGGCGGCAGCTACCTTTCACCGGCGACCCTTGAGACAATCGAGGTATGACTACCGGACAAGTGGAAACATCCGGCCATCGGCACCATCTCGCAACGCATGCTCACGCTGACGCTGAAAGGCATGGAACGCGACGGGCTCAGTCGCTTGGCGATTGAAAAAGAAGCAGAAATCACCCGGGCACAGGAAGCCTTCGACCACTTGCCGGACGATTCCTGACGGCATCTTCCGGCAGAAGGACGTTCAACGGGCCTAGCTCTCCTGCTCGGCCTTGACCAGGGCCGCATATTCGCCCGCGAGATAGTCCATCAAGGCCCGCACGGAGGGGAGCAATCCACGGCGGGAGGGGAAGGCGGCGTGGATGATGCCGCTGCGCGGCGCCCATTGCGGCAGGATGTCGATGAGCCGGCCGGCCGCCAGGTCCTCCTGCACGACCATGGTCGGGAACTGGCACACGCCGATGCCGGACAGCGCGGACTGGCGGAGCGCCACCATGTCTTCCGTCACCAGGCGCGGATCGTGCGGCACGGTCGCTGTTGCGCCTTGTGGCCCTTCCAGTCGCCACTCGTGTCCGCCGGTGGAAGGTCCCCAGGATAGGCTCGGCATGGTCGTAAGATCCGCCGGAACCAGCGGCCGGGAGAAACACCCCTCCACGAGGCTGGGACTTGCGACAAGCCGCTGGGTGCTCTCGGCGAGCTTGCGGACCACGAGATCGCTGTCGCCGAGGGGCGGGAAACGCACGCGAATGGCGATGTCGAACCCCTCCTTGATGACATCCACACGCCGGTTGGTACTTTCAAGATGCACATGGACCTGAGGGTGCCTGGCCATGAAGCGGGCGATCATCTCACCCACCTGGAAATAGATGACCGAGGACGGGCAGCTGACCTTCACCGTGCCGCGCGGTTCGGCACGCATGCGCTCGATCACCTCCTGGGCGGCCTCCGCCTCGACGACCATCGCCAAGCAATGACGATAGAACTCCTGGCCGATCTCGGTCACCACGAACTGCCGCGTGGAGCGCTGCACGAGGCGGACGCCGAGGCTTTCCTCCAGAAGGCCGATGCGGCGGCTAAGCCGTGAACGCGGCATGCCAAGCTTGCGGGCAGCGGCGGAAAAGCCGTTCTGCTCGACCACGTCAACGAAAAAACGGAAGTCGTTGAGATCTTGCATCTCCGCTCCATTGTCCTGAATTCAGGACATACTAGCACGATATTGCCGTCTACTGCCAGATTTGGTGCAGCCGTATATTGAGCTCAACAGATTGCCCAACGGCAAATCCCAAGGAGCCATATCCCATGAGAAAGATCCTCGGCATCTACAGCAGCCCGGCCCAGCACTGGGTCGGTGATGGTTTTCCGGTCCGCTCGATGCTGTCGTATGCAACGCTCGGCGAGCATGTCAGCCCGTTCCTGCATCTCGATCACGCCGGCCCGACCGCCTTCCCGCCCGCTGACCAGCCGCGTGGCGTCGGGGCCCATCCGCACCGCGGCTTCGAGACCGTGACCATCGTCTATGAGGGCGAGGTCGAACACCGCGACTCGACCGGTGCGGGCGGCGTCATCGGACCGGGCGACGTGCAGTGGATGACCGCCGCTGCCGGCATCCTGCACGAGGAATTCCATTCACCCGCCTTCACCCGCCAGGGCGGCACGCTCGACATGGTTCAGCTCTGGGTCAACCTGCCAGCGAAGGACAAGGATGCCACGCCCGGCTACCAGTCACTGCTCGATCGCGACATTCCAACCGTCATGCTTGCCGACGAGGCCGGCCGCCTGCGGGTGATCGCCGGTGCCTATCAAGGTCACAAGGGACCGGCCCGCACCTTCTCGCCGATCGACCTGTGGGACCTCAGGCTGAACCAGGGCAAGGACGTTTCACTCGACCTGCCCGAGAGCCACACGGCCGGGCTCGTCGTGCTGCGCGGCTCCGTTCTGGTGAATGGCGCGTCGGTGGCCCGCGGCGGCCAGTTCGTGTTGCTCGACCGCAAGGGCGGCGCCTTCAGCCTCGAGGCCGAAAGCGATGCAACGGTTCTGGTGCTGAGCGGTGCGCCGCTCGGCGAGCCGGTCGCCATGCGCGGTCCCTTCGTCATGAACACGCCGGAAGAACTGCAGCAGGCTTTCGCAGATTTCCGCGCCGGCAGGTTCGGCACGATCGCCGCCTGACCCCAAGCTTGCCCTCGGTGCCCTCGCCCGAGGCAAACCGGGCCGGAGATATCTCCGGTCTCCCTCCACCTGCAACCGCAACCAAGGAGAAATGACATGAGCACTCCCGCAAACTTCAACGGCCAGCGCCCCGTCATCGATGTCGACGACGCCGTCATGCTGCTGATCGACCACCAGAGCGGCCTGTTCCAGACCGTCGCCGACATGCCGATGCCGGTCCTGCGCAACCATGCCGCAGCGCTCGCCAAGATGGCGACGCTGTCCAAAATGCCGGTCATCACCACCGCATCCGTGCCGCAGGGCCCGAACGGCCCGCTGATCCCGGAAATCCACGAGAACGCCCCGCATGCCACGTATGTGGCCCGCAAGGGCGAGATCAACGCCTGGGACAACCCGGACTTCGTGGCCGCCGTCAAGGCGACCGGCCGAAAGACCCTGATTATCGCCGGCACGATCACCAGCGTCTGCATGGCCTTCCCTTCGATCAGCGCAGCCTATGACGGCTACAAGGTGTTCGCCGTGGTCGATGCCTCCGGCACCTATTCCAAGATGGCGCAGGAGATCACCCTGGCCCGCGTCGTGCAAGCCGGCGTCGTGCCGATGGATACGGCCGCTGTCGCCTCGGAGCTACAGAAGACATGGCACCGTGACGACGCCCAGGAATGGGCGAACATCTACACCAAGATCTTCCCGGCCTATCAGCTGCTGATCGAGAGCTATCTCAAGGCGCAGGACGTCGAGAAGAACCACGAACAGCTCGACTCTCAGCGCGGCTGACCTCCAAGGCGGCGGGGAAACCCGCCGCCTTTCCAGCAGCATGCTTGACCGTCCCCCCACGCCATTCATCGAGGATATCGACGATGATGAAATCTATGTTCGCAGCCACAACGCTTGCCTCGGTCGGTTCAACCCTGCTTGCCGGCGCGGCTTTTGCAAACGGACCGGATCTCGTTCTCCACAACGCCACCATCCTCACGATGGACGCCGAAAGGCCACGGGCCAGCGCGTTGGCGATCACCGGTCAGCGCATCACGGCCATCGGCGGGGAAGAGGCAATCAAGGCCCTGGCCACCGAGGGGACGCGCGTCATAGACCTTGAGGGAAAGACCGTCATCCCCGGCCTTGTCGATACGCATATCCACGCCATCAGGGGCGGCCAGACCTACACGTTCGAAACCTACTGGTATGGCGAAACGAGCCTGCCGGCGGCCCTGGAAACGCTGCGGGAAACGGCGCTTGGACGTGGCGAGAATGAATGGGTTGCCGTCGTCGGCTCCTGGCTTCCTGAGCAATTCGACGAGAAGCGAGCTCCGACCGTCACGGAGCTGACGCAATCTGTTCCGGACCATCCGGTCTACATCCAGTCCCTCTACGACTACGCCCTCGTGAATGCCAAGGGCATGGAGGCGCTGAAACTCGACAGCGCCGACCCTGCCGTCCCGCCCGGCATTACCATCGAGCGTGGCCCGGACGGCAAGGCGACAGGCAAGCTGCTCGGACATATCGGTTCCTACAACGCCCTTTTCGCACAGATTGCGGCGCAGGATGAACCGCGCAGGAAAGCCAGTCTGCAAGCCTTCTTCACCGCGCTCAACAGCGCCGGCATGACCGGCTTCATCGATCCTTCGGCAGGGCCCGCCTCCAGCTATGAAACGCTCTTCGCTCTGCAGCGCGAAGGCAAGCTCACCATCCGCGCCGGCTACCGGATCCCAGCCATGAAGCCGGGTGAGGAAGCGCAATGGTTTCGTGACGTCATGGCGTTCCGCCAACCGCATTATGAGGCAGGTCTCGTCAGCTTCGTCGGCATCGGCGAATCCATCGTCGCCGCCATGAACGACGGCGTGCAGATGGGGCCGGGCTTTGCCCCGTCGAAGGAGGCCAGAGATGCGCTCCGGACCGTCGCGGAGTTTGCTGCCGAACGGCATATTCCACTGGAAATACATGCCTATACCGACGATGCCGCAGGCGCGATCCTCGACGTTTTCGAGGGTGTCGACAAAAACCATCCGCTGAAGGACCTGCGCTGGGCCATAGCCCACCTCAACACCGGCTCGGAGCGTACGCTGGACCGAATGAAGGCGCTCGGTCTGTCCTTCACGGTCCAGATGGGACCCTACTTCGAGGGCCCGGCCATCCGGGAGGCGAATGGCGAAGCGGTCGCGGCCAGCTCGCCACCGACACGCGGGGCTCTCGATCGGGGCATCCTCGTCGCCGGCGGTACGGATTCAACACGCATCGGCGTCTTCGGCGTCTGGCAGGCCATCGAATATCACGTGACCGGCCGGTCGCTGGGCGGCGCCATCCAGAAACCGGAGCGCCAGCGTCTCTCGCGGGAGGAGGCCCTGCAGCTCTACACGCGGAACGCGGCCTGGATCGGTTTTGCAGAGCAGCAACGGGGCGTGCTTGCCGAGGCAAAGTTGGCAGATCTTGCGGTGCTCGACAAACCGTTCCTCGGCATGCCGGCGGAGGAGATCGACACCATCCGCTCTCTGCTGACCATCGTCGATGGCGAGGTCGTACACGACCGCCTCGCCGCCTCGCCGGCTAACGCTCGATAACTGGAACTGACGAGCGGCAGATTGGTCGATGGGAACCCTTGTCAAAGTCCTCGGACCTCAATCGAAACACATATGAGAGACCATGCTCGAAGATTCAAAGACTCCGCTGATCATTCAACCGCTCGCAACGCTTTACCGCAACCTGACGCCGCTCGGCTACACGGTGCTGCGCACGATTGCAGGCGCTATGATTGCCACCTTCGGCGCCTCAAAGCTATTCACCGAAGACGGCGCGCAGATGGATATCGACATCATCCGGCAAATCGGCTTCGAGCCAGCTGAGATCTGGGCCTCCTTCGTCATCTGGCTTGAATTTCTAGGCGGCATTGCGATTGCGATCGGCTTACTGACCCGTCCTTTTGCGGCAATGTTCGTCGGACTGTTTGGCGTGATCCTCATCACCGTCATGATCCCTCGGGGTGTGAACTATCAGTTGTTCGCCCTGTGGTTTGCCGCCTTTTTCTATATCGCCCTGAGGGGTGGCGGCGGGATGTCACTCGACCGGCTGATAGGCCGCGAACTCTGACCGCGCGCCATCGACAGCCGGTCGGCTCCCTGGCGATCTGGTCGCGATGGACGCACCCGGTTATCTATAGACACATCCTGCCCATCGGAACGACACAGGCCACTGAGCCGACCAGGCATAGAAAATCTTGCTTCATACATCGTCAGGCGCCCGATACGAACTATGGTGGAGGCGACCTGATACTTTCCGTCTCTATGCGCGGGCCTAGGCTGACTGCGCGACATGAAGGTTCCGGTATCGTCCGTTCCTGCGGGCGATGAGGTCCGCATGGCTTCCGCTTTCGACGATGTGGCCGTCATCGACGACGAGGATGCGGTCGGCATTGGCGATGGTCGCCAGGCGATGCGCGATGACCAGCGTCGTGCGTCCGGCCGAAAGTTCGGCCAGCGATTGCTGGATCGCGCGCTCCGTCTGCGTATCCAGCGCCGAAGTCCCCTCGTCGAGGATCAGGATCGGCGGGTTCTTCAGGAAGATGCGAGCGATCGCAAGCCGCTGCTTCTGCCCGCCGGAGAGCTTGACGCCGCGCTCACCGATGACGGTGTCGAGACCGTCAGGAAGATTGGCGATCACGTCGTCGAGGCGCGCGCGCCGGGCAGCCTCGATGATCTCCGCCTCGCCCGCTCCCAGCCGGCCATAAGCGATGTTCTCGCGCACCGTGCCGGCGAACAGGAAGACGTCCTGCTGCACGATGCCGATGTTCGAGCGTAGCGACTTCAGCGTCATGTCCCTGATGTCGGTGCCGTCGATGCTGACGACCCCGCCGGTCACCTCATAGAAGCGTGGCAGCAGCGAGCAGATCGTCGTCTTGCCGGCACCCGAAGGACCGACGAAGGCCACCGTCTCGCCCGCCTTCACCGAAAGGTCGAGCCCGGAAAAGAGCGGCCGCCCGGCAGCATAGCCGAAGCCGACGCCGCGATAGTCGATATCGCCGCGAAGGCGGCTGACCGCCGTCGCGCCGGGCCGATCGGTGATGTCGGGCTCGGTGTCGAGGAACTGCGTGTAGCGCGTGAAGCCGGCAATGCCCTTCGGATAGGTCTCGATAATCGAATTGATCTTGTCGATCGGCCGGAAGAACACGCCGACCAGCAGCAGGAAGCCGACGAAGCCGCCGGCCGACAGTTCGCCGCGCGTGACGAACCAGGCGCCCGCCAGCATCACCACCACCTGCACGAAGCGCATGGAAAGATAGGAGAGCGACAGGGACGCCGCCATCACCTTGTAGGCCTGAAGCTTGGTGACGAGATAGTTGCGATTGCTCTCGGCAAAGAGCTGGCGCTCGTGGTCCTCGTTGGCGAAGGCCTGCACGACGCGGATGCCGCCGACATTCTCCTCGATGCGGGCGTTGAAGTCGGCGACGCGGCCGTAGAGCGCATGCCAGTTGGCGGTCATGCGCGCACCGTAATGGGCGGTGACGAAGGCGGTCAGCGGCACGACAACGGCGGTGATGAGGGCGAGCGGCACATGAACCCAGAGCATGAGGGCGAAGGCGCCGATCAGCGTCATGACCGCGATAAAGAGATCCTCCGGTCCGTGATGGGCGACCTCGCCGATCTCTTCGAGATCCTTCGTCAGCCTTGCCACGAGATGGCCGGTCTTCTGGTTGTCGAAATAGCCGAAGGAGAGTTTTTGCAGGTGATCGAAAGCCTTGCGGCGCATCTCCGCCTCGATGCGGATACCGAGCATGTGGCCCCAATAGGTGACGATGACCTGCAGGCCGGCATTGAAGAGATAGATGAGGAAGAGGCCGACGGCGGCGAGCGCGACGAGATCGAGCCGGCCGGTCGGCAGCAGGCGGTCGATGAACAGCGTCACCGCGACGGGAAAAGCCAGTTCCAGCAGACCCGCCGCCACCGCCGAGGAGAAATCCAACGCGAACAGGCCACGGTGCGGGCGGTAGTAGGACGCAAAACGCTTCAGGAGATCAGGCATAGGCAGGCGGGCTTTCGTTGTGGTGCTCATCGGATAAGACGATCGACGGCGCCGCTTCTACCACACAAGCCACTTCTTTTTGTTGGCCGGTCGCCGGCGACACCCCTTTGGCACCACCGTCGACACTCGCCGTAGCGTCCATGCCCGCGCATCGGCGCGCTGTTTCGCACCCTGCATTGCCGAAGCGCAACAGCGCGCCGTGGCGGCCGTTCAATCTCTCCGGCGCCGGACAGCGGCAAGGTTTGCCGGCGTGCGGCGGGACCGTATGCCGGCCAGCATGGTCTCGAGCCAGGGATAGGCGCTGACGATGACAATCCCGGCCACGACGCCAGCCGTGCCGATCGCGAATTCTGGCGTCAGCGGTTCGCCCAGTAGGAGAACGCCCAGCAGGACGCCGAAGACGGGCGTCATGAAGGAAAAGACACCGAGTTGCGAGGCACGATACTGGGTCAGCAGCCAGAACCAGGTGAGGAAGCTGAGGAAGGAGACGACGACCGCCTGGAAGGCGATGTTCAAAAGCAGCGGCCCTGACGGCACGATGCCCGCCTCGCCCGCCAGCACCGCCGCCCCCGTCAGGGCAAGGAAGGCGGTGGCGAGCTGGTAGAACAGCACGTGGGTGGCCGGCGCCGTGCTCAGCCGCGTCGTCCGGATCAGGACCGTCGTCAGCCCCCAGGCCGCGCCCGCCAACAGCGCCAGACCGTCGCCCCACAGCATGGCGCCGAGATCGGCGGGGCCCTGCCCGCTGCCCTGCGGCGCGAGGAAGGCGAAGGCGATACCGGCCGTCGCCACGGCTATGCCGCCCCACTGCACCGCGGAAAGGCGCTCCGAAGGGAGCTTTCCGTGCAGGCCGAGCGCCGCGAAGATCGGCGCGGTATAGAGGAAGACCACGACATGGGAGGCAGACGTATGCTTCAGCGCTTCCCCGACCAGAAAGAACTCCACCGCGAACAGCAGGCCTGCGAGAATGCCCAGCCCGGCCGTTCTGCCCCAGAATTCCAGGCGCTGCCGGCGCGCGCAAACAAGCGCAAAGACGAGCATGGCGGCGATCCCCGATCGCAGGCCGATCTGCAGGACCGGCGCGGCAAAGACGGCCGTGGACTTCAGGCCGATCTGCTGGAAGGCCCAGATGAGGCAGACGGCGACCATGATGCCGACCGCGGTGACGTCGATAGATTTGCGGCTGTCCAAGATGCGTGCTCCGATGATGCGGCTGAGATAGCATTTGGCAGATATGGCGGATATAATGAGTTTATGACAGTCGGTATCGAGACCCTGACAGGCAACCGGGCGGACCGCGGTGCACATTTCCGCGACGTGCCCTTTCGCAGTGCCCTGCCCCACCCGCTCTACTTCCGCTCCGCGCAGATGCCGCAGAATGCCACCTACCCGCAGCACAGCCATCCCTGGGGCGAATTCGTCTATTCCTACAGCGGCATGATGGAGGTGAGCCTGAAGGACGGGCACTATCTCGCGCCGCCGCAATATGCCGTCTGGCTGCCGCCGGACATCGAGCACCGGGGGCTGAACCGGCATGCCGCGGTGCACTGCTCGCTCTATGTCGATCCCTCGCTGTGCGGACGCCTGCCGCAGGAAACCACCGCTCTCGAAGTCAGCCCGCTTCTGAGGGCCATGCTCGAGCATCTGCGCGCCGGCGATGATGCAGACCCGGGCGCGGCGGAGCACCTGCGCTTTCTCCAGGTCGTCATCGATCTCGTTGCGGCAGCGCCGCGAGTGGGAACCTACCTGCCCTGGTCGACAGACCCGGCGCTTGAAGCCGTGCTCGCCCGTCTTCAGGACAACCCCGCCGACAACCGCTCCCTTGCCGAGCATGCGCGGCTGGCAGGACTGGCAGAGCGGACCCTCATCCGCCGCTGTCTGCGCGATCTCGGCATGCCGTTCACCGAATGGAAGCAGCGTCTGCGGGTGGTGCAGGCCATGTCGATGCTGGAGGCGAACGACACCGTCGAGCACATTTCCGCCGCCCTCGGCTACAGCAACGCCTCGTCCTTCATCGCGATGTTCAAGCGCATGACGGGCGTAACGCCGGACGACTACCGCGTCTCGGCGCGGTGAGGCGGACCGGCATGCTGCACGGCCTTCAGGCCGGGGCTTTTATGGTCCTGCGGCCATAGGCGACGAGGCTGAAGCCGGTCGCATACATCAAAAGGCCGAACAGGGCGGGCGGCACGGCGATTTCCGGCGAATGCATCATCGTGATCGCAAGGACCATGCCGATCGCCGCATTTCGAATGCTGATGGAAAGGGTCACCGTGACTGCCTCGGCGGCCGAAAGGCCGAGGGCGCGCGATCCCAGGAGGCCGACTGCGACGGCGCAGATAACGAGGGCGATGACGGCCGGCCCTGCGCTGACGAGGATCTCCACCCATCGTTGATAGACCGAAATGCCGATACCGACGATCAGGGCCACGAGCACCAGGAGGCCGAATGCGCCGACCAGTTTTTCGGCACGCGCGGCAAAACCGGGGGCCTTGTGCCGGATGCCCATGCCGACCATCACCGGAAACAGGATGATGGCGATCATCACCCCGATCGTGCGCAACACCGGAAGGTAAACCCGGGCATCGCCCTGGCTGAAGCGCTCGATCGCGAAGTTGGCGAAAAGCGGCAGCGTCGCGATGGCCACCAGGCTGCCGACGGCGCTCAGGGCAATCGACAGGGCCAGGTCTCCCCTTGCAAGATAGGAGAACAGGCTGGACGTGGTGCCGATCGGGCAGGCGGCGACGACGACGAGGCCGACGGCGATTTCCGGCGGCAGGCCCATGACCGTGGCGAGAACAAGGGCCACCAGCGGCATCACCAGGAGCGCGGCGACGATACCCCAGACCAGGGCCTTCGGCTGCGTGGCCACACGCTGGAAATCGACCGGAGCAAGCGTCATGCCGATGCCGGTCATGATGATAAACACGGCGATCGGTAGGCCGATGTCAATGAGGGCGGACTGTTCCATGCAACGGCTCTTTCCAACAGAGGCGCGGCGGTCCGGCCTGGCCGCCTAGCTTTGCTGCATCCGTCTTCCGAATGCAACCGGCGTGATGGGAACCTGCCTTCCTTGCATCCAGAGCATTTCCAACCGAAGCGGGATTGCTCGGCATCTGACAATGCGGAAAAACAAAAAGATGGAGCATTTCCGATCATCTACCCGGAACATGCCGGGGCGGTTCTTTGGCAAATGCAGCCCTGGCTTATCCGGTGACGATAATAGATTACGTACCGCTGCTCCGTACCGAGAACTCAACTCCGAAACAAACCCATCCAAACTTCAGAGGAATCTAAATAGGTCCGCCACCCAGAAACAGGTAGAGTTCAGAAATTGTGTGGCGCAGTTTGCGCCACACAACTTTATCCACGATCATTTTCCAGCGGCCTGAGCCGCGTAAAGGTAACTGTCATAGCTGTATTCCGCGACGCGGAACCATTCGAAGGACTCGTCCCGGAATTTCTTCCAGGCCGGATAGATCTTCGCCCAAGCCGGATGCTTCTCGCTGTATTCGGCGTAGAGCTCGAAGGTCGCCTTATAGGCCGCGTCCAACACATCGCGTGGCATTGGACGCAAATTGACGCCCTTGCCGACCAGCGACCGGATCGCCGCCGTGTTCTTCACGTCGTACAGCGCCTGCATGTTGATGTTGGCGGCTTTGCAGGCGGTGTCGAGCGCGACCTTGTAGGCTTCCGGCAATGCCTCGTACTGAGCCTTGTTGATGAAGAAGTGGATCGTCAGTCCGCCTTCCCAATAGGCCGGATAGTAGTAGTAAGGCGCGATCTGATAGAAGCCCAGGCGTTCGTCGTCATAGGGGCCGACCCATTCGGCAGCATCGATCGTGCCGCGCTCCAGCGCCGGATAGATGTCGCCACCGGGAAGTTGCTGCGGCACGACACCGAGGCGCGACATGACTTCGCCAGCGACGCCGGCAATGCGCATCTTGGTCCCCTTGAGGTCGTCGACCGACTTGATTTCATTGCGGAACCAGCCCCCCATCTGCGCACCGGTGCCACCGCCCGGCTTGCCGACGATGCCGTATTCCGACAGGAACTCGTCGTACAGTTCGTTGCCGCCGCCGTGGTAGAGCCAGGCGTTCTGCTGACGAGCGTTGAGGCCGAAGGGGATCGTCGACCCGATCGCGAAGGTCGGATTCTTGCCGGTGAAGTAGTAGCCGCAGGTGTGGGCGATTTCCACGGTGTTGCTCTGCACCGCGTCGATCGCCTGCGGACCGGGCACCAGTTCACCCGCCTGGAAGACCTGGATCTGGAATTTGCCCTCGGTCATCTTCGACAGCGCTTCGGCCATGACGACGGCACCGCCGTAAATGGTGTCGAGGTTGTTCGGAAATCCAGAGGTCAGGCGCCATTTCAGGGTGGGAAGGTCCTGGGCGATTGCGGGCGCAGCAAGTGACGTGCCGGCGACCGCTGCTGCGCCGCCGAGTGCGCCCTTGGTCAGAAAATTACGGCGGTTCAAGATATCAGTCATCGTTTCCTCCTCAGGTGGCTGCGTGGTCCGGCCGGCACGGATGCGCGTCCGGATTGTTGGTTGGGGTCAGTTGGACTGTGCGGGTTGGCCGAAGCTGGGCTGCGGCGACCCGAATTCAGGCGTCTCCGTTCCAAAGGACGGCGTCGAACTGTCGCCGGACGTTTCAGGGGCGCCAAAGGGTTGCGTCGGCGTTCCGAACGGGTTTTCACCCTCTGCACCAGGCATCGGCACGTTCAGCTTGATTGCCGCGGGATCGACCGCCGCCTGGCCGGACTTGTAGTGGGTGACGAGGCCCGGGAACGCCACAACGATAGCGACCATAAACAGCTGGATCCCGAGGAACGGCAGCGCGCCCATATAGATCTGGCCCGAGGTCACCGGCTGGATCGTCGCACCAGTCACCCTGTCCTTGTAGGCCCGGTTGGGTGCCACGGAGCGCAGGTAGAACAGCGAGAAGCCGAAGGGCGGGTGCATGAACGAGGTCTGCATGTTGATCGCCAGCATCACGCCGAACCAGATGAGGTCGATGCCGAGCGCATCGGCGACCGGCGCCAGAAGCGGGATGATGATGAAGGCCAGCTCGAAATAATCGAGGAAGAAGGCCAGGAAGAAGACCAGCAGGTTGGCGACGATAAGAAAGCCGATTTCCCCGCCAGGGATCGAGGTCATCAGATGCTCGACCCAGATATGGCCGTCGACGCCATAGAATGTGAGCGAGAAGACGCGTGCGCCGAGCAGGATAAAGATCACGAAGGACGACAGTTTTGCGGTGGCGTAAAGCGCCGACTTTATCATGGCGAGATCGAGTCGGCGGTTGCTGGCAGCCAGAATGAGCGCGCCGACCGCACCCATGGCGCCGCCTTCGGTGGGCGTCGCAAGGCCGATGAAAATCGTGCCAAGCACCAGGAAGATCAGCACGAGCGGCGGCACCAGTGATGTGACCACCTTGCGGGCGAGCTTCCATCCGCGCAACGTACGGGCCTCCGGCGGCAGCGCCGGGACACTCGAAGGCTGCAGATAGGACATGAAAATGATATAGCCCGCATAGATCGCGACCAGCAGCAAGCCGGGCACCAGTGCGCCCTTGTACATGTCACCGACCGAGCGGCCGAGCTGATCGGCAAGGATGATCAGCACCAGGCTCGGCGGGATAATTTGCGCCAGGGTCCCGGACGCCGCGATCGTACCGGCTGCCACGCGCCGGTCGTAGCCGTAACGCAGCATGATCGGCAGCGAGATCAGCCCCATCGAGATGACCGAGGCCGCGACAACGCCGGTGGTGGCCGCAAGAATGGCGCCAACGAAGATTACCGCGAAGGCAAGCCCGCCACGGATCGGGCCGAACAGCTGCCCGATCGTATCAAGCAGATCCTCCGCCATGCCGCTTCTCTCCAGGATCAGCCCCATGAAGGTGAAGAAGGGAATGGCCAGCAATGTTTCGTTCGACATCTGGCCGAAGATCCGGTCCGGTATGGCGCCGAAGAGGTTGATCGGCAAAAGGCCCATTTCGATGCCGATGAAGCCGAAGCCGAAGCCGACGAAGGCCAGTGCAAAGGCGACGGGATAGCCCATCAGCAGCACGACGATCAGCGACAGGAACATGATGGGCGCGAGATTTTCCGCGAAGAAAGCAAACATGGATACGGGCTCCTGGCGTTAGAGCGTCTGGGCGTCGGCGTCGGCAAGGGCCGTCGCATCGGGCATGTCGCCCCGCAGGATCGCGATGCGCTTGATCAGCTCTGAGACGCCTTGCAGCGCCAGCAGGCCGAAGCCGAGGGGGATCAGCGCCCAGACCGGCCAGAGCAGCAGGCCACCGGTGTTGTTCGACACCTCGCCGCTCAGAAACTTCGAGATCACGATCGGCCAGGAGAGGTAGATGGTGATCAGGCAGAAGGGAAACAGGAAGAAGAGCGTGCCGAGGATCTCGACCCAGAGCTGGACCTTGCGCGGCATATGGCCGTAAACCAGATCGACCTTGACGTGCTCGCTGCTCAGCAGCGTATAGGCGGCCGCGATCAGGAAGACAGCGGAAAACAGATACCACTGCGCTTCCAACCAGGCGTTGGAACTCAGGTTGAACAGTTTGCGTGTGACGGCATTGACGGCCGCAAGCCTTGCCGGGCCTGCAGTGCGCATATAAGATGCGCATAACGGAGGACCACATGCAAGGCCAATCCACCACCAAAAAGCCGACCAACCTGACACTCGATCCATCTTTGCTGATGGAAGCAAGATCGTTTGGAATAAACCTGTCGGAAGCGGCGGAGGCCGGTTTGCGACGCGCCGTCGCGGACGCGAAGGCCCGGGCATGGCAGCGCGAGAACGCCGACGCTCTGGCCAGCTCGAACGCATGGAGCGAGGCGCACGGCTTGCCCCTGGATCAGTATCGACAGTTCTGATGGCCCGCTTTGATGTCTATGCCAATCCGGGCGGAACGGGTTATGTGCTCGATGTTCAGGCGGATGTTCTACACGAGTTGAACACGCGGATCGTGGTGCCGCTGTTGCCTTCGGCACAGGCGCCGCTGCCAGCCAAACGCCTCAATCCAGTATTTGCTATCGGGGATGAACCCCACACCATGGTCACTCAGTTCATGGCGGCCATTCCCCGTAAATTGTTGCGAAACCCGGTCACCAGCCTTGCGGGGCAGGACGCCGAAATCATGCTTGCCCTCGACATGGTGCTCGTCGGGTTTTGAGGCACCTGCGCCTGTATTACGGGCTTGTCACATCAACCTAGTTTAGCCGGATGAGGCCGCTGCTGTATAATTCAAGCAATCGTTCCGGTCACAGCCTTCCCGTAGCCATTCACACCTCCTGGTTTCGGGTGTCGCGGCGACCGGTTGAATCTATCTATCCTGCAAGTCCTGACACTTGGCTTATGTAACAAGCCCCCGCACGGCTTCAAATGGCGAAGCGGTCCATCACGAAATCCGGACGCGCGCCGTGGAGGGCGGCAAGGGCGGTGAGATCGGCCTCGGTGCTTTCGGCGAGGATGCCCGTCCGGACGAGGCAGGAGGCGAGCCCCGCGCCGGCGGCGCCGGCAATGTCGTGTTCCAGGCTGTCGCCGATGCAGACGATCCGGTCGGCCGGAAGACCGTCGAGCAGCGCCTGCGCCTGCCGGTAGATTGCCGGATGAGGTTTTCCGAACCAGCGCACCGGCCCACCGAGGTCCTGGTACGCCAGCGCGATGCTGCCGGCGCCGGGCGCCGTGGTGCCGCCGCTTGCGAGCTTGTGCCGGTCGGGATTGGTGCAGTAGCAGGGCACGCCGCGCCGGGCGGCGGGGGCGAGGCGGCGGCGGTAGTCCGCCATCGGGACACGATCAGCCTCGCTGCCGGAAACAATCACGATATCGGCCAAGGCCGCATCAACGACGCTCTTGAAACCGAGACGGTCGGCAAGGTTGCGGTCGCCCCCGCTGGAAATCGTCAGGCATCGCGTCCCGACCGCAGAACCGGCGGTCTCGCCGGCAAGGATGTCGTAGGCGACATCGCCGGAGGTGAGGAAACGGTCGAAGCCCGCCCGGTCGAAGCCGAGCTTGACGAGCCGCTCCGCATTGTAGTCGCCGCTGCGGCCGGAATTGGACAGCACGATGACGGTCTTGCCCAGTGCCTTGAGGCGCAGCAACGCATCATTGGCCCCGGGATAGGCGCCGTCCTCGTCCCGGAGCACGCCGAACTGATCGACGAGGAAGGCATCGTAGCGGGCGGCCAGCGCCGCAAGGTCGATCTGCGGGGCAAGGCTCATGGCCAGCGGTCCTTTCCGGCAAGGACGAGCGCCGCCGTGCCGACAGCGGCTTCCGCCGAATTCGACGGCAGGAAGGGGACGCCAAGCACCGCCTCCCGCATGCGGGTCCAGGCCGGATTGGTCGCGCCGCCGCCGACCGAGCGCACCGAGCGTACGCGGGGGCCGCCGAGCGCGCCCAGCCGCGCATAGCCCGACGCCTCGATCCCCGCGATACCCTCGAGGATCGCCTGGAAGAAAACGACGTCATCGACCGGGCGCGGCTCCAGCTGCGGCACAAGGGCAGGATCGTTGACGGGGAAACGCTCGCCCGGCCGCAGCAAAGGGTAGTAGGCAAGGCCGGTCGGCCTGTCCGGCCGCAGCAGCGCGGTCATCGCCTTCACCTGCATGTCGTCAAACAGGCTGCGGATGACCGCACCGCCGGAATTCGAGGCCCCTCCGGCGAGCCAGAAATCGAGGATGCGATGCGAATAGATACCGTAATCCGCCGCATCGATCGGCTCCGCCGAAGCAAGCTTGACGACCAGCGTCGAACCGAGTGCGGTCACGCCGTCGCCGACGGATGCGGCGCCCGTCGCAAGGAACGAGGCGCAGCCATCCGTCGTACCGGCGTGGTAGCGGCAGCCATCCGGCAGACCGAGGGCCCGGCCCGCCGCCCCGACGGTCGCCAGCGGCGCACCTGCGCGTTTCACCTTCGGCAAGAGGCCGACATCCATGCCGCAGGCTTCGATCCAGTCCGGCCAGCGCTCCGCGGCGAGATCGTAGCCCGTCTTCAAGGCGTTGTTCTCGTCGCTTGAAGGCGCGGCCAACCCAAGCTGCAGGAGGACCCAGTCCGCCTGGTGCACGACGGCGTGGACGCCGGCCTGGCGCGAAAGATGGATGGCCCGTGCGAGCGGCGAGGTCACACCCCGCGCCGGACTGTCCGCCGGCGCAAAAGCCGCGACCCGATCGAGGATGGCTCGGTCGGGACAGGGATCGTTGTACATCAGTGCGTCGCCAAGCGGCGTGCCGTCGGCATCGATGGCGAGCACCGTACCGGAGGTGCCGTCGACCGCGACGCCGGTTATGGCGACAAGCGAGCCGCGCGCGGCAAGTTCGCCGAGACACGCGCGGACACCGGCCCGCCATGCGGTGGGCGAGCGGCCGGCCGCGGCATCCGGGAATGGCGAGGACGCCATGTCGACACGCGTGCCGTCGGCGGCAAGGGCCGCGGCGCGCACGCCGGACGTGCCGAGATCGATGCCGAGCGCGACGGCGGGTCCGGGCGCCGCGCTCATGCCCGCTGGCTCGCCTTGCGGTCCAGCGCCTGACGGTACTGTTCGGCCTCCCAATGGGTCAGTTCATATTCCTGGTCGCTACCAAGATGGACGATAGCTGCCCCATCCGGCACGCGCGACACAACTTCCGCCAGGCAGCGTGCCATGACGCGACCGCCATCGGTAAGCGCGTCGGCAAGCAGCACACCCCGATCGGGCACAAGCAACATCTTGGGCATATCGAGCCCGCGCGCGCCCCGCGTCCGCGCATAGGCCGTCACGCTCTCGCCCGCGCCGAGCACACCGATCTCCGTGCCGAGGAAGATGACATGGTCGGGATAGAGCGAACCGCCCGTGGCGACAGCGATGTTGGCGGGGTGGAGCGCAGTCTTGTGGCTTCCGGCATCCTCGGCGACGTGAAAGGGGGCGCCTTCGATCAAGGTTTGAAGATGCGCGGCGTTCCCCGACACCGTTGCCCGCTCATCCACCGAGAGGGCCGCGGTCACGCAGGCGATGCGCGTACGCACCTCCTCTACCGTCTCCCCGGCAACGATGATGCCATGGTTGTAGAGGATCAACACGTCCGGCCGGTTCGCGGCGACGCGATCGATCTCGTAGGCGAGCGGCGTGCCGGGGCGGCGGTAGGGAACGGTCGCCCAGGCAAGATCGGGCAGCGCGGCCATGCGCTTGGCGAGGATTTGCTCCCGCCCGGCCAGCACGGAAAGAGCGATAGCGTTGACACAGTGATAATGCGCGACGACGGTCTGCGGCAGCACCGCATGAAAGCTCGTCTCGATCGACGGGCGCAGGCCCGAAGCGTTGAGCGCCGCTACAACGAAATCCGTCGCCTTTTCCGCGCTCGGGTCCCGCGCCCTGAGCGCCGCCACCAGCGGCGCAACCTCGACCGGCACCATGATGTCCTGTTCGCCAGCATGGGCAAGCCAGGTACCGGAAGCCTTCACCCACATCACGCCGTCACACTTGAACGAGGTGTTTCCACCGGCACCCTGTGTTTTCAGGATGTCGCTGCCGATCTCCCTCGAGAGCGCGAGAAATGCTTCGAAGGCCGCCTTGTCCTCCGCCCGAATGCCCGAAGCCATTCAGCCCCTCCTCTAGACAGTCCACCACCCGCTTTCCGGCCCACCGGAATCTGAGCGAACTTTTCTCAAGATCGTATTTATGTGATTGCATATCGTCAACAGTGAAGAATTTTCGTCACCATTCTTGATCGACATGCGTTATTGTGATTATCTTTGTTCATCGGCGAGGGAGACGCCGGGAGGATCAGCCGTGAACGACACCGAGCGCCACAAGGCCATCATCGATCTTCTGCGCGAGACGCCCTTCGCTTCGGTGCGGGATCTCCAGGAGCATCTCGGCGTGTCGCCCGCCACCATCCGCCGCGACATCGACAAGCTGCACGAGCTCGGCCGGGCGCGGAAAGTCTATGGCGGGATCTCCGCCAGCGAGGCGGCCGACAGTGGGCGCCTTTCGGCAAAACCCTATGACGAAAACCGCGACATCGCCGTGGAGGCAAAGCGGGCCATCGCCGCAACGGCGGCCGATCTCGTACGCGACGGGGATTCCATCATCGTGCATGCGGGCTCGACCTGCTATCAGCTCGGCATATTGCTCGCGCAGCGCAACCTGCGCATCTGGACCAATTCCATGCCGCTGGCCGCCCATCTCGGTGAGCACGGCACCTGCCAGCTCTCTCTTGCCGGCGGCGAACTCTATCGCGAACCGGGCATCATCCATGACAGCGCCGCCGGTTCGCCCGCCTTCTTCGCCTCGCGCTTCTTCCTCGGCACGCAGGGCATCAGCAGCAAGGGGCTGCTGGAATCACATCCGCTGCTGGTCAAGGTGATCGGCGAGCTGTCGGCCTGCGCCGACGAGATCGTGCTGCTCGCCGACAGCCGCAAGTTCTCCATCCAGCCGCGCAACGTCGCGCTGCCACTCTCGCGCATCGGCACGATCATCACCGATGACGGCCTGACGGACACCGCCGCCAGGATGCTGGAGGATGCCGGCGTCACCATCCTGATCGCACGGACGGGAGGGACCAGTTGAGCATCGCCCCCATCGCCGTCTTCGATCTCGGCAAGACAAATTCCAAGCTCTTCGTCATTTCCAGCGAAGGAAAGGTCATCGACGAGGCACGTACCCGCCCGGTCTGGCGGGACGAGGCTGACCTACACGTTCTGGATGATGCGGCGCTTCTTGCCTGGATGAAGGGGGAGCTTGCCCGCATCGTCGCCGGCCATGGTGTCGACCGCATCATCTTTTCCGGTCACGGCTGCACCTTCGCGCTGGCCGCCGGCGACGCGCTTGCCCACCCCATCCTCGACTACGAGCAGGAGCCGCCCACCGAAATCGCCGCCCGCATCGACGCCATGGCGCCGGATTTCCGCGAGACCTTCTCGCCTCCGTTGCCCCTCGGCTTCAACTATGGACGCCACCTCCTCTGGCTGGACGCGCGTAAACCGGGCCTCCTTGAGAAGGCCGATGCAATCCTCGCCTATCCGCAATTCTGGAGCTGGACGTTTTCCGGCCGGAAGGTCTCGGAAGTCTCCTATCTCGGCTGCCATTCCAATCTCTGGGCACCGCTGAAGGACGATTTCAGCAGCCTCGTCGACAAGATGGGCTGGCGTGGCAAGATGCCTGGCTTTGCCCGCGCCGGCGCCGTGATCGGCACACACGCCGTCACGCTCGGCGACGGCCGCACGGTGGAGGTCGCGGTGCACAACGGCGTGCACGACAGCAATGCGGCACTCTATTTCTACCGCTCGCTCGGCTTTACCGATTTCACGCTGGTTTCGACCGGCACCTGGGTGATCGTCTTCAATTCTGCAAGCCCCCTCGAACAGCTCGACCAGACGCGCGACATGCTGGCGAATGTCACGGTCGATCGCCAACCGATCGCAACCATCCGCTTCATGGGTGGGCGGGAGTATGACCTGGCGAGCGGCGGCTGGACGCGGCCGGTCCGCGAAGAGGCGCTGGCATCCGTCATGGCAAAACGCGCCTTCGCCTTGCCCTCCTTCGCTGCCGGTGGCCCAGTGCCGGGCCACGCCGGGCACTTTTCCGGACCAACCGTCGAGAGCGAGGAGCGCGCGGCCGCGGCCCTGCTCTATGTCGCGTTGATGACCGATCTTTCGCTCGATCTCATCGGCTCCGACAATACGATCGTTATCGATGGCGGGCTGGTAAAAACAGGGCTCTATGCTGCCATCCTCGCGGCCCTGCGCCCCGCACAGACCGTGCACATCAGCGCCAACCCGGAAGGCAGCGCCTTCGGCGCGGCGGCCCTCGTCTTCGAGGACCGTGGCCACAACCCCTTCGTCAACGATTGCGCGGTCGCCACGCCGGCCGCCCTTGCCGAACTCGACGCCTACAGACGGGAATGGCGCCGGCAAGTCGAAGCGATGCACGCCGCGCCCCGAAAGGACAAGCGCGCATGACGGAACGGACGAACGTCCCTGCCCTTCTGGAGATGCGCGACATCAGCAAGACGTTCGGCGCATCGAAGGCCCTGTCACATGTGAGCCTGACCGTGCATGCCGGTGAGGTGCATGCGCTGATGGGCGAGAACGGCGCGGGCAAGTCGACACTGATGAAGATCCTGTCGGGCGCCTATACGGCCGATCCCGGTGGCGCAGTGCTGATCGGCGGGGAGCCGGTGACGCTCGGCGATCCGCTGAAGGCCAAGGCCCATGGCATCGCCGTCATCTACCAGGAGCTTTCGCTCGCCCCCAACCTGTCGGTGGCGCAGAACATGTTCCTCGGCAACGAGCCTGCGCGCTTCGGCCTTGCCGACCGCGCCGAGATGCGCCGGCGGGCCGAGCCCATCCTGAAACAGCTCGGCATCGGCTTTTCCCCCGCCCACCGCGTCGGGGAACTCTCGCTCGGCGAGCGGCAGATGGTGGAAATCGCACGGGCGCTGACGACCAGGGCGCGCATCATCGTCATGGATGAGCCGACGACCTCACTGACGACGCGCGAGACCGACCGGCTGTTCGACGTCATCGCCCGGCTCAAGGCCGATGGCATCGCCATCATCTATATCAGCCACCGCATGGAGGAGATCTACCAGCTCTCCGACCGCGTCAGCGTGCTGCGCGACGGGGCCTATGTCGGCACGCTGGAACGGGCCGGCCTTTCCGCGAACACGCTGGTTTCCATGATGGTCGGCCGCGACCTTTCCTCGTTCTACAAGAAGGAACACCGGCAGGCCGAGGGCGCGCGCCCCGCCGTCCTGTCGGTGGACAATGTCGGCGACGGTGTGCGCGTGCACGACTGCTCCTTCGAGGTGCGGGCGGGCGAAGTTCTCGGTATCGCCGGCCTCGTCGGTTCGGGCCGTACGGAGCTTGCCCGTCTTGTCTACGGTGCGGACCACCGGACGACGGGGACGGTGACGCTGAACGGCAAGGCGCTCGCGATCGCCGCGCCGCGCGACGCGCTCGATGCCGGCATCGCCTATCTTACGGAGGACCGCAAGGCACTGGGCCTCTTCCTCGACATGTCGATCAGCGACAACATCAATATCGGCGTCATCGCTGAGGATGCGAAGGCCGGCGGCGTCCTGAACTTCGCCAGGGCACGGGACCGGGCGATCGCGGCCGTCAAGGCCCTGTCAATCCGCACCCCCGGCACGCAGATCAATGTCGGCGCCCTATCGGGCGGCAACCAGCAGAAGGCGCTTCTAGCACGCCTCCTGGAGACGAAGCCTCGGGCGGTCATTCTCGACGAGCCGACGCGCGGGGTCGATGTCGGCGCCAAATCGGAAATCTACCGCATCATCGACGCGCTCGCCGAAAACGGCATTGCCGTGGTCGTCATCTCCAGCGACCTGCCGGAGATTCTCGGCATCGCCGACCGCGTCCTGGTGATGCGCGAGGGGCGCATCGCCGGCGAAGTGGCACAGCCGATCGAGCAGGAAGCGATCATGGCGCTGGCGACCGGCACAGCCGGCCAAGCCGCCTGACGAACGAGGCGAAACGCAAAGAACGGGACGGAACCATGGCTGCAAGCGAAACCGAAGACGCCCGGATGGACAGGCTGAAACTGCGATCGACCCTCACGGCGCTCGGCATGCTGCCGGTGCTCGTGCTGCTGGCGATCGGCTTTCATCTGCTCTCCGGGCGCTTCCTCTCGGTGGGCAACCTGTCGATCGTCATGCAGCAGGCCTCGATCAACACAGTGCTGGCCGCCGGCATGACCTTCGTCATCCTGACCGGCGGCATCGACCTTTCCGTCGGCTCGATCCTTGCCGCCTCGGCGATGATCGCGGTCATCGTCTCGCTGGTGCCCGACCTCGGCATGCTGGGCATTCCGGCGGCGATCGCTGCGGGCCTTGCCTGCGGCTTCCTCAACGGCGCCATCATCGCCTGGCTGAAACTGCCGCCATTCATCGTGACGCTTGGCTCGCTAACGGCGATCCGCGGCGTCGCGCGCCTGCTCGGCAGCGACACGACCGTCTTCAACCCGGACATGCCCTTCGACTTCATCGGCAACGGAACGCTGTTCGGCGTACCGTGGCTTGCCATTATCGCCATCGCGACCATCATCGCCTCCTGGTTCATCCTCAAGCGCACCGTGCTCGGCACCTGGATCTATGCCGTAGGCGGCAATGCAGAGGCCGCTCGGCTCACCGGCATCAAGGTGCCGCTGGTCCTGCTCTTCGTCTATTCGATGTCGGGTCTGCTCTCCGGCCTCGGCGGGGCCATGTCGGCCGCCCGGCTCTATGCGGCCAACGGCCTGCAGCTCGGCCAAGCCTACGAGCTCGACGCCATCGCGGCGGTCATCCTCGGCGGCACCAGCTTCGTCGGCGGCGTCGGCTCCATCTGGGGCACGCTGATCGGTGCGCTCATTATCGCCGTGCTCTCCAACGGCCTCATCCTCGTCGGGGTTTCCGACATCTGGCAGTACATCATCAAGGGCCTTGTCATCATCGTCGCCGTCGGCCTCGATCGCTACAGGCTCAAGGGCATTAGCCGGACCTGAGCCCGGCTGAACGAACCGGTCGTCACCGGAAACAACGGCGAAAAACGCCACCAAAGGAGGAAAACATGCGTCTTATGCCAAAGTTGCTCGTCGGCACCGCACTGGCCGCCGCGATCGCCATGCCCGCAGCCGCCAAGGACCTCAACAAGATCGGCATCTCGGTCGGCCTGCTCGGCAACCCGTTCTTCGTCGCCACCATCAAGGGCATCGAGGACCGGGCCAAGGAGATCAACCCGAATGTCGAAGTGATCTCCGTTTCGGCCGACTATGACCTCAACAAGCAGGTCTCCCAGGTCGACAGCTTCATCGCCGCCGGCGTCGATATCATCATGCTGAACGCTGTCGATGCGAAGGCCATCGCCCCCGCCGTAAAGAAGGCGCAGGCCGCCGGCGTCGTCGTCGCCGCCTTCGACGTGTCGGCGCCCGGCGCCGACGTCACCGTCATGACCAACAACGTCAAGGCGGGTGAAGAGGCCTGCAACTACATCGCCGACAAGCTCGGCGGCAAGGGCGACGTGGTCATCATCAACGGCCCGGCCTCTTCCTCGATCCTCGAGCGTGTTGAGGGCTGCAAGGGCGCGCTCGGCAAGCATGCCGACATCAAGATCCTGTCCGACGACCAGAACGGCCAGGGCTCGCGTGACGGCGGCCTTGCAGTGATGCAGGGGCTGCTGACCCGCTTCGACAAGATCGACGCCGTCTTCGCCATCAACGACCCGACCGCGATCGGCGCCGAGCTCGCCGCCAAGCAGCTGAACCGCAGCGAATTCTTCTTCACCGCGGTCGACGGCGCGCCCGACATCGAGACCTCGCTTGCCAGCGGCAATTCCATGATCAAGGCCTCCGCCTCGCAGGATCCCTATGTCATGGCTGGCCAGGCGCTGCAGCTCGGCGTTGAGGTGCTGAAGGGCAACAAGCCGGCCGAACCCGTCGTGCTGCTCGACCCGCAGCTCATCACGGCCGACAACATCAAGGACTACAAGGGCTGGACCGCAGCTCGCTAAACACACCTCCCAGAGGCCGGGCGCATTCGCGCAAGCGGTGTGCCCGGCCGCCCCTTGCTTCATTCCTTTCAGAGAGCGGCCCGTTATGTCGAAAATTGGTGTCCATTCCTTCGTCTGGAGCGCTGGCTCTTCGCAGGGCGAGCTTGAGAAAGCGCTCGAGAACACCCATCAGCTCGGCTACAAGCTCATCGAGTTCTCCTATCTGAACCCTCGCCAGGTCGACGTGAAATGGCTGTCCCGCCGGCTTGAGGAACTCGGTCTCGACGTCGCGATCAGCATGGGCCTGCCGCCGGAGGGCGACATTTCGAGCGCCGATCCGGCAATCGTCACCCATGGCGTCGATATCCTCGACCGGGCCGTTGCGCTGGTGCGCGACCTCGGCGGCACGAAACTCGCCGGCATCCTCAGCTCCGCCCACGGCAAGCAGGAGCACAGCCTATCGAGAAAGGGCTGGGACACGAGCGTTGCCGCGCTCTCCAAGGTAGCGGAGCGGGCCAAGGCAGCCGGCGTCACGCTCAATCTCGAAATCGTCAACCGCTTCGAGAGCAACATGCTGAACACCGCCGCACAGGGCATGGCCTACATCCGCGATACCGGCGCCTCGAATGTCCTTCTGCACCTCGACACGTTCCACATGAACATCGAGGAAGCCGATGTGGGCCTTGCCATCCGCCACGCGGCGGACAAGATCGGCTACCTGCATATCGGCGAGAGCCATCGCGGCTATCTCGGCACCGGCACGATCGACTTCACGGCGATCTTCGATGCGCTCACCGCCATCGGCTGGGACGACTCCGTTACCTTCGAATCCTTCTCCACGACGATCGTCGACAAGGACCTTTCGCTGAAGACGGCGATCTGGCGCAATCTGTGGGACGACAATGTCGCCCTCGCCCGCCATGCACACCGCTTCATCGAGCTCGGCCTGGAGACCGCGCGGCTCAAGCAGGCGCTCGTCCAAGAGGCGCATCTGCCCGGTTAGGCGGATCACGCCTTGCCGCGCTGCACCACGACGCTCAGCAGCGCCAGCGCCCCCGACCCCACCATCAGGAAGAACGAGACGGCGTTCAGCACCGGCGTCGAACCGACCTTCACCATGCGGTCGTACATGGTGATGGTCAGCGGCGCATCGGAGCCGACCAGCATCAGCGTCGTGTTGAAATTCTCGAAGGAGACGAGGAAGGCGACGACGAAGGCGGAGAACAGCGCGGGCATCAGATAGGGCAGCGTCACCGTCATCAGCACGCGCAGCCGCGTCGCGCCGAGATTGAGCGCGGCTTCCTCCAGCGAGATGTCGAATTTTCGAAGGCGCGCGGCGATGACCAGCGAGGTGATGGTCGTCAGGAACGAGAACTGGCCGAGGATGACGAGGAACAGGCCGGGGCGCAGAAAATCCCACTCGATGCCAAAGGTTTCTTCGAGGCCGTTGGCGATCATGCTGGCGAAGACGAGGATCGAGATGCCGAGGATGACGCCGGGAATGACCAGGGGCACGATCATCAGGATGTAGAAGAAATTCTTGGCCGGAAACTGCTTTCTCTCGAAGAGGAAGGCGTTGCAGGTGCCGGCGGCGACGGCGAGCGCGGAGACGATCACGCCGATATAGAGCGAGTTTTCGAGACCGCGCAAAAGGCGCCGGTCGTGGAAAATGCCGATCTTCGGCTCGGTGCTGCTGAAGAACCAGTCGAGCGTGAAACCGTTCCAGGGCAATGCTGGGAACATAGAATCGTTGAAGGCGAACATGCCGGCGGCAAAGAGCGGCGCGGCGAGGTAGGCGAGGAACGCCAGCATGTAGCCGCGATAGAGCCATTGCAGCAGGGGCGATTGCGGGGCCGCGACGTTCATGGTCAGTCCTTTGCGACGGTGGAGGCGAGGCTCTGGCCCGTCAGCCGCAGGCCGAACCAGACGACGAACGAGGTGAAGACGAGCAGCAGCACGCCGAAGGTCGCGCCGGATTCCCAGTTGTAGCGCGTCACGAACTGTTCGTAGATCTGCTCGGTGAACCACATGCTGTTCTTGCCGCCGAGCAGGATGGGCGTGAGATAGCTGCCCGCCGTCAGCATGAAGACGATGATGCAGCCGGCGACGATGCCCGGCATGGCATAGGGCACGACGATGCGGCGGAAGACGGTGAAGCGGCTGCCGCCGAGATTGTAGCCCGCCTCGATCAGCGAATTGTCCATGCCGTCGAGCGTCGAGACGAGCGGCACGATCATGAAGAGCACGACCGTATACACGAGGCCCATGACGACGGTGGCGTCGTTGTAGAGCAGTTCCACCGGGCCGCTGACGAGGCCGATCTTCTGCAGGAAGCTGGAGACAAGGCCGGTCTCGCGCAGGATGACGATCCAGCCGAAGGCGCGCACGAGGTCGCTCACCCAAAGCGGGATGAGGCACATCAGGAAGAGTGCGGCGCGCGAGCGGCGCTGGGCGATTTTTGCGATGTAATAGGCGACGGGAAAACCGACGGCGAGCGCCATGGCGGTGACGAGGATCGACATCCAGGCCGTGCGCAGCAGCGTGTTCCAGTAGATCGGCTCCGAGAGGAAGGCGATGTAGTTCGCAAAGCCGAACGTGTATTCGCCAGGCCCCACCTTTTCACGCAGCGAGATATAGCCGATGCCGAGCTGCGGCAGGATGATCAAAAGCGCGATCCACAGCGCGAAGGGGGCAAAGAGCAGGATGAAGGAGAGTTTTCCGATGTCCGTGCGTGCCATTGCTCTCACCTCGCAACGGAAAAGGCGCGGCCGTGGTTCTGGCTCCAGCCGATCCCGACCGTTTCGCCCGGCGCGACCTTGACCGAGCCGTCCATCACCGCCTGGCCGACCTCGACCAGATGGCCGTTCGCCATGCGCACGAGGATGCGGCTGCTTGCACCGTTGAAGAGCAGGCTTTCGACGGTGCCTTGAAGCGTGTTCTCGCTGCCCGCGCCGATCGAAATCACCTCCGGGCGCACGAAAAGCTCGACCGGGCTTCCGGCCGCAATGCGCGCGTCACCGGCAAAGGCGATCGCCTCGCCGCCACCGTCGATCGCCACGCGCACCTTGCCGTCGGCGAGCGAAAGCGCGCGGCCGGGCCAGCGGTTGCTGTCGCCGACAAAGCCCGCAACGAAGCCGCTCTTCGGGTTGTTGTAGAGTTCCTGCGGCGCACCGATCTGCTCGAACTGGCCGGCGTTCATGACGGCGACGTTGTCGGACATCAAAAGCGCTTCCGACTGGTCGTGGGTGATGTAGAGGAAGGTCGTCTCGAACTGGTGCTGGAGCTGTTTCAGCTCTATCTTCATGCGCTCGCGCAGTTTCAGGTCGAGCGCGCCGAGCGGTTCGTCGAGCAGCAGCACATCCGGCTCCAGCACCATGCAGCGGGCAATCGCGATGCGCTGCTTCTGGCCGCCGGAGAGCTGGGAGACCTGCTTTTCCGCCGTGCCGGGCAGACCGACGCGATCGAGCACCGCCGCCACCTTGCGGGTAATATCGGCCTTGTTCTCGCCGCGGCAGCGCAGGCCGTAGGCGATGTTCTCGCCGACATTCATCATCGGGAAGAGCGCGAGATGCTGGAACACCATCTTGACGGGCCGCTTGTTCGGCGGCGTCGAAAGCACGGACTGCCCCTTGATGCGGATATCGCCGCTCGTCGGCGTCTCGAAGCCGGCGATCATGCGCATCAGCGTGGTCTTGCCGCAGCCCGACGGGCCGAGGATCGAGAAGAAGGATCCGCGCGGGACGTTGAAGGACACGCTGTTGACGGCGGTATAGGCGCCGAAGCGCTTCACCAGGCTTTCGCATTGAAGATCGTGCATGGAGGGCTCGTTGCTCGCCGCGCGCGTGCGCGGGCATCTGGAAAGCAGCCGGCCAAGGACATCCCCGGCCGGCCAGACTTGCCTTGGGAGGCGATCAGTTGGACGTCGCGGCCTTGATGCGCTCCAGCGCCTTGCCTTCCATGTCCTCGAGCCCCGCCGGGATATTGGCGAAGAACTTGAGGTTGGCGAGGTCCTTCTCGTCGAAGGCGGCGTTGACGGCGGCCTTCTTGTCGTCGGGCAGGAGATCGATGCCGTTGCTGACGGCGGCGATGGCGCCCGTTGAATCCGACATCAGCTTGACGATCTCGGGCTTCATGACGAAGTTGATCCACTTGTAGGCGGCATCGTCAGCCTCGCCCTTGCGCGGGATGACGAAGGTGTCGATCCAGGCGAGCGCGCCGGTTTCCGGCGGCACGTAGACGAGGTTCTTGTTCTGGCCGAAGAGCTTGAAGGCCGTGGAATCCCAGGCTTCCGAGACGACGACTTCGCCCGAGAGAAGCAGCGTCGACAGGTCGTCGCCGCCGTTCCAGTAAGTCTTGACGTTGTCCTTGCAGGCGATCAGCTTTTCCGTCACCTCGTCGAGCATCGTCTGGTAGGCGGCCTTGTCGGCATAGAGCGCGAACGGATCCTTGCCGAGCGAGAAGGCCGTGCCAAGCAGGATCGTGCGGCGTAGGCGCATCGAGGTGCGGCCCTTGTATTCGGGATTGCAGAGGTCGCCCCAGCCCTTGACACCAGGCGCCTTGGAAACGTCCGCAACGATGCCGGACGTGCCCCACTGGTGCGGCACGGCATAGAGCTGGCCGTCGATGGTGGCATTGGCCTTCACGCCTTCAAGAAGGTTGGGCGCAAGGTTTGCCGTCTCGATCTTCGAGAGGTCGAGCGGCTTGTAGATGTTGTACTCCTGCTGGGCCGCGAAGATGCGGTCATGGCTCGGCTGGGCAAGGTCGTAACCGGCGCCGCCGGTCGCCCGGAGCTTTGCGATCATCTCCTCGTTGTTGGAGAGCGTCACCTCGACCGTGATGTCGGGGTTCGCCTCCTCGAAGAGCTTGATGACGTTGTCGGGTGCATAACCGCCCCAGGTGAGCAGGCGCAGGGTTTCGGCCTGTGCGGTGCCTGCCATGAACAGGGCGAGCGCCGTCGTCGCGGCGAGCGCGAATGTCGATTTCATGCTGTTCTCCTCTTCCGTTTGGCTGTTGAAAATCGCCTTTTTCCGGCGTTCTTTTCTGCTGAGGGCCATCTCACTCCCGGCGATGACGCTCTCATTCCCGATTTCGAGCCGCTGGCATCAAAGGACGAGATTGGCTTGCCCGAAAGGTCCATTATCTCCTTGCCGTAAGACCATTATGACGCTCAGCTTATCTTCGCCGTCAGGCTTTTCGTGCGCGTGTAGCTGCGCAACGCGGCAAAGCCCTTCTCTCGGCCGAAACCGGAGAGTTTGTTGCCGCCGAAGGGCACCTCGATGCCGCCGGCGAAATATTCGTTGATGTAGACCTGGCCAGCGTCGATATCGCGCGCCATGCGGTGGGCGCGGCCGAAATCGCGTGTGTAGATGCCAGCGACGAGGCCGAAATCCGTGCCGTTCGCTACAGCGACAGCTTCCTCCTCGCTTTCAACCACCTGTACCGAGAGCACCGGTCCGAAAATCTCTTCCTGGATGACGGGATCGTCCGACTGCACCGCATCGAGGATCGTCGGTTTGAAGAACCAGCCGGAGCCGCTTTCCGGGTCCGTCGTCCGCTCGCCGCCGGCGGCGATGGTGACGCCGCGGTCGCGCGCGCCCTCGACATAGCCGGCAACCTTGTCGAGATGGGCAAGCGAGCTGAGTGCTCCGACCTGCGGGCGGCGAAGGCCATGGCCGAGCTTGAGACC
This sequence comes from Shinella sp. SUS2, assembly GCF_001262505.1. GTDB lineage: Bacteria > Pseudomonadota > Alphaproteobacteria > Rhizobiales > Rhizobiaceae > Shinella. The sequence goes on from NZ_KQ410740.1 coordinate 111,497, forward strand.
GGTCGCGCGCCTGGCGAGGCGTTCGACGAGTTCCGCATGCACCCCGCGCTCGACGACGAGGCGCGAACCCGCCGAGCAGATCTGCCCAGCATTCTCGTAGATCGCGCCGAGCACGCCTTCCACGGCAGCGTCCATGTCCGCATCGGCCATGACGATGACCGGCGACTTGCCACCGAGTTCGAGCACGACGCTCGTGACGTTCGCGGCGGCCGACTGCATCACGCGGATGCCCGTCGGCACGGAGCCGGTGAAGGTGACGTGGCGCACATCCGGATGCGACACCAGCGGCCCGCCGGCCTCCGCACCGGTGCCGGTAACGACGTTGCAGACACCGGCCGGAAGCCCGGCGCGGGAGAGAATATCGGCGAGCATCAGCGCCGTCAGCGGCGTCTGTTCGGCCGGCTTGGCGACGACAGTGCAGCCGGCGGCGAGCGCCGGGGCGATGCTGCGGGCGGCCGTCGAGAGCGGGTAGTTCCAGGGGATGATATGGCCGGTGACGCCGACCGGCTCCTCGATGGAATAGCCGATATAGTCGGTGCCGAGCGGAAAGGTGTCGCCCTGGATCTTGTCGGCCGCGCCGGCATAATATTCGAAGCAGCGCGCCGCACCCGAGACGTCGCCTTCCGCCTCCTGCAGCGCCTTGCCGCTGTCGAGGCTTTCCACCACGGCAAGCCGCGCGGCCTCCGCCCGGATGAGTTCGGCAGCGCGCAGCAGGATCGCGCCGCGGGCGCTCGCCTTGGTGCGGCCCCAGGCGCGCTGGGCGCGGCGGGCGGCGGCGACGGCGCGGTCCACGTCGCTGCCGTCACCGGCGGCGAAGGCATGGTAGGCGCGGGCGGAGCCGGGATCGAACGTCTCCATCGTGCGCCCGCCGGAGGCGGCGACGAAGGCGCCGTCGATGAAATGGCCTTTGGGCAGGCCGGCAAGCGTGCCGTTCGCAAAATATTCGCCGACGAGGGTGTTCGTGCTCATCTCAATTCGCCTCGCTCATCTGGTAGCCGGCGCGCGCCAGCCACTCCGGATCGATTTCGACGCCCCAGCCGGGCTCTTCCGTCACCGTCGCCTTGCCGTCGACGATGGCATAGGGCGATTTGCGGAAGAGGCCGTCCTGCCAGGGGTAATAGTCTTCGCCCTCGATGGAGAATTCGAGATATTTGCCGGCATTCGGGATGGCGCGCAGCAGGTGCATAGTGAAGAGCGTCACCATGGAAAGGTTGGCGGCGTGCGGCGTCACCGGAATTCCGGCGGCCTCGGCCATGCGCACCACGCGCAGCGTCCGGCTGATGCCGCCGAGATAGCAGATATCCGGCTGCACGATGTCGACGGCGCGCATCTCGATCATGCGGCGCCAGGTCGGCAGGTCGCAATCCTGCTCGCCGCCGGTGACGTCGATGTCGAGCGCCTCGCTGACCTGCCTGGTCTGTTCGAGCTCCCAATAGGGGCAGGGCTCCTCGTAATGCACGAGGCCGTTGTCCTGCATGATCCTGCCGACCTCGATGGCACGGGCGGGCGAATAGCAGGAATTGGCGTCGGCGAGCAGATCGGCTCCTTCGCCGACGGCCTTGGCGATCGTCGGGATGATCTCCTCCGTCCGGCCCGGCCATTCGTCTTCGTTGCGGCCGCACTCTGCGCCGACGCGGAACTTGAAGGCGTCAAAACCGTATTCGCCGCGCAGGCGCTTGAAGCGTTCGGCCTCGTCGGCCGGCGTGATGTCGCGCTTCATCGAGGAAGCGTAGGCGCGCAGCGGGCCGGCCGACCCGCCGAGCAGTGCCGCGACCGGCTTGCCAGCCTTTTTGCCGCGCAGGTCCCAGATCGCCGTGTCGAGACCGCACATGGCGCGGCAGAGATAGGAACCCGGAAACTTGTGCTCACGCTCGAAAATGCGGTCGAGATGATCGTCGAGATCGACGATCTCGGTGCCGAGCGAATAGGGCGCGACCTGGCGGTGCAGCACCTCTGACGTGATGTCGGCATTGTAGGTCGAGACCTGGCCCCAGCCGGTCGCGCCGGTCTCGTCGGTGATGCGGACAAAGCCGACATAGCGGTTTGAGAAGGTCTCGATGCGTTTGATCTTCATGGCGGTCCGGTCTGCTGTTGGGCGAAAGCGTCTTGCAAGCGATGGGCTCTTGACGCCGCGAACTGGTCCGACAATCATCGGAAAAACTTCGGGCGAGAAGGTCCACTTTGCTTTTCGTAGCGGACCATTATTGCGGTGACACGACAGACCGGGAGGGCGAGATGGTAAAATATCCGGGCGGCGCGCTGCTGCCCACGCTGCAATTCGACCGCACCTCCCGAACGCCGATCAGTGCCCAGCTCTGCACGGCACTACGCGAGATGATTCTCTCGGGCGAACTCCAGCCCGGCGAACGCCTGCCCTCCAGCCGCACGCTGGCGAAAGATCACGGCGTTTCCCGCACCACGGCGATCAGCGTCTACGAACAGCTTGCTGCGGAAGGGCTGATCCGGTCGAGCATCGGTGCCGGGGCCTATGTCGCCGAAACGTTGCGCGACGGCCGGCCCGCCGCCACCGCGGCAAGCCCGGCCGGAGACGAGATCCGCAGCCCGCCGCGCCTCGCGCAGCTCAGCGCGGACGCCTCCGAACACTACTTTCCCCGCCTCGCGCACCCTGAAAACCCACGGCCCTTCATCACCGGCATTCCGGCCTTCGACGAGTTCCCGATGGCGCTCTGGGCGAGCATGGTGGCACGTTACTGGCGCCAGCCGCGCAACCTCCTGCTCGGCTACCCACCGGCCGAAGGGCTGATGGAATTGCGCCGGGCCGTCGCGATGCATCTGCGCGCCAACCGCGGCATCACCTGCGAACCCGAACAGGTTTTCATCTTCAACGGCGCGCAGGACGCCTTCAACCGCATCGGTAATACCCTGCTCGATCCCGGCGATACGGTCTGGATCGAGAATCCCGGCGCGATCGGCGCGCGCAACAGCCTGATTTCCTCGGGTGCGCGGCTGGTGCCGCTCAGCATCGACGAGGAGGGCATCAATGTCGCCGAGGGGCTGGAGGTCGCGCCGGATTTCCGCCTCGCCTTCGTGACGCCCGCCCACCAGCACCCGCTCGGCGTGACGATGAGCCTGCAACGCCGCTTCGAATTGTTGCGCGCGGCCGAAAGGGCAGGTGCCTGGATCATCGAGGACGACTATGTCGGCGAGTTCCACTATGCCGGCCATCCGCCGCCGACGCTGAAGAGCGTCGATACGTCGGGCCGCGTCATCTATGTCGGCAGCTTTTCGAAAACGCTGTTCGCAGCCCTCCGCCTCGGCTACGTCGTCGCGCCGCCCGGTCTGGTCGATGTCTTTTGCCGCATCGCCGGAGCGACATTGCAAGGCTCGGCCGCCAGCCTGCAATCCGTCGTCGCAAGCTTTATCGAGTGTGGCCATTTCGCCAGCCATATCAGGCGCATGCGGCGGGTTTATGCCGAACGGCTCCAGGCTCTGCTCGACGGTGCGGCGACGCATATGCAGGGTGTTCTGGAAGTCGCGCCCACCGAAACCGGCTTTCACACCGTCGGGCGTCTTGCCGAGGATTTCGATGAACGCGCCGTCGCGCGCCGGGCGGCCGAGCGCAACATCCTCGTCTCGCCGATCGGCCGCTTCGCCATCACGCCCGTCCGCCAGCGCGGCCTCATCCTCGGCTTCAGCTCCGCCCCGCCGCGCATGATCGCAAGCGCGGCGGAAACGCTCGGCGCGGTCTTGAAGGACATGCGCAAGGCAGATGGCCCGAACCGTATCAGTGCGTGAGACGCGCCTGGCGGCTCAGCACGCGTCGGCGAGGATAAGGTCAGACCCTTTTTCGCCCACCATGATGGTCGGTGCATTGAGGTTTCCCGAGGTGATGCGCGGGAACACCGAGGCGTCGACGATACGCAGCGCCTCCAGGCCATGGACGCGCAGGCGCGGATCGACAACGGACGTCGGCGCATCCGGCCCCATGGCGCAGGTGCCGCAAGGATGGAACACCGAACCGGAGCGCGCGCGGATGTCGGCAATCAGGCCCCCATCATCCAGGATCCCGGCACCCGGGCGGATCTCCTGTTCGATGATCTCCCGCATCGGGCCGGTCCGTGAAAGGCGCCGCAGGAAATGCGCGGCCTCCAGCAGCTCCTGCACATCCTCTTCCGTCGAAAGATAGTTCGGCTGGATTTCCGGCGCGGCGAAGGGGTCAGCGGAACGGATGGCGAGTTGGCCACGACTTGTCGGGTGGCAGTTCGACACGCCGACGAGGAAGCCGGGGAAAGGATCGGGGCTCATCAATGCGCGCCGACCGGGAATGGCACGGGTATAGCTGACGGGCGAGAAATAGAGCTGCATGTTGGGGCGCGCGCGCTCCGGGCTTGTGCGAAAGAACCCGCCGCCCTGGTTCACGCTGAGCGAGAGCGGGCCGCTGCGCGTCAGCACGTAGCGCAGCCCCACCCGCAGCCGTCCCCACCACGGCCGCAGCACATCGTTGAGCGTCGGCTGCCGGCTCCTGTAGAGATGGTCGAAGCCGATATGGTCTTGCAGGTTCCGCCCCACGGCGGGCGCCGCGTGAACGACATCGATGCCGTGACGCTTCAAGAGGGCCGGCTCGCCGACGCCGGAAAGCTGGAGCAGCTGAGGCGTGTTGACCGCACCGGCCGACAGGATGACCTCGCGCCGCGCGCGAACCTGCCGAACCACCCCACCCTGCCGGTATTCCACACCGACCGCCCGCTTTCCCTCAAAAAGCACACGGGTCGCATGCGCAGCCTTGATCACCCGCAGGTTCGACCGCCTGCGGGCGGGAGCGAGATAAGCCGTCGCCGTCGAGCAGCGAAAACCGTCACGCGTCGTGATCTGGTAGATGCCGACGCCCTCCTGGGTCGCGCCGTTGAAATCCAAATTGCGCGACAGGCCGGCCTCGACGCCGCCGGCAAGATAGTTCCGGCAGAGCGGATGCACGACCCCCTCTATGTTGGTAACGGTCAGCGGCCCGTCCTTGCCGCGCCACGTGTCGGCACCCGCAAGATTGTCCTCCATGCGCCGGAAGAGTGGCAGGACATCCGCATAGCCCCATCCCGGATTGCCAAGCGCGCGCCAGCCGTCGAAATCTTCGGCCTGCCCGCGGATGAACACCATCGCGTTGATCGAGCTGGACCCGCCGATGACCTTGCCCCGCGGCCAGTAGGACTGGCGGCCGTCGAAACCGGGCACCGGCTCCGTCAGATACTTCCAGTTCAGCGTCTTGTGATAGAAGGCCTTGCCGTAGCCGATCGGCATGCGCACCCAGAAATTCAGATCGCTGCCGCCAGCCTCCAGCAGTGCCACGCGATAGCGCCCACCGTCGGAAAGGCGGTTCGCCAGCACGCAGCCCGCCGAGCCCGCACCGACGATCACATAATCGAACTCATCCATCTGCCGCTTCACTCCCGGACCCTTCAAGGCTCCCCGTGCCTTGAAACCCCTTCCTATCGTGAACCGGATTGCAGGGCAGTGTCCATTTCGATCCGATTGACATACCAGTCCGCACCCCCGGCCCGGCCAGATCGAAGATCAGCACGCGAACGGCAAATGGATGGATGCAGGCCAAAGGGTCCCATGCCGGCGAGACCGAAGAATTCGCCATCGTCGTTTCCGGCCTTTTCGAACTGGTCATGGAAGGCATGACGCGCGCCTGCAATCCCGGTGACCACCTTGTCGTGGAAGCCGGCGTCGAGCACGCCATCCGCGTCATCGAACCGGGTCGGCTCGTGCTGATCGGCAGGACGTAAAACCTCATAACCCAGACGCGGACAGGTTTCTGAAACGCTCACGCAACCAGTCGCGGGCAAGCCCTTTTCATGGGCAAGGCGCTCGCCGGAACGGCGTGCACCTTGCCCCGAAGCTGGTTAGGCAAGTTTATTCTCCCGCGAGCAGAGAAGCGGGCCTCACGGCCGGGGCCACATGCATGCCCAGCCGCGCCAGCAGATCCCGATCCTTCCAGGCCGCCGGATTACCGGTTGTCAGCAGCTGATCGCCGACGAAAATGGAGTTCGCCCCCGCGAGGAAGCACAATGCCTGCAATTCGTCGCTCATTCCTGTGCGGCCGGCCGACAGGCGGACCACCGAAGCTGGCATAAGCACGCGCGCCAAGGCCACGAGGCGGACAAGTGCAAACGGGTCGACCGGCCTTGCCGTGCGCTGCACCGGCACGCCCTCGATCTCATTCCACAGGTTGATCGGCACGCTATCGGGGTGGGCCGGCAGGGTGGCCAGTGTAACCAGCATGGCGATGCGATCTTCTTCCGTCTCGCCCATGCCGAGGATCCCGCCACAACAGACCTTGATCCCGCCCTTCCGGACATGCTCGACGGTCTCCAGACGGTCTTCCATCGTCCGTGTCGTGGCGATCTGCCGGTAATAGTCCGGCGACGTGTCGATGTTGTGGTTGTAGAAATCCAGCCCCGCCACCTTCAGGCGTGTAACCTGCTCGGGACTGAGCATCCCGAGCGTCATGCAGGTCTCCAGCCCCAGTTTCGAGACGCCACGCACCATGTCGCAGAGCTTGTCCATGTCGCGGTCCTTGGGGCTGCGCCAGGCCGCACCCATGCAGAAGCGTTGTGCACCGGCGGCCTTGGCGCGCCCGGCGGCCGCCAGGACCGCATCCACGTCCATCAGCTTCGTTGCCTTCACGCCGGTCTGGTGGTGGGCGGATTGCGAGCAGTAGCCGCAATCCTCAGGGCAGCCACCGGTCTTGATGCTGAGCAGACTGGCCGTCTCGATCGCCGTTGAATCGAAATACAGTCGGTGGAGACCCTGTGCCCGGTACAGCAGATCCGGAAGCGGCAGCGCGTGGATCGTTCGTGCCTCCTCCACGGTCCAGTTGGACCTGACCTTGGAGCAGCTCATCACATCCGCCCCTTCAGCCGGCTCAGGCCCGTCACGCACGCTGTTGCCAACGCACTCTTGATCAGGTCTCCAAGGATGAAGGGCGCAAAACCGGCCGCGATCAATCCGGATGCTGGCACGAAGATCGCCAGCCAGAGAAGACCGGCAACATAGACCACGGAAAGGCCCGCGAGCATTGCCAGAGCCTGTCCCATCCAGCCCCGTCCCTGTGCCAATCGCCCGATCACCACGGTCGAAGCCAGATAGCCGACCAGGTAGCCACCGGTTGGACCAGCCATATAGGCCAATCCGATCCCACGTTCCGGCGAGCCCGAAAAGACGGGCAGGCCCGTCGCCCCAGCGGCCAGATAGGTGGCCATGGCCAGGAAGCCGAGCCTTGGGCCGAGGGCCGCGGCCAGGAAGAACACTGCAAGGGTATGCAGCGTCATCGGGACAGGCCAAAATGGGAACTGTATCTTGGCGCCGAGTGTGATGATCGCCGCACCGCAAAGGGCGATTGCCGCCTCGCGCCAAAGCGATACCGAGCGTTCTAACGAGGGGTTGAACAATGCCATCGAGGCGTCCTCCAAGGATAGGTTTCGAATCTATCTATAATCTTGGGGAAGGGCGATGGGTGAGCAATCAGGATTATAGATAATTATCCTGGAATCTCGTAAGTCTCTCTGGGATCAGCATTTTTTACAGACGGCTTCCGCTTGCCGATCCAGCCGACATGGCGCGCCAATGTCGAGCAAGCGAAATCAATCCGCCCTTCCCGCAGAGCATTCAAAATCGCACGATGGTCATGATCGGTGCGAGCTTCCCAGTCCCGACGCCAGGCGGCAAACAGAAACCGCGCGCTGGCCGCCTGCAGGTCATCGATCGTTCGAAGCAAGCGCGGCATACGGCAGGGCGCTAGGATAAGATGGTGGAACCGACGGTTTGCAAGCTCCCAGTCCCGCACATTCGTTGCACAATCCCCGAGCCGGTTAACCTCTTCTGCTTCCTCGATAATAAAGCGCGTCAAGTTGGGTGCGGCGTGGCGCAGCGCCAATATCTCCAGGCTCGCCCGCATCTCGGCAACCTCGCGCAATTCGGCGACGTCGAAATCCGTGACACGAAACCCCCGCCAGGGCTCATTCTCCGCCAACCCCTGCGTTTGCAATGCCCGGAAAGCCTCGCGCACCGGCACATGACTGGCCCCGAATTCGGCGGCGATATGGTCCTGCCGCAGCCGCGCGCCCGGGGGAATCTCGCCCGTGATGATCCGGCCGGCAAGAATACGGGCAATGCGTTCGGAAAGAGTTTCGTCTGCAGTGGTTGACATGAATCATAGATAATCCGAGACGCCAGGCCTGTCGATCCCTTCGCACAGGCGCGTTGCGCTGCCTCAGTCTTAGAATTCAACGGCAAAGGCCTACCTCAAAAAAGCGGTTTGTGGCCTGACTGCTTGCCGCTCACAGAGCCTGCCCCTGGCATCTCTCCAACACCGCGAACCTTTTCCATTTGGCCAACAGGCCGAAATGCGGCCGTGCCAGGCGCCTTGTGTTGCCGTCCGCAATGTTCCGACCTCCGGCGAACGCCACATAGTTCGACGTGGAACCCGACGACCAGCAGCAGTCCGCGCTGTTGGTATGTGCCTCCACCAGGACGGAAGGGCTGGACGCGCGATCGGCGACCAGCGCTTCGATGCGATCCATGCGCTCGTCATAGAATCGGGTGAAGGCGCCCGCGCGGTCCGCTTTGCCGAACATCTCGCCGAGGGTGCGCATCGAGCCGGTGATCTCTCGTCGCCCGCGGCTGACCGTATCGGAGGCCGCGCCGATGAACACGACCGCGACACCCGCTTTTTCGAGCTGGCGGACGACGTTGTCGTCGGCGTATAGCCTGGACCAAGCACCGCGACGTCCGGTTCCAGAGCAAGCGCCGCCTCCACGGAGAAGCCACCGGCATTGGGATCGCCGAGGCTCGCTATGCGGTCGAGCTCGGGAAAACGCCGGCGGTCCAGAGGAAGGAGGCTTGCGGCGATGCGGTCGGCCCCCCGCCCAGCCGACGATCGGCGCGACCGGATCGTCGAGCAGCAGCGAGAGAAAGATGAAATCGAGGCTGTCCCCCAGCACCACTCTTTGCGGCGGGCCGGCAAGGTCGATGGAACGCCCCAGGATATCGGTGATGCGCTCCGCCGCCGAAGCGCCGGCAAAGAGCTGCAGAAAGACAGCAAGCATCAATGCCAGAAGCCGCATCAGCCAAGCGCCCATTCCGCGAAGGCGTAGACATGCGCCATATGCCGGAACTCTGAAAGGCGCCGGGAGGCACCGCCATGGCCGCCGCATTCCATCAGTGTCTCAAGGAGGAAAGGAGAGGTGCCCGTCGAACGGGTGTGCAGGCGCGCGATCCATTTTGCCGCCTCCGAGTAGGGAACCCGTCCGTCCGAAATGCCGGTCGTCGCCAGAACGGGCGGATAGGGTTTTGCACCAATGGTCTCGTAAGGCGCATAAGCAGCGATGACGGCATGGTCCGCTGGGACGTTTTTCGGGTCACCCCATTCGGCGCACTCGGGTTGGGTGAGCGGCAACGTATAGTCGCTCTGGCTGTTGAGAACATCGACGAAGGGAACTTCCGCTATGACACCGCCAAACAACCCCGGAGCCAAGTCGAGTGCCGCCCCAACCAAGAGCCCGCCCGCAGAAGCGCCCTGGGCCACAATGCGGCCTGCAGCGGTGTATCCTTCCTGAACAAGGCCGTTCGCACAGGCAGCGAAATCGGAGAAGCTGTTCGGTTTCGAACGCCCCCTGCCCGCCTCATGCCAGCCTCGCCCGTTTTCCCCACCGCCGCGCACATGCGCGATGGCATAGACCCAGCCGCGATCGACAAGGGACAGGACTGCCGGATCAAAGGATGGTTCGCAGCAATGGCCGTACGCGCCGTAGCCGTAGAGCAGCAGCGGCGCGGACCCGTTGCAAGGCGTCGCGCGCAACTTGAGGAGGGAAATCGGCACACGGACGCCATCCGAGGCCTCGGCATAGGATATCAACGTGTCGTAGCGACTTGCTTCAAAACCGGCGCCCGGCTGCTCCCACAGTTGCTCGACGCTCGCCGTTGCCGGGTCATGGGCGTTCAGCCGCGCCGTTGCTGCTCTGTGGCAAATCGGAGGCTGGCTTGTCGGCACCGCTATCAGCGGATCGGATCCTACCTTGAGACCGCTGCCCGAACTCGAAATGGGAGCGGCGCAAGTTTGCGCCAAACTCGGCTCTCATTTGATCAGAAAATTACGCGTTGATCACACCATGCGAATTTTTCGAACAAAAACTTGACTCGATAACTCCTGTTAATATAGGTCAGCATGACTGACGCATCTTGACAGGAGGACGCACGTTGGATCATCGCGAAGAAACCTTCGGCCTTTACGATCACGCTCATGAGAAGAGCAGCTGCGGCGTTGGTTTCATCACGCGAAAAGACGGCAAACAGACATATGACGTCCTGAAAAAAGGCCACGAAGCGCTCTGCGCCGTGCCCCATCGCGGCGGCATGTCGGCAGAGGGCGTCGGTGACGGCGCCGGGGTTTCGGTCGATATCTCGCTTGGCTTCTTTCGCAAGCTGACCGGCCGGGACGATCTTGAGGCGCGCCGATTCGGCGTCGGCAATTTCTTCCTGCCGAACGATCCGGCCTTCCGGCTGGAGGCCGAAAGCATCATCGAGGGCGCGCTCGCCGAACAGGGTTTCTCCCTGCTTCTGACGCGCGACGTGCCTGTCGATGACAGCGCGATCCGCCCGGCGGCGATCCGCCACCAGCTCCCGATCCGCCAGTGGGTCTTTGCATGCCATGACGAGAAGGCCCGCCAGGCGGAGTTCGATGTCCGCATTCACAAGGCGCTGCTGGCGATCGAGGCGCGCGCCTATACCGAGCCGCAGCTAGCGGGTCTTTATCCGCTCTCGCTGAGCGCGCGGACGCAGGTGCTGAAGGGCCGGCTGAACTCCAACGAGGTCATGCCCTATTTCCGCGACCTCGTGAATCCTGACCACACCGTCAACACCATGTATTTCCACACGCGGTTCTCCACCAACACCGACCCGCACCCCTCCATGGCCCAGCCCTTCCGGCTGATGGCGCACAACGGCGAACTCAACACCGACCGCAAGAACCGCCTGTCGGAAGCCGCGATCGCGCTGGCGAAAAACGCCTCGATCATCCGCCCGAAGGGCCAATCGGACAGTTGCCGGCTCGACCAGACGCTTCAGGCGCGGGTCTTGGAGGACGGTCTCGACCTCGTCACCGCCGTCGTCTCGATGATGCCGCCGGCCTGGGAGAACGACGACACGCTCTCATCCGACGTCGTGGCGATGCTGGAATATTTCTCGCTCTACGAGGAGAAGAACGACGGCCCCGCCGCGCTGATCTTCGGTGACGGCGACATTATCGGCGCACGTCTCGATCGCCTGGGGCTGCGGCCGCTGCGCACCGTCGAGACATCGGATTATCTCTGCGTGATGTCGGAAGCCGGCCAGATCGCCTTTCCGCCGGAAAGCGTGCTGCGGCGTGGGCGCATCGAGGCCGGCGGCATGCTCTGCTACGACCACACGGAAAAGCGCGCCTTCGGCACCAACGAGGCGCTGGAAATGCTGGCCGCGCGCCGCCCCTATCGTGATCTTCTCGCCGAGGCGCGCGTCAATCTCGCCGACCTGCCGGAAATCCCGGCCGAGGCGCAGGGCTCGCCGCTGCGCTACAACGGCGATCTCGAACGCAATCAACGGTATGTTGCCTACTCCTTCAACCAGGAAAGCTTCAAGTTCCTGATGGACCCGATGCTGGCGACCGGGGCGGAAAAGATCTCCGCCATGGGCTACGGCAACGCCATCAACGCGCTCTCAGACCAGGAAGGCGGCGTCGCGAAGTATTTCTCGCAGCGCTTCGCGCAGGTCACGAACCCGCCGCTCGATTCCATCCGTGAGGCTGATGGCATGACCCTGCGCGTGGCGCTCGGCGCCAAGCCGAACATCGGCGCGAAGGCGGCCCGCCAGATCGTCGTGCCCTCGCCGATCCTCACCCACCTCGACATGCTGCGCATCCGCGAACAGCAGGAAACGCCGGTCAAGCGCTTCGAGATGCTCTATACGCCCGACCTTGCGGACGCCGGCGCGAACGAAATCGCGCTGGAAAAGGCGATCGACGATCTCTGCGACGCCATCGCCGCCTTCGCGCGCGCCGACGGCGGCATTGCCGTCGTCACCGACCGGCATGTCGCCCGCACCCGCGCCGCCCTGCCGATGATCCTCGTCGTCTCCGCCGTCAACCAGAAGCTCATCGAGGAGGGCCTGCGTCTGCGGCTGTCTCTGGTGGTCGAGAGCGGGCAGATCGCCTCGTCGCACCATGTCGCGGCCGTGCTCGGCTTCGGCGCGTCGGCGGTCTATCCGCTCGGCGTGCAGTTCCGCGCCGAGGAAAAGTTCGGCGGCGAGGCCGACAAAGCCTTCAAGCGTTTTGCCAAGGCGGCCGAAAAGTCGTTGATGAAGACCATGGGCAAGGTCGGCCTGTGCACCGCCGAAAGCTATATCGGCGGCGAGTTCTTCGAGCCGAACTTCCTCGACACCAACGACCGGGTGCTGAAGCGCTACTTCCCGAACGTCAAGACGCCCGTCGGCGGCGTGAATTTCCAGGTGATCGCCGCGGCTGTCGCCGACTGGCACGCCAAGGCGCTGACGGTGCAGCGGGAGGACGACATTCCTCTGCTCGGCCTCTTCAAGGAGCGTGCGGAGGGCGCCGGCCACTCCTTCGGCACCGCCGCCGTGCGCGGCTTCGTCGACATGACCGAGGAGAAGATCGGCTTTGACAAGCCGGAGGAGGACGATCCGTTCCTGCGCCTGCTGACACTCAACCGTCTGGACGACGCCTTCGGCCTCGATGACGCCGCCTATCGCAACAATGGCTACGAGAAGCTGGCGCCGGAAACGATCGACAGCTTCGCCATCACCCCTGGCTACCGCGCCTTCATCCGCCAGATGACGGACGAGCGCGCGCGCCGCCCCGCCGCGCTGCGCGACGTCCTCGCGCTCCCGGCCGATGTCACCTACCTCTCCTCGGCGGAGGATTTCCGCAAGGAAATGGGCCGCTTCTCGCGCAAGGGCAACAACAGCTTCATGGTGCGCGGCCTTGGCTGTGACAGCATCGGTCAGGATACGTTCCGCCTCACCCTCACGGATGGCGAACTGGCCCGGCTTGCCGCGCTCGGCCAGTCGCTCGTCATGCGCTTCGGCGGCGATATCCTGGGCCACTGGCTGGAGGGCGGCGCGCTGATGGTGCAGGCGGCCGGCGAGGCGCTGGACTACCTCTCGCTCATCCGCACGGCGCCGGAGAGCATTCCGCTCGAAACGGTGCAGAAGGCGAGCGAGATCACCCCGCTTCTCGCCTCCGGCGCGATGAGCCACGGCGCGCTGGTGGCGAACGCCCATGAGGCGGTCGCGCACGGCACCAACATGGTCGGCGGCATGTCGAATTCCGGCGAGGGCGGCGAACATATCTCGCGCTACGACACCATCCGCGCCTCGCGCATCAAGCAGTTCGCCTCCGGCCGCTTCGGCATCTGGGCCGGCTATCTCGCCGATCCCATGCTGGAGGAACTGGAGATCAAGATCGGCCAGGGCGCAAAACCCGGCGAAGGCGGCCAGTTGCCCGCCCAGAAGGTGACGGTCGAGATCGCCGCCGCCCGCGGCGGCACGCCCGGCGTCGAGCTCGTCTCCCCCCCGCCGCACCACGACACCTATTCGATCGAGGACCTCGCCCAACTCATCCACGACTGCAAGGCGGCACGCGTGCGCGTCATCGTCAAGCTGGTCTCCTCGGAGGGCATCGGCACCATCGCCGTCGGCGTCGCCAAGGCAGGCGCCGACGTCATCAACGTTGCCGGCAATACCGGGGGCACCGGGGCAGCGGCTGTCACCAGCCTTAAATATACCAGCCGCGCCGCCGAGATCGGCATCGCCGAAGTGCACCAGGCGCTCTGCGCCAACGGCCTGCGCCTGAAGGTGCTGCTACGTTGCTCCGGCGCCCATCAGACGGCGAGCGACGTCGTCAAGTCGGCGCTGCTCGGCGGCGACAGTTTCGAGTTCGGCACGACCGCGCTGATGATGCTGAAATGCGTGATGGCGAAGAACTGCAACATCAAGTGCCCCGCCGGCCTCACCACCAATCCGGAAGTCTTCGACGGCGATCCGCGGGCGCTGGCGCAATATCTCCTCAACATCGCGCACGAGACGCGGGAAATCCTCGCCGCCCTCGGCCTCTCCTCGCTCAGGGAAGCGCGTGGGCGCAGCGATCTGCTGCACCTTCTCGATCATCCCGCAAGCGTCGGCCAGCTTGACCTTCGCGCCATGCTCGCTGTCGTAGCGGAGGTGACGATTGTCGACCCGGTCTACATGGAGAAGGATTTTGCCGTCGACGACAGCTTCATCGAGCTTGTGCGCTCCGCCCTCATCGACGGCCGGCGCATGGACGTGGAGCTTGGCGGCAACCGTCCTCTCAACAATTGCAACAAGACGGTCGGCGGCCAGCTCGCCGTCGATATCGAGCGCGTTCTCAACTATGAACTGATGGAGGACCAGGTGCGCGCCCTCCCCGCCGTCCGCCAGGACGACCGCGGCCGCCGCTTCCTCGACGCCGGCAGTGTACGCATATCCACCTCCGGTTCGGCCGGCCAGTCTTTCGGCGCCTTCTGCAACGACGGCATGGCGCTGACCCATACCGGCACCTGCAACGACGGCGTCGGCAAAAGCGCCAACGGCGGTGTCATCGCCGTGTGCTCGCCGGGCGGCGGCTCGGACGAGGCGGGCGGCAATGTGCTGGTCGGCAATTTTGCGCTGTTCGGCGCGACAGGCGGGCGGCTCTTCGTCGAAGGCCAGGCCGGCGACCGTTTTGCCGTGCGCAATTCCGGCGCGACGGCCGTGGTCGAAGGCGTCGGCGATTTCTGCTGCGAATACATGACGAACGGCGCGGTGCTGAACCTCGGCACCTTCGGCAAAGGGTTCGGCAACGGCATGAGTGGCGGCTTCGTCTACCAGTACGATCCCTATGGCGACCTGCCGAAGAAGATGAGCCACGATTCCATCCTGCTCGGCGCGATCGGCGACGAGGACGACGCGATGGCGGTCGTCCATGCGGATACCGTGCGCCTGCTGCTCGAATGGCATCTCGCGGCGACCGACTCGAAAAAGGCGCAATGGCTTCTCGAAAACTGGGAGAGCGAGAAGCACAATTTCGTCTACGGCCTGCCGCGCGCTTTGCTGCTCTACCAAGATAGCGACGCCATCCTGAAGGCGAAGAGCCGCAAGGATCTTGTCGAGGAACTCTCGACGGCACTTGCCGGCCATCAGGTGCGCAAGTTCAAGCTCGCCTACCGCGACGGCAAGGCGGTCCTCAACGGCAATGTGCCCGGCTACGGCGAGACCGATACGGAAAGCATGTTCGTCCTCCTCAACAACTACACGGTGCTCAGCATGGCGCAATCGATCGCCCTTGCCCGCGTGCCTGGCGCGCGCGGACCGTCCAATCCCGCGGTGGAGAAAGCCGTGCGCAACCTCTTGCTGACGGAAGATTTCTCCCTGATGCAGAAACTCGCCCGCTACGCGCGCGACGCCGTCGCCGACCACGACGACGAGGCGCTGGCGGTGATGGTCGCCGCAAAACGCCTCGACGACTACCGGCAGGCACTGAAGGGCCGCAACACGCGCGCCATCGACAGCCCCGGCACCTACGGCTGGATCCTCCACCAGTCCGCCCGCAACATCGAGCGCATCGGCCGCATCCCCAGCTTCGAGGAGCTGTTCGCGCGCCAGGCGATTTCCGGCTTCGCGCCGGCAAGACAGTGAGGCAAAGACGATGAAAATCCCCTACATCCCCGAAGATGCTCCCTTCAACACCGACCAGCGGGCCTGGCTCTCCGGCTTCCTCGCGGGCCTGCATTCCCGCCTCGCCATCGAAACACCCGCCGTCGCTGCTGCGGCCACGCCCACCAAGGCCGCCAGCCTCCACATCCTCTATGGCACCCAGACGGGCAACGCCGAGCGCGTCGCGATGGAAGCGGCGGCGAGTGCCCGAACGCTGGGTCTTGCTCCTGAAGTCGCTGGCCTTGACGACATCACAATAGAGCAGCTCGCCGCCATGGAGCGGCTGATCGTCGTCACCTCCACCTATGGCGAAGGCGAGATGCCCGACAATGCGCAGCTCTTCTGGGAGGCGATTTCCGCCTCCACCGCGCCACGTCTGGAAAACCTGCGCTTCGGCGTCCTCGCCTTGGGCGATACCGGCTATGACGGCTTCTGCCAGGCCGGCAAACTCATCGACATGCGCCTCGAACAGCTCGGCGCGACGCGCATCCTCGCCCGGCGCGATTGCGATATCGACTATGAGGACCCGGCGGCCGCCTGGGTCGTGCAGGCCCTGCCGCTCGCCGCGGAAAACGCCGGCGGCGTCCCGGTTTCCGGCGCGCCGCTTCCCGCAGCCGCGCCAAAGGCCGCCGGCTGGAGCCGCAAGAACCCCTACCCGTCCCGCCTGGCCGTTAACCGCCGCCTTTCCGGCAGCGCCTCGGCCAAGGAAATCCGCCACTACGAATTCGATCTCGGCGATAGCGGGCTGGAGTATGAAGCCGGCGATGCGCTCGGCGTGATGCCGGTCAACGATCCCGCTCTCGTCTCGCTTCTCCTCGCGCATCTCGGGGCCGATCCGCAAACGCCGGCCGGCGAAACGAGCCTTGAAACCGCGTTGGCGCAAAAATTCGAGATATCCACGCCCTCGCGCGACCTGATCGCCGAGGTGGAGCGCCGCGCCGGCAACGAGGAACTGACCCATGTGCTGCGCAACGGCGACAAGGAAGCACTGGACGCCTTCCTCTGGGGTAAGGATATCTGCGATCTTCTGGCGCTGGCTCCGCCATCAGCCTTCCCGGCTGCGGATATCGTTGCCCTGCTGAAGCCACTCCAGCACCGCGCCTATTCCATTTCCTCCAGCCCGCATGCCGCCGCCGGCAGCGTGCACCTCACCATCGCCAGCGTGCGCTATCACGCCGATGGCCGCGACCGCGGTGGCGTGTGCTCGACCTTCCTCGCCGACCGCGTGGCCGAAGGCTCAAGCGCCGGCATCTTCGTCTCGCAGAACAAATCCTTCCGCCTGCCCGCCGACAATGACGCGCCCCTCATCATGGTCGGCCCGGGCACCGGCGTCGCCCCGTTCCGCGCCTTCCTTCAGGAGCGCCGCGCCCGGGGCGCGAAGGGCCGCAACTGGCTGTTCTTCGGCGACCAGCACCGCGACAGCGATTTCATCTACGCCGACGAACTGTCCGAGATGAGCCGCGACGGGCTCTTGACGCGCCTCGACCTCGCCTTTTCCCGCGACCAGCAGGAAAAGATCTATGTGCAGACCCGCATGCGCGAAAACGGCAAGGCGCTCTTCGCCTGGCTGGAGGAAGGCGCCGCCTTCTATGTCTGCGGCGATGCCAGCCGCATGGCGCGCGACGTCGATACGGCGCTGATCGAGATCATCGCCACCCATGGCGGTCTCCCGGACGACCGCGCCGCCGATTATGTCGCCCGGCTGAAGCGGGAAAAAAGGTACCTGCGCGATGTCTACTGACGATATCGTCAGGCTGGCAGGAGAAGGATAGCACCGCGATGGTTTCAAACACCTGCCGCGTATAGAGCCAGCGTGCCACCTTCCATCCAGTTCACGCTGTAGATGGAAGGACGACATTCTCTATCTGGTAGCGGCGGCGGATGAGCTTGCGCTCGACCGCGTGCTCTGCCGGCGGGCATACCCGCCGGCCTTCACGTTATCGGCATCAGGTTTGCGATGCCATCCTCTAGCGGAAACCCTCAGTACTGGACCGAACGGGGATCGATCGGAGCCACTTTCGGCGGCGCGAACTTCGTCAGATCGATCCCTTCGACCGCAGCCTTGTACTCTTCCGCACTTGGCGTCCGGCCCAGGATCGCCGAGAGCACGACCACCGGGGTCGAGGCGAGAAGCGACTCACCCTTCTTTTCGGCAGTGTCTTCCACCACGCGGCCCTGGAACAGACGGGTCGAGGTTGCCAGAACGGTATCGCCCTTCTCGGCCTTCTCCTGGTTGCCCATGCAGAGGTTACAGCCCGGGCGCTCGAGGTAGAGGATGTTTTCGTATTCGGTCCGGTTGCTGGTCTTCGGCTGCAGATCATCGAACTCGAAACCCGAATACTTCTGCAGGATTTCCCAATCCCCTTCGGCCTTCAGTTCGTCGATGATGTTGTAGGTCGGCGCGGCCACCACGAGCGGGGCCTTGAACTCGACCTTGCCTTCGGCCTTCTCGATGTTCTTCAGCATCTGAGCCACGATCTTCACGTCGCCCTTGTGTACCATGCAGGAGCCCACGAAGCCGAGATCGACCTTCTTGTTGCCGCCGTAGTACGAAACCGGACGGATCGTATCATGGGTGTAGCGCTTCGAAACATCGGCGTTGTTCACGTCCGGGTCGGCGATCATCGGCTCATCGATCACGTCCAGATCCACGACGACTTCCGCGAAGTACTTCGCATTGTCATCCGGCGCAAGCGCTGGCTTTTCGCCCGAGCGAATCTCGGCAATGCGTGCATCCGCCTTGGCAATCAGGCCCTTCAGCGTGCCTGCAGTATTTTCCATGCCCTTGTCGATCATGATCTGGATGCGCGACTTGGCGATTTCCAGCGACTCGATCAGCGTCTCGTCCTGCGAAATGCAGATCGAGGCCTTGGCCTTCATCTCGGCCGTCCAGTCGGTGAAGGTGAAGGCCTGGTCGGCGAGCAGCGTGCCGATATGGACTTCGATGATACGACCCTGGAAGACGTTATCGCCACATTGCTTGAGCATCTGTGCCTGGGTCGCATGCACCACGTCACGGAAGTCCATGTGCGGCTGCATCGTACCCTTGAAGGTCACCTTGACCGATTGCGGGATCGGCATGGTCGCCTCGCCGGTGGCCAGGGCAAGTGCCACGGTGCCGGAGTCCGCGCCGAAGGCCACGCCCTTGGACATGCGGGTGTGGCTGTCGCCGCCGATGATGATCGCCCAGTCGTCCACGGTGATGTCGTTCAGCACCTTGTGGATGACGTCCGTCATCGCGTGATAGACACCCTTCGGGTCCCGCGCAGTGATCAGGCCGAAATTGTTCATGAAGGACATGAGCTTCGGAATGTTCGCCTGTGCTTTCTTGTCCCAGACGGACGCCGTATGGCAGCCCGACTGATAGGCGCCGTCCACGAGCGGCGAGATGACGGTCGCCGCCATCGCCTCGAGCTCCTGCGCGGTCATCAGGCCGGTGGTGTCCTGCGACCCGACAATGTTCACCTTCACGCGAACGTCGGATCCTGCATGCAGGACCTTGCCCGGCGTCACACCGACGGCATTGCGGTTGAAGATCTTCTCGACCGCGGTCAGGCCCTGACCCTCGACGGTGATTTCCTTGTTCGGGGCAAAGACCGGGGTCTGCTCCACACCGAGGGTCTGGGCAGCAAATGTCTGGAGCTTCTTGCCGAAGACGATAGCATAGGAGCTGCCGGCCTTCATGAACTCCATCTTCTGCGGTGTGAAAGCAGCAGCGACATCGACCAGTTCCGCGCCGTCCTCGCCACGGAGCTTCTTGTTCTTCACGTCGATCTTCAGGACCGTGCCAGTCTCGACCGAGAACTTCTGCTCAAGGACCGGGTTACCGTCGTTGTTGAGGATCGGCTTGCCGTCTTCACCGGTCTTCTTGGTCCAGTTCTTCAGGTTAATGCCGATACCGCCGGTCACGTCGACCGTGGTCGCGAAGATCGGCGAAATGCCGTTGGTGCCCGCGACGACCGGTGCGAAGTTGACGAAGGGCACATAGGGGCTGGCCTGCTTGCCGGTCCAGAGCGCCACGTTGTTGACGCCCGACATGCGCGACGAACCGACGCCCATCGTGCCCTTCTCGGCAATCATCATCACGCGCTTGTCCGGGTGCTGCTTCTGCAGCGCGACGATTTCCTGCTGCGCTTCGGGCGTAATCATGCATTGGCCGTGCAGCTGACGGTCCGAACGCGAATGCGCCTGGTTGCCGGGCGACAGAAGGTCGGTCGAGATATCGCCTTCGGCGGCGATGAAGGTCACGACCTTGATTTCGTCCTCGACATCCGGAAGCTTGGTGAAGAACTCGGCCTTGGCATAGCTTTCGAGAATGCCCTTCGCGACCGCATTGCCAGCCTTGAAGGCGTCTCGCAGACGGAACATGTCAGCGTCGTAGAGGAAGACCTGCGTCTTCAGCACCTCACCGGCTTGCCCGGAAATTGCAGCATCCTCGCCAAGCGCGATGTCGAGCAGCACTTCGACCGAGGGCCCGCCCTTCATGTGCGACAGGAGTTCGAGGGCGAACTCGGGGGTGATCTCCGGGACGACAGTTTCGCCGAGGATGATCTTCTTGAGGAAAGCAGCCTTGACCCCGGCAGCACTCGTCGTGCCCGGCAGCGTATTGTAGATAAAGAAGTTCAGGGCGTCCTTGCGATGCTCGCTACCGGCATCTTCAATCAATGCAATGATTTCGCCGACTAGCGCGCCATCATCAATCGGCTTGGGAGCGAGCCCTTGCGTTTCTCTGCTTTTGATCTCGGCCAGATAGTCCAGGTACAGGTTCATCGCAATCCCAACGTCTAGAGGTACACGGCTGCTCAAAGGCAGCGCCACCGAACCGCATGTTCGCCGGCCCAGCTTCTTATGCGCCACGAGTAGGTCAACCAACGCCGGCTGGCAAGATGCCGTATTTTAGTAAAAAAGTGGTGCTTTCAATTCATGTTTATCTGAATAAAGATGCTCGTAGCGAGCGTGCCGAATGGAAAGACCGTTTTTCCCCACCCGTCTGTTCTCATCAGACAACTGGCGACGCACTGCCTCAGCTAACGCGGTTCGCTCAGCACCTTCTCAAAACCATGTGTCAAACATTCCAATAGCAGATGACGCGATCTGGCTATGATCGCCTCTCCGGGCTAAAGATCGAAAGGCGGACGACAGGTTGTCGTCATCCTCAGCGTGCAACAGAACCCGTGCCTCGGCTATCATGGCTTTTGGTACGAACGCCATTTCAAGCATAGCGCGCAATTTCATGAGGGTCGTGATGTGTGAAGCCGCCGTTCCGTTTTCTATGTAGCGATCATTGAAACGCGATCACCGTCGCCGTTAAGGCGACGAGGTTTCCGGCTGCGGCCACCGCTGCAGCGCGTCTCGCCCGGTGTCCGTCAGGCCATAGACGCCCCTGTCGAGGCGCTCGAACCAGCCGTAGACATTGGAAAGCAGGATTTTACCGGCGTCCGGCACATTGGCGCGCACAGCGCGTACGGGCAGCGGCCCACCGGCAAGCGCCGCGGCGCAGCCGAGCGCCTGCTGGCGGTAGGCTGTCATGACCGGTGCACGGGTGCTGCCGCCGCGGGCCGGATCGCCGCGCCGCTTCTGGTGCTCCCGCATCAGCCGCGACCGGCGCTTCGGATTGGTTCGCGGCATGGGGGATATGGAACCGACGATGACGCTGACGTCATCGGCATCGGAAACGCCGAGCATGCCGATGCCGAGCCGGCGGCAGAGGTCGCGGTAGCGCTTGTCGGATTCCCGCCCCCTGCCCCTCGCCGAGACCCTTGCGGCGATCCAGACCTCGTCCGAGACGGCAGCCCGGTCTACGGCCTGGAGGATGAGCTCCAGGTTGAACGTCAGCTTCAGCTCGCAGATCACGACGACGGGCGGATCGTCGTTGCTCAGCCCGACGAGATCGCAGCCGCCGATTTCCCCCTTGACGACATAGCCGGCCTTTTCGAGGAAGTCTTTGACGGGCAGATAGAGTGAGGTTTCCATAGGCCTGCGGAGCGGTGACGAAGCGGAGAATCGCCCAGCAAGCTACATTGAACCGCCGGGATGGGACACCCCGTCTCCTACGTGCCGCACGATATGTCTACCCCTCCCCCCGATGGAGCGACCGGCGCTCGCTTTCTATCGGTTTTTCCAATGAGCTGCACGGGCTTCCCAGCGCTGGATGATCCCGTGTTCGACGACCAGCATGACGGCGACGAATGCGAGGGAATAGACCAGCACATGGGTGGTCTCGAACTGCTGGAAATAGAGGTGGATGCGAAAGCCTATGCCATTCGACCGGCCGAGGAATTCGACGACGAGAACGATCTTCCAGATCACGGCGATGCCGTTACGCGCGGCGACCGCGAGCCAGGGTGCAAGCTGCGGCAGCACAAGATGGCGAAGGCGCTCGTGACCGGACAGGCGGGCGACGGCGGCAAGGTCCTCCAGCGCCGGATCGAAGGCACGCACGCCCTGCCGCACGGTGATCATAACCATGGCCGTCTTGTTGAGGGTCACCGCGACGATGGCTGCCAGTTCGTTGAGCCCGATCCAGAGATAGCAAAGCACGATCAGCACGAGTGCCGGCAGGTTCATGAAGATCGTGACCCAGGGGTCGGCCCAGCGGTTGAGGGCCCGATAGCGTCCAAGAAGGAAGCCGAGCAGGCTGCCGGCCGCCATGGCGAGCGTAAAGGAAACGACAACGCGCAGCAGCGTTGCAAAAAGTTCGCGCGGCAGGCGCCCTGCGATGGTTTCCGACCAGAAGACCCGCGCCACGTCGACAGGCCCCGGCAAGACCGTCGGGTCGGCCTTCAGGCCGGCAAGCGCCGCCCAGAACAGGCCAAAGAGGCCGAGGGATAGAAAGAAGACGCCAACCGACGGGCGGTCTTCGGCATGGATCTGCGTCATCGGAAATCTCCCACCCCGACTATAGCCGCCGAACCATGCCGCCGATCCGCGACCTTGGTCGTATGGCGGCCTTCCGACAGGTGCATAGAAATCGGGACGGGAGGATCCGGCGATGGAAAGAGGCTTGGCGCGATGCGGCCTGCTGCTGAGCATTTTTATCCTCGGCCTTCTTCTGTGTGGCCGGAACGCGCCGGCGGCCGTGCTCGACCACCAGGCGCTGGCCAGCATGATCGTGCCACCCTATGCGCTGGGAGAGCCGGTCAACGACAAGGGCGTCTGGACGCTGCTCAACTCCGGTGGGGCGGAGGCCGGCTATGTCTTCGAGACGGGGCCGCTCGCACCGCTGCCCGGCTTTTCAGGCGCGCCGATCAACATGCTTGTGACAATCGACCGGGATGGCCGCTTTCTTGACATCAGGCTCCTTTCGCACAACGAGCCCATCTTCGTTTCCGGCCTGGGAGAGGCGCCCTTGCGCGCCTTTCTCGAACAGTATCGCGGGCATTCGATCCGCGAGCCGCTGGTCGTCGGCACACCCTATGGCGAGGCCGGCAATGGCTCCGATCTCGTCTATCTCGACGGCGTAACCAAGGCGACGGCGTCGGTGCGCATCGCCCATGAATCGATCCTCGCCGCAACGCTCGACGTGGTGCGCGAGAAGATGCAGGGCGTGGTGAGCGGCCCGCCGGTACACCCCGATCCGGCAGTCGATGAGGTGCTTGATTGGTCGATGCTGGTCGAGCGCGGCCTCGTCCGGAACCTCACGGTTACCAACGCTGCGCTCGATGCGGCGTTCGGCAAGACGATCTGGGCGCATGACGACCCGGAGGCAGCAGCGGATCCAGAGGGGCTTTTCCTTGATCTCTGGGCGGTCGACATCGGTCCGCCGGCCATCGCGCGCGCTGTGCTGGACGATGAAAGCTTTGCCGACCTCCAGCGCCTTGCGCGCATCTCTCCCGATGACGAGCCCATCCTCCTCATCGAAGCTGGGCGCCATGGCCTCGTGTCGCCGGATTTCGTGCGCAACACGGCACCGGACCGCCTGGCGGCAGAGCAGGACGGCCTGCCCGTCGCGCTGCGCGATGCCGACCTTGCGGTAGAGACACGGACGGGCGTGCCGCTGGGCACGACGATGCTTCTGCGTATCGACCGTCGCCTTGGCTTCGACCCGACGCGGGACTGGACGCTCTCCGCACAGGCCGTGCGCATGCATGGCATGCTGAAGCCGGAGGTCGGCTCCGTCCATTTCCCGCTCGTCCTCAGGGCTGACCCCGCCTTCTTCAGCCGTCCGGTGGTTGCGGCTGCGTTGGCGCCATGGCAGGCGGCACTGGCCGATCGGAAATGGGATCTCGCCGCGCTCGGCGTGCTTCTGACAGGGCTGCTGGCGGCGGTCGGCCCCGGCATGCATCGTCTCGCTCAACCCGCCACGCTGCGTCCGGCACGGCTCGCCCTCCTGGCGCTTGTCGTCGTGTTCGTCGGCTGGTGGGGGCAAGGCCAGCTTTCGATCGTCACGCCGCTCGCCGTGCTGCGGACGGCGGTCGATGGCGGCAGTCTCACCGTGTTGCTCTACGATCCCTTCTCGCTGCTGATCTGGGGGGCTGCCATTCTTGGTTTCGTGCTGTGGGGGCGCGGCCTTTTCTGCGGCTGGCTCTGCCCCTTCGGTGCCATGCAGGAATTCGCCCACCATGTTGGCAGGCTGCTGCGGCTGCCGCAGTGGAACCCCTCCCCTGTCTGGGACAGCCGGTTGAAGGCCGGCGCGTGGCTTGCGCTTGCCGGCCTCCTCGCGGTCGCGGTGCTCGCGCCGGAAAAGGCTGAGACGGCAGCCGAGATCGAGCCCTTCAAGACGGCAATCACCACCTTGTTCCAACGTGAATGGTACTATGTCGCCTATGCCGGATTCTGGCTGCTGCTTGCCATGGTCACCTTCAAAGGCTTCTGCCGTTATGTCTGTCCGCTGGGGGCGCTCATGGCCATCGGTGGCCTGCTGCGGCTGCGCCGATGGATTCCCCGCCGTGCAGAATGCGGTTCGCCCTGCCAGCTTTGCCGAGTACGCTGCCCCTATGGCGCCATCCGCAAGACAGGCGAGATCGCCTATTCGCAATGTTTCCAATGCCTCGACTGCGTCTCGATCCACGATGACGGCGCGCAATGCGTGCCGCTCGTGCTGGCCCGCCGGAAGAGTGCACCAAGCCAGCGGGTGGCACGGGCATGAACCGACGCCGCTTTCTTCTGATAACCGCCGCGGTGGCCGCCTTTCCCGGCGCCGCCCGCGCCGGGTTCACGCGCTGGCAGGCAGACATGCTCGGCGGCACGGTGCGCGTCGATCTGCGGGGCCCGCGTGATCTTGCGCAGGATGTCGCCACCCGGATCGGCGCGGCAATCGCGGAGGTGGAGGCTGCAGCAAGCCTCTTCAACTCCGATTCCGCCCTCAGCCGCTTGAATGCCGCAGGACGGCTCGACGATCCGCCCCCTGTCCTTCTCGACCTGATGCGCCTTTCCGGGGAAATGCATGCGATGACGGACGGACGTTTCGATCCGACGATCCAGCCACTTTGGCGTGCTCTGGCGGAAGGGCGCGACCCCGCGCCCGCGCACGCCGCGATCGGCCTGGCACGGGTACAGGTCGGCCCGCCGATCCGGCTCGACAAGGGACAGGCATTGACCTTCAACGGTATCGCGCAGGGCTATGCCGCCGACCGGGTGCGTGGACTGCTGCAGGAGGCAGGCTATCGCGATGCGCTCGTCGATATGGGGGAGTTCGCGGCACTCGGTGGGCCGTTCCACATTTCCATCGAAGATCCAGCCCTCGGCGAAATCGCCACCCGCCGCCTTTCGGGCAATGCCGTTGCCACGTCAAGCCCGACGGCGATGCGGATCGGGGGCGGCTTTCATATCCTCGGCCCACGTGGTGAAACGCCGGGCTGGTCGACAGTTTCGGTGGAGGCAGAGAACGCCGCACTGGCCGATGGCTTCTCAACGGCCTTTTGCCTGACGCCCGGCGAGGCGATACGCGCCGCGCTCCACCGCTGCCCTGCGGTGACGCGGGTAACGGCAATGGATTTCGCCGGCGATGTTTCGACGTTCTGAACCTTAGCGCGTGGGCGGGGTGAAGGTCAGGCCGTGGGCCGCGAAGATACGCGCGATCTCACCGTCGGCGAGCGCCGCCGCGATAGCTTCGTCGACGGCATAGGCGAGGTCCTTGTGCTGGAAGTTGATGCCGATGCCGACCGTCCAGCTTCCCCGGGCAAAGCCGACAAGCGGTGGGGCGTGCACCGTCAACCCGCTTTCCGGATGGCGCACGAGCCCGGCTTCCAGCTCCGCACGCGGACCCATCGCAGCCTTGGTTACGCCCTCCGCCAGCCCATCCATTGCCGCAGCCACCGACCGGTACCGATGGATCTTGTCGACGGGGCCAATCAGGGAAGTGAGGTAGAAATCGGCGATGGAATCGTTCTCGACGGCAACCGGATCGAAGCGGAAGAAGGGCGGCGTCGGCCCTTTCTCCGCATAGTCAGCCGCACGATAGGCGATCGCGATGCTTTCCGTGGCATATTGTCCGGTGAAGGTAACCTGCTCGATACGGCAGACGAGGGCACTGTCATAGGGCACATGCAGCATCACGTCGCTGACGCGGCCGCCGACGGTCGCGCCCTTCCAGACATAGTTCAGGAGGTCCGCCTCCAGGTTTTCCCCGGCGGCAACGAGGCGGAATTTCGCCTCGACACCAAGGCCCTTGGCGATCAGCCGCCCGATCTCGACGTCGACACCGACTGCTTTGCCCTTTTCCTCATAGGACCAAGGCGCATAGTCCGCATAGACGGCGAATTCTATCCAGCCTTCTTCAAGAATCCGGTCGAAATCGCGACCGACATCCTGCGCGAAAGTGTTCTGCGGTTTGGGTTGAGGCTTGTAGTCCTCGCAACGCGCAAAAGCGCCGCCCGGGAGGGCGACGCCGAGGACAAGGGCCAGAAGAGCACGGCGGAGCATGCGCGTTACTGCGTGGCCGAAAGGCCGACCGTCAGCACTTCCGCCGCCTTCTTCCAGCTTTCCGGCGTTTCGGAGAGAATGCGTGCTGCCTCGTAGGTCACGCTGTCGGCCACGGGAGCGCCGGACGCGGTCTTTACTTCGGACGCGATCGTCTCCAGTTCCTTCCTGAGCGCTGCCGTATCAGCCACCTTGCCGCTGCCCAGTTCGTCGCGGATCTCATGCAGGCGCTGGGCATGGTTGTCGAGCGCCCCATCTTCTGGCCGGGTTTCCACATAGGTGCGGATCGCCCAGGCTGCCTTCTGACCGAGAATGTCGCCGAAAGCCGGCATCTTCGTCGTGCCGTCCTGGGTGTAGCCGTGGCGGAAGCGTTCCATGAACCACTCGTCGCCGGCTTCCTCGGCCTCAAGGAAGCGCAAGTCCGGCGCAAGCCCGCCCGAAACCGCGCCGAGGCCATGACAGCGCGCGCAGTTCTGGTTGAAGCCCGAAGCGCCGATCTCCACCGCCTTCAGCCAGGCCTCGTGACCGATCGCCGCCTCGCGATAGGGATTCTCGGTCAGCCACTCCTCGCCCACGTCAGGCAGGGCATCCGTGTTGACCGGCTGCGGCGCCACGTCGCCATGGGCGATCACGATGCTCGTCGTCGCCAAGAGGATGAAAGCAGCGATCCCGCCGCGAATGATATTGGCCGACATGCGGTCCTCCCTCGCATTTCCTACTGCCATTTTTCTACGGTAAGCCCCGGCCGCGGCGATATGCGACCTAGGTCGCCCCGCCCCATGGCACCAAGGTCGTATTTCGGGGTTCATGCGCTGCCGCCATGCTCGCCTTCAGGAGGATGAGACATGCCGGTACGCTTCATGCTGCGCCGCGAGGGGCTTTGCCTTGCGGCCGCGTTCGTCTTTTGCGCTTCGTCGGCTGCAGCCACGATCGCCATACCGATGACCTATCTTCGGCAGGAGGTGGCGGCACCGCCGGTGCTCTCCAATCTCGACCCCATCCCAGAGGATCGTGGCATTGCGGGCGCGCAGGTTGCTCTGACCGATACGAAGACGACCGGCAGCTTCATGGGTCACGACTACAGCCTCTCCGTCATCTCTGTGGAGCCCGGCGGCGATTTTCTCGACGCGGCTCGCAAGGCACTTTCGGCCTCCAAAATCCTGTTCCTCGATGCCACGCCGGAAGGCATTCTTGCAGTCGCGGACTTGCCGGAGGCCCGGAACGCCCTTCTCTTCAACGTCGGCTCGGGCGAACGGCGACTGCGCGATGTCGAGTGCCGCCCCAATCTGCTGCATACCATGACCGAAGATGCCATGCGTAGCGACGCCCTTATGCAGGTACTGAAAGCCCGCCGGTGGACACGGACGGTGATGATCGCCGGCCCGAAACCGGAGGATCGCGCCTTCGCCGAGACCCTGCGCGCCTCGGCGCAAAAATTCGGCGTCGAAATCCTCGCCTCGAAGGAGTGGTCCTTCGATACGGACCTGCGTCGCGCTGCCGGGCAGGAAATTCCGCTCTTCACCCAGGATTTTCCCGATCACGACGTGCTTTTGATCGCCGACGAGGCAGATGATTTTGCCCGCTATGTCGCTGACAACACCTGGCTGCCCCGTCCCGTCGCAGGCTCGGACGGACTTCGCGGCGAAGGCTGGGCACCGGTGCTCGAGCAATGGGCGGCCGTGCAGTTGCAGAACCGGTTCGAGAAGGCTGCCGGGCGCGAGATGGGCTCCCGCGACTACGCGGCCTGGACGGCACTGCGCAGCATCGGCGAAGCGGTGACACGCACCAACACCGCGGATCCCGCGGTGATCCGCGGCTTCATCCTCTCGGACAAATTCGCCCTCGACGGCTTCAAGGGCCGCAGCCTCAGTTATCGCGCCTGGAACGGGCAACTCCGCCAACCCATGGCGGTCGTCAATGCCCGCGCCTTGGTCGAGTTGACACCGCTCGACGGCTATCTGCACCAGACCAACGAAATGGACACGCTGGGCCTCGACCGGCCCGAAAGCGCCTGCACTGCCTTTGGAGGATGAAATGAGATTTCCGGTCCTGTTGATCGCCCCGCTTCTGGTCGCTGCCCCGCTCCAGGCTCTGGCCGGCGAGATTTGGGTGACGAATGAGAAGGACGATACGATCTCCGTAATCGACACGGCGACCCTCGAGGTCGTGCGTACTATCAAGACCGGTGAGCGACCCCGCGGCATCACGTTCAATTCCGACCACAGCCGCGTCTACATTTGTGCGTCCGACAGCGACACGGTCCAGGTGATGGATCCGGCAACCGGCGAGATCCTGCATGACCTTCCCTCCGGGGAGGATCCCGAGCAATTCGTTCTCGCGCCGGACGACAGGCATCTGTGGATCGCCAATGAGGACGACGCGGTGACGACCGTCGTCGATGTCGAGACGCGCAAGGTCGTGGGCCAGATCAATGTCGGCATCGAGCCCGAGGGCATGGCTGTCTCACCGGCCGGCAAGATCGTCATCACCACCTCGGAAACGACGAATATGGCCCATTGGATCGACACGGAGAAGAAGGCGATCTTCGCCAACACACTGGTGGATTCCCGCCCGCGTCATGCCGAATTCGCCAGGGAAGGGGCAGAACTGTGGGTCTCCTCGGAGATTGGCGGAACGATTACCGTTTTCGATGTCGCCACCCAGGCGGAAAAGGCGAAGATCCGCTTCGAGATCACGGGTGTCAACGCCGACCTCATCCAGCCCGTCGGCTTCGAGTTCACGCCCGATGGCAAGACGGCGTTCGTCGCGCTCGGACCGTCCAATCACGTGGCGGTGATCGATGCCGATACGTTTGTGGTCCAGAAATACGTGCTTGTCGGCCGTCGTGTCTGGCACCTCGCGTTTTCGCCCGACCACACGCAGCTCTTCACCACCAACGGTGTTTCAGGGGACGTCACCGTGGTCGATGTCGCCACGCTGGAACCCGTGAAATCCATCAAGGTCGGCCGTTTCCCCTGGGGTGCGGCGACCCGTCCATGACTTTTTGAGAGGGAGGATAAGATGAAGAAAGCAATTCTGGCCGCAATCATACTCGCCGCCATACCCTTCGCCGCGCAGGCGGATGATGAAGACGACGCCAAACCCGAGGCGGGCCTGGGGCTCGCCGGCCTCTTGTCGAAATCCAACCGCCAGAGCCTGCCAAACATCACGCTCTCGGCTGGACAGCCGGTTTCCAAGGTGCCGCTGACGCTGAAGTCGGGGAAGTACTACACAGTGAAGATCGAAGCGGATGGCAGCCAGGAGCTGGCGCTGGAAGGAGCCGGGTTCTTCAGGGCTGTGTGGATCAACGAGATCGTCATTGAGGGTATCGAGATCCGTCCCCTCGGCATCGATTCCATCGAATTCGACGAGGCGGGCGAGGCGGAAATCAGCTTCGTTGCGATCAAGCCGGGCAGCTACCACCTGAAGGTTCCCGGTAGCACAGGCGACAGCCAACAGGTCGCAATCACCATAGAGTAGTCGACCATGGGCGGTTTGACGGTGGAGGGCATCAGTCATGATTGGGGCGCGCGCCGCGCGCTCGATGACGTGTCGTTTTCCGTCGAATCCGGCCGCTTTTGCGCCCTGCTCGGGCCGAACGGTGCCGGGAAGTCGACACTGTTCGGAATGCTCACGCGGCTTTTCACGCCACGTGCCGGCCGGATCGTGATGGCGGGCTTTGACATGGCGCGCGCGCCACGCGCCGCCCTCGCCCGCATGGGCGCCGTCTTCCAGGCCTCCACGCTCGATCCGGATCTCACCGTCCGGCACAACCTCCTCTACTTCGCCGCGCTGCATGGCCTTTCGGGGCGCGAGGCGGAGGTGCGCACGATTGCAGCACTTGAGCGGCTCGGCATGGCAGAGCGTGCAGGGGAGAAAGTCGCAAAACTCAACGGCGGCCACCGCAGGCGGATGGAAATCGCCCGCGCCCTCCTGCATAGGCCGCAGGTGCTGCTGCTGGATGAGCCGACGGTCGGCCTCGACGCGGCCGCACGCGCTGCCATCACCGCCCACGTGCACGACCTCTCGACGGACGGGCTGACCGTGCTTTGGGCGACCCACCTGGTGGACGAGGTGCGCAAGACCGATCGGCTTGTCATCCTCCATCGTGGCAGCGTGCTTGCCGACGGCGAGGCTGGAGAAATCGGCGGTGCGGATCTCACGGCCCGCTTCCTTGCACTGACGGGAGAACGGGCATGACGACGGAGGCTCTGGACGGAGCTGAACCGCAAACTGGCGGCGTACGGCGTTCCCGTCCCCTCACCGCGCTTCGGGCAATCCTCTATCGGGAAGCGTTGCGGTTTCTCGGCCAGCGCGGGCGGCTTGTCGCGGCGCTGGTACGACCGTTGGTCTGGCTCTTCGTCTTCGCCACCGGCTTTCGCGCGGCGCTTGGCCTTTCCATCACCCCGCCTTACCAGACCTACATCACCTACGAAGTATACATCGTACCGGGGCTGGTTGGCATGATCCTGCTGTTCAGCGGGATGCAATCGTCCCTCAGCCTCGTCTATGATCGGGAGATGGGATCGATGCGGCTTCTCCTGACCGCGCCGCTGCCACGCTGGTGGCTGCTGTTCTGCCGGTTGCTGGCCGGCAGCCTGATCGCCGTGCTGCAGGCCTATACCTTCCTCGCCATCGCCGCGCTTTACGGGATTCGCTTTCCCTGGCTGGGTTATCTTGCCGCCGCCCCAGCCATGGCGGTCGCCGCGATGATGCTCGGCGCGCTCGGTCTCCTGCTCTCCTCCTTCATCCGACAGCTGGAGAATTTCGCAGGTGTGATGAACTTCGTGATCTTTCCGATGTTCTTCCTCTCCTCGGCGCTCTATCCGCTCTGGAAGATGGCCGAAGCCTCGCCGCGCCTGCGGGACCTGTGTGCGCTCAATCCCTTTACCCATGCCGTCGAGCTGATCCGCTTTTCCCTCTACGCCAAGGGCAATCTTACGGCGCTCGCCGTCACCCTCGCCGCCTTCGCCGTGTTCGGCCTCATCGCCATCTGGGGTTACGACCCCGCCCGTGGCCTGACGGCGCGAAAGGCCTGAACTGGAGACCCACCATGCGTCTTGTCATCGTTACCGCGAGCCTGTTGTTCCTTTCTGCCAACACAACCCTGTCGCAGGCGGATGCCGGCGCCGGCGGCACGCTCAATCCGGAGGAGCTGACGCTGAACCGCGTCATGAAGGATATCGCCGAGGGGCGCACCAGCATGACAATCTGCGCGACCGGCTATTACATCACCAAGTCCGGCCGGCATGAGATGGCGCGCGAACTCTTCGAGCGCTGTGCCGAGGCCGGCTGGACTGGAGCAATGACCTGGATGTCGCAGCTCGATGACAATGGCCTCGGCGGTCCTGAAAACCCCGATGCCGCTGCCGAATGGGACCGCCGTGCAGCCGAAGCCGGCGATCCTGTCGGCAAATTCAACTATGGACTCGACCTGATGCGCGGGCGCGGCGTCGTGGAAAACAAGGCACTCGGCCGCCGCTACATCGACGAGGCGGCCGACAGCGGCCTTCCGTCAGCAAGGCGCCTCAAGGGGGCCGGCTATGACCTCGACGTCGTGACGCCCGACGCCGACAACTGGAAATACGCCCCGGCTTTCTGATCCTCCTCGACAAGCCGTGCCGGCCGGCCCTCCAGGCGAAGGATGCGGCCGGCAAGCCGCTGAGCCTCGGCCCGGACATGGGTGACGAGCAGCGTCGCACAGGGCCGCGCGGTAATCAGTCGCTCGAACAGGCTCATCATTTCATCGGCCAGCACCGGGTCGAGGCTGACGAACGGCTCATCCATCAGCAGGAGATCCGGTCTGGAAGCGAAGGCGCGTGCCAGCGAGAGGCGCCGCTGCTGGCCCAGTGAAAGCATGCCCGGAAAGCGCCCGCCAAGCCCTGCTAGCCCAACCTCCTCCATCCAGTGTCGTGCCTCGATTTCGCTGACACGCGCGACGATGGTGAGGTTCTGCAGAGCCGTGCGCCAGGGCAGGAGAACCGGCTCCTGGAAGACCATCGCGACGCGTTCCGTTGCTTCCAGTCGTCCTTCGAAACGCCTGTCGAGCCCGGCAACGATGCGCAGCAGCGACGTCTTGCCGGCGCCTGAGGGGCCGGTCAGCGCGACGGTTTCACCCGGCACGAGCGAAAGCGCCATCGGGCCAAGCACACGGCCCGGCCCGCCTTTCTCCAGATCGAGCCGCAGGACCGGCTCAGCTGCCGGGATGATGGAAAACGCCATCGGGCAGTTCTTTCAGGTCGCCCACGAGGTCGGCGCCGCCGAGCTCGGTCATGAGGGCAAGCATGCGGGCGGCAGCCTTTTCGTCAACGGCACCCGCCTTCGGCGAACCAGCAAGGAAGCCCGCCTTCAGCGCCTCGAATTCGGCATCGTTCGCCGCCTTCATCATCGGGCGGATACGCGCCCAGGCAGCCGGATCGGACGCCAGCTTTGTCTTGGCGGCATGTGAGGCCGCGGCGATCGCTCCACCAAGACCCGGATTGGCCTTCAACAGTTCACCGCGTACCACATAGCCCACAAGCGGTGTTTGCGGGTCGAGGCCGAGCGCCTCGGCTGCCTTATCGACGGTCATCAGCGGACGCATGCCCGCCGCCTGCATGCGGGCGCCGAAATTCCAGAAATTCAGCGCACCCTGTACTTCGCCGTCGAGCGCTGCCTTGTAGACGAGTGGTGGAGCGCCAAAGATCTGCTCGGTCGTCCCGGAAATATCGAAGCCCTCCACTTTCTGCGCATAGGCGCGCAGGATCAGCCAGCTCTTGTCGATGGGGCTTCCCGCAACACCGATCTTCTGGCCTTTGAGATCCGCAAGCGTTTTGGCCGGACTGTCGGCCGCGACCATAAGGGCGCCGACGGCGCGCGAATAGGGGATGAAGACAAGATCGCGACCGGCAGCGCGCTCGCGCGCCACCCAGAGCCAGTCGGAAACGATCATGTCCACTTCGCCGGCAACGAGCGCGATTTGCGCCGCCGGCGCACCGGCAACATCACTCACATCGAGGGCAAAGCCATTTGTCTTGTCGAAGCCGTAGTGACGGATTGTGTCGGCTTCCCAGTTCACCGTGCCCGAAAGCTGCAGCGCGGCGCGCACGACGGGCGTCTCGGCGAGTGCCGGCGTAAATGACAGGAGCGCGGCCGCAACCGCGCCAGCAACCGATTTCAGGATCGTCATGGGCTCTCCTCCCCTTGATCCCGAGATGCTACCCCCCCACCCTATCGCTCGATATACGACCTATTGACGGGGGGCGAAGAGGCCGGAAACCCGCCGCAACGGGCATTTTACGACCAAGGTCCAATTCAACCCTTCCCGAACAGCACCGATGATCCCCCTCGTGGAGCCCGCGTCCTGCTGCGGGCATGGAGTGGGAGGATGCCATGAGGAAACTCGTATTGGCCGCGATTGCGGCCATCGCCTGTTCGAGCGCCGCTTATGCCGGCGTGACCGAGGACGATCTTGCCAAGGACGCCGAAACCGTCGGCGACGTCTTGACCAACGGCATGGGCCGCGGCCTGCAACGGTTTTCGCCGATGGAGACGCTGAACACCAAGAACGTCAAGAATCTCGTGCCGGCCTGGGCCTTCTCGCTTGGCGGTGAAAAGCAACGCGGCCAGGAAAGCCAGCCGATCATCTATGACGGCATGATGTACATTACCGGCTCCTACAGCCGACTCTATGCCATCGACATCAAGACAGGCAAGGAAGTCTGGCAGTATGACGCGCGCTTGCCCGAGGGTATCCTCCCCTGCTGCGACGTGGTCAACCGTGGCGCGGCGATCTTCGGTGACAACATCTATTTCGGCACGCTCGACGCGCGCATCGTCGCGCTGAACCGCAAGACAGGCGACGTGGTCTGGAACAAGAAGATTGCAGACTACAAGGAAGGCTACAGCTACACCGCCGCCCCGCTGATCGTGAACGGCCTCGTCGTGACGGGCAATTCGGGCGGCGAGTTCGGCGTCGTCGGCGAGGTGCAGGCACGCAATGCCGAGACCGGCGAGCTCGTCTGGACCCGTCCCGTCATCGAAGGGCATATGGGAACCTTCAAGGGCAAGGAAAGCACGATGACCGGGACGCTCAACGCGACCTGGCCGGGCGACCTGTGGAAGACGGGCGGGGGAGCGACCTGGCTTGGCGGTTCCTATGACGAGGACACCAAGACATTGATCTTCGGCGCAGGCAATCCGGCTCCGTGGAACAGCCATCTGCGCAATGCTGGCAAGCCTGTGGAAGGCAACAAGGGCGACAACCTTTATGCCGCCTCGCGCCTCGGTATCGACCCCGAAAACGGCGAGATCAAGTGGCACTTCCAGACGACACCCCGCGAAGGCTGGGATTTCGACGGCGTGAACGAGGTCGTTCCTTTCGTCGACAAGGACGGGAACAAGCGCTTCGCCACTGCAGACCGTAACGGCTTCTTCTACGTGCTGAACCGCGAGGACGGGAAATTCGTCGCCGCCCATCCCTTCGTGAAGAACATCACTTGGGCCAAGGGTATCGATGAGACCGGCAGGCCGATCTACAACGAGGACAACCGTCCGGGCGATGCGGCCGCGGCCGCTGACGGCGCGAAAGGCCAGCAGGTCTTTGCCGTGCCCTCGTTCCTCGGCGGCAAGAACTGGATGCCAATGGCCTATAGTCCGAAGACGGGCCTGTTCTACGTGCCTTCCAACGAATGGGGCATGGACATCTGGAATGAGCCCATCAGCTACAAGAAGGGCGCGGCTTACCTCGGTGCCGGTTTTACCATCAAACCGCTCTTCGAGGACCATATCGGCAGCCTCAAGGCAATCGACCCGAGCACCGGCGAAATCAAGTGGGAATACAAGAACAGTGCTCCGCTATGGGGTGGCGCGATGGCAACGGCCGGCGGCCTCGTGTTCTTCGGTACTCCGGAAGGCGACTTCGTCGCGCTCAACAACGAGACCGGCGAGGAATTGTGGAAATTCCAGACGGGCTCGGGCATCGTCGGCCAACCAGTGACCTGGGAGCAGGACGGCGAGCAGTATGTGTCCGTGATTTCGGGTTGGGGCGGCGCCGTTCCGCTGTGGGGCGGAGAGGTCGCGAAGAAGGTCAACTACCTCAATCAGGGCGGCACAGTCTGGACCTTCCGCCTGCCAAAACAACTGGCCTCGCTGGACTGAGATGAAGAGCCGGGCGGTAACGCCCGGCTTTGTTGCTTTGGCGCTGGCCGAAAGGCCGATGAAGACGGACGAATTTGATGCTAAGCTACCGCCAGCCCTATCGGGAATTTCGCATGATACCAGTTCTAGTGCCGGAAAAACCTCTTCGCATGCTGCGGTCGGCGCTGATTGTCGACGATCATCCGTTGTTCTGCGATGCATTGTCGATGACGCTGACGGGACCGGTGGGCATTCCGGATGTCGAAGCCGTCGGCACGCTGGAAGCGGCGCTGACGCGGCTTGCCAGCGGGCCGTCGCCAGACGTTGTCGTGCTCGATCTCAACCTGCCCGACGTCAACGGCCTCGATGGCGTGGTGCGCCTGCGCCAGGCAGCGCCGGAGACGCCGATCGTCGTCGTCTCGTCGCTCGATGAGGTTCGTATCGTGCGGGCGGCCCTGAAGGCCGGCATCAATGCCTTCGTGCCAAAACATGCTTCGCGCGAAGAATTCCGCGAAGCCTTCGCCGTCATCGCACGCGGGGAGATCCACGCAAGCCGGCTGGCACTGGAAGGATCCGTACCGAGCCCCTCGGAAGAGGCGGTCAAGCGGCTTGCATTGCTGACGCGCCAGCAGGCCCGCATCCTGCAGCTTGTCTGTGCTGGCCGCATGAACAAGCAGATCGCCTACGAGCTTTCCATCGCCGAGACGACGGTGAAAGCGCATGTCACCGCCATCATGCGCAAGCTCGGTGTGCAGACACGCATGCAGGCGGTGCTGTTCGCGCAGGAAGCAAGCTTTGCAATCATGGTTACTGACACCTGAAGGTGGTTTTGGAAGGCCAGTGCGGGACTTCCGGCATGGCGGTGCGTGAACGTGTCGATCGGCCAATTCGTCGGGATTTTCTGGCGGATACTAAGACCATCGGCTAACGGCTTCATTCCCCGCTGGCGCGGCCCCGCGGCGGATGCTTAAGATAGAGACGGGGGAACGGCGGAGGAGGCCATCGCCCGTGGATGAACACTTCGTTACCCGTGCGCTCGTATCGGCGCATGAGAGCTGTCCGGTTGCGCGCCTGGCTGCGGGTCTTGGCCCCGGCCCGTTTGCGCTTGTCCTGCTCTTTGTTTCACCCGAAGCGGATGTCGCGGCCGTCGTTTCGGAGAGCGCCAGAGCTTGGCCGGGTGCCAGGATCGCCGGCTGCACCACGGCCGGAGAAATTTCCGGGGCGGGCTATGAGGAGGAGAGCATTGTCGCAGTCGGGTTTCGCGCAAATCATTTCGCTGCCGAAACATTTTTGATCCAGAACCTCTCCACGCTTGCCGCCGACACGCTGTCCGATACTCTGCTACACATCCGCCAGACCCTTGCCCGCGATCACGGCCATTTGGCACAAGAGTTCGCCCTCCTCCTCGTCGACGGGCTTTCAGCGCGCGAAGACGAACTTGCCTCCGCACTCGCCGCCGCTACGGGTGCGATGCCTTTGATCGGCGGTTCGGCGGGAGACGGCGTCCATTTCCGGGAAACGCTCGTCTTTGAGGGCGAGCGGCTTCTCCCCAATGCTGCGGTCATCTCGGTGATCCGTGGCGACTGTCCGTTGCGCCCGTTCAAGATGGATCACATCAAGCCGACGGAGCGACGGATGGTCGTAACCGAGGCAAATCCCGCAGCCCGCATCGTGCGGTGTATCAATGGCGAGCCGGCGGTACGGGAATATGCCCGCCTGATCGGCATGGAGCCGGAGAGCGTCAACACCCTCACCTTTGCCATTCATCCGCTGACCGTGCGGATGGGAGACCGTCACCACGTCCGCGCCATTCAGCGGGTACTGCCATCCGGCGAGCTGCTGTTCTTCTCAGCGATCGACGAGGGCATGGTGCTTACCATCGCCGAGCCGCACGATCTGGTAGGGCATCTTTCAACAGAGCTGCAGGCGTTGAAGGATCCGGCCGATCCCGTCGCAGTTCTCGCCTTCGACTGCATTCTGCGGCGCATCGAGGCACAGGAGCGGCAGATGACAGGTCCTGTCTCCGAACTTCTGCGCCAGCACGGCGTCATCGGCTTTTCCACCTATGGTGAGCAGATCGGCCCCATGCACATCAACCATACGATGACCGGCTTCGCCTTCTACCCACCCGGTACCGTCGTTTCGGAAGGCGGCCCATGAGCACCCGGATTTCCGACGGCCTGTTTGATCCGGCCGATGGCGATAGCCGCAACCTCGAGAAAATGCTCATCATCGCTGACGCGCTGATGCGTCATGTCGAGCAGAATACCGGCGACCGTGGCGCCGCCTTCGAGCAGTTCCGGCGTGCGGCCATGCTCGAAGAAAGGGTTCGTCAACGTACGCGGGATCTCGAAGCGACGCTGAAACTGCTCAACGAGGCCAACAGCGCCACGGAGCGCGCGCGCCGTGACCTGTCCCAGGCGATCGAGGCCATCGAGGAAGGGTTTGCGCTCTTCGATCCGGCTGAAGTGCTCGTGCTCTGCAATTCCCGCTTCTGTCGAGACCTCGTGGACATTCACGAGAAACTTGCCCCCGGCATTACCTTTGCCGACTATGTGGAAACCGCCAGCCGCTCCACATACCTCGCCCTCCCCCGCGGCGTGACGCCCAAATCCTGGGTAGCCGAGCGCATGCGCCTGCACCGGGCACGGCAGGTCTTCAATGTCGGGCTTAGTGGTGACCGTTGGCTTCAGGTCAGCGAGCAACGAACAGCCGATGGCGGCACTGTCATTCTCCAGACCGACATTACTGACCTGATCCGCATGGAGCGCTCCGAACGTGGCAAGCTGCTCGATGACCAGGCCCGTATGATCCGGGCCACGCTGGAGCACATAAATCAGGGTGTCGGCATTTTCGACGCCAACCGCCGACTGGTGGGATGGAACAGCCGGGTCGCGCAGCTGTTCGACATTCCGCCACGCCTCCTACGCCGAGGAATACCCTTCGAGCTGCTGGCAGACTACATCGGCGACGCCATCACCCTTGGCGATGGTTTTTCCGGTGACACCTTGCGTCAGTGGATCGATGGCCGGCTACCGCGCGGGCCTCTATCCTTTGAGATCACTCATGCCTCCGGCATCATCCTCGATGTCTTCGCGCAGGAAGTGCCAGGGCGCGGCTTTGTCATGTCCTTTGCCGATGTCACGCGCGAGCGGCTCGCCATCCACGCCATGATCCGCGCCAACAACTCGTTGGAAGCGCGCGTGGCAGCGCGCACCGGCGACCTTGCGGCCGCCCTTGCCGAAGCCGAGCGTGCCAACTCAGCCCGCGTGCGCTTCGTCGCCGCGGCAAGCCATGACCTCCTGCAGCCGCTTTCCGCCGCGAAGCTTTTCGTTGCCGCCGCAAGGGATGACGCGGAAGCGACCCCGATGCGTGGGACACTCGAAAAAGCGCACAACGCCCTCGTCAGCGTAGAGGGTATTCTGGGCGCCCTGCTCGATATCTCCCGGCTGGAGGCTGGCGGGACGGCGGTCGATATAGGGCCGGTTCCCCTCTCCCTGCTCCTCCGGCAGCTTACAGATGAATTCGCCCCGATCGCGGCCCGCAAGGGACTGAGGCTCGATATCCTGCCTTGTGGTCTTACGGTTTCGAGCGACCCGACGTATCTACGCCGCATCCTGCAGAATCTGATCAGCAATGCGATACGGTACACCGCGAGCGGCCGCATCCTCGTTGGCCCGCGTCGTGTGAACGGTCATGTGCGTGTCGAGGTCCACGATACGGGACCGGGCATCGCGGCGGACCAGCAGCAGGCGATCTTTCGTGAATTCCACAGGGTTCAGGGATCAGCCTCAGCCTCCGAAGGCATGGGGCTTGGCCTCGCCATCGTGGAGAGGGCTTGCGCTCTTCTCGGCCACCGCCTTGATCTGCGCTCCACACCCGGTCGCGGCACCTGTTTTTCCGTCGACCTCGCCCGCATGGCATCCCGGGCTAACCCCATCTACCGCGAAGCAACGCCTGTCATACCGGAAGAACCCGGCGACAACAGCGACCGGATCGCACTTCTCGTCGAAAACGATGTGGGTTTGCGCAGGGCCATTGCCCTGCTCCTGGAACGGCGCGGGGTCAGCGTGCTGGAGGCGGCCAGTGGCGAGGAGGCGCTTTCGCTGCTCGACGAAATCGGCATCGTGCCCGACCTCTACCTCATCGACCAGCAACTCGATGGCGCGCTTACCGGCATCGAGACGGTAGAGGCTTTGCACGCCCAACATGGTGCGCGCCCTACCCGCATCCTGACGGCCGATCGCAAGCCGCAAACGCGGCTGGCAGCAGAAGCTGCCGGCATCGAGATCATGTACAAGCCGATTGCTGCCGATGCGCTGGAAGCCTTCGTGCTTGCCGGCTGATCCGGCACCAAGGTCGCATTGCGACACTACCCACACCATGGGACATCCCTCCATCCGATCTGGAGGAGGATGTAATGACGAGACTTTTGGCCATGACGGCCCTGATGGTTCTTGCAGGCGGCGCAGCCCAAGCCGCAGAGCATGCAGTCAAGATGCTGAACAAGGGCGAGAGTGGCGCCATGGTTTTCGAGCCCGCCGCCATCGCTGCAGAGCCAGGCGACACGGTTCGCTTCATCCCCTCCGACAAGAGCCACAATGTCGAAGGTATCAAAGGCATGCTTCCCGAAGGCGTCAAACCCTTCAGGAGCAAAGTCAACGAAGAGTATGTACTGACGGTCGCCGAGCCCGGCTACTACGGCATCAAGTGCTCGCCTCACTACAGCATGGGCATGGTCGCCCTCATTCGCGTGGGCGACGGATCCGCCAATCTCGACACCGCAAAATCGGTCAAGCTTCCCGCGAAGGCCGGCGAACGAATGAAGGTCGCCTTTGAGACGCTGGCGGCGCAGTAGTCCGCGAAAAACTGGGCCACAAGCCGGCTCTTGGAGCCGACGATCGCCGGCATTCTCAAATGCGCCATAGCCTAACTCCACCGGACCGCCCTCGGGGAATGATCTCGAGGCGGCTGGTCGGCGCGTTTGAATGTGCAAGGACCACATCTCCTGCCGCCAAGCGCCGGATCCATTCCATGGCGCGTCGCCGCACGCATCGGGCGCGCTATCGACTGAAGGAAATGCCCCGCATATTCGTGGGGCGCGACCTCCCGCAGGGCTCCACCTAGGCTACCACCCCTGGCGGAGGCGCGACAGAACGCGTTGAACTACGGTTGCCTGGCCCCTATAGCCAGCGCACCCACTCGGATCGCACTCCATCAATCCGGGTCAGGCGACGGAGCGGGCATCCCTTCCCGCACGCTCTGCGCGGTACTCCTCTAGCGACCGACAGCAGCACTCGAACGGCCAATAAACCGCCACCAACCGACCACCCGCACTGACACGGTCGATGATATACCCCACGCATCACTTCTCCCTCGCAGCCTTCACATTCCCGACGCCGGCGGCGATCAGGCAAATTGGAACTTTACAATTGTAAAGTCCTCTGCCCGGCACGGCGGACTTTACAACTGTAAAGCTTGAGCTCCGAACCGGAACACTAACGTCTCGTTAAGGAAAAACGCCTTGTAGAATCGGCAAGTCTCTGCCTATCGTGACGGAAATGGGTCCGCACAGCGCCCACAACCGTCAAGAGGATTGAATGCTTCACTCGGCTTCTCACAACGTCAGAGATACCGCATCGAAGATCGAGGGCTATACAGCAAAGCTTTCGGCCGAACTGCATGATATGCGCGAGACCGCCTATTTTCCAACGGCAAGAAAGACCTTCGCGCGGACATTCTCAACCACCGACCTCGCTCGCCTTCTCAAAGTTCCGGAGAGCACTCTCCGACAGCTGACGATCGAAGGAAAGGGGCCCCAGCCGGAAAGAGCCGAAAACAACAGGCGGACCTACACCGTGGAACAGGTGAAGGAGCTCCGCACGTTTCTCGCCGCACTTCGTCCGGATGAGGCCGAGGAACTTCTTCCCCAGCGGCGCAACGGGGAAAAGCTGCAAGTCATCGCCACTGCGAATTTCAAGGGCGGCAGCTCGAAGACCACCACGTCGA
The DNA here is from genome assembly GCF_001262505.1 of Shinella sp. SUS2. Taxonomy (GTDB): domain Bacteria; phylum Pseudomonadota; class Alphaproteobacteria; order Rhizobiales; family Rhizobiaceae; genus Shinella. The sequence continues at coordinate 153,200 of NZ_KQ410740.1, forward strand.
TCCACTTGGCGCACTTCCTGGGTCTTCAGGGCTATCGGGTCCTATGCATCGATCTGGACCCCCAGGCATCGATGACCGCACTCTTCGGTATCCAGCCCGAATTTGATCTGGGTGAAAACGAAACGGCCTACGCCGCCATTCGATATGACAACGAGCGCCGTTCGCTGGCCGATGTCATCCGCCCGACCTATTTCCCGGGTGTCGATCTCGTCCCGGGCAACCTCGAGCTCATGGATTTTGAGTTTGACACACCGTCCTACCTAACCTCGCGGAACCGTGATGATCTTGGCCTCTTTTTCGAGCGCATGAGCAATGCCCTCTCGCATGTCGAAAATCGCTACGACATCGTCATTCTCGATACGCCGCCATCATTGGGCTATTCAACGCTTGCGGCCCTCTATGCAGCCACCTCACTGATCATCACCGTTCATCCTGCCATGCTCGATGTGGCGTCCTGCAACCAGTTCCTCATCATGATCTCCGATCTCTCCGAAGTTCTCGGGCAGTTCGGTGCACGGTTCGAGCATGACTTCTTCCGCTTCCTGCTGACCCGTGTGAACCCCAACGACGGGCCACAGAAATACATGTCCGGCGTGATGCGCAGGCTGTTCGGGGACGATGTGCTTGTCGCCGAAGCATTGGAATCGACCGCAATCGCCGGCGCGGCAGTTGCCAAGAAAACACTGTACGAACTCGAGGCGGGGGAGGTGGGTCGCGAGGCGCTCAAGCGCGCCATCGAGAGCGCTGACCGCGTGAACTTCGAAATCCTCGGTCTGGTCCAAAAGGTATGGGGGCGTAGCGCATGAAGAAGAGCATTCTTCAACGAATGACCGATGCCGAAAACCGCGGAGATGCGGTACCGGCGTCGGACGCGCAGGAGAAGATGTTGCCATCCCGCCGACATTCGTCGCCCGTCATTTCCAATGTCGGCCGGGTCCTCACCCAATTGACCGAGGACAGCATCATCTCGCTCGACCCCGACAAGGTTGAGCGGTCCCCGTTCAAGGATCGCTTCGACAATGACGAGGATGCCGATCAGGCGCTTGAGGCTCTCAAGATATCGATCGCCAGCGAAGGTCAGAAGATACCGGTTCTTGTCCGGCCACATCCGACAAAGCCCGGCCAGTATCAGCTGGCCTACGGATATCGTCGATGGGCGGCAATCAAAGCGATCATGGGAGATGCCGAACGACCGGAGACGATCAAGATAAAGGCCTATGTGCGTGATCTGACCGATCGCCAGCTGATCGAGGAACAGTCCCTCGAAAATGGCGTGCGCGAGAACCTCACCTGGATCGAGCAGGCGATGTGGGCCGTCCAGCTGAAAGGCGCCGGTCTCTCGCATCGAGCGATATGCCCAATCTTGGGTCTTTCCGAAGCGGCTGTATCCCATCTCTTCCGGGTTACAGCCGTTGTACCGGACGATGTCATCCTTGCAATCGGCAGGGCAAGGGGTGTTGGCCGTCCAAAATGGACGGCGTTTGCGGAGCTTCTGAAGGAACCGGGACGGCTTGAAGCCGTACGGAAGGTGGTTCGGGCTCCCGAGTTCCGCAAGGCGGACAACCTAGAGCGAATTGCCCAGGCGATGCGTGCTGCAAGCAGCATGCCGGTGACGCCTGATGTGGTGGAAGCGGACGAAACGATCGATTTCACCCTTGGCGCACGGGTTTTTGGCCGGATGAAGAATGCAGCGTCGGGAATGACGCTCACGATCCCCAAAAAGGAGAAGGCATTTGCGCATTGGTTGGCCAAACGAATGCCGGCGCTGATGCATGAATACGGAGAATTTTCCGACCCTTCGTAAGAGGGCGCGGAAGGAGCAACCAGACCAAAACGGTCGAAAAGGAGAGACCAGCACAAAAGGAAAAGGCCCCCAAACGTTGCCGTCGTGGAAGCCCTCCTCAGTAGTAGCATCCTGAGAATCGCATTTCCACGAATCACAGTCAAGAGTTTTTGGCGCCGTTTTGGCGAGCGGTTTCCTTTTGCCTGTAGAAAGGTGAAGGAAATGCAGAGTGGACATGTGACGACGCCGTTCGGGCGGCGGTCGATGACGCTTGCCCTGGTGAAAAACCAGCTTGCGACAGCCGAATGCAGCCCGAACAAGACGGCTGACAAGTGGAAAATCTTCCGGGACGTCTGCGAGGCGAAGGATATCTTCGACCTCCAGGACCGGTCGCTAGCCGTGCTCCATGCATTGCTCAGCTTCTATCCGGGTTCTGCCCTCTCCAATGAGGGAAGCGGACTGGTGGTGTTCCCGTCAAACGCCCAGCTATCCATCCGTGCCCATGGAATCGCGGGGACGACGCTACGCCGGCATCTTTCCGCGCTCGTTGATGCCGGCTTGATCGAGCGCCGGGACAGCCCAAATGGCAAACGCTACGCCCACAGGGGCAGAGGAGGGGAGATCGAAGCCGCGTTCGGTTTCAGCCTTGCGCCCCTGCTCGCGCGCACCGCCGAGCTCGCTGCCTATGCTCAACGGGTCGCCGCAGAACGTCTCCGGTTCAAGCGCACCAGGGAGGCGCTGACGCTTTGCCGGCGCGACATCCGCAAGCTCATATCGGCTGCCATGGAGGAGGGGGCCGATGGCGATTGGGCCACAATGGAGAACATCTTCCTCGGGCTCGTAGCAAGCCTTCCACGCTCGCCTCGCCATGAACAGATCCAAGCCGTTCTCGACAAGATGGAAAAACTTCGCGAGGAAATCGTCAACCGGTTGGAAATACAGCTAAATGTAGGAAATATAGACGCCAATGATATCCATAATGGATGCCACATACAGAATTCAGATCCTGACTCTACTCATGAACTTGAACCACGCTTTGGAAAAGAGCTGGACGAAATCACAGCGCGCAAACCGCAACGGTCTGCCGAGCCGTTGAGGACGTTTCCTTTGGCATTGGTGCTAAAGGCCTGCCCCCAACTGGCCGACTACACCCCGACCGGCCGGATAGCCCATTGGCGGGATCTGATGGCGGCAGCAGTCGTCGTTCGCTCCATGCTGGGCGTCAGCCCATCTGCCTATCAAGCGGCATGTCAGGTGATGGGGGCGGAAAATGCAGCTATCGCCATGGCCTGTATCCTTGAGCGAGCAGAGCACATCAACTCTGCCGGGGGTTATCTTCGAGACTTGACGAAAAAGGCGGCACGCGGCGAGTTCGGTCTTGGCCCAATGGTCATGGCGGCGCTCAAGGCAAATACCGCCGATGAAAGGCTGAGAGCATGACAAGTATCGCCTCTGTTCGAGAGGGTGGCGCCGAAAATCCTGTGCAAATCTGCAACGCTGCTTCGTCTTCTTAAGGTTCGTGAGACGAAGTCGTTGAGAAAGAATTCGTCTGTCGCCAGTAGTAGACCGGACATGCCGGAGGGATCGTTGATGAAAATTCAAACACTTCAATACGCCTTGATTGCCCTGGTGTTCGGCATATCCAGTGCACGAGCCAACGATCTGATCGCCCGCGCTACAGACGGAACCTTCTGGCTGTCCGGGGGGGTCGGCCTCATGTCGATCGAAGCGCGTGAATATGTCTATCTCGGGAACGACAAGGCCAGCCAGCTGGACTGGGATACGGACGGAGTGGTGGTCTATACGGCAGCTACCGGGGCTGAACTTGAGGGAAATTGGCACGTCAAGGGGAGGGTAGACCTTGGTTTTGGCGGTGACGGCCACATGGTCGATTACGACTGGGTCCCGGGCTTTGCCATTGACCAGAGCATGGACGGTTGGAGTGATCGTTCCGTTCACCCTGATACCCGTCTCGACTACTATTTCAGCGGTACGCTCGAATTCGGCCGGGATATCTTCGCGGATGAAAGCACCAATGTCAGCCTTGGCGGCGGTTTCAAGTATACCGAGGTCCGCTGGGAAGCCTTTGGCGGTTCGTATATCTACAGCGACGGTGGTCTGCGCAACGACATTGGCGACCTTCCCGCAGACGTAAACGCCATTTCCTACAAACAAGAAATCCCGACAGTCTTTGTCGGAATCGACGGTTCAACACGCTTCGACCGTCTGACCCTTGCGGGTAGTATCAAGGGTGGCCTGACGACAGGCATCAACGATCAGGATGATCACTGGCTGACCGGGACCCGATTCTTCGGTGATATGAAGGTGGCGCCGGTCCTGATGCTCAATGTCGCAGTCGATTATCAGCTCACGGATACGGCGTCCTTCTATATCGCTGGCAATTTCGAGAACTTTTTTCGCAGGAAGGGGGACTTGAATTCGACGGAAACAGCGAGCGGAACCGCAACCCTCTACAGGAATGCCGCCGGTGCCTCGTTGAGAACCATGTCGTTCCAGATGGGGCTTCGCGCCCGCTTCTAGAGTGGCCGAGCGGAGGCCAGTTCAACGGAATTGCCTTGCTCTCGCAAGGATCACCTGGAGGAGGGGCTTCTTTGTCAGGTAGCAAGACAAGCATATGGCCTAGCAGCATGGCAAAACTGTTTCAGAATGCCCTTAGAGGGCGCCAACACGACTTTTCCAGGCCACCGGGGAACATTGAATGAGCGACGCTTTCGGTTTCATGTTCGGTTTCTACGGACTGTTGCTCGGCTTTGCGGTCGCCGAAGTGGTATCAGGCTTCTCGCGGGCCTATGACGAACGCCACACCCGCAAGCTTGGTTTCGTTGCGCCCTTGTTCGGGATCCTTCTTCTTGTCGATCTGATTACGTTCTGGATGAATGCCTGGGCATACCGTCAGCTCCCCGAAATCAGCTATCCGGTAGCGTTCGCCGTAACTCTCGTCGCACTGCTTTACTACTTTGCTGCCACGCAGGTTTTCCCGAAGGCCACGGAGACGGACACGCTTGATGCCCATATCATGGCGCACCGACGGGAGGTCGCCTTCTGCGTCCTGGCGAGCAACCTGCTAACCCAGATCCCGCCCGCCACCTTGGCCTTCACGACGCCGTGGCCTCCGGTGGATATCGCCCTCTGGGCCAGCCTGAACCTGACCTATTATACGCTGCTTTGCACGGCCGCCCTGGCGAGAAGCAAGACGGTCGTCGGATGCGCGCTCGGCACCGCAATAGCCTTCGTCCTTGGCGCAACGGCGATCTTTGCATGAGCCGCACTCGGCTCTCGGCTTGAGAAATACTTCTTTCTCCAGTCGGCCGATTAACGTTATATGGGCGAGCCGATGTTTAACATCGGCAGCTGCGAGGGAAGCTTCAACACCGATTTTGCCGTATCTGCCTTAAATTTGATAGAATGACCGATAAGGCAATCTTATCCATCATTATATAGGAAAGACAAGCCGTGCGGTTTATGTCGCAATCTATAGAATAAACCGCGCACCGATTATAGGATGGCGGCCATGGATTCGCCCGTCACCCCTCTCGTCGCCTCGCCGGTATTCCCGGCCGCCTTGCCCGGCTGGACCCTGCCGTGTGGCCGCGCTCCGGACGATCTTGCTGCTGCCTTCGCCGCCGGGATCGCATTGAAATCGCTGGACGATCTTGTCTGCACCGCGCCCGTTTGGGCCGGCTGCTGGCGGTCTCGTCAGGCCCTCAAATGTGCCGCTGTCGCCGTCCGGCTGATGGGGCGCAGCGAGGACGAGTCGGCGTTGCGCGATGCCGTCCTGTTGACGGCCGCTGGTGACGATCCCGGCCCGGCCGGAAGGGTGTTTTTGGCCACCAAAAGGTTTTCCGCACGAAAACCCGCCTTCTCGTCGAAGGCGGTGGCTGAGCTTGCCGATCTGTTGGGCCTGGCTTGGGACGATCGGTTGGCCGCGGCCGTCGACCTTGCTGACGACGCGTTACAATCCGGCCGTCCCGCGCCGCTTGCCGCGGCGGACCTGGTGAGCGCCATCTATGCTGCGCGCCCGGATGCCGAGCCGCTCGCCTGGGCGCTGGCCGATCTGCTGATCGCCGCGCAGCTGAAATGGGATTGTGCCGTGCCGCTGCTGATGGCCGAGCGCTATGGACCGGCCTTCAAGACGCTTGGGGGCAGGGGCCGCGTGCGCCCGGGCGAGCCGGCCTTTGCCCGAGCCGTCTGCTTGGCCCTCACCGAGGCAACGGGCGCGGCCCTGCGCAGCGCCGGCGAGATCGCGCGGCGCGCCGAGACGCTGCGTGTCGCCGCGCCAAAGGTGCGCACGAAAGGCGCCGGGGCCGTCATCCAGGCCTTGCTCGATGAGGACGCGGTGGCCGCCTCCGCGCCCGGCAGCAATCTCTCGCGCTGGGCGGCAACCCGGCTATTCGACAGGCTGGAGGGCGTTGGCGCCGTGCGCGAACTGTCAGGCCGCAGCGCGTTCCGGATTTTTGGACTGTGACGATGGCTGAGCCGGAGGGAGTCAAACCACCGCGTGGCAAATGGCGCACTGGGCAAGCGAACGCGGGAGATGAACATCTCTTCGATCGGGAGCTGGTGGAATTGCCGCCGGAGCTGCGCTGGCGCGAATGGATGCTGCGCGTCGAGGCGGTGATCTTTGCCGCGGCAGAGCCGGTCGGCCGCGAGACGCTGGCGCGTGTCGTCGGCAAGGACTGCAGCATCGACCTCTTGATCGACGACCTGCAGGAAGAACTCCGGGACCGCCCCTATGAGATCGTCTTCGTCGCCGGCGGCTGTCAGCACCGAACGCGTTCGCGTTTCGCCGGCTCGATCCGGGCGTCGCAGGCATCGACGCGGAGTGCGGCGCCGGCGCTGTCCGACTTCGAGGCCATGGTGCTGATGGCGATCGCGTATTTCCAGCCGATCACCCGGGGCGACCTGTCGAAGATTTTCGGCAAGGAGGTTAGCCGCGACACGATCGCCGCCCTGCGCAATGCCAATTTCCTCGCCTCCGGCCCGCGCAGCCCGACACCCGGCGCGCCCTATACCTATGAAACGACAAAGCATTTTTTGACGGCCTTCGGCATGCAGACGCTGCGCGATCTGCCCGACATTGAGGCGCTGGAGGATGCAGGGCTGCTCAGTCGGAACGGGGTAGCGAGGGAACTGGATACAGCTGAAGAGCCCGAGAGGGAGGAGGATGGCTAGAGGCCAAGAGGGATCGTCTGCAGCTACACAGGATATGCGTCGGAAGCCGCATTGCAAAGCTGTCCGTCCTCGGCTAGTCCAGAACCGTTATCGTATTTTTCAACTTTTGTTTGCATTGCTAAGCTCATGCTGCCACGCGACTACCGCTTACACGAGCTGAACGAAGACGAGTTCGAGAAACTCGTCGTTCGTATTTGCGTGCGCTGGCTCGGAGACGGTGTGTCGCCCTTCGCCAAGGGAAAAGATGGTGGCCGCGACGGAAAATTTCATGGCACGGCCAATTCGTTTCCGAGCAAGTCCTCCCCGTTCTCCGGCCATTTCGTCCTTCAGTCGAAACACATCGGTGCGCCCGATAAGTCGTGTTCGGATTCCGATTTCGCGACACTTCTTCGCAAGGAGCACCCTAAGAGGCTGCCTCAAAAAGAGGTGGGTGATTTCAACAGGTTATGATTCCTTCGGATTTGCGAGATTCGATGGAGTTCA
>NZ_KQ410741.1 GCF_001262505.1 Shinella sp. SUS2
GCCTTCAGCACCGCACGATCAGCGCACAAGGTCGGCCTACATCTTCGGCGCAATCTGCCCGAAGCTCGGCAAGGCGGCGGCGCTGGTCATGCCATGGGGCGACACCTCCGCCATGACCCAGCATCTGGCCGAAATCGCCCGACACGTCGATGCCGACGCGCACGCTATCCTCATCATGGATCAGGCAGGCTGGCACATGTCCAACAATCTCGTCGTGCCCGAAAACATCACCATTCTGCCACTCCCGCCGAAATCGCCGGAGCTGAACCCGGTCGAAAACCTCTGGCATTTCATGCGCGACAACTGGTTATCAAACCGCGTGTTCAAATCATACGACGACATCGTCGATCATTGCTGCGATGCCTGGCGGCGGCTCGAAAGCCAGCCATGGCGCGTCATGTCGATCGGACGCAGAGAATGGGCCAATGGGTTTTGATCAGTGAGGGACCGTATAAGCTTGCCCTTCTTGTGTGCCTTCGGCGGTGCTGCGGCCTGGGCCGTCATGGAGTGGTTCATCGCGGGACTGTCCGATTTGCCGGGATTGACGACGACACCGGCAGGCCATGATCGACGCTGCCGGTGCTGTTGAGTGTGCCGGCTTAGAACTTGGCGAGCCAGGCCTTCTGTGTGTTTGCAGCGGCATCCTTGGCACTTTGGCCGCCATCGAACATCTTCTGCACCTCGACGTTCATGTTGCGCATCAGTTCCTCGGCGACCGGCAGGCCAACGAATTCGTTGGCCGGGTAGCCACTCTGGTAGATCTTGAAGGCTTCCGCGAAGATCGGATCGGAGGTCACGAAATCGGGCTTGGCATGAACGTTGCCCGGGAAGGCGTTGGCGATGGAGACAAGCCGCCCGTTGATCTCAGGGCTCATCAGGAATTCCACGAGCTTCCAGGCTTCTTCCTTGTGGGCGCTGCCTTCGCTGATGCCGATGCCCCAGGATGCATAGGGCATGCCGCGCTTGCCGGTATAGCCGTCGGCGGCGGGCAGGGCGGATATGCCGAAGTTCAGCTTCGGATTGCGCTCGCGGATCAGGTTCACATGGGCGAGCGTATCGACCATCATGCCGACGCGGCCGTTGACGAACTCCTCGACTTTGTCCTGTTCCTTCTTGGCAAAGATGCCGGGCGAAATCACACCGTCCTTGTTCAGCTGCTCGATGTATTCCAGCGTGCCGACGACAGCCTCGTTTTCGAGGTCCGGCTTGCCGTCCTTCATCATCGAGGCGCCGGACGACCAGACCCAGGACATGACGTCGTTCTGAATGCCGCTCGGCGACTGCAGCGAAAGCGGCAGAACCCAGCCGTACTGGTTCTTCGCGGCGTCCGTCATCTTCTTGGCGGCTTCGGCGAATTCGCTACGGGTCGAGGGCATCGTTTCGACGCCCGATGCCTTGGCGATATCCAGATTGACGAAGACGGGATAGACAAAGGACGCCAGCGGGAACATGACGCTCTTGCCATCGACCTTGACGATGTCGGCGATCTGGCTCTTGTCGTAGTTGGCCTTCTCCATCAGTTCGTCCATCGATGCGATGGCGCCCTGCTTCGAGAGGCCGTTGACCCATGCCCCGTCAAGGCCGACAACATCGCTGAGCGTGCCGGAGGCCGCGCCGACGACGATCTGGTCACGGGTCGTGGCATAGGGGCCGCTGACGAGCGTCACCTTGATGCCGGGATTCTTGGCCTCGAAATCATCCATGATGCCGCGCAGCGCGCCGGCGGGCATTTCCGGTTCCCACCACTGGATGAACTCGATGGTGGTGTCGGCAAAGGCCGACGTGGCGCAGAGGGCCCAGACCGCTGCGGCGGTCTTCAGAGTGTGGCTGAGTTTTTTGAAATCCATATCTGCCTCCCATTGGACTTTCAGGTGAGCGATCCTCTCCCAAGATCGTGACATGAGTAGCTGCCGGAACGATCCGACTGTCAACTGGGACGATTGCAAGTTGAATGATTTTATTGTCGAATGTCACATCAAGTATTTGATTTAAAGTAATAACAAAAAATTTGCGCGCGTGAATTTTTTGGTGAGGTTTCTGTTGCTTGTGATGTGTTTTTTCTTTACTTTCGTAAACAAACGAAAGTTCGTCGCTGCATCCCCATTCCCAGTGCTGGCAGCCCTTTCAGCCTGCGATGTGAGATTGTAGAGTGTCGCCCCCGCGATGAGGATTGGAATGGCTAAAAAGACTTACAGATCCATGGACGACTTTGCCGCCGCCTGCGGCGTGTCGCGGCCGACATTGTCGAAATATTTTGACGATCCGACACAGGTCAAGGAGGTGACGCGCAAGCGTATCGAGGCGGCGCTGAAGAAATCGAACTTCGAGCCGAACCTCTTCGCCAGGCATCTGAACCGCAAGCGGACGAAGAACATCGGCATCCTCGTTCCGAGCATGTCCGACCCGTTCTACGTGCAGGTGGTTTCGCTGATCGAGCTGGAGCTGCGCGCCAAGGGGTTCTGGCCCGTGCAGCTTTCTTCGCATACCCGGCCCGAACTCGAGGAGGAAGCGGTCCGCACGCTCCTTTCGCTCAAGGTTGCGGGGGCGATCGTGGCCCCGCTGGGCACGGGCTCCCGGCGTTCGGCACTTGGGCGCCTCACCGATGCGATTCCGGTCGTCTGTTTCGACAGCCCCTCGGCCTTCGATCTTCCCTTTGTGGGTAACGACAACACTCAGAGCATTGCGGCGATCGTGCAGTATCTGTGTCGCTCCGGCGAACCGCCGATTTTCCTCGACGTGCCGCATATGATGGCCAATACCAACGAGCGGACGGACAGCTACCGCGTCACGATGCAGCGCGAAGGCCACGAACCGCTCGTGATCGCGTGCGAATCGCTCCCCTCGTGGGAGTTCGAGCGACTTGGCTACGAGCAGGTGGAGCGAATGCTGGCAAGAGGCGGCCTGCCGGGAAAGACGCTGTTGTGCGCCAACGATCGCTTCGCCTTTGGCGCCATGGCGGCCGCCTTCGCCTCGGGGCTGAAGATCGGGCGGGCGGATGGGTGCGATATCCGCATTGCCGGCCACGACGACCATCCGCTCAGTCGGTACACATGCCCTTCGCTGACGACGATGGCTCAGAACGCATCCGAAATCGCGGCCAGGGCCGTCGAGCTTCTGCTGAAAAGCATCGAGGACGAGGAGGCCGACCGCAAGGTGGCACCGTCCCGCGTGATCCTCGAGGCGACCCTCGTCATGCGCGAGTCCGCCTGAGGCTCCCGCTCTACGTCCTGACGCGAGGGTCCAGGCTGCGCCAAGCCGCGAGGATCGTGTCGAGCGCTTCACGGGCCTCGGGAATGGCACGGCCCATCGAGAGAAAGCCGTGGATCTGTCCCGGCCAGGTGTGGCACCGGACGTCTGCTTCCGCTTCCAGGCGTTCCGCATAGGCGCGCCCTTCATCAAAGAGAACGTCGTGGCCGGCAAGGATGACGACGGCCGCTGCGGTGCCCTTCAGCGAGGATGCATGGAGCGGTGAGGCGCGCCAGTCCAGGCGGCTGGTTTCGTCCGGCAGATAGTGATCGCGAAACCAGTGCATGGCCTGCGTGGTGAGGCCGAAATCGGTTGCATAGCGGCGATAACTGCCGGAGGTTTGCTGCTGATCCGTTACGGGATAGATCAGCACCTGGCCGAGGATGGCTGGAGCTTGGCCGTCCCTGGCAAGGAGGGCGATGACCGCGGCGAGGTTGCCGCCGGCACTGTCGCCTGCGACGAGGATGCGGTTCGCATTGATGCCAAGAGCGGTAGCCTGCTCCTCCATCCAGGCGAGGGTGGCGGCGCAATCCTCGATGGCTGCCGGGAAGGGATGCTCCGGTGCGAGCCGGTAGTCTGGAGCGACAACAACGGCGCCGGCGTCGTTGGCGAGAGTGCGGCAGATATCCTCATGGGTTTCCGGCGCGCCGATCACCCAGCCGCCGCCATGCAGATAGAGCAGGGCGGGGGCATCGCAAGGCGCTGCGCCAAGGCCACGCCAGACCTTGATACGGATGCCCTGAATGTCGAGCTCTTCCACGCTTTCGACTGGCTCCAGCGGCCATTGTTTGCTGGCAAAACCGTCGAGATACTGTCTGCGGGCCTCTGCTGGTGTGCATTCTTCGACGGGCTTTTCCGGTTCGCCCGGCCAGGCGAGGGCCCGTTCGGCGGATGGGTCGAGCTTGGTCATGCGAGCAGGCTCCGCGCTTCGTCCTCGTGTAGCGCTTTCGGCTGCTCCGTCTTGTCGGCCACAATCTGTGCTGCGCCGATTTCGCCGGCCCGCAGGATCGCCTCCATGATTTCGAGGACGTGCAGCGCCAGGCTCCCGGAGGCGCGAGGCTTGCGCCCCTCAGTTATCGAACGGGCAAGATCCGCAAGGCCCAGCATGCGGTAATTGGCGCGGTCCGGCGCGGTGATCGGCCAGTTGACGGCCCCGAACAGGGCGTTGGCCGTATCCGTTTCCTCCCAGGGTGCGCCCTGTCGTGACACGGCGATCACCCCACCGAAATTGTCCGGATCGGGCAGGCGCAGCGAGCCCTGGGTGCCGTGCAGCTCGATCGGATGGTTGGAGTGGCGGAAAACATCCCAGGAGGTGCCGAAGGTGATGGTCGCACCGCAGGCAAATTCCAGCAGTGAGAGCACGCTGGTCGGTGTGCCGACCTTGAAAGTCGTGCCCTTCTTGGGGCCGTCGGCTGTGATGAGGCGCTCTTCCTGCCCGCTGGTTGCGATTGCCTGGACGCGGCGCACCGGCCCCAGTAGGTTGACCATCATGGTGAGGTAGTACGGGCCCATGTCCATGAGCGGGCCTGCGCCAGGCTGGTAGTAGAAGCTCGGATCCGGATGCCAATGCTCCATGCCGCGCCCCATCATGAAGGCGGTGCCGGTGACGGGCTTGCCGATGATGCCTGCTTCCATCAGGCGGCGTGCATGCCGCCCGGCAGCTCCAAGGAAGGTGTCCGGTGCTGAACCGATGACAAGCCCCTGGGTATCTGCGGTATCGACCAGTCGGCGACCTTCATCGGCCGTCACGCCCAGCGGCTTTTCGGTAAAGACATGCTTGCCCGCGGAGAGTGCGCGCATTGAAATGTCGAAATGCGCTGCGGGGATGGTCAGGTTGAGGATCAGGTCGATGTCGCTGGCTTCAAGAAGCGTGTCGACGTCGGTGACGCGCAGCCCGAATTCCTCGGCACGGTGTTGGGCGGCCTGGCTGTTGAGGTCTGCGCATGCGACGATCTCGACATCGCGAAAAAGCGGGGCGTTGCGCATGTAGGTGAGCGAGATGTTGCCGCAGCCGACAACACCGATCCTGAGTTTCTTGTCGCTCTTCTGTGTCATCTTGTAAGCCTTATCTATCTGTCATCGTTGATAAAATCTTCGTCTTTCCGTGCCACATTAAGCACTTAAAGAACAAATTAAGTTGACGCACGGTAACATTTTATCTTACGTAATGACAAGATGCCTGGGAGGCGTCACCAGTCGCCTTCATCGGGGATTTTCACGGTCGCTTCTGCATGCGGATTCGTGGTTGTCCGCCTGGAGCTGAGATTGCCTCCGTGTGTCGATGTGACGATCAACCGACAGCTCGGGACTTAGCCTATGAAGACTGCAGAACTGCAAATCGGCTGCCAGACATTTACCTGGGAGATGCTGGGGAAAGCCTGGGCCGGCGGCCCTGACGATCTGGTTCGGGCCATTGCGGCCGGCGGCTATTCGGGGATCGAGATCACCGACACCATGATCGGCGGCTATGCCGGCAAGCCTGATGCCTTCGCCCGCACACTCGCGGATGCCGGGCTGCGCCTCGTTTCTTTTGCCTTCGGTTCGTCCAGCGGCTTTACGCTGCCGGATGGGATCGCGTCCGACCTCGAAGCGGCGCGGCGCTGGGTGGATTTTGCAGCGCATTTCCCTGGTGCTCTCGTTTCCATGGGCTCGGCAACGGTGGTGTCCGAGGGTGCACGCGCGGATAAATTCTCGGTTGCAGCCGAGTGCTACAACCGCGCAAGCGAGATCGGCAGATCCGCAGGGGTGGCCGTCGCGGTTCATCCGTCCTCGCATCACAACACGCTGCTGTTTACCCGGGAGGACTATGATGCGCTCTTCGCGCTTCTCGATCCGCAGGTGGGTTGGGTGCCGGATACGGGCCATATCCTGCGTGGCGGACAGGTCATGGGTGACACGCTTGCGGCGTTCCACCCGCGCATCCGCTATGTGCACCTTAAGGACGTTGATGCCGAGGGCGACTGGGCCATGCTGGGGGCGGGCGTGTGCGATGTGCCGGCGGTGATCGAAGCCGTTCGTGCCGCGCCCCTCTTCAATGGCTGGATCGTCGTCGAGGAAGAGTCCACCGTGGCGGGCGAAGACCCTGCTTCCGCAGTCCGCATCAACCGTCAGACGTTGCGCAAACTCGGATACTAGCCGCAGGCCCGCGCCGGGCGATGCCGCTTCGGCTGCAGGCACCCCGGCCGTGAACGCTTTCAGGCGTAGCGGACTTCGACGCCGAGCTTTTCCAGGCGGTGCCGGATACCGTGCGGCATGTTGCTGTCGGTGATGATGAGATCGACGCGCGAGAGGGAGAATGCCTTCGAGGACGCACCGATGTCCCATTTGCTGGAATCGGCGACCAGAACGACGCGGCGCGCCATGCGCACAAGATTGCGTTTGGTCCGGGCGATGTCCTCGGAGACATCGACCACGTCGAAGGACGAGTCGATCGCGTGCGCGCTGACGAAGGCCTGATGCGCGACGAGGCCGCCGAGAGCCTTGTCGGAATCGGAAACGATCGTGCTGACCGTGCTCGGAAACACGCGGCCGCCGATCATGTGAACATCAAGGCCTGGGCGATACATGAGGTGCTGGGCGATGTTCATGGCGGTGGTCGCCACAACGACATTCTTTACTGGCGGCATCTGCATGGCGAGTTGGAGCAGCGTAGAGCCGCTGTCGAAGACGATCGATTGATTGTCGATGATCTGGCGCGCGGCCATCTGGGCGATGCGTCTCTTGGCGTCGAAGTTGCGCTGCATGCGCTCCTCGAAGGCAGCTGCCGGTGAATCCGCGGGCAGGGCTATGGCGCCGCCGTGGGTTTTGATGAGCAGCTTCTTCCCGTCCATAATGTCGAGGTCGGAGCGGATCGTCACTTCTGAAACATCGAACAGGTCCGCGAGCTGGCGCGTGCGAGCCTGACCAATCCGCTGAAGTTCGATCAGGATCTGCTGGCGTCTTTGTTCTGCAAGCATAGGGCTTCGCTGCCTACTCACCGGGTTTCGAATTTCGAAAGGAATTTCTCATCCTTCGCTGTAAAGCGTCGCGCACCTCGTGCCCCATTGAGGATAGCACGGGAAGAAATCGTATGAGAAGCGTTAAATGAAAGGAATCGAAAGATTGAATGTTCTTTTTCTTTCGAGTTAGGGTCAGGCCAGAAAACACGGAGGAGTTTTTCATGGGTCTCGGTACCAAAATTCGACTGTCACGCCTCTTCTCGAACGCTTCGGGCAATCTTTTTGGCGGCGCGGTTGACCACTTCGTTGGCTACGGCAATGTGCGTGAAGGTGGCCTAGCAGACCTGCCAGGCGCATTGAGCCGGGTCATGGCCGGCGGGCCTGACTATGTCAGCATCCAGCCTGGTGCCGCGCGGCATCTTTGGTCCGACTATGCGGGCAAGGCGGCTCTTGTCATCCAGGCCGGCTGCTTCACGGCCGACGACCGGATCCGCCAGCTCATCGCCACCCCGGAAGATGCTGTGCGTTACGGAGCGGATGCGCTGGCCGTTGCCATTCCCGTGCGCGGCAACACGGAAGGCGAATACATTCGCTGGTTGACCGATACGGTGAACGCTGCCGCGCGCTTTGAGATGCCGGTCATTGCCCATGTCTATCCACGCGATTTTTCCGATGGCGGCAAGATCGTTTTCACGCCGGATGAAATCGCCTACGCGGTCCGGATCGGCTACGAAACGGGCGTCGATGTGGTCAAGGTTGGCTACACCGGCGATTTCGATTCCTTCCGTGAGACCGTCGCCACCTGCCCGATCCCGATCGTTATTGCCGGCGGCCCGAAGACGGAAACGCTGCTCGGCGCGCTGCAGCAGACTTCGGATGCCCTGCGCGCTGGCGCGCGGGGTGCGGTCGTGGGGCGCAACCTCTGGGGACACGGCGATACGACAAAGGCCGCCCGTGCCTTCAAACTGGTCATTCACGATGGCTTGGCGCCGGAAGAGGCGCTCGCTGCGGCCGGCGCGTGAACCATGGCCCGCGCCTTTGACGTCATCGGCTTTGGCGCCCTGGCGGTCGACGACATCGTTTATGTCGACCGTCCCCTTTCTGCCGGCAAGGGAAAGGTGACGAAACGTGTCCGCGACCATGGCGGCAATGTCGCCACTGCGCTCGTCGCCGTCGCCCGCCTCGGGGGGCGGGCTGCTTTCGTCGGATGGCTGGGCGAACCCGCGCAGGATATTGGCGGGCGCGAACTGGAGCGCGAGGGCGTCGACACCGCTTGCGCGCCTCGCCATGCCGATGCGGCTCCCATCCGGTCCATCATCACCGTCGGGCCGGATGGTGATCGCTTCATCGCCTATGATGACGATGTGTTGCACGGCACGGCACCAGATTTGCCGGACGTCGTGTTCAGCAAGGCACCGGTTCTCCTCATCGATGGCTACGCCATCCATTCGGAGGCCGCTGTCGTGCGGGCGCACGCGCTTGGCCTTTCCATCGTCGCCGATATCGAGTGGACCGCCGGCTCTGCAAGCGACCGAATCCTGTCGCTTGCCGATCATCTCGTGCTGCCGATCGCCTTTGCCAGGTCCCATCTGGAACAGGATGATCCGCGGGCACTCCTGGAGGCGCTTTGGTCGCCGGATCGAGCGGCGGTGGTTCTCACCGATGGCGACCGTGGCAGCTATGTCCGGCAGCGGGGCGATCCGGTCTCTTGGCACCTCCCGGCCTATATGGTCCGGGCCGTGGATACGACCGGCGCAGGAGATTGTTTCCATGGCGCCTACGCGCTGGCGCTGGCCGAGGGCGGCCGCCCACTTGATTGCGCGGCTTTTGCGGCCGCCGCAGCGGCCATATCGGTGACGGCGCATGGCGGTCGCCTGGGGCTGCCGGATAGGGCCGCATGTCTATCCTGGATGGCCGGGGCACACGCGCCCGTCCCTGTTCCCCTACGCAGTTAGACCCCTCCCGTCCTCAACGTGATATCCCAGCCGCCGGTGCGCTGAAGCGCGCCGGCATATGCATGATGCTGCGCGCTCGGCATCAAGTGCATGCCTTAGATAAAAAATTACGCGCGTTAAAAAATAAAATATCACGCATATCATTTTTTGAATTAAAAAACATGTTTGTTATCAATGTGATGAGCTTGTTTCTTATTCTTGTCGTGGCTTTCAGGTGTATTTTTTCACCTTGACTTTGTTGGTCACTCCTGAGCCTTCTGTCGAAAATCGATAGCAGCGGTGGAGGCTGCCGGTCGGTGTTCGGGACAGTGCAGGGAGGATGCGACGTGGCTGAGGTTGTGCTGGACAGGATCTGCAAGACCTATGGAAACAACTATCATGCGATCAAGGATTTGAGCCTGACGATCCACGATGGTGAGTTTCTGATCCTCGTGGGGCCATCGGGTTGCGGAAAATCGACGGCCCTGCGGATGATCGCCGGCCTTGAGGAAATCACGAGCGGCACGCTGAGCATCGGTGACCAGGACGTGGCAGACCTGCCGCCGAAAGACCGCGACATTGCCATGGTGTTCCAGAGCTACGCTCTCTATCCGCACATGACCGTTTTCGACAACATCGCCTTTTCGATGAAGCTGGCGGGGAAGAGCAAGGCGGAGCGCGCCAAACGGGTAAACGAGATCGCCAAAATCCTGCAGCTCGAAACGCTGCTGCAGAACAAGCCGGCGCAGCTCTCCGGCGGTCAACGCCAGCGCGTGGCGATGGGTCGGGCGATGGTGCGCGAACCTGCGGCCTTCCTGATGGATGAGCCCCTGTCCAATCTCGATGCAAAGCTGCGTGTCCAGATGCGCGCCGAGATCGCCAGCCTGCAGCGCCAGCTGGGCGTGACGACCATCTATGTCACCCACGACCAGACGGAGGCGATGACCATGGGCGACCGCGTCGCGGTGTTGAAGAGTGGCGTGTTGCAGCAGGTGGATACGCCAAGGGCACTCTATCACAAGCCGGTCAACGCGTTCGTTGCGGGGTTCATCGGCTCGCCTTCAATGAACCTGTTCGAGGGGCGCCTGGAAGGTGGATCGATCCGGCTCCCGGGCTTTTCGATCCCGTTGCCGGCAAGTGTCCGCGAGCGTGTTCCCGGTCTTGCGGCTTTCGACGGCAAGCCTGTCGTTTTTGGAATCCGTCCTGAAGATCTCCATGACAGCCGCCTGCCGTCGGGCGCGGCCTATCCGACCATCCCGGCATTGGTCAGAACGACCGAGGAGCTTGGTTCCGAGCTGATCGTGCACCTGAAAGTCGAGGCGGCCCGTGTCGATTCCGGTGATCCGGATGCCGTCGAGGATCTGAGCGGCGCGGCCAACACGGTGGCACGGTTTGCGGCCACCAGCATGGTCAAGGCCGGAGAGCAGATCGATCTCGCTATCGACCCGGCAAAGCTGCACTTCTTCGATGTGCAGACCCATGCGGCTCTCTAGGTGCCAGATCCGGGCTTGGCTGCCGTGATCTCCGGGACACCAGGCTCGACGTCCGCGGCGAACGATGAAACTTGAAGGGGGCAGCAATGCCAGCAAAACAGGAACGGCGCCTTCGCGTGGGCGTACTCGGCGCGGGGCAGATCGCCCAGGCCGCCCACTTCGAAAGCTGCACCAAGGCGGCCAACGCCGATCTCTATGCGATCTGCGATGTCGCCGATGATCTTCGCGAGCGCATGGCGATCACCCACGGCGCTGAGAAGACCTACAACGACTATGATGCGATGCTTGCGGATCCGGATCTCGATGCCGTGATCATCGCGACCGCCGATGCATTCCACGTTCCGGCGTCGCTGCGTGCGCTCGAAGCCGGCAAGCATGTGCTCTGCGAGAAGCCGGTCGGTGTGACGGTCGAGGAATGCCTCACGCTCAAGGCGGCCGTCGAAAAATACGGCAGGGTGTTTCAGGTCGGGCACATGAAGCGTTTCGATGCCGGCCTGCAGGCGGCAAAGTCCTTCATTGCCGATGAGATGGGCGAGATGGTTGCGCTCAAGGCCTGGTACTGCGACAGCACCCACCGCTATCCGATGACCGATGCCGTGCAGCCGCTGATCGTCACCAGCGCCAATGCGAAGAGGCCTTCGGCCAACCCGAAGGCCGACTTGCGCCGCTACTACATGCTGGCACACGGCTGCCATCTGATCGACACAGCGCGCTATTTCGCCGGCGACATCGTTTCGGTCCAGGCGCGGCTTTCCGAGCGGGCAGGCATCTGGTGCTGGTTCGTGGATGTGGAATTCGCTTCCGGCACGCTTGGCCACCTTGATCTGACGGTCCAGGTCCGCATGGACTGGCATGAGGGCTTCCAGATCTATGGCAGGAACGGGAGCGTCCTCGGCAAAACCTATAACCCCTGGTACTACAAGACGAGCGAGGTCGACATCTTCCGCGAGGCTGACGGCGCAACCCATCGCGTCCTTGGTGCGGATGGCCATTTCTATCGTCGTCAGGTCGAAGGTTTTGCCCGCACCATCCTCGATGGCTCTCCGATGGAAGGTGCCGATATCGATGACGGTCTTGCCTCCGTCCGCGCCATGGTCGCCATCGCCCGCTCAGTCGAAAGCGGCAGGGCGGTCAGGCTCTCCGATGTGACGGGTGGTGTCTGATGAAACTTGGGATCTTTGCCAAGACGTTTGAAGGCGCGCAGCCCAGGGCGGTGCTCGATGCGGCAGCTGCGGCCGGCTTTGCCTCGGCGCAATACAACATGGCCTGCTCGGGTCTCGCCTCCATGCCGGATTCGATCGATGAGGGAGAGGCGGGTGCGGTCGCCGCTGCGGCGAAAGACGCCGGCATCGAAATCGCCGCCGTCTCCGGCACCTACAACATGATCCATCCAGACCGGGTCGTACGTGAGGCGGGCCACCGCCGGCTTGCCGTGCTGGCGGCGTGCAGCCGTGCGATGTCCACGCGCCTGATCACGCTCTGCACCGGCACGCGCGATCCGCTCGACCAATGGAAGGCACACCCGGACAACGACACACCGGAAGCCTGGCGGAACCTGGTGGAGGCCATGGAAACGGCAATCGATATCGCCGACCGCCATGACATCGATCTCGGCATCGAGCCGGAACTGGCCAATGTGATCAATTCGGCGGAAAAGGCCCGCCGGCTGATCGACGAGATGCAGAGCCCGCGCCTCAAGATCGTGCTCGATCCCGCCAATCTCTTCGAACGAGCAGCGCTCGATGCGCAGCGCGCGACCATCTCAGCCGCCATCGATCTTCTCGCCGACCGCATCGTCATGGCCCATGCCAAGGACAGGAACGCGGACGGCAGCTTTGCGACGGCCGGCAAGGGTGTGCTCGACTATACGCACTATCTCGATGGACTGAAGGCGATTGGTTTTGCCGGCGGCCTGATCACCCACGGGCTAACCGCGGCCGAAGCCGAGGGTGTTGCCCGTTTCCTGTCGGAAAAGCTCTCCGGGGCGCGGCGATGAGTGCTGCATTCGAGGCAAGCGATGGCACGCGGCTGAATGTCGATACGGCAGGAGAGGGCATACCGGTCGTCTTCCTGCACGGTCTCTGCGGCGATTCGGGCCAGACCGCGGAGGTGTTTCCGACTGATACCGGATTTCGCCGCATCACCATCGAGGCCCGCGGCCATGGCCGCTCGCAAGCCGGAGCCTTCGGCAAGCTTTCGATCTCGACCTTCGCAGATGATGTCGCCGACTATATCGAGTCCGCCCTGGAGGCGCCGGTTGTCGTCAGCGGCATCTCTATGGGAGCTGCGATTTCTCTTCGCCTTGCGGTGCGACGGCCGGAACTCGTCCGTGCGCTTGTCCTTGCCCGACCTGCCTGGCGAACGGCCGCGGCGCCGGAGAACATGGCGCCGAATGCCGAAGTTGGCCATCTGCTCGCGCATTTACCGTCCCCGGCCGCAAAAGCTGCTTTCTTGGCAGGATCGACCGGCCGGCGTCTTGCCGCTGAAGCGCCGGACAACCTGGCCTCCCTCACCGGTTTCTTCTCGCGCGAACCTGTGGAGGTCACCGGCGCGCTTCTGACCGCCATTGCGAAGGACGGCCCAGGCGTGACGGAGGCAGATCTTGGCGGCATTGCCGCGCCGACCCTCGTCATCGGTCATGAACGGGATCTCATTCATCCCATTGCCTATGCGCGTGCGCTGGCGGAACAAATCCGCACGGCACGCTTCATTCAAATCACGCCAAAGGCGGAGGACAAGGTGCAGTACGTCGCCGATTTCCGCCGTGCCATGGCTGTCTTCCTGAAGGATCTCTGACGTATGAACATCACCGCCAGAAACTGGATCGCCGACCTTCCCAAGGATCGTCTGATTGCCGAATTCTCCGTCTGGTCAGCCGATCTTATGCGGCTGGCCGATGATCTCGCCCGCGTCGAGCCCCATGTCGATATCCTGCACATCGACGTCGCCGACGGCCATTTTGCGCCGGCGATGCTGTTCTTTCCCGATCTGGTGGCGGGTGTTCGCAAGGTTTCCGGGCGGCCGATCCACGTTCATCTCATGGTCTCCGACGACATCCTCCTCTCGCAGATCGAGCAATTCGCCGATGCAGGCAGTGATCTCATCAGCCTTCACGTCGAAAACGAACGTGTCGCAGACGCAGCCCTCGACCTGCTTGAACGCCGCGGCATCGCTGCCGGTATGGTGCTGCGGGTGGAAACTCCCGTCGAGCGCATCCGCCGCTACGCTGCTCGGCTGCAGTTCATCACACTGCTTGGAACTGCAATCGGTGTGAAAGGGCAGGGCCTTGATGAGCGTGCGGGCGCACGCCTGCAGGAGGCAAAAGGCATCATCGCCGCGTGCGGGGCGGAGCATCGCATCGTGCTTGCGGCCGATGGCGGTATCCGAGAGCACACCGTGCCGATTTTGCGTGGGGCAGGTGCGCAGACGGTCGTACTCGGTTCGCTTGCCTTTAATGCGCCTTCGCTCGAGGAGCGCATGGCGTGGCTTCATTCCCTCTGAAGGTGCATCCGACCATGCATGAGATCGCCATCGGCATCGATCTTGGAGGCACGCAGGTTCGCGCCGCGCTCGTCGGCGCGCGGGGAGAGGTCATCGCGCGCGCCGAGGAGCGGACGGATGCAATGGCCGGGCCGGATCGTGTACTTGACCAGATCGGAGCGCTTGCCGATGGTCTGACCGCTGATGTGGGGACCGCCAGGGTGGTTGGCATCGGTATCTCGACGCCGGGGCCGATCGACACGATCTCGGGCATAGCGCGGGATATCCCGACGCTTGCCGGATTTGCCGATTTTCCTCTGAAGGCTGAGTTGCAGAAGCGGTTCGGCGTTCGCGTCAGCCTCGAAAACGACGGCATTGCCGCCGCCATTGGTGAATGGCAGTTCGGCGCAGGCAGGGGGCTGGAAAACCTTGTCTATGTTACGGTCAGCACGGGCCTTGGCGGCGGCGTGATTGCTGATGGGCGCGTGCTGCGCGGCCGCAAGGGGATGGCAGGGCATATCGGTCACATGTCCGTCATGCCGGATGGCGCGCTCTGCCTTTGCGGCAACCGGGGATGCTTCGAGGCCTACGGATCCGGTACGGCCTTCACGCGGCGCGCGCGGGACCGGGCTTTTGCGTGCACGGAAACCCGTTTGGGGGCTGAGGGCGCCGCCATCGACAGTCGCGCCGTGTTCGCCGCCGCCAGATCCGGGGACGCCCTGGCAAATACATTGATCGACGAGGAGGCGGAAATCCTCGGCCGGGGTTTCACGAGCCTCCTGCACATCTTCAGCCCTGATGTCATCATCATGGGCGGCGGTCTCTCGCACGAATTCGAGCGTTTGCATCCCGGCATCCAGCGCTACATCGCCGAATGGGCTATGCCCGCCTTCAAGGATGTGCGCGTGGTGTGCGCTGCCCTCGGCCAGAATTCCGGGCTTATCGGCGCGGCCGCCCTGGCATTCCTTGCGGCAGACATGCAAAACGACAGGCAACTCTCTTCTTCACAAGCGGCCAAGTCCTTCCCCATGTGATGGCGGAGGGGAGTGGGGGTCGAACCCACCCGGGACAGGCTCGCTGCCCCAACCGGATTTGAAGTCCGGCCGTCCCACCGGAGACGATTCCCTTCCTGAAGCCGTGCCTGCAAGGGCAAAGCGGCTTTGCCGGACCGACGGATTGCAGAACCTAGAGATCGAACAGGTCGCTGCGATGAGGATTTATGCGGCGCAAGTCGCCTTTGCGCAAGGTCAGGCCGAGACGGTCGAAGAAGTCGAGGATCTCGATGGCGACCTTGCGGCCGTTATGAACCCTGTCGCGAAAGGCGGGCGCGGTGAACCAGCCGTCCTCAGCCTGTGCGGCGACACCATGCACGATCGCTGCCATCTCCTTTACAACCTCACGGGCGAAGAAATGGTCATGGGCAATCTGGTCTGTCCGTCCAAGCTTCTGCGTGAGTTTCAACATGCGCCGCACCGCACGCTCGTCCATGCCGAAGCTTTCTGCGAAATCGCGTACACGCGGCGGCCGGAAGCGGCCTTCACCCAACAGATGCGGTTTGACACGGTCCCAGAGACCTTCATCTGCGGCTGAGAGCCGCGCCGCGTGCCCGGGCAGGCGCAGGAACGCGCCATCGAGAACCACGCAACCCGCCGCTGCCTCCGTTTTCAGAAAGGTGAGGAACGTGTCCTTGGGCAGGCGGAGAGGAAGGGCGAGGCGCAATCTCTCGCGGCCGATCCCGGCGAGGTCGGGATTGTCCGCATGGAACGCCGCCAGATGTTCGACAAGATCGGCCTGCAGGCGGCCGAGGGCTTTCGAGGAAAGGGCAAAGGCTCCGACCGTTTCGGCGTTCGCGGCGTCGAGGATGCCGGGCTGGGCGCTTTCCGCAAGGCCGCGGTCGCGGAGAAAGACGGCAAGATCGACCGGAGCTATGGCGGCGAGCCCGGAAAGAGCCACGGCAGGTTCGGTGCTGCGGGCGGCGGAGAGGCAAGCCAATCGCTCCGGCGTGCCGCGCTTGCGGGCCGGTGGGCGGAGGTCGAGGAATCGGCCGCCGCCGATCGTGCGGCTGGCGGAGGTGTCGCGCAGGATGAATCGGTCGCCGATGGCTGCCGCGACTGGGCGATCGAGAACCAGTTGCACAAAGCCCTCGCCGCCGGGCGAAACCGGGCCGTCGAGCGGCACGACCCGCGCGCCGACCTCCGCTGCGTGGCTGTGCAGCCGGGCTGGAAACCATGTTCCGATGGCCTTGGTCTCCGATGCCAGCACGCAAAGCACTGCATCGATCCGGTCCGAGGGTGCATGAAGAGGCGGGGAAAGCACGATGTCACCACGTCGGAGAGCATCCTTTGTCACCCGATCACCGGCAAGGTTCAGTGCGCAGCGCTGGCCGGCAAGCCCTTCGGTAGCCTTGCGGTTCTGCGCGTGGATGCCGCGCACGCGGGCCGTCAGGCCGGAGGGGCTGACGGTAACGACGTCGTCCAGTCTCACCTGCCCGGACAGCATCATCCCCGTGACCACTGTTCCTGCGCCTGGCAGTGTGAAACTTCGATCGACGGAAAAACGCAGAAGGCCGGCGTGGTCGCGTGCCGTGCTTTCCGATTCGGCTTCGGCGAGCGCGCTGCGCAGGGCTGGGATGCCTTCGCCGCTCTGCGCGGAAACCGGGATGATCGGGGCTGTGCCAAGTCCGGTGCCCGCAAGGGTCGTGCGGATCCTCGCCGTCACCTCGGTTCGGCGCTGCGGGTCAACAAGGTCGATCTTGGTGAGGGCAACGACACCCCTGGTTATCCCGAGCAGGTCGAGGACCGCGAGATGCTCGCACGTCTGTGGCATGATGCCGTCGTTTGCGGCGACGACCAACAGTGCGAAGTCGATACCACCGGCGCCGGCAAGCATGGTGTGGAGCAAGCGTTCATGGCCGGGAACGTCAACGAAGCCGGTAATCGTGCCGCCGCCGAGATCGGCATACGCAAAGCCGAGGTCGATGGTGATGCCACGGGCTTTCTCCTCGGCAAGGCGATCGGGGTCCGTGCCGGTCAGCGCCTTGATGAGCGCGGTCTTGCCATGGTCGATATGCCCTGCCGTCCCGACAATCATAGGGCTGCAAGCGCCTCCAGCAGATCGTCGTCGCGCTCAAGGCAGCGCAGATCGAGGATCAGCGCACCGTCGCGGATATGGCCGATGATAGGGGTAGGGAGGACGCGCAACCGGGCGGAAAGACGGTCGGGCGCATCGCCACCGGCACCCGTCAGCCGGAGACCGGCGCTTGCGATCGTGTCGACCGGCAGGGCACCGGACCCGACCTGGCTTCTGCAGGAACAGTGGGTCGCGGAAAAACCGTACGGGGCAAGCAGCGTAGCGACCGCAGGCGCGAGGCGGTTGGCCTGCGCTGCAATCTCAGCCTCCGGGCGGGCGAGGAAGCGAAGGGTCGGCAGGCGCTCGCCGAGGCGGTCGGGGTCGCGGTAGAGTTTCAGCGTTGCCTCAAGTGCGGCGATACGGATTTTGTCCAGCCGTACGGCGCGCTTCAACGGGTTGCGGTTGATCGCGGCGACGAGATCGCGCCTGCCGACAATGAAGCCGGCCTGCGGCCCCCCGAGCAGCTTGTCGCCGGAGAAGGTGACGAGGTCTGCACCCTCGGCGACTGCTTCTGCGACCGTCGGCTCGCGCCGCAGACCGAACGCAGAGAGGTCGACGAGCGAGCCCGAGCCAAGGTCGTTCAGCAGCGGCACGCCAGCCTTTCCGGCAATGCCCGCCAGTTTCGGTGCGGGCACTTCGGCCGTGAAGCCCTCAATACGGTAGTTTGAGGTGTGGACCTTCAGGATGATGCCGGTTTCAGGGCGGATCGCCTCTTCGTAGTCGCGCGGGTGGGTGCGGTTGGTGGTGCCGATCTCGACCAGTCGGGCTCCGGCGCGGGCCATAATGTCGGGCATGCGGAAGGCGCCGCCGATCTCGATCAGCTCGCCGCGTGAAACGATGGCCTCGCGCCCGGCTGCGAAGGTGTTGAGCGTGATCAGCACCGCGGCGGCATTGTTGTTGACGATAGTGGCGTCTTCCGCGCCGGAAAGCTCCCTGAGAAGTCCGCGCAGATGATCATCACGCTGTCCGCGCCCACCGCCGGTAAGGTCGAACTCCAGCGCCAGCGGGTGGGCCATGGCAGTCGTCGCAGCCCGGATCGCGTCATCGGCGAGGATTGCGCGGCCGAGATTGGTGTGCAGCACCGTGCCCGTGAGGTTCAGCACCGGGCGCAGGGTGGAGCGCGCTGCAGCCACGAGATCCCCGGCGACCCGACCCGGCAGATCGGCAGCAAGGGTCGCGCCATCCGCGCCGCCGCGGATCTTCTCCCTGGCGATTTCAAGCCGCGCGCGGATCGCGGTGACAACGGCAAGCCGACCGTACGCTTCGGCCAGTGCCAGTCCCTCTGTCGACGTGAGTATCTGGTCTACGGAGGGAAGCGCGCGAAATCCCTGCATCAATAGCCTGCCAGATAGGGGTTGAAGCCGCCGCGGCGGAAATCGGTCTCCTTCATCAGGATATCGAGGCCCAGACTGCCGACATCATCGGCAACGGGATCGAGGCTGGGGTTCTTCGTCGTATAGAAGATCTTGATCCAGGAATGGCATTCCTTGCAGGTCTCGGCCTTCACCGTGGCCTCCGTGGTCTCGACCGAACGATAGCTGATCCCCTTTGTCGAACCGCAGCAAAGGCATTTCACCCTGACTTCATTCCAGCAGGTGGCGCAGCAGGCGCAGGCGGCGTAGCGCACATTCTCGATGCCCTGTGTACCCATGACCGATGTGGTGGCGGGGCGTCCGCCGCAGGCGGGACAGAGACCGGTTCCGACAGGGACCAGTGCGCCGGCATCAAGCGTAGCGGCGAGCCTTGCCAGGTGAACCTGCACCGCAGCGGCGGCGAAGAGATGCGGAGCGGCGCTGTCGTCAGGAATCCGGTCCGACAGGATGTTTGACAGGAGCCAGATGCGGTCCGCCGGCTCGGCTGCGCGCACGGCATCAAGCGCCAGGCGGGCGGGGTCGGGCATGGAGAGCCCGGCGGCCCCTTCGACAAAGGCGTCCAGCGTGACCCCGAGGGCGGGATCGGCGGAGATCCTCAGCCGGTCGATGGGTGGCATGGCGCTGCGGGAGGCCTCGGTGATGCGCATCGGCGCGATGGCGGTCACCGGCGGCAGTGTTGCGGCAAGCCGGGCCTGCAGACGCGAGAGTTCGGCGAGGAACGCAAGGTAAGGCGCCAAAGGATTGCTTTCAGCGAGGAAGGCGAAGCGGCGAGCGCGTGTCTGGAAGAGCTTCACCGGCTCGGGCAGGAAGGCGAGCGGAGGTTTGGGCACGCCGCCGATGAGCGTGGGATCGGGCTCTAGGTTCTGCGCCATGAAGCCTCCGGCGATGCTTTGTCTTGGCAGGCTATTTTGACGGGTCGGTGTGCTGGCGTCCAGCCAGTTCGCGCAGCCATTTGCGATGGTGGCGGAAGGCCCAGCCGCCGGTGACGGTACCGCGCGTCATCGCGCGGATCGTGCCGCGCGTCCAGATCGCCGCATAGACATGAACGATGAAGATAAGGATCGCTCCGACCGCGGCCAGCGCATGCACGGCGACGGCGACGCGGCGCACAGGGATGGAAACGAGGTGCGGGAAATACTGCTCCCAGATCATGATGCCCGTCGTGACGAGCACGATGATCAGCGCGGACATGCCCCAAAATACCAGCTTCTGTCCCGCATTGTACTTGCCGAGCTCGGGCAACTTGTCTTCGTCGCCCTTGAGCATGTCGCCGATCTTCAGGCTCCATTCCACGTCCTCGCGTCGCGGCAGGTTGAGCTTCCACATCTGCACGAAGAGCAGGAGGAAACTTGCCACCAGCACCAGGCCGACGATGGGATGCAGCCAGCGCGTTGTCTGCCCGCCGCCAAAGAGGCCGGTCAGCCAGAACAGGGATGGGTGGAAGAAGGAGAAGCCGGAAAGGAGGAGCAGGATCATGCAGAGCGCGGTGACCCAGTGATTGAGCCGCGTAATGCCGCGATAGCGGCTCACCAGGACCGGGTGCTTCGTTTCGATCTTGTCGCCGGGGGCCGAATAGATCCGTTTCTCGGTCATCAAACCTCCCTGCCGCCAGGCATCTGGCCGGCATCGTCGACGAGGTCCTCTGCCTCCTCCTCCTCGTGCTCCGTCACCTCGTTCGCCCGGGCGAAAAGGCCGTGCAGCAGCGCGCCGGCTGCGGCAATGCCCGCCACGGCAAGGCCAACCGTCTTGGCCGGCCCCTTCCAGCCGCGCACCACGGGTGATATCTGCGGATCGTCGGGCAGACCAGCATAGAGCGAGGGCTGGTCGGCGTGGTGCAGCACATACATGACATGGGTGCCGCCGACGCCTTGCGGATCGTAGAGGCCGGCATTGTCGTAACCGCGCGATTTCAGATCCTCGACGCGCTCCTCGGCAAGCTCGATCATGCTCTCCTTGGTGCCGAAGGTGATCGCCTTTGTGGGGCACGCCTTGGCACAGGCCGGGCCCTGACCGACGGCGACGCGATCCGAACAGAGTGTGCATTTCTTCGAGACGTGTGCCGTCTTGGAGATGCGCGGGATGTTGAAGGGACAGCCCGCCACGCAATATCCGCAGCCGATGCAGTTGTCGGAGATGAAATCGACGATGCCGTTGGAGTACTGCACGATCGCGCCAGGGGCAGGGCACGCCTTGAGGCAACCCGGATCGGCGCAATGCATGCAGCCATCCTTGCGGATCAGCCATTCCAGCTCGTTGGTCTTCGGGTTCTCGTATTCCGTAAACCGCATGAGGGTGAACATGTCGGGCGTCAGATCATGCGGGTTCTCGTAAACCCCGACATTCTCCTCCACGTCCGGATGAGTGTCGTTCCACTCGATGCAGGCCGACTGGCAGGCCTTGCAGCCGATGCACTTCGACACGTCGATCAGCTTGGCGACTTGGGTGAGCTGTCGTTCGGGCGCAGGCAGGTCGCTCGTCGCCGAAGCTTTGATGACGTCTCCAGGCAGGAGGTTCGACGGCAAGGGCTGGAGTGGCGGGTTGGCCGCTGCCGTCAGAGGTTCCGGTGCGCGTTCGCTCATGACGAGGCCTCCTCCGCCGCCGGCTCGATATTGACAAGGAAGGCCTTGAACTCCGGCGTGTCTATGTTGGCATCGCCGACGAAGGGGGTGAGGCTGTTCGGCCCGAACCCCTTGCGCGCTGCGCCCATGAAACCCCAATGCAAGGGAATGCCGACCACATGCACCGTCTTGCCGCCGCACATCAGTGGGCGGATGCGCTTCGTGACCACGGCTTTCGCCCAGACCTCGCCGCGCTTGCTCCAGACCCGTACGCGCCCGCCCTTGGCGATGCCGCGCTCGGCCGCCAGCTCCTCGCTGATCTCCACGAAGAATTCCGGCTGCAGCACGGCGTTCACGCGGTTGTGCTTCGTCCAGTAATGGAAGTGCTCGGTCAGGCGGTAGGAGGTAGCGACGAAGGGATAGTCGGCACTGGTGCCGAGCTGCTCCACGTCGTTCGGGAAGATGCGGGCGACCGGGTTGCCACGCAGCTTCGCGTTGAACGGGTTCTCGACCGGGCTTTCGAAGGGCTCCATGTGGATGGGGAAGGGGCCGTCGCGCATCAGCTTGCGCGCAAACAGCCGGGCGGTGCCTTCCGGCGTCATGATGAACGGCATCACCGTTTCGGGTTTGGCCGTCACCGCGATATCCGGCACGTCGAAGCCGGCCCATTTCTCACCGGTCCATTCAATCAGCTTGCGGCTCTCGTCCCACGGCTTGCCTGCAAGATCGCAGGAGGCGCGGTTGTAGAGGATGCGGCGGTTTGCCGGCCAGGCGAAGGTCCAGTTGAGAAAAGTACCAATATCGCCCGGATCGCTGTTGTCGCGCCGCGCCATCATGTTACCCTCCTCCGTCCAGGAGCCGGCATAGATCCAGCAACCGGACATGGTGGAGCCGTCGTCGCGCATCACGGCAAAATTCGGCAGGAGCTTGCCAGCCTGGACCAGCACTTTTTCCGGATCGGCGGGATCAGTGAGGGTCTGGAGCGCCCGCCCGTTCATCTCCTGCGCCAGCTCCGCGGGCTCAGGGTCGTAGGGATCCTTGTAGTCCCAGGAAAGGTTCAGGATCGGTTCGGGACAGACCCCGCCCTCTCTGCGGTAGAGTTCACGCACCCTGAGGAAGATGTTCGCCAGAATCCAGGTGTCGTGCTTGGCCTCGCCCGGAGGCGTCGCGCCCGGCCAGTGCCATTGCAGCCAGCGGCCCGAATTGACCGTCGCCCCCTCGTCCTCGGCAAAGCAGGTGGCGGGTAGCTGCAACACCTCGGTCATGATCTTTGAGGAGTCCACGTCGTTGTAGATGCCGTGGTTTTCCCAGAAATGCGCTGTCTCGGTCTCCAGCGGGTCGATGGTGACGAGCAGCTTCAGCTTCGACAGGCCCTCCGTCAGCTTCGCCCGATTGGGGAAGGAGAGCAGCGGGTTGAAGCCCTGGCAAAAGTAGAGGTTCACCTCGCCGCGGCTCATCATGTCGAACATGCGCAGGATGTCGTAGTAGGGTACGTCGAGCTTCGGCAGCCAGTCGAAGCCCCAGTCGTTCTCCTTCGTCGCGGCCTCGCCCCACATGGCCTTCAGGAAGCTGACCATGAATTTCGGCGTGTTTTGCCAATAGCTCGTCTGGCCGGGAACGAGCGGCTTGTTGCCGCGCGTCGACATGTAGGTTGCGTAGTCCGGCTCCTTCTCCGTTGCCAGGTTCATGTAACCCGGCAGGGTGTTGGAGAGCAGGCCGATATCGGTGAGGCCCTGGATGTTGGAGTGGCCGCGCAGTGCGTTCACCCCGCCGCCCGGCAGGCCGACATTGCCGAGGATCAGTTGCAGCATAGCCATGCCGCGGATGTTCTGCGCCCCTTTGGAATGCTGGGTCCAGCCGAGCGCGTAGAGCGAGGTCATCACCTTGTCGCGCGCCGCGGTCGCGCCGATCATCTCGCAGATCTTCAGATAGCGATCCTTCGGCGTGCCGCAGATGTTCTCCACAAATTCAGGCGTATAGACGGCGACATGCTGCTTCAACAGGTTCCAGACGCAGCGTGGGTCGGAGAGCGTCGGGTCGGCCTTCACCGTCCCGTCCGCGTTCATCTGATATTCCCAGGCGGTGCGATCGTAGTCGCGTTTTTCCGCATCATAGCCGGTGAAGAGGCCGTCAGCCCAGGCGAAATCCTCGCGCACCAGGTAGGTGGCGTTGGTATAGGCCTTCACATAGTCCCACTGCACCTTGTCCTTCTCGATACAGTAGCGGATGGCGCCCATCAGGAATGCGATGTCGGAACCGGGACGGATCGGCGCATAGACGTCAGCGACCGAGGCCGTGCGGTTAAAGCGCGGATCGACGACGATCAGTCGGGCGCCGCGATGGTGTTTTGCCTCCGTCACCCATTTGAAGCCGCAAGGATGCGCTTCCGCCGCATTGCCACCCATGACGATGACAAGGTCAGTGTTCTTGATGTCGGTCCAGGCGTTCGTCATTGCGCCGCGGCCAAAAGTTGGAGCCAAACTGGCTACCGTGGGGCCGTGTCAGACGCGTGCCTGGTTATCGAAGCCGACGACACCCATGGACCGGACGGTCTTGTAGGTCAGCCATCCGGTCTCGTTGGTGCCGCCCGAGGCGGCGAGGAAGCCCATGGTCGTCCAGCGGTTGACTGTGACGCCGGCCGCGTTCTTCTCGATGAAGTTCGCGTCGCGGTCGTCCTTGATCGCCCGGGCGATCTTGTCGAAGGCCTCCTCCCAGGAGATGTCCTCCCAGCGGTCAGCGCCGGGTGCCCGGCGGCGCGGCTTCGTGGCGCGGGTCTCGGACTTCACGAAGTCCTTGAGCGCCGCGCCCTTCGGACAGAGCGTTCCGCGGTTGGTAGGATGGTCGGCGTCACCCTCGATGTGGATCAGCTCGGCCGTCTCTCCGGCACTGAGGTCGCCCTTGGAGTACATCAGAATCCCGCAGGCGACCGAACAGTAGGTGCACACATTGCGGGTTTCAGTGGTCGTCGCCAGTTTGAACGCGCGGACATGAGCGGCTGTCGCGGCCTCCGCGGCCCCGAAGCCCATGGCTCCGAGCGAGGTTGCCGCCGCTCCCGCGCCGGCGAGCTTCAGGAAGCTGCGGCGGGAAAGATCGATGTTCATTCGCTGTCCTCGTACCTGCCTTGCGGATCGGTCGAAGCTTGATCGTCTGCCTTGCTGCCGGACCTGTCAAGGTAGGACTTCGGATGAAAGCCATGGTCTTGGGAGCAACGATGGGCCATGATCGCGGTGACGACGCCTGCTGCTGCCTGCGCGGAGAAGGAGTTCCTGCCGATGTCCGACACGGTCGTTCCTGACGAGCCCCGCCTCACGTCGCTTGCCCATGGCGGGGGGTGCGGCTGCAAGATTGCGCCTGGCGTGCTCTCGGAGATTCTGCGCGGCCGGGCGGCTCTGCCAGTACCGCCGGATCTGCTGGTGGGGATAGAAACGTCTGACGATGCGGCCGTCTACCGCCTTAACGACAGCCAGGCTATCGTCGCGACGACCGATTTTTTCATGCCGATCGTCGATGATCCGCATGATTTCGGCCGGATCGCTGCGACCAATGCAATCAGCGATGTCTATGCCATGGGCGCCAGGCCGCTCTTCGCGCTGGCGCTGGTCGGTATGCCGGTCAACACGTTGTCCACTGCAACGATCGGTGCCATCCTCGACGGGGGTGCCGTCGCCTGCCGGGCGGCGGGTATTCCCATTGCGGGGGGGCATACGATCGATTCCGTCGAGCCGATCTACGGTCTTGTCGCGCTTGGCCTTGTTGACCCGGCCCGGATGAAAGGCAATGCCGGTGCGCGGCCGGGTGATGTGCTGATCCTTGGTAAACCGCTCGGTGTCGGCATTTTCTCGGCGGCATTGAAGAAGGGCGCGCTCGACGCGGCCGGTTATGCACGCATGATGGAGACGACGACGCGTCTCAACACGCCGGGGCCGGACCTTGCGTTGCTCGACGGCGTGCACGCGATGACGGATGTGACCGGGTTCGGTCTTGCCGGCCATGCTCTCGAAATGGCGCGCGGGGCGGGTTGCCAGTTGCGGATAGAATGGTCCAGCGTGCCACTTCTTGAAGGCGCTCGTGAACTTGCCGGCAAGGGGTTTGTCACCGGCGCGTCCGGGCGCAACTGGGCAAGCTACGCCGCGGATGTGGCCTTCGTTCGTGACATGACCACCATTGATCAGGCTCTTCTCTGCGACCCCCAGACGAGCGGCGGCCTGCTCGTTGCCTGTGACGCGGCTGGGACCGCGGCGGTTCTCGATATCTTTGCCCGGCACGGCTTTAGCGCGGTGGCCATCGGCGAAGCCGTGCAGGGAAAGGCCGGGCTCTCGATCGTCTGAAGCCTCACCCAATCAGCAGCCTACGCCGTGATGGCAGCAGTACCAGATCGTTGGGACGGCGGCGGCGATGCTTGCCTCGTGCCGATGAACAAGTTTTGAAGTGCCACCGCTTCCGGCGGCCAGTACGGTTAGCCAAAGGAGCCTGTGGCGGTCTATCGGGGCGGTTGGTCAGGTTCGCAAAGGCCGCGCGCCAGTTTGAAATCCAGCCCGTCGCCGAGGCGGGCCATCAGCTGCTCTGGCGCAAGAGGCGGAGAAAACAGGTAGCCCTGGCCAAAATCGCAGCCATAGGCCAGCAACTGTTCCAGCTGCGCCTGCGTTTCGATACCTTCTGCGACCACCGTCATGCCAAGCGCGTGGGCAAGACCGATGATTGCGCGAACGATCGTACAGGTGTCCTGCGCGCTGCTCATGCGGGACACAAAGCCGCGGTCGATCTTGATGCGGTCGATGGGAAAGCGGCCGAGGTGGGAGAGCGAGGCATAGCCGGTTCCAAAGTCGTCAAGGGCAATGGAGAAACCGGCGGTGCGCAGGGTCTTCAGCCTCCGGGCGATCTCATCACCGGCTTCATCGAGCAGGATGTTCTCGGTCAATTCGATTTCGACGTCGCCCGGCGTCAGGCCATGGCGATGAACGGCGGCCTGCAGCATAGGCACAAAGCCGACCTGCCGTATTTGTGCGGAGGCGATGTTGATGGCGACCGGGCCTGTCTCCATGCCGTTTTGCCGTAGGCTGCCGATCGCCTCCAGGGCCTTGTTCAGGACCAGATTGCCGAGATCGCCGATCAGACCGCTTTCTTCGGCGATGGCGATGAAGTCGGAAGGGCTGACCGCGCGCCCTTCGTTCGTCCAGCGCGCCAACGCCTCGAAGCCGGTGAGCCTGTGATCGGAGAGCGTAAATTGCGGCTGCAGCGCGACGTCAATCGCGCCGCGCGCCACCGCGCTGGTCAGCGCTGCGGTAAGGCGGCGGCGCTGCTCGACATGGGCGCGCATGGCACGGGTGAAGATGCGATAGGTCCCGCGACCCTCAGCCTTGGCACGATAGAGGGCCATGTCGGCCTTGCGCAGCAAAACCTCCAGCGCGTGGCCGTCTTGGGGGAACCGTGCGATGCCGAGACTGAGCCGCGGGGCAAGGCTACGGCGCTGGACCATTGCCGGGCGCTGGACCGCGGCCAGCAGCCGCTGCGCGAGGGCGTCGATACTGTCACGCCTGCCGAGCTGCGGCACGACGACGGCGAACTCGTCACCACCGAGCCGCACGACCGTGTCCGAGCGGCGGAAGGCTTCCGTCAACCGCTGTGCAATGGTCTTGAGCAACGCGTCGCCGGCTGCGTGCCCCATGGAGTCGTTGATCTGCTTGAAACCGTCGAGGTCCATGACCACGAGCAGGCCGCTGGTTTGATTGCGCCGACAGGCCGTGACCGCCTCTTCGAGCCTCTGGGAGAGTACCGATCTGTTCAGGAGCCCGGTAAGCGGATCGTGTTCGGCCAGGAACTTGATGGCCGATTCCGACCGCTTCAATTCGGTAATGTCGGTACGTGTTCCGACGATGTGGCCTGAGGTGGAGCGGCGCTCACGGATCTGTATCCACCGGCCGTCGGCAAGCTCCTGTACCGTGCTTCGGCCGGGATTGCGATGCGCGCGCAGCCGCGCGCGAAGCCAGGCCTGATGGGACTCGCCCGTATTGCGCGGCAGAACGTACTGCCCCTTCGCCAGGCCGTGCTGCAGGATCGATTCAAAGCTCGCGCCGATCCGGATCGCTTCTGCAGGATGCATGTGAAGGTTTGCATAGGAGCGATTGAAGAGCACGAGGCGGTCGTTCGCATCAAAGGCGGCAATCCCGTCTGGCACCGTTTCCATGACATCGACA
Organism: Shinella sp. SUS2; assembly: GCF_001262505.1. Lineage (GTDB taxonomy): Bacteria > Pseudomonadota > Alphaproteobacteria > Rhizobiales > Rhizobiaceae > Shinella. The sequence continues at coordinate 27,346 of NZ_KQ410741.1, forward strand.
AGCAACGCCTCGGTACCGCGTCGCCGTTCGACCTCCTCGTGCAAGGCCTGTTCGGCGGCTTTGCGCTTGGTGATATCGTAGCGGATCGAGATATAGGCCTCTACCCGTCCATCGGAACCGACCAGTGGCACGATGGTTGTATCCACCCAATAAAGATTGCCATCCTTGGCACGGTTGCAGATCTCTCCGTGCCAGACCTGACCATAGGCGATCGTTCTCCACATGCCCTCGAAAAACGCCTTCGGGTGGTGCCCGGAATTGACGAGACGGTGCGGTTGCCCGATAAGCTCGTCTTCCCGGTAGCCGCTTACTGCGCAGAATTGCCTGTTGGCGGAGAGGATCCTGCTGCGCCGGTCCGTGACGGCGACGATGGCGTGCCGATCAAGCGCCGCCTGATAGGCACCCAGCAGCTTTGTCAGGCCGCTTCCCTTGTCATCTGTGCGGGCGCTGGCGTTTTGCTGTAGCATGCCGATGATTCCGCTCCCCTTCAAAATCTCGTCGCGCTCGGATTGGTGCTCGAATGTGTCGGATGGCTGCATGTATTCTGACAATTCATGCAATGGCAGATCTTCCATTGACGGCTCCAGCAGGGAACAGGCCGCACATCATGCCGGTGCGGGCACCATGTTATATTAGGGATTGATTTAGGTTATTGGGTTATTAAGGAATTTTGACAGGTAAATTCGGGGCTGACCCATTGAAAGAAAAAGACAATTCTATGGGCCCACTGCGTAACAGGATCCTCGACTCCATCCGGCCGCAGGCGCAGGAATTCTTTCGAACGCATGCAGACATCAAGCCGATGAACACCGGCGACGTCATTTTCGAAGATGGCGCGCCTGTCACGCATGTCGTCTTCCCCCATGAAGGCGTCGTGTCGATCATCGCAGAGATGAGCAACGGCAGAAGCGTCGAGAAATCCTCGATCGGCCCTGAGGGATTCCTTGGCTTCAGCCTGATCATGGGCGGCGGCAGCTCGCTCGGCCGCTCGGTCGTGCAGGTGCCCGGCCAGGCCTCCTGGGTGACGATTGCCGATCTCGACGTTGCGCTCGAAGAATTCCAGTGCGTCCGCGAAATCATGCTGCGATACGCCAAGTCGCACACGGTGCAACTGATGGAGTCCGTTGCCTGCAACAGCCTGCACACCGCCGAACAGCGCGTTGCCCGCTGGTTGCTGCATGCGCATGACAGGGTCGAGGGCGATACCTACAGCGTGACCCAGGAGGCGATCGCCATGTTGCTTGCGCTGCGTCGGGCGACGGTCAATGCCATCTGTACCGACCTCATGAATGCCGGCGCGATCTCCTACCATCGCGGATCGCTGCGGGTGACCAACCGGGCAGTCCTGCACGAGCGAGCCTGCGAGTGCTACGAGCGCATCCGTCTTGCATCGCTGTAAGGCTGTGTGGAAAGCGCCTTTTCGGCGCGTGGGGGTGACGGTCGCGCGGATTGTCATGCCGTCATCGCCAGCGGCGGAATGATGGCCTCGCGAGAGGTGCGGAACCGGTCGACAACGCTTGCGAGCCCTTCTGCCTCGCGCGCGAGGGCGCGACTGGCAGAACTGTTTTCCTCGATCATCGCCGCATTTTGCTGTGTTGCCTCGTCGATCTGTGCGATCGCCGTGGAAATCTCGCGGATTCCGTTGGCCTGTGTCTGCGTTGAGGTGGCGATGCCGCCAACGAGTTCGTCCATCTTCTGGACGGCGTTGGTGATGCCGGTCAGCCATTCCCGTGTTTCGCCGACAAGTTTCACGCCCTCGGCGACCTGATCGGAGCTCGATTTGATCAGCGCGGCTATTTCCCTGGCGGCATCCGCCGACCGCTGGGCAAGGGCGCGTACCTCCTGCGCGACGACGGCAAAGCCCTTTCCGGCTTCACCGGCACGCGCCGCTTCAACGCCGGCATTGAGTGCAAGAAGATTGGTCTGGAACGCGATTTCGTCGATGACCTTGACGATCTGGGACACCTTGCGCGACGACGCGTCGATCTCCCCGATGGCTGCGACGGTCTTGCCGGCCAACACGGTGCTGGCTTCCGATTGGCCGCGAATTTCGGCGACGGCGCGCGAGGCTCCTGCGGCGCTGTCCGTCGTCATCTGGCTGCCGGTGGCCAGTTCGGCAATTGCCGTCGCAATCTGCTCCAGCGCGGCTGCCTGCCGCTCGCACTGACGGCTTGCCGTTTCCGAGGCGCTGGCGATCTCGGTTGTGCCGTTTCTGATGTTTCCGGAGGCGTCCCGCACCGAAAGGATGATCGCGCGAAGATCGTCCACCATGTCGTTGAAGTTTTCGACCAGATGCCCTGACCGCGCCGAAGCGGCGACATCGATGGAAACGCCCAGATCTCCTTGGGCGAGCTGCTGCAAGGCAGCGGCAACCCGGCCCAGCGTTTCCTCTTCCTGCTGCTCGGCCGCCTGCCGGCGCTCCTCCAGCTTGTCGAGATACACAGAGATGGCCAGTTCCATGTCGAGGAGGGCCGCCTTCACCACGACGGCGACTTCTTCGCCAAGGCCGGTCGTCACAGCGCCCGGCCGACGCGAGAAGAGCTTGCGCTTGCTGGGAAGGGCCGTCGGGGCGAGAAGCGCCTTGACGAGATGGTCGAGAACCAGTGCGTAGCCGCCTATATACCATTGGGGCGCAAGGCCGATACGAGCGTGGACCGAGCCGATCGCCCGGACGGCATCGAGATATTCGGGCGTGTAACCGCCGCTCAGGATAAGGGCCCAGTGGCCTTCCTGGCGCTTACCCGCCTCTGCCATCTTCTCGTTGCCGGCGAAAAACCGAAGTGTCTGCGGCGTCGCGCGAACCTTGTCGTAGAAGATATCCAGTGCTGGCCGTGTTTCCTTCATGACGCGGTCGGCAACCGCTTTGAGCAACTGCCGCTCACGCGGTCCAAGCCCGATGAAATCAAGCCTTTCCTGCAATTCCCCACCCGCTGCATCGTCTTTGGCCATTGTCCTCCCCTCAGGTTCAATGAACGATTCCGTACGTACGATACCGTACATTTCTGAGGGTTAACGTTACGTTACCTATTTTGGGTTGTGGCAGGTGGTATCTGCCTTGGTCCGGCCGAGTATTGGTCTTCTCCAGTGGAACATGCGGGTACCCGAAGCCGCTGGCGCGCCACTCAGGACCAGTTCAACGGGATGCGTGGTCTGCTGGACCTGTGTGCCTGCTGGGAGCATCATACGTCGGCAACGAAAAGTGGATTGAAATAAATTCAATCCGTGCGGTTCTGGGTATGAAATACTGGGAAACATAAAGTTTCCTACGCGATGGTGAGTTTATGCACCAAAACTTGGAATGAAATTGCTTTGACGCTTGCTTGAACCGCTCATACGCTTTGAAGCGTTTCAATTGGCGGGGAAGTGATGAAAAAAGGGCGTCCCACCATTACGGATGTTGCTCGTGCTGCCGGGGTTTCTGTCGGCACGGTGTCCAATTTTCTGAATGGAACGGTTCCCGTCAAAGCGGAGACCGCCGAAAAGATCCAGGAGGCGGTTCAGAAGCTTGCCTACCGTCCGAGTGTGTTTGCCCGCTCGTTGCCGATGATGTCCGCGCGGGCCGTGCAGAAGGCCGAGGGGCATCCGCGCCTCCTGGTCGTCGGTCATATCTGCGTCGATTATCTCTGCCGGGTGCCGGTATTGCCGCACCGCGATGACCGGGTCGCGGCAAGCCATATCGACAAGGCGCTCGGCGGCCCGGCCGCAAACCTCGCCGTCGCCGCTGCTGCCGTCGGTGATCCCTATGGATTGCAGATCGATCTCGCCACCGCTGTTGGCGACGACGCCGACAGCGAGTGGGCGATGGCTGAGCTTCTGGTGCGAGGCGTGAACGTGTTGCCGATCCGTCGGCCGGCCAGTGGGCGCTTGCCACGCGCTATGGTGATCATCGAAGCCAATGGCGGCCGGACGATCATTCACGAGACCTTCGAGCTCAGCGAGGTCGACCTCACCGCCAATCTCGACATCACGCCCGGTGCGGTGCGTTCCTGCCTGCATATCGAAGGGTTTCATTACGAGCGGATGATGCCGTCGATCAGCCGGTTTCACGATGCGGGCTGGAATGTCAGCCTGCATACGGCGGGCCTGCCGGAGGGATCGCGCAATCCGGACGCTTTTGCCCGCATGATCAGCCAGGTGGACCTGACCTTCATCAACGACGATACGCTGCGCGAGGTTTTCGCCATCCGCACGCCGCTCGCCTCGATGATCGAGGAAGCCGGACGCACGATCGCACGGGTAAAGCCGCGCGGCGACGTCGTGCTGACGCTTGGTGAATTCGGCGCCGTCGTCTTCCGCAAAAGCGGTGATCCGCCGATCGAAGTTCCTGCCCTGCCGGTCAGCCGGGTCGATGCGACGGGCGCAGGCGACGCTTTTGCTGGAATATTCCTGAGCCTTTGGCTGCATGGCCGCCCTCTGGTGGACGCAGCGCGCCACGCCGCTGTCGGTGCCAGCCTGACGACGACGGCGGAAGGGGCGCAGGGACACCCGGCGAGCGCAGGCGAACTTGAGGCGTTGCTTTCCGCCGTGGAGGCGAAGGCTGTTTGATTTTCAAGACAATACGGAACGCAAAGATAAGGAGAGCGACATGGTGACGAAGGTTTTGCTGGTGGGAGAGAGCTGGGTCAGCTCGGCGACCCATTACAAGGGGTTCGACCAGTTCGGCAGCGTGACCTTCCATCTGGGTGCCGAGCCGCTGGTCGCCGCGCTTCAAGGTGAGGAATTCGACGTCACCTATATGACGGCGCATGACTGCGTCGAAAAGTTCCCCTTCACGCTGGAAGGGCTTTCCGCCTATCAGGTCATCCTGCTGTCCGATATCGGCGCCAATTCGCTGCTCCTGCCCCCGTCCGTCTGGCTGCACGGCAAGGCGGTTCCCAATCGGCTGAAGATCATTCGCGAGTGGACTGCGGCCGGCGGTGGCCTGGTGATGGCGGGTGGCTACTTCTCGTTCCAGGGCATCGACGGCAAGGCCCGCTGGCGCCGCACGCCGGTAGAGGAGGCACTGCCTGTCACCTGCCTTCCCTATGACGACCGGTTGGAAATCCCGGACGGGTTCAAGGCTGTCGTCACAGGCCCGAAGAACCATCCGATCCTCGACGGTATCGAAGGTGAATGGCCGCTGCTCCTCGGTGCGAACGAGGTGGCCGCCAAGGACGACGACGGCGTCGAAGTACTCGCCCGACTGCCTGAAGAGGAGGGCGGTCACCCGCTTCTCGTGACCGGCAACTATGGCAGGGGCCGCACCGTCGCCTGGACTTCGGACATCGGACCGCACTGGGTGCCGAACGAGTTTGTCGCCTGGCCCGGGTACGCGGCGATCTGGAAGAACATTCTTCGCTGGGCCAGTGGCGCCAAGTGATCCATCGCAGGGGATAGTTCGATGACCGTTCCATTTCTCCGCGCAACGGGAATTACCAAACGCTTCGGCGCGCTCACCGCGCTGAAGGATGTCGATCTCGACATCAACGGCGGCGAGGTCCTGGCGCTTCTCGGTGACAACGGCGCCGGCAAATCAACCTTCATCAAGATTCTCGCCGGCGCACATCCGCAAAGTGACGGGGATTTGCTGGTCGAAGGCCAGTCGGTCCAGTTCGCCTCGCCGAAAGACGCTGCGAACTCCGGTATTGCGACGATCTTTCAGGAGCTCGCCCTGTCAGAAAACCTGTCGATCTCCGAGAACGTCTTTCTCGGGCGAGAACTCAAACACTCGGTTCTCGGCATTCCGTTCCTGCGGCGCAAGGCAATGCGGGACCGGGTGGACGGCCTGCTCCACGAGCTCGACGCTCATATTTCCGACCCGGAGGCGCCTGTCGGCAGTCTCTCGGGCGGCCAGCGCCAGGCGGTTGCCATCTGCCGGGCGCTCAATCTCAATGCCAGGCTCGTCATCATGGACGAGCCGACCGCGGCGCTTGCCGTCGCCGAAACGCGCAAGGTGCTGCAGCTCACCCGCCGGCTCGCCGGTCGCGGCTGCGCCGTGGTCCTGATCAGCCACAACATAGCCGATGTCTTCGAGGTTGCCGACCGCATGGTCGTCTTCCGCCGGGGCCGAAAGGTCGCCGAGCGGAGGAAAGAGGAAACCACCCCCGAAGAGATCGTTTCCCTCATCACAGGCGCCCATCCCGACGTGCGGGCGCTTGAACAAAACAATCGATAAAGCGCGTCCAACCGTTCCAGAGAGGTTCCAGATGTTCCCGAAATTCAAGCAGGTTCTCGCCGCTTCCGCATTGACGCTTGCCATCGGCGCCACCGCTTTTGCGCAAGACAAGCCGAAGGTCGCCTTCGTGCCGCAGCTGATCGGCATTCCGTATTTCAATGCCATGGAGGCCGGCGGCAAGCGCGCGGCGGAAGAGCTGGGGGTCGAATTCATCTATTCGGGTCCCGTCGATACCAACCCGGTCGATCAGCTGCAGATCGTGCAGAATCTGATTGACCAGGGCGTCAATGCCGTTTCCGTCAGCGTGCTCGATGCCTCCGCCATCGCACCAGTGGTCGAGGCGGCGAATGCAAAGGGCGTCAAGCTCTTCACCAGCGACAGCGATGCGCCGGACAGCGGTCGCGCGGTCTATGTCGCACAGGCCACAGACGAGGGGCTGGGTGCCACGATCATCGACGAACTGGTCAAGCGCGTGGGAGACGATGCCAAGATCGGCATCGTCTCGGGCGAGGCGACGGCCTCCAACCTCAATGCCTGGATCGGCTTCATGCAGAAACAGGCGAAGGAGAAATATCCGAAGTTGACGCTGCTAGAGCCGCAATATGCCGGCGGCACGGCCCAGCGTGCGGCACAGATCGCCGGTGATCTGATGACCGCCAATCCCGATCTGAAGGGCATCATCGCGGTTGCCTCCTCGACTTGCCCGGGCGTCGCCCAGGCGATCGAAACGGCCGGCAAGATCGGTGCTGTCGTGGGGACCGGCTACTGCAGCCCAAACACCGCGCGCGCCTACATCAAGAGCGGTTCCTTCGGCTTCTCTGTGCTTTGGGATCCCGCCCAGCTCGGTTACCTGACAGTCTGGGCCGGCAAGCAGCTGATCGACGGCAAGGCCTTTGAGGCTGAGAACACCGTGCCGGGTTTTGCCTCGCCGGTCACCTACAATGCCGACAGCGGTGTACTGCTGCTTGGCCCGCCGGCCGTCTTTACCGCTGACAACGTCGACAAGTTCGACTTCTAAGGCCGGGTCGTTTCTGCGATGCGACCGTCAAGTCTCCGTCTTTTCGCCATCGGCGGACGTGAATGGGCGCTGCTCGGTGCCGTCATTCTCGCCTCGATCGTCTTTTCTGTCGCCTCGCCCTACTTCGCGACGGCAGGCAATGCAGCGACCATCGTCCGCAACAGTACAGAGCTGATGCTGGCTGGTCTTGGCATGACCCTGCTGCTCGCGATGGGAAGTATCGACGTGTCGATCGGCATCCTCATGGGGCTTGCCGCCATCGCTGTCTCCCATGCCCTGCTGGCGTCGGTGGCGCCGGCGCTGGCCTTGCTGGTCGGCCCGGTGACAGGCGCAGGCCTCGGCATGGTGACGGCGCTCGTCGTCGTCCTCGGCCGTGTGCCGGCCATCGTCGGCACACTCGGCTTGCTCGGCGTTTACCGCATGGGGGTCTTCGTGCTTCTCGGTGGCCAGTGGTTGTCCGGCCTGCCTGCGGGCCTGACGGAGCTGCTGTCGAGGGCGTTGTTCGGCATCCCACTCTCTGTCTTCGTCATCGGGCTCGCCTATCTTGCGGTCTGGCTGGCACTGCGGCGCACCGCCTATGGGCCCCATCTGCTCTCGATCGGCAATGCCGAAGAGAAGGCGCGTCTGTCGGGCGTGCCGGTGAACAAGGTCAGGGTCGCCACCTTCGTGGTCAGTGGCGTGCTGACGGGCCTTGCCGCCAGTTTCTACGTGGCCAATTACCGGAACGTCGAAATGGCTATCGGCAGCACACTGGCGCTCGACGCCATCGCGGCCGTCGTACTCGGCGGTACGAGCATCCTGGGTGGGCGCTGCAGTCTTCTTGGCACGGCGCTCGGTGTCATCCTACTGCGTGTCCTGCAGAACGGCCTTCTGCTGGTCGGCGTGCCTTCGCTCTGGCAACCGGTTGTGACCGGCGCGCTGCTGATCGGTGTGCTTGCGCTTGAGGTGCCGGTGTCGCGCCTCGGCGAGATGAAGACGAAGTGGATGCCGCGATGAAGAGCCTTCTCAAACCGGCCGCCTCCAGCCGTATCATCCTTCTGCTCACCGTTCTTTGGGTCATCGTCATCGTGTTTTTTGCGGCCCTCAAGCCGACGATGTTCAGCGCGTCCACGGTAACGACGGTCCTGCAGTTCTCCACCATCCTGGCGCTCGTTTCGCTCGGCCAGTGCCTTGTCATCCTTGCTGGCGGTGCCGGTATCGACTTGTCGGTCGGCGGTATCGTCTCACTGTCGGTCGTGCTCGCCATGCTCGCGGTCAAGGCGGGGCTGCCACCGGTGTTTCTGCCGGTCGCCTGCGTCGTCACCGGCCTGCTGCTTGGCCTGGTGAACGGCTTTCTCGTCACCCGCCTGAGGATCCTGCCGCTGATTGCGACGCTCGGCACACTCTTTGTCTATTCCGGCCTCGCGCTTGCGCTGACCGGAGGGGCGGCGCAAGCCGGCGTACCTGCCTGGCTGCTTCCCTGGGGCCGCGGCATGGTGTTCACGCTGCCGATGCCCTTCGTCACGCTGGTCTTGCCCGTCTTCGCAATCGCCGCGGTGCTGCTGCTCTACAGCGCCTGGGGGCGGTGGCTGTTCGCCATGGGCTTCAACGAGCGATCGGCGCGCCTCGTCGGCATTCCCGTCGATCGCGCCCGTCTCCTCGTCTACGGCCTGAGCGGCTTCCTCGGGGGGGTGGCGGGGTTGGTTTCTCTCGCCTGGCTCGGAAGTGCGCGACCCAATATTGGGCAGAACCTGGAGCTTGAATCGCTGACGGCCGTCATGCTGGGCGGTGTCGCCATCACCGGTGGCGTGGGCGGGGTCGGCGGGGTTATCGCCGCGGTGATCCTGCTTGTCACGCTGAAGACCGGGCTTCTGCAACTCAACGTCAACACCGTCTGGCAGGTCGGCATCGTCGGGGCACTCCTGATCGCCGTGCTGCTGGTCGACCGCCTTTCAAAACGCTGGAGTTAAGCATGTCATCCATCGAACAGCAGATCGCCGATCGCGTCGAGGCCGCCGAAGAGCGCATCGTCAGGACACTGAGCGATCTCGTCTCCTTCGCGTCGATCGTGAAGTCGAACCCAAAGGAGGCGGGACCTGGTGAGCGCGACTGCCAGCTCTATCTGCAGAAGCGGCTGGAGGCACTCGGCTTTGCGACCGACCTCTGGGACCCGGACGGCCCGGCGCTCTATGCCAAGTACCAGGGGCGCCCCGGCGCCAACAAGGGCCGTACCTTCGAGGGGCGTCCGAATCTCGGCGGCGTTCTGAAGGGAACCGGTGGTGGTCGCTCGATCATGCTGACCGGGCATATCGACGTTGTGCCGCCGGGTGCGGCCGAGCATTGGACAACCGATCCGTTCACGCCCGTCTTGAAGGATGGCTTCCTGCACGGCCGCGGCACCGTCGACATGAAGGGCGGCGTCGCCTGCATGCTGATGGCGGTCGAAATTCTCAAGGAAATGGGACTTGAGCTGAAAGGCGATGTCGTCTTCACCACGGTGGTGGACGAGGAGATCGGCGGCATGGGCTCACTTGCGATGGTCGATCGTGGTTTCAAGGCTGATGCCGGCATCATGACCGAGCCGACGGCAAACCGCATCGCGCCGCTTTGCCATGGTATTCTCTGGGGCAGGATCATCATCGATGGGATCGGTGGCCATGCCGAGCTGACGCCGAATGCCTGGTATACGAGCGGACCGGTCGATGCCGTGCAACTCTGCCGCCAAATGCTCGACGGTATCGATATCCTGAACCGTCGTTGGATGTTCGACCCGAAGAAGAACCACCCGCTGATGGACCTGCCGAACCAGATCATCGTCACGCAGATGAGTGCTGGCGAACACCCGTCCTCGATGGCCGGCCGTGCCGAGATCATCATCGACGCGCAATACCTGCCGAGCGAGAAGGACGAATTCGGTCTCGGCGGTCACGTGAAGCGCGAGATCGAGGAGCACGTCCGCCATGTCTGCCAGGCCGACCCCTATCTGCGGGAGCATCCCGCCCGTGTCGAGTGGATCCTCGATGCCGATTGTGCGGAAATCCCGGCCGACAGCCCATTCGTCTCGATCTTCCAGGAGGCGGTCGCGACTGCCGATCTGTCACCGGTTCTGTCAGGTTTCGGCGCCCACAGCGACATCGGTCTTCCGACAGGGCTCGGCAACACGCCGACGGTAAATTTCGGTCCTGGCGACCCGGCGCAGGCGCACCAGCCGAATGAACGTGTCTCCGTGCGCGACCTTGTCGACTGCACCAAGGCGATCGCCCTTGCCGTTCAAAAATGGTGCAACTGACGGGCATTCCCCCGAAGTCCGCTTCCGGTCCGCAATTTGCGAGTGCTTCCCATGGCCGCCCGGAAAATGCGACATGTTCAATGTGCCCCCGTCCCGTTGTCGGAGCGAGGGCACTCCTTTGCTCGTTCCCGTTCGGCAGCCTGCCGTTCCGGCCTTTTCAAGGCCGCATCGACCAGGCCTTGCCTAGTTTCCAAGCCGGCCCACGATCATCTCCGCAATCGGGATGGCCGAGGTGGCTGCGGGTGAGGGAGCATTGCAGACGTGCAGCATGCGGTCCGTTTCCGCGAAGAGGAAGTCGTGAATGAGCGTGCCGTCCTTGCGCACGGCCTGGGCACGTATGCCGGCTTCGTAGGGCAGAAGGTCCGAAAGCGTCAGGCTCGGGCAGTATTTTCTGCACTCCGCCAGATAGCCCGGTTTCCAGAGCGAGTTGCGCAGTTCCGTCACGGCCGATTTCCGGTTGGCGAACACGGTTTTCCAGAAGCCGGGGAACAAGGCGTAGTCGGCCATGTCGGCAAGGTTGATGGAAAGGCGCGGGTAGCCCTCGCGCGCGAAACCGATGACGGCATTGGGCCCGACCGTCACGCTGCCGTCGATCATGCGTGTGAGATGCACGCCGAGGAAGGGCAAATCGGGATCCGGGACGGGGTAAATGAGGTGGCGGACGATGTCGTTCTTGTCGGCAGGCAGGCGAAAGTATTCCCCCCGAAACGGCACGATGCGGTGCTCGATCGGAAGGCCGGCAAGCACCGCAAGCCGATCTGATTGCAGGCCGGCGCAGGCGACCAGTTTCTTCGCCTGCCATGTCTGCCCGTCGGAGGTGATATCAACGACATCGATCGTTTCGCGGATGCCCGTGATGCGTGTCGAAAGGCGGATATTGCCGCCGAGTGCCTTGATGCGCCGTCCCATCGCCTGGCAGACCTCGGCATAGCTGACGATCCCGGTCGAAGGGACGAAGAGCGCCCCGCGACCGCGAATATGCGGTTCGCGCTCCCGCAATTCGCCTTCGCTGACGCGATGCACCTCGATCGTGTTCTGCTTTGATCGCTCATAAAGAGCGTCCATGCGCTGTATCTCAAGATCGGAGGTGGCGACGAGCAGCTTTCCGCAGACCTCAAACCGGATGCCGTTTTCGCTGCAGAAGGCCTTGGTGGCTTCAGCGCCCTTGCGGCAAAGTTCCGCCTTGAGACTGCCGGGCGGATAGTAGATGCCGGCGTGGATGACGCCGCTGTTGTGGCCGGTCTGATGCTTGCCGAGCGCGTCCTCCTTTTCGATGAGGATGAGGCTGCTGCCCGGCTTGTTTTCGAGAAGGCGCATTGCCGTTGCCAATCCAACGATGCCGCCGCCGACAATGCAGTAGTCGAAGATCATATGTCGTGTCCTTGAGGCAGTTTTTCGCGAAAGCGCGTCGCAATTTCCTGCCTGGAATTGGGTGTAAACGAAGCGTCCGCCTGCCTATCCGCGTGCTGCTTCGTGATTGCTGTAGCCGAAGTAAGCTTCTTCCAACGCGTGGCCGTCTGCAAGATCGCTTGCCGTCCCCTCCAGCGCCACATGCCCATTGCGCAGCACATAGATGCGCGAAGCAAGGTCGAGAATGCGGGCGGTGGATTGTTCGACGACGAGAAGCGTCAAGCCGTCGGCATTGAGCTGGCGCAGGCTGTCGTAGACCTGATCGATGACGAGGGGGGCGAGGCCAAGCGATGGCTCGTCGATCATCATCAGTGAGGGCCGTTGCAGAATGGCGCGTGCAATGGCGAGCTGCTGCTGTTCACCGCCAGACAGATGGCCGGCAATGCCGCGATAGCGGTTCCTCAGAATCGGGAAAATGGTGAGCACACGTTCCAGGTCGACCGCCGCTTCTGCCTTGTCCTTGCGGATCATACCACCGAGCAAGAGGTTCTCCTGCACCGTCAAAGTGCGGAAAATGCTCCGACCCTCTGGCACGAGTGCGAGCCCCTTGCGGCACAGTTTTTCCGGCGGCTGGCCGGATACGCTTTCGCCCCTGAAGGTAAGCGTGCCGCCGGTCGGCGCCATGAGTCCGGAAATCGTCTTCAGAAGCGTGGACTTGCCGGCCCCGTTGGGGCCGACGACGAAGACGATCTCGTCCTTTCGAACCTCAAGATCGACGGATTTCAAGGCAGCAAGCCGGCCGTAGCCGGCGGTGAGGCCGCGGATTTCAAGCATGTCGTTCCCCTTTGGCGCGGTTGTGATCTCGGATGGAAATCGCAGGACCACACCGTTTTTTGCCGTTGACAAAAAAAATCTAACCCGCATTCTGTCTTCTGTCCACAGAGGACTATGTGCAAAAAATCAGGCCGGGCAACGCCACGGCTGAAGGGGAACGACGATGAAATCTGTTGCTGTGGCCGCCTCGGCCGCAATCGCCCTCCTGTTGCCGGTGACCAGCGTTCAGGCCGAAGAGCCGATCAAGATCGGCTTTGCCATCGCGGAATCCGGCTGGCTTTCGAACTATGACAGCGCGCCTTTCAAGGCCGCCGTCATGAAGATCGAGGAAATTAACAAGGCCGGCGGCCTCCTGGGTCGCCAGATCGAATATTCCGTCATGGACACCAAGACGGAGCAGGCCCGCGCCGCAACCGTCGGCGCGCAACTCGTCGATGGCGGCATCGATATGCTGGTCGTCTCCTGCGACTACGATTTCGGCGCACCGGCGGCGCTTGCCGCCAAACAGGCGGGCAAGATCGCCTTTAGCCTGTGCGCGGCCGATCCGAAGATGGGCGTGCAGGGCGTTGGCCCGCTCGCCTTCACCGCCAACAGCGCGGCGCAATCGGAAGGCATCGCCATTGCCGAATACGGCCAGAAGAAGATGAACCTGAAGTCGGTCTACGTGCTGGAAGACCTGACGATCGAATACAACAAGTCGGCCTGTGCCGGTTTCCGCGCGGCCTGGGCGGCCGGCGGCGGCGAGGAAACGATCCTCGGCAACGACACGTTCAAGAACGACGACCCGTCGATCGCCTCGCAGATCACCCGTCTCAAGGGCCTGGCAACGCAGCCAGATGCGGTCTTCGTCTGCTCATTCACGCCGGGCGGGGCTTCGGCCGTGCGCCAGCTTCGCGCTGCCGGCATCGATCTGCCGATCCTTGCCAACACGGCGATGGTCGACAATTACTGGCTGAACGCCGTGCCAGGCCTCAAGGATTTCTACCTGCCCGCCTTCATGTCGCTCTACGGCGACGACCCGCGGCCGGAAATGAACACGTTCCTCGAAAGCCACAAGGCGCGTTACGGCGAGCCGCCGGTCTCCTCCTATTCGGTTCTGGGCTATAGCCTCATCGAACAGTGGGCCTATGCGGTCGAGCAGGCGAAGACGACCGAGTCCGAAGCCGTGGTCGGCGTCATGAACACCTTCAAGGACCAGCCGTTCACCGCCGGCCCGACATCCTTCACCGATCAGCTTCATATCCAGGTCGACCGTCCCTGGCTGATCATGAAGGTCGAGAACGACTCCTTCCGCGCCGTGGAAGTCTACCGGAATTCGTTCAAGCCGGACATGAAGCTCCTGTTCCGCGTCGGTCAGTAACCGGCAGCGATCCGTCGGCTGCATGGCGGTGCAGCCGACGGCACCAAAATCTCCAAGCAAATTCATAGCCGAGCTTACGAATAGGTCTCGCCCGATATGTCACGTCCATCGAAAGAACGGCTGGAAGCCCGCGGCGTTGCCGTCGCCTTTGGCGGCATCCGGGCCTTGAGCGGGGTCGACCTGGAGATCCGGCGCGGCGAAGTGCTCGGCCTGATCGGCCCGAACGGCGCCGGCAAGACGACCATGGTCAATGTCCTGAGCGGCTTCCAGCGCCCGACCAGCGGCAGCATCAGCCTCGACGGCATCGACGTTTCCAAGCTCACCGCCCGCAAGATCGCCCAGGCCGGTGTCGGCCGCAGTTTCCAGGCGGCGCGTCTCTTTCGGGCGATGACGGTGGAGCAGAACCTTTCGGTCGCCGCGATCGGCAGCGGGCTTTCACGCAAGGCGGCCCTAGAGCGGGCGCGCGAAATCCTCGACTGGATGGGCCTTGCGAAAAAGGCCGAGCACCGCTGCGACAGCCTTTCCTATGGCGATGAGCGCCGTGTCAGCATCGCCCGGGCGCTCGCCTTGCAGCCGTCCTTCGCGCTGCTCGACGAGCCGGCCTCCGGCATGAACGACGCGGAATGCGAGGCGCTGATGGAGGTGATTGCCGAGCTGCCGGCGCGCTTCGGCTGCGGCGTGCTGCTGATCGAACACAATATGAAGGTGATCATGGGCGTGTGCCAGCGCATCCATGTGCTCGACGGCGGCCAGAGCCTCGCCGAGGGCTCGCCCCAGGACATCCAGAAAAACCCCGCCGTCCGCCGCGCCTATCTGGGCGAGAAGGCGACAGACAGCACGCTTGCGATCTAGGAACAGGACGCCATGGCCAATATCGTTCAGGTTCTCGTCGATGCCATCGCGCTGGGCAGCCTCTATGCCCTCGTCGCCCTGGCGATCGGCCTCGTCTTCGGCGTCATGCGGCTCGTCAATTTCGCCCAGGCCGACTACATCACCATCGGCGCCTATGCGCTGGTCGTGCCGACGGCGAGCGTCACACCGCCGCTGCTGCTTGGTGCGCTGCCCGCAGCGCTGATGATCGGAGGTGTGCTGTTCGTGGTCGTCGTGCTGGCGCTCCTCACCGAGCGCGTCGCCTTCCGGCCGTTGCGCAATTCCAATCCGTCGACGCTGCTGATCTCCTCCTTCGCCGTCAGCTATTTCCTGCAGAACCTCGTCATGCTCATCCACACCGGCCGGCCGAAATCGGTCGGCATCGGGCAGGGCTTGGCCAATGCGGTGGAGATTGGCGGCGTGCGCGTTCCTGGCATCCAGCTCCTCACCATGGTCGTCACCGCCGGCCTGCTCGTCGCGCTCGTGCTCTTCCTCAAGAAGACGCCGCTCGGCATCCAGATGCGGGCGGCGGCGGAAAATTTCCAGATGGCCCGCCTGCTCGGCATGCCGGCAAACCGGGTGATCGCACTTGCCTTCGCCATTTCCGGCCTGCTCGGCGGCGCCGTCTCGCTGCTCCTGACGATCCAGACGGGCACGCTCGACTTGCGCATGGGCCTGATGCCCGTCGTCTACGCCTTCTTCGCCACCGTCATCGGCGGCATGGGCTCCTTGCCGGGCGCGGCACTCGGCGGGTTCCTTGTCGGCGTCGCCAGCGTGCTCCTGCAAACCTATCTCCCGGCCGATCTGCGCCCCTTCCGTGATGCAGGCGTGTTCATGATGGTCATCCTGATCCTCCTCGTGCGCCCGCAGGGCCTTATCGTCACCAGCGCCGCGAAGGAGCGCGTGTAATGAAGAGCGATACCATGTCCTTCGCAACGATCGGCCGCTTCTGGTTTCCGGTGCTTGCCCTCGTCTTACCGCTTGCGATCATCGTGGTGGTGACAGGCCAGTTCGGGGGCCTCTCCATCCAGCGCACCGTCATCGAAATGCTGATCAGCATTGTCATCGTCGTCGGGCTCTACGTCTTCGTCGGCAATTCCGGCATCATCTCCTTCGGCCACGCCACCTTCATGGCGATCGCCGCCTATGCCTCGGCGTGGCAGACGTGCTGCGAGATGCTGAAGCCCATCACCATGTCCGGTCTGCCGCCGTTCCTGCGCGACCAGAGCATTCCGCTCCTGCCGTCCGCCGTGGTCTCGGTGCTGCTTGCCGGCGGTGCCGCCTTCCTCACCGGCCTCGTCATCATGCGGCTCACCGGCCTCGCCGCCTCGATCTCCACGCTCGCCGTGCTGTTCATCCTGAACGTCGTCTATTCCAACTGGGACAGCGTCACGATGGGGTCTGCTTCGATCGTCGGCCTGCCGACCTATGTCACGGCCTGGCTGGCGCTCGGCTGCGCCGTCGTCGCCATCGTCATCGCCTACCTCTACCAGGTCTCCGCCTTTGGCCTCGCCATCCGGGCGACGCGCGAAGATGAGGTCGCGGCCGCCGCCGCCGGCATATCGCTCTACTGGTCGCGGCTGATCGCCTTCACGCTGTCCGGCTTCCTCGTCGGCCTCGGCGGGGTGTTGCAGGCCCACTATCTCGGAACTGTCTCGATCAACAGTTTCTTCCTGAGCTTCACCTTCCTGGCGCTCGCCATGCTCATCGTCGGCGGCATGGGTAGCCTGGCCGGCGCAGTGGTCGGCGTCGTCGTCATCACGGCGATGGTCGATATCTTTCGTCGGCTTGAAGGCGGGATTTCGATCGGCGGCGAGCAGTGGTCGCTGCCGGCGGGCACGCAGGAGCTTATCATCGCGGCCTTTATGCTGTTGATACTGGTCTTCCGCAAAGACGGAATCATGGCAGGGCGAGAAATGACCCTGCCGGGGCAGGAAAAACGCGAGAAAGGGCTCATCAATGGCTAACAACCTCCTCTTCAATACGGACGAACCGGTCGGCATCATCGACAACCGCATGCTCTCCGACCAGGTTTCGACCTTTCTCGTGCGCGAACTGATCTTCGGTCGTCTTCAGCCCGGCCAACGCATCAACGAGGCGGAGCTGGCCCGCCAGCTCGGTATCAGCCGCAATCCCATCCGCGAGGCGATCCGCCGGCTGGAAGAGCGCGGCCTGCTCGTCGCGGTCCCCCGCAAGGGTACCTTCGTGCGCACCTTCCTGCGCAACGATATCGACGAGATCTTTTCCTTCCGCGTCGTGGTCGAGCGTTTTGCCGTGGAGCAGGCGCTGCCGCAGATGACGGATGCCGACATCAACCGCATCGCCGGCTTCGTCGACGCCATGATTGCGGCGGCCAACACGAATGACGAAATCGCCCTCGTCGAAAACGACCTCGCCTTCCATCTCGAGATCTGCAAGCTCTCGAAGAACCGCCAGACGCTGCACGCCTTCACCAACATCCAGGCCGAAGTGCAGATGCTGATCACCATCGCCGAGCGCCAGTTCGAGAGCCAGATGGCGGCGGCGGTCGATCACTGGCCGGTCGTCGAGGCGCTGCGCAGCCGCAATCCCGAAAAGGCGATGGACGCCATCCGCGATCACATCCGCGATTCCTGGCGCCATCTGCTTGAAGCTTACGAGCGGGAAAAACCCCGCTCGTCCTGATCCATCCATGAGAAAAGAGGGAACAATGCCTGACAACAAAATCATCGGCATCGACATCGGGGGGACGTTCACCGACTTCGTCTCCTACGATGCGGCAACGGGCACAATCGAAAACTGGAAGAACCTGACGACGCCCTCCGAACCGATCGAAGGCGTGCTCCAAGGCCTCGGGCAGGTGGAAGACGTCGCCAGTGTCGACAAGATCCGCCTCGGCACGACGATCGCCACCAACGCACTCCTGACGCGCTGCGGCGCCAAGGTCGCCTATGTCACCACGACAGGCTTTCGCGATGTTCCCTTCATCCAGCGCGGCGACCGCCGCAGCCACTACGACATCACCTGGATCAAGACCAAGCCGCTGATGAAGCGCGCCGACACCTACGAGATCGGCGGCCGTTTCAGCGCCAAGGGCGAGCAGGTCACGCCGCTTGACGAAGCCGCTGTCCGCGAACTCGCCGCGACGATCAAGGCGGACGGCACGATCGAAGCCATCGCCATTTGCACCCTGTTCTCCTATATCGACCCGAGCCACGAGCAGCGCATCCGCGATATCCTTGCGGAAGAACTGCCCGGCATGCCGATCTCGATTTCCTACGAGGTGCTGCCGAAGTGGAAGGAATACGACCGCGCTTCGACCACCATCGCCGACGCCTACCTGAAGCCCATCGTCTCCGACAATTTCCACCGCATGCAGAAGCGCCTCGACGCCATCGGCATCGGCGACAGGATCGGCGTGATTAAGTCGAACGGCGGTGAATCCACCCTGAAGGGGGCTGCCGAAGCGCCGGTGCAGATGACGCTCTCCGGCCCGACCGGCGCCGTCGTCGCCACCCGCGTTCTCTCCGAACTGACAGGCATCAAGAACCTCGTCACCTTCGACATGGGCGGCACCTCGACGGATTGCTCGACCGTCGTCGACGGCATGGAGCATGTAACGACCAATTTCGAGATCGAATGGGGCCTGCCGATCCAAATCCCGATGATCGACATCCACACGATCGGCGCCGGCGGCGGCTCGATTGCCTGGATCGACAAGGGCGGCATGCTGCGCATGGGCCCGCAATCGGCCGGCGCCGCACCGGGACCCGCCTGCTACGGCCGCGGCGGCGAGAATGCCACCGTGACCGATGCGAACGTCGTGCTCGGCCGCATCAACCCGGACTACTTCCTCGGCGGCAAGATGAAGCTCGATGCCGAGGCGGCACATCGCGCGGTCAAGAAGATCGCCGACCAGCTCGGCCTTGAGGTCGATGCGGCGGCCTTCGCCATGGTGCAGATCGCCAACAACAACATGCTGGGCGCGCTGCGTGCCGTCCTTTTGCAGCGCGGTCTCGATCCGCGCGATTTCTCGCTCGTCGCTTCGGGCGGCGCGGGTCCGGTGCATATCTGTGACCTGATGGATATTTCCGGCATTCCGCAGGGCATCGTGCCGAACTATCCCGGCCAGTTCTCGGCCTTCGGCTTCATCATGACGGACGCCCGCGTCGACCGGCATCGCACGGTGCAGCAGATCTCGAAATATTTCGACGGTGCCCGCGCCACGGCGGCGATGACGGAACTGGTGGATGGCGCGATCGCCGAGCTGGTTTCCCAGGGCTACCAGCAGAAGGTGGAGATCTACCGTTCCATCGAAGCACGCTATTTCGGCCAGAACCACGAGCTGGAACTGAGTTTTCCTGCCAACCAATTCACCGAGGAAACCATCGCAAGCCTTTGGGAACGCTTCCACGAGGAGCACCAGAACCGCTTCGGCTTCTCCATCCCGGGTGAAACCATCGAGACGGTCAATCTCAAGGTCGTGGCCGTTGCCGTTTCCGAAAAGCCGCAGATGCGGGAGCTCGAAAAGGGCGAGGGCACGCCTGCCTCTTCCGGCAGCCGCAAGGTGCGCTTCGAGGACGGCTGGCACGAGGTGAAGACCTACGACCGCGGCACCTTCAAGCAGGGCCAGACTGTCACCGGTCCCGCCATTGTCGAGGAAAACGCGTCCGTCACCATCCTGCAGCCGAAACAGACGCTCCGCGTTGACCGGCTCGGCAATCTGATCATTTCGGCCTGAGGAGTACCGTCATGGACTTCGTTACGATGAACATCCTGGAATCCAGCATGGTCTCGCTCTGCAAGGAGATGGGGATCGTGCTGATGAAGACGTCCTATTCGACGATCTTCAACGAGGCGCTCGATTTCACCTGCGGCCTTGCAGACATGAACGGCGACATGATCGCCGTCGCCGACTATTGCCCGGCGCAGATCGGCGGCATGCCGCTGCTCGTCAAGTCGTGCCTCAAGGAAATCCCGATCGGCGAGATCGAGGAGGGCGACGTCATCCTTCACAACGACCCCTATCGCGGCGGCCTGCACACGCCGGAGCACACCTTCTTCAAGCCGATCTTCGTCGACGGTGAGATCATGGGCTTTGCGGTGGCGATCGGCCATATCGCCGAAGTCGGCGGCATGGCGCCGGGCGGCTTCTGCGGCGAGGCGACAGAAATTTTTCAGGAAGGCCTTCGCATTCCGCCGGTGAAGATCAAGAAGCGCGGCAAGGACAATATCGAGGTCTGGAAGCTGCTGCTCGCCAACGTGCGCACACCGCGCGTCAACTACGGGGATCTGCGCGCCCTCATCGCCGCCGTCGATCTCGGCGAAAAGCAGATGACGCAGATCTACAAGAAGTACGGCAAGGAGAAGATCAAGGAGACCGTCAACGATCTGCTGCTCTATTCGGAACGCCGCATGCGCGCCGAGTTGGAGGCGATCCCCGACGGCGTCTACGCCTTCTCGGATACGATCGAGAGCGACGGCATCGATGCCGACCGCACCTACACGGTCGCCGTGGAAGTACACAAGCGCGGCGGTGAGATCATCGTCGACTATCACGGCTCCTCGCCGCAGGCTTCGGGTCCGATCAACGCCACGCTCGGCGTCGCCACCTCGGCCGCCTACAACGCCGTGCTGCACATGACCGACCCGACCATCCCGCGCAACTCCGGCTGCTTCCGGCCGATCCGCGTGATGGCGCCGCCCGGCACCATCGTCAATGTCGACTTCCCGGCACCGGAAGTCGGCGGCAATACCGAGACACATCCGCGCATCGTCGGCACGATCCTCGGCGCCATGGCGCCGGCCGTGCCCAACCGGGTGATGGCGGCGGAAGGGGCGACGCACTGCAACTTCGTCTTCGGCGGCGTCGATGCGGATACGGGCGAGTATTTCGCCTGCTACGACCTCGAAGCGGTGGGCTGGGGAGGCCGCGCCTTTGCCGATGGCAATGACGGCGTCGATTCGATCAACGGCAATTGCCGCATCACGCCGGTCGAAGTCTACGAGACGCGCTTCCCCTGGCGCATCGAAAGCCTTGCCTTCAACGTCGATGCCGGCGGTGCCGGCGAGTTCCGCGGCGGCGTCGGCTATTCCAAGCAGATGCTGTGCCTCAACGACGAGATCGTCTGCTCGCAGATGACCGATCGCCACCTGCTCGCCCCCTGGGGCCTCAACGGCGGTACGGAAGGCGGCGTCGGCGCGACGCTGGTCATGAAGAACGGCCGCGAGGACTGGCAGACGATGCGCGAAGCCTACGGCAAGGCCTCGACCAGCCGCTACTCCAACGTCTCGATCCGCCGCGGCGACCGCGTGCGGCTCGTCACGCCCGGCGGCGGCGGCTACGGCGAACCGGCAAAGCGCGACCCGGCAGCGGTGGCAGAGGATGTCCGCGAGGGCTACGTCTCCAAGGCGGCCGCCCAGAAACACTACGGTTACCAGGAGGCCTGAGACCATGAAGTTTTCGCTGAACGGACTTTACATCGAAAGCTACACGAAATGCGCCAATTGCGGCGTGCTGATCTACGAGGCCTCGGCCGAGGATTCCGCCCGCAAGAAGGTGCATGACGGGAGCATTTATTGCTCCGAGGAATGCGTCGACTGGAAGCTTGCCCGGGACGCCCGCCGCGCCAAGGCGGCCGTCTAGGAATTGATGCGCCGGCCCCGTCCGAGAGAATGGGGCCGGCCAACTTGAAGCGCCGCGATAGCGCCGCGCCATAACAAACTGTCCAAGGAGACATCCATGTCCACGAACGCTGCCTTCACGGCGCGGCGCGCTGCCGCTATTCCGGCTGGCCTGTCGAAACATCTCGACGTCTATATCGAGAAGGCGGAGAACGCCGAACTGTGGGACGTCGAGGGCAAGCGCTACATAGACTTTGCCGCCGGCATCGCCGTCAACAACACCGGCCACCGCCATCCGAAGGTGGTCGAGCGTGTGCGCAACCAGCTCGACAAGGTCACGCACACCTCGTTCCAGACCACGCCCTATATCGATTATGTCGCGGTCTGCGAGAAGCTGAACGACCTGGTGCCGGGCGATTTCCCGAAGAAGACGTTTCTCGTCTCCACCGGCGCTGAAGCCATCGAGAACGCTGCCAAGATCGCCCGCGCCGCGACCGGCCGCTCGGCCTTCGTGGCCTTTTCCGGCGCCTTCCACGGCCGCACGCTGATGGCGATGACGCTGACCGGCAAGACCACGCCCTACAAGGCCGGCTTCGGTCCGCTGGTGCCTGACGTCTTCCACCTGCCGTTCCCGATTCCCTATCACGGCATTTCCGAGCAGGAATCGCTGACGGCCCTTGATCGCTTCTTCCGCTCCGAGGTCGATCCGACCCGCGTTGCCGGCATTTTCGTTGAGCCGGTGCAGGGCGAGGGCGGTTTCTATCCGGCGCCCGTCACCTTCCTGCGCACGCTGCGCGAAATCTGCGACAAACACGGCATCCTGCTGATCGCCGATGAAATCCAGACGGGTTTTGCCCGCACCGGCAAAATGTTCGCGATGGAACATGCCGGCGTTGCCGCCGATATCGTCACCATGGCGAAGGGGCTCGGCGGCGGGTTTCCGATCGCCGCCGTCACCGGCCGCGCCGACATCATGGACAAGATCCCGATGGGCGGTGTCGGCTCCACCTTCGCCGGCAATCCGCTCTCCTGCGCGGCCTCGCTCGCCGTGATGGAGATCATCGAGGAGGAGAAACTAATCGACCGCGCCAACGAGGTCGGCAGCCGGCTGAAGGCGGTCTTCGAAGACTGGCAGGAGGGCAACGAGTTTGCCTGCATCGGCGAGGTGCGCGCCCTTGGCGCCATGGTGGCGATCGAGTTCGTGCGCGATCGCGAGACGCGCCAGCCCTGGCCGGAGCTGGTGAAGGCCATCACGCATACCGCCGCCGAAAAGGGCCTGCTGCTGCTTTCCTGTGGGGTACACGGCAATGTCGTGCGCGTGCTGACACCGCTGACGATCCCCTTCGACCATCTCGACGAAGGCATCGCCATCCTGAAGGACAGCCTGCGGGCGGCGCTGGAAAAGGTGGAGGCCGGGCAATGACGCTCGCGCTGCTGCATGACCGCGCCTTCATCGATGGTGAGTGGGTGGGTGCGGATGGGGGCGCGACCTTCGAAGTGCGCAATCCGGCGACGGGGGAGGTTCTCGCCCGCGTCGCCGATCTCGCTGCTGCCGACGTCGAGCGCGCGATCCTTGCCGCCGAACGCGCGCAGGTGGACTGGCGTGAGCGCCCGGCCAAAGAACGGGCCAAGCTGCTGCGCGCCTGGTTCGACCTGATCACCGTCCATACGGAAGACCTTGCCCGGCTGATCACCGCCGAGCAGGGCAAGCCGCTCTATGAGGCGCGGGGCGAGGTGGCTTTCGGCGCCTCCTTCGTCGACTGGTTTTCCGAAGAGGCGAAACGCGTCTATGGCGACGTCATCCCGTCGGCCGGGCGCGACCGGCGTTTTGTCGTGCTGAAACAGCCGATCGGTGTCTGCGCCGCCATTACGCCCTGGAATTTTCCGCTGGCGATGATCACCCGCAAGGCGGCGGCAGCGCTTGCCGCCGGCTGCACCATGGTCGTCAAACCCTCCGAGGAAACGCCGCTGACAGCGCTCGCGATAGTCGAGCTTGCCCGGCAGGCCGGCATTCCCGCCGGCGTGCTCAACATCGTGCCGTCGAAGGACGCCGCCGGCATCGGCCGCCTGCTCTGCGAGCATCCGGTCATCCGAAAACTCTCCTTCACCGGTTCAACCGCCGTCGGCAAGTTGTTGATGCGGCAGTGCTCTGACACGCTGAAAAAGCTGTCGCTGGAGCTCGGCGGCAATGCGCCCTTCATCGTCTTCGACGACGCCGACCTTGACCTCGCCGTTGCCGGCGCCATCGCGTCAAAGTTCCGCAATTCCGGCCAGACTTGCGTCTGCACCAACCGCATCTATGTGCAGGACGGTATCCATGATGCCTTCGTGGCGAAGCTGACGGAAGAAGTCGCGAAGCTGAAGGTCGGAGACGGTGCTGCGCCGGAGGTGGTGCAGGGCCCGCTGATCAATACCAAGGCCGTCACGAAGGTGGCGGAACTGATCGGTGACGCCGTTGGCCATGGCGCCCATGTCGAAACCGGCGGCAAGCCGCATGCACTCGGCGGCACCTGGTTCGAGCCGACGGTGCTGAGCGGCATGCAGGCCTCGATGCGGCTCGCGCAGGAAGAAGCTTTCGGCCCGGTCGCCCCGGTCTTCCGCTTCAAGGACGAAGCCGAAGTCATCCGCCTCGCCAACGACACGCGCTACGGCCTGATGGCGTATTTCTACGCGCGCGACGTCAACCGCATCTGGCATGTGCTCGAAGAGCTGCAATTCGGCATGGTCGGCATCAACGAAGGCCTGATCTCCACCGAACTCGCTCCCTTCGGCGGTATCAAGGAAAGCGGTTTTGGTCGCGAAGGCTCCAAATATGGTATCGAGGAATATGTGGAGCTGAAATATGCCTGCTTTGGCGGGCTGAAGAGGGCATAGCCAGATGTCGGAAGTAGCGGATCGCAAGGTCGCATTGATCGTCGGAGCCTCGCGCGGCCTTGGGTTGGGCTTGGCGAAAGCCTTTCTTGCCAAGGGCTGGGACGTCGTTGCGACCGTGCGCGACGCTCGCGGTCGCTTGGCGCTCGATGCGTTGGCGGCCGGGGATCGGTTGTCGATCCTGATGCTCGATATCATGGTCGCCGACGATATCGCGCGGGTGCGACGCGAACTCGACGGGCGAGTGCTGGACGCGCTTTTTATGAATGCCGGTATTGCCCGGGATCCGGCTGCAGCCGTCGAGGATGCGCCCGTCGAGGACTTCGTCGACGTGATGCTCACCAATGCACTCGCGCCGCTGCGCGTCATCGCCGCACTGCACGATCAGGTGAAACCGGCAGGCGTGGTGGCCGCCATGTCGTCCAGCATGGGCAGCGTCAGCGGCAATGCCGGTGGCGCCTGGGAGATCTACCGCGCCAGCAAGGCGGCCCTCAATCAGTTGATGAAGAGCTTTGCCGCCCGCCACGCCGATGGCCGGACCTATCTTGCCGTTTCGCCCGGCTGGGTGCGCACCGATATGGGTGGCGACGCTGCGCCTTTGGACATCGAAACCAGTTCGGCTGGTATCGTCGAGACCCTGGTCGCTCGCGCAGGCACGGGCGGGGTACATTTTGTCGATTTCAACAACAAGATCGTGGCTTGGTAGCAAGTTCCGAGAGGCGGATCCTGCGCGTTTGCACGACCTGAGAGTTGGGTTCTTCGCTGGAGATCTTGCCAGGTGATTTGCCTTTGCCGTGGGTGGCGGGCGGGGTCGCCTACGGGATCCGCAACGGTTTGTAGCGGAAGCTCCTGGAAGAAAAGGCTGCAAGGAGCGGTGGGCCCACAGGCTTTTTCGGCTTGAACCCTACGCCAGCGAATATTGAAATCATGGATGCCCGAAGAACGGCTCAGCCGAGATCCCAATCGCCGTTCGAAGCACCACCGCGGACGACAATACACTGCAATTGCCAAGTGCGGCTGCCTCTGCGGCAACCAAGGGTGGCACGGTAGGCGCCGCGTTCGTAAAAATCCCGATGACGACGGCAAGCCAGAGCGCTCTAAGAAATCCGGCAGCATGGCTACGTTGCCGCGTTGCCGGAATCCAACACAGGCCTAATATAGGTAGTGTCGTTCAATAATGTCCGGAGCCAGTCGTGAAAAATCCGTATGAGGTTCTCGGCGTGTCGTCCACTGCGACGGCGGCCGAGATACAGAGTACCTACCGCAAGCTTGCCAAGAAGCTGCACCCGGACCTTAATCCGGGTGACAAGGCGGCGGAGGAAAAATTCAAGGAGGTCGCCGGCGCCTACGATCTCCTCGGCGACACCGACAAGCGCAAGCGCTTCGATGCCGGCGAGATCGATGCCTCCGGCGCCGAGCGACCTCCGCGCCAGAGCTACTACCGTGATTACGCCGGCGCCCAGGCTGAGCATCCCTACGCGGATGCTTCCGGCTATGCCGACTTTATGGACGGCGACGACATCTTTGCCGATCTTCTTCGCCGTGGGCAGAAGGCTCGGGCGAACCGCCCCGGCGAGGACAGGCACTACCATCTTGAGATTGGGTTCGCCGATTCCATCGCCGGCGCCACCCGGCGCATCACCCTGCCGGACGGCAGTACGCTTGACGTGAAGATCCCGCCAGGCCTCGTCAGCGGTCAGACGATCCGGCTCAAGGGCAAGGGTGCGCCGGGTTTCGGCACGGGCGGTCCGGGCGATGCCTTGATCGAGGTTGAGGTCCTGTCCGATCCCCGCTTTACCCGCGATGGCGACGATATCACGATCGAACTGCCCATCTCGCTGAGCGAAGCGGTGCTTGGTGGGCGCGTACGCGTTCCGACCGCCACCGGCGCCGTCGTCATGGCCGTGCCGAAAGGATCCAATACCGGCTCGCGGCTCCGGCTGAAGGGCAAGGGTGCACCGAAACGCGGCGGCGGCTTCGGCGACCAGTTCGTCAAGCTGAAGGTTGTCCTGCCGAACCCGCCTGATCCCGAGCTTGAAGCCTTCATTGCCGGCTGGGAAAAGGGCAAGTCGTTCAATCCGCGTGAGGAGGGCTGACCATGGTCATGACCAGAGAGGAATTCCTGAAAACCTCCGGCCTCCAGGTGACGGTGCTGGAACTTTGGATCGAACAGGAGTGGCTGGTGCCGGAGAAGACACCATCAGGCCCGTGCTTCCGGGAAATCGATGTCGCCCGCGCACGGCTGATCGGCGAACTACAGTCGGGCATCGGTGCGAATGATGCGGGCATCGACGTGATCCTGCATCTCATGGACCAGCTGCACGGCATGCGCCGGGCCCTCGATGAGCTGCGGCGCGAAATGGGCAAGCCGGACGTCTGACGGTGAAGCGCGCAGATCTGGCCATGTCGGCGCAGGCGGCAATCTTCATCGCCGGCAAGGATGGCGCAGACGCATTTTCGGCCGGAATGGTGTCGCCGATATCCAGTTTGCATGCCTTGCCTCGAAGTGCTGGAGGAGCGCGCGATCGGGCCTGGGCGCCAGCTGCGACGGGCTGGTGGAGAGGGATGGGATTCCGTCAGGGGTGCCCCTTTGAAACAGGCGGTCCAGCGCTATGTACCAGATCCACTGGCAGAATTGATGCTTCTCGATGGCACGCTCTACCCTGCGTATTTTTGCTATCGGGAGCGACCTTACCTTCAGGATGAGTTCGTCATGGTCTGATTGGCGTCAAAGCAAAGGAGAAGGACATGAGCGACAAGGTCAAGGAAGACATGGAAGTGATCGGCGCGGACGGCGTGCACGTCGGGACTGTCGACCGTGTGGAAGGCAACCGTATCAAGCTCAAGAAGAGCGATAGCTTCGGTCGCCACGAGGGCCACCACCACTTTATCGAGATGGGTTTCGTGGCGGGTGTCGAGGGCGACAAGGTGCGGCTGGCGGCCAATGCCGATATCGCGGTGACATTGGAAGAGGAGAAATCCGGCCGCCCAGTCGATCTCTGACCAGTTCAGGGGCGGCCTTTTTCTCCGGTCACGCCCGTCTTCAGCCCTTGCCGAATGGATTCCGTATGGATGCAGTCCTTTCCTCCGTCGTCCCGCAACCGGTCGCCACGCGCCTGACAAAGGCAGCAATCTTTCTTGTCGTGACCCTCGAACCGGGCCGTGAGGCCGAAAGCGCCGTGCGCAAGCTCTGCGCCGATCTCTCGGGCCTTCTGCGCGCCGTTGGCTTTCGTGACCTTGAAGGCGGGCTTTCCTGTGTGCTCGGCATCGGCTCGGATGCCTGGGACCGGCTGTTCGGTGCACCTCGTCCGAAAGATCTGCATCCCTTTCGTGAAATCCGTGGACGGCATCATGCCGTAGCCACGCCCGGCGACCTGCTCTTTCATATCCGCGCCACACGCATGGATCTCTGTTTTGAACTGGCAACTCAAGTGATGAACCGGCTGAAGGGCTTCGTCGCCCCGGAGGACGAGGTTCACGGCTTCAGCTATTTCGACGACCGCGACCTTATAGGTTTCGTCGACGGCACGGAAAATCCTGTTGACGCGGCTGCCGTCGTCGCCACCATCATTGGTGCGGAAGACCCGGATTTTGCCGGTGGAAGCTACGTGATCGTGCAGAAGTATCTGCATGATCTCGCCGCGTGGAACCGCGTGCCGGTGGCCGATCAGGAAAGGATCATCGGCCGCGAGAAGCTCTCCGATATCGAGCTCGATGATGACGCCAAGCCGAGCTATGCCCACAATGTTCTCACGTCGATCGAGGAGAACGGCGAGCCCTTGGAAATCCTGCGCGACAACATGCCCTTCGGTGATGTCGGCAAGGGCGAGTTCGGCACCTACTTCATCGGGTATGCGCGCTCGCCGCGGCGGGTCGAGATGATGCTGGAGAACATGTTCATCGGCCGTCCACCCGGCAACTACGACAGGCTGCTCGATTTCAGCCGTGCCGTCACGGGCACGCTGTTCTTCATTCCCTCCGCTTCGTTCCTCGATGCGGTGACACCAGATGCCGCACCCGTGCCTGCTGCTGAGGTACAGCTGGAAGCGGATCAACCACCGTCCCGCCGCGATGGATCGCTCGGCATCGGCTCTCTCAGGAAAGGGGCTTCCCATGAATAACCTGCACCGTGAACTTGCGCCGGTTTCCGAGGCCGCCTGGGCCGCAATCGAGGAAGAGGCGACACGCACGCTGAAGCGCCATCTCGCCGCCCGCCGGGTTGTCGACATGGTTGGTCCTTCCGGGCTTGGCCTCTCGGCGGTCGGCACGGGTCATGTCGAGCCGGTCACGCCACCGGCCGAAGGCGTGCAGTCGGTGAAGCGCGAGGTCAAGGCGCTGGTCGAGCTTCGTGTCCCCTTTCAGCTCTCGCGCAGCGCCATCGACGATGTGGAGCGCGGCGCGCTCGACAGCGACTGGTCGCCCGTCAAGGAAGCCATGCGCAAAATCGCCCATGCCGAGGACCGGGCCGTGTTCGACGGCTACGCTGCCGCCGATATCGAGGGGATTCGCGCCGCCGCAAGCAATCCCGCCGAGCCACTTCCCACGAACGTGAAGCGCTATTCCGATGCGGTGGCGCGGGCGGTCGGCCAGCTTCGCCTTGCCGGTGTGGAAGGCCCTTACGCGCTCGTTCTCGGTGGTGATGCCTATATGGCTGCAAGCGGTGGCAGCGACGACGGCTACCCGGTCTTCCACCATATCGAGCGGATCGCCGACGGAGGGATCATCTGGGCACCGGCCATCGAAGGTGGGCTTGTCCTGTCGCTGCGCGGCGGCGATTTCGAATTGACCGTCGGGCAGGACTTCTCGATCGGCTATCTCAACCACTCCGCCATCACCGTCGATCTCTACGTCCAGGAGAGCTTTACCTTCCGCACGCTGACAACAGAGGCCGCCGTGGTGCTCTCGCCGGAGTAACGCAACGATAAGCGTCCCGCTGGCGGGCAGGAATACGACAACAAACGGGAGACCTGGAAATGAACAAGCCCTTTTTCCTGGCATCGGAAAACACTTTCGCCAGACGGTTGCTCGGCAATGCGGGGATCACCGTTGATGTCATGGCAGCCGATGTCGATGATCGTGCACTGGAGGCGCCACTGGAAGAAACAGGCGCATCAGCCGAGGATGTCGCCCTCGTTCTGGCGGAGGCCAAGGCGACGGAGGCAAGCGGACGGCAACCAGGCCTCCTCTTCCTCGGTTGCGAACAAGTCTTCTCGCTGGATGACGAGATCTTGCATGTGCCTGCGAACATGGAGGAAGCACGACGCCGCCTTCTCCTGCTTTCCGGCAAGACGCACCAGATCCATGTGGCCGTCGTGTTGGCCCGGGATGGCCAGGTGCTGTGGCGCCATGCTGGTGTCGCGAGCATCACACTGTTGAAGCTCGATCCCGGCTTTATCGGCCGTTACATGGCGCAAGTCGGCGCGGATGGGCTGCAGAGCGCCAATCTCTGCCGGGTCGACGGAGAGGGGATCCAGCTCGTCGATAGGATCGAGGGCGACTTCCTCACCGCCGCCGGGGTTCCGATGCTGCCCTTGCTTGCCGAACTGCGTCGGATCGGCGCCGTCGATTTTTGAAGCAGCCCGGTGCGATTCGGAGCGGCCAGTCCCTGGCACCAATCCCTTGCCGCGCCGTTTGCGAGAGAGAATCTCAATGACAGTTGTGACATCCGAACGCCTCAGTCGCGACATGCAATCCTCGGCGCGCAGGCTCGTCGAACAGGTTGGGCTCGTTCCCCAATCGCAAGACCAGCCGTTGAATGCGAACGATCTTCTCTTTTATCTCAGTGAAACATCGATGCCGATGGCAGGTTTTCTGCAGGAGCAGGGCCTGTTCGTCGATGGAGAGGGCCTGCATTTCGATCCGGCGCAGTTTCCGAAAATTCGTGCCATCGCTGAAACGGTGATCAGCGAATACAAAGCCGGGAACCGTGACGACCTCTGGGCGCGGTTCGATCTTTCCGAGGAGGAGGATGTCGACGGCAACGGGACCTATTTTCTGATCGTGCTCGCCGCGCTTGATCTCCTTTATGGTTCCGCCGCATGATGTTCATGGTCTTGCACATCGTGGTTGTGGCGGCGGCGGCCGTTCACATCCTCTTGCGACCGCATCGGCAACCGGAATCGCGTGCTGCCTGGCTCGTCCTTGTGCTGCTGCTCCCGTATGTCGGCGCGCTGGTCTATCTTCTCGTCGGGCAGACGAATGTCGGTCGCAGGCGGGTGGAGCGACTGAAGGCCGCCTTCCGTAAGCTGCCGCCTCCGGAGACGGCGCCGGGCTGGCCGTCGGCGTCACAGGTGCAGAACCAGCACGCCGCGCTCTTTGCCGTCGGGCGCTCGATCAGCGGCTATGCGCCAACCGGAGGCAACAGCGCCCGACTGATGGAGGACTCGGATGCCGCCATCAGAGCGTTGGTCGCGGATATCGATGCGGCGGTCGACCATGTCCACCTTCTCTTCTACATCTGGCTCGCCGACCGTAACGGCACGGCGGTCGCTGAGGCGGTGCAAAGGGCGGCGCGTCGCGGGGTCGCCTGTCGCGTTCTCGTCGATGATCTTGGCTCACGTGCGCTCGTGCGTGGCCCGCTCTGGCGCGATATGGCGGGAGCGGGTGTAGAGGTCCGCCGGGCGTTGGTGATCGGCAATCCGCTTTTGCGCGCCCTCACTGGCCGCATCGACTTGCGCAACCACCGCAAGATCGCCGTCATCGACAACCGCATCACCTATTGCGGCAGTCAGAACTGCGCTGATCCCGAATTCCTGCCCAAAGCAAGATTCGCGCCCTGGGTCGATGTGCTGATGCGTTTCGAAGGGCCGGTGGTACGGCAGAACCAGCATCTTTTCGCCAGCGACTGGATGGGCAATGGCGGCGGCGACATCGGGCACCTCCTACGCCAGCAGATGGTGGATACGAAACCTGGTTTTACCGCCCAGGTGGTCGCCACCGGCCCCACATTCCGAAATTCCGCGATGCCGGAAATGTTCGAGACCTTGATCTATGCCGCAAAGCGTTCGCTCTTCGTAACGACACCCTACTACGTACCGGATGCTGCCATGCAGGCCGCACTTTGCGCCTGCGCCAACCGGGGTGTCGAGACGACCATCATCTTTCCCGCGCGCAATGATGACTTCGCCGTTGCGGCGGCAAGCCGCAGCTATTATCTCGACCTTCTCCAAGCAGGCGTGACGATTTTCGAATACGAGGCCGGGCTGCTCCATGCCAAGACCCTGACCATGGATGGCGCCATCTCGCTGATCGGCTCGGCGAATATGGACCGGCGCAGCTTCGATCTCAACTACGAGAACAACATCCTTCTCGAAGATGTCGACCTGACAACAACCTTGCGCGCCCGGCAGGAGGCCTATCTCGAGCGATGCCGGCAGATCCTGCCGGAGGAGGTGGGACGCTGGTCTGTCTGGAAGCGCCTGAGGAACAACGGCCTCGCCATCGTCGGACCCGTTTTATAGCCTCGGTGGAGATGTGTGCCTCGTTGCCCTTTCGGCGGTATTGCCGTCCCCCGGTTTCCGGAGCGGTTGTGACAAGCGCTTCAGGTCGCTAGGCCCCGCCTTCCTCGATCTTCGGCAGGAACCAGGCGAGGAGCCCTGCGAGCGGCAGGAACGAGCAGATGGCATAGACCGTTTCGACGCCATAGCGGTCGGCGAGAATCCCGAGGAGGGCAGCGGCGATACCGCCAAGTCCGAAGTTCAGGCCGTAAAACAGTCCTCCGATCAACCCGATGCGATGTGGCAGCAGCTCGATTGCATAGATCAGGATCGATGCGAAGGCACTGGCCATGATCAGGTTGATCATCACTGTCAGCACGCCCGTCCAGAACAGATCGGCATAAGGCAGCATCAGTGTCAGAGGAAGCGGCCCGAGGACAGAGATCCAGATGATGCGGTAGCGCCCGATGCGGTCGCCGACGATGCCGCCGACAAGCGCGCCGACGGCCGAGGCGAGCAGGAAGATGAACAGCATCATCTGCGCGGCCGGGATGGAAAGGCCGAACCTCTCCATGAGATAGAAGATGTAGAACGACTTGAAGCTTTCGCCGTAGGCGTTCTTGGTGAACATGAGTGCCGTGAGGACGACGAGGCCGATGGCGATCGTCGCGGGCGCATGGCGTGCCGCTCCGCCCGCCTTCTTTACACCTATCCGCATTGCCGCGAACTCGGCACTGATCTGGCGCTGTTTGCTGCCGATCCAGGCCAGAAGCGTCATGGCGAGCAAGGCAAGGGCGGCGAACCAGGCGAGGCTCGGCTGCCCCAACGGCACGATGATCAATGCTGCAAAGACCGGGCCGAGCGCGCCTCCGGCCTGACCGCCAACCTGGAAGAGACCCTGGGCCAACCCCTGCCGGCCGCCGGCCGCATAGCGCGCCATACGGGTCGCCTCAGGGTGGAATATGGATGATCCGATGCCGATCAGCGCCACCGAGACAAGAATTATCGCATAGCTGTGGGCGAATGCGAGACTCACGAGTCCGGAAAGGGTGAACATCATGCCCACGACAGGCGAATAGGGTGCGGGGTGCTTGTCGGTCACCATGCCGATGACCGGCTGCAGCAGCGATCCGGCAATCTGGAAGGTCATGGTGATCAGGCCGATTTGCACGAAATCGAGCGCGTACGCATCCTTCAGGATTGGGTAGGCAGCCGGAATCAGCGACTGCATCAGATCGTTGAGGAGATGGGTTAGCCCCAAAACCACAAGAACTGCGAGGTGCGTCCTCGGCTGCGTCGTGGGCGTGCGGATGGCGACGGTCATATCTGCATTCGAGACCGTTCGGATGCGGTGGTCGAACGCCGTGGCGACGTCCATGAACCATACGCATCCGAGGTCGTCATCGAATAGCGCGCGCTCTTAGAGCGTTTGAACGTTTTCAGCCTTCGATTTGCCGGTCTTGCGATCCTGGCCGATGTCGTAGCTGACCTTTGCGCCATCCCGCAGCGGGCCGCCGGACTGTACCGCAGATATGTGAACAAACACGTCTGCTCCGCCATTGTCGGGGGTGATGAAGCCGAAGCCCTTGTCCTGATTGAAAAACTTAACCGTTCCGGTAGCCATGGTATCCTCAGTGATCGAGCGGCACCTTGCCGCAGCAGGAGCTTATTCGTCGTACGCTGGTCCGGCAACCGCTTATTCACGCTGGAATGGTGTCTGTGGAAATCTAGGCCTGGAAAAGTGCTCGCGACGAAGGGCTTTCGCCATCCGTCATGGGGATAACTTGCGTTTCGCAACCGAGCGATCGAGCTAACTGTTGACGGCGGAATTGCGTCCTATACCATATTTAGTGTTCGAGGTTCCTCCGATTCGAGAGAGTCGGAGGCTAAGACGGGAATCCGGTGTGGCCATGATGGCTGCGTCAATCCGGAGCTGCCCCCGCAACTGTAAGCGGCGAGCATACGTTCGACAAAGCCACTGAGGCGCAAATGCCTTGGGAAGGCGGACGGATGCCGCGACCCGCAAGCCAGGAGACCTGCCTCGTTCATGAACGTCCACGGGCGGGGTGTCCGGCAGGCGAGCGATGGGTTGTGGAATGATGCCGCCCCGCCGTCTCCCCAGATGCTCCGTATGAATAGCTTCGGGGTGAAGTCATGTCGAATTTGTTTCCAGTGCCTCCGCGCGAGTAAGCGGCGCCCCGCGTCCGGCCGTCC
The DNA here is from genome assembly GCF_001262505.1 of Shinella sp. SUS2. Classification (GTDB taxonomy): domain Bacteria; phylum Pseudomonadota; class Alphaproteobacteria; order Rhizobiales; family Rhizobiaceae; genus Shinella. The sequence continues at coordinate 61,324 of NZ_KQ410741.1, forward strand.
TTGAGGGCCGCCGTCTATCCTATTTTCAGTTCACGAACGGTCATCGGCGGATGACCGAACGCCTCTCCATGCCCAATCGCCAGAATATGAGGAAACCATGCCGATCACCGTTTACTCCAAGCCCGCCTGCGTTCAATGCTCAGCGACCACCCGCGCGCTCGACCGCCACGGCATCGATTACAGTGTCGTCGATATCTCCGAGAATGCAGATGCCTTCGCGCTCGTGCAGGGCCTCGGCTACCGTCAGGTTCCCGTCGTCGTTGCCGGTGAGCAGCATTGGGCCGGTTTCCGCCCTGATATGATCAGCGCACTGGCCTGAGGGCGGGGCGATGGGTGAGCTCGTCTATTTCTCCTCCCGGTCGGAAAACACCCATTGCTTCGTGCAAAAGCTCGGCCTCCCGGCCTCCCGCATTCCCCTTCGCGCCGACGAGGCGCTGAGGGCGCGCGCGCCCTTCGTCCTCGTCGTGCCGACCTATTGCGGCCAGGATGGCAAAGGCGCCGTTCCCAAGCAGGTGATCCGCTTCCTCAATGATGCGGAAAACCGCGCGAACCTTCGCGGCGTGATTGCCGCGGGCAACAGCAATTTCGGGGCGACCTTCGGGCTCGCCGGCGACGTCATCTCCGCCAAGTGCGGTGTGCCGTATCTCTACCGCTTCGAGCTTCTCGGCATGGATGAGGACGTCGACAACGTCAGACAGGGACTGGAACGATTTTGGACACGATGACGCTCGAGAAACCGACGAAGACGCCGGAAATCACCGCGCTGGACTATCATGCGCTGAACGCGATGCTGAACCTTTACGATGAGGATGGAAAAATCCAGCTCGACAAGGACCGGCAGGCGGCAAAGCAATACTTCCTCCAGCACGTCAACCAGAACACGGTCTTCTTCCACAATCTCAGGGAAAAGCTCGATTATCTGGTGACCGAAGGGTACTACGAGCAGGAGGTGCTCGACCAGTATTCCTTCAACTTCGTACGCGATCTCTTCGACCACGCCTATGACAAGAAGTTCCGATTCCCGACCTTCCTCGGCGCGTTCAAGTACTACACGTCCTATACGCTGAAGACCTTCGACGGAAAGCGCTACCTTGAGCGCTACGAGGACCGCGTCTGCATGGTGGCGATGACGCTGGCGCGCGGCAGCGAGCAGCTTGCCCGCGATCTCGTCGATGAGATCATTTCTGGCCGTTTCCAGCCGGCAACGCCGACCTTCCTCAATGCCGGCAAGAAACAGCGCGGCGAGCTCGTCTCGTGCTTCCTGTTGCGCATCGAGGACAACATGGAAAGCATCGGCCGCTCGATCAATTCGGCGCTCCAGCTTTCCAAGCGGGGCGGCGGTGTCGCGCTCTCCCTCACCAACCTTCGCGAGATGGGCGCGCCGATCAAGCAGATCGAGAACCAGTCGTCGGGCGTCATCCCTGTCATGAAGCTGCTGGAGGACAGTTTCTCCTATGCCAACCAGCTCGGTGCGCGGCAGGGGGCGGGGGCGGTCTATCTCCATGCCCATCATCCCGACATCCTGCGTTTCCTCGACACCAAGCGCGAGAATGCCGATGAGAAGATCCGCATCAAGACCCTGTCGCTCGGCGTCGTTATCCCCGACATCACCTTCGAGCTCGCTCGCAACAACGATGACATGTATCTGTTCTCGCCGCATGACATCGAACGCGTTTACGGCGTGGCCTTCACCGAGATTTCGGTGACGGAGAAGTACCGCGAGATGGTCGAGGACGGCCGCATCCGCAAGAAGAAGATCAAGGCCCGCGACTTTTTCCAGATCCTTGCCGAGATCCAGTTCGAGAGCGGCTATCCCTACATCATGTTCGAGGACACGGTGAACCGCGCGAACCCCATCGCCGGCCGCATCACCATGAGCAATCTTTGCTCGGAGATCCTGCAGGTAAGTGAGGCGAGCGAATTTAACGACGACCTTTCCTATGCCAGGATGGGCAAGGACATTTCGTGCAATCTCGGCTCGCTCAACATTGCTGCTGCGATGGACTCGCCGGATTTCGGACGAACGATCGAAACCTCGATCCGTGCGCTGACCGCCGTCTCCGAGATGAGCCACATCTCCTCGGTCCCCTCGGTCGAGAAGGGTAACGACGATAGCCACGCCATCGGCCTCGGCCAGATGAACCTGCACGGCTATCTCGCCCGCGAGCGTATCTTCTACGGCTCGGAGGAAGGCATCGACTTCACCAACATCTATTTCTACACGGTGACCTATCACGCCGTCCGCGCCTCCAACCGGCTGGCGGTCGAAAAGGGCGTTAGCTTCAAGGGATTCGAGAACTCGAAATACGCTTCGGGCGAATACTTTGACAAATATACCGAAGCCGAATGGTTGCCGGTGACGGAGAAGGTGCGGGGCATTTTCGAAGAGGCGGGCATTCATATCCCCACGCAGCAGGACTGGCTTGAGCTGAAGGCGGCCGTCATGGACGGCGGCCTCTACAACCAGAACCTCCAGGCCGTGCCGCCGACGGGCTCGATCTCCTACATCAATCACTCGACGTCCTCGATCCATCCGATCGTCTCGAAGATAGAGATCCGCAAGGAAGGCAAGATCGGCCGCGTCTACTACCCGGCCGCCTTCATGACCAACGACAATCTCGACTATTACCAGGACGCCTACGAGATCGGCCCGGAGAAGATCATCGACACCTATGCGGCGGCGACCCAGCATGTCGACCAGGGCCTGTCGCTGACGCTGTTCTTCCGCGACACGGCGACGACCCGCGATATCAACCGGGCGCAGATCTACGCCTGGAAGAAAGGCATCAAGACCATCTACTACATCCGCCTTCGCCAGATGGCGCTGTCCGGCACGGAAGTGCAGGGCTGCGTTTCCTGCGCGCTGTGAGATCGGGGAAGCAAATGAACATCCAAGTGAAGACCAAGGCGCCGAAGGCCGCCGTCGCCATCCGCGCCATCAACTGGAACCGCATCGAGGACGACAAGGACCTCGAGGTCTGGAACCGCCTGACCGGCAATTTCTGGCTGCCGGAAAAGGTGCCGCTCTCCAACGACATTCCCTCCTGGGCGACGCTGAAGCCACAAGAGCAGAAACTCACCATCCGCGTCTTTACCGGTCTGACGCTGCTCGACACAATCCAGAACGGTGTCGGTTCGGTAAAGCTCATGGAGGATGCTGCCACGCCGCATGAGGAGGCGGTGCTTTCCAACATTTCCTTCATGGAGGCTGTACATGCCCGCTCCTATTCCTCCATCTTCTCCACGCTCTGCCTGACGCCCGACGTCGATGACGCCTATCGCTGGTCGGAGGAAAACGAGTTCCTGCAACGCAAATCCGCATTGATCATGGAACAATATACGACGAGCGACCCCTTGAAGAAGAAGGTCGCCAGCGTCTTGCTCGAAAGTTTCCTGTTCTATTCCGGCTTCTATCTTCCGATGTACTGGTCGAGCCGCGCCAAGCTCACCAACACGGCGGACATGATCCGCCTCATCATCCGTGACGAGGCCGTACACGGTTACTACATCGGCTACAAATTCCAGCGCGGACTGGAGCGCCTGAGCATGGAAAAGCGGCAGGAGATCAAGGATTTCGCCTTTGATCTTCTCCTGGAACTTTATGACAACGAGGCGCGATATACCGAGGATCTCTATGACGACGTCGGCCTCACCGAGGATGTGAAGAAGTTCCTGCACTACAACGCCAACAAGGCCCTGATGAACCTCGGATACGAGGCACTTTTTCCGCCGGAAGCCTGCAAGGTGAACCCGGCCATCCTCTCAGCGCTGTCACCGAATGCCGATGAGAACCACGACTTCTTTTCCGGCTCCGGATCGTCCTACGTCATCGGCAAGGCGGTCGCCACCGAAGATGAGGACTGGGATTTCTAAAGGAGGATCCGGCAGGGTTTTCCCGCCAAGCCGCTCAAGGCCCCGATACCCAGACCTCTCAGGCTATCTTCCCCGGTTCGACGTTCAGTTGCTCGAGCAGGGCTCCGTGGTATTCCCAGAACCCTGCGATAAAGCGCTCCGCAAGCTGGTTGTCTGTTGCGTCGCTGCGGCGAATCGCCAGGAAGCCGGCATCGATGAAGTCGGTGAAGGGGCGGACCACGACGCCTCTGCCTCGATAGTCCGTGGCGGAGGAGGGGTCGATGATGGTGATGCCGACGCCTTCCGACACCAGCGTCAGCGCGGTGTGGGAGAGGCGTGTCTCGATCGTTGAAGCCCTCGGAATGCCCGCCAGTGCGACCTCCACGCGCATGGCAAACAACGTCCCCGGTTCCAGCGTGATCATGTGCTCGCCTTCGAGGTCTGCCGGCCCGATCCGGGATCGGGCGGTAAGTCTGTGGCCCTGCGGCATGGCGACCACGGCCGCAACGGGGCGGGATTCCGTCAGGAAACCGGGGCGGTCGAGCGGGCCGTCGGCGAAGCCGATATCGGCCTGGCCGGAAGCGACGGCTTCGATGACCATGGTCGAGGGGATGCCGCTCAGGGAGACATGAATGTTCGGGCGCTCGCGCAGGAAGCGTGCGAGGTAGCGCGGCATGATGCCATTGGCGAGCGCGGGCATCACGGCGATGCGCAGCATGCCGGCATTCTGGCGGCCGATCTCCTCGGCGAAGGCCTTGATGCGGTTGAGCCCGACATAGGCACGCTCCACCTCCCTCAGAAGCGTGGTGGCCTCGGGCGTCGGGACGAGTTGGTTGCCGCGCCGCTCGAACAGCCGCAGCTTCAGGTCGAGCTCGAAGTCGCGGATCAGCCGGCTCACCGCGGGCTGGGTAATCGCCATGAGCTCCGCTGCCGCGGTCATCTTGCCGGTGAGCATGACCAGGCGAAACGCTTCGACCTGCCGCAGGTTCATGAGCCTCTCCATAATATTTGGTTATTCTCTACCCGTAATTTCGAATTTGACGGTATGGAGCGTCACCTGCCAAAGTCAAGCCCATAACGCGCCGACACGCTATCGGCGCAAGGGAACGGACCAGGTGGACGCGTGGGCGCTTACTTCGATTTGATGGGATTTGCCGATGGTGGCTGGGGCTTCGATATGCTTCGCGCCACCGCTATCACGCTTGCCGTGGCCCTTTGCGGTTTTGGGCTGGGAGCGCTTTTCGGCATGCTCTCGGCGGCCGCGTCGCTCTCGCCGGTTTCCTCGCTACGTTATCTTGCCGACGGGTATACGACCGTGCTGCGCGGCGTGCCCGATCTTCTCGTCATCTATCTGTTCTATTTCGGCGGCAGCGCCGTCATAACGCAGCTTGGCCACCTGTTCGGTGCGGAAGGCTTCGTAAGCGCGCCGGTGTTCCTGACGGGGGCTATGGCGATCGGCGTCGTGTCCGGCGCCTATCAGGCGGAAGTCTTTCGCGGTGCGGTGCTCGCGCTGTCGCGCGGCGAGATCGAGGCGGCCAAGGCCTATGGGATGGGTGCATTCCTCCGCTTCCAGCGCATCATCCTGCCGCAGGCAGCCCGGTTTGCGATCCCCGGACTTGGCAATGTCTGGCAGCTGGTTTTGAAGGAATCGGCCCTTATTTCCGTCGTCGGTCTGGTCGAGCTCATGCGTCAGGCGCAGATCGGCGCCGGCTCGACCCGCAAGCCGTTCACCTTCTTCCTGACGGCCGGCGTGCTCTACCTGCTGATCAGCCTTGTTTCCGGTGCTGTCTTCCGGCGCGCCGAAGCCCGTGCGATGCGCGGCATCCGGAGGGCATCATGAACCTCTTTGATATTCCCTTCCTCGCCGAGAGTTTCCTTGCCCTGTGTCGCGGCATTCCGCTCACGCTGCAACTGACCGCGCTCTCGGTCGCCTCGGGCGCGCTTCTTGCCATGCTTCTGGCGGGCTTCCGCCTCTCCGGCAACCGGGTGCTCGATGGTCTCGCGCGGGGCTATATCTTCGTCTTCCGCGGCACGCCACTCCTCGTCCAGCTCTACATCATCTATTACGGGCTCAGCCAGTTTCCGGAGCTGCGCAAGAGTGTCGCCTGGCCGTTCCTGCGCGAACCCTACTGGTGTGCCGCGCTGGCGCTCTGTCTGAATACGGCCGCCTATAGCGCCGAGATCATTCGCGGGGGCGTCATCGCCGTGCCGCTCGGGCAGATCGAGGCCGCGAAGGCCTATGGCATGGGCCGGCTCACGCTTTTGCGCCGGATCATCGCGCCGCAGGCTCTTCGCCTGATGCTGCCAGCCTATTCGAACGAACTGATCCTCGTCGTGAAGTCGACGGCGCTCGCCTCGACCATCACGATGATGGAAGTCACCGGCATCGCCGCCAAGCTGATCTCGGCCAGCTACCGGCCGGTCGAGATCTTCGTCTGCGCCGGCGCGATCTACCTTCTTCTGAACTTTTCCATCACGCGGTTGCTCCGGTTTGTCGAGCACCGGCTTTCCTGTGACCAGCGTCCCTTTGTCGTCGCGACCGGAGAACAGGCATGACAGATCAGACCCGCATCCCGGCCGTGGAAATCGCACGCCTGGAGAAGTGCTACGGCCCGCTCAAGGTCCTGCATGACATTTCCCTCACGGCGCAGCCCGGGGAGGTCGTTTCCATCCTCGGTGCGTCCGGTTCCGGAAAATCGACGCTGCTGCGCTGCGTCAACATGCTGGAAGTGCCGAATGCCGGCACGGTCTCGATCTTTGGCGAGGCCTACAGACTGGATCAGCGCCCCAACCAGTCGGCACGCGTAATCGACCGGCGCCAGCTTCAAAGGCTCCGCTCCCAGGCGACGATGGTGTTCCAGTCCTTCAATCTCTGGTCCCACCTGACAATCCTTGAAAACCTGATCGAAGCTCCCGTCCACGTCCAGGGGCGAGATCGCAAGGCATGCATCGCCGAGGCAGAGGCGCTTCTGGAGCGCGTCGGCATCGCGGACAAGCGCCATGCCTATCCGGCCCATCTTTCCGGTGGCCAGCAGCAGCGGGCGGCCATCGGCCGGGCACTCGCGATGCACCCGAAAATCATGCTGTTCGACGAGCCGACCTCCGCGCTCGATCCCGAACTGGTCGCAGAGGTCCTCAAGGTCATGCGGGACCTGGCCGCAGAGGGCCGCACGATGCTCGTCGTCACCCATGAGATGGGCTTTGCCCGCGACGTCTCCAGCCGGGTCGTCTTTCTTCACAAGGGTTACATCGAGGAGGACGGCACGCCTGCGGACGTCTTCACCCATCCTCGCAGTGAACGTTTCCGGCAGTTCATTTCGACGCACGCCCATTGAGACCGGAGAACAACAAGAGGTGAACCCATGAAACTGACCCTTCTTCTCTCGGCGGTGGCCTTCGCCGTGTCGCTGCAGCCCGTCCATGCGGCGGACAAGATCCGCATTGCGACCGAGGGGGCCTACGCGCCCTGGAACTTCTCCGGCCCGAACGGCACGCTGGAAGGTTTCGAGATCGACCTGGCCAATGACCTGTGCAAGCGGATGAACCGTGAATGCGAGATCGTCGCCCAGAACTGGGACGGGATCATCCCTTCGCTGACCGCCGGCAAGTACGATGCGATCATGGCCGGCATGAGCGTCACGCCGAAGCGCGAGGAGGTTATCGCGTTTTCGACCCCCTATGCGGCAGCGATCAACTCCTTCGCCGTGCTCGGTGACAGTGATCTCGCCAACCTGCCGATGGCCGGCAAGCCGCTTTCGGTGGATTCGGACGCCGCCAAGCCCGTTCTCGAGGAGATCTCCAAGCTGATCGAGGGCAAGACGGTCGGCGTGCAAGGCTCGACGACCGCCTCCTCCTTCATGGAACAATACTTCAAGGGCGCCGATGTCCGGGAATACAAGACGACGGAAGAGCATAATTTCGACCTCGTCAGCAGCCGCCTCGATGCCGTGGTCGCCAATGCGACGGTGCTCGCTGCGGCGATGGAGAAGGAAGACATGGCAGGCACGAAGCTCGCCGGCCCGCTGTTCTCCGGTAAGGTCTTCGGCATGATCGGGATTGGCCTGCGCAAGGAAGATGCTGCGCTGAAGGCGGATTTCGACGCTGCGATCACGGCCGCCCGCGCAGACGGTACGATCAAGACCCTGTCCGAAAAGTGGTTCAAGCTCGACGTCAGCCCGCAGGACTGACGTCGCAGCGCAATTCCAGCAAAAGCGCGAAGCGGTTTTGCTGTGAAAAAACAGGCGCATTTTTGCAAATCGAAAAAAGCGAAAATGTTCTGGCGCCCATCCCGCCTTGCGGGCGGGCGCTCTCCTTTCCCTTTCAACAGCACAGACTGCGGGTATGCGGACCTTACCGGATCAGGAAATCGTCGTCGTCGGAGGCGGCCTTGTCGGCGCGGCCATCGCATGGGGGCTGGCGCGCAGAGGGCTGGCGCCGCTTGTTCTCGACGGAGAGGATCTGTCGCACCGTGCGTCACGAGCGAATTTCGCGCTGGTCTGGGTTCAGGGCAAGGGTGTGGGCGCTCCGCACTATGCCCGCTGGACGATCGCGGCCGCTCGCCGATGGTCGACGTTCTCGGCCGATCTGATGGAGACGTCAGGGATCGATGTCGGCCTTCGACAGAGGGGCGGCTTCACTTTCGCGCTTGCCGAAAGTGAGATGGCGACGTGGACGGAGGAGGTCCGTTGCGTGGCCGAAGCGCTAGGCACGGATGCACCCGACCACGCCGTGCTCGACCATGTCGAGACCGCGCGCATGCTGCCTGCGATCGGCAGGGATGTCATCGGTGCCATCTACTCGCCGCTCGACGGGGACGTGAACTCCCTTCGCCTCCTGCAAGCGCTGCATGTCGGCATGCTCAATCTCGGCGCAGGTTACCGAGCGCACTGCGATGTGACCGAGATCGTTCCTGATGCAGGCGGGTTCCTCCTCAAGGGAACCTGGGGCGAGGCCCGTGCCGGCCGGGTTGTGCTCGCGGCCGGAAACGGCAACACGCGGCTTGCGCCGATGGTAGGGCTTTCGGCCCCAACCCTCCAGAGCAAGGGGCAGATCCTGGTGACCGAGAAATGCGCACCCTTCTTTCCTTATACATCGACCACCCTGCGACAGGCCGATGAGGGTGGGGTGATGATCGGCGACAGCCAGGAGGCCGACACCCGCTCGATCGCCACCGACCAGGATATCAGCAGCGTGCTTGCCGACAGGGCGATCCGCACCTTTCCGCAGCTGGCGGCGGTGAATGTTCTGCGCAGTTGGTCCGGCTTCCGGGTGAAGACGCCTGACGGATTGCCGATCTACGAGTGCTCGCCCACCCATCCTGGGGCCTGTCTGGTCATGTGCCATTCCGGCGTGACGCTGGCCCCGAACCACGCCCATCTTGTCGCCGATGCGATCGCTTCCCGAAACCCCGTGCTGGCCGATGGCCTCTTTCCCGGCGGGAGGTTTCATGTTCCGGCGCATTGAACCCCCGAAGGACCACGTGACCATCGTCATCGATGGCAGCAAAATCGAGGTCGATGCCACGGCAAGCGTCGCGGCCGCGCTTCTTGGCGCAGGCATGACCACGCTGCGGCGTAGCGTGGTCAACGACCAGCCGCGTGCACCCTATTGCCTGATGGGCGTCTGCTTCGAATGCCTGGTGACGATCGATGGCGTGCAGAACCGCCAAGCCTGCATGGTTCCCGTCCGTGATGGAATGACGGTTGCCTTGCAACGCGGTGCGCGGACGACAGAAGGAAACGATCGATGACGCTGACGACACTCCGCAATGCCGACGCCCTTGCCGTCCGCTACGACATCGCGATCGTCGGCGCCGGCCCCGCTGGTATGACGGCGGCGAGCGAATGCGCAAGGCTGGGCCTTGCGGTTGTGGTGTTCGACGAGAATGCCGAGGCGGGTGGGCAGATCTATCGCGCCATCGAAAGAAACACGCGTACCAAGCGCCCGTATCTCGGAAGTGATTATGCGCACGGGGCCGCCCTTTGGGAGGCCTTTTCCACGGCGACAGCCACCTATGTGCCTTCCGCCATGGTCTGGAGCCTGGAGCAACAGGAAGAGGGTGGGGAAGCGATGGCCGAGCTGCGGGTTTCCGTGGCCGGCCGCAGCCGGATCGTTTTCGCAAGGCGCGTGATCCTTGCAACGGGCGCAACGGAACGGCCTATGCCGGTCCGGGGCTGGACATTGCCGGGCGTCATGTCCGTCGGCGCCGCGCAGATCGCCCTCAAAGCCTCCGCTCTTCTGCCGCAAGGGCCGGTCGTTCTCGCCGGCAGCGGCCCGCTGCTTTATCTCTATGCGGACCAGGTGCTTGCGGCCGGCGGCGCAATCGATGCGATCCTCGAAACCACGCCGCGCCGCAACTGGCTTCGCGCCGCCCCGCATGTTCTCTCCTTTTTTGCATCCCCCTATGCGTGGAAGGGCCTTGGTCTGATGCTTCGGGTAAGACGGGCGCTCCAGGTGTTCCGTGCCGTGACGGCGCTGGAAATCAACGGTACCGACCGGGCAGACGGCGTGACCTTCGTGACCGGCGGCAAGACGGTGTCGCTGCGGGCAGGGAGCATTTTTCTCCATCAGGGCGTCATTCCCCATACCAATCTGGCGAATGCCGCGGGCTGTGCGCTGGTCTGGAAGGATCGGCAGATGTGTTTTGCGCCGGTCGTGGACGAGGAAGGGCGCAGCAGTAAATCTGCGATTTTCATCGCGGGCGACGGCAGCGGCATCGGAGGCGCCGTCGTTGCGGCGCTTGACGGCCGGATCGCTGGGATCGCAGCAGCACAGGAGATTCTGGGCAGGCAATCGTCCGAGGCGTTGCGCCACATTGTTCGGTCGCGAAAAAAGGCGCTGCGCGGACGGGACTTTATCGACCTTGCCTATCAACCGGCCCTGGCATTTCGGGCGCCGCAAGCCGACGACATCGTCGCCTGCCGATGTGAAGAGGTTTCCGTCGGGGCCGTCCGAGAGGCCGCTGCGCGCGGCGTCGCAGGGCCGAACCAGCTGAAGACTATGCTGCGCTGTGGCATGGGGCCGTGTCAGGGCCGCATGTGTGCTGCGACCGTCACGGAGCTGCTCGCCGATGCACAGCAGCGCCCCCCTGCCGATGTCGGCACCTATCGCCTTCGCCCGCCGGTCAAGCCCGTGCCGCTCTGCGAGATCGCCGCACTCCCCCATACATCCGAAGCGGTTTACGCCGTGACGGGTGGTCATTCCGGACACTGAACCACGAAAGGTATCGAAAATGGTCCAACGATTTCTGCGAACGCCGATCATGCACAGAGTAGTCGAGCACAACGGTATCATCCACGTCGGTGGCACGACCTGCGACGACGAGAGCCTTGATATGGCCGGCCAGACCCGTGAGATCCTCGCGAAGCTGGACCGCTACCTGGCCGAGGCGGGTACCGACAAGACAAGGCTGCTCTCAGCCAGCATCTTCGTCACCGATCTCGGCAAGAAGCCGGAAATGGATGCAGTCTGGAAGGAATGGCTGTCGCCGGAAACCTTGCCGACCCGCGCAACGGTCGGTGTTGCTGACCTTGGCGGCGATACGATGATCGAAATCGTGGTTTCTGCGTATAAGTAGAAATACAGACCTCTCAGTCCAGATGAAACCGTCTGCCAGCGCTGTCAGACGGTTTCATCGATGCGCTCGGCGGGACCGGGGTGTTGACCTTCCCCTTGCGGGAACCTTTAGGCTCGGGTGACGTGAAGTGCGGAGCCTGCGACATGAGCAACGATCATATCCACCACGATCACGAGCGCCACACATCGCTCGTGCCGGCAGCCGAGGCGCATGCGGATAGCGGGACGGCTCTGCGCGACCCGGTCTGCGGCATGATCGTCGATCCCGCTGCGGGCAAGCCGATGCTCGACCATGCCGGCCACCGCTATCATTTCTGCAGCAGCGCCTGCCGCGACAAGTTCAAGGCGGCGCCCGACATCTACGTCAGTGCCAAGGATCCCGTTTGCGGCATGGATGTCGCCTGCGACACGGCCCGACATTTCCTCAAACATGAGGGGCGTGGCTATTACTTCTGTTCGCCAGCCTGTGAGGGCAAGTTCACTGCCGAGCCGGCACGATATCTGTCCGGTACGCCCGCGGCGCAGGCCATGCCAAAGGGCACGCAATATACCTGCCCGATGCATCCCGAGATCGTCAGGGACACGCCTGGTTCCTGCCCGATCTGCGGCATGGCACTCGAACCGGTTATGCCGGGCGCCGATGACGGTCCTAATCCCGAGCTGATCGACTTCACCCGCCGCTTCCGCGTCAGTGCAATCCTCTCCATCCCGCTTCTTGTTATCGCCATGGGGCCAATGGTCGGCCTGCCGGTTCGCGACTGGATCGGCGAGCCGCTGGCCGCCTGGCTTGAGCTTGCCCTGGCGACACCGGTCGTACTGTGGGCGGCATTGCCGTTCTTCCACAGGGGGCTGGATTCGTTCCGCAACCGCAGCCCCAATATGTGGACGCTGATCGCGCTGGGCGTCGGCGCGGCCTATCTCTATTCTGTGGTCGCAACCCTCTTTCCCGACCTGTTCCCCAACCAGTTCCGTGGCCATGGCGGTTCGGTACCGGTCTATTTCGAGGCGGCCAGCGTCATCGTCGCTCTGGTCTTCCTCGGCCAGGTGCTCGAACTTCGGGCACGCGAGCGCACCGGCTCGGCGATCCGCGCGCTGCTCGATCTTGCGCCAAAGACTGCCCGTCGCATTGCCGGTGACGGTTCCGAAAGCGAAGTGCCGCTTGATGCCGTTGTCGGTGGCGACCGCCTGCGCATCCGTCCGGGCGACAGCATTCCGGTTGACGGTCTGGTGCTGGAGGGACGTTCCTCCGTCGATGAATCGATGATCACCGGCGAGCCCGTTCCTGTCGAGAAGACCGAGGGTGACAGGCTCACGGGCGGCACACTCAACAAGAACGGATCGCTTGTCATGCGCGCGGAGCGCGTCGGCAGCGAGACCGTTCTGTCGCAGATCGTCGACATGGTCGCAAAGGCCCAGCGCAGCCGTGCGCCCATCCAGGGGCTGGCTGACCGGGTCTCTTTCTATTTCGTCCCGGCCGTGGTGCTCATCGCCGTCGCTGCCTTCATCGTCTGGGCGCTTGTCGGACCCGAGCCGAGCATGGTGTTCGCCATCGTCTCGGCGGTCTCTGTGCTCATTATCGCCTGCCCCTGCGCCCTCGGCCTCGCCACACCCATGTCGGTGATGACCGCCACCGGGCGCGGTGCCCAGGCCGGGGTGCTCATCAAGGACGCCGAGGCGCTGGAGCGCTTCGCCCGCGTCGACACGCTCATCGTCGACAAGACCGGTACGCTGACGGAAGGGCGGCCGACGCTCACCGATGTGATCACCGCTGTAGGCGTCGAAGAAGCCGACCTGCTGTCGCTCGCCGCCGGGCTTGAAAAAGGCTCCGAGCACCCGTTGGCCGAGGCCATTGTCGAGGGCGCGGCAGCGCGCGGCGTTCCAGCCCCTGACGTCCATCATTTCCAATCGATTACCGGCAAGGGTGTTACAGGTGCCGTCAGCGACCGCAGGGTTGCGCTCGGCAACGCGGCCCTCATGGCCGACCTCGGCATCGATTTCGGCGATCTTACCGCCCGTGCCGATGCGTTGCGTGAGGAGGGAAAGACAGCGATGTTCGTTGCTCTCGATGGCCGGCGGGCTGGCCTGGTCGCCGTTGCCGACCCCATCAAGGCCTCGGCTGCCGCCGCCATCCGCGAGCTGCACGCCCTTGGCCTGCGCATCATCATGGCCACGGGCGACAATGTCCGCACCGCCAGGGCAGTTGCTCAAAAGCTTGGCATTGATGAGGTCCGGGCCGACATGCTCCCCGAAAGCAAGAAGGCGCTGGTCGACGAGCTTTGCGCCAAGGGGCAGGGTGTCGCCATGGCCGGCGACGGTGTCAACGATGCGCCGGCCCTTGCCGCGGCCGATGTCGGTATCGCCATGGGCACCGGCGCCGATGTTGCCATGGAAAGCGCCGGCATCACGCTGGTCAAAGGGGACCTTGGCGGGATCGTGCGCGCCCGCAAGCTCGCCCAGGGTACCATTCGCAACATCAAGGAAAACCTGTTCTTCGCCTTCGTCTACAATGTGCTGGGCGTTCCTGTTGCCGCTGGCGTCCTCTACCCCGTGCTGGGCACACTTCTCTCGCCGATGCTCGCAGCCGCTGCGATGAGCCTGTCCTCGGTATCGGTCATCGGCAACGCGCTGCGGCTGCGGGCGATCAAGCTCTGAACCATGGCTTTTCCCCGTGCCGGACGACAGAGCGGGGAGGAGGGCCGCGGCACACAAGCATGCCGCGACTAATCCATGGTTCATGCGGCGCGGACTGTGACGCCGTAGCCTTCCAGACGCTTGACGAGATGAGCCGGATCCACGAGCGTCTCGGGCAGGAACAGGCCCTTTTCAGGGCGATCCCGGCCTGCAAGACCAAGCAGGGTTTCGATTGCGACGGCCGCGCCGCGTGCACTCATGGCCGCGTAGCCTTCGGGATCGATCAGTTCATAGCGGAAGCGGCCGGATGTGCCGTTCTTCTGCGTGCCCGTAATCTCGATGATCACCTCGTTGGACGGTCCGCGGCCCTCCTTGCTCGACGCGACCAGTCCCATCGCAAGGTCGATCCGGACACGGGCTGCGCGCGTCGCAGTGCCAAGGCTGAGAACATCCTGCAGGCCCGCGGCCTGCGCAGCGTGCGGAGAACCATCGACGCTTGTGATGAACCGCCCGGACAGCGGTGCACGCGCCCATTGCCACTGCCCGTCTTCCTTGACCAGCGGCAGCGGACCGATCTTCTCGATCCGCTCCAGATCCTTGCCCGATACCGCACCGAAGGGATCGCCGGGGTCGAAGAGGATCGCGATTTCCACGGCCTCGACGGTTTCGAAATCACGAGCGAAATGCAGCGCCGCCAGGGTTGGAGAGCCGCCGTTGCTGTGTCCGAGCAGGAGGATGGGGGAGGCCTGCGGATGGTAGGCGTGGTGGGCGACGATCGGGCCGAGCTCGAACACGCCGTCCGAAAGGGCGATATAGGGAATGCCTCGGGCCTGAGCGTAGCGCAATGTGTTGAGCGAGTGGTCCCTCAGCGCTGTCACGACGATGCTGTAGCGGGCGCTGGGATCAAGACCGAGATCGGATGCGGTGATGTCCAGTCTGGCGATCGTGGCGTTCCCGACCTCGGAAGCGAGCGCTGCCGCCTTTTCCATGTCGCGAGCGCCAATCGTGATGGATAGATCCGGATGGAGCTTGCGCAGCATCCTGGTGGTGCGGGAGCCGAGGCTTCCCGTCGCGCCGAGGATCAGGACGGAGGAATTGATTGTATCGGTCATGTCGATCCTCCTTAGCGGGCCACGTCGAAGCGGGCGCCGATTGCCATCATTTCACCGACGAAGTAGCTCGGATCGATCAGCAGTTCCGGCAGGTACAGCCCCGCAGCCGGTGCATTCGCGCGCAGGCCGAGCAAGGCCTCGAGGCCCAGAACGACACCCAGCGCGGTCAGCGGTGCCTGGCCGCGTGGATGCACGATCTCGATGTGCGAGGATGTTTCCGTGCCGTCCTTGGCGCGCCCGACAATGTCGATGATGATTTCGGTCGAGTAACTCTCTCCGCGACGGCGGCTGGCCGACTGGCCGTAGGCGAAGTCGAAACGGATCGATTCGGCGTTCGTAGCGGCCCGCAGGCTCAGGACGTCGAACGGAGAATAGGCCCGAGCGTCGAGGGGCACGCCGTCGACGCTCGTCACCGTGGTTCGTCCCTGCTCTGCTGTCAGCCAGAGATCCTTGCCCTGGTGAACGGTCAACGAGGCCGGAGCGGCCGAGGTCAGACGATCGTAGTCGGCTGCTGCCGCCGGGCCGCCCATATCCTGTTCGTCGAAGACTGCGCCGATGCGGATCGAGGTGATGCTTTCGTATCGGGATGCGGCCTGCAAGGTCGGAAAGACAGCGGCGCCGGCCAGCCACTGGCTTGCCAGAAGGACGGGTGCACGGTCGGGATGATGGATGAAGAGAGCCGCTTCAGGGCCGATCTCGAAGGCGCCGGTGGAAATATCGATATACGGGATCTTGTGGTCGAGAGCGTATCGCAGGGAATTGAGGGTTTGGTCCTTCACGAAGATCGCGATCGCGCCGAAGGTGGCATGGGCAAGGCCGAGGTCTGAACGCGAAAGATCTACGGCCGTCGCGGTGGCGTTGCCGATCTCGGCGACGGCCTTCTGCGCCCGGCCGATATCGCGGCCACCGATGGTGATGGGCAGGTCCGGATATCGGCGGCGCAGTTCTCTGGCAGCCTCGAGGCCGACGATGCCGGATCCTCCGATCAGGAGCACGGGTCGTTGTGTCTGTGGCATGTTTCCTATCCTCTTTGACGATATCTTGCAGGTGGATGTTGCACCTGATAAGCTACTATCCGTAACTTACGATTGGTAAGTTGGGTATGCGCCATTGGTTCCGTCAAGGGGGCGTTCTGAAAAAGATGATCGGCGTGACAGCAAACGAGAAGAGCGAGGCGAAGCGCCGCCTCACGAAGGAAGCGCGCCGCGAGCAACTGATTGAAAACGCGTTCGATATCGTGCGCGAATTGGGAGCTGATGCCCTGACACTGAGCGTTCTTGCCGAGAGGGCGGGGGTCAGCAAGCCGATAACCTACGAGCATTTCGAGACCCGGTCAGGTCTGCTTGTCGCGTTGTACCGGCGGATCGACCAGCAACAGGTCAAGGTGCTGCAGGAAAGCCTGTCGAGGGCGGGCGGGCAGCTAACCGAAACTGTACGCCTTATCGCGAACGCCTACATGACCTGCCATTCGGCTTCGGGGTCGGAAGGCCATGCGATTTCGGCGGCCTTGATGGGGGACCCGCAGATGGGGGCAGTCCAGCAGGAACTGATGGACAACTGCGTCGGCATTTTTGCAGACGCTCTGGCCCCGTTCTCGCGACTTTCCCACGAGGCGCTCCAGCAGCGTTGTATCGGCATTGTCGGCGCTGCGGAGGCGCTGTCTCTCGCGATGACGCGCGGCCGGATGAGCCAGGCCGCGGCCATCGAAAACCTGTCTGCCTTGTTGCTGATCGGTATCGAACCGGGTTGATATGCCGGAAAGGCCCTCTGCACGTGCGACAGCGCTTGCCGGGCGGATGTTAGTGTGCGTTGACCTTCAGCTTGGCCTGTTCGAGCGACCAGTATTCCATGTCGAAGAGATCCGCCTCGCCGATGGGTGTGAAGCGACCGTAGGCTTCTGCGGCATTGATAGCCCGGGTTGCCTGCTCGCAGAGATCTCCGCCGATCTTGGCGGCCTTGTTGCTGGCGCCGAGGGCGTAGATTCCCTGTCCACGCACCAGCACGACGCGGGGATAGACGTCGAGCATCTGCTTCGGTTCGCTGGAGCGCGTCGCATTTCGTGCGAAGTAGACCCGGTAGCGGTCGGCATAGGCGGCAAGCGCCGCCTCGATCGCGGCTTCGTCCGCATCCGGCTCGATGATGAGCGGCCAAGGTTTGATGCGGATGACGTGATCCGGCGTGACGGTCCCGCGCAGGCTGATTGCCTCCACATTGTCTTTGGCGGCATGTTCGCGGATCGCCGCGGTGGAGCGGTAGTCGAGGAACGCACCTTTGGCGAAGGGCGATCCTTCACGGACGAGGGCTTTCTCCAGCCGCGCCCGCAGCGCCATGTCCTCGGTGCCATCACTTAGCTGCGGGCCGGAGAGCGCAACGCCCTTACGGGCAAGCTCGCTCTCGGCCATGGTGACGAATTCGATCATCAGCTCGTAGGAAAGACGGGCATCATCGGCGAAGGTGAAGAGGCCGTGATTTTCCAGCCAGAGACCCTGGCAGCCTGGATGCTCACGGTAAATGCGGTCGGCAACGATGGAAAGATCGAAACCGGGCATGACATAGGGCACGTAGGCGAGGCGATCTCCATAGATATGCCTGACGGTCTCGCGCATATCAGGCTGGTCGGCAAGCGCCAGGATCGCCGTGGCATGTGTGTGGTCCACGAAGGCGAACGGCAGGAAGGCGTGCAGCAGCGCCTCGACGGAAGGATTGGGCGCGTCCGCTTCGATCAGGCTGGCGCGCAGCAGCGAGACCATGTCCGGATCCGAGAGCTTCGGGCCGTCGCGGGTCTCCAGAAGCGGCACAAGGCGCACCGCTGGCAGGCCCGGCGCTTCGATCGTGTCGAGATCCCAGCCGCTGCCCTTGATGTGCATGAGCGTTTCGCCGCCAGCGGACGTCACCTTGACGGACGTATTGCCGCCGCCATGCAGCACGAGGTCGGGATCGCCACCGATGATGCGGGAGGTGTAGATGCGAAGGCCGAGGGCCTCGCTTTGTCCCGCCGCGCGCGCGGCCTCTACGTAGCGGGCTGCATCCCCGTCGTTCCAGCGGCTTTTCATGCGTGTCGTCCTGTCCTTGAAAAAAGAATTCGGCGGGCAGCCGGAGCCGCCCGCCGTCCATGCGTGATCAGAAGTCGAAGTTTGCGATGTTGTCCTTCGTGAAGACGGTGCGTTCCGGCAGGAGGATGATTCCGTTGCCGTCGGCTTCGTAATCGTAGCCCTGCACCTTGTTGGCCGAGACCTCAACGGTGCCGATGCCGGGCACTTCCAGCTTGTCGCCGACCTTCATCGGGCCGTTCTTCAGGACGTGATCGGCAACGAAGACCGAAATCTTGCCCTGCTGGGTGACGTCCCACAGGCCGAAGCGCTGGATCGTGCCGCGTTCGATATAGGGGCGCATGACGTTCGGCGTGGAGAAGCCGACGATGGTGACGCCTTCTGCGCGCTTCAGGTTTTCCGCAGCCTGAGCGGCGGCCGGCAGGGCATTGGCGTCGGGCGCGATGATCGCGTCGAGATCCGGATAGGTCTGGAGGATGCTTTCTGCCGTCTGCAGCGACTTCTGCGCATCATTGTAACCGTACTGGGTGGTGACAATTTCCCAGCCCGGGTGCTCCTTGGCGATCTTCGCCTTGGCCGCTTCCGCCCAGGCGTTCTGGTCGGTCACGGTGGGGCTCGAATAGAAGAAGGCGACCTTGGCCTTTTCCTTCGTCACGCCCTCCGCCGCCATGTCGACCAGAAGGCCGCCGAGCTGCTCGGGCGTACCCTGGTTGATGTAGTAGCTCCGGCAATCCGGGTTGACGTCGCTGTCCCAGGTCATGACGAGCACGCCGCGGTCCATGGCGCGCTTCAGTGCCGGGCACAGGCCGTCCGGAGAGACGGAGGAGACGATGAGCGCGTTGTAACCCTGGTTGACGAAGTTGTTGATAAACTGAACCTGACCGGAAACACTGGGCTCGGTCGGGCCGTCATAGGTGACCTTCGCGCCGACTTCCTCGCCGGCCTTCACGGCGCCGGCGCCGCCGGACGTGAAGAAGCCGACACCCACCAGCTTGGGGATGAAGGCGATCTGGTTTTCGGCATGTGCCGTGCCCGAAGCGAGCATGGTGCCGGCAACAAGGGCCGCGGCGAGGGCGCTGGATTTCAGTACAGTCTTGATCATTCTCATTCTCCTCCTGAAGTGACTGCCGCCCGGGCTTGTTTTTTTTGCCGGGCGACGGCGATGAAATCAGTCAACATTGCGCTTCCGTGGCGCAATGCGACCGCGACAACCAGCAACCCTCCCGAAAGTGCGCTGGAAATCTGGCTGGGCACGCCGGCTGCCTGCAGGCCTTGCTGCAGGTAGCCGATGACGAAGGTGGCGATGAGCGTGCCGAGGATGGATCCCTGGCCGCCATAGATGGAGGCACCGCCGAGCACGGCCGCGGTAACGGCCGGCAGGAGCGTCGCCGAGCCGAGATCGACACGCGCGGAGCCGAAATAGGCTGACATGACGAGGCCGGCGATGGCGGCAGAGACACCCGTGATGACATAGGTGATCGTCTGCACGCGGCCGACCGGGATGCCGGCGAAGCGCGCCGCGCTTTCCGACTGGCCCGAGAGGAAGATGGCACGGCCGAAGCGCGTGAAGTGCAGCAGCACGACCAGCACGAGGGAAAGGGCAAGGAAGAGGGCGAGAGGTGCCGGCAGGCCGAGAATTTCGGCATAACCGAAGGCATTGAAGGCCTCCGGGAAGTTGCCGATGCCCTCATAGCCGCCCGCCCCCACGAGGCCGGAGGCGACCGTTGCCGTGCCCTGGAAGAGATAGAGGCTGCCGAGCGTGACGACGAGCGGCTGGATCTTCGACAGATGGATGACGGTGGCGTTGAGAAGGCCGCAGAGCGCGCCGGAGACGAGCGCAAGCGCAATCGAGAGCGGCAGGGGCACGCCATAGAAAGTGGCAACGCCGAAGACGATGGCGGCAAGACCAATCACGGAGGCGAAGGAGACGTCGATGCCGCCGGCGATGATGACGAGGGTCAGCGGCAGGGCGACGAGGCCGATCTGCACGAAATCCGACGTGCCGTAGATGAGGTTCGCGACATTGAGGAAGCGCGGATTGACGAGGCCGAAGATGACGAGCTCGGCGACAAGCATGGCGAGGAGGGCGGTTTCCCAGCGGAAGATCAGCTTCTTCATCGGCCTGCCTCCACAGTGCGCGCCGTCGTCGTTTCGGTGGATGGGACAGGGCTGCGCTCGTGCACGGCGTAGCGGCGGGCGCGGATGCGGCGGTCGATGATCTGGCGGATGCGCCCGTCGAGCAGCAGCACCGACAGCAGGATCGCGCCGGCGATGAAGTCGTTCCAGTAGGCGGGAATCTTCAGGAAAACGAGGGCGCTGTCGATCGAGGTGATGAAGATGACGGCGGAAAAGACACCGGCGACAGAGCCCGTGCCGCCGAGCAGACTTACTCCGCCGAGCACGTTGACGGCGATCGCCTTCAGTTCGATACCACTGCCGGCCTGATTGGGAATGAAGCCGATCTGGGCGGCGAAGACGAGGCCGGCGAGCGCCGCGCAGAGGCCCGTCGCAATGAAGGCGGTAAACTGCACGCGCTTGACGGGTACGCCAAGATGGTGCGCGGCCGCGCGATTGTCGCCGACGGCATAGAAGTAGCGACCAAAGCGCGTCTTGCGCAGCACCAGCCAGGCAAGCACGACGAGAACGAGAACGACGATCGTCAGCGCCGAAAAGCCGAGGCCGAGATTGGCAGCGAGCCCCTTCAGGTCTTGTGGCAAATCCTCGATCCAGCGACCACCGGTCAGGACCAGCATGATGCCGCGATAGAGGCCGAGCGTGCCGAGGGTGGCGACGATGGAGGGGATGCCGAGATAGGCGACCATCAACCCGTTGAAGGCACCGGCGAGCGCGCCGGTCGCAAGGCAGAAGGCGATGGCGAGTGGCAGGCCGATGCCCGCATTGAGCGAGAGGCCGAGCACAGCGGCGCTGAGGCCGAGCACCGAGCCGCTCGACACGTCAATGTTCCGTGTCAGGATGACGATCATCGTGCCGAGGGAGATCAGCATCAGGACGAGGCTGTTGGAGAGGACGACCGAGGCGGTGGCGCCGGAGAGGTAGCCGGGTGCCGCAGCGCCGATGGCGACATAGGCAATGGCAAGGACGACGATGAGTGTTGCGACGCGGTTGCGCGCGAAAAGGTCAAGCATGGCGGGCCTCCGAGGCGCCGAAGGCGAGGCGGGCGATGGCATCGACCGAGATGTTTTCCGTGAGCTCCCCGCCGGATTGGCCAAACGCCATGACCTCGACGCGGTCGGCGAGCTGCTCGATCTCATCGAAATCGGACGAAATGAGAATGATGGCCACACCGTCGGCGGCGAGCTGGCGAATGAGGGTGTAGATGTCGTTGCGGGCCGCAACGTCGACACCGCGCGTCGGCTCGTCGAGGATCAGCACCTTCGGCCGGGCCGAGAGGCACTTCGCCAGCAGCACCTTCTGCTGGTTGCCGCCGGAAAGGCCACGGGCCTCCTGGCTGGCGCCGCTGCATTTGATGCCCATGCGGCTGCGGAATTCGTCGAACACTTTCCGCTCCGCGCCGGGTCTCAGGAAGAAGGGCAGGCGGTGAACGAGATAGGATGAGACGTTCCAGAAGAGCGGTGCCTCCAGGAACAGCCCGTGCTGCTGGCGGTCCTCCGGCAGATAGACGAGGCCGCGGTCGATGCACAGTCGCGGCGACCGCTTCTTCAACTCCGCGCCGTCGTAAACGACGCTGCCGGCCGTCTGGGGGCGCAGGCCAAAGAGCGTCTCGGCGAACTCCGTGCGCCCGGCGCCCACAACGCCGGCAAGACCAAGGATCTCACCGGCCCGCACGTCAAGGCTGATATCGCGAAACCCTTCGCCGCTGAGCCGGCGCACGCTGAGGCGCGGCTTGCCAATTTGCGCGACCTTGCGGTCGGCGCGGTCCTTCCCGGAAGCGTCAGTGATCTGCACACGGCTCATCGCGTCGATGACCTCCGCGTCGGTGTAGCCATCGAGCGGGCCGGAAAGCACGATGACGCCGTCGCGCAGCACACTGATTGTTCCGCAAATCTCGCGGATCTCGCGCAGCTTATGCGAGATGAAGAAGATGCCGACGCCCTGCGCCTGCAATTTGCGCACGCGCTGGAAGAGGGCGCTCGTTTCGAACGGGGTGAGGGCGGAGGTGGGCTCATCGAGGATCAGCACGCGCGCATCACGCACGAGGCCGCGCAGGATCTCGACGATCTGCCGCTCGGCAATTTCCAAGGCGGCGGCCTGCGCATCCAGATCGAGCGATACCGAAAGTTCGGCGACCAGCTGTTCGACGCGCGGACGCAGCGCCCGAGGCGAGGCGGCAAGGCCAAGGCAGATGTTTTCCAGAACGCTCTGATTGGGCAGGATATGCGCTTCCTGCGGCACGAGGTAGAGGCCAAGTTCCTGGGCATGGGCTGGCGATGCATGGGAAAGCGGCCGGCCATTGATCTCGATCGCACCGGAATTGGCTGGAATCACGCCGGACATGATCTTCATGAGGCTCGACTTGCCGGCACCGTTGCCGCCGAGAAGCGCATGCACCTCTCCAGCCTGCAAGGCAAGGGAAACGCCCTTCAGCACCGGAACGGCGCCGTAGGACTTCCAGATGTCCGTCAGCTTCGCGACCCTCCCGGTCGTCGGGCTCCCAGTCATTCTGCACCTGTTCATATGTAATTCACTGCAATCATGTGATCATAGTGATTGGTAGCCGTCAATATGCTCAGAACATAATCCGAGGCGATGGAGTGCCGATATTGCGCTGCAAAATATGATTTATCAGCGGAAATCAATGAATTGCGGTCAACAAGAATTTTTCACCGCGTTGACGCGTTGACGTATCAAAAGTTTTTTTGCTATTCAAATGATCACAAATGGACCGAGGGAGCCGCTTGCATGGCGTCGGACAACGGGGAATGGAGCTACGCCGATACGGACGAGGAGATCCTCACCCGCATCGCTTGGTATTACTACAACGACGGCCTCACGCAGAACGAGATCGGCGAGAAGCTCAACATGTCTCGCATCAAGGTGTCGCGCCTGCTGGAGAGTGGCCGTCGCTCGGGCATCATTCAGGTGCGCATCAATTCGCGCTATCAGGGATGCCTTGCGCTGGAGCGGCAGATCAAGGAGCGCTACGGGCTGCTCGAAGCCTATGTGGTGCCCCAGCTCCCCGATCAGGACCCGAGCGACCGGCTCGGCCAGGCGGCCGCGCAATTCCTCATGCAGCGGTTGCAGACGAACGATCTTCTTGCTGTCGGCTGGGGCGCGACAGTCTCGAACACCATTCAGCGGCTGGGTCATCTCGCCAACGAGCGTAATATCGGCCTCGTCAGCCTTACCGGCGGTGTCGGCACCTACGTCGACGGCATGCGCACGGCCAATTGGGGCAGCGGCGTGCATCTCGTGCCCGCGCCGCTTGTCGTGCGCGACCCGGATGTGGCGCGTAATCTTTCTTCCGAGCCGGCGGTCGCAAACCTCCTCGACATGGCGCTAAACGCCACCTACCAGCTCGTCGGCATCGGCGAACTTTCCTCCGCTTCGACGGTGGTCCGATCCGGCTATGTCAGCCCCGACGAGGTGGAGCCGCTGCGCCGCAAGGGTGCCGTTGGCGACATTCTCTGCCAGTTCTACAACGAGCGCGGCGAGCCGCTTGACCTGCCCCTGCACGACCGGGTGATCGGCGTGAAGCTTGCGGCGCTGTCGCGCGCGGAAAAGGTTGTGGCGGCGGCAGGCGGCGTCCAGAAGGTGCAGGCCATCCACGCGGCGCTGCGCGGAAAGTTCGTCGGCATCCTCATCACCGACGAGACAACGGCCGCCGGCCTCATCGAGATCAAGGACTGAACCATGACGACTTCCTATCTGCTGGCCGTCGATGCCGGCACCGGCAGCGGCCGTGCCGTGATCTTCGACGAAAACGGCAACCAGATCGCCAGCGCCCAACACGAATGGTGGCACAAGACCGATCCGCGGTTTTCCGGCTCGATGGACTTCGATGTAGAGGGCAACTGGTCGCTCCTATCGCGCGCCATCCGGCAGGCGATCGCCGAGGCAGGCATTTCGGCCGCCGATATCCGCGCAGTCAGTGCCACCAGCATGCGCGAGGCCTTCGTCGCCTATGATCGCAACGGCCGTGAGATCTGGGCCTGTGCCAACGTCGACAGCCGTGCCGTCAGCGAAGTGCGCGACCTCAAGCGCGATTTTCCCGGCCTCGAGCGCGACCTCTACGTTGAGACCGGCCAGACCTTCGCACTTGGCGCGCTGCCGCGCCTTCTCTGGCTCAAATGCAACCTTCCGGATGTTTATGCGCGTATCGACCGGATCAGCATGCTCTCCGACTGGGTGCTCGCGCGGCTTTCCGGGGTCATCGCCAGCGATCCCTCCAATGCCGGCACCACCGGCCTCTACAGCCTGACAAAGCGTGGCTGGTTGCCAGAGGCGATGGCAAAGGCCGGCATGCGTGACGACATCTTCCCCGAGAGCGTCGAACCCGGCACGGTTATCGGCCGGGTGACTGAAAGGGCGGCGGATGAGACCGGCCTCACAGCCGGCACGCCTGTTGTCATGGGAGGCGGCGACTGCCAAAGCGGCGCGGCGGCGATCGGCGTCGTCAATGAAGGCGATTGCGCCGTGCTCGGCGGCACTTTCTGGCAGCAGGTCGTGAATGTCGGCCCGTCCGTCTCCGACCCGTCGATGGATTTGCGCATCAATCCGCATGTTGTGACCGGTCTCAACCAGGCCGAAGCGATCAGCTTCTTCGTCGGCATCGTCATGCGCTGGTTCCGCGACAGTTTTGGCGCGGAGGAGGTGGCCGCGGCTGGCCCAGGCGGCGATGCCTACCGGTTGCTGGAAGAAAAGGCGGCGGGTGTGCCCGTCGGCGCCTATGGCATCATTCCCGTCTTCTCCGACGTCATGCGCTACGGCAACTGGTACCATGCCGCGCCGTCGCTGCTGAACCTTTCCATCGATCCGCAAAAGTCGGGCAAGGCCGCGATTTTCCGCGCATTGCAGGAGAACGCAGCCATCGTGGCGGCCCGCAACCTTTCGGCCATCTTCAAGCTCTCCGGCAAGACGCCCGACAAGATCGTCTTCGCTGCAGGTGCATCGAAATCTGCCCACTGGTCGCAGATCCTGTCGAGCGCCACCGGGCTTCCGGTCGTCACGCCCGTCGTCAAAGAAGCGACTGCGCTCGGCTGTGCGGCGGCGGCAGCGATCGGCATCGGCCTGCGCCGGGATTTCGTCGAGGCGGCAGAGGGCTGGGTGCGCTGGGACAAGCGCTTCGAGCCGGATTTTGCGCACAAGGCCATCTATGACGAGGCGGGGGAACGCTGGGCGCGAGCCTATGCGCTGCAGCGCCAGCTCGTCGACGAAGGTGTCACCACGGCCATGTGGAAGGCGCCGGGCCTCTGATCGACTAACCGAAGATTCAACACAGCAGGGATTAAGACATGCTCATCCAGATGGTCAGCATCAACGTCAAGCAGGGCCATGCCGCAGAATTTCTGGAGGCATTCCGCATCAACTACGAAGGAACCCGCCGGGAGCCCGGCAATTTGCGCTTCGACGTGCTGCGCAACCCGGAAGACGACCACAGCTTCACGATCTATGAGGTCTTCACGTCCTCCGAAGCGCTCGACGAGCACCGTAAGACCCCGCATTATCAGGAATGCGTGCGCCGGATCGACCCGATCCTCGCCGGCCCGCGCACCAAGACGTTTTATGAGGTCGAGATGGCGGATTTTCTCAGCACCTGATGCTGGCAGCCGTCCCGGCGGCGTGCCGACCTATCCGCGAATGCGGGCAAGGACACGATCGAGCGCCCCCAGTGTCGCCCGACTGCCGCCGTTCGCTTCGAAATCGCGGAAGACCTGCTCGTTCAGGCCGCCCTTGGTGGCAAACTCGTGGCTCATCTCGATGAAGGCAATGTCCTTGCCGCCAAGGAGGGCCGTATCGGACAGGCCGGCAAAAAGCGGAGCGAGATAGGCTCGCCCTTTTTCTTCCGGCAGGCCGTTTTGCGCAAGCCATTCCGTCGTGCGGTGCATGATGCCGAAATAGGTAGCCATGAGGGCGCTGGCGGCAGCGAGGAGGTCGTATTCCTCCTTCGTCTCGCATTCCACGGCATTGCCGAGCACATTGAAGAGGGCAGCGGTGCCTGCATCCGGTGGATAGATGGCGGTGACGCCCTTGCGGCGGGCGACGAAAGGCAGGGGGATTGCATGCGAGAGCTTCACATCGCCGCCGATCCAGCGAAGGAGAGCGGAGCGGCTGGTTGCAGCGACGACGCTGACTACGGCTTGGCCATCCCGGAATTTCAGCGGACGGACAACTTCCTCGGCGATTTGCGGGCGGATGGCGAGCACCACGGTGTCGCACGCATCGACAATCGCCTGATTGTCAATGGAAACAGATACCTGCGGGAAGTCGACTGCAAGTTTCGCCGAAATCTCGGCACTGCGCTGGGAGACCACGACATGCGGTACCGCCGCGGGGTCGCTGAGCAATCCACGCACCATGGCGTCGGTGATGGCGCCGGTTCCGATGAATCCAATTTTCTGGGACAGGGGCATGATCATTCCGCAGCAGCAAGAGGGCCGAAGGAGACGTCGGTCGTATAATTCTCGCGCAGGAACGCGATGAAATTGTCCTGAAACTGCCGGGTGTGTGCATGGGCCAGCTCGTCGGCAAGTTCGACGTTCTTTGTACGGATCGCCTCCAGCATCAACTCGTGCTCGTCCGTCAGCAGATATCCGTCACCGGTACGCTCCAGATACTCGAAATGCAGGTGCAGCATACGCTGGCCCTGATTGAGAAGCCGCTCGTAGAAGGACGCGAGATAGGCATTCTTGCCGGCATAGGCGACGGCCATGTGAAACTGTTTGTTGGCTTCCGACATCTTCAGGTGCTGGCCGGTCCTCACCGCCGCTTCGAATTCCTTCTGGCGCTTGGCGATGATCTTGAGGTCCGCCTCCGTGCGCAGCGCCGCGGCCAGACGCGTGTTCATGCGCTGGGCGACGTCGAGCGCCTCGACATATTTCGGAAAACTCGCGACCTCGATCGGCGCGACGATGGTGCTGCGGTTGGAGAGCGTCACCACCAGCTCCTCCCCGGCCAACCGGATCAGCGCCTCGCGGATCGGTGAGCGCGACATGTCGAAGCGCTCGGCCAGCGTGGTTTCGTCGAGCAACTGGCCGGGCGGCAGGGTGAGTGCCAGGATTTCATTGCGCAGCGTGTCGTAGACGCTTTTCGAGCCCGTGCCGCGCACGCGTTTCGATTCAATTTCCTCAGACACTTACATCCCTTTCCGCATTTCGCGGCCATTGGGCCAGAAAAACCGGCATGCAGCAATCGTAAATTTTCCGCTTGACTTTGTCGACATGGAAACGACATAAATTATCTAGTCGACATGGAGCCGACAAAAGAAGACGCAAGAAACGGCCAAAGCCGACGGGTGGAACCGCGCTTTCAGCGCTCAAAAATGGGGAAATGCACATGCTTTCGAATGTGATGACGTCCGCTCTGCGGGCGACGGCGGCGCTCACGCTGATGGCCGGGCTTTCGACCGCGGCGGTGGCGGAGACGGCAGAGGGCTATTGGCAAGGTGTTCAAAAGAGCGGCACGTTGCGGTGCGGCGCCGCGGTTGCACCGCCCTATGTGATGCGCGATCCGGCAAGTGGCGAGTATTCCGGCTTCTATGCAGACCTCTGCCGTGAGTTTGCCGAGGTGCTGCAGGTAAAGCCTGAATTCGTCGATACGACCTGGGACAACATCGTGGCAGGCCTTCAGGCCGGCAAATGGGATGTCTCGCTGGCGCTGAACCGAACGCCCGCCCGGGCCATGGCGGTTCAGTTCTCCATTCCGGCGATGGAGTACCAGATCTCGCTCGCCTACAACAAGGACAACCCGAAGGTCCCCGCAGGAGCCACGTCTGTCACCGATATCGACAAGGCCGATGTGACGCTCGCCGTCATGTCCGGCACAGCGCAGGACAAGGCGATCTCCGCCGCGGTCAAAACCGCGACGATCCTGCGCCTGCCGACCAATGACGAGACGCGCCTCGCGCTCGTCTCCCGCCGTGCGGATATCCTTGTCGATGCCTCCGACACCAACCAGCTTTTCACCCAGTCGAACCCGGATTGGGCAGTTGCGCTGAACCCGACGCCGGCACTTGCCAAACAGGGCGTTTCCTTCGGTCTGCCACACCAGCTTTCCGCTGCCGATGTCGAAGTGGTCGATATCTTCCTTGAGGAGCGGGTCGCCACCGGACATGTCGAGGGCCTGATCAGGAAGGCGGTCGACGAAGTCCTCAAAGCCAGCAACTGAGCCGAGCCGGAGCCGCTCCACAGCGGCTCCGCTTGCCTGTCTGAAGGAGGAGAGTTCGCATGATGTCGGCTGCTGCACCGCTGGTTCGGATCGAAGGACTGCACAAGAGTTACGGCGGCGTCGTCAAGGTGCTGCAGGGTCTCGATATCGAGATGAAGGCCGGCGATCGCGTTGTCGTCATCGGTCCGTCCGGCGGCGGGAAGTCTACCCTCCTGCGGGTGCTGATGGGGCTTGAGCAGATCGACAGAGGCTCCGTCGTCTTTGGCGGCAAGCCGTACATTTCCGCCGACGGCAGCGGCAAGACCACGATCGACCCCAAGGTCCGCCGCTCGATCGGCATGGTGTTCCAGCACTATACGCTGTTCCCACATCTCGACGTGATCGGAAACCTGGTCCTGGCCCCGATGAAGGTGCGGGGCGAAGGGAAGGCCGATGCAGCAGCGCGTGCCATGGGGCTCCTCACGCGCTTCGGCCTTGCACAGAAGGCGAACGCCTATCCCGCCCAGCTTTCCGGAGGCCAGAAGCAGCGTGTAGCGATCGCCCGGGCGTTGATGCTTGATCCAAAGCTCATGCTCTTCGACGAGGTGACATCTGCGCTCGATCCGGAGCTCGTGGCCGAGGTCGAGCAGGTGATCCTGCAGCTTGCCCAGCAGCAGATGCCGATGGTCATTGTGACCCATGACATGTGGTTTGCCAGAAACATCGCCTCCCGCGTGATCTTCTGTGCAGGCGGCGTCGTGGTCGAGGACGGGCCACCGGAACAGGTGCTCGGCTCCCCGAAGGAGGAGCGCACGCGTGAATTCATCGAGCGGGTGTTCCACATCAAGCATTGAGGGAAGGGGTCATGACCTACAGTTTCGACTTTGCATCCGTCTTCCGCAATCTTGGCCCCCTCTGGGATGGCCTCATCGTCACGATCCAGCTCACCATCGCGGCGAACGTTATCGGCCTGACGCTCGGCTTTGCCCTGGCGCTGCTCGTCATGAGCCGGTGGGCGATGATCCGCCTGCCGGTGATGCTCTTCATCGAATTCTTCCGCTGCACGCCAGCGATCATTCAGATCGTCTGGTTCTTCTATTGCGTGCCGATGTTGTTCAATGTGTTCCTCGGCTCGGTCACCATGGGCATCCTGGCGCTCGGGCTCAATCTTGCAGCCTTCAATGCGGAGGCCTATCGCGCCTCGATCCAGGCGGTGCCACGCGAGCAGCTCGATGCGGGCATCGCACTCGGCCTCAGCCCCTTCCAGCGCATCCTCCACATTACCCTGCCGGCGGCGGTGCGAAACTCCATTCCTGTGCTCCTGACCAATGGCATCGGCACCTTCCAACAGAGCGCGCTGGTGGCGATCGTTGCCGTCCAGGACCTTATGTACCAAGGCAAGACGCTTGCCACGCAGACCTATCGTCCTATCGAGACCTTTACGGTTGTCGCCATCGTCTATTTCGCCGTGTCTTTCCCGGTCTCTCAGGTCGTTGGCTATCTTGAACGCCGCCGCGAAGCGCTAGCGAGCTGAGGAGACGAGCGATGACCTTCAACTTCGCCATCGTGCTCAAATACCAGGAGGCGCTTCTTCTCGGCCTCTGGATGACGCTCAAGCTGACCTTGATCTGCATCCTGCTCGGCTGCGCCCTTGGGTTCCTGCTTGCGCTCGCCCGCACCTCGAAGAGCGCGATCCTGCGGGGCGCATCGAGCGTCTATGTGGAATTCTTCCGCGGCACGCCCGTGCTGGTGCAACTGTTCTGGATCTTCTTCTGCCTGCCGCTGGTGCTGGGGGTCGAGCTCTCCAATCTTGCATCCGGCATTATCGCCCTCACGCTTTATATGGGCGCGATCAGCAGCGAGACGTTTCGTGCGTCGCTGAAGGCTGTCGGCCGTGAGCAGCTGGACGCCTGCGTGGCGCTGGGGCTTTCCCCCTTCGTGCGCACGACAAGCGTCATCCTCCCGCAGGCGATATTGCGCGCTGCGCCGACACTCTTGTCCAACTGCGTCAGCCTTTTCAAGGAAAGCGCACTCGTCTCGGCGGTCGGCATGGCGGATCTCATGTTCGTCGGCCAGAACATTTCCAACAACACGGCCCGCCCCATCGAGGTGCTGAGCGTCGTCGCCCTCATTTATTTCGCTATTGCCTTCCCGCTGACGCGCGCCGTCACGGTCATCGAACAACGTATCCTCAAGCGGCTGGCCGTGTGACGCGCCCGCCCGATCCTCGAATGGAGACTTCCATGAAACTGTCAGGCGTCATGCCCGCCCTCGTTACCCCCTTCGATGCCAATGGCCACATCGATTTCAAGGCCTTCGAAAAGCTGCTCGCGCATCTGCGCGACGCCGGCGTGACCGGCTGGGTGCCGAACGGTTCGACCGGGGAATACTTCAGTCAATCGACGGAAGAACGCCGCGATGTCCTCCAGTTCGTCAAGGATTTCGCAAAGCCCGGCGAAGCCTTGATCGCCGGTACGAATGCGCCTGCAACGCGCGAGGTCATCGAACAGACCGCCATGGCGAAAGACATCGGTTACGACACGGTTCTGCTCGCGCCGCCCTTCTATACCCGCCCGACCCAGGCCGAGCTCGTCAAGCACTACGAGGCCGTGCTTGCCGCCGTTGATATCGATCTCGTGCTCTACAGCTATCCCGCGAAGGATGGATCGGACATCGGCTTCGAGCTGATGGATCACTTCGCCGCCAATCCGCGCGTTATCGCCATCAAGGAAAGCTCGGGAGTGCTGCAACGCGCGATCGACATTGCCAGCCGCTATGAGGGCCGGATCCAACTTGTTTCGGGTTCGGACGACATCGCGCTCGATTTTATGTTCTGGGGCGCAGACAGCTGGATCTGCGGCCCGTCGAACTGCATGGCGAGGGCCTGCTGCGATCTCGACAGGACCTATAGGTCAGGCGACCTCCGCAAGGCGCGCGAGATGATGAAGACGCTCTACCGGGCAATGAACATCCTCGAATCCGGCAAATTCGTTCAGAAGATCAAGTATGGCTGCGAATTGCAGGGATTGCCCGTCGGGGAATGCCGTGCCCCGCTCGGCCCGCTGACGGACGAGGAAAAGGCCGAATTCCGCGCTGCCATGCAGCCCATCCTCAACTGGTAAGCCGGTGTCGACCGGCGGAAGGCCGCCCGGCCGCAACCAGCAGCGGGAGAGAAGAGCATGACCACCGTCGTTGTCGGCGCGGGCATTATCGGCACGACCATCGCCTACGACTTGCAGAAACGGGGCCGGCAGGTCGTGCTTCTCGACAAGGGCGAGGTCGGGCGTGGTGCGTCCTATGGGAACATGGCATCGATTGCCGTGACCGAATTCATGCCAGCCTCGCGCCCCTCCATCTGGAAGCAGATTCCGGGCTGGATGCTCGATCCCGAGGGGCCGGTGTGTGTTCGCCCTGGCTACATGCCGAAACTTCTTCCCTGGTTCGCCCGCTTCGTCGCCGCATCGCGGCCGAACAAGCTGCGCCAGCTGGAGGCGGACGGTGCAGCCCTTTGCGGGCGCGTCTATGACGACCTCCTGCCCCTCTTGCGGGAAACGGGCCTGGAGGGCGAACTGACGGAGGAGGGGTGCCTCTCGCTCTACCGTGATGAGGCGGAGTTCCGTGCCGACCGTGAGCACATCGAAATCCTGGAGCGCTTCGGTTTTCCGCACCGGCGGCTGTCGGGTGCGCAGGCACGCGAGCTGGAGCCCGTGCTGTCCGAAAGCATCGGTATCGCAGTGCTATTTCCTCAGAACCGTAGCTTGCGCGACCCGTTCCGTCTTGTGACGCGCCTTGCGCAGCGCTTCCTTGCACAGGGTGGCGAAATCCGTCGTGGTGATGTTGCCGGCTTCGAGCGGTTGGGCCGCATCACCGCTGTGCGCCTCACGGACGGCGATCGCATTGCTGCCGGCGACGTGGTGATCTGCGCAGGCGCCTATAGCGGCCTGCTCTCGAAAATGTTGGATGAGCCGATGCCGCTGGAAACAGAGCGCGGCTATCACACGCAGATCATGTCCCCCGGCATTGCCATGCGTCATTCGATCATCTGGCCCGCTAAGGCCTTCATGGTCACACCGACGGCCGGCGGCATCCGCGTGGGCGGCACGGTTGAAATGGCGGGCCTCGACGCCGTACCCGACTACCGTCGCGCGAAGACAACCGTGCGACGGGCGCAAACGGCCCTGCCGGATCTACGCTGTGAGGATTTCTCCGAATGGATGGGCCATCGACCGGCTCTTCCCGATGCGCTTCCAGTCATGTCGGCTTCGGCGAAGACGCCAGGCGTCTTCTACGCCACCGGACACGGCCATCTCGGCGTCACCCATGCCGCAACGACCGCGCGCCTGATGGGTGACCTCATCACGGGCGTGGCGCCGCCCATCGACATGCGTCCCTATCGCGTCGACCGCTTCTAACGCGCGGTCGGCAAACCCATTCCTTTTGAGGACACTATGCAGAACAAGCTTTTCATCGACGGACAGTGGATTGCTCCGATTGAGGGAAACACGCTTCCCGTGATCGATCCGGCAACAGAGGAAATCTTCCATCACATCGCCGCCGCCGGCGTTGCCGAAGCCGATGCGGCCGTGAAGGCGGCCCGGGAAGCCTTCGACAACGGACCCTGGCCACGTCTTTCCGGCAAGGAGCGTGCCGGATATCTTCGCGCCATCGCGCAGGGCATCCGCGACCGTCTGCCGGAACTCGCGCGAATGGAGACCCGGGACAACGGCAAGCCTCTGGCCGAGTCCGAATGGGACCTCGCGGATGCTGCGGGCTGCTTTGATTTCTACGCCGATCTTGCTGAGGAACTGGATGGCGAGATCGAGACGATCAAGCTGGCAGATGCACGCTTCGTCTCAAAGGCCGTACGCGAGCCGCTCGGCGTCGCGGTCGCCATCGTTCCCTGGAACTATCCGCTTTTGATGGCCTCGTGGAAGGTCGCCCCGGCGCTCGCGGCCGGCTGCACCATGATCCTGAAACCCGCCGAAACCACCTCGCTGACGGCGCTCGAACTCGGCGTCATCGCGGAGGCTGCGGGTCTTCCGAAGGGCGTGCTGAACATCCTCTCCGGCAAGGGTTCCGTCGTCGGACAGGCGCTGGTCGATCATCCCGCGGTCGACAAGGTCGCCTTCACCGGTTCAGGGCCGGTCGGCTCGCGCATCATGGCTGCCAGCGCCAGGGACATCAAACGCATCAGCCTGGAGCTTGGCGGCAAGTCGCCCTTCATCGTCTTCGCCGACAGCGATATCGAGAAAGCCGTCGAATGGATCATGTTCGGCATCTTCTGGAACCAGGGCCAGGTGTGCTCGGCGACCTCGCGCGTCCTCGTTGAAGCCCCGCTATATCTAACGCTGCTGGAGCGGCTGGTCGAAGAGGCAAAGAAGATCACGATCGGCAACGGCCTCGATGCGGGCACGCTGCTCGGCCCACTTGTCAACGAGGGGCAGTATGCAGATGTACTGCGCCATATCGACCGCGCCGTCGAGCAGGGCGCAACCATCGCCTGCGGCGGCCGGTACGATGGTTTCGACAAGGGTTTCTGGGTCGCTCCGACCATCCTTACCGGCATGGCGCTCGACAGCGACGCCTGGGTGGAGGAGATCTTCGGTCCGGTCGTCTGCATCCGGCCTTTCGAAACCGAGGCGGAAGCGATCCACCTTGCCAACGATTCCCGCTTCGGCCTCGCCGCCGCCGTCATGTCGGCGGACGACGCGCGGTGCGAGCGCGTCGCCAGTGCCTTCCGGGCTGGCATCGTCTGGATCAACTGCTCGCAGCCGACCTTCACCGAAGCACCCTGGGGTGGCTACAAGCAATCCGGCATAGGCCGTGAGCTCGGGCGCTGGGGCCTCGACAACTATCTGGAGACAAAGCAGATCACGCGCCTTGTCAGCGACGAACCCTGGGCATGGTATCTGAAATGACCTTCGACAAGACGCTCGATATCCTGCTCGTCCATTGCGAGGGCGAGAGCGGCAACGTCCTCATCGGTGGCGCTCCCGAAATCCCGGGGGCCACCATTCTCGACAAGATGAACCATCTGAACGCCGTCGATCCGTCGTTGCGCCTGTT
Source organism: Shinella sp. SUS2 (assembly GCF_001262505.1). GTDB lineage: Bacteria > Pseudomonadota > Alphaproteobacteria > Rhizobiales > Rhizobiaceae > Shinella. The sequence goes on from NZ_KQ410741.1 coordinate 95,894, forward strand.
CCTGACGCGCGAACCGCGGGCGCAGGTCGTACACACGACGAACCTCGTCCTGCCGCCCACCCGGCCGGATGCCGACGCAGCTTTTATCGTGCTGCAGCCCGACCGTGCCCATCCGATGTCCGGCTCCAACTGCATTTGCGTGGTGACCGCACTGCTGGAGACAGGGCGCATCGCGATGGTGGAGCCTGAGACGATCGTGCGGCTGGACACGGCAGCCGGGCTGATCGTTGCCCGTGCGCGCTGCGAGAATGGCCACTGCCTGTCGGTCAGCCTCGACAACGTGCCGGCCTTCGTACACGCACTCGATGTCACAATCGACACGCCGAAATGGGGCCGGATCATGGGGGATATCGCCTTTGGCGGCGTTTTCTATGCCCAGATCGATGTCGACCGTGTCGGATTGCGCATCGTACCCGAAGCGGCCCGCGCGCTCGCCGAGGCAGGCACGGAGATCAAGGCGCTGCTGGCCGACGAGGTTTCCCCGGCGCATCCGGAAATACCCGGCTTCGACGAGATTGCCTATGTGATGTTCCGCGACCATCAGCCGGACGGTTCGCTCGTCACCTGCACGACGCTGAAGCCTGGCCGGGTGGACCGTTCGCCCTGCGGCACGGGATCCTCGGCCCACCTTGCGATCCTTCATGCGCGGGGCCTGGCGAGAACCGGCGACAGGCGCATTTCGCGCAGCATCATCGGCGGCACGTTCACCGCTGAAATCCTCGGTGAGGTTACCGTTGGCGGCCGCCCGGCGGTGCTGCCGCGCATCACGGGCCGGGGCTATGTCTTCGGCCGCCAGCAATTGCGGCTCGATCCGCAGGATCCGTTCCTGCAGGGGTTCGCCCTGTCGGACACCTGGGGATTGCAGGTGGGGGATCTATGAAACTTTCCGGGCAAAACATCCTCGTCACCGGCGCGACAGGCGCCATCGGGCAGGCGGTCTGCCACGCTCTCGTGGCGGACGGCGCAAATGTCGTCGTGCATTGCAGCCGCAACCGCGATACCGCCGAAACGCTTGTGAAAGCGCTGGATGGCAGAGGTTGGTGCGTGTCGGCCGACCTGTCGGATCCCGCCGGCCCACAAGTCCTGTGGGACCAGGCACTGGCCGTTGCCGGCCGGTTGACCGGTCTCGTCAACAATGCCGGCATTCGCTCAGAAGTAGCGGTCGACGCGCCGATGGAGGAATGGCAGCAGGTCTGGGCGCGCGAAATGCAGGTCAATTTCCTGTCGGCCGTCGACCTGTCGAAACTCGCCATCCAGCATTTCCGGACCCATGGCGGCGGGCGGATCGTCAACATGGCGAGCCGGGCCGGCCAGCGCGGCTACTCTTCCAGCGCCATGGCCTATGGCGCTTCCAAAGCCGCCCTGATCAACCTGACAAAGTCCATCGCGCAGAGCCATGGGCACGAGGGGGTGACGGCGGTGGCACTGGCACCCGGCTGGGTGCGTACCGAAATGGCCGAAGCCTACATCGCCGAGCATGGCGAGGCAGCGGCCCTGGTCGGCATTCCCATCGCCAGGATGGCCGACCCGCAGGAAATCGGCGAGATCACCGCCTTTGTCTTCCGTCCCTCGCAGGCCTCTCTGAACGGCGCCGTGCTGGATGTGAATGGCGGCAGCTACATGAGGTAATTTCGATGCGTTTCAAGGACAAAGTCGTCATCGTCACCGGCGCTGCCGGGGGCATCGGAGGCGCGATTAGCGCCCGGTTCGCGGCAGAGGGCGCGCAGGTCATCGCCACGGACATGAACGGCGATGGTGCGAAGGCGACGGTCGCGCAGATCGCTGCCGAAGGCGGCAAGGCGCGGGCATTTGCCAGCGACATCTCGGCCGCAGAGGGTTGCAGGGCAATCGTCGACGATGTCATCGCCGTGGAAGGCCGCATCGACGTGCTCTGCAACAATGCCGGTCTCAACAGGCGCGGCAATCTTCTCGCGCTGACGCCCGAGGACTGGCGGCTAAGCTTCGCCGTCAATATCGATGCGATGTTCCACCTGTGCCAGGCGGCGCTGCCCCACATGATTGGGGCCGGTGGCGGTGCCATCGTCAACACCGCCTCTCAATGGGGGCTTCACCCGGCTCCGAACCATATCGCCTACAATGTGACGAAGTCGGCCGTGGCGAGCTTCACCCAGAACCTTGCCCGCGACTATGCGCCGGACAAGATCCGCGTCAACGCCGTCTGCCCGGGCGAAATCCACACGCCCATGCTGGAGGCCGGGGTGAAGCGCTCCGGGCGCACCATCGCCGATCTAGACAGGCTCGTACCCTTCGGCCGGATCGGCAGGCCCGAGGAGGTCGCCGCCCTCGTTGCGTTCCTTGCATCCGACGAAGCCGCGTTCATGTGCGGCTCACTCGTCGAGATCACCGGGGCGCAGGCTGTCGCGTGATCCGCCCGCGTCATTCACGGCCGCTGGAAAAACCGGACAACATCTGAGGGGCAGGAGGCTGCAGGCGCTGCGTCACGCCCGGCACGTTGGATTCGATCCACATTTACGGTGTGCACTCTGCTTTGCCGAATCCACAGAAAGGCGGTGAGCCCCATTCCAAACTTTCCGTAACCCCTTGTCCCTGATGGGCGCACGCCCTAGCTTCCCTGGCGATTTCAGCGCGCTTGGCCTGTATCGGCCCGGGCTCGCCCCTTCCGATGAGAGCGCTGTGGGTCAGAACATTGGGAACGTAGGCGTTTCCGATCGTGGAGGACGGTTTGGGTCACAGTGAACGACGGTTCGATCTTAGAAGGCGGACACAGCATGCGCATGAACGGCTCGACGCTGCCGTTGGCGATTTTCATACGCAGCAGGACTATCGCCGCTATGTTGCACGGCTCGGCGCATTCCGGTCCGCCATGGATACAGCACTCGGCGGGATCGTCTGGCCGTCGGGCTGGCTCTGGCAACCGACGGTCATTGCCGGCGCCCTTGCCGCTGACGCGGCAGACCTCGACCTGCCACCGGCATTACCGAGGGGAGCGGATTTCGACCTATGTGACACAAGCGTTCTCCTTGGCGCCCTCTACGTGCTGGAGGGGTCCACGCTCGGCGCGCGGGTGCTCCGCCAGCGCGCGGCCGCGCTCGGATTTGACGAGACGTTCGGTGCCCGGCACCTTGCTCTTATGTCAAAGGACATAGCGCAATGGCAGTCCTTCCTTCTATTGTTGGATGGCGTTTCGGACTTTGAAGCCGAGCGGGCCGCCGCGTCGGCCAATGCCGTTTTCGCATTCGCGTTGCGTTGCTTTGAAAGTGATCGTGTTGCCGCCGTCTGAACCCGTTACGCTCGACACCTGTGATCGCGAGCCGATCCACATTCCCGGAAGCATCCAGCCGCACGGGTGCCTCATCGCGTGCGACATCGGCCTCACGACCATCGAGCGTGCCTCTGCAAATGCCGCTGCCATCCTTGAGTGCGAGGCAAGCCTTCCAGGCCGAAGTGTCGTGGACGTGTTGGGGCATAGGCTGCTGCATGACCTTCGCAACGCGCTGGCGACGACCAACACGGCGTCGCGGCCGGCGCTGTTGCTGGACGTCGCCTGCGGCGACCGCATGTTCGACATCGCGATCCATCATCACAAATCCGCGGTCATCATCGAGTTCGAACCTGCCCCCTCGGTCGGTCAGCCCCTGCATATCGCGCGCGAGATGATCGGCCGCATCAGCGATATCACGGATGTCGATCGTCTCGTGCAGCGCGCCGGACGTATCGTTTCTGGTGCGACGGGTTATGATCGCGTGATGATCTACCGCTTCGAGCAGGACGGCTCGGGCAAGGTGGTGAGCGAAACGAAGCGCGCGGATCTCGAGAGCTTCCTCGGGCAATACTTCCCTGCGAGCGATATCCCCCAGCAGGCACGCGCGCTCTACCTCCAGAACACGATCCGCGTCATTTCGGATGCAGACGGCGCGCGCGTGCCGATCGAACCGGTGCTCGATGCGTCCGGGGAACCGCTCGACCTCAGCTTCGCGCATCTGCGCAGCGTCTCTCCCATCCATTGCGAGTATCTCCGCAACATGGGGGTCGGCGCGTCCATGTCGATTTCGATCATCCTCGATGGCATGCTCTGGGGGCTCATCGCATGCCACCATTATTCACCGCGCGCTCTGCCCATGGCACAGCGTGTCGCAATGGAGGTGTTCGGCGAGTTCTTCTCCCTGCACCTGAAGTCGCTTAAGGAGCGCCGCCGCGTGGCAGCGGTCGCTGGAACACGTGAGGCACTCGATCGCTTCCTCATCCTGTCATCCCACCACGAGGATGTCGGCGAACTGCTGCGCCAGAGCCTGCATGAGTTCTCGCGGCTTTTGCAAAACGACGGCATCGGCATAATGTTCGACGGCAAGTGGACCGGCCTCGGCGCGACCCCGCCGGACGCGGCCGTGCCCGACGTCCTGGATTTCATCCGAACGGTCAGCGACGGCCGTGTCTGGGCAACGCACGCCCTGTCACAGAAGCTGCCTGAAGCCGCCGCCTATAGCGACCGCGTATCGGGCGTCCTTGCCATTCCTCTGTCTCAGACCGGTTCGGATTGCCTGGTGTTTTTCCGTAAGGAGCTTGTACAAACACTGAACTGGGCGGGAAACCCGGAGAAAACCTACGAAACAGGCCCCTTTGGCGACCGGTTGACGCCGCGCAAGAGCTTTGCGATCTGGAAGGAGACCGTCAAGGGGCAAGCACAGGCCTGGGCAGACGCTGAGCGCGAGATCGCCGAGATCGCACGGATGGCGATCGTAGAAGTCGTGCTCCGCCATAACGAACTGATGGCCGGCGAGCGACGCAAGTCCGAGGTTCGTCAGCGCATGCTGAACCAGGAACTCAGCCACCGCGTGAAGAACATTCTCGCAGTCATCAAGTCGCTGGTGACAAGCCCGCAGCACCACAAGAACACGCTGGAGGACTATGTCGCAACCCTGCAGGGCCGTATCGAGGCACTGTCGATCGCCCACGACCAGGTGGTGCGTGGCGACGGCGGCGGCATCCTCGTCGATCTCCTGGAAGCCGAACTTCAACCGTACCGGTCGCGGGCATCAACAATCAGCCTTGCCGGACCGGATGTCTGGCTCGATAGCCGCGCATTTTCCGTGCTGGCACTGGTTTTGCATGAGCTTGCGACCAATGCTGCGAAGTATGGCGCACTTTCCGTATCGACGGGTATGGTGACGATTTCCTGGACGATGACCGAGGGACGAGGCTGCGAGATCTTGTGGCGCGAAAGCGGCGGCCCGCTCGTTGATGTGCCTTTGCGCAGGGGGTTCGGCAGTGCGCTCATCGAGCGCAGCGTACCATACGATCTTGGCGGCGAGAGCATGGTCCGCTTCGAGGCATCCGGTCTTGAGGCCAGCTTCCGGATTCCCTTGCCACATGTGAAGCTCACCGTGTCCAGCACGAAAGCGGCGGTGGCGATGGCGGACAATGGGGGGGGCGCAGACAGGTACGCTTCGCGGGTTGGATCCGGCAGTCCTCATCGTCGAAGACCAGATCCTGATCGCCCTTGATCTTGAGGCAATGCTCTCCGAGGAAGGCCTGTCCAGGGTTTCGACCGCAAGCTCGGTGCGTCAGGCCATGGCCGCGATCGAAGCGGGCGCTCCGGACCTTGCGATACTCGATATCAACCTCGGCTCTGGCAATTCCTTTCCTGTCGCCGACGAGCTTCGCCGCAGGGGCATACCCTTCGTCTTCGCGACTGGATACGGGGAGGGCGCCGAATTGCCGGAAGGCCTGGCCAACACCCTGATCGTGCGCAAACCCTACAGCGGAAAGGCCATCATCGCAGCCCTTGTCGCGTTGACGGAAACGCGCTCCTGAGGCTTCTTCAATTTCGGTGAGCAGCGTAAAAAATCGCGGGGAGCTGCGGTCACGGCTTCTGCGCCTTGAGGCGGTACGAAAAAGGCGGATGTGTAGAACCGGTCAAATCCCGCCGTCCAATCTCGGAGATCGATCGGCAAGGTCAACGGTCCGTTGCCCGCGGCAAGCCCATGCCCCGGTGTGCCATACAAGCAAACATGTGAACAGAGGACGGGGCGTAGGGTCGCGTGACGCGGCCTATGAAGACCGCCTCGCAAACTTTAGTGTCGGCTCCTGCCTGGATGCCCTCCGGGCTCGCCATTCGGTTGGGCTCACGCCCGTTACGCGACGGAACTCACGATTGAAGTTCGATTTCGTGAGAAAGCCGGCATCGTAGGTGAGGGTGGTGATGGGAATGTCGGCATTCTCCAGCAGCCGGCAGGCCTCGGCCACACGGAAATCATTTATGAATTGCGACAGGTTGCGCCCGCAAACCCCGTTCACGGCCTGGGACAGCAGACGGGCAGGGATCCCGGCTTTGCGGGCAAGCCTTTGGAGCGTCAGGTTGTGATCGCGATAGAGTTGCTGCTCCTCGATCAGAGCGATGAGCGTCGCGACGACGGCACTATCCGAATCGGGCACCAGCCGCGGTGTCTCGCCCTTTTCAGGAGGTGTCGTGTTTCGTGAGGCAATGGCCGCCCCTATCCCGAGAAGCAGGATAAGCGGGACCGTCGCGGCACTGACAATGATGGCGGCAAATGCGCCCTCGAACCACCGAATGCTTACCGATATCAGGCTGTCCGCGATCGCCGCCAGAAGAAGCGTCGCGGCCATTGCCTGCAGTGCCCGGTGAACCAGAGGAGCCTCCTCGATGCGGGCCAGATCGAGCGCATCCGAACCGCGCCAGGCAAGACGCGCCAGAAGGACGGCATACCACGCGAAGATGACGATCAGGGTCACGTCGAGCCACTGGGGCCTGGCGATCGCGAGCACGCCAATCAGCGCCGTTGGCAAGGCATGAGGCCAAAGGCGGCGGACGTTTTGGCTTTCCTGCCGCGAGACAAAAGCCGCAAAACCGATCCAGGCGAGGGGGCCGACAGCGGAAGCGAACAAGGCCTGAACCGGTAATAGCCGTTCAGTGCTGTAGCCCCATCGTATGCCGATCAAGACAGACAAGGCTGCAAGCAGAATGACGAGAGACCGAAAGGAGCGGTTCGCGGTGGGCTCTCGCAGACTCATTTGCGCCAGAAGGACAAGCAGCAGGAGTGCGGCGACAAACGGCAGCGGGATAAAAAGCATCGGGTCGATCCTGTTTGACGCGAGTATTGACCGGATCGTGATCCAAGACGACCTCGAACATGATCAAGGTCTCGATTGTGCCCGGAGTACACCACGGTGCCCCGCGACATTCCAACCGAGGCAACCTTGATGACCATACCTAGACTTCTGCTTTGGCTTCTCCTCCAGTACCTGCTCTTCGCGTCCTCCCCGACCCTTGCTGGCGTCGGTTTCCAGGAGATGGAAATCCCCGATCCGTCCCGTGGCACGATGCAGATACTTATCTGGTATCCCTCGACGGGCGAGCCACGACTGCAAAAGCTTGCGGCCTATGAGCAACGGATTGCGCAAAGCGGCAGGATTGACGGTGGTCCGTTGCCCCTGGTGGTCATATCGCACGGCACGGGCGGCAGTGCGCATGGTCATCACGACACGGCATGGGCATTGGCCGATGCGGGCTTTGTCGTCGTTGCCTTGACGCATCCCGGTGACAATTATGCTGACACACGCCACTACGCCAGACGCGAGCAACTGACGGAACGGCCTCGGCAGGTCTCCCGTGTGATCGACTACATGCTGGGCGCCTGGCCGGACCGCCGGGCGGTCGATCAGGGCCGGATCGGGATTTTCGGGTTCTCGATGGGAGGATTCACCGCACTCGCCAGCCTCGGGGGACGGCCGGAGACGTCCGGCCTCGTGGCGCAATGCAAGGCAATGCCCCGCAAGGCGGCCTGCCTGGCACTGGGCAGCGCGCAGGACGTCCGCCGGAAATTCGGACAAGCCGCACTTGGCGTCGTGCCCGATCCGCGGCTGAAGGCGGCATTCGTTGCAGCACCGGCCCTGCCGGCCCTGTTCCTGCCGGATGGCCTGCGTGACCTGCACAAGCCGGTGGAGTTGTGGGCGGCAGAACTGGACGAGCTGGTGCCCTTGGATCCCGATATTCTCATCGTCAGGGACGGGCTGCCTGTCCCGCCTGCCCGTCATATCGAACCGGGTGCGGGGCATTATTCGTTCCTGGCGCCGTGCACGGAGGCGCAAAAAGATGCTGCACACGACATCTGCGCCGACGGTCCGGGCTTCGATCGCGCTGCCTTTCACAGGCGCTTGAATGCCGCAGTCGTCGCATTCTTCAGGCGGAACCTCTGACCATTCTGAAACGCATCCGACTGGCACAGGAATTGGCCGAGCGGCGCCATGGCGCTCGCTCGGCAATGGGTGGGGCCTGATCTATGCGGTCTTGAGCTCAACAAAAAATTTGCGCAGCCGCCGCGGCATCACCCACAGGCCGCGGAACTGCTTTTCTATGATGAACAGGTCTCCGGCCTTAAAAGCGTCCTGTTGGCCGCTTTCGTCGACGAGGCTCACCTCGCCTTCGACGATGATGCACAGTTCGTCGAACGGGTAGGGGTCGAAGCGCAGGGTGCCGGACTCGGATTCCCAGATGCCGATCGTCGCCTGCGAAAGCGGTCGGTCGTAGAAGATGTGGGCTTTCTCCTGTGGGTTTCCCTCGAGCACGAGGTCGGGAAAGGACAGGCCGATGTCCTGCATGCCCTTCACGATGTCGCCGTGCTGGTGAAGGCGATGAAAAGATGGTTTGCTCATTGGCGGACTTTTTTCAAGGGTTCCAGGCGCTGACCGGCGGCTTGCGACCGATCCAGGGCATTGCCTGCTCGATTTGACCGGCCAGACGAAAGAGGGTGTCCTCCGCCCCGAAGCGACCGGTAAACATGATGCCGATGGGCAGGCCGCTCGAATCGTGATGAAGCGGGAGCGTCATCGAAGGCAGGCCGGCCGCGTTGGCGAGTGGGGTAAACGGGATAAACGCGAAGTATCGCTCAATGTAGCGGCGCCAGTCGGGATCGTTGGCGGTGATGACCCCATGCTTTATCGGCGGTGCGCCGAGGGTGGGCGTCAGCCACAGGTCGTAGCGCTGGAAGAACGGCGCGACCTGCCGGGCAAGGGAGCCGAAATACTCCAATGTCGCGAGCAGCGTCGTGGCGGGCAGGCTGCGACCGTATTCGCTAAGATTGAAATGGGCGCTTTCGATGATGCTTGCCGATGCCGTACGCCCTGTCGCGGCGGCAAGCTGATCGATGCCGTGGGCCAGATGGATGGCGAGGAGATTTGCGATGTGGCTGGCCAGTTCCTGCCCGCTGTAGTTCGGGGCGTCCTCCTCCACCTCGTGTCCGAGGTCCCGGCAGAGCCGGGCCGCTTTTTGCACCGCCTCGATGCAGGGTGGATCGACCATCGTACCGGCAGGTGAAATGGTGGACACGGCAATTCGCAGCCGCCCGGGCGGTGTCGAGACGTCCTTGAGGTAGGGACCGGTTTTACCGGGTGCGGCATGGCTCGAACCGGGCTCCCATCCATCCGATGCGTCGAGGAGGGCGGCACTGTCACGTACGGTGCGGGCAATCGCATGCTGGACAACAAGCCCGTTCCAGTATTCTCCGTCGACAGGGCCTGTCGGCGTACGGCCGCGTGTCGGCTTGAGGCCGAAGCAGCCGGTGCAGGAGGCCGGTATGCGGATCGAGCCGGCGCCGTCATTGGCATAGGCGACGGGCACCATACCGCTCGCAACGGCCGCGGCCGAACCGCCGGAGGAGCCGCCGCTGGTGTGGCCAAGATCCCAGGGGTTGTTGCAGGCGCCCTTGGCGACGGGCTCGGTGGTCACACTTGCCCCGAATTCCGGCAGGTTTGATTTCGCGGTGATAAGGAGGCCGGCCGCCCGGTAACGCTGGATCAGGGTGGAGTCATAGGGGGCCGTCGTACCCTCGCCGAGCCGGCTGGCAAAATCACAGGGAAAGCCGAAATAGAAGAGGTACTCGTCCTTCAGCGCGATGGGTACGCCTTTGAACGGTCCGTCCGGGAGCCCCAGGCGGATGTCCCTTTCGGCAATGCCGCGCATCGATGCAACGATGGCGTTGATGCGCGGGTTCAGTTTCTCGATCGTGTCCCAGGCCGCGTCCAGCACTTCGCTTGGATGGACCTGCCTGGTCTGAACCAGCTCGGCAAGACCCAGTCCATCGTAGTTGGCGTAGTCAGAAAACAATTGCATTGCCCTCCATTTATTGTATTTCTTATCTGTAAATACAATTTATGCAAGGGCCACGATGTTCACTTCCACCAGCTTTGGCGAGGCCGACGAGCGGGAAATCCGAGACCTGATCGGCCGATACGGATTGGCCACTCTTGTGTCGCACAGTCCTTCGGCGGGCTTGCAGGCGACGGCTCTTCCTGCGCTCTTCGATCCCGACGATCCGTCAGGGCAAACCCTTATCGGCCATATGGCGAGGGCCAATCCCCATTGGCGCAGCATCATGGACGGGGATGCGGTGCTGCTCCTGTTCCGAGGGCCGGACGCCTATGTATCGCCGGGTCACTACCGGGCGGAGGAGGATGTTCCGACCTGGAACTACTCCGCCGTGCAGCTGCGTGGCCATTTGCGCCACGCTCCGGACGCGGCGGAAAATGACCGTGTACTTCTGCGAACCGTCGAGCATTTCGAGGCGCAGCTTGGCCAAGGCTGGCGCCTCGGCGATATCAGTCCCGAAACGGTGAAGATATATTCGAAGGGGACGGCCTCGTTTTCGATTGCCGTAACGTCGATCGAGGCCGCCCACAAGATGAGCCAGGACAAGCGCCGGACCGATGTCGTTGCCGTCATCGAAGGTTTGGCCACCTCCGACGATGAACAGGCCCGCGCCGTGGCAGAAACCATGGAGCGCATAACCTTGCGCCCCGGGCGCCACCGGCCCGATTCGTAGTTGATACAGACCGATTGCCGTGGCCGCCCGGCGGCGCAACGCTTGAAACAGACGGGCAGGTGCGCATAAAACAGCACATGCCCGATGAACCCGATGTTACCGAAACCGCGACCGCACTCGAACTGGATATCGCCGACAGGATTCTCGCCTTCGCCCATGGCTCAAGACTGCCTGTCGGGGCGCATCTGACCGAGGCGGCCTTGTCTGCGGAATTCGGCGTATCGCGCACGCCGGTTCGCGGGGCACTCAACCTCTTGAAGCGCCGCGGCCATGTCGAACGCATCGCCAATCGCGGCTACTTCCTCACCGTCGATGTTTCCAGGATGCAAGCACCGGAAATCAGGCAGGAGCGACAAAGCGACCTCATCTACGAAGGCATGATCGGCGATTATCTCGGAGGCCGGCTGGAGGGGAAGGTGAGCGAAGCCCATCTCCTGCGGCGGTACAATGCCGACCGCCCTGCACTGGTGGAAGCGCTGGCGCGCCTGCAGGCTGAAGGCATCATTCGCGCCAATCCGGGCTATGGCTGGCAGTTCGAGGATCTGCTGCGTACGCTTGGCGCCAGCGACGAGAGCCAGCACTTTCGCCTGATCCTGGAGCCCGCGGGATTGCGGCAACCGACCTTTCGCATTGATCGCAAGCGGCTTCTGGCGTGCAAGAAGGAGCAGACGCATCTCCTGCAAAACCTCAGCGACAGGACACGCCCCTCGGATATCTTTGCCGCCAGCGTGCGCTTTCACGAACTGCTCGCCGAACTCTCGGGCAACCGCTTCATCCTGCAGGCTATCCAGCAGCAAAGCCGCACGCGGCGCCTCGTCGATTATCGCAGCTACCAGGACCTGGAGCGCGTTCGCAGCTTCTATCGGGAGCACGTCGCCATGATCGACCTCGTACTGGAGGGCCGGATGGAAGAGGCTGCGATCCTGATGGAGAAGCACATCCTCGACGTCGTCCATTTCAAGCCTGGCGCTTTCTCCGCCACCACGTCCGGCAATCCGTAAGCCGTCGATCAGACATCCAGGCCACCAACGCGGCGGTCGTCGGGTTTCTTGCGCCCTCGGTATCGGACTCCGCGGAAAATGGTTGTTGTGCCCGCTGAAGATTCCTGAGGAGGTGCAATACAGGCATTGTTTTTTTCAAGATAAAAGTCTGCGAATTGCTCGCATGAAGCCTGAATGACACGTGTCGCCCGCTAGGTCATCGCCTCTGTATGCGGTTGCCCGCGCCGGCGAGGCGCAGGTCTCATTGATTGACACCATAAGATGACCGGTGCTGCGGTGCAGATTGCCGAGAGAAATATATGGACACATCGGCCGTATCGAGTTGCAATGCGCCGCCAGTCGCTGAGCTGGACAACAGGTCCTCCACCTTGCGACATCGTCTATAGAGCGCTTTCTCGTGGCGATATGGTGTCTGCCTGCTGCAGCTGATGTCGCGGGCCGCGAGCGCCGGCAGGCCGAAGACGGGTCAGGCAGTGTCCCGATAGCTTGCGGCTTCGGGTGCAGGTGGGCTGGAGCGGAATCGCGCGCCCTTCAGCCAGAGCTTGAGCGCCTCCCAATGGATGCCGGCGATCACCTTCAGAGTCATGAAAGGAAAACGCAGGAGGCAGCGGGCGAGGTTGGCGTCGGTCAACGGCGCAGCATCCGCGTTGAACGTGGCGGCCAGCACGGGCTCCTTGCCGGCGGTCTCATGGATGCGCACGCGAACCGTTTTGCCCGGCGGCAGGATGCGGAAATGGTAACGCAACCCCATGTCCATGAAGGGCGAGACGTGAAAGATCTTCGTCCGTGTCTGGCGGATGCCGGCAGCGCTCCCTTCCCCCGCAAGTACCGGCGCCACATAGCTGTGCCGCTCGCCGAAGGTGTTGCGCACCGCGTAGATGAGCGCGACCAGCCGATCTTCTTCATCATAGGCGAAGTAGGTCGAGAGCGGGTTGAAAACGTAGCCGAACATGCGCGGATAGGCGAGCAGAAGGATGCGCGCGGCAGGCCTTTCAAGCCCGGCATGCGCCAGCAGACGGTCAGCGAACCGGCGCAGCGTTTCGTCCTCCTCTTCGACATGATCTCGCTCGTGGACCGACAGGATACCGGCCCGGTTGACCGAGAGCAGGCGGGTGAGTTCGGCAAGCTCGCCAAGGCGGTCGATATCCACCAGCAAGGAGAAAACGCTGTAGCTGAAACGGTGGCCAAAGGGATTGAGCCTCTGGTGCATGACCTTCCCGAGATAGAGCGTGCCGGCGGCTGGAGGCGGCGGGCCGTTCTCTGCCATGCTGGTGATGCGGGCTTCCCTCATGCCTTACCCCTTGCCGAAACCCTCACCGCGCCAGCTGCCAGTGGACGTTCCTGCACAACACACCGCCCAGAATGCAGCCGCGCGTAAGAAGGGACCTGTCCGAAACCTGAACGGTAATCGAATAGGTGCGGTCGCGTTTGGCGTCGTAGGCGGTGCCGGCCAGCGTGTCGGGCGATTTGGGCTTAAGCGACATGACCAGGCGGTCGCCGGCTTCCTCTCCCTTGCTGGTATCACGGATCCAAAGATTGGTGGCGCAGATGTTACTGCCACAAGGTGCGATGCGCACGCGCGCGTTCCCGTCGTCCCGTAGCCAGACACCGCTCGGATCGGCGGATTGCTGTGCGTAGGAGGCGGTGGCAGTCGACATCACCGCGGCGTATGCAGCCAGAATGGCTAGCCTCATCGGTCCATCCTCGTCGCTTTTGGTGAAATACGCACCGGCGGGCCGATCGGTTCACTCAAGGTGATCCGTCATGGCGAGAAAATCGTAGAAAATGCCGGGTACATCATCGGAGATATCGGCATGAAAACCGCCATCGCAGCCTATCTGGCAACCGGCATCGCCTTTCTGATCGTCGATGCCATCTGGCTTTCGACGATGGCAGACGTGCTCTATCGGCCGCTTCTGGGCGACAAGCTCGTACCGCAGTTTCATCTGATCCCGGCGATCGCCTTCTACCTGATCTATGTCGCCGGCATTGTGTTCTTCGCCGTCTTGCCGGCTCTCGAGAGCGGTGGCCTCGGCAGGGCTGCGCTGAACGGTGCAGTGCTTGGGCTCGTGGCCTATGCGACCTATGACCTTACCAACCAGGCGACCTTGAAGGACTGGCCGCTTTCCATCACCCTCGCCGACATCCCCTGGGGTGCCTTCGTGACCGCTGTCGGCGCATCAGCGGGCTTTTTTGTCGCCAGCCGCGTCGGTTGATTGTTCGGCCTGCGCCAGGAGGCTGGAGAACATGAGGGCGACGAAAGCGGTAAGTGCGCCTGCGCTGATGACGTTGAGCCGCGCCAGCGCGGCATATTCGGCGGCGTCGTACCGTGCAAGGGGTGGTCCATAAGCGTCGGGTAACCCCAGGAAGACGCCAAAGGCGAGGGCGGTGAGCATCAGGCCTGCCCAGCGTTCGCCCGGGCGGAACAGCAAGAGGGCAAGCACCCCGCAGGGAACAAGAAAGATCTCGACCGCCGATGCTGCGCCGAACAGCCATGTCGAAACCACGGTGTTACCGATACCCGCCAGAGGCAGAAGTCCCCGGCCGGCGACGGTGTTCCATCGGGCGATGGCCGGTACGGCGAGAAAGAACGGTGTCGACAGGAACGTGAACCAGGCGGGGGTGATGTCGGGGCTTACAAGCCAGAAAAGATAGAGCGGATAGAAAGGCTGGTTCGAGGCGACGAGCAGTGCGATCACATTTGCCGCAGCGACACGCGGATCCGGATGGCGGGCGTAAGCCTGTACCGTCTTGATCAGAGCAGGGAACAGGGAGATCATGGCCCCGCGCCGGCGGGTCGGAGGCGGTAGTGACTGACGCCCCATTCTTCGCCGCCGGCATGGCCGAAAAGCCCGGCGGTTGCGAGAAAGAACATCCGCCATCGGCGTATCCAGAGCGCCGCCTCCTGTCCATAAGTCGCATTGAAGATGGTGCGGATGGCCTCTCGGTTGCGGTCGAAATTGTCGAGCCAGTCAAGCGCCGTGCGTTCGTAGTGCTTGCCGTTCCAGCGCCAGTCCCTTTCGACGGTGAAGCTGTCGCTGAACTCCCGCAGCAGACCGTGGCTCGGCATGACGCCGCCTGTGAAGAAATACTGGGCGATCCAGTCCGCCTTGTCGGCGTGGTCGAAGCGGTAGGCGGTTTTGCGATGGGAGAAGACGTGCAGGAAGAGCCGCCCGTCCGGGCGGATCCAGCTGCTTGCCCGCTCGAGAAGCATCTGCCAGTTGGACATATGTTCGAACATCTCCACCGAGACGATCCGGTCAAACCTGCTGCCAGGGGAAAAACTGTTCATGTCGGCGGTGATGACGGTCAGATTTCGCAGGCCGCACCGCTCAGCTTCTCTCTCGATAAAGGCGCGCTGCGACGATGAATTCGACACGCTGACGATACGTGCAGCCGGGTAGCGCTCGGCCAAGAACAGGGAGAGGGAGCCCCAGCCGCAACCGAGCTCCAGAATGTCCTGACCATCCGCAAGGTCTGCATGGGCGCAGGATTCGTCCAGCGCCGCAATCTCGGCCTCCGCAAGCGTGGTGCCGGGTGAGGCATAAAGACAGGAGGAATACTTGCGGCGCGGACCGAGCGTCAGCGAAAAGAACGCCGCCGGAAGCTCGTAGTGCTGGGCGTTCACTTCATCGGTGTGAACGGCAATCGGCCATTCGGTCATTGATCGCGCAAATTCGCGGTCAGTCGGGCCTCCGTCCTGCGCCAGCAGGCGGCGCGTGCGGCTTACAAGTCGGTTGATGCCAAAGCGCACTGCGTGATCGGGCAGTGGCAGGCGCTCGGCGGCAGTGATGGCGGCAACGGCAAGGTTCATGTCATCCTTCCCTTCTTTTGGGGGCCAGGCCAGAAGGCATTGACACGTTCGACATAGGCAGCAAAAGCGACGCCACGCGAGCGCATCATATGTGCCTCAAGCGGCGGAATCCCCGAGACATGGACGAGCAGCCAGTACATGAAGGCGGGCCCCGCAAGTGCCGTCCAGCCCCAGCCCCAGACGCCCGCGGGACCGATGGCGATGACCGCGTAGCCTGCCCATCCAAGCCACTGGAAAAAGTAGTTCGGATGACGCGAAAGGCTCCAGAGGCCATGATCGCAGACCTTTCCCGTGTTTGCAGCTTTACTGCGGAACTGCGCCAGCTGCGTATCGGCGACACCTTCTCCGATCACGGCTATGACGAGAATGGCAATACCGGCAGCATCGCTCCAGTGAAGACCGTTGGCAGGGTTTCGAGCGGCAATGAAAATCGTCGCAGTCAGGAGGAGCGCAGCCGCTGCCTGGACTTGAAGGAACAGGAAGAGGCGCGAACGCCAGCTTTCCTCCCATTGCTCGCGTAAGCTGGCGTAGCGCGGGTCCTCCCCGCCGTGCAGCGTGCGTCGCAGGATATGAATGCCGAGGCGACAGGACCAGACCCCCGCGATGGTTGCGACGAGGAGGCGCCGCCGGTAATCGCCATCCCAGCCGTCGACATGCGTGAGCGCCGCGACCATACTGGCAGCACCGACAAGAAAGGACCAAACCGCGTCGACCCAGCCGGATACCGCACCCTTGACCACGGTGAGCCACACCGCGGTCATTGCGAGGGAGACAGCGGCCGCCAGGAGGATGGAAAGCGCCGCCGCCGTCATGGCTCAGATGCCGAAGAGCGGCTGCAGCATGCGGCCGATGACGTTCTTGAAGCGCATCTTGCCCTCCATGGCGGCAAGGCAAATGCAATAGCCGTCCTTGTCGACAACAGGCTGGTGTTCGGCCTCCTCGTCCATTTCCGCCAGATCTCCGGGGCGAAACGTGCCGAACCGGTCGGAGAACGAGCCTGAGACGATATAGGTCAATTCGGTGCCGACATGTCCGTGATCGGGCAACGCCCGGCCAGGCGCCACCTTGAGCAGAATGAGATTGGCATCCGGATCTTGCGGCACACCGACACGACTCATCTTCATGCCCGGGCCGATCCAGCGCCAGTGCCCGATATCGCAGCCGCGCAAGGCCTCCGGCAAGGGAACGCCCTCTATCTCCACCGGCACCAGAGGCGCCGTGGCGACGGGCGACACGCCCTCCTCTTCGTCGAGCATTGCAAGCACATCGTTCAGTGCCGTTGCCGAAAGCGGCGTGGATTCAGCCGTTTCCAAAAGAGCGCCACCGAGCGCCTCGTATTCGCCGACCCGGGTGCGGCAGACAAGGCAGCTTGCCAGATGCGCTTCGACGACGATGGCGGGGCCTGCAGCAAGCGTGCCGGCGGCATAATGCATCAATGTTTCGTCTTTTGCGTGATGTGTGATGGTCATGTTTGGTCTTCCAGCAGCGCGCGCAAGCGGTTCATGGCCAGACGTGTTCTAGATTTCACGGTCCCCAGGGGAATACCCAGCTCATCGGCGATTTCGGTTTGCGATTTCTCGCCGAAATAGGAGAGACGGATGATCGTCTGCTGTTCCATCGAGAGCGCGGTGAGCGCATGGCGCACCCGCTCGTCCCGTTCCGCCCCGAGCAGGTCGTCCTCGAGCGTTTGCGGCCCACCCTCCGGGTCGGGCGGCAAGATCGAGGGATCCCGCTGCCTGCGCAAGTGATCGATGCGGATGTTGCGTGCGATGGTGAAGACCCATGTCGCGACACCCGCTCGCTCAGGATCGAAATAGGAGGCCTTGCGCCAGACATTCAGCATCGTCTCCTGCACGAGGTCTTCCGCAACGACGGACGAGAGAGACCAGCGAAGAAAGAAGGTCTTAAGCTTCGGCCCGAAATAGCCAAAAAGCAGCGCGAAGGCCTGACGGTCACGGCCGTGAGCGACCTGCCCAACCATCTCGGCGAGAGCATCGGGCGAAGGTGTGTCTTGTGCTTCCTTTGACCTCACGACGGCAAGCCGCCGGCCTGTCGGCACGCTTGGTTTGTGCTCAATCTCGATAGGGCTTGAAGCTTCATTCATGCCTCCTTCTACGCGGCGTTCTCCGAGACGGATCACATGTATCGAAATAGGCCGTCCAAAGTGATCCGCCAGAGGCCCGCGCCCGTAAAGGGTACTAATTGCTTCCTGTGATTTCGAGTGCCGCAAAAGGATCGATATGCGCCATTTTCCCACATCGGACCGGCCCCTGAAAATCGCCGTCGTCGGCACGGGTATCGCCGGCCTTTCGGCTGGATGGCTTCTAGCACAACGTCATGACGTGACCGTTTTCGAGGCGGACAACCGCATCGGGGGGCATTCTCACACCGTGCAAGCGGGCGGCGCTCCTGTCGATACGGGATTTATTGTCTATAACGAGGCGACCTATCCCAACCTGACAGCGTTGTTTGCACATCTCGGCGTCCCGACCAAGGCGTCGGACATGTCCTTTTCCGTTTCGATGGATGACGGTCAGCTGGAATATGCGGCAACAAACCTTGCAGGTCTGTTTGCCCAGCGCAGCAATCTCGCAAGCCCGCGTTTCTGGTCGATGCTGCGCGACCTCGTGCGCTTTTATCGACATGCACCGAGCGGCGTGAGAAATCTTGATCCAGCCGCAAGTCTCAACGACTATCTCGACAGCGCGGGTTTCGGCCGGGCGTTTCGGGAAGATCACCTTTATCCCATGGCGGCGGCAATCTGGTCGACGCCGGCCCTCGAGATCGGCAATTATCCGGCGCTTTCCTTCGTGCGCTTCTGTGAAAACCACGGTCTTCTGAAATTCGTGCGCCGGCCGGTCTGGCGCACGGTGGATGGCGGTAGCCGCGCCTATCTCGAGCGGCTGACCACGCCCTTGCGCGAGCGTATCCGTGTCAATGCGCCGGTCAAATCGATCCGTCGTGTAAACGGTGCCGTGGAAATTTCCGTGCTGGGGGCGGAGCCCGAATGGTTTGATCACGTCGTTATTGGCGCTCATGCCGATCAGGCGCTTGGCATGCTTGCCGACCGATCGAAAAAGGAGGCCGCGCTCTTGAGCGTTTTTTCCTATGGCGACAATGAAACGGTCCTGCACAGGGATGAACGCCTGATGCCAAACCGGCGGCGCGTATGGGCGAGCTGGAACTATCTGGCGCGGTCCGGGCGCGACGGCACAGCACCCCGCAAACCTTGCGTGACCTACTGGATGAACCGATTGCAGGGGATCGAGGATCCGCGTCCGTTCTTCGTGACGCTGAGCCCGCTGCACGCCGTGGCGGAAGACAAAGTCATTTGGCGTGGAGTGTACCAGCATCCCTTGTTCAATGCCGAAACGCTTGCGGCACAGAAGCAACTCTGGTCACTTCAGGGTGAAGACAATACCTGGTTCTGCGGCTCCTACTTCGGCTCCGGCTTTCATGAGGATGCAATACAGGCTGGGCTTGCGGTTGCTGAGAGCCTTGGCGGTATGGCCAGGCCATGGTCCGTCGAAGGGGAATCGGATCGCATTTTCCGGACCTTGCAGTCTGCCTAGCGCTCGTGTTCCGTTCGCAGTCGCTCCTTGTTTCAAGCAGAGGAGAAAGGCTGCCGCGGATAAGGCAGACCGATCCACTATGTCCCGAAACCTCAAAACTCGGCTTCGCCAAGCCCAGGTTCATACATCGAAATCAGGCGACCATTCGCTCCAGCGCTTCTGCCACCGCATTGGTCGTGCGTTCGATATGGCTGCGGATAACATCTATGGCACGGGCTGTATCCCGGTCGAGCGCAGCATCGAGGAGGGCACGGTGCTCCAGATGGATGTCGCGTGTGAACACCGTCTTGATGCGTGAAAGACGCCGATACCGTTCGTGGTGGCGGAACATCATTTCGCGCATGCGCAGCACCCAGGTCGAGGGACAGGCTGCCACCAGCGCTTCGTGAAAGTCGTTGTTCAGTCGCTCCCAGTCCTTCAGGCGGTCTGCACCCTGATTGTCGGAAAGTTCGATCCGTTCGAGGCGGTGGTAGGTGGTAATGACCTTCTCCTCCCACAGCCGGTCCCCCTTGGGAATGGACTGGGAGAGGGCGTCCGCCTCGAAGATCTTGCGCAGGTGCCCGATTTCCCGCGCATCCGATACGGACATCGGCGCGACGACGAAACCGCGCTGGCCAAGCAGGGTCACCAGATACTCCCCGGAAAGACGCGCAAGCGCCTCACGCAGCGGCCCCGCGCCGATATCATAGCGGTCCCGCAGGACATCAATCTTCAGCTTCATGTCCGGCGCAAGCGCGCCCGACACGATGTCTTCCCGCATGAGCCTGTATGCCTTTTCCGCCTGGGTCTTTTCGTCCCCGGTTTCCAGAACGTCCTGCTGCGTTTTCGACAAAGATGCGAGCTCCCCTTTTTTGATTTTCGATATTTATTCCATTTTCTAAAAAACATCAATTTAGAAATTGACTTTCAAATAATATCGATATTTTATCCGTCGCGGGAGGAATATCGATGCTATCGTCACAAAACAATCCATCCGTCAACCATCTCGAGGCGCAGCCAAAGGCCTTCGGCGCCGGCATGCTCATGGTTGCCAGCCGTAAAATCGCTGCCTGTGAAGCATGGTTGGCGGGCGCGTTGATCTTCCTGATCTTCCTGCTGCTGCTCGCCAATGTCGTTTGCCGGACCCTCGGTCTACCCCTTATCTGGGCAGACGAGCTGGCGGTGCTGCTGATGGCCTGGGTCGCCTTTGTCGGCGCGTCCATGGGGCTGGCCCACCGCCAGCATATCGCGGTGACGCTGCTTGCCGATGCAATGCCAGCTGCCGCACGCCGACGCCTCGCGCTTCTGGTCGATGGCCTGCTGCTCGTCTTTCTTGCGGTGCTGATCGTCCAGTTGTGGAACTGGTTCGATCCGATCGGCCTTTGGCGCGCTGGATCAGTCGATGCCTTCTCCTCCTCCGCTTTCAATTTCATCTACCAGGAGCCCACAATTACGCTTGGCGTTCCGAAATTCTGGTTCTGGCTGGTTCTCCCGATCTTCTGCCTGACTTCGGTTCTGCACGTCGTCGCATCGCTTCTGGCCCGCTACAACGCTCCGGCGGAGACCGCACAATGATTGCTACTGCTTCCTTTGTCGGCCTGATCGCCGTCGGCATGCCAATCGCTTTCGCGCTGGCCGCACTTGCGATGATCTATATCTTCACCAGTGGCAACACCGTGCTCCTCCAGTCCTATGGCCAGCAGATGTTCGGCGGCCTGGAGAACTACGGGTTGCTTGCACTTCCGCTTTTCATCCTGCTCGGCGAGTTCATGAATGCCGGCGGCATCGGCCGGCGCCTGATGGGGCTGGCACTTGCGCTGCTTCGTCCGCTGCGTGGCGGCCTTGCCTATGTCAATCTCGTCGCGAACATGATGATGGCCTCCATCCTCGGTTCCACTGTCGCGCAAATCACCATCATGTCGCGCCTCGCGGTCCCGGAAATGGAGCGCAATGGGTACCCGCGGGATGTGTCGATGGCGATCACGGCGGCCGGCGGCCTGCTTGCGCCGATCATCCCGCCCTCCATGCTCTTCATCATCTTCGGCGTCATTGCGCAGATCCCGATCGGCGACCTGTTCATCGCAGGCATCGTGCCCGGCTTCCTTATCTTCTTTGCCTTCATCGCCGTCATAGCGTGGCTTGGTCACCGGCATCGGTTCCCGATGACGCCACCCATGCCGATGAGGGCCCGTCTTGCCGCGGTGAAGGACGCGCTTCCGGCCGCGCTGATCCCGATCATCATCGTGGGTTCGATCCTGGGGGGTATCGCAACGCCGACGGAATCGGCCGCCGTTGCCAGCCTCGCGGCAATTGCCATCGGCATGTTCGTCTATCGCGAGCTCGACGCCAAAGACATCCTGCCTGCCTTCGCCAATGCCGCGAAAGGGGCGGCGAGCGTTCTCTTCCTCATCGCCGCCGCACAGGTCTTCAGCTGGGTCATCACCTTTGAAAACCTGCCGGCGATGGTCGCCGAATCCATGCAGACGATGACCTCCTCGCCGACGATCTTCCTCCTGCTGCTCTGCGCCCTGCTTCTGGTGGTCGGCATGATCACGGATCCCATTCCGGCGATCATCCTGATCGTGCCCGTCTTCCTGCCGGTCGCGACCAATGTCTATGGCATCGACCCGTTCCATTTCGGCATCATCGTCTGCCTCAACCTGACGCTGGGTCTCCTGACACCTCCGGTGGGAACCGGACTGTTCGTCGCCTCGCTGATGGGCAATGTGCGGGCGGAGCGCCTTTCCGTTCTCCTTCTGCCGTTCTTCGCCGCAGTGCTCGTCGTTCTCGCTCTTCTGGTGTTTTTCCCGGTGCTCTCCATCGGCCTGAAGGAGCTGCTGTGATGGCGAATGTCTGGATCCTGGGCGGCGGCCTCATCGGCTGCGGATGGGCAGTCGCCTTTGCGGGGGCAGGCCACAAGACCGTGGTGATCGATCCCGATCCGGCGACTGAAGATCGTCTCGCGGCCACCTGGAGCACGGGCCGACCCGTTGTGGAACGGCTCGGGCAGCTCTCTCCTGCCGCCGTACCTCCACGATGGAGCACAACGGCCGCAACGGCGGGGGCGAAACCGGAGCTGTTGCAGGAATGCCTACCGGAGCGGATGGCGTTGAAGATTGAAGCCCTGCAAGCACTCGAACCCTTTTTGCACCCCGATACGATCATCGCCTCTTCATCGTCCGGGCTCGATCCGGACCAGATGGCCGAAGGATTGGCCCGGCCGGAGCGCTTGCTGATCGCCCATCCCTGCAATCCCCCCTACCTGATGCCGGTGGTGGAGCTTTGCGGTGGTTTGGAAACTTCTGCGACCACGATCGAATGGGCCCAGCGATTCTATGAAGCGATGGGCAAGACGGTGTTGAAACTGTCGCGGCCGATGCCCGGCCACCTCGTCAATCGCCTGCAGACGGCCCTGTGGCGGGAGGCAGTTTACCTCGCGCGCGAGGGCGTTGCGAGCGTCGGCGATATCGAACGGGCGGTGACGGCCGGGCTTGCACCGCGCTGGTGCTTCGTCGGTCCGACCGGGGTTTTTCATCTCGCGGGCGCCGAAGGCGGCATTGCGCGGTGCATCGACCAGCTCGGTCCGCAGATCGAGCGCTGGTGGGAAAGCCTCGGGGCCCCTGCGCTGGACGAGAAGGCACGCCGTCTGCTCGCAAGCGGCATGGAAGCGCACGACCCACGGCCGGTGGAGGCGATTGCCGCTGACCGCGACGACAAGCTGGCCAGCCTGATGACATTTCTGGCGGAGGAAGCCGCCGGTTCCAAACACATCCAAACGGGAGGAAACAACGGATGAAAGCAGCAAAATTCCTGGCCGCGGTGGCAACCATCGTGGCGGGCCTTCATTCAGCGCCGGCCCTCGCCGAGCAATACCGGCTCGGCCTGATCACGCCGCCGCCGCATCAATGGAGCAAGAGCGCTGAAAGCCTTGCAAAGAAGATCAAGGATGCGACCGAAGGGCGTGTCGACATCTCGATCTTTCCGTCCGGCCAGCTCGGCAGCGAGGCACAGATGCTGCAGCAGCTGCAGACTGGTGCCATCGACTTCGCCTTCCTGACGCTCGGCGAATTTGCCAATCGGGATCCGAACTATGGTGTCTTCCTGGCGCCCTATATCGTCAAGGATGCCGCCGGCGCGCAGAAGCTGCTGAAGGGAAAAGTGGCGGAAAAGCTCGTCGCCGGCCTCGACAAATTCGCTCTCAAGGGCTTCGGCTGGGGCATGGCCGGCATGCGCGAGATCGTCATGCGCGGCAAGATCGCTTCGGCCGCCGACCTCTCCGGCAAGAAGGTACGTACGGTGCCTTTTGCGCAGGAGCTGTTCTTCTGGCAGCAGCTGGGCGCCGCCCCCACGCCGATGCCGCTGCCCGCGCTCTATGACGCCTTTGCCAACGGTCAGGTCGATGGCATGCAGATCGACTTCGAAGGCACCTGGAACTCGAAATATTACGAGCATGCGGGTACAATCCTTGCGTCCAACCACATGATGTTCCCGATGATCGCGGTCGGTTCGGCGCGCAAATGGCAGGGCATTTCCGAAGCGGATCGCGCGGTGGTGGAAAAGCTGATGGCGGAAGAACTCGACGCAGTCGTCGGCGCCTATTCCTCCATCGACAATGACTATCTCGAAAAACTCAAGTCGACGGATGTACCCGTCGTGGTTGCGGACCGGGCGTTTTTCAGTGCAGCAGTCGATGCCTGGTACGCCGAATGGCGCAAGAAGACGCCACTTCTGATCGAATTGGAAGCAGAAGCCGGCGCGCTTTGAGCGCTACCGGCATTGACGGAAGGGTGCGTCATCCGGCGCACCCTTGAGGAGATGAAAATGACTGCAATCTACCGAGACCTTCGATACCTGCGCCTGCCGGTGCCCGATCTTGCTGCCGCCGCTGCCTTTGCCACGGAGATCTTTGGCCTTCAGGCGGGTGACCGCGACGAGGATCATGCCCGCTTTCGATCCGATGCGCGAAACTACGCGCTTTGCTACAGCAAGACGGGCGACACCGCGGTCGCTCTGACGGTCGCGCGGGCGGAAGACCTCGATACGGCTGAAAGCCGCCTGGCGAAGTGGTCTCCCGTCCGTCTCGACACAGATGCATGCAGGATCCGCCAGATCAAGAAGGGCATCGCGGTCAAGGCACCGAACGGTGTAACGGTGGAGCTCGTCTGGCGGCCGCTGACGTCGGGCTGGCGCTATCATGGGCCGCGCGATGCAGGCATTACCGGGTTCCAGGCAGTACAGCTCGCCTGCACCGATATCTCCGCCAATGAGGATTTCTGGACGCGCGGCGTCGGGCTGGAGGTTTCCGACTGGATCGGCGATGCAACTTTCCTCCGCCTCGATGAGGCGCATCACCGTGTGGCTCTCTATCCTTCCGAGCGCGATGGGGTGCTGGGGGCGAGCTGGTCCGTCGAGGGTGTCAACAACGTGATGCAGGGCTGGTATTTCCTGCAATCGCGCCAGGTTCCTGTCGTTCACGGACCGGGGCGTCACGCCGCGTCCGAAGCGGTTTTCGTCACGGCCAAGGGGCCGGGCGACATCTACTATTCCTATGCAGCCGATACCAAGACCGGCCCCCAGATCGCCATCCGGGGTCCACGCCAGTTTTCCGACACCGCCCGGTCGCATTGCACCTGGGGTTCGCCCTGCCTCGCGCCGGAATTCCTTGGAGGAGAAGAACGATGATCGAGCTCAAAGACGTTGTCTACTGCCGCTTGGGCACGACCGACCTTGCCGGCGCGGAATGGTTCGCAGTGAACATCCTCGGCCTCGAGGTCTCGGAGCGCCGCCGGGATGCGACCTATTTCAAATCGGATGCTCGCGAGCACACGCTGTGCTACTTCGAGGGCGATCCACAGGATCAGGTAACGGCCTTCGAGATCGGTTCTTCCGACGATCTTCAGCGCGCCGCCGCCACGCTCGAAGGTCTCGGCCATCGCGTGCACTACGGCTCGGCACAGGAATGCGACGCACGCCATGTTCGCGAGTTCATCCGGTTCAACGATCCGACCGGCAACGGCATCGAATTCGTCGTGCGCCCCGAAATGTCGGGCAAGCGCTACCATGGTACCCGCGATGCCGGCATTACCGGTTTTTCCCATGTGGGCCTCTGCACGACGGATGCCGAGCGTGACGAGTCCTTCTGGACGCAAGTCTGCAACGCCCGCGTTTCCGATCGGATAGGCGATGCGCCACTGATGCGGCTCGGCACGATCCACCATTCGATCGCGCTGTTTCCTTTTCACAAGGCCGGGATCCAGCACATCAACCACCAGGTTGAAAGCACAGACGATATCCAGCGTTCCTTCAGCCACGTGCGGGACAATCAGGTCAACATCACCTTCGGGCCGGGCCGGCATCCGACCTCCTCGGCCCAGTTCCTCTACTTCACCGGGCCCGAGGGCATGACGTTCGAATATTCGACGGGCGTTTGCGAGATCCACGACGAGCCGCTGTGGCGCGACCGGCAATTCCACTTCGAACCCAAGGGCTTCTGCCACTGGGGGGCGAAGCCGAACATCGCCGCCTTCAAGGACTGACGGCATGACAAACGAAATCGCAATCGCAGTGCGGGTGGCCGCCCGCGCCCTTGGTCGTGCCGGTCTCGTGCACGCCTACGGTCATTGCTCTGCCCGTATCGACCAGCAGCACTTCCTGACTTGCCCACCCCGGCCGATGGCCCTGGTCGAGCCGGGCGAACCTTGCACCCTGGTACCGGTGACGGGTGATCTACCGGCCGGTGTTCTGGGTGAGGTGCGCATCCACCAGCAGATTTATGCGGCACAGCCATCCGTCGGTGCAGTCATCCGCTTCATGTCCCCGTGTGTCATGGCACTCGCAGCACTCGGCCGTCGGCCACAGATGCGGCACGGCTTCGGCACCTACTTTGCGCCTGGGGTCGGTTTCTGGGACGACATCCAGCTGATCCGTGATGACGGGCGGGCGGAAGGCGTCGTCACGGCCATGGGCGACAGCGCGGGCGTCTTGATGCGCGGCAACGGCGCGGTCGTTCGCGGCGGAACGATCGAGGAGGCGCTGATGCTCGCCTGGTATCTGGAAGACATGTGCCGCGTCGAGCTTGCCGCCCTTGCTGCGGGATTGGCCAACGAAGCGCCGGTCATAACGGCGGCGGATGCCGCGCAGCGTGCGACGCTCGGCGGCGGCATTGTGGAACGGATGTGGGACTACCTGACGGCCGGCGACCCCGAGCGGGCGGCCTGACGGAAGCGGTCATGCGAAAGGACAAGATGTGAAGACCTATCTCAATTTCATCGACGGCAAGTTCGTCCGCGGCAGCGCCGAGACCTTCGCCAATCATTTCCCGAGCACCGGCGAGGTGATCGGCGAGATTTCCGCCGCCGGCCGGACCGAAGTCGATGCCGCGGTTGGCGCGGCGAGGGCGGCCTTGAAGGGGCCGTGGGGCCGCATGCCGCTTGCAGAGCGCGTCGCGCTGCTGCGCAAGGTCGCCGATGGCATCAATGCACGTTTCGATGAGTTCCTGGCGGCTGAAATCCACGATACGGGCAAGCCCCGCTCCATCGCGTCACATATCGACATCCCTCGCGGCGCCGCGAACTTCAATGTCTTCGCAGACCAGATCCTCACGGCCTCGACGGAGACGTTCGAGATGGCGACGCCCGACGGCGCCGGCGCGCTCAATTATGCGCTGAGGCTGCCCCGTGGTGTCATAGCCGTCGTCTGCCCCTGGAACCTGCCACTTCTCCTGATGACGTGGAAGGTCGCGCCGGCGCTCGCCTGCGGCAATACGGTCGTCGTCAAGCCATCCGAGGAAACGCCGGCAACGGCAACGCTCCTCGGCGAGGTGATGAATGCGGCCGGAATCCCGCCGGGCGTCTACAATGTGGTGCATGGCAAGGGGCCGGGTGCTGCCGGCGAGTTCCTGACAAGCCATCCGGATGTCGATGGTATCACCTTCACCGGCGAGACGCGGACCGGCGAGGCGATCATGCGCGCAGCGGCCGGCGGCATTCGCCCCGTCTCGCTGGAGCTCGGCGGCAAGAATGCCGGCATCATCTTCGACGACGCCGATCTCGACGCCACGCTGGAAGGGATCGGACGCGCCTGCTTCGCCAATACGGGGCAGGTATGTCTCGGTACGGAGCGCCTTTATGTGCAGCGCGGCATCTTCGAGCGGCTGGCCGAGGGCCTTGCGCGCAAGGCAAACAGCTACCGGTTCGGCGATCCTTTTGATCCGGCGACGACGATGGGCCCGCTCATCAGCGCCGAACATCGGCAAAAGGTCCTGTCCTACTATGACAAGGCGCGGGCCGAAGGCGCGACGATCCTTGCCGGTGGCGGGGTGCCGCAGCTTGCCGGCTATGAGAACGGCTATTGGGTGGAGCCAACCGTCTGGACCGGCCTTCCACAGCACGCGCCCGTCATCACTGACGAGATTTTTGGACCCTGCACGCACATCACGCCCTTTGACACGGAAGAGGAGGCCGTCGTGCTGGCAAATGACAGCCCCTACGGGCTGGCAACCTCGATCTGGACCACGAACCTGTCGCGCGCGCACCGTGTATCGCGGCAGATCGAGGTCGGCATCGCCTGGGTCAACTGCTGGTTCCTTCGCGATCTCAGAACACCCTTCGGCGGATCGAAAGCCTCCGGCATCGGCCGGGAAGGGGGCATCCATTCGCTCGAATTCTACACCGAGCTGCGCAACGTCTGCATCAAACTCTGAAAGGCCCCTTGATCATGCTGAACGAAGAACAACGCGCGCGCTGTGTCGCGAGCCTGCTGGAAAGCCACCGTACCAAGGTGCAGGGGCCGCGTCCCTCGGAGATGTATCCCGAGATCGAGATCGCAGATTCCTATGCGATCTCCTCCGCCGTGGCAGAGGCTAAAATCAAGGCCGGCGTGAAGATCATCGGCCACAAGATCGGCCTGACGTCAAAGGCCATGCAGGCCGCCTCGAAGATCGATGAGCCCGACTACGGCTATATGTTCGACGACCTCGTGCTGGCAGATGGCGCGAAGGTGCGGTTCGAGGACTTCTGCGTGCCGCGTGTCGAGCCGGAACTGACCTTCGTGCTCAAGGAGCCGCTGAAGGGACCGAATGTCGGCCTCGTCGATGTTTTGCGTGCAACAGAATGGATCATCCCGTCCATCGAGATCATCGACGCACGCGTTACCGAACCGCGGAGGATTTTCGACACGGTCGCCGACAACGGCGCGGCCGCCGGACTGGTGCTCGGCGGGCGGCCCGTTCGACCGACGGATGTGGACCTGCGCTGGGTCGGCGCGATCTTCTATCGCAATTCGGAAATCGAGGAGACGGGACTGGCCGCCGGCGTTCTCGGCCATCCGGCGATGGCGGTCGCCTGGCTTGCCAACAAGCTCGCCCCATTCGACGTGACGCTGGAGCCGGGCCACATGCTGCTGTCCGGCAGCTTCACACGCCCCGTCTGGGCCAAGAAGGGCGATACCCTTCACGCCGATTTCGGCCCGCTCGGCTCGGTCGCCGTGCAGTTCGTGTGAGGCGATGATGCAGGCTCCCCGCAACACGTTCAAGCGCCGGCTCCTTGCCGGCGATACGCAGAACGGGCTCTGGCTGTCCCTCGGCAGCCCGATTTCCTCCGAGGCTCTCTCGCTTGTTGGCTTCGACTGGCTGCTGTTCGACACCGAGCATTCCCCGATCGACCTTGCCAGCGTCCAGCCCCTGTTGCAGGCGGCGGCCGTGGGCACGGCCCAAGCCGTCGTCCGCCCCGCCTGGAACGACAAGGTGCTGATCAAGCGTGTACTCGATATGGGTGCGCAGACCCTGCTCGTTCCCTTTGTTGAAACTCCCGAGGAGGCGGCGGCAGCCGTAGCCGCCAC
The DNA here is from genome assembly GCF_001262505.1 of Shinella sp. SUS2. Taxonomy (GTDB): domain Bacteria; phylum Pseudomonadota; class Alphaproteobacteria; order Rhizobiales; family Rhizobiaceae; genus Shinella. The sequence goes on from NZ_KQ410741.1 coordinate 124,914, forward strand.
ACGCTACCCGCCCAAGGGGCTTCGTGGCGTCGCTGGCGCGACCCGGGCAAGCCGCTACGGCCTGACATCGGACTATTTTGCCGTCTCCGACGACGAGATCGCCGTGCTCGTGCAGATCGAAACCACCAATGCCCTTGCCAGGCTGGAGGAAATCGCGGCTGTTCCGGGCGTCGACGGCGTCTTCATTGGTCCCTCCGATCTCTCCGCCTCCATGGGTTTTCTCGGTCGCGCCGGAGCGCCGGAGGTCCAGGCCGTGCTTGAAGATGCGGCACGCCGCATCGTCGCCACCGGCAAGGCCCCGGGCATCCTCGCCACCAACGCGGCCGACGCCGTCCGCTACAGGCATTGGGGCTACCGCTTCATTGCCGGTGCGGTCGATCTCGGCCTCCTGGTGAAGGCCGCCCAGGGTGTACTCAAGGATCTGGCGGACGGCTAAGCCGATCAGTGGGCCTGCCGCTGCCCGCACGCCAACGGCAGGTGCTTGTGTTTGCACTATCCGCGTGCTGGCACGCAGGCTTCCAGGCGAGGCCGATGAAGGGCTCTCAAGGAGAGGAGGGGCACCCTTCATCGCAGGTGCCACGCTTGGCTTCACCTGATGTCACGGCGGCAGCCGCTGTCCAAGGCTGCCGCCGTGCGTTCAGCGGTTGTTTCAGCGCGCGTGTTGTGCGCGGGCGTCGAAGACGAAACCGAGGAAGTTGAGCAGAACCTGCGCGGCGAGAATGGCGGTCCCGCCAGTATGGTCATAATCCGGTGCAACCTCGACAAGATCCATGCCGACCACCTCGTTGCGACGCGCCAGGCCTTGGAGCATCTCAAGCACCTCATAGTAGAGGAAGCCACCGTGGCTGGGTGTGCCGGTGCCCGGAGCGATCGAGGGGCAGAAACCGTCGATATCGAGCGTGACGTAGACGCGTGCATTTTCGGGAATACGGTCGATCACACCGCGTGCGCCAAGCCCTCGCGCCTGCCGGACGGAGAGGATGTCGGATCCCATGCTGCGGGCTGCGTCGTAGCCATCCTTCGCCGTTGACGAAACGTTGCGGATGCCGACCTGCGTCAACCCGCTCACCCACGATTTTTCCGCTGCCCGGCGCATCGGATTGCCGTGGCCGTTGCGCACGCCATGGCGCTCGTCGACGAAATCCAGATGGGCGTCGATCTGCAGGATGTGGATCGGGCCGCGGCCTTCGAAAGCCTCGATGCAGGGAATGTTGACGGAATGATCGCCGCCGATCACCACAGGCAGTGCGCCAGCGTCCAGGATCGCATTGACGCCCTTGCGGATGTTTGCATGGCTCTTTTCCGTGTTCGTATGCACGATGTCCGCGTCACCGATGTCCACGATACGCACGCCCTCGCCGAGGTACATGCGGTCATCTTCGTGGTCATAGGCTCCAGCGTGGCCGAAGCTGAACAGCGTTGAGGCTTCGCGCACCGCGCGGGGCCCGAAGCGCGAGCCCGCGCGGAACTGGGTGCCGAAGTCGAAGGGCGCGCCGAGCACGGCCACATCCGCATCGATCTTCGTCCAGTCTTCGACATAGGGGCGCTTGCCGAAGGTCGAGATGCCGACGAAGGGTAGATTGAGCCTACCGTTCTCGTAGCCGTGCGCATTGCCGGATTTTGTATCCGTCATGAAAAGTCTCCTTGTGATTGAATTTGGTCAGCGGAACGCGAGGTCACGCAGCCCGAGCGAGATCCACGGGAACAGGCTCAGCAGCACGGCGACCAGCAGCAGGATGAGAAGGAAGGGCGGTACGCCACGCACCACATCGACGAAGGGTCGGCGGAACACGGCGACGGCCGTGAACAGATTGCATCCGAAAGGCGGCGTCGCCGCTCCGATGGCAACCTGCAGCGTGACCAGGATGCCGACCAGCACCGGATCGAGCCCGGTCGCGGCCACCAATGGTGCGAAGATCGGCACGAGGATCAGCATCACCACCAGTGAATCGACGAACATGCAGCCGATGAAGAAGGCGAGGTTTATCACCAGCAGCACCTTCATCGGACCGGCACCTTCCAGCCCTATGGCAGCCAGAATCTGCTGGGGCACCTGGGCATAGGAAATCGTCCAGGAGAAGGCCGCGCCCGTGGCGATCAGGATGAAGACGACGGAGGTCATCATTCCTGTCGAAAGGGCAATGTTCCAGAGATCCTTCAAACCGATCGAGCGGAAGATCAGGAGCTCGAGCAGCGTGGCATAGAGCACGCAGATCGCGGCCGCTTCGGTGGGGCTGAAGATGCCGCCATAGATGCCGCCGACAACAAGAGCCGGAAAGCCGAGCGGCCAGAGCGCGCGCCGCGCCGCATGAAACCGCTCCGCCCAGGTGGCCCGGCGTTCGACGGGAAGCCCTTCCTTCCGGGCGACATACCAGCACCATACGGAAAACAGCACGACCACGAGCAGCCCCGGCCCGATGCCGGCGATGAACAGTTCCGAAATCGACGTGCCCGAAAGGACCCCGTAAACGATCATGCCGATCGACGGTGGAATGAGATAGGCAAGGTCGGCCGCGTTGACGATCAGTCCGATAGTGAAATCATCGCGGTAACCCGCCCGCAGCATGCGCGGCCGCATGGCCCCGCCAACGGCGACCACGGTTGCCTGGGTCGAGCCGCACACCGCTCCAAACAAGGCGCAGGCGGATGTCACCGAAATCGCCAGGCCCCCGCGCAGGTGCCCCATGAAGCGCATCACGAGGTCGACCAGCCGGTCGGCCGACTGGCCGCGCGTGATGATGTCGGCGGCAAGAATGAACATGGGGACGGCAACGAGCGCGGAAGGCTTTACCCCACCGATCATCTGCTGGACGATCTGCTGCATGGCAAGATCAGGCAGGTACAGCCAGAAAGCAAGAACCGTCGCGGCGAGAAGCGGCATCATCATCGGATAACCTGCCAGGAGCAGCAGGCACATGACGGCGATCATCATGAGTGTCATGGTTCAGCCTCCCGTGGCGCGGGCAGGACCGGCCTCTTCGCCGACCTGCAATTCGAGAAGTTTCGTCACTTCGGGATCCTCGAAGGCGTCGGTCTCTTCAAAGGAGACCCAGACCCCCTCCCGGCGTGTGACATTGGCGACGACGGCAAGGAGGTATTGGATGCCGGTCAGCGCGAGGCCGACGACGACGACGACATAGGTTGTCCAGAGCGGCAGTTGCATCGCTGGTGTAAGCCGCCCGCGGGCGGCAACCTTGGCGACATATTCCCAGGCATGCCATGCAAGCAGGAACATGGCGGCAGCCGTGGTCAGCGCGATGGCGGCCATCAGCCACCGCCGGGCGGTTTCCGGAACCAGATCGTAGACCGCAGACATGCGGATGTGGCGGCCTTTGCGCGTCACATATCCAAGGCCCATGAAGGTGGCGGTCACCATCAGGATCTCGTTCAGCTCTTCGGAAAAATACAGACTGTGTGCCAGGACGTATCGGCCGAAGACATTGGCAATCGTGTTCAGCGCCATGACGATCATCGTCAGGCTGAGAACCGCCGCCTCGAGGAAGGCGATTCCATCATCCAGCCGCAAAAGGGCGTTCCGGCGCGAGCGCGGTGCTTGTTCCATGATTCTGTTTCCTGATCCGGGATGCGCCCGGCAAATTGCCGGGCCGCGCGCCCTATTGAACGGACTCGGCCTGGAGCTTCTTCAGGAGCGCGCCGGCATCGGGGCCAGCGACATCCGCAACGGCATCGGCTGTCACCTTTGCGCGCTCACGAAAGACTGCCCGCTCGGCCTCCGTCAGCTCGACCAGCTTGATCGTGGGTTTGGCCGCCTGGATCTTCTGCAGCCGCTCCTGATTGAAGCGCTGCACGACCGGGGGAATGAAACCGTTGAGTTCGGCGAACGTCTTGTCGAGAAGTTGCCGACGATCTTCGGGCAAATCCTTGTACCAATCGTCGCTCGCAAGAACCGCGGTGATAAGTTCCTGCTCGCCGGCCCAGATCAGGTAATCCGTGACCTCGTAGAACTTCATCTCCTCGATCGTCGGAATGGGATTGATCTGGCCATCGACCTGGCCAAGTTGCAGGGCGCCGTAGACTTCGCCGAACGGAACCGGCGTCGGCGAGGCACCGAGATCCTCATAGGCCTTCAACAGCATGGGCGAAACCATCACGCGCATCTTGAAATTGGCCAGATCCTCCGGCTTGCGGATTTCCTTCCGGGTGGTCCAGACCTGCGGCCCCTCGCTGTAGAGAGCGCCAAGCTTCAATCCCTTGGTCTCGAAATGCCCTGCCAGCTCCTGATGGATCACGGGACTGGTCGCCAGCATGTCGTTCATGCGCTTGGGATCGCTCGGCAGAACATAGGTTGAGAGAAAGATCTGACTCTCCGGAACGATCGTGCCGAGATTACCGACCGAAAGGTTTGAAAGCTGGATGACCCCGTCCGCCGTCTGTTCGGCCACTTCGGTCGGCGTGCCGAGCGAACCCAGCGGATAGACCGTGACCTTGACCTCTCCGGCGGTCGCCGTCTCGATGCGCTTCTTGAACTCCTGCGCATAGCTGTCCATGATCGAGCCGGGAATTTCCTCAATTGCGAATTTCCACTCCTCAGCCTTCGCGACATTGCCGGCGAAGGCCACGACGGCAGCGACGGCTGCGGCCCTGGCAAAATTTTTCATGTTTTCCTCCCTCTGGTCGGCAGGCGCGACAGCCACGGCCGATGGCAGGAGTATTCAGGCGTGCGATAATTCATTAAATCGCAATCTTTGCACATTTACTTCAGAATAATTGAAGTTACGCTGAGCCAAACGAGGAGGCTCGGCGCCATGCGGATCAGCGACTATACCCTTCGCAACCTGCGCACCTTCTGTGCCGTCGTCGAGCACAGCGGCTTTGGCGGTGCACAGGCCGTGCTTGGCGGTAGCATCTCGGCCATCTCGACCCATTTGAAAGACCTTGAGCTGACGCTGGGCTTCACGCTCTGTCATCGGGGGCGGGCGGGTTTTGCCCTGACGGAGAAGGGGGAGGCCGTCTACGACGAGGCCAAGCAGCTGCTGGGGTCGATCGAAACCTGCGAGACAAGCCTTGGCCAGCTGCGCCGTGTCCTGACAGGCCACTTGCGCGTCGGAATCGTGGACAGCGAAGCCAGCAATCCGGAGCTCCCTGTCCACCTCGCCATTCGGCGGTTCTTCCTGCGCGAGCAGAAGGTTCGCCTGTCACTCGAAGTCGGTACACCCGAAACGCTCGCCAAAGGGCTGCAGACAGGTGAACTCCACGTTGCCGTCGGACCCTTTCCGCAGCGTCATCTCAACGTCGAGTACACCCCGGTCTATGTCGAGGAGCACGCCCTTTTCTGCGGCGAAAATCATCCTCTGTTCCATCGTCCCAATGAGGACATCACGCTGGCCGAGGTGTCACGTCACCCGGTCACGGTAAGGCCTTACCTGCACAAGAGTGAACTGGCCAAATTCCGCTCACCTATCGTGACGGCGTCGGTTTCCAACATGGAGGCGCAGGCCATGTTGGTACGGAGTGGCTGTTTTCTCGGATTCCTCCCGACGCATTTCGCGCGGCCCTGGGTGCAACAGAACGAGATGCGGCAGATCAGGGGGCTGGAACTGGAATGGCAGTCGCAGTTCTATGTTGCGCTGCGCGCCCGCCCGACACCACCGGAAATCGCCGTGATCTTTGCAAGGGACATCTCCCTGGAGTTGTCACGCGTCGGCTCGTCAGTGTGAAGCTGAGCGACCATCGATCGCGAGGCGCTTGACTTCTGCCTTGGCGCAATGGGCGTGCGCCAATCCTTGCCTCGGCTGTTTTTCTTAAGACTATCATAGACAACCACGCCGATCGCTCTGCGATCGGCGATGCGGAGAACCCTGTGCGCCAACGGAGAATACGGCGCGGTCCGCACTATCTGGGTTCGCTCAGCAAAGACGGATCACTCTTATGCCGCCCTGCTCAATACTCGGGAATGCTAAAACACGAGGCAAATGCCTATAGTTTAACCAATTTTTATTCACATATATGCAATCTTCGATAACAAATGTCCGCGCAGACACTCCATGGTAGTGATTTTAGCCCCGAAAAACACATTTCGTCACTTATCAGATTTGGAGTAGTTGCAATGTCCATTCGCCTGAAACTCCTTTCCTGCATATCTTTGCTTGTTGCCACTCTGGTCGCCATAGCAGCTTTCGCCCTCTATGCTCTGAACGAGGAAGCAAAGCTCGTACGGTCGATCGTGGCCGACCGCGTCATACCCATGAGCCAGTTGAAGACGATAGCCGACGAATATGCCGTGAAGATCGTTGATACCGTTCACAAGGTCGCAGCGGGCACGGTAACAAATGAAAAGGGCGAACAGGATATCCGGTCGGCTCTCAAGAACATCGACGGACAGTGGGCCATATATCTTTCGACCAAACTGACGGCTGAGGAGGAGCGGCTGGCCAACCAGTTTGGGCAAAACCTTGAAAATGCAGCAACGCAGCTCGGTGGGCTGGTGGACCTGGTCGCGACGAATGACGATAGGGCTCTCGCAGAGTTTGCTACCAACGCGCTCTATCCGCTTGTCGATCCTCTAAGCGAGGATATCAACAAGCTCATTGCCCTTCAGCTCACCGCTGCTGAAGACGGCATGGCGGAAGGGGAAGCCCTGAAGTCCCTGTTGTTGGCGATCATGGCCCTCATCGGCGCGTTTGCTGCGGCTATCGCAGTATTTTCGATCTGGACCGTCATCAAGGGTGTCATCAAACCGATCGATATCATGACAGATACGATGGCCTCTCTGGCTGGCGGCAAGCTCGACATTGCCATCTATGGCGAGGAGCGCAGGGACGAGATAGGCCGAATGGCAAAAACGGTCGCGGTTTTCCGTGAGAACGCTTTGGCGCGTATTCGTCTTGAACAGGAAACGGAAGCCAGCCGTTCATTGTCGGAGGAGGAGCGGGTCGCGCGAGAGAAACTGAAAGCGAAAGAAGCTGCCGATGTTCAGTTCGCGGTCGACAATCTGGCTGCCGGTCTTGCGAAGCTGTCGGACGGCGACGTGTCACACAGGATCGAGCGGCCATTTACGGCCTCGCTGGATTCCGTGCGCAACGACTTCAACAACTCGGCCGAAAAGCTTCAGGACGCTCTAAACAGGGTCGCGCAGAACGCCCTTGGCATTGACGCCGGCGCGAACGAGATCAAATCGGCGGCCGACGACCTGGCCAAGCGCACGGAACAGCAGGCGGCAGCCGTGGAAGAAACGGCCGCAGCTCTCGAAGAAATCACGAGAACGGTCAAAAATTCCACGGCTCGCGCTCAGGATGCGGGTCAGCTTGTCGTCCGCGCAAAGGTTGGCGCTGAGCAGTCCGGTGATGTCGTACGCCGCGCCGTGCATGCTATGGAGCAGATCGAGAAGTCAGCCAACGAGATCAGCAACATCATCGGCGTTATCGACGAGATTGCGTTCCAAACGAACTTGCTGGCGCTGAATGCAGGTGTCGAGGCCGCACGCGCCGGTGAAGCGGGCAAGGGCTTTGCTGTCGTTGCACAGGAAGTGCGGGAACTGGCCCAGCGTTCCGCCAGCGCTGCCAAGGATATCAAGGGGCTGATCACCACGTCGAACAATCAGGTGCGTGAAGGGGTTCAACTCGTCGGCGATACGGGGAGGGCGCTGGAAACGATCGTGTCCGAGGTTCAGGAAATCAACCGGCACGTGGCAGCGATCGTGGAATCGGCGCAGGAGCAGGCTTCAGGCCTTCAGCAGATCAACACGGCCGTCAACCAGATGGATCACGACACGCAGAAAAATGCCGCAATGGTCGAGGAATCGACCGCCGCCAGCCACGGTCTGGCGCGGGAAGTGGCATCGCTGAGACAGTTGCTGGCACAGTTCAGGCTCTCGCATCCGCAATTGCGGACCACGATCTCTGCATCTTCTCCGCCTCGCGAGACCGGAGCCTATGACACCGCACCTGCCTTGCCGGTTCGGGCGCTCAGCCGCAGGATCGCGTCGGCCTTCTCGGGCAATGCCGCTCTCGATACCGGCAAGGATAGTTGGGAAGAGTTCTGATGAGCGTCGTGCATTTGGATGGTGGCGTTCACGCGCGAAGCGCGGCTTGCGGGAGCGTCTCATGCTAAGCTCCGTGCCGCATGTTTAGCCGGTTGCAGATCTCGATGAGGTCTGCGCCGGTGACGGATAAAGGATCGGCTCCCTCTCGAAAGCCATTTCCGCACGCGACCGTTGGTGTTTTCGGCAGTTCCTTTTGCCACGGCAACTGCGGATCCCAGAACCACGTCTGGTTGCCGATGCTCACCTGGAGGTATGGCCAGTCGGTGAACTCCGGTCCACCGTCGAAGGTGATGGAACGGCGGGCGAGGTGGGACAGGGCTTGTAGTCCCTTCCCAAGGCTGTTCTTGACCGGTCGGGACTGCCGATCGTTGTTGCGCGGGAAAATCGCGACCCGGCTGACCGGTTCGACCAGTGATATCACATTGGCTTTTCCGAACGTCTTCCAAAACTGGATAAGATCGCTTTCCCAATGCTCGAACTGCTAGCGATCGGCCACGACATCCGGGTGACGTAAAATATTGAGATCTGGGCCAAACCTCTGACCATGCTTGCGTCTGGCGTGAAGGGGTCGATGTCTGGCACGATGCTCCGGCACATGTTGCCATAGCTTGATCGCCTGGCCGTCGGTTAAGCATTCGAACTTGTAGGTCGTTTCGTGGCTGACCGAGATTGGATGCAGCTCCAGACGCCTCCTTCCGGCAATCTGTTGCGGCGATCAGACGTGCTTGATCCGATCGATCACGGATTGACGGACACGCGAGCCTTGCTCCCAACGTTGGCGTTGACCAGCGCATCGAGAGGCGAGACTGTCGCATTGCTAAATAGCCACGACAGCCAATGATCACGTAAGCGGGATAATGTGCGATTCTCTAGGGGGCGAGGTTTTTAAGGTTACTAACCTTCCAGCCGGTCACCGTGGGTTGGTGCAAAAGGGCTAATTCCTTGCTACACCGCCACTTTTCCACCTTCCCGCAAGCATCCGCCGCATGCCGCCCGATCCTTCGTGGCGCTCTCGAAGTACGGCCCTCAGACGATCCGTAGCGCAAGAGCATCGAATCGCGCAGCATCCTGCCTCTCATCCCGCATCGCGCCCATGGCTTTTTGCCGGATGCCTCATCGACAGATTTGTCGCGACTGGATCTTGTTGAAGACAGCTATTTGGTGGTGCAGTCATACGGTAGTCGGCGGCGGGCGTACGCTTCCGCGGCATGCAGGGATCGGTTCAAGGAGCCCACGATACGATGAGCAAGTCCAGCTACAGGGACATTGCCCGCCTTGCCGGTGTCGGTACAGCGACCGTGGAGCGGGTGCTGAACGGGCGTGGCGGCGTGCGCCCCGAGCTCGCCGAAAAGGTGGTGATCGCCGCCCGCAGCCTGAACTATCCCCGCACGCTGCCCGATGCGCACCGCGGCTTGCTGCGCATCGAAGTCCTGATGGTCCGCCCCGAAACGACATTCTACCGGCGCCTTTCCAAGGCATTCGAGCGCATCGCAGCCACGCTGGATCCGTTGGTTGTCGTGCATCGCAGCTTTACCGAGGAAATGAACCCGGAGCAGATCGCCCGCCACATCCGCTCGACCGATTTGTCGCGTGCTGGCCTGATCCTTGCCGTCCCGAACAGCCCGCTTATCAAGGCGGCAGTGGAAGCCGTGGCGGCCCAGGGCGTGCCCATCGTGCATGTCGTCACCCGTGCCCTGGAGAAGACCGGGGCCTTCGTCGGCATAGACAACGAGGCCGCCGGGCGGACGGCCGCCTGGTTCATCGCCCGCATGGCCCGTACGAAAGGCCCTGTCGTCGCGCTTTGTCATCCGATCTATCAGGTACACCGCGATCGCATCCGCGGTTTCTCCAGTTACTTCGCCGCCCATCCCGGTCCCATCGCCTTCGAATGGCTGGGTTTCACACGGGACGAAGAGCATTTCAGCGCGGAGACACTCGCAATCGCGCTGGAGAAATATCCTGATCTCGTCGGCCTCTACAATGCCGGCGGTGCCAACTCCGCCCTGATCAGCGTGCTGCGCCGCCATCCGCGGGGCAGGGAGATCCTGTTCATCGGACACGAGTTGACTGATTACACCCGCGCGGCGCTCAGCGATGGCATCATGGATGTGGTGCTGGACCAGGCGCCGGAAGCACAGGCCCAGCGCGCGCTCGACCTCGTCCTCCGCCGCATCGGCCTGACGGATGTCGAACCGGACCCAAGCCCCATCCGCTTCATCACCATCACGGCCGAAGGCCTCTGATCTGATTTGATCAAGGAACCGTTCGGCATTCCCGCTCGCTCTTGATAATTTCCAGGTCGGGAGGAGAGCCGGTTGCGCAAGGCGCAACAGGGCCAGCGGCGCGACATGCGCCCTTCCAACAAGGAAATTCAGCGAGTGTGAAACCGCTCGCACGTCCGAGGGAGAGCGCAATGGACGATCTGAAATACGGAACGCGCAATAAGCGTGGGGATTGGGCACCGAACCAGCCGGTGGAGACCGCACCGCTGTTCGTCTTTCCGCCTCGCCTCCTGGCGATCCTCAAGTGGCTACCGCACTATTTCCTTCCGTGGAACGCCATCTTCGCGGCTTCCGCTATCGCCTACTGGGCCTGGATAATCCCGCCAATCGAAACGCTGCAGAGCCTCGGCATCGGCTGGGTCGCCTGGCTCTTCGCGGTGAATGCGGTCTGTGTCCTTCTCTTCTACGGCGCCTTCGAGGTGCATCTCTATGTGTTGAAGAGGCAGGAAAACCGCTTCAAATACAACGGAAAATTCCCTGCCGATCAGAAGAACAAGGCCTTCTGGTTCGAGAGCCAGAACCTCGACAACATCCTGCGCACGTTTCTTTCGGGCGTCACCATCTGGACGGCGATCGAGGTCGCCATGCTCTGGGCCTATGCCAATGGCTACGCCCCCTGGCTGAGCTTTGCCGAAAACCCGTGGACACTGGCACTCGTCGCCCTCGCCGTGCCGATCATCCACGAGTTCCACTTCTTCTGCATTCACCGGCTCATCCACACCCCGTTTCTCTACAAATGGGTGCACTCGGTCCACCACAATTCGGTGAACCCGTCGCCTTGGTCGTCGCTGTCGATGCACCCGGTCGAGCACCTGCTCTATCTCGGCACCGCCTTCTATCACCTGGTCCTGCCGTCAAACCCCATCCTGATGCTCTATCAGCTTCACTATGCCGGCTTCGGCGCCATTCCCGGCCATGTCGGCTTCGACAAGGTGGAAGTGGGCGAAGAGACGCTGGTCGATAGCCACGCCTATGCGCATTACCTGCACCACAAGTATTTCGAGGTGAATTACGGCGATGCCCTGATCCCGCTCGATAAGTGGTTCGGCACCTGGCACGACGGCTCCACGGAAGGCGAAGCCCGCATGCAGGAGCGCTACCGCAAGCGCAAGGAAAAGCTCGCCGCCCGCAAGGCTCGCACCGAAGTTCAAGGAGCTGCCGAATGACCTGGGTTCCCGCCTGCAAGCTCGCCGACATCGAACAGGAAGGCGCTGTCCGTTTCGACCATGGCGGCCGCACCTACGCCATCTACCGCGCGCCGGATGACAGCGTCTATTGCACCGCCGGCCTGTGCACCCACGAGGCGATCCATCTTGCCGAAGGATTGGTGATGGATTTCGAGGTGGAGTGTCCCAAGCATTCCGGCGCTTTCGACTATCGCACCGGCGAGGCCCTGCGCCTGCCGGCCTGCGAGAACCTGAAAACCTATCCCGCCGAGGTGATCGACGGAGAGGTTCGCGTCGCCCTCGGCTAGGGCGGCGCCGACAAGCAGGCCCGCCGGGTCTCCGGAGTGCGAGCGGGTGGACCGGCACCCAAACTGGGAGGATACCATGAAATCCATGTGCCTGGCGGCCATTCTGGCCGCCTTGATGGGAAGTGCTGCCGCAGCGGAGACGATCGGCGTCTCGATGCAGAGTTTCGACAACAATTTCCAGACCCTCTTGCGCGAAGGGATTGGCGCGCGAGCCGCAGAGGTCAAGGGCGTCAATGTCCAGGTCGAGGACGCCCAGACCGACATCTCCAAGCAGCTCAATCAGGTGAACAATTTCATCGCTGCCGGGGTGGATGCGATCATCATGACGTTGACGGACACCTCCGCCGCCCCGGGCATCAGCGAGGCTGCCGAGAAGGCCGGCATTCCGCTCGTCTATCTCAACCTCGAGCCGGACAACATCACCAAGCTCCCGCAAAAGCAGGCCTATGTCGGATCAAAGGAAACGGATTCCGGCGAACTTGGCGCACAGGCCGCCTGTTCGCTGCTGAAGGAGAAGGGCAAGGCGAGCGATGCACAGGTCTACATCCTGATGGGCGACCTTGCCCACCAGACCTCGCGCGACCGTACGTCCTCATTCAAGGATGCGCTGGCAGCGAGCGACTGCAAGGGTGTCACCATCGCCGACGAACAGTCCGGCGCCTGGACACGCACCAATGCCATGGACCTGACAACCAACTGGATCACTGCTGGCCAGCCCATCGACGTGGTCTTCGCCAACAATGACGAAATGGCGATCGGCGCGATTCAGGCTCTCAAGGCGGCAAGCGTCTCCATGGACGACGTCATCATCATCGGCATCGACGCGACGCAGGACGGCCTCGCAGCCATGGCGGCAGGCGATCTCGACGCGACCGTGTTCCAGAACGCCAAGGGCCAATCGGCAAGCGCGGTGGATGCCGCGGTGGCGCTGGTGCGCGGCGAGGCGATCGAAAAGCAGGTCTGGGTGCCCTTCGAGCTCGTCACCCCGAAGAACATGGCCGAGTACGCTAGCCGGAACTGATCCCCCCCGACCGGCGCCACGCGCCGGTCCCTTTCCACGGAGACCAGCATGGACGACATCGTCATTATCGGGGCGGGCGAAGCCGGGACCCGCGCCGCCTTCGCCACCCGTGAAGCCGGTTTTACCGGCGCCGTCACGCTGATTGGCGCGGAGCCACACCTGCCCTATGAGCGCCCTCCGCTCTCCAAACCACTGGAAGGAGCTGTGCAGATGAAGGCGATCTGCACGACTGAGGCACTGGAAGCCGCCGGCATTACCTATCGCCCGGGCCGCACCGCCACCCGCATCGACGCCGCCAGCCGCACCATAGCCCTCAGCGACGGCCGGGCACTGCCCTACGGCAAACTGCTCCTCGCCACCGGCGCACGAGTACGACGGCTGGCATGCCCCGGTGCCGAGCGAGCGCTCGATTTCCGCACCTATGGCGACGCCGCAACCCTCTTTTCCCGTGCAGAAACTGGCGGACCTGTCGCCATCATCGGCGGCGGGCTGATCGGCATGGAGCTTGCCGCGGTGCTGCGGGGCAGGGGTATTCCTGTCAGCATCATCGAGGCCGCACCCAGACCGCTCGGGCGGGCCGTTCCGCCACGCTTCGCCGAAAGGCTGCATGCGCGGCACCGGGGGGAGGGGGTGCGTTTTCATCTCGGCCTCGGGCTTACCGAAATCACCTCCGATGCCGTCATGCTTGCCGATGGTATCCGCGTTCCCGCTGAAACCGTAGTTTCAGCCATCGGCGTTCTGCCCGATGTCGCGCTTGCCGAGAGAGCAGGGCTCGCAACGGCGAATGGCATCGTCACCGACGCCTTCTTGCGCACGAGCGATCCGCATATCTTCGCCGCCGGCGACTGCGCCGCCGTCTCCCAGCCGGAGGGCGGCACCACGCGGTTCGAGAGCTGGCGCAATGCACGCAGCCAGGCCGAGACGGCCGCCCGCAACATGACCGGCGCCCACGAAGCCTTCTGCGCCCCACAGTGGTTCTGGTCCGACCAGTATGATCTCAGCCTGCAGGTTACAGGCCTGCCCCAATCCGGGCACCAGAGCATTCTCCGCTCCATAGCGGAAGGTGAACTGGAATTCTACCTTGAGGACGGACGTCTCGTGGCGGCGGCCGGTCTCGGAACCTGCAACGGAGTGGCAAGAGACATCAAGCTGGTGGAGATGCTGATTGCGGCCGGGATCACACCTGACCGGTCGGCGCTTGCCGATCCGGCTGTGAACCTCAAAGGTCTTCTCAAGAGCGCCCGGGCCGCCTGATGCAGACGCTGCTCGTCTTCCAGTCGCTCTGGGCCATGGAGCGCCGCCATACGGATGGCCATGAGCGTAGCCTTGCGGAAAACATCGCGATGATCGCAAAGGCAGGGTTCGACGGTGTCAGTGCGCACTATACAAACCGCGCGGATGTCGCCCGCCTTAACGAGACACTACGCGGCACCGGCCTGAGGATCGAAGGGGTCTGCTTTCCGCGCACCGTCGATGATCTGCGCCTGGCGCTGGAGCTGGCCGCAGAGTATCCGGTCAGCCATATCAACCTGCAACCCGATATCCGGCCGCGCCGGATCGAGGACAGCCTGCCGCTTCTCGATGGATGGATACGGCTCGCCGAAGAGGCCGCCATTCCCGTCTATATCGAGACGCATCGAGACCGGATGACCACGGATCTCTACTTCACGCTCGATCTCCTCGACCGGCGGCCCGACCTGCCGCTCCTCGCCGACCTCTCGCATTTTCTGGTCGGGCGTGAATTCACCTTCCCGGTCTCGGAAGAAAACCACGCGCTGATCCACCGCATCCTCAAGAACGCCCAGGCTTTCCACGGCCGCATCGCTTCGCGCGAGCAGGTGCAGATCGAACTTTCCTTTCCGCACCATCGTCCCTGGGTCGATCTCTTCCACCAGTGGTGGAGCTATGGCTTCTGCGACTGGCGCTCCCGCGCAGCCGTGGACGCCACGCTGGTCTTCACTTGCGAGCTCGGCCCCAAGCCCTACGCGATCACCGGCCGGGACGGCAACGACACGACGGACCGGTGGGCGGAAGCGCTTGAGCTCCGCAGGATGGCACTCGACCTCTGGGCCGCCAGTTCCCTGCCTGATCGGGATGGTTAACAGGCACTTAATGCGCATGATGAGACACAGATCCTGCCCAGCAAGAACCCGTTGCCTCCCAAATTAGCGAGTACCTGCAGCCAACAACAGAGGAGGGAGGGGGCTTTCCGTCAACAGAGCAACTGCCAGCCGTTCTTTGTATCGTTGACACCGTAACCCTCCATCGAGCCACCAACCGTGATCCTGACGCATGCGGCATGGAGGCGCGGCTGACGCCGAATGGATCGCGATAGAGACATCGCCTCGCTGGCCGAAAGCACGCCGCCGTCAGGGCCGGCGGCGCTTGAAATCCGATTGCGAAACGACACCGGTCAGCCGGTTCTGCCGGTCGAGCACGGCGAGACGGCGCAGGTGCAGCGACTGCATATTGGCCAGCACACTTTCCGGTGCTTCGTCGTCGAAGCAATAGGTGATGTTGGTCGTCATGACATCGCCGACCTTCGTCGTTTCCGCGTTGAGCCCCGGCGCCACAGCCCGCAGGATAATATCACGATCCGTAAGCGTGCCGACGAGACCGTTGGCATCGACCACCGGCAGGAAGGCAATGTCCCATTCCGCCATCAGGCTTGCAGCGTATTGCAGGGTCTCCTCGGGCCGGACAAGATGGACATTGCGGGTCATGATGTCACCGATGGGCATGAGGACCTCTTGCTGTGCGCTTTGACTGGTGCATCTCCGACCACGTCAACGTCGGAAAATGCGATAAAAAAGCCCCTGAAGCAGGGCCGGCGAACCGGATCCCACCAGCGCTGCGCCAGGAACAGACGATCCAGACCTTGGTTCCCGTATCGGCTCCCAGCATGGCCTGCGCGTCGCCATCGACGGGGGCCGACCTGCCTGAAGACCGTTCCGTTGCCGTTGGCTGTATCAGCCCAAAGGGGCCTTCTGTCATCGCCTCGTCCAATGCGCATGGGTGCCTGGCGGCCTCGTCGCAGACAACCTATGCCGCCGTCCACGAATTCACCCTGAAGCCGGCCTCCTTCGCCGCCTCGATAAACGCGCGGCGCGCAAAGCCCGGATCGTCGTCACTCGCCAGTCCCTGCTCGCAGACGTTTCTGGCCATCAGCCCTGCAGGCCCGTCTTCAATCGGCCAGTGGTTTTTCAGGCAAAGGAGGGCGTCCCGCGTGCTTTGCACGCGAAGCACCTGCAAATCGCCCTCTAGCACGACAGCCTCATCCCACAGCCGGTCGGTCGCAAAGATCGTCATTGCGGTTCCTCCGCTGCGGGGCCCTCGGTAGGAATGTCGACAAGGCTGACGATGCCGACGACCCGCCGCCCGCCGTTTACCACCACGAGACGGCGCACGCCCAGCCCGCGCATGCGGAGCGCCACCGTGGCGGTGTCATCGCTCTCGTCGCACACTTCAGGCGACACGGTCATGAATTCCGCAATCGCCATGGACGTCGAATGCCCCCGCCCGAGGACCGAGACCACGATGTCGCGGTCCGTGATGATGCCAACAATGGCGCCGACGCCGGGCACCTCGACCGGCAGGGCGCCGACCTCGGCCTCAAGCATCAGCCGTGCGGCCGACTGTGCAGTATCATTGGGCGACACGGTCACCATCTGGGCGGACATCACGTCCTTCACAAGCATGTCCCGCGCCCTTTCAGAACCGCCCGTTGACGACGCTGCGGCCATTTGGCGCCGTAGGCACGACCACCTCTTCGTGTTCCTGCCGGCTGAGCGGCAGATCGACCTGCTGCGGCACGATTACCTGCGGCTCCCAGGAATTGCGGCGCTTGCGGGCGTTCCGGAGCTCGGCATCGGTGGCGACGGCTGGTTTGCGGGCAAGCGGCTTCTTTTTCTGGCGCACATCGAACTCCTGCGAACGGGCTTCATCTTTTCGACAAACGCACGCACTCCGGCTTGGTTCCCCAAAAACCGCAACGGCCTTGCCGTCCGCACACTCCCGTTTGCATCGAGCCGGCACGCCGAATGTCCCAAATCCGTCATTTGACGCAGCAGGGTAGCGCCCTATCTCCTGTCGCGGCTCCATCCTCCTTGCATGGACGGAACTGATCGAGACAGGACGGGGCCTGCTTTTCCCGGGAAAGCGCCTTTCACGGGCGTGACCGGCCGTGGGACGCGTGAAACAGGTGGTGGATGGGTTTGGGTGAAGGTCCGGACGGAGCGGTGGACAGCCGCTATCCGTTCCTGAGCGGGGGCGGGGATGCCGCCCTGCTGATTGCCGCTTTCGATTGGTCCCGCACGCCGGTTGGCTGTCTGGATGCCTGGCCGCAGAGCCTCAAGACGGCAGCGGGCCTACTGCTGCGTTCACCGGTCCCCATCGTCCTGCTCTGGGGCGAAGACGGCATCATGATCTACAACGACGCCTATTCCATCTTTGCCGGCGGCCGGCATCCGGCCATTTTTGGCAGCAAGGTGCGCGAGGGATGGCCCGAAGTCGCCGACTTCAACGACAATATCATGAAGGTCGGCCTTGCCGGCGGAACGCTCGCCTACAAGGACCAGGAACTGACGCTCTACCGGCACCGGGGTGAGCCGGAACAGGTCTGGATGAACCTCGACTACTCTCCGGTGCTCGGCGAAGATGGCCGCCCGGCCGGCGTCATCGCCATCGTGGTCGAGACGACCGCCAAGGTGAAGGCCGAGGAACGATCGAAGACGGAAGGAGAGCGGCTGCGCCAGATGTTCGAACAGGCGCCGGGCTTCGTGGCAACGCTCACCGGACCGGATCATGTCTTCGAGATCGCCAACAACGCCTATCTCCAGCTGGTCGATCACCGGGACATTCTGGGAAAACCGATCCGCGAGGCATTACCAGAGGTTGTCGAACAGGGTTTTGTCGATCTGCTCGACCGCGTGCTGTCAACCCGCCGGCCTTATGTCGGCAAGGGCGCGCGCGTCCTCCTGCGACGCCGGCATGACGAGGCGCCGGCGGAGCGCTATCTCGATTTCATCTATCAGCCTGTCTTCGGCGACGACGGCAAGGCGACCGGCGTCTTCGTGCAGGGGCATGACGTGACCGAACAGCGGGCGGCCGAAGAGGCGCTGCGGGAAAGTGAAGCACGGTTTCGCCTGGCAGCCGATACCGCGCCCGTCATGCTCTGGATGGGCGACCAGAACAGCAGATGCCTTTACCTGAATGCGGCTAAACGCGCCTTTTGGGGCGTCGCCCCCGAGGACGTCTCAAGCTTCGACTGGGCCGGCACCGTACATCCCGACGACCGGCAGGCTTTGGCCGCGACGATGCAAGACGCCATGCGCCGGCAGGTACCTTTCACAGCCGAGGCGCGCTATCGCCGCAAGCTCGGGTGCTACCGGTTGTTGCATACACAGGCCCAGCCACGCTTCAGCGCCGGCGGTGAGTTCCTCGGCATGATCGGCGTCAATGTCGACATTACCGAGGAGCGAGCAGAGCAAATTCGCCGCAACGCCCTGATCGAGCTGACCGATCGCTTCAGCCAGCTCACCGATCCGGCCGACATCGCCTTCGCCGCCGCCGAGACACTGGCCAAGGCGCACAATGTCAGCCGCGCCGGTTATGGCACCATCGACCTCGTCGCTGAGACGATCACCATCGAGCGCGACTGGAATGCCCCCGGCGTCGAGACCATCGCCGGCGTGCTCAATTTCCGGGAGTACGGCACCTATATCGACGATCTGAAGCGCGGCGAGACGGTCGTGGTGGCGGACGCCGAACAGGACCCCCGCACGAAGGTAACCGCCGACGCCTTGAAGGCGATCAAGGCGCGGGCCTTCATCAACATGCCGGTGACGGAGGCCTCCGGCCTCGTCGCATTGCTCTACCTCAATCATGCCGAGGTACGCCAATGGTCGGAAAGCGAGCTCGATTTCGTGCGCGACGTCGCGGCGCGTACGCGCATCGCCGTCGAACGCAGGCGGGTCGAACAGAAGCTGGAGCAGCTCGCGAACTCGCTCGAACGACAGGTCAGCGAACGCACCGCCGAGGTCAACCGCCTTTGGCGCAATGCACGCGACCTCCTTGTCGTAACCGGCGAAGACGGCACGATCCGCTCGGTCAATCCCGCATGGTCGGTGGTCCTCGGCTTTCCCGCGCGTGAAAGTATCGGCCGACGCCTCGGCAGCTTCGTCTGGCCGGAGGACGCCGCAACCTTCCCCACCACCAACAGGCGCTCCGGCGCTCCGGACCTCGACATGCGCTTCCGCCATTTCGACGGCTCGGTGCGCTGGATTTCCTGGCGCATCTTTGCAGAAGAGGGGCTGACCTTCGCCTACGGCCGGGATGTAACCGCGCAACGGGAGCAGGCCCAGGCGCTCGTGGAGGCTGAAGATCAGCTTCGCCAGGCCCAGAAGATGGAATCGATCGGCCAGCTGACGGGCGGCGTCGCCCACGACTTCAACAATCTCCTGCAGGTCATCTCCGGCAACCTCCAGCTGCTTGGCAAGGACGTGGCGGGCAATGGCCGTGCCGAGCAGCGCGTCGCCAATGCCATTGCCGGCGTCAGCCGCGGCTCCAAGCTCGCCAATCAGTTGTTGGCCTTCGGTCGTCGCCAGGCCCTCGAGCCGAAGGTCATCAATATCGGCCGCTTCGTCATGGCCCTGGAGGATCTTCTGCATCGCACGATCGGTGAGGCGATCGAGATCGAGACCATCCGCTCCGGCGGTTTGTGGAACACGTTCATCGACCCCTCACAGATCGAGAATGCCATCCTCAACCTGGCGATCAATGCCCGCGATGCCATGAACGGCATGGGGAAACTGACAATCGAGGTCGGCAACGCGCATATCGACGATGCCTATGCCCGCCACCATCCAGATATCAAGACAGGCCAGTATGTCCTCATTGCCGTCACCGATACGGGGGAGGGCATGCAGCCGGACGTGCTGGGGCGCGTTTTCGAACCCTTCTTTTCCACCAAGCCCGCCGGCAAGGGCAGTGGCCTCGGCCTGTCCATGGTCTATGGCTTCGTCAAGCAATCGGGCGGGCATGTGAAGATCTACAGCGAGCCGGGGGAGGGTACCACGGTACGCATCTACCTGCCGCGCTCACTGGAAGAGGAGGACCGACTTGCCGAGGTCGACTTCGGTCCGGTCACCGGCGGCACGGAGACCATCCTTGTGGCCGAGGACGACGACGAGGTACGCGCAACCGTCGTCGAGATGCTGGGCGACCTCGGCTATTCGGTGCTAAAGGCGCGCGATGCGGCCAGCGCCCTGTCGGTCATCGAAAGCGGCGTTGCCATCGACCTTCTTTTCACCGATGTCGTCATGCCCGGGCCGTTGCGCAGCCCCGATCTCGCCCGCAAGGCGCGTGAGCGCCTGCCGAACCTCGCCGTGCTCTTCACCTCCGGCTACACGGAAAACTCGATCGTGCATGAGGGCCGGCTCGATGCTGGTGTCGACCTCCTCTCCAAACCCTACAGTCGGGAGGCTCTGGCCCGGAAAATCCGTGCCAGCCTTGCGGGCCGTCAGCCCTTGTCGCCACAAGCAGGGACGCCGGAAGACGGCACGGGAGCCGAAGTGACGGAAGCCAGGCGGCTGACGATCCTGCTGGTGGAGGATGACTTCCTGATCCGGCTCAATGCCGTCGATCTCGTACAGGAACTCGGCCATGAGGTGGTGGAAGCGGCAACGGCGGAACAGGCATTGCCGTTGCTGAAGGAGAGGCGCTTCGACGTCCTCCTCACGGACATCGGCCTGCCCGCCATGTCAGGTGCCGAGCTTGCCGTCCATGCCCGAACGGAAAATGAAGGGATCGGTGTCGTCTTCGCCACCGGCCACGACCGCCTGCCTGCCATTCCCGGCGATCGCGCGGCCATCCTGCTGCTGAAGCCCTATGACGGCCGCGAGATCGCCGCCGCCCTCGCGGCAGCGGTTGGCTGAGACGCTTTGCCTGGTGCCCGGGCGCCGCGGGAACATTGGAAGACCTTTTCGGGTTTGGCGGAAACATTCCTAGCAAGGAGACCATTCCATGCCTGCAAAATCGAAAGCACAGCAGAAGGCCGCCGGAGCCGCGCTTGCAGCCAAGCGCGGCGACATCAAGAAGAGCGAGCTGAAAGGCGCCTCGCGCAGCATGGAGAAATCCATGTCCGAGAGCGCATTGAAGGAGCTGGCGTCGACGAAGCGCAAGGGCAAGCCCGAACACGTCTCCAAACCCGCGTGATGCGCCGAGATCAGCAACAACGATGGCACCGGGCAAGATCGCCGCTGCACCGTTCCCAGACGATCAAATGGGAAGAGGGGAGGGGAGACCTTTCCGTCACCGTTGAAACGAGGCGCGGTAGGCCCGCGGGGTCATGCCGCGAAGGCGCAGGAACTGGCGGTTGAAATTGGCAAGCGAGCCATAACCGACATCGGCTGCGATATGCTGGATGGGCTGGCGCGTTGCCGATAGCCGGGCACAAGCCTCGCCGATCCGCAATCCCGCCAGATAGTCCGAGACGGTCGATTGAGTGTGCTTCCTGAACAGCCGGTGCAGGCCGCTCTCGCTGAGTGCCGCGATGTCGGCCAGCTGCGCCATGAGCAAGGGCCCGTGATAATGCTGGTGAAGATGCATGAGCACCCGGTCCAGCCGGGATCTGTCACCCTCCATTTCCTGCGGGACGACGGAGGAAAGGGGTTGGCGGCCTTCCGCACCCGCCAGCCGTACCAGGATCTGCAGCAAGCCGATCAACCGCTCCGCCGGCGCCTGTGTGAAGATCGTCTCGAAATCAGCGGCGAGCGCCCCACCGAGCGCATTGCCAAAGGCTAGACCGGTCGCCGCCTCGTCGATCAGCCGCCGGATCGGCGCAAACTCCACCGAACCGCCGACCAGCCCTTCGATCCACTCCCTGCTGAACCAGAAGACGAGGGCGATATGCGGCTGCGTGGCATCAAGCTTTTCACGCGACGCCCAGGTATGCGGCAGATTCGGTCCAATCAGGACAAGGTCACCGTGGTCATAGGCCGCCACATGGTTGCCTACGAAACGCTGGCCGCGGGAGTTGAGCGTCAACGTCAGTTCGAACTCGGGATGATGGTGCCATTCGAACGGGATGGTCTCGTCGAGACGCCGGTTGAGCCTGTGCCAGGACGAATCCGGGCTAGGTACACGATGTTCGAGATAGGGCCTCATGAAGCGTCTACATTGCCTGAAACGCCGGAATAGTATCAGAACCGGCCAGCTACCGACAACACGTCAGCCCAGAAAAGCATACTCTCCTTCCAAACCCGACATCCGGGACGGCAACCACGGGAGAACAAGATGCATCCGGCCACCGCAGACAAACGCGACAGCCACCCGACAAGCGCAGCCACAACGCAGCTCAAAGAGATCGACAAGGCGCTACCGCTGCGCGTCCTGTCGAAGGCGGACTGGGAACACTGGACAAGGAAGGGCTACGTCATCATTCGCCAGGCAGTGCCGGCGGCCAATGTGGAGCGGCTCGTCGACCTTCTCTGGCGGTTCGATGAAAAGAACCCCGCAGACCCGTCCACCTGGTACGCACCGCAGCGACGCGAACACAAGATGAAGGAGCTCAACAACACCGGCATGCTGGAAATCTACAATCACCAGCATCTGTGGGACAACCGCATGGAACCCCGCGTCTACGACGCTTTCGTCGATATCTGGGACCGGGAAGACCTGTGGGTCACCATCGACCGGGCCAATCTCAACCCGCCGAAGAAGATCAAGGGTAATCCTAACGGCTTCATCCACTGGGACGTGGACACCTCGATCCGCCCGCTGCCGATCGGCGTGCAGGGCGTGCTCAGTCTGCAAAAGCAGGACGGCGACGTCGGCGGCTTCCAGTGCGTGCCCTGGCTCTTCGAGCATTTTGAGGAATGGGTGAAGACGCAACCGGAAGATCGCGATCCCATGCATCCCGACATGGCCGGGCTCGGCGTCGTCAATATCGAGATGGATCCAGGCGACATGATGATCTTCAACTCGCTGCTTGCCCACGGGGTACGGCCGAACCATTCGGACACCCGGGTGCGCATGGCGCAGTATATCTCCATGCATCCGGCGGAATTCGACAACGCGGCCGAACGGCAGGAGCGTATCCGCCTGTGGCAGGACCGCGACCACCCGAAACGTGACGCCTTCCCCGGCGACCCGCGCGAATGGGAGAAGCACAATGCGGAGACTGCGACATTGACGCCACTCGGTGAAAAGCTCCTCGGCCTTACCCGGTGGTAACGGGTGCCTGGCCGCAACGGGAATGTTGCGGCCAGGGAAGTGGCAATTGCCGTGCTTGAAGCAGGGCGCGGAACGGATCGGCTTTCCGGCCCGCCCCGGAACATCGACAGCTCCTAGAGAACCAGAATATCCGCGAATGTCAGCCGCAGGCCGGAGTCCAGCGTGGCAATCTGCTGGCGTGCCGCACTGCCGGAACCGTCGAAGTCATAGTAGAGAGCGCCGCTCTTGTTGTCGTAGATCACCCGGTCGCTGGCGTCGACGGCGGCATTACCAACACCGATCGTCTTGAACAGCGCCGAACCGAGCCTGCCGAGCTGACCGAGGTCGTCGAAGATATCCTTCTCGAGGCCGATCGTATCGGCCGCCCGGTTGAAATCGGTGATCACGTCACGATTGGCGGCCGTCGGCTTGTGCACGAAAATGAAGGTGTCGTTTCCGGTTCCGCCGGTCAGGATGTCCTTGCCCGCGCCGCCATTGAGCCTGTCATTGCCAACGCCGCCGTTGAGGCGGTCGGCCCCCGCGCCGCCGAACAGGACATCATGGTTCGCACCGCCACTGAGCCCATCGTTGCCGGCACCGCCTTCTATGCGGTCGTTGCCACCACCGCCACTGATGACGTCAGCACCGCCGAGGCCACGTAACGTGTTTGCGGCACCGTTGCCGATGATGACATTGGCAGAACCGTTGCCGACCCCCATCAAGGCGGCCGTGCCGGTCAGCGTCAGCTTTTCATGGTAGCGACCAAGCGTGTGGGAAATGGAGGAGAGAACGAGATCGACCCCATCGTCCGCATAGTCCCACTCGAACTTGTCTCCGGCCCCGAAGATGTAGGTATCGTTGCCGCCGCTGGCGCAGCGGTAGATATCGGCACCCGCACCGCCATCGTATATGTCGCTGCCCGTTCCGCCGTTCAGCACATCCTCGCCGGCCCCGCCAAAGAGCCTGTCATTGCCGGAATGACCAAAGATGTTGTCGTTTCCGTTGCCGCCATAGAGCACGTCGGCCCCATCGCCCGTCTCGGTCGCGTAATAACCACCGCCTGCGATGTAGTCGTTGCCATCGCCGCCATAGATGACATCCGAGCCATTGCCGCCGGCGACATCGTCGTCGCCCGCCGCGCAGTTGAGGATGTCGCGGCCGTCGCCGCCATCCATCTCATCCGCGCCGGCGCTGCCGTAAAGCTTGTCATTGCCGCCGTCGCCAAACAGCGTGTTACGAGTCGTCTCGTATGTCAGGTCGTTCTGAAGGCCGGCCCAGAGCACGTCGTTGCCGTCGCCGCCCCGCAGGGCATCCCCGCCGCTGCCGCCGACCAGGAGATCGTTGCCCGTGCCGCCCTCCATCCTGTCATTGCCGGCCTGTCCATAGATGCGATCGTCGCCGGCATCGCCGTAGAGCACGTCGCTCGCACCATTCTGGCTCGTCTCCCAGTTCGGCTCATCGGCGCCGCAGTCGCCGTAGATGACGTCGTTGCCGTCGCCGCCATAGGCGGTATCGCCTTCGGTATGGTCATCGCCGTCGTTGTAGATATCGCCCAAGATTAGGTCGTCGCCGCCGAAGCCACGCAACGCGTCGGAAGCGAAGTCGCTGTAGTTGTCATAGGTGCCGTCACTCAGCACCAGGGCCTTGCCCCAGAGGATGTCGTTGCCATCCGTGCCGTTGTTGCTGCCGTTTGGATCGCGTGCCATGTCGCCCTCGTTTGCCATGGCGGCTTGTACCGCCGGTTCCGGCGCTCGCGGCAGCGCACCATCGGTTTTGCTGCAACAAGACGCCGACTTTCCCATCGCTGCCCGGTGAGCCGAACGCCGACAGGATGACAAGCCTACACCGCGGCCGGCCGTGGTGGCTTGGGGAGGGAGCCAGGGTTTTGAGATACTGCGGCGCGTCAGTTCGACAGGAAGTGCTGGCGAATATCGGACGGCGTTGCCTGGAAGCGGCGGCGGAAGAGCTGGTTGAACCAGGAAATATCGCCAAAGCCCGCCATCAGGGCAATGGTGGCGATCGTGTGGTCTTTCAGGCCGGGATCGCGCAGAAGCCCGTGCACATGGTCGAGCCGCTCGGCGGTCACATGATCCGTAAAGCTGGTCCCCTCCTCGTAGAACAGCGCACGCACATAGGGCACGCTGATGCCGTGGCGCTTGGCGAGCCATTCGAGGGAGAGGCGTGGATCGCTGAGATGCGTCGCGATATCGACCTTGAGCGCCTGGCGGCGTGCCGCACGCGCGCCGTTCCCGCGCGCCTGGTGGGCCGCGTCGCGCTTTGCGCCAAACATCAGAACGGCTAAGTCGACGATATGGGCGGCAAAGACCGTCTGGTCGCCTTCGCCAATTTCGGCGTCGCTGGCGAGCAGCGAAATGGCATAGCTGTGCAACAAATGGGCTGTTGGATCGCGCAGCGACCAGGTCTTCAACAGGTTGTCGGAGGATGCGATACGATCGATGATCAGCGCACGCGGAATGGCGATGCTGAGGCAGGAGCTCTTCTCGGCAACCGTTGTCACCGTCTTGCGGTCGCGCCGCATCACGTTGACGTCACCCGGCCGGATGAAGAGGTCCTCGCCGCGGGCATCGTGCACACCATTGCCGCCGGCAATGCTGAGATAGAGCAGGTCCTCCTCGTCCGAGGGGGTAACCAGTGTGACAGGTGTCGTGTTGGCGCCGGCAATATGCACGCCGCCAACCCCGCGCAGCCGCATGTCGATATCCACGGGCACGTCGCCAAGAAAATCGATCGTGGTGCGGACATGGCCGTTATAGACGGCTTCGACCAGTTCCTTGCGCAGGCACTCGGCGGTCTCTCGCGTGGAAAACTGGACGACGGACATCTGGCCCCCGGCAATCGTTGATCGTACGACCCGCAGAGCAGATATGTCGCTGAAGGCCACAGGATCAAGACGTGCTGGTTTGCGCGTCTATTCGCGCTTCGACCGAATGGAAGCCTAGTAGTCGATCAATCGCATCTCCGCCTCGGGTGTACCGAAGCGCGGCTGGACGCCGAGGAGCGGTGCGACACGCTGGATAATGGCCTTGATCATCGGGGCCGCGGTGGACGCCGCGGTCCGCCCGCCGCGCTCGCCCGTCTTGGGTGCATCGATGATGGAAAGGACGATGTAGCGCGGCTTGTCCATCGGGAAGGCGGCAACGAAGGCATTAAAATTGATATTCTTGGCATAACGCCCGTTGATGACCTTGTCGGCCGTCCCGGTCTTGCCGCCGACATGGAAGCCCTCGACCTGCGCGTTCCTGCCCGACCCCCGCTGCCCGTTCCAATCATAGAGGAAGCGCATGTCGGCGCTCGTCTTGTCCTTCAGGACGCGCGTTGCGAGCGCCTGCGCCTCCTCCTTCGTACGTGGCAGGAAGGTCGGAGGGATAAGGAAGCCGCCATTCATGAGCGCCGCCGCCGCGACGGCGGTCTGCAGGGGCGTGGTGGCAATACCGTGACCAAAAGAGATCGTGACGGAGTTGATCTTCTTCCACGTCCGCGGCTGGGTCGGTGTCGCGACACCCGGCATTTCCGTTGCAAGCTTCGACAGCAGGCCAAGCCGGGTGAGGAACTGCTGGTGGCCCTCGATGCCGACCATGTCCGCCACCGCGGCCGTGCCGATGTTGGAGGAGTACTGGAACACCTCCGGGATGGAGAGGGGACGGTTCTTGCCCCTGAAATCGCGGATGGTGAAGCCACCCATGCGGATCGGGCGGGAGGCGTCGACAACGGAGTTCAGTGTGATCTTGTCTGCATCGAGCCCCATCGCCAGGGTGAAGCTCTTGAAGGTCGAGCCCATCTCGAAGGTCGCATTGCTGATCCGGTTGAACCAGCCCTTCTCATATTCCTTGTCGATGCTTCCGTCCGCCAGGGTGCGGGACGGCGCATTCGGATCATAGTCCGGCACCGAGGCCATGGCCAGCACCTCGCCGGTCTCCACGTCAAGGATGACGGCGCCTGCCGCTTCCGCCTGATAGTCGGTCATCGCCTTGGCAACGACATCGCGCACGATGTTCTGGACGCGAAGGTCGATCGACAGCCGGACCGGCGCAAGGCGTGCATTGTCGGTCAGCCCGGCAGCTCTCAAGTCCGCCAGCCCCTGCTGGTCGAGATAACGCTCCATGCCGGCAAGACCCTGATTATCGACATTGACGTGGCCGACAATATGGGAGGCGGTGGCGCCCCCCGGATAGAACCGTCGTTTTTCCGGCCGAAAGCCGATCCCCGGAATCCCGAGCGCCAGAATATCCGCCTGCTGCTTGGGCGTCAGCTGCCGCCGCAGCCATTGGAACGCCGTGGAGGAGCGCAGCTTCCTGTGAACATCGCCCCAGTCGAGATTGGGAATGACGAGGGCGAGTTTTTCGACCACCTCATCGGCATCGACGATGCGGCGGGGATCGGCGTAGAGCGAGACCATGTGTAGGTCGGTCGCCAGCAGTTCACCATTGCGGTCGACGATGTTGGGGCGCGAGGCGACCGCATTCACATTGCCGCCGATCGATGCGGAAACGACGGGCTCGGACAGGCCGTACTGCAGGAGACGGCCGCCGATCACCAGATAGACCGCCGAAAAGATCGCGATCATGATCGCTACACGCTGCCGGGCCTGCTTGCGGCGACGCATATTGGTGCCGACGAAGGCCTCGCCGTTGGCGTGCCCGTCCCGGTCGAGGACGAAATGTGCTCGGCTCTTCAACCGAATGACGAACGAGATCATTCCACAGCAATCCAGGCCCTGTCGCCGCAAACGAAGGGCGGATCCCTGCGCGCTGACTGGAGGGAGCCTGCATGCAGAAAGCCGGAAAACCAAGGAAAGAGTAGGTGATCACCGGCGCACGATTAAATTTGCATTAATATACATTTAAAGTCGTATTGACCTGCTTAACGATCCTTTAGGGTCCCCGGGCAGGAGGGCATTGCGGGAAATCGAAAAGCGGTGCGAGTCCGCTGGAAAAAACAGCACAAACCGCACGCACCATGTAAACTCGCCGACATGGATTCGCGCACCCGCCCGCCTGCTCCCGTCGTCCTGCCACCCACGCACCTGCCCGGCTGGACCCTGCCGCGCGGCCGGACGCCGGATGACCTCGACGCCGCCTTTGCCGCCGGCACAGCCCTGAAAACCCTGGACGACCTCGTTCGCAGCGAACCCGTGTGGATCGGCTGCTGGCGCGCGCGCCAGGCGCTTGCCTGCGCCGTCGCTGCCGTCCGGCTGGCGGGCAGGGGAGAGGACGAGGCGGCCCTGCGCGATGCCGCGCTGCTGACGGCGCCTGGCGATGATCCGGGGCCGGCCGGAAAGCTCTTCCTCGCCTTCGGCAAGCTCGCAAGCCGCAAGGGTGCCATCTCGTCGAAATTCATCGCCGAGATGGCCGATCTCTTTGGCCTCGCCTGGGACACCCGGCTCGAGGCAGCTGTCGATCACGCCGATGCGGTCCTGCAGTCGGGCCGCCCTGCGCCCTTCGCCGCAGCCGAACTCGTGGCCGCCATCCATGCCGAACGGCCGGATGCCGAAGCCCTCGCCTGGGCGCTCGGCGATGCGATGATCGCGGAAAAACTCAAATGGCAGCACCCCGTACCGCTGCTGATGGCCGAGCGCCACGGCCCCGCCTTCCGAACGATCGGGGGGAGGGGACGGGTGCGCCCCGGCGAACCAGGCTTCGAGCGCGCCGTCTGCCTCGCGCTGGTCGAAGGTGCCGGTTCAGCACTAAGGTCGGCCAGCGAAGTCGCGCGCCGTGCCGAGCAGCTTCTTGCCGCCGCACCGAAGGTGCGGACCAAGGGCGCGAGCGCCGTTATCCGCAAGCTGCTCGACGAGGATGCCATCTCGGCCTCCGCGCGCGGCACCAACCTCTCCCGCTGGGCCAGCACCCGGCTGTTCGAGCGGTTGCAAGGGTTCGGCGCCGTGCGGGAACTGTCCGGCCGCACCTCCTTCAGGATCTTCGGGTTGTAACGATGACCGGATCGACCGCTCCCAGGGCACCGCGCGCCGGCAAGGCGAAGACGGAGAAGGAAATCCTCTTCGATCGCGAACTGGAGGATCTGCCGCCGGACCTGCGCTGGCGGGAATGGATGCTGCGCATCGAGGCCGTCATCTTCGCTTCGGCCGAACCGGTAACCCGTGAGACCTTGGCCCGCATCGTTGGTAAGGATTGCAGCATCGATCTTCTGATCGACGACCTCAAGGAAGATTTACACGGGCGGCCCTACGAGATCGTCGCCGTTGCCGGCGGCTGGCAGCACCGGACCCGCCTGCGCTATACCGATGCGATCCGTGCATCCTCCACACCCACGCGCGGGGGCGGATCATTGCTGTCAGAATTCGAGGCGATGGTGCTGATGGCCGTGGGATACTTCCAGCCGGTCACACGAGGCGAGCTGTCGAAGATCTTCGGCAAGGAGGTCAGCCGCGACACGATCGGCGCCCTGCGCAACATAGGTTTCATCGGTTCCGGCCCGCGCAGCCCGACGCCGGGCGCCCCCTACACCTATGTGACGACCAAACAATTCCTCTCGGCCTTCGGCATGGAAACGCTGCGCGACCTGCCGGATATCGAGGCGCTCGAAGACGCCGGATTGCTCAGCCGCAAGGAAATGCTGGACGAAACTCTTCCCGCCGCGGCGGACGACGGGGAGGGGTGATCAGGCCGGAAGGGCGAGGCACCGGTGGCGGCGCGGCGGGGTCTACCGCGACCCGCCTGCATGCGCGGGGCGCCGCCGAAGACTCGCTTGGCGTGGATGAACGAAGGGCGAAGTTCGTCGACTGCATGGCATGGGCGAGAGATGCTGCCGGCGACGACGCCTACGCGCGCGTCCGCCATGCTCGATGGTGACGATGTCTGGGGCGCTCTCGGCGACTTCTTCGGCAATGCCCCGCCTCCAGCCCCGTGATCCTCATGCCCCATCGAGCTGCCGCTTCTCCTTGGCATAGCGCACCAGCGCCAGGAACCGGTAGATGCCGTGCACGAACTTGCCATAGGGCATGGTGACGAACAGGCTGAAGACGACGCCGAGATGCAGGGCGAGCAGCAGGCCCATGGCCGGGGTGGCGCGCAGGACAAGCAACAGAAGACCGGTCAGGCTCGTCAGGAACAGCATGACGAGGAAGGCGACGTCCATGCCGGTGCGCGAACCGTCCTTGAGGACGGGATCGCGGCGCCATTTTGCATGGAGCAGGCCAACCGGCCCGACGAGCAACCCGATACCGCCGAGTGTGCCGAGCACGACGGGGAGATCATACACCGGGTAGGGGGCTTCGAGACCGAGAAGGTAGTGGTAGAGCGTCGCCGTCGAGGTTGCAGCAAAACACAGAAGGAAGCCGTAGAACGTCATGTGGTGATAGAGGCGCCGCCGATCGGTCGGCCTGTCGTCCTCGTTCATGCAGCCGACCCCGGCACCGTCGAGGTAGCGCAAGCTTCCGGCATCGCGGACCGCCTGCCAGATCGAGGCGGACTCCCCGAGCGTGCCGGCGGGCTCGCCGATATCCTTCCAGAAATTGCGGATGCCCATTGCCATCGCCACCATGGCATAGGCGAAGGCAGCGCCGAAAAGCAGCACCATCGCATTGTGCGGCATCAGCTTGTAGAAGGCACCGGGGCCGGTATGCACGCCGAAGAGCACGGCAGGATCGTGCCAGACGGCAAAGCCGGCAATGAAGAGCGCCACGCTTAGCGCCGCAATCAGGCTGATCGCCAGCCCGTTGCGATGAAAAAGGCCGGAAAGGGCCCGCGGCCAGGCATAGGCCCGGTAGGAATCGTTGCGCACGATCGCCAGCGTCTTCGGCACGTTCACATCGAATTCGTGCGGCGGCGAGAACTGGCAATCGTGGAAGCAGGCGCCGCAGCTGTGACAGAGATTGGCAAGATAGTTGAGATCGCCGTCCGAAAAGGCACGCCGCATCTCCATGGCCGGGAAAACGGCGCAAAGCCCCTCGCAGTACCGGCAGGAATTGCAAACCGTCATCAGACGGTCAGCCTCGGCAAGGCTGGCCGTCGCATGGGCCGGCTTGAGCTGGGTATGGATGTTCATGCGGCCTCCGGGGACTGGCTGGCGGACGAAACGAGACGGGCAGCCTCCCGGCCGGCAATACGGCCGAAAACGCTGCCGATCGTCATGCCGATGCCGGCGGCATAACCCTGGCCAAGCACGTTGCCGGCCATGATCTCTCCGGCGGCGAACATGTTGGCGGCAGGCTGCCCATCCCCCATCGCCATGCGCGCCGCCCGGTCAACCTTGACGCCGAGATAGGTGAAGGTGATACCCGGCCGGACCGGATAGGCATAGAAAGGCGCCGTCTCGATGCGCCGTGCCCAGTGGGTCTTGGCCGGCTCGATGCCCTCGGTCCGACAGTTGTCGAGGGTCGTGTGATCGAAAGTACCCGGCCGGACGGCGGCATTGAAACCGGCAACCGTGCGCTCCAGCGCCTCCGGCTCCAGACCCAGCCTCTCCGCAAGCTCGCCGATCGTATCAGCCTTTACCGGCGGAAAGAGCGACGGCATGAAGAGTTCGAGCGAGGGCGCGTCGAAGACGATGTAGGCGATCTGGTCCGGCTGGGCGGCAACGAGCCGCCCCCATATGGCATAGCGTTTCGGCCAGACGTCCTCGCCTTCATCGTAGAAGCGTTCGGCATGCCTGTTGACGACAATGCCGAAGACGACGCAGTCGAGGCGCGTGATGATACCACCGTCGAATTTCGGGGCGCGCGCATCGATCGCGACGGCATGGCACTGGGTGGGGTCGCCGATTTGCATCACGCCCCTGTCGATGAGCATCCGCAGCACGGTGCCGCGATTGTAGGGCGTACCCCGGATCAGGAAGTTTTCGGCAATCTCGCCCCAACCTTCCTTCAGCCAGTCGATATTCGCCTCGAACCCCCCGCTGGCCGCGATGAAGGTTTTCGCGCGGAGGACGACGTCCTTGCCCGCATGTCGCACGGTGGCGGAACGAAAGTGCATGCCTTCGATCGAAAGGTCCACGACCTCAGCGTCATAGACGACCTCGACACCGAGGCCTTCGGCCGTGCGGTAAAGCGCATTGAGCATCGCCCGTCCACCGCCGAGGAAGAAGGAATTGGTGCGCCCGAGGCTGAGCGTGCCGCCAAGGGAAGGCTGGAAACGCACGCCCTGCTCGACGATCCAGGTCAGCATCTCCTTGGATTCGGCGATCATCATGCGCGCCAGGACCTCGTCCGTCCGTCCGCCGGTCACCCGCAGAAGATCCTCGAAGAACTCCTCCTCGGTATAGGGGCCGGAGAGTGTTTCGGTCGCCGCATCGTGCGCGCAGCGCATGTTGCGCGTGTGGCGCGTATTGCCGCCCCTGTAGAAATGCGGCGCACCTTCGACGACGAGCACGCGCGCGCCGTCACGCCGGGCGCTGATCGCCGCACAGAGCGCGGCATTGCCGCCACCGGCGATGAGCACGTCATATTCTGTCGAGCCGTCAAGCATGCTGGAGCCGTTCCGCCTTTGCTGCACTTGCACCGTTCATACTGCACACATTTGTATACAGTCAAGCATGTGCCGGAAGGGCGCGACGTTCGCGCTGCATCGAACGGCAAATCGGAAATGAAAACAGGGCCTCGCAATTGGAGAAGCCCCCATTCGCCGAAGGGCAGTATGCAAATGGATACATCGATGTGGCGTAGGAATAGGAAATTATCTATAAGGCGCTTATCACGCCAGCGGTCGGCGTGAATTTGATGATCAGCGCCGAACGCGGGAGTGATTTCCGGGTACGGACAGCGGAAATGGCCGCACCCGCATCCCG
>NZ_KQ410742.1 GCF_001262505.1 Shinella sp. SUS2
TCATCGCCCACATTCGCCTGATCACAAGGCGACTTGCAAGGTACCGATATCGTTGAAGGCTTTTCGAGTCAGACTCTCAAGCGCTGATTGAAACTGGCCCGTGCGAAGATATATCCTCGTAAGCAGTCTAACATTGCGTATCTTGAAGCCGGCCGCTTGCAGGCTCTTTGATAGTATATTTGAGGCGGTGTCAAAATCTCTGTTCGAATGGAATAAATAACTTGCGTCTATATATTCTGCGGTAACGAATGCTTTTCGCCTCATGAATTCAATCATATCATCCGGCCTAACTCCAAGCCTAACTTTCGCGTCAGCTCCGAAGAAAAGAATATTTTCTATACTGTCATCCGACCCCTTCATGCTCATCGCCAACTTGGAAAGAGCGTGGCAACGATTAAACGACACCTTCGCAAGTTCTCCTCCGGCTGATATTCCCTCGTAATACAAACTTTCAACTACAGGCTCTATCCGGCCTGGCGTCAAAATTTGAAGGAGTTTCGGTGAGATAGTTTCGCCAGCGGAGATGATAGCCAGAAGCAGGGACTCAATGAGATCGTAATCGAGGCGATCCTCATCGAATTGATTCTTTAAAATAGCGGCTATCTTTTCAAATATTTCTACATCAATTGTATTTTGCTTTCTCCTATATGTGCTCGAGACAACTGCGGGAACCTTGTATTTCCCTCCCTCAGATTGATCAACGAGCGAGAAATCTGACATTTCCCAAAGTTCTTCAACTACGGTTTGCTTGGAGGTCTCGCTGAAAGCTTCGCAGATTATTGAAGTTGAAAGCCTCGGAAACCAACTCAATAGCTTCAATATTCTCTTCTGTATTTCTGACAATACATTCTTTTCATACAGTTCCTGAAGGACTTTATCTTGGAAGGCGAGGACTGCATCCGGTGCCAGCGCGAGAGACTCCATACTTCTTCCACTGTTAATCAAGTACGCAGTGAAATTTGCTGTGGCCGGATGACCGTTGATCTTCTCGGCGATCTCCGGAAGACGTAAAGGATCAAGAAACCTTGGCGTGACACGTAGAGTTAAGATAAATTGAATGGTCGCTTCATCCAGTTCTTCCAGATGAAACTGCTGGACGTTTCCAAGAGCCTCAACCTCCGCGCGTGGCAACTGCCTTTCCGAAATGAGGATCAGTCTAATTTGCGGCCTCGTTTGGAGTTGGATGAGTAGTTCTTTGAACCAAGGCGGGAGGGTGTTGCCCTTATTTCTTAGTCCCCACCTATGTCTTATTGTCACGACCTGATTGAGAGCTGCCCAATGCTCCAAAGACTTAAGCAAAAATGTCGCCTGCTCTTGATATGATAGAGAGGCGAATGCCAGCTTTTGCTCTTCAGCTTGATCACTGGTAAGGCCGCCAGCTAGATCAGAAAAAAACTGGAGGTGCCAATCAGTTCCGTCGCCACCAGGGGGAACCTCGAACACGGGGCCGGCCTGCCGCATCCCGCGGTAGGCATCCCTGACGAGGTCCGCAGCCAACGTGCCCCTGCCCATTCCCTGCACGCCTGTGAGTACGACGGCATTCACGACTTTACCGGTTGCCGCCGAAGATCGCATCAACGCTAGGCTTATCTCCCGTTGAAGAGTTTCACGTCCAGGATGCTGTCTCACCAAGTCAGGGTGAAGTTCATCCAAATACTTCTGGTATAGATGCCTGATCGTGCGCGCGATGTCGTTAGGCTTGAATGCGGGGGTTGTGGTGAAATATCTCGACATCCACGGTGGTAGAGTTTGGTAACTGGCGTCTCCAAGTGGACATACAAGCACCCTTGTCGCAGGATTAATAATTGAATGTATTTCTGCCAATGATTTTTCTAAGTCTACCCATGGGCTGTGACCTTCAACCGAATGAAAAAGGACAAACACCGCCGTCGATTCGATGCCTGACTTCATCGCCTCCAGTGTCTGCTGCCCTGCGTCCATCGACTTTATGTCGTAAAACGTATTGGAAGCGTCAAGCGAATTTACTACCTTCTCCACGAAGCTCTTATTTTTATTGGAGTGGGATAAAAAGATTGTTCCTTTAAGGCTTTCGGTCGTCATGAAGCACCTGTGATTGAAGGTATGCGCAACTGTACGATGAACCTATGAAAGATTGCTACACCCCCTAATGACTATTTCAACTAATCGGCCACGAGAGTAGCTCGTAAGATGGAACTCGGCGTTTTGATGTGACCTGTGCATGGAGTGTTGTTCATCACGCCCCTTTGATGTTCCGGTCACTGCGAGGTTACCGTGTTACTGCTTCGTGCGATTGCTTTCCGTTTCGCAGAGGTGCTGCGCAGTTCAACATGGAGCGAGATCGCCGAGCCCGCCGAAACGCGCACTCTTGCGCACTCCAGTGAACTGTGCGATATAGACACGGAATGCGCGAACAGAATAATTCTTTGCTTGCCAAGGTTGGGGTCGAGCGTTCGAATCGCTTCACCCGCTCCATTCTTTCCAATGGTCCAAAGCCTCGGTTCGCCGAGGCTTTTGTGTTTTCCCCAATGAGAATGTCAGCTGGCTCACGGCGATGGTGGCCGGTTTTCGGCGCGCCAGGTGGCGGGGCTGCGGGCGGTGACCCGACGGAATTCTCGATTAAAGTTCGATTTGGTCTGGAAGCCTGATTCGAGCATGGCCGAAATCACCGGCATATCGGTGTCGCGCAGCAGCCGGCAGGCCTCGGCGATGCGGAAATCATTGATGTATTGCGAGACATTCCTGCCGGTCAGACGGTTGATCGCACCGGAAATCTGCCGGGCCGGAACGCTCGCCCGTCGGGCAAGGCGCGCAAGCGTCAGATTTTCGTCACGGAACAGTTTCTGCTCCGAGAGAAGCCGATCAATCCGCTCCATCACGTCTCGGTCCCGCTCGTTCGTCCCGCTACCCTCGTCCCTTTCCTCGGGAACAGATGGCAGGGCATGGGCGCGTGCTGCGACCGTCGCAGTGACACCGACAAGGAAGAGAACGAGCAGATTGGCATTGCCGACGAGCATCGGCACGTTCTCGCCCCGGCTCCATTCGAAATCGAGCAGTACGGCAATATCGAAAGAGGCAGAGAGGCAAAGTGAACCCGCAGCAATCAGAAGCGCCTTGTGGGCGCCGGCTGCGCCATCGAGCCGCGCCTCGTCCAACCCGTCGGGCCCGGCATAGGCGAGCCGCAGCAGGATGATGGCATAGCCAACGAAGATGACGACGAGTGCGCCATCGATGAGATAGGGCGCAAACACCAGAAGGGCGAGGATGAGCACCGGCGGCGCAGCATTGAGCCAGGGAATCTCCGCCCGGTCGCGGTGGATCAAGCTCTGAAAGCTCGCCAGCACCAGCGGCGGCAGGCCACCCGCCAGCACGGGCAGGACATATCGCGCCGCCGACACATCATAGCCCCAGCGCAGGCCGACGGCGACCGACTGCAGGATGCAGAGGGCGATCAAGGCCAGGAACGGCCGATTGCCGCCATCCTGCTGGCGCAGGAGCGCGACGAAGCGGGAGAGGAGCAGGAGGGCGACGACGAAAGGCAGGGGAACGAAGAGCACGGGGCAGCATGAATCCGTTGGCGTTGTTGGCGATCATCATGATGCCAATCGCGGTCAAGGGCGACCTCAAACGCGATTGAGGACATGACGAAGGTGCGATCGTGGCGTGGATTTACCGACCGGTGGGCCTGCAAGCCGAGGTTTCGATATCTGCTCTTTCCCTGTTTCCGGTCCGCCGAGCCAGTGCGCAGGAAACATGTGGACGAGCATCACGCCGAACGCAAACAGCGCGAACAGTGCCCTCTGGGACGGCCCGAAGAAGACGTCCAGCACCCCGACAAGGACGAAGGGCCAGGACCGATCCCGGTCGCTGGCCCTTGGGCGTATGATACGGAAAGACCTTATGCGGCTCGGCGCTGGTAGGTGGCGCTGCCCCGGCCGTCGCCGATGTGGAATTGCGAGAGCGCAGCCTGGAGCTGGGCGGCTTCGTTGGCAAGCACCTGGCTCGCCGCCGTCGTCTCCTCCACCATCGTAGCGTTCTGCTGGGTCATCTGGTCCATCTGGTTGACGGCCGTGTTGATTTCGCCGAGCGCCGCAGACTGTTCCTGTGCCGCCCGGGTAATCGAGACGACATGGTCGTTGACGCGATTGACGAGGTCCTTGATTTCCGAGAGCACGTCACCGGTCGACAGCACCAGCGCCACGCCACCCTTCACCTCGCCCGCCGAAGCGTTGATCAGCGTCTTGATCTCCTTGGCAGCATTGGCCGAGCGCTGGGCGAGCTCGCGCACTTCCTGGGCGACGACCGCAAAGCCGCGGCCTGCCTCGCCCGCACGGGCAGCCTCGACGCCGGCGTTCAGCGCCAGGAGGTTCGTCTGGAAGGCGATCTCGTCGATGACGGAGATGATCTGGTTGATCTTCTGCGACGACTGCTCGATGCGCCCCATGGCATCGATGGCGTCCTGCACGATGCCGCCGGACTTTTCCGCGCTGTGCTTGGTCTCGCGCACGATCTCGGAGGCTTCGAGCGCACGAGTCGTCGAGGTCTTCACCGTCGTGGTGATTTCCTCGAGCGCGGCAGCGGTTTCCTCCAGCGAGGCCGCCTGCTGCTCCGTGCGATGGGCGAGCTGGTCAGCGGCGGCCGAAAGCTCGCGTGAATTGCCGGTAATGGTGCCGGCAGTGGAAAGGATGCCTGTCATCGTGCTGCGCAGCGTCAGCATGGCGCCGTTGACATTCGCCTGGAGCTCCGCGAAATCGCCCTGGAAATGACCGGCCATTTCCTGCGTCAGGTCGGCATGGGAGAGCGAGGCGATCACGCGGCGCACTTCGCTGACGCCCCGGTCGACATTCTCGACCAGTTCGTTGACACCGGCGGCGAAGCGGCGAAGGTCCTCGTCCTCATAGGCCTTGGTGATGCGGCGGGTGAAGTCGCCCGCAGCGGCGGCGGCCACGATCGTGCTGATATTCGACTGCAGGTCCCTGCTCTGTGTCTGCAGGGCAGCTTCCTGCGCCTCCATCTCGCGCATATGCGCTTCGTTGGCGCGGAAGACATCGAGCGTGCGCGCCATGGCGCCGATCTCGTCCTTGCGCTCCGTGCAGGGAATGGCGTCGTCAAGCTTGCCGGCCGCAAGATTGGACATCACGCCGGTCAGAAGCTGGATCGGGCGGACGATGCCGGTGCGGGCGAGCAGCGTGCTGAGCAGCATACCCGCGACGATACAGATGAAGGCAGTGGCCAGAAGCACGACCTGCGTCGTCGTCGAGCGCGCGATGGCATCGGCGCGCGATTGCGAAAGCGTTTCGGCCGAATGGGTAGTGTAGAGCTTGAGCGCAACGGTAACGGCCTTCTGCCCCTCCAGCGCCTTGTCGAGCGCGGCTAGCATGACGGCACGGTCCTGGCCCTGCGGCGAGCCGGCAACGGCCACCATGGCCCGGATATCTTCGAAATAGGGCGCCAGCGATGCGCGCACGCCATCGAGCAGCTTTGCCTCCTCCGCATCGGCAGTCGAGGCGATCTTCGGCAGGCGATCGAGCATTTCCTTGGCGCGCTTTTCCGTCTCGGCGGCAAAGTCTGCGGCCTTTTCCGGTGCAAGCGCCAGTTGGTAGGTCATGCGGCTGATCGCGATGACGTCGATGCGCAGGTCCATGGCTTCCCGCGCCACTTCCTCCCGTCCGCCGGTGTCCTGAAACGCCGCGCCGAGTGCCCGCAGACCCCCGCCTCCGACAGCAGCGATCGTGCCGGCGGCGATGCCCATCAAGAGCACGAGAAGACCAACTTTTCTGGAAATGGAGAGATCCGAGATTTTCATGGACAACGTCCCCTGAGGGCGACCGGCGCTGTCCTGGCGCGTTCAATCCCGCACAACCCCGCATCATGCCGGGTCCTGAGATTGGTTTTTCAGGCACAAAGGTTTCGATTTTATTGCCTTCCGGCACCACAATCTAGGATTTCACCCCTTGCGGAAAATGTAATCCGTCTCCTGCCGCAACGTTTCACCGGGCCGGAGAACGGCATTCGGGAAATGGCCATGGTTGACGGCATCCGGCCAGACCTGGGTTTCGAGGCAGAAACCGGCGAAAGCCCCGTAGCGGCGGCCCTCCAGCCCCGGGGCGGCCGGGGCGACATGGGCACCGCTATAGAGCTGCACACCCGGCTCGGTGGTCAGCACCGCCAGCGAAACACCGGACTGCGGACTGCGGACCTCGATCACCGGCCGTTTCGCCTGCCGCTCAGACGAGAGGCAGAAATTGTGGTCGAAGGCGATCCCGCCGTCCTGCGTCTGCCGGTCCAGCGGCGTCCATTGCCGCAGATCGAAGGGCGTGCCGGCGACCGGGCGGACGTCACCGGTCGGTATCAACCTTTCGTCAACGGGCAGGTAGTGCTCCGCCGCAAGACGAATCTCATGGCCGAGCGCATCTGCCCCGCCGTCGAGGTTGAAATAGCTGTGCTGGCAGAGGTTGACGGGGGTCGGCGCATCCGTCGTCGCCTCGTAGACGACAGAGAGCACGCCGTCACCGGCAAGCCGGTAAGTGCAGGAAATGGCACAGGTGCCGGGATAGCCCGCGCGGCCGGCTGGATCGATCATCGACAGGGTGACGAAGTCCGGACTTTGTGCGGCAATCCGCCAGTTCTGCCGGGCGATGCCATCGCTACCGCCGTGCAGATGGGTGACGCCACCTTCGTTGCATTCAAGCCGGAAATCCACGCCGTCGATCGAGAAGCGCCCACCCTTGATACGGTTGGCGCAACGACCAGGCGTCGCCCCGAAATAGGGCGAGTGGTCGAGATAGCCGGCAAGGTCCTCGAAACCGAGAACCAGTGGCGCGGGATGCCCTTCGAGCCGCAGATCCTGAATGACGGCGCCCCAGGTGAGGACATGCGCCGTCAGACCGCCGCCGACTAGGCGGATGCGCTCGACCGGTTCGCCGTTCTCCAATCGCCCGAAGATTTCATTTCGGCTGCCCACACCCGCTCTCCTCCGCTGGTCGCCCGGTCTCGCGCGGCAACCTGCTGCAATTCCCCTCCATTCGCAATCGAAAAGTATGACTTTTCTGTCGCCCTGCTCAGAAGGACTTCTGGTAGATGATGAAGGGGGTCTTGTCGGCGATGCGATCATAGAGCTGGCGCGCCGTCGAATTGAACTCCTGCGTCATCCAGTAGACCTCAGGCGAGCCTGCTTCCCTCGCCTTGGCATAGACGCCCTCGATCAGCGCCCGGCCGATACCGGAGCCGCGCACGCCAGGATCGGCGAAGAGGTCCTGCAGGTAGCAGACATTGCCGACCGTCCAGCAGGAGCGGTGGAACAGGTAATGCGCAAGGCCCACGGGCTTGCCGTCGAGCGTGGCGAGGAGGCCGCGATATTCGCCCTCCGCCCCCTCGCCCGTCAGCCGGGCAAAGGTGGTAGCGTAGATCTCCTCCGGCAGCACCGTCTCGTAGAAAGCGAGATAGGCGGTCCACAGACGCCGCCATTCGCCTTCATCATCCTTGTGCAATGGGCGAATGACGACACCGCTCATGGGTCAGGCTCCTGTTCCGATCTTTTCCAGGTCATAGGACGTGGTCTGGTAGATTTCATTGATCCAGTTGCCGAAGAGCAGATGTGCATGGCCGCGCCAGCGGTTCTGCGGCGGCAACGACGGATCGTTATGCGGGAAATAGTTCTTCGGCAGCTTGATCGGCACGCCGGCCGAGACATCGCGGAAATATTCGTCGGCGAGCGAGGTGGAATCATATTCCACATGGTTGAAGATGTAGAGACGGTTTCCAGCCTGCTCCCGCACGAGGCAGACACCCGTCTCGTCGGAATCAAGCAGGATGTCGAGCTCCGGCACCGCCCGGATATCCTCGATGCGGATCTCCGTCCAGCGCGAGACCGGCACCTCGAAATTATCGGAGAAGCCGTTGAGATAGACCGAGGAAGGCTTGCGATTGTGATGACGGTAGACGCCGAAGGCCTTTTCCTCCAGCGTGTGCTTCGGCACGCCGTGGAAATGGTAGATCGCCGCCATGGCGCCCCAGCAGACATTCAGCGTCGAGTGGACATTGGTCTTCGTCCAGTCGAGGATCTGCTTCATCTCGTCCCAATAGGTGACGTCCTCATAATCCAGCAGCTCGATCGGCGCGCCGGTGATGATGAAACCGTCGAACTTGCGATGCCGCACCTCCTCCCACGTGTCGTAGAAGGCAAGCAGGTGTTCTTCCGACGTGTTCTTCGCCCGGTGGCCGCCGACGCGCACCAGCGACAGCTCGACCTGCAGCGGCGAGGCGCCGACGAGGCGCGCCATCTGCACTTCCGTCTTGATCTTGTTCGGCATGAGATTGAGAAGCCCGATCTGCAAGGGGCGGATATCCTGCCGGATCGCCACCGTCTCGGTCATCACCCGCACGCCCTCGTGAACGAGGGTTTCGAAGGCGGGGAGCGTATCGGGAATCTTGATGGGCATGTCTCACTCGATCGAAAAACAAAAACCGGCCGCAACAGTGTCGCAACCGGCCCACGGAAGGTTTTTCCTCGCGCGGCCCTTTAGCGACTTGTTTAACGTGGCTGCAAGCCGGCCGGCCAAATCACCACGAGGCGTTTAAATAGCGCTCCTTGCGCCACGAATCAATCCATGCCCGGAAACGGGCAAGGCCCGGATGCGGCTGGCATCCAGGCCTTGCTGCTTGAGAGAAGTCGGGCAGCTCAGTAGTAGCTGTAGTAGCGCTTCTTGTAGTAGACCTTGCCGCCCCAGTCGCCGCCCCAGCGATGGCCATAGTGGCCATAGTGGCGCTTGACGCGATAGTGCTTCCTGTAGCCGTGGTGGCCGTGGCCATAGCTCTTCCAGCCGTAGCTCTTGTGGCCGTAGCCATAGTAACCGGCCTCGGACGGGGCGGCGAAGGAAACGGCTGCGACGACGGCGACGACGGCCGAGATGATGAACTTGCGCATGGGACTCTCCTGATCTCTTTCGGGTTACAGGATGAACTCCTCTCATCCAGTGATCAGACTGTCTCATGGACCAGGACGCAGCGCTGTTTCGGATGGAACACGGCGCCGACATCCATGATTTCAAGGTTTCCTAGCCCTCCAGCTCCTCGCGCAGCATCTCCAGCTCCAGCCATTCCTCTTCCATCGCCGTCAGCGAATGGCGCAGCTTCTCCATCTCCGCCGCCAGCTTGTTGAAGGTGGCGGGATCCTTGGTGAAGAGGGCCGGGTCGGCCATCTTCGCCTCGCGCGCGGCGATCTCCTTCTCCGCCTTCTCCATTTCCTTCGGCAGGTTCTCGAGGGCGAATTTCTGCTTGTAGGAGAGCTTTGCCTTACCCTTGCTTTCCGCCGGGGCCGCGGCGGATGACGCCTCGGCGGCCCTCGCCTTCTCGGCCTTTTCCGCCTTGCGTTTCTCCTCGATTGCGCCGCGACGCTGCGCCATCATGTCGGAATAGCCGCCGGCATATTCGATCCAGCGGCCATCCGGGTTTTCCGGGTCGGCCGGCGCGATGGTCGAGGTTACGGTGCGGTCGAGGAAGTCGCGGTCGTGGCTGACGAGCAGCACAGTGCCGGCAAAACCGGCGACGATTTCCTGCAACAGGTCGAGCGTCTCGATGTCGAGGTCGTTGGTCGGCTCGTCGAGGATGAGAAGGTTCGTCGGCCGCGACAGGATGCGTGCCAGCATCAGGCGCGCACGCTCACCGCCTGAAAGGTTGCGGATGGGTGTGCGGGCCTGCTCGGGCTGGAACAGAAACTCCTTCATGTAGCCGGTGACGTGCCGCTGCTCGCCGTTGACGAGCAGTGTCTCGCCGCGCCCGTCCGTGAGATAATGGGCAAGCGTGTCATCGAGATTCAGGTCCTCGCGACGCTGGTCGAGCGTGGCGATTTCCAGGTTCGTGCCGAGTTTCACCGTGCCGCTGTCGGGCTCGAGCTCGCCGGTGAGCATCTTGAGCAGCGTCGTCTTGCCCGCACCGTTCGGGCCGACGAGACCGATACAGTCGCCGCGGTGGACGCGGATAGAGAACGGCGCGACAATTGTGCGCTCGCCATAGGTCTTGGTGATCTTTTCCGCCTCGATGACCAGCTTGCCGGATTCCTGCGCATCGGAAGCGCTGGCCTGTACGCTCCCCTGTGGCCCCTTGTGGCCGCGATAGCGGGCGCGCAGATCGTGAAGCGCACCGAGGCGGCGCATGTTGCGCTTGCGCCGGGCGGTAACGCCGTAACGCAGCCAGTGCTCCTCGCGCTCGATCGCCTTGCCCAGCTTGTGCTGCTCCAGCTCCTCGGCCTCCAGCACCTCGTCGCGCCAGGCCTCGAAATGACCGAAGCCGCGGTTGAGCCGCCGCGACTGGCCACGATCGAGCCAGACGGTGGCGTTGGACACCTTTTCGAGGAAACGACGGTCGTGCGAGATGACGACGAGGGCCGAGCGGGTCGACTGCAACTCGCCTTCCAGCCATTCGATAGTCGGAAGGTCGAGATGGTTGGTCGGCTCGTCGAGGAGGAGAATATCCGGTTCGGGCGCCATCACCCGGGCCAGCGCCGCCCGGCGCGCCTCGCCGCCCGACAGCGACTTGGGATCCTCGCTGCCGTTGAGCCCAAGATGTTCGAGCAGGTAGGTGACGCGGTAGGGATCGTCACTCGGCCCGAGGCCCGCCTCCGCATAGGCCGCAACCGTGTCGTAGCCATCGAAATCCGGCGCCTGGTGCAGGTAACGGATCGTCGCGGAAGGATGGCGGAAGACCTCGCCGGACTGCGCTTCGGCAAGGCCGGCGGCGATCTTCATCAGCGTCGACTTGCCCGAACCGTTGCGGCCGACGAGAGAGATGCGGTCGCCCGGCTCCACCTGCAGGCTGGCGCCGGCAAGCAGCGGCGTGCCGCCGAAGCTGAGGAAAATGTCGTCGAGTTTGAGAATAGGCGGTGCCAAGGGTCAGGCTCCTGAAAGGTCGTAGGGCCGGGCGATGAGAATGGCGCGGCCGGTCGCAAGCGAAAGGCGGATCGGACCTTCCGCCACATTGGAAATGGTGCGCGACGAACCGAAGGGCAGCGAAAAGTCCTTCAGCGGATAGCGCGCATTGTCGATGGTGAGGCCCGAAAGCGGGGCAAGGCCGAGAATGGAGAAGAGACTGCCTTTCGGAAGATCGATGGCGCGGCGGCCCGGCAGCAGTGGCCAGGCCTCCTCCTCGCCCGACGTGAGCTTGATGGTAGAGCCCTGCTCTTCCAGGAAGACGGCGTGCAGGAGATGCATCAGCGCATGGTCGCTGCGCTCCCCGCCGAGTGCGCCGGCAAGCAGGATAGTATGCGCCCCGCGCTCGGTCGCGACCGCAACAGCAAGCGCCCCGTCGGTTTCGTTCTTGGCAGCGGGATAGGGCTGGCGCTCGACCTGCGGCCAGGCGGCGACAAGCTCCGGCGAGGTCGAATCGAAATCGCCCACCCAGAGTTCGGGCACAACGCCGAGGCTTTGCGCATGCCGCATGCCGCCATCCGCCGCAATAACGCGCGCGCCAGCCACGTCCGTGCGAAGACGCGGCGTCACGGCGAGCGCGCCTCCTAGAAGGACGACGAATTTCGGGTCTGTCGATACCGGCATGGTCATGGCTGATGCCCTTAGCGCATGTTCCCCAGAAAGGGAAAGATTTTGCATTCGAAGACAGGGAACAGCCGGCAGGAGGGACACGAAACGCAAGAAGCGCGGGCAGAACCCGCGCTTCGATTTTATAAGGATCGTAGCCGTATCAGGCGGCGTTGCTCACC
The DNA here is from genome assembly GCF_001262505.1 of Shinella sp. SUS2. Lineage (GTDB taxonomy): Bacteria > Pseudomonadota > Alphaproteobacteria > Rhizobiales > Rhizobiaceae > Shinella. The sequence continues at coordinate 11,693 of NZ_KQ410742.1, forward strand.
GCGGCACCCCGCGGGGAGAAGAGCAGCCGGTCGGAACCGGCGGTCACCTTGACGGTCGAACCGTCGGGGATGTCGCCGGCGAGGATCTTTTCCGCCAACGGGTCCTGAAGATGCTTCTGGATCGCGCGCTTCAGGGGGCGTGCACCATAGACCGGATCATACCCCTTTTCGGCCAGCCAGTGCACAGCCTCCTCGTCAAGGTCGAGAACGATCTTGCGATCGACCAGGAGCTTGCGCAGCCGCGCCAGCTGGATATCGACGATCGCACCCATTTCCGACCGCTTGAGGCGATGGAAGAGGATGATCTCGTCCACCCGGTTCAGGAACTCAGGCCGGAATGCCATCTTCACCACATCCATGACCTGGTCGCGCACGCTGTCACTGTCCTCGTTCTCGCCGAGCGCGGTAAGATATTCCGCGCCGAGATTGGAGGTCATGATGATCATCGTGTTGCGGAAGTCCACGGTGCGGCCCTGGCCATCGGTCAGGCGGCCGTCGTCGAGGACCTGCAGGAGCACGTTGAAGACGTCAGGATGCGCCTTCTCGATCTCGTCGAACAGCACGACCTGATAAGGCCGGCGGCGAACGGATTCGGTGAGCGCACCGCCTTCCTCATAGCCGACATAACCGGGAGGCGCGCCGATCAGCCGGGCCACCGAGTGCTTCTCCATGTATTCCGACATGTCCATGCGCTGGATCGCCGTCTCGTCGTCGAAGAGGAAGCGGGCGAGCGCCTTGGTCAACTCCGTCTTGCCGACGCCGGTCGGGCCGAGGAAGATGAACGAGCCGATCGGCCGGTTCGGATCCTGAAGGCCGGCACGCGCGCGACGCACGGCACGGGAGACTGCCTGAACGGCGTCGCCCTGCCCGACGACCCACTTGCCGAGTTCGTCCTCCATGCGCAGGAGCTTGTCGCGCTCGCCCTCCAGCATCTTGTCCACGGGAATGCCCGTCCAGCGGGAGACCACATGGGCGATGTTGTCGGGGGTCACGACCTCCTGTACCATCGGATCGACATCACCGGCATCGCGACCTTCAGCCTCCTCCAGCTCCTTTTCGAGCTTCGGGATGATGCCGTAGGCGAGCTCGCCGGCGCGCTGGAACTCACCCTTGCGCTGCGCAATGGCGAGTTCGTTGCGCAGCTCGTCGAGCTGGCGCTTGAGGTCGGCGGCGCGGCCGAGTTTCGACTTTTCCGCCTGCCAGCGCGCGGTGAGCGCAGAGGCTTCCTCCTCGATCGCGGCAAGATCGACTTCGAGCTTTTCAAGCCGGTCCTGCGACGAGCGGTCGGTTTCCTTCTTCAGGGCTTCGCGCTCGATCTTCAGCTGAATGATACGGCGGTCGAGTTCGTCGAGCTCTTCCGGCTTGGAATCGACCTGCATACGCAGCCGCGAGGCGGCTTCGTCCATCAGGTCGATCGCCTTGTCCGGCAGGAAGCGATCCGTGATGTAGCGGTTGGAAAGGGTCGCGGCGGCAACGAGAGCCGAATCGGAGATCCGGACCTTGTGGTGCTGCTCGTACTTCTCCTTCAGGCCGCGCAGGATCGAGATCGTGTCCTCGACAGTCGGCTCGTCCACCATCACGGGCTGGAACCGACGGGCAAGGGCCGCGTCCTTTTCGACATGCTTGCGGTATTCATCGAGCGTGGTCGCACCGACGCAGTGCAGTTCACCGCGGGCAAGCGCGGGCTTCAGCAGGTTGGAGGCGTCCATCGCCCCATCCGCCTTGCCGGCGCCGACAAGCGTGTGCATCTCGTCAATGAACAGGATGATCTCGCCGTCTTCCGCCTGCACTTCGGCAAGGACAGCCTTCAGACGCTCCTCGAACTCGCCGCGATACTTCGCACCGGCGATCAGCGCGCCCATATCGAGCGCCATCAGCTTCTTGTCCTTGAGGCTCTCCGGCACATCGCCGTTGACGATGCGCAAGGCAAGACCCTCGGCGATCGCCGTCTTGCCGACGCCGGGTTCACCGATGAGGACGGGATTGTTCTTCGTGCGGCGCGACAGGACCTGGATCGTGCGGCGGATTTCATCGTCGCGGCCAATGACGGGGTCGAGCCGGCCTTCGCGCGCATCGGCGGTGAGGTCACGGGCGAACTTTTTGAGCGAATCGAAACCCTGCTCCGCACTCGCCGTATCGGCGGTGCGCCCCTTGCGGATGTCGTTGATGACCTGGTTGAGCTTGGTCGCCGTGACACCGGCCTTGGCAAGAATCTCGGACGTCGCCGCGGATTTTTCGATCGCAAGTGCCAGAAGCAGGCGCTCGACGGTGACAAAACTGTCGCCGGCCTTCTTCGCGGCCTCTTCGGCGGTGGAGAATACCTTTGCAAGCGGCTGGGAAAGATAGACCTGACCGTTGCCGCCGGACACCTTCGGCTGCTTGGCAAGGGCGGCATCGTTGGCGATCCGCGCTTCGCGCGCATTGCCGCCGGCACGCTCGATCAGCGATGTTGCCATGCCCTGGTCGTCGTCGAGCAGCACTTTCAGGACGTGTTCAGGCGTGAACTGCGGGTTGCCGTCGGCAAGCGCCTTTGTCTGGGCGGATTGCAGGAAACCGCGAACGCGTTCGGAGTATTTTTCAATGTTCATCATTACCTCCAGGACTCGGCCGGCCCATCAAGGCACCGGTCGATGATTCAGGATAAGGCTCCCATCAAGGCGAACCTTTCATACATGCGACCCGCCCGGCCTTGCGACCGGTCAATCGCCTGAAGCGAATATGGTGGAGGTTTTTCCGAATTAAAGGGAGCGTCCGGCAACCGGTCGAGATTTTTCGCAGGCGCCTTGCAAAACGCAAGAACCCGGCACGGGGCCGGGTTCCTCTACCGTATCGAAATGCCGTTATTCCGAGGCTTCGAGAGCCGGAGCGGCATCACCGGCGGGCTGTGCGCCCTCACCGCCAGCCTCAGCCTCGGCCTCGCCGCGGCGCGGACGGCGCGGGCGGGGCGTGCTGCGGCGACGGGCTGGCGCGCGGCCCGTGGCAGGCGCTGCAGCTTCGTCTTCGAGCGAAACTTCAGCCGGCGTACCCTCGATCACCGGCTGCGGGCCGGTGCCATCGATAACGGGCTGCTCGACGGCGACAGGGGCCTTGGCAACAGGAGCCTTGGCGACCGGAGCCGGCGCAGCGACGGCAACGGGTGCGGGCTCATCGACGGGCGCCGAATCGAATTCGTCGGAATCCCGGTCGAAACCATCGCGGTCATTAAAGTCGGTCCGCTCGGCATTGTCCGAACGCTCATCCCGCGGGAAGCGCTCCTGCATCTGCGCCTGAGCGGCTGCGATGATGCGGTTGTAGTGTTCGGCATGCTGCAGATAATTTTCCGCCATGACGCGGTCGCCGGCGCTCTGGGCGTCCCGGGCAAGCGCTGAATATTTCTCGGCGATATGCTGGGCGGTGCCCCTGATCTTCACGTCCGGACCCGAACTGTCGTAGGTCCTCGTCAGGGGATTGCCACCCTTGCGGTGGTTATTGTTGTTATTGTTATTGTTGTTATTATTGTTGTTGTTACGCCCGCGGCCGCGCTTGTTTTGCTGTCCTGGCCTCATATGTCACTCACCTAACGTATCGTGTCTTGATGATCATGTGTCTGCACGCTTGATCAGGCCATGCCAGATCAAGCGTCCTTACCCGCGGGCAAACCACGCCGGTCGGTGGTCCTGTCGCCGTAAGACGTCAAATTAACAGGTACCCGCACTAGGCAGTCTTCAACCCTAGCAACTCTTCGAGAGAGCAATCCTCGCGATCGGGTCATGCAGGAACGAATCCTTTGTGTCATGACCGCTTGCCCAGTGCGTGCCCGCAACCTAGCCCGCTTCCTTCCCGATTCCAAGCCTTTTCTTTGCAGCCGCAGAATTTGCTGCGCTTGTGCAGCAAAATTACAGGGCGGCCGTCTTTGAAAAGAGAAGAACACGGTCATTGCCGCCAAGATCCTGGATTGCGTCGATCCGCGAGAAGCCGCTTTCGCGCATGATGGCCGTGACCGCGTCTTTCTGGTCGTAGCCGATCTCGTAGGCCACCAGGCCGTTTTCCTTTAGATGAGCGCCCGCGCCGGCAGCGATTGCGCGATAGGCATCGAGCCCGTCGTCTCCACCATCCAGTGCCAGCATCGGGTCGTGGAGCCGGACCTCATCGTCCAGCGTTTCGACCACGGAACTGACGATATAGGGGGGATTTGACACGATGATGTCGAACACCCCGGTCACGGCTGCAAACCAGTCGCTCTCGACCGTCTCAAACCGGTCGGCGATGCCATTGATATCGGCATTGCGCCGCGCCGTTTCAAGGGCACCGACCGAAAGATCGGCGCCGATCCCGGTCGCCACTGGCACGAGATCCAGAAGGGCAAGACAGATCGCACCTGTTCCGGTTCCAAGGTCGAGAATCCGGCAACCACCCATCTCGCGCACGATCCGTTCCACATGCGGCACCAGCGCATCGACGAGGACTTCGGTATCCGGCCGCGGCTCCAGCGTCTCCGGCGACAGCACCAGGTCGAGCCGCGAGAAGGCCCGGCGGCCAAGGATGCGGTGGACCGGCTCGCGTGCGATGCGGCGGACAAGCGCGTCATCAATGGTCTGCCGCTCGGCCTCCCCCAAAGGCTGATCACCCCGCGTTATGAAGGATGTCGGCGTCAGGCCCAGCAAGCCCACAAGCAGCGTTCGCGCGTCGCCCGCAGCATCGACGATCCCCGCTTCGGCTAACCGGCGCCGCGCCGTGGCCAGGACCTCGGCAAGCGTCTTACCGCTCATCGGCCCTGTTCGCCGAGCTGAGCCAGAAGGCCGGCCTGGTAGTCGGCGACCAGCGCATCGACCACCTCGTCGATCTCGCCGACCATCATGCGGTCGAGCTTGTAGAGCGTCAGGTTGATGCGGTGATCCGTCACACGGCCCTGCGGGAAATTGTAGGTTCGGATACGCTCGGAGCGGTCCCCGGAACCGACCTGGCTCTTGCGATCGGCGGAGCGCTCGCTTTCCGCGCGCTGGCGCTCGATGTCGTAGAGCCGTGAGCGCAGCACCTGCATGGCCTTGGCGCGGTTCTGGTGCTGTGACTTTTCCGAACTCGTCACGATGAGGCCAGTCGGCAGGTGGGTGATACGCACGGCCGAGTCGGTCGTGTTGACGTGCTGGCCACCGGCACCTGACGAGCGCATCGTGTCGATACGGATATCCTCCGGCCGGATCTCGATATCGATCTCTTCTGCTTCCGGCAGCACGGCGACGGTCGCCGCCGAGGTGTGGATGCGCCCGCTCGCCTCCGTCTCCGGAACGCGCTGGACGCGGTGCACGCCCGATTCGAACTTCAACTTGGCGAAAACGCCACGCCCGGTGATCGTCGCGATGATTTCCTTGAAACCGCCAGCCTCGCCTTCGCTGGAAGACAGGACCTCCACCTTCCAGCCATGGGCCGCGGCATACCGCTCGTACATACGAAAAAGATCGCCGGCGAAAAGCGCAGCTTCCGAACCGCCGGTACCGGCGCGGATTTCGAGGATCGCGCTCTTTTCGTCGGCGGCATCCTTCGGGAGAAGCAGGATCTGCATCTCCTTTTCGAGGCCTTCCAACCGCTCCTTCAGCTCTGGCAGTTCCATTTCCGCAAGGTCGCGCATCTCCCGGTCCGTCGCCTTGTCGGCAAGCAGCACGTCGAGATCGGCGATCTCACCGCTGACCTTCTGGTATTCGCGGATCTTCGTCACGACCGGCTGGAGCTCGGAATATTCCGAGGCGAGACGCACATAGGTCTCCGAATCCGGCCCCGCCGACATGCGCGCCTCGATCTCGCCGAAACGGCGCTCGAGTTCACGCATCTTTTCAACGGGAAGCTTCGCCACCGTTCAAACTCCCGTCAAAAAATTCAAAGCGGAACGCCGTGCTCGGCCGCAAAGTCAGTAAGGATCTGGCGGACCGAGGCCGTCGGCCTGGTATCGTCGAGCGCCGGTGTCAGCACCGCTTCGAGTTTCGCCGCATCCAGCGACAACAGCATCGACTTGACCGGGCCGATCGCTGCCGGCGACATCGAGACCGAGCGGAAGCCGATGCCAAGCAGCGCCATGGCCGAGATCGGCTTGCTCGCCATTTCCCCACACAACGTCACCAACGTGTCGTTGCGCAGGCCGGCGCGCACGATATCGCGCAGGATTCGCAGGAACGGCCGGCCGAGCGTGTCGAACCGATCGGAGACGCGGGCATTGCCACGGTCGACCGCCATGGCGAACTGGAAGAGATCGTTCGAGCCGACAGAGACGAAATCGACCTCCGCCATCAACTCATCGAGCTGCCAGAGCAATGCCGGCACTTCCAGCATGGCGCCGAACTGCAGCTTCTTCGGCAACTGCTCGCCGATCTTCGACTGGCGCTGGATTTCCTTCTGCAAGAGGTCGCGGACCTCCTTCAATTCGGAAACCTCGGTCACCATCGGCAGCATCAGCCGGAGGTCGGCGCCCGCCGCAGCGCGCAGCATGGCACGCAGCTGGGTGCGCAGCAGGCCCGGCCGGTCGAGCGACAGGCGGATGGCCCGCCAGCCGAGCGCCGGGTTTTCTTCCTCCGCCGCGCGGAAATAAGGCACCACCTTGTCGCCGCCGATATCGAGCGTGCGGAACGTCACCGGCCGACCGCCGGCATGTTTCAGCACGTTGCGATAGAATGACTCCTGCTCCTCGGCCTTCGGCATGGTCGAGGCGATCATGAACTGAAGCTCGGTGCGGAAAAGGCCAATGCCGGATGCGCCGGATTCATTGAGATGCGGCAGGTCGACGAGCAGACCCGCATTCATCTGGAGATTGATCGCGCGGCCGTCCTTCGTGACGGGCTCGACAGCGCGCAGCGCCCGGTACTGCTCCTGCCTGCGGGCGCGGAAGCGCACCTTTTCCTCATAGGAGCGCTGGAGGTCCGGCAGCGGTCGCAGATGCACCCGCCCGTCGTCACCATCGATGATGATCGGATCGCCGTTTTCCGCCAACGCCACGGCACCCGCCGCCTGGCCGACCACCGGAATGCCCATGGCGCGCGCGACGATCACCACATGGCTGGTGACGGCGCCCTCCTCGAGCACCAGGCCGCGCACGTTCTCCCGCGGATAATCGAGTAGTTCCGCGGCCCCCATGGCGCGCGCAACGACGATCGCATCATTCGGGAAGCTGCTGGCCGAGAGTTTCGCACCATAGCCGGTAAGCTGGCGCAGAAGCCGGTTGGCGAGATCGTCGAAATCGTGCATGCGCTCGCGCAGGTACGGGTCCGTCAGGCGGATCATGCGCGCCTTGGTCTCGCTCTGCACGCGCTCGACCGCCGCTTCCGCGGTCAGGCCGTTGCGGATCGCCTCTTCGAGCTTCCTCACCCAGCCGCGGTCATGCGCAAACATGCGATAGGTTTCCAGCACCTCGCGGTGCTCGCCCTCCATCGACACCTCGCGGCGCGACAGCATGTCGTCGATGGAAATGCGCAAGGACCCCAGCGCTTCGGCGAGGCGACCGAGCTCGTGTTCGGAATCCTCGTTCAAAAGGTTCGTGACGACGATGCGCGGCTCGTGCAGCACGACATAACCGAGACCGATACCCTCACCGAAGCTCGCCCCTTCGATCGCGACGGGGCGGGACAGGTCCAGCTCGAGGCCGGGCTTGGTGAGCTTCTTCAGCTCGCCGGTCGCCACCATTTCCGCAATCACCATCGCCGTCGTTTCGAGCGCCTCCACCTCGTCTTCGCGGTAGGTGCGGCTCGCCCTGTTCTGCACGACAAGCACGCCGAGCGCCCTGCCGGTGCGCAAGATAGGAACGCCGAGGAAGGAGTGGTAGATCTCTTCGCCCGTTTCCGGCAGGTATGTGAAGGCGGGATGGGATTGCGCGTCAGAAAGGTTCAGGGGCCGCGCGGACGCGGCAATCGTGCCGACGAGGCCCTGGCCCATCTTGAGCTGGGCAAGGTGGACGGCACCGGGATTGAGACCTTCGGTCGCATAGAGTTCGAGCACGCCATCGGAGCGCAGCACGTAGACGGAACACACTTCCGCGACCATGTTCTGCGCGATCTGGCGCACGATCTGGTCAAGGCGCTCCTGCGGCTCAAGCGGCTCCGCCATGAGTTCGCGCAGCCGCTTGAGAAGAACGCGCGGACCCGCGGAGAGGTCTCTCATCGCGTGGCGTCTCCCGAAAATGACGTTACTCCGCCGGCGCGGGCTACGCCGGCGATCCCATGGATCGGCGCCGAGTCGGCCGGTCCTTACTTCTTATCGAGACCGTAGACGGAATGCAAAGTCCGAACGGCGAGTTCAACATAAGGACCGTCGATCAGGATGGAAATCTTGATCTCGGACGTTGTGATCGCCTTGATGTTGATGCCCTTCTCGGCGAGCGCGCGGAAAGCCGAGGCGGCAACGCCCGCATGGCTGCGCATGCCGATGCCGATGACGGAAACCTTGACCAGGCCCGTCTCGTGCTGGATCACGTCGAAGCCGACCTTCTCCTTGGCGCCGTCGAGAACCTTGAGCGCCTTCTCCACATCGCCGAACGGAACGGTGAAGGTCATATCGGTCTTCGAGCCGTCCTCGGAAATGTTCTGGACGATCATGTCGACATTGATATGCGCCTCGGCGAGCGGACCGAAGATCGCGGCCGACACACCCGGCCGGTCGGCGACGCGGCGGAGCGAGATCTGCGCTTCATCCTTGGCATAGGCGATGCCGGTTACGACTTCCTGTTCCACGATCTCATCCTCATCACAAATCAACGTACCGGGCGGGTTCAGAAGATCGCCCATGCCCGGCGCATCGGGATCCTCGAAAGAGGAACGAACGAAGGTGCGTACCTTGTGCACCATGGCAAGCTCGACCGAGCGCACCTGCAGAACCTTCGCCCCGAGCGAGGCCATTTCGAGCATTTCCTCGAAGGCAATCTTCTTGAGGCGGCGGGCCTTCGGCTCGATGCGCGGATCCGTCGTGTAGACGCCGTCGACGTCGGTGTAGATATCGCAGCGATCCGCCTTTACGGCAGCGGCAATGGCGACGGCCGACGTGTCCGAACCGCCGCGGCCGAGCGTCGCGACGCGGTTGTCCGGGCCGAGGCCCTGGAAGCCGGCGACGACAGCGACCTGGCCGGTACCCATGCGGCGAATGATTTCCGCGCCTTCGATGTCGAGGATGCGGGCAGCGCCGTGGGCGTTGTCGGTCTTGATCGGGATCTGCCAGCCCTGCCAGGATCGGGCATCGATGCCCATCGACTGGAGTGCGATAGCAAGAAGGCCGGCGGTGACGAGTTCACCGGAGGCGACGATCGCGTCATATTCGCGCGCGTCGTAGAAGGGCGAGTTGGCACCCGTGACCTTCGGCATGTTCTGCACCCAGGCGACGAGCTCGTTCGTCTTGCCGGACATGGCCGAAACGACGACCGCGACCTCATGGCCGGCATCGACCTCACGTTTCACGTGGCGGGCTACATTGTGGATACGGTCGAGGTCAGCGACGGACGTTCCGCCGAATTTCATCACGATGCGTGCCATGAGTGTATACCGCTATTCCAAATAATCGCGCGAGCGCGCGGGAGAAACCGCGGGGTCTCTTAGCGGAAGACCCCGCGCTGCGCAATGCATGGAATCCGGCAAACGGTCTTTCGTAGATCTAAGCCTTGCGGCCGATCCGGTAGACGAAGGCAGGCGGAACGTTGCGCAGCGTGCCCCCGATCCGGACAGCGGAGAGGCCAAGCCTGTCGAGCACGGCGCGCGGCACTGGGCAGCGGAGGCCATACGTGAACTGATAGAGCGAAGCCCCCTCGCCAAGCCGCGCGAAGGTGCCGGCAAGGATTGCAAAAACCTTCTCCGGCCGCATGGAGAGCAGCGGCAGGCCGCTGATCGCCGCACCCGCGGGCATGGGGCAGAACCGCGCGATGCGCGCCGCATCCGTGCAGGCGATCTGCGCCTTCGGGAAGCGCTGCTGCAGCAGCGCCGCGAATTCCACCCCCATTTCGACGAGGACGATGTCCTCCTCCGCAACACCGCGTCGCAGCAGCGCCCGCGTGAAGACGCCCGTTCCGGGCCCAAGCTCGATGACCCGGCCGGTCTGCGGCCCGATCTCCCGCACGATGAGATCCGCCAATGCCTTGCCGGACGGCGTGGCCGAGGCGACCCGCAGCGGATCGCGCATCCAGGCGCGGAAGAAATGATAGGCGTCCATCGTCAGGGCGGTCATTGCTGGTGCTCCACAACAGAAGGAAAGATGAGGCCGGTAAGGTCTTCCGACAACCGCCACAGCCGCGCGGCAAGGGCGGGATCGGTCGCGGGAGGCAGCGGATGCACATGCGAGGGCGCACCGCGCATCTCGCGAAACCCATCCGGGCCGATGAACTCGCCGCCGCGAAGACCAGCAGCCGTTGCCGCATGGAGCTGGTTCAGCACACCCTGCTCTGCATTCTGCGCGAGGAATCGGTTGCCGATGCGCATGAAAAGACGCAGCGCGCCGGATGTCGCATTGGTCTGGAGATTGGTGTTGGAGTAACCGGGATGGGCGAGCACGCTGAGGAGCGGCAAGCAGGCCGCCTTGAGCCGGCGATCGAGCTCCAGCGCGAAAAGTACGTTGGCAAGCTTCGACTGGGCGTAGAAGGCGAGGCGGCCATAGGTTTTCTCGCCCTTGATATCCTCAAAATGGATGCGGCCGCGGCGATGCAGCTCGGAACTGACGGTGACGACGCGTGCACCGGGCGCCGCAGAAAGCAGCGGCAGCAGGTGTAGCGTCAGTGCAAAATGGGCAAGGTGATTGACGCCGAACTGGGTCTCGTGGCCCTGCCGCGTCAATCCGCGCGGCGGCATCATGACACCGGCATTGTTGACGAGGAGATCGACTGGCCGGCCCTCGGCGGCGAGCCAGTCAGCAAAGGCCGCGACATTGGCGAGATCGGCAAGATCGAGCCGGCGGAGCACGACCTTGGCACCGGGAAGCTCGGCGCGAAGGCGGGTCAGCGCCCGCTCCCCCCGGTCCGAATCCCGCGCGGTCATCACCACGTCGGCGCCCCTCCTCGCAAGCTCCCGAACGGTCAGGAAACCGAGGCCGCTATTGGCGCCGGTCACCACGGCAAGGCGACCGGCCTGATCCGGCATCTGCGAAAGGGTCCATGGTTCCCGCCTCGTCTCGGCGATTGCCACATCGGCTACACGCACTATGATACCTCGCAGAAATCTGAACAGTGTTTACATTGTGCTAGCGCACAATCTTTACACTGTAAAGATGACATATCTGCGAGGCCTGCCATGAACGAGAAAAAAACTGCCGAGCGCGGCTACCATCACGGCGACCTGCGCGACGCGCTGATCCGCGCCGCCGACGAACTCCTTGCCGAACGCGACCTCGAAGGGTTCACTTTGCGCGAAACGGCCCGGCGGGCCGGGGTTTCACCCGCCGCACCCTCGCACCATTTCGGTGGCGCCGCCGGCCTTCTCACCGAAGTTGCCGCCCTCGGCTGGGCGGAGCTTGCGCGCCGTCTGGCGACTGCCGGCGAAACCGGCAGCACAGCCGAGCGCCTCAAGGCCCAGGGCGTCGCCTATGTGCGCTTTGCCGTGGATTTTCCCGGACGCTTCCACCTGATGTTCCGCCACGACATGCTGCTGCACGACCAGCCCTCGCTCGACCAGGCGACAGGAGCAGCCTGGAATGCGCTCGCGCGAACCGTGCTCGCCCTGCGCGGCCAGAAGGAAGGCGAGGAACTCGATGCCGAGGGCGAGGCCGTGCTGATCGGCATCTGGTCGACGGCGCACGGCTTTGCCCACCTGACGCTCGACAAGAAGCTTTCCCGCATTGCCGAATGCGCCAGCGAGACGGACATGCTGGATACGCTCTTCCCCTCCATCATCGATACGCTCTGGGTGAAACGGCTCGGCTGAACGAAAAGGCCCGCACACCTTTCGGCACGCGGGCAAAGGGGATCGGATGATACGGCACGTCCGGCAGGGCCGCATCGCGACCGTGCCGGAAACGCCAGAAAGGATAGGCCGCGGGCAAAAAGATCGCCCGCGGCCGGTTCGCCTTACTTCTGCCAGCTCTTGACGAGTTCGTCGTAGTTGACCGTGAGCGGCTTTTCCTTCTCGTTCTCGATCTTCAGCTGCGGCGCAAGGTTGCCCTTCGCGACGGCATCCTTGTTCCAGTATTCGAGATCGTGCTCTTCGGCGAGCTTCGGACCCATGTCGCCCATGACGCCGGCGCGCTCAAGGCGCTCCAGCACCTTTTCCTGCTCGGCGCAGAGCGAATCCATGGCTTCCTGCGCGGTCTTGGCACCCGAGGATGCATCGCCGATCGCCTGCCACCACAGCTGTGCCAGCTTCGGGTAGTCCGGGATGTTCGTGCCGGTCGGCGACCACTGAACGCGGGCCGGCGAACGATAGAACTCGATGAGACCGCCAAGCTTCGGCGCCCGCTCCGTGAAGGAGTTGTGGGCGATCGAGGATTCGCGGATCAACGTCAGGCCGACATGGCTCTTCTTGACGTCGACCGTCTTGGAGACAACGAACTGCGCATAGAGCCAGGCGGCCTTGGCGCGATCGTCAGGCGTCGACTTCAAGAGCGTCCAGGAACCCACATCCTGGTAGCCGAGCTTCATGCCGTCCTTCCAGTAGACGCCATGGGGCGACGGGGCAAAGCGCCACTTCGGGGTACCGTCCGCATTGACGACCGGCAGGCCCTCCTTCACGAAATCGGCGGTGAACGCCGTATAGGTGAACATCTGCTGGGCGACTTCACCCTGCGAGGGAACCGGACCGGATTCGGAGAAGGTCATGCCGCCGGCTGCTGCCGGTGCGTAGGCCTTCAGCCAATCGAGGTACTTCTGGATGGCGTAGACGGAAGCCGGACCGTTGGTGTCACCACCGCGGGCAACGCACGAGCCGACCGGACGGGAGTTCTCATCGACCTTGACGCCCCATTCGTCGACGGGCTTGCCGTTCGGAATGCCCTTGTCGCCGTTGCCGGCCATCGAGAGCCAGGCGTCGGTAAAGCGCCAGCCAAGCGACGGGTCCTTCTTGCCGTAGTCCATGTGGCCATAGACCTTCTTGCCGTCGATCTCGCGGCCGGTGAAGAACTCGGCGATGTCCTCGTAAGCGGACCAGTTGACCGGAACGCCGAGATCGTAGCCATACTTCGCCTTGAAGTCCGCCTTGTTCTTCTCGTCGTTGAACCAGTCGTAGCGGAACCAGTAGAGGTTCGCGAACTGCTGGTCGGGCAGCTGGTAGAGCTTGCCGTCAGGCGCGGTCGTGAAGGACTTGCCGATGAAGTCATCAAGGTCGAGCGTCGGGTTGGTGACGTCCTTGCCCTCGTTCGCCATGAAATCGGTCAGCGAGCGGGCCTGCTGGTAGCGCCAATGGGTGCCGATCAGGTCCGAGTCGTTGACATAGGCGTCGTAGATGTTCTCGCCCGACTGCATCTGCGTCTGGAGCTTTTCGATGACGTCGCCTTCGCCGATCAGGTCGTGGGTGATCTTGATGCCGGTGATGGCGGTGAAGGCCGGCGCAAGGACCTTCGATTCGTATTCATGCGTGGTGATCGTTTCGGAGACGACCTTGATCTCCATGCCGGCGAACGGCTTTGCCGCATCGACGAACCACTGCATTTCCGCTTCCTGGCCGGCACGGTCGAGCGTGGACAGGTCGCCGATTTCCGCATCGAGGAATTTCTTCGCGGCATCCATGTCCGCGAATGCGGAGCCGGTAAACGCCAGCAGCATGACTGCCGTCGTCGTCAGAAGTTGCTTTCGCATATTGATCCTCCCTTGGGGTTTTGCGATTGCATCTGCGAAGGCCCCTATCTCCCCGGGGCCCCCATTTTCTTTGCCTAGACGAAGCGGAAAACGCCGATGGCGTAGACCACAGACAAGGCAAGAGCCCACCACAGGTTGGGGCCGACGAGCCCCAGCCATGCGAGATGAATGAACGCCGAGCCGAGCAGCGACACGAAGAGCCGGTCGCCGCGGGTCGTCTCGAAGCGCAGGATGCCGACGCGCGGGGATCCACCCGGGCGGGCATATTCCCACACCGCCATCAGCGCGATCAGCGTGAAGATCGTCAGGAAGAACATGGCCGTCGGGAACGACCAGGCCATCCAGCCGCCCGGAATGAGCGAGGCGAACCAGTCGCGTGCGCCGTCCTTGACGGGGATCGCCATGACAAGGAGGCCGGTGAGGACGGCGTAGGTGGCAAGCACGGCGGCAAGCGCCACCGGCCAGCGGTTGGTGCGGCTTACGACAGCGGCCATCAGACCCTCCCCAGGGCAAAGCCCTTGGCGATATAATTGCGGACGAAATAGATGACGAGCGCGCCGGGAATGATGGTCAGAACCCCGGCGGCAGCGAGCACGCCCCAGTCCATGCCGGAAGCCGAAACCGTACGCGTCATCGTGGCGGCGATCGGCTTGGCGTCCGTCGTCGTCAAGGTGCGGGCAATCAGCAGCTCGACCCAGGAGAACATGAAGCAGAAGAAGGCGGCGACGCCGATGCCCGATGCGATCAGCGGCACGAAGATCTTGGCGAAGAATTTCGGGAACGAGTAGCCGTCGATATAGGCGGTCTCGTCGATTTCCTTCGGCACGCCGGACATGAAGCCTTCAAGAATCCAGACGGCGAGCGGCACGTTGAACAGGCAGTGCGCGATGGCAACGGCGATATGCGTGTCGATCAGGCCGAAGGCGGAATAGAGCTGGAAGAACGGCAGCGCGAAAACGGCGGGCGGCGCCATACGGTTGGTCAGCAGCCAGAAGAACAGGTGCTTGTCGCCGAGGAAGCGGTAACGCGAGAAGGCGTAGGCCGCCGGCAGCGCCACGGCGACCGAAATGACCGTGTTCAAGACCACGTAGATGATCGAGTTGAGATAGCCGTTGTACCAGGCCGGATCGGTAAAAATGACCGCGTAGTTCCGGAGCGTCGGCGACTGGGGCCAGAGCGAGAAGGCGCCGGTGATTTCCTGGTTCGTCTTGAAGCTCATGTTGACGAGCCAGTAGATCGGCAGCATCAGGAAGACGATGTAGAGCGTCGGCACGAGCCAGGAGAGGCTGCGCTTCGAGCCGGCCCCGGCCTTTGCACCGGCACTGGTTGTGGCGCTTGCCTGGATGGAGCTTGCAGTGGTTGCCTGTGAGGTCATGGTTTCCTCCCTCACGCCTGTTCGTCGCTGCTGGTCATGACCGTGTAGAAGATCCACGACAGCAGCAGGATGATCAGGAAGTAGATGATGGACATGGCCGCGGCCGGGCCGAGGTCGAACTGGCCGATCGCCATCTTGACGAGGTCGATCGACAGGAAGGTCGTCGAGTTGCCCGGGCCGCCGCCGGTGACGACGAAGGGCTCCGTATAGATCATGAAACTATCCATGAAGCGCAGCAGGAAGGCGATCAAAAGGACGCGCTTCATCTTGGGCAGCTGGATGTAGCGGAACACGGCCCAGCGCGACGCGCCGTCGATCTTGGCCGCCTGGTAGTAGGCCTCCGGGATCGAGACGAGGCCGGCATAGCACAGGAGCACGACAAGGCTCGTCCAGTGCCAGACGTCCATGACGATCAGCGTCAGCCAGGCGTCGAAGACGTTGTTGACGTAGTTGTAGCTGATGCCGAGCGCATCGAGCGTGCGGCCGAGCAGGCCGATATCGACGCGGCCGAAAACCTGCCAGATCGTGCCGACGACGTTCCACGGAATGAGCAGCGGCAGCGCCATCAGCACGAGGCAGACCGGTACGCCAAGCCCCTTCTTGGGCATGTTGAGCGCAATCAGGATGCCGAGCGGGATCTCGATGGACAGGATGATGCCGGAGAACAGCAGGTTGCGGCCGAGCGCCTGCCAGAAACGATCGGATTCCAGCACGTCGGAAAACCAGCCGACGCCGTTCCAGAAGAACTGGTTGTTGCCGAACGTGTCCTGAACCGAATAGTTCACCACCGTCATCAGCGGGATCACCGCCGAGAAGGCGACGAGCAGCAGGACCGGCAGGACCATGAACCAGGCCTTGTTGTTCCAGGTCTTGTTCATCGTCAGCCCTCCCTGCCGACACGCCACGAATCGGCATAGATGTTGATGGCCGCAGGATCGAAGGACACGCGCGGCTCGGCCGGGATTTCCCCGTCTTCAGGGACGACGATGGCGATCGGCTTGCCGGCAAATTCGGCACGCACGATCTTCTGCCGGCCGATATCCTCGACCTTGCTGATCGAAACCGGCATGCCGTCCCGCGACAACGAAATGAACTCCGGACGGATGCCGAGTTCGGTTTTTGCACCAGCAGCGACCTGCGGCTTGTAGTCGAGGTCAAGCGTCTGTTCACCGACCTTGATGCTGCTGCCGTCGATGACGGCCGGCAGCACATTCATGCCCGGCGAGCCGATGAAGTAACCGACGAAAGTGTGGCTCGGCTTCTCGAAAAGCTCGGCCGGCGTGCCGATCTGCACGATCTGGCCGTCATACATGACGACCACCTTGTCGGCGAAGGTCAGCGCCTCGGTCTGGTCGTGCGTGACATAGACCATGGTAAAGCCGAACTGCCGGTGCAGCTTTTTCAGCTGCGAGCGCAGCACCCATTTCATGTGCGGGTCGATGACGGTCAGCGGCTCGTCGAAGAGGATCGCGTTGACGTCGTTGCGCACGAGGCCACGGCCGAGCGAGATCTTCTGCTTCTGGTCTGCGGTAAGGCCGCGCGCGGTCTTCTTCGCCCAGCCGGCGAGATCGATCATTTCCAGAATTTCGCGCACGCGGCGGTCGACTTCGGGCTCCGCAACGCCGCGATTGCGCAGCGGAAAGGCCAGATTGTCGTAGACCGTCATCGTGTCGTAGATGACCGGGAACTGGAAGACCTGCGCGATGTTGCGCTGCTGCGTCGAGAGGTACGTGACATCCTTGCCATCGAACAGGATGCGTCCCTCCGACGGCTGCAACAGGCCGGAGATGATGTTGAGCAGCGTGGTCTTGCCGCAACCCGAAGGGCCGAGCAGCGCGTAGGCGCCACCGTCGTTCCACTCGTGATGGACTTCCTTCAGGGAGTAGTCCGCCTCGGACTTCGGCTTTTCGCCGTAGGCATGACGGATATGGTCAAGGGTAATGCGTGCCATGGTCTCCTCCTCAGGCCGCCGCGGCCGCAGGTTCCGCGATCGCCCTGCCATCCGTGCCGAACGCCATCAGGTGGCGCGTGTCGACATGGACGGCGATGACCGCGTCCGGCTCGATGTCGTGGATGCCCGGCGAGAGCATGACCCAGCGGCTGCCCTCGAACTCGATGTGAATGAAGCTTTCCGAGCCGGCGATTTCCGAGATCGCCGTGCGCACCTGAAGGCTTGCAGATGCCGGATGCTGGCTGGTGAGCGCCAGGTGATGGGGATGGAAAGCGATGGTGCAGGGGCCATCCGGCAGGGCGGAAAGATGCGCCGGCACCGGCAGCACGGACTTGCCGCCGATCTCGAACCGGTCGCCGGTCTTCAGCACCTGCATCGTGTTGAGCGGCGGGTCTGCGAAGGTACGGGCGGTCAGAAGATCGTTCGGGCGGCGATAGACGTCGATGGTGCGACCGAACTGGGTGATGCGACCTTCCGCGAGTGCCGCCGTGTTGCCGCCGAGAAGTAGCGCCTCGGAGGGCTCCGTCGTCGCATAGACGAAGATCGCGCCGGAGGCGGCGAAGATTTTCGGCAGTTCGAGGCGCAATTCCTCGCGCAGCTTGTAATCGAGGTTGGCGAGCGGCTCGTCGAGCAGCACGAGGCTGGCATTCTTGACGATGGCGCGGGCAAGCGCCGTGCGCTGCTGCTGGCCGCCGGAGAGGTTGAGCGGCGTGCGGTCGAGATACGGCGTCAGCTTCAGAAGATCCGCCGCCTTGCGCACTTCCCGATCGATCGTCGCCGTATCCGCACCCTTGATGCGCATCGGCGAGGCGATGTTCTCATAGACGGTCAGCGCCGGGTAGTTGATGAACTGCTGATAGACCATGGCGACGCCACGATCCTGCACGCGCACGCCCGTCACGTCCTTGCCATCGAACCAGACGGAACCGGATGTCGGCTTGTCGAGGCCGGCCATCAGCCGCATCAACGAGGTCTTGCCCGACAGCGTCGGGCCGAGCAGCACGTTGAGCGAGCCGCGCTCGAGCACGAGGTTGGTCGGATGGATGTGCGTTTCCGCCCCCGCCACCTTCGTGATGTTCTTAAGTTCCAGCATTCCTGTCTCCGTCGTTCCTCCCAGCCACCGGAAAAGGCCGCTAGTGGGGGGCCGCCTGTGCGACCGCCATGTACTCTTCCAGCGCGGCCGCTTCGTCAGCCGTCAGATGCAATCCGCGTTTGGTCCGCCGCCACAGCACGTCCTCGGCATGCCGGGCCCACTCTTCCGTCATCAGCCAGCGCACTTCGCGCTCATAGAGATCGCTGCCGAAATGCCGCCCGAGGTCGTCGATCCCTTTCGCACCATCCAGCATCACCGACGCCCGCGTGCCGTAAAGCCGCACGAGCCGGCGGGCATGGGCCGGAGTGAGGAAGGCGAACCGCGCGGAAAGCGCCTTCACCTCGGCATCGAACCCGTCGGCCTTGAAATCACCGCCGGGCAGGCGCGAGCCGGCCGTCCAGCGATCCCCCTTCACGCCGATCGCATCCCCGATCTTTTCCAGCGCCGATTCGGCGAGACGCCGGTAGGTGGTGAGCTTGCCGCCGAAGATGTTGAGCAACGGTGCCTGACCATCGCTGCCCTCGACCTTCAGTACGTAGTCGCGTGTCGCTTCCTGCGCCTTGCTGGCGCCGTCGTCGAAGAGCGGACGCACGCCGGAATAGGTCCAGACAATGTCGTTCCGCGTTACGGGTTCGGCGAAATACTCGCTCGCCGAGGCGCAAAGATAATCGATTTCCGCGTCGCTGATGCGAACATCTCGGGGATCGCCCTGATAGTCCCGGTCGGTCGTGCCGATCAGCGTGAATTCTTCCTGGTAGGGAATGGCGAACATGATACGCCCGTCCGGGTTCTGGAAGAAGTAGGCGCGCGGATCGGAGAACTTCTTCTTCACGACGACGTGGCTGCCCTGCACGAGGCGGACATTGTGCACGTCGTTGCGACCGAAGGCAGAGGAGAGAACCTTGTCGACCCAGGGACCTGCCGCATTGACCAGCATGCGCGCGCGGACGGTTTCACGCGCCCCCGTCTCGACATTCTCCGTCTCGACATTCCAGTGGCCGTTTTCGCGGCGGGCAGTGACGACCTTCGTGCCGGTGCGGATATCCGCACCGCGATCGGCAGCATCGCGGGCATTCAGGACAACGAGGCGCGCATCGTCCACCCAGCCGTCGGAATATTCGAAAGCCTTGCGGAAGAGTTTCTTCAGCGGCCCGCCCGCCGGGTCCTTCGCTAGGTCGAGCGTGCGGGTGGCCGGCAAAAGCTTGCGCCCGCCAATATAGTCATAAAGGAACAGGCCGAGGCGGATGAGCCAGGCGGGACGCAGACCGCCCTTCTGGAAAGGCAGCACGAAACGCATCGGCCAGATGACGTGCGGCGCCATGGCCCAGAGCACTTCGCGCTCCATCAGCGCCTCGCGCACCAGACGGAACTCGTAGTGTTCGAGATAGCGCAGGCCGCCATGGATGAGTTTGGTGGAGGCCGAGGACGTGCCCGACGCGAAATCCTTCATCTCGGCAAGCACGACCGAATATCCACGGCCCGCCGCATCGCGTGCGATGCCGCAGCCATTGATGCCGCCACCGATAACGAAAATATCGCGGATCACGTCGCCGTTCAAAGTCCCCTCCCATTTCGCATCGCACAAATTTGCGCAGTTGCGAAAGCCAGTGGAGTTAAAACGAAAACATTTCGAATGTCAAACGAATGCGGGTGAAAACGCCATTTCCCCGTTCAATGGGGAGAAGCCGTCTCCACGAGACGCACGTCATGCTCCTGGCAAATGCTGCGAATGCCCTCGAAAGGACAGCTGTCCGTGATGAAGGTATGGACCTGCGAGAGGTGGCCGATGCGGACCGGCGCCGTTCTTTCGAATTTCGTCGAATCCGAAACCAGAATGACGTGGCGTGCATTCGCAATGATCGCCTGCGCCACCTTCACCTCGCGATAGTCGAAATCGAGCAGCGCACCGTCTTCGTCGATCGCGGAAACACCGATGACCGCGTAATCCACCTTGAACTGGCGGATGAAATCGACCGCCGCCTCGCCGACGATGCCGCCATCCGCCCCACGCACGACACCGCCCGCGATCACCACCTCGATCGAGGGATAGACGCGCAAGCGATTGGCGACGTTGATATTATTGGTGATGACCATCAGCTCCTTGTGCTCGAGCAGCGCCTCCCCCACGGCTTCCGTCGTCGTGCCGATATTAATGAAGAGTGAGGAATTGTCCGGGATCATGGCGGCGGCGGCGCGGCCGATCGCCTGTTTTTCCGGCGCAGCGATGGAGCGGCGCGCCTCGTATTTGACGTTCTCGTTGCCGCTCGGGAACAACGCCCCGCCATGGATGCGCGTCAGGACCTTGTTGTCGCAGAGATCGTTGAGATCCTTGCGGATGGTTTGCGGCGTCACGGAGAAGCGCGCCGCAAGGTCCTCCACGAGCACGCGGCCCTCGGCCTTGGCGAGATCGAGGATCTCCGCCTGGCGACCTGTCAGAAACATCGGCTCCTCCCATTGCTTTCGTTTGTTTTCATAATATGCAAAAACGAAAGCACATCAATTGATCTGCCCCGCCTTCTTGGAGTGCGCCCCACTTTTTGTGATACTGGGCAGGCAGCAGGTTGCGGCCAGCATCAGGAGGAAAGCACATGTTTCATCCAGCCTTGTTCAAGGGCGCCAATGTCGTCGTGACGGGTGCAGGGCGCGGCATCGGTCTGGAGATCGCGCGGCAGTTCCTCGATTGCGGCGCCCATGTGCTGCTGCATGGCGGGCGAGCGCCCACCGGCCCGCTGCCCGATTTCCTGGAAAACGCCGTCGCAGAAGCCCGTGCCCACATCGTCTATTCCGACTTCCTCGTCGAAGGCGGCATCGGCGCGATCCTGCAGCGGGTGGACAGCCTCTTCCCGCATATCGACGTGCTCATCAACAATGCCGGCACCATGGTCGGCCGCTTCCCCGCCGCCGAATTGACGGACGAGCAATACGAAACCGTCGTGCGCCTCAACCAGACCTCCGTCGTCGAGGTGACGCGCGCGCTGCTGCCATCGCTGCGCCGGGCACCGGGCGCCGCCATCGTCAACACGGTTTCGATCTCGGCGCTGACCGGGGGCAGCCCCGGATCGGCGATCTATTCGGCAACCAAGGCTTTCGTGTCGACCTATTCCAAGGGCCTGGCGCGCGAGCTCGCGCCTGATGGCATCCGTGTCAACTGCGTCTCGCCGGGTACGATCACCACCGACTTCCATTCACGCTACTCGTCGGCCGACAAGCTGGAGGCGACGCGAAAGACCATCCCGCTGCAGCGGCTCGGCACCGCGGAGGATTGCGCCCCCGCCTATCTCTTCCTGGCCTCGAAGGCGCTGTCCGGCTACATCACCGGCCAGGTACTGGAAGTGAACGGCGGCCAGCTGATCTGCTGAAGCCAGCCGGCCGTTGGCACCGGTCAGGCGTTGAGATCGATGACGACGCGGCCCTTCACCTTGCCCTCAAGGATCTTGCCGGCCAGCGCCGGCAGGTCGGAAAGCCGGTGCTCCACCACCATCGCCTCCAGCTTGTCCATCGGAAGGTCGGCGGCGATGCGGTTCCAGGCGTCGACACGCTGGTCATAGGGCCGCATGACCGAATCGATACCAAGCAGGCTGACGCCGCGCAAAAGGAACGGAATGACCGTGAAGGACGGCACCGCCGCGCCGGCCGCAAGGCCCACCGAGGCGACCGCACCGCCATATTTCATCTGCTTGAGCACGCGCGCCAGCATCTCGCCGCCGACCGCGTCGACGGCGCCGGCCCAGCGCTCCGATTCGAGCGGCTTGCTACCCGCTCCAGACAATTCACCGCGGTCGACAATGGTTTCGGCGCCGAGTTCCCTGAGGTAGTCCGCCGTTTCCGGCCGCCCCGTCACGCCGGCGACCGAATAGCCGAGTCGCGCCAGCAGTGCGACCGCCACCGAACCGACGCCGCCGGCCGCACCCGTTACCAGGACCTCGCCCTTCAGCGGAGAGAGCCCGGCCTTTTCCAGCGCGATGACGGACATCATGGAGGTAAGCCCAGCCGTGCCGATCGCCATGGCCTGCCGGGTCGAAAGCTCCGCCGGCAACGGCACCAGCCAGTCGGCCTTGACCTTCGCGCGCGTCGCGTAGCCGCCCCACCAGATCTCGCCGACCCGCCAGCCGGTCAGCACCACACGATCGCCTGGCCGGTAGCGCGGATCATCGGAGGCTTCGACGGTGCCGGCGAAATCGACGCCCGGCACGTGCGGAAAGCTGCGCACCAGACCGCCCTTGCCGGTGATGCAGAGCCCGTCCTTGTAGTTGAGCGTCGAATATTCGACGGCAACGGTGACATCGCCGGCCGGAAGCCGCGAATCCTCCAGGTCCTGGATCGATGCGGAAACCGCGCCATCCGCCCCCTTTTCCACCAACAATGCCTGGAACGTCATCGCTTTCTCCTCGTGCGCATCCATTCGCCCCAGATATAGGGCGCGGGGCATTGGTGCCGCCACTGTTCTTTTGTATCAAGGACGCGGAGGGACGGGATGATAGACAAGCTCGAATACTTCATTGCGCTCGCCCGCGAGAAACATTTCGCCCGGGCGGCGGAAGAACTCGGCATCTCGCAGCCGACGCTTTCGGCGGCGATCCGCCAGCTGGAGGACCAGCTGGGCGTGATGCTGGTCGTGCGCGGCTCGCGCTACCAGGGCCTGACGCCGGAAGGCCAGCGCGTGCTCGAATGGGCCCGCCGCATTGTCGGCGACACGCGCACCATGCGTGAGGAGATGCGCGCGGCGCGCAAGGGTCTTTCCGGCCATATCCGCCTTGCCGCCATTCCGACGACGCTCGCCATGGTGCCCCGCATCACCGCACCCTTCCAGGAAAAGCACCCGGACGTCACCTTCTCCATCGTTTCCACCACCTCCATCAAGATCCTCGGCCTCCTGGAGAATCTGGAGATCGACGCCGGCCTCACCTATCTCGAAAACGAGCCGCTCGGCCGCGTTACCAGCGTACCACTGCTGCACGAGCACTATTGCCTCGTCACCGCCCGCGGCACGCCCTTTGCCGATCGCAAGACCGTGACCTGGCAGGAGGCCGGGAGCGTTCGGCTTTGCCTATTGACCGCCGACATGCAGAACCGTCGCATCATCAACCGGCACTTCGCCGAGGCCGGCGTTTCGGTGGAGCCCTCGCTGGAGGCCAATTCGATGATCGTGCTGTTCTCCCATGTGCGCACGGGGCGCTGGGCGAGCATCATGCCGCGAAATGTTGCAAAATCATTTGGATTTCCTGACGAAATAAGTATAGTTTCCCTCGTCGATCCCGAGCCGCACCACACCGTCGGCCTTGTCGCCACCCATCGCGAGCCCTTTACCCCGCTCGTATCCGCCCTGCTGCACGAGGCCCGTGTGCTGGCGGAAAAGGGGATCGATTAATAGGATTTTTCTATCGGCCAACGGCTTTGCTTTATTGACCGGTCGTCTCCCGGCTGAGAAGCTGTTAGAACAAGCGCGTGGATCGACAGGGTTCCGGTCTTCGCCGAGCAGTTTCAATGGTATCGGCGCGATGGAACCCCTGACACCTTGCGGTTCATTCGTGTCGGTTGGGAGGCCTGACGATGAATGTGCACGTATCCGGCAGCGATGTCGGCGCAAGAACGCTGGCGATCGTCAGCGAACTGAAGGGACTCGAAGGGCCGCTTCTTCCCATCCTGCACGAAATTCAGGCGGAGTTCGGCTTCGTGCCGCAGGAGAGCCTGCCGGTGATCGCCCGCGAGCTCAACCTGTCGCGCGCCGAGGTGCATGGCGTCGTCACCTTCTACCACGACTACCGCGACCACCCGACCGGACGGCATGTGCTGAAGCTCTGTCGCGCCGAGGCCTGTCAATCGATGGGCGGAGATGAACTGGCGGAGCGCGTGAAGGCGCTGCTCGGCATCGATTTCCACCAGACGACGCTGGACGGCGCCGTCACGCTCGAACCCATCTACTGTCTCGGGCTCTGTTCCTGCGCACCCGCCGCAATGCTCGACGGCGAGGTGCATGGACGGGTCGATGCGGATCTGGCGAAGGAACTCGTCGCGGAGGCACGCCGATGACCGTTCGCATCTATGTTCCCCGCGATGCCGCTGCGCTGGCGCTTGGCGCCGACCGCGTCGCCCAGGCCTTTTCCCGTGAGGCGGAGGCCCGCAAGCTCGACATCACGATCGTGCGCAACGGCTCGCGCGGCATGCACTGGCTGGAGCCGCTGGTCGAGGTCGAGACGGCTGAAGGCCGCATCGCCTACGGCCCCGTCAAACCCGCCGACGTGCCCTCCTTGCTCGACGCCGGCCTGCTGGACGGCAAGGCCCACCCGCTCTGTCTTGGCGGAACGGAAGAGATTCCGTTCCTGAAGAACCAGACCCGCCTCACTTTCGCGCGCTGCGGCGTCATCGATCCCGTCTCGCTTGAGGACTACAGGGCCCATGGCGGTCTGCGAGGCCTCGAAAAGGCCATCGCGATGGCTCCTGCTGATGTCGTCAAGGAAGTCACCGACAGCGGCCTGCGCGGCCGCGGCGGCGCAGGCTTCCCGACAGGCATCAAGTGGAAAACCGTGCTCGATGCCCCCGGCGACAAAAAATACATCGTCTGCAATGCCGACGAGGGCGACAGCGGCACCTTCGCCGACCGCATGATCATGGAGGGCGATCCCTTCGTTCTGATCGAGGGCATGGCGATCGCCGGCCTCGCCACCGGCGCCACCAAGGGCTACGTCTACACCCGTTCCGAATATCCACACGCCATCGCCGTGATGAACGACGCCGTTATCGTCGCGCGCGCCGCCGGCGTGCTCGGTCCGTCCGTGCTCGGCTCCGGCAGGGCGTTCGACATGGAGATCCGTGTCGGCGCGGGCGCCTATGTCTGCGGCGAGGAGACGGCACTGCTCAACAGCCTGGAGGGCAAGCGCGGCATCGTGCGCGCCAAGCCGCCGCTGCCGGCCCTCCAGGGCTTCATGGGCCGCCCCACCGTGGTCAACAACGTCATCTCGCTTGCCTCCGTGCCGATCGTGATGGACAAGGGCGCCGCCTACTACCGCGATTTCGGCATGGGCCGCTCGCGCGGCACCATCCCGATCCAGATCGCCGGCAACGCCAAGCATGGCGGACTCTATGAAACCGCCTTCGGCCTGACGCTCGGCGAGATCGTCGACACGATCGGCGGCGGCACCGCCACCGGCCGGCCGGTTCGCGCCGTGCAGGTCGGCGGCCCGCTCGGCGCCTATTTCCCGCGCGCCCTGTTCGACACGCCCTTCGACTACGAGGCTTTCGCCGCGAAGGACGGCCTCATCGGCCATGCCGGCATCACTGTCTTCGATGACACGGTCGACATGCTGAAGCAGGCACGCTTCGCCATGGAGTTCTGTGCCGTCGAAAGCTGCGGCAAGTGCACGCCCTGCCGCATCGGCTCGACGCGCGGTGTCGAGACCGCCGACAAGATCGCCCAGGGCATCGAGCCGGAGAAGAACCGCGAACTGCTCGCCGACCTCTGCAACACCATGAAGTTCGGTTCGCTCTGCGCGCTCGGCGGCTTCACGCCCTATCCTGTCATGAGCGCCATGACGCATTTCCCGGAGGATTTTTCCCCGGCCCCGATGGTGGAGGCGGCGGAATGAGCACACCGGAAAAGGTCAAAGGCCCGGCATCCTACTTCCCTTCGATCGAGAAGACCTACGGTCAGCCGATCGAGCACTGGAAGGAGATCATCCGCGCACAGGACGGCAAGGCGCACATGCAGATCGTCGCGTTCCTCAAGGAAACGCACGGCCTCGGCCATGGCCATGCCAATGCACTCGTCGCGGCGACGCTCGCCGAGACGAAGTCGTAGCAACAAATGAAGTCGCCGCCATCAGCGGCGCAACGGATTGACCCGGAGGTTCTCATGCCCCTCGTTCCAGAAATCGACTTCGGCACTCCCGCCTCCCGCTCGGAAAAGATGGTGACGCTCACCATCGACGGGAACGAGATCACCGTTCCAGAGGGCACCTCCATCATGCGCGCCTCGATGGAGGCCGGTATCCAGGTGCCAAAACTCTGCGCCACCGACATGGTGGATGCCTTCGGCTCCTGCCGGCTCTGTCTCGTCGAGATCGAGGGCCGCAACGGTACCCCGGCCTCCTGCACGACCCCGGTGGCGCCCGGCCTCGTCGTCCACACCCAGACGGGCCGGCTGAAGGACATCCGCAAGGGCGTGATGGAGCTCTACATCTCCGACCATCCGCTCGACTGTCTCACCTGTGCGGCGAATGGCGACTGCGAACTGCAGGACATGGCCGGAGCCGTGGGCCTGCGCGACGTGCGCTACGGCTACGAGGGCGACAACCACGTCAAGGCACGCAACAATGGCGAAGCCAATGCCCGCTGGATGCCGAAGGACGAATCAAACCCCTATTTCACCTACGATCCGTCGAAATGCATCGTCTGCTCGCGCTGCGTGCGGGCCTGCGAGGAGGTTCAGGGTACCTTCGCACTGACCATCGAGGGCCGCGGCTTCGACAGCCGCGTCTCGCCCGGCATGCACGAGCATTTCCTCGAATCCGAATGCGTCTCCTGCGGCGCCTGCGTGCAGGCCTGCCCGACGGCGACGCTGACGGAAAAATCCGTCATCGAGATCGGCCAGCCGGAGCATTCCGTCGTCACCACCTGCGCCTATTGCGGCGTCGGCTGCTCCTTCAAGGCGGAGATGCGCGGTGAGGAACTGGTGCGCATGGTGCCCTGGAAGGACGGCCAGGCGAACCGCGGCCATTCCTGCGTCAAGGGCCGCTTCGCCTATGGCTACTCGACCCACAAGGAGCGCATCCTCAACCCGATGATCCGCGAGAAGATCTCGGACCCGTGGCGCGAGGTGACCTGGGATGAGGCCTATGCCCATGTCGCCGCCGAATTCCGCCGCATCCAGTACCAGTACGGTCGTGATTCGGTCGGCGGCATCACCTCCTCGCGCTGCACCAACGAGGAGACCTTCCTCGTCCAGAAGCTGATCCGCGCCGGTTTCGGAAACAACAATGTCGATACCTGCGCCCGCGTCTGCCATTCGCCGACGGGCTATGGCCTTGGCCAGGCCTTCGGCACCTCCGCCGGCACGCAGAACTTCGACAGCGTCGAGCATACCGACGTCGTCATCGTCATCGGCGCCAACCCGACGGACGGCCATCCAGTCTTCGCCTCGCGCCTGAAGAAGCGCCTGCGCCAGGGTGCCAAGCTGATCGTCATCGATCCGCGCCGTATCGATCTCGTCTCCTCGCCGCACATCAAGGCCTCCTATCACCTGCCGCTGAAGCCCGGCACGAACGTCGCCGTCGTCACGGCGCTCGCCCATGTCATTGTGACGGAGGGTCTCTTCGACGAAAAATTCATCCGCGAGCGCTGCGACTGGTCGGAATTCGAGGACTGGGCCTCCTTCGTCGCCGAGCCGCGCCACAGCCCCGAGGAAACCGAAGCCTTCACCGGCGTGCCGGCGGAAACGCTGCGCGGCGCCGCCCGCCTGTTCGCCACCGGCGGCAACGGCTCGATCTACTATGGCCTCGGCGTCACCGAACACAGCCAGGGCTCGACCACTGTCATGGCCATCGCCAACCTCGCCATGGCGACCGGCAATATCGGCCGCGAAGGCGTTGGCGTGAATCCGCTGCGCGGCCAGAACAACGTGCAGGGCTCGTGCGACATGGGCTCCTTCCCGCACGAACTGCCGGGCTACCGCCACATCTCCGACGATGCGACGCGCGAGATCTTCGAGAAGCTGTGGGGCGTGACGCTCAACAACGAGCCGGGCCTGCGCATCCCCAACATGCTGGACGCCGCCGTCGAAGGCACGTTCAAAGGCATCTACATCCAGGGCGAGGACATTCTCCAGTCCGACCCGGACACCAAGCACGTCTCCGCCGGCCTTGCCGCCATGGAATGCGTCGTCGTGCAGGACCTCTTCCTCAACGAGACGGCGAACTACGCCCATGTCTTCCTGCCGGGCTCGACCTTCCTCGAAAAGGACGGCACCTTTACCAATGCCGAACGCCGCATCAACCGCGTGCGCCGCGTGATGACGCCGAAGAACGGCTATGCGGACTGGGAGGTCACCCAGAACCTCGCCAAGGCCATGGGCCTTGCCTGGAACTACAGCCATCCCTCCGAAATCATGGATGAGATCGCCGCAACGACGCCGAGCTTCGCCCTCGTTTCCTACGACTATCTGGAAAAGGTCGGCTCGGTGCAGTGGCCCTGCAACGAGAAGAACCCACAAGGTTCGCCGATCATGCACATCAACGGCTTCGTGCGCGGCAAAGGCAAGTTCATCCGCACGGAATATGTCGCAACGGACGAGAAGACCGGCCCGCGTTTCCCGCTGCTGCTTACCACCGGCCGCATCCTCAGCCAGTACAATGTCGGCGCCCAGACGCGGCGCACGGAAAACGTCGTCTGGCACGAGGAGGACCGGCTGGAGATCCACCCGCACGATGCGGAAAACCGCGGGATCCGCGATGGCGACTGGGTGCGTCTCGCCAGCCGCGCCGGCGAGACGACATTGCGCGCCCTCGTCACCGACCGCGTCGCGCCGGGTGTCGTCTACACGACCTTCCACCACCCGACGACGCAGGCAAACGTCATCACCACCGATTTCTCCGACTGGGCGACCAACTGTCCGGAGTATAAGGTGACCGCCGTGCAGATCTCGCCGTCGAACGGCCCGTCCGACTGGCAGGTCGAATATGACGAACTGGCCCGCCGCTCGCGCCGGATCAGGGGCAAGCTGGAGGCAGCGGAGTAGGATAGCGGCGTGCCGGATTTTTCCACCACGACCAAGGTCGCCGAGATCGCCCGCCGCAACGGGCGGCTCGCGGAAAGCGAGCGCTTCGTGCCGGAGGAGACCCCGGTTGCCTTCTCCTATGCGGGCTCGACCCATGCGGTCATGATGGCAACGCCCGCCGACCTCGAGGATTTCGCCATCGGCTTCAGCCTGACGGAGGGCATTATCACCGACCCTTGCGAGATCGAGGCTATCGAGGTGCTGGCCGAAGACAAGGGTATTGATGTGCAGATCCAGCTGGCGGACGCACAGAACGACGCCCTGACCACCCGCCGGCGCCACATGGCCGGCCCGGTCGGCTGTGGCCTGTGCGGTATCGAATCGATCGAGCAGGCCGTGCGCGTGACGCCCTCGGTGCGGGCGTCGTCCCTCACGCTCGGCGCGGAGGACGTGGTGGAGGCAGTGCGCCTCCTGAACGGTCAACAGCCGCTTCATATGGTGACGCGCGCCGTGCATGGCGCCGGGTTCTATGTCCCGGGCGAAGGCCTTATCGCCGTGCGCGAGGATGTCGGCCGGCACAATGCGCTCGACAAGCTCGTCGGCGCTGCACGGCGCACAGGCCATGCAGGCGGCACCGGCGCCGTCGTGGTGACGAGCCGCGTTTCCGTCGAGATGGTGCAGAAGACGGCAGTCATCGGCAGCCCCTTCATCATCGCCATTTCCGCGCCGACGGCGCTCGCCATCCGCACCGCCGAGGACGCCGGCATGACGCTGGTCGCGCTGGTGCGGGGCGAAGAATTCGAGATTTTCACCGGCGCGGAGCGCATCGTCTCCGGTGCGGAACGCCAGGTCGGCAACGGTTAGGAGACAGGAATGTCGGAAGGCAGCAAGATTCCCAGGATGGCGAACCAGATCGCCACCTTCTTCCACTCACAGCCCAAGAGCGAGGGCCCGAACGGCGTGGCGACCCATATCAACAAGTTCTGGGAGCCGCGCATGCGCCGGCAACTCTTCGATATCGTCGACAACCACGCCGGCGAAGGCCTTGATTCCCTCGTCCTCGCGGCGGTGCCGATGATCCACCGCCCGCCGCCAGCCGAAATCCCGGCTGCGGCCGGAGCGAAGGCTCCAACAGCCCCCTGACCAATCCTCAAACGCAAACGGCCGGCATCGCTGCCGGCCGTTTTTCATGCCGCGGACCGCTTAGAACTCTTCCCAGTTCTCCGCTGCCTGCGCCGTGGAGCCTCGCGGCGCCCGCAGGGTGCGGGCCACGGCATGAAGTTGTGATACCGGTGCAGGCGTGGGTGCCCGCTGGACCGGCTGGGCAGTGTTGCCGGCAAGCTGGAACCGGCGGATGAGCGCATGCAGCGCATCCGCCTCGCGCGCCATGGCATGGCTGGCGGCCGTGCTTTCCTCGACCATGGCCGCATTCTGCTGCGTCGCCTGGTCCATCGCATTGACCGACTGGTTGATCTCTCGAAGCCCGGTCGATTGCTCGCGCGACGCCTCGACGATCGCCGCCACGTTGGTGTGCACGTCCTGGACCTGCGCCAGGATCTCCTGAAGCGCCCGTCCGGTCTCATCGACCAGCGCCACACCGCTCTTGACCTGCTCGCCCGATGTGGCGATCAGGGCCTTGATGTCCTTGGCGGCGCTGGCCGACCGCTGGGCCAGTTCCCGCACCTCCTGCGCCACGACGGCGAAGCCTTTGCCCGCCTCGCCCGCCCGCGCCGCCTCGACACCGGCGTTCAGCGCCAGAAGGTTGGTCTGAAAGGCGATGTCGTCGATGACGCCGAGAATGTTGGAGATTTCACGCGAGGACTGCTCGATCTGCCCCATCGCGTCGATCGCCTTGCGGACGACCACGCCGGATTTTTCCGCACCCGCCCGTGTCTTGCTTACCAGCGTTCCTGCCTCATCGGCCCGCCGGCTCGAATCACCGACCGTGGTGGTGATCTCGTCGAGAGCGGCCGCAGTTTCCTCCACGGAGGCCGCCTGCTGCTCGGTGCGCCTTGCCAGATCGTCGGCGGCAGAGCGGATTTCCTGTGCGCCCGACGCGATCGCATTGGCATTGGTCTCGACGGTGCGCATGGCATCATGAAGGCCGGCGACAGCTTCGTTGAAGTCCCTGCGCACCGTTTCCATGGACGGCACGAAAGGCGTTGCGAGATTTTGCGTCAGATCGCCCCCGGCCAATGCCTTCAGCGCCATGCCGAGCGCCTTGATCGCCGACATGCGCTCGGTAACATCGGTGGCAAACTTGACCACCTTGTAGACCCGGCCGGAAAGGTCGCGGATCGGATTGTAAGCCGCCTGGATCCAGATCTCGCGACCACCCTTGCCGTAACGCACGAACTCGTTGGAGATGAAGCGGCCCTCGGCAAGGCTCTTCCAGAAATCCGCATAGGCCGCGGTCTGCACATAGGCCGGATCGCAGAACATGCGATGATGCTTTCCGCGGATTTCGGACAGATCATAACCGAGCGCGGTGCAGAAATTCTCGTTGGCGTGCAGGATTTCGCCGGTCGGCGTAAACTCGATCACGGCCTGCGAACGGGAGATCGCGTCGAGCTTGCTCGCATCCTCCGCCGCACGCCTCTTCGCTTCGGTGATGTTACTGGCGAACTTGACGACCTTGTAGGGCTTGCCGCCGCGAAAGACCGGATTGTAGGTCGCCTGGATCCAGATTTCGCTGCCGTCCTTGCGCAGGCGCTTGTAGCTGTTCGAATCGTATTCGCCACGTCCGAGATGTGCCCAAAACTGGCGATACTCCTCGCTGGCCGTGTAGGCCGCCTCGCAGAACATGCGATGGTGCTGACCGACGATGTCCTTCAAGTCGTAGCCGAGCGCCCGGCAGAAATTCTCGTTGGCGGTGAGGATGGTTCCCTTGGGATCAAACTGGATCACGGCCTGTGAACGCGACAGCGCGTCGAAGATGTGGCCCGCATCCATGGATTTCGCAAATGAAAGCATGACCTGTCCCTCTGTGCGATGACCACGGTCTTCTTCAAAATTGTGCGCGTGGTGATCGTCGTGTGTTGATGCCCAGATATGACCCGCTTTAACGGTCATACGCTGGCAACGGTAAGTACAATCTTCGCGAGAGGCATCATGCCAGAGCGACGGAATGCGCATCTGCAATCAAAGATGGCGACACAGACTTAAGAATTGATGAAAAACAAACAGCGATATTTTAGATCTATTATATAACAATGACTTATAGCATACCTGAAAACATGATGCTTACGTAACGTCAGGTAGGCGCTCCAGACGGCGAGTCCTGAAACACGCAAAAGTTGCACAAGCCGAGAAACATAAAAAAACCGCCGTACAATCGTACGGCGGTCTCAGGATTTCAGCGATAAAGCGGGCGGATCAGGCCGCCATGTCCTCCACTTCGCGCTCCTTGAACATGCGCGCAAGGTTGAGGAAGCAGATCATGCCGTTTTCATGGGCGATGATGCCCTCCGCATAGACTTTGTCGAAGGAGGTCGTCACTTCCGGCACCGGCTGGATCTGCTCACTGCGGATGGTGAGGATGTCGGAGACCCGATCGACGACGAGGCCGACGACCATGCTGTGCACTTCGGCGACCACGATGGCACTGCGCTCGTTTGCCTCGGTGCTCTTCATGCCGAGCTTGTGAGCGAGGTCGATGATCGGGATCACCGTGCCGCGAAGGTTCATCACGCCGATGACGTCAGGCGGCGAGTGCGGGATCGGCGTGGACGGCGCCCAGCCGCGGATTTCGCGGATCGTGGTCGTCTTCACGCAGAATTCCTGATCGTGCAGGCGGAATGCGATGATTTCGAGCGTGTCGCCGGCAAAGCCGGTCGTCTTGATGGAGGACATCGGGATCTTTCCAGTTTCATCTGCTTCGTGTCCCGATCCTATGCACGCTCTGGTTAAAATCTTTCAAACGCGCCGCGATTTGTTGCGCCCTGCATGCAAAAGGCTCCGCGTCGCCACGGAGCCTTGCACTTTTTCCGACCCTACCATTTGCAGGAGCCGGCAATCATCCCATCCAGGCGGGAGCGCCCGTCAGCCTCAGCAATGCCCTCA
Source organism: Shinella sp. SUS2 (assembly GCF_001262505.1). Lineage (GTDB taxonomy): Bacteria > Pseudomonadota > Alphaproteobacteria > Rhizobiales > Rhizobiaceae > Shinella. Next base: position 44,596 of record NZ_KQ410742.1, read on the forward strand.
ATATTCCTTCTCGTAGAAGATACCCGCGCCTGCGCTGCCGCCACTGCCCGCCTCGCCGCGTAGCTTCAGGCCACGGCCGACATCGAGGTTGATGACCGCCTTGGCGCCGTTCGTCTCCGGGTCCTGCTTTAACTCGATATAGGTCCGCTCGTTGAGATACTTCCCCGCCGAGACCGCCGCCCGGCCTTCCGCATCCGTCGTGATGTCGAGATCGTCGACGCCGAGCTTGCTGCGCAGGCTGTCAAGCAGACCGGTCGAACTGCCGCCGGCGAGCTGGCTGGCGGCGGAGGCAAGCTGGGCGATCTGCACCGCCGAGAGGTTCGACATGGAGCGGTTGAAGATCAGCTGCGCCAGGATTTCGTCCTGCGGCAGCGAAGGCGAAGAGGCGAAGGTAACGGTCGGGTTGTTGGCAAGGCCCGCCACCGTCACCGTGATTTCCGTCGAGCCGGCCGTGCTGCCGGCCACCAGATTGACCGTCGGCACAAGGCCGCCGGCAAAACCGATATGGGCACTGGTGAAATCGAGACGGCGCGTCAGGATCTCCATGCGTCCACGCTCCAATTCGAAACCGCCGGAAACGACCGGCGAGGCGGACGTACCCGTGATCTTCAGGCTGCCGCCAAGTTCCGCATTGATGCCGCGGCCGCGCACGAAGAGCTGGCCCGGCGCCTCGATGGTAAGGTCGAGCGCGATGCCGCGCGAAGCGCCGCTGCTGCCCTGGTCGCGCTGCACGTCCGCCGTCATGCGCTTGACGTCGGCCGGCGCATTGCGGTGCTTGATGTCAATTTCGGAGAGCGAGGCCGGCAGCTTTTGGGGAATGGTGATGTTCGCCTTGTTGATGCGCACCTTGCCGCCGAGCGAAAGCCCCGCCACGGGTCCCTTCAGCGTCAGGTCACCTGCGACATTCGCCGTCACCAGCGTGCCGTCGACATAGGTGATGTCGCCGAGCTTGACGGCGACGTCGACCGGAAAACCGCTCGCCGGGTCGATGCCGACGCGCCCGCTGGCTGACAGCTGGCCACCGCTGGCAAGCTTGCCGGAGACCGTCTCGATCACTGCCTGCCGCCCGTCCATCGTAACGCGGACCGTCAGGTTCTCCACCGCGAGGTTGCGGCGCACATCGACAAGCCGCGCGCCGCCGGCCGTGATGCTGCCGGTAATCGAGGGTGCGGCCGCCGTGCCGCCGATGGAGAGATCGACATTGGCATTGCCGGTCAGGACAAAGCCCTGGGCGGACAGCTGACCCTGCAGCAGGCCGAACGGCACCGTGCCGTTGAACTTGAGCCCGAGCGGCGTCGCCCCGCCGATGCCGACCGTACCGCCGCCGCGGAAGGACAAACCGCCACCGCCCGAAAGCACCGTATCGAGCCGGACCTGGTTGTTGGAAAATTCCCCCTTGGCAGTGATGGTGAGCGCGCCGATGCCCGCGCCGCGGGTCTGGCTCGTTACCGCCCCGCCCCAGTCCAGCGCGTAGTTGACGACGGGCGCCGCCGCGCGTCCCTTAACCGTAACCGTGCCGCCGATCGTGCCTTCCGCACCAAGGCCGTCGGCAAAATTGTTGACCAGCGCAGCCGGCAGCGCGGAGAGGCGAACGGACAGATCGAGCGCTTCACCCGCGCGGCCCGTGACCGCAATGGAGCCGCGGCCGGCCTGGATCGTCAGCCCGTCGAGCGAGGCGACGCCGTTGGTGACGCCGATCGTCGTCGGCTTGGCCAGTTTCAAGGCAATGCGCCGCGGTGCGGCCTCGAAGGCCTGCAGGGCGACATCCAGCCCACCGTCGCGCTGGATGACCTTGCCCTTCGTTAGAAGCGGCGCACCGTCGAGGCGGCCGGTAAGATCGAAATTGGTCGCCTGCCCTTCGCGCGAAAAACCGAGCTTTAGCGCTTCGAGCCGGTTCTCACCCGAGGCCACCCGCTCGGCGCGCACCGTGCCAGTAATCGCCGCGGTGGCGAGGTCGGCGATGGTGAGATCGACCGCCGGCTTGGTGATGCTGAGAGCATCGCGGCGGATGGCGGAACCGGAGGCCTGGATGGTCGCCGACGTTCGGCCATTGCCGGTCGCGATTTCCACCTGCCCGGAGAGATCGCCCGCCGCCTTCTGGCCAGCCATGGCGGCGAGAAGGCTAAGATCAGGAAAATCGAAGCGGATCGTGCCGTCAGGCATGAAGTTCTCCGCCAGCGTGAGCGAGCCCTTCAGCGTGTTGGGACCGATTTCCGCTTCCAGCACCGGCACGGCAATGCGACCGCCTTCCGAGGTGATGCTGGAGCGCACGTTGATCGGCTGGCCATCAAGCGCACCGGTCGCCGTCAATTCGCCGGACGGGCTGTCGGCAACGGCCTTGCCGGTCAGCGTGACCACGAGGTCGCTGAGCGTGCGGCCGGAGAGGGTTGCCCCGCTCGACGTGACCTTGGCGGACACATCGAGCCCCGCAACGGGACCGGTGGCGGAAAGCTCGAAGGCCGCTTCGCCCGCCGCATCGGCGAGCAGCCTGCCAAGGTTCAGTACCTTGCCGGTCAAGGCGGCATCGAGCGCACCGTTACCGAGCGAGACCGTGCCCGCCGTCTCCAGCGTACCGGACTTGACCTGAAGCCCGGAAACCTGAACGGCACCATCGCCCGCCAGCTGGACCCGTCCCTCCATCGCAATCGTCGTGTCGAATTTGCCGGCCAGCGCCGGCGGCAGCACGGCCGGCAGCGCGAAGAGACGGAAATTGACATCGGCCTCACGGCTCTTCAACCCATAGCGGCCCGACAGCGTACCGCCGATGCTGGCGCTTTCGAGCGTCGCGGGATCGAAGGCGATCTCGTCAGGCGAGACGGTGAGCGTCGCTACCAGCTTCGCCGGCCCCTTCACCGTACGGTCGACATCAGCACTGGCAAAGGCCGTCATGCCGGTTTCGAGCACGGCATCGATACGGCCGGACTGGCTCGCCACATTGAACGCTTCGCTTTTTGCCGTCAGGCGGATGTTCTCCACCCGCCCGGCTGGCAGTTCGGCCGAAACGACCGTTGCATTGGCTTCGAGCGCTGCCGCGGTCGCCTCGCCCGTCAGCGACAGATCGGCACCTTCGATCAGCACGCGCGCATCGCCCTCGGCGAGCGGCCAACGGAAATCGACCGGCCCGTCCTTGCCCGAAAATTTGACGTCGAGGTCGTTGGCACCCTTGGCGCTGACCGTACCCGAGGCGGCAAGGGTCATGGCGCCCGTCGAGATCGAGCCCTTCTCAATGCGCAACATGTCCGAACCGTCGAAGGCGGCGACGACGTCGATGCCCGTTTCACCGGCAAAGAGCGGGCGAAGCTGCGGCGGCATCAGCGCGTCGAAAGTGCCGCCGCCACTGAGGGCGATCGTGTGCAGGCCGTTCGTCGCAAGGTCGTGGCGTCCGTCGACCCGCAGCATTTCCGTGCCGTCGAGCGCAGCAGACAGCCGGCCCGTCCATTCGGAAAGCGGACCGTCGCCCGTAAGGCGGATCGTGACGGCAGGGTCGTTCGGCAGCTTGAGCAGCGCCGCGAGCAGCCCGCCCTTCGGCTCGGCGACATCGGCCTCAAGACGAAGCTCGTTGTCGGCAGGGTTGAAGACGATATCGGCGGCGACGCGTGCATCCGGCCGCGCCTTTTCCGAAGCGGAGAGCTTGACCGCAACGCTTTCGGCCGTCGCATCACCGCTGCCGGAGACGACGATACGCTGGTCCCGGCCGGCGACCGTGCCCGACACAAAGAGTTCCGGCACATCAAGCGCGCCGACATGTACTTCCACGGGCAGGGTGAACGGCGTGTCGGAAGGCTCCGCATCCGCCTTTGGCTCGGGCAGACGCAGGAGCGAGACGGAAGAGGCGGAGACACGTTCGGCTTCGAAGCTGAAGAAGAGAAGCTGGAGCGGCGACCAGTCGACCGCGAGGTCGCGGATCTCCGCATAGGTGCCCCTGGCATCGCCAAGCGCGATCGAGCCGGCGCGGAGCTTGCCGGTGAGAAGGCCGGAGGGTTCGCTGATCGAGATCACCTGACCGCTCGCAGCGGCGATCTTCTCCGCCTGCGACACGGCAAAACGCGCACCCGCATCGGTAAAACCGATGAAACCGACGAGACCGGCAAGAAGAACCACAAGAACGGCAAGGCCATAGCCGATAAAACGGAGCGTGGCGCGGAGAATTCGGGACAGCCTGTTCATGCGTCATCCATTTCGCGTGCGGGGGAGCGCCGGGGTCGCTCCACAACGTCTTGAATCCGAATCGCGCGAGCAATCAAGAGTCTAGACGAAAATTGGGGCGACAGTCAGAAGGACTGGCCGATACCGGCATAGACCCCGAAGGACGTTCCACCGGGATATTTCTTCAGCGGCACCGCGACGTCGAGACGCAGCGGGCCGAACGGCGTCGCATAGCGAAGGCCGATACCGGCGCCAGCCCTGATATCCTTGAAGTCGGGCACTTCGTCTGTCGAAACCGTGCCGACATCGATGAAGGGCACGACGCCGATCGTCTCGGTGACGCCGATGCGCGCCTCGGCCGTGGCCGCAACATAGGAACGGCCGCCGAGCAGCTTGTTGCGGCCGTCACGCGGCGAGATCTCCTGATAGCCGTAACCACGCACCGTGCCGCCGCCGCCAAGGAAGAAGCGCCGCGTCGCCGGAATATCGGACAGCTCGTCGCCACCGATGATCGTGCCGGCAGCGAGCTTCCCGGCCAAAACGAAGCGCTTTTCCTCGCCGAATGCCTGGTAGCCGGTGATCGCGCCTTCGAAGCTGGAGAAGAAGGTGCCCCGATCGATCTCGTAGCTGGGCTTCGCGTTGATCATCGCGCGATAGCCTTCCGTCGGATTCAGCTTGTCGTCGCGCGTGTCGCGTACATATTCGATCGGGATGGCGACGGTGAGATAGTTGTTGTTGCCGAAGGCGTCCTCGACATCGCTCCACATCACCTCGCCGCCCGCGCTGACCGTGTCCCTGTCGGAAAGCTCGATGGTGACACCGGCCGCCGCCGTGGTGGTGAACGCCTTGTAGGCGTCGGGATCGACGATCGAGGCCTTGAGGCTGGCATTGAAGGTCGAGGCCGGCCCGAACGCGCCGGGCTTGGAGAAGAGGATGCCGGCCGAATAGTCGAGATTGCTGATATCCGACTCACCGATGCGGTTGACCGATCCTTCCAGGCGCAGGGATTCGGCCTCCCCGAAAAGATTGCGGTGCCCCCAATAGCCCTGCAGGCCGAGGCCGTCCGTATTCGAATATTGCGCACCAACACCGAAATAGCGGTGCTTGCCTTCGGAGACCTCGATCGTCATCGGCAACGAACCGTCCGGCGCCAGCTTGTCGGCCTCGCGGATCGTCACGCTGGAGAAGACGCCGAGCGTGCGCAGCCGCTCCGCCGCCTTGTTGAGCGCTTCCGGCGAATAGGGCTGGCCGGCATTGATGCGCGAATAACGCTGCACGAAGGCCGGATCGACCGTCTTGGTGCCGGAAACGCCGACTTCGCCGACGGGCGCGACCGGTCCGCCTTCGGCCGAGATCACAACGTCGACGGTCTGCGTCTTGTGGTCCGCCGTCGCATTGCGTTCGACGAGCCTGGCAAGAGGCCGGCCTTCGGCCTTCAGGTCAACGACGACCTTCTCGCCTGCTTTCAGGATGAGGGTGGAATCGGCCCGCGCACCGGGCACCAGTCCATAGTCGGCCGGATTGCGCCCCTCTGCGTCGCCGGCAAAGGCGACGTCACCAAAGGTGAAGGCCGGGCCGGGCTGGACGGTGATTGTCACCGGAATGGCGCCGCTGTGGTTGAATTCAGGGTTGGGCGGCAGGGAATCGAGATCCTGGCCGGCAACCGTCACATTCACAACACCGCCATAACGCGCCTTCTCATAAAGCGCAGCGAGGATGCGGTCGCGGTCGTCGCGGGCCTTGATGACAAGGCCGAGATCGCCGGACACCGGCTTGCCCTCGTCCTGTTTCAGGCGCGCGGTGTTCTCGATCGCGTCCTTGAGGTCGTCATCATCCGTTCCGGGATCGAGCGTCAGCGTGTAGTTCACGGGATCGATGACGGCGGTGGCAGCCTCTTCGTCGTCCTCGAAGAATTTCATGCCGAAAATTTCGAAGGCAGAGGCTGGCCCGGCAGACAAGGGGCCGCACAGCAGGGAGGCCGCAACCGCAAGCGCGGTGCCAGCTCTCAGAAACGCAAAACTCTTTTCCGGCCGGTTCACTTTATCCCGCATCCGCAGCTATCCGTCGCCTTTCTCCTTCAGGTGCGGTGCGCGCGGCAAACCGACAGCTTCCGTCACAAACTTCAGGCGCCCCGTCTCATACGGAGCTTTCAGGCAGGAAAAGACCCTAACGCGTTAGGTTTTCCGTAATGTTAACGGCGGTTTTACACGGATGGAAACAAGATTTGAAGCACTGGAGCGGTGATTTTACGCCACACTCGTCAAAGCAAAAGCCCCGGAGACACTCCGGGGCTTCGCATAGGTTGCAAGTCTAGGCCTTAGTAACCTGACGGGCAACGGTCGATATAGCGACGACCGTAGCGGTCACGGTAGTAGCACTGGCCCGGCTGTTCTGCGACGGACCCGATGACGGCACCCGAAACGCCACCGATGGCCGCGCCGACGGCTGCACCGCGAACGTCGCCCGTAATGGCACCGCCGATGATCGCGCCGGAGACGGCGCCGATACCCGCACCCTTTTCCGTCTGCGTGCAGCCGGCCACGGCCAGACCGACCAGAACGAGCGCAATGACTTTCTTCATGAAGATGTTCTCCAAAGTTGAGCGGCGGCCGCGTTTGCCGGGTCCGCCCTATCCCCTTCTACTCAGGCAACATACCGCGGCCGTCTTCAACGGTGAGGTTTGTCCGAGATCGAAAATATACCCGGAAATCGGGAAGTCCATGGCGTTGAAGTATTTTTTTGGCGCGCGAATAAATATCGTTTCCGTTTCGTTTGATTGGTCCCGACACTTCGACCGGTCACGAGAAATTTCGCAATTGCCTGAAAGTACCGGTTGATCGCCGCCGCAAAACGTCAAATGATATGATTGTTGATGTCGCACCGGCGGTTGGAGGAACAGCCAGGCGGCATCCCGCTACGAATGCAGTGCACGCGAAGAGACAATGCTGGTGTCGTTTGATCCCAGGCCCGCGTCGCGAGGACGCCAGCTGCATGTGACGTCGGATCGATCGTTCCAGCGGACAATGAACCGCCAGGGAGGAACGCATGGCGAAAGTGGCAATGACCGTCAATGGCCGAAAGGTGAGCCGCGAGTGCGAGGACCGCACGCTGCTTGTCCATTTCATCCGCGACCAGCTCAGTCTTACCGGAACCCATGTCGGCTGCGATACCTCCCAGTGCGGGGCCTGTGTCGTGCATATGGACGGCAAGGCGGTGAAGAGCTGTTCGATCCTCGCGGCCCAGGCCGCCGGCGCCGAGATCCTTACCATTGAAGGCCTTGCGGCCAATGGCGAGCTGCACCCCGTCCAGGCCGCCTTCAAGGCCAACCATGGCCTGCAATGCGGTTTCTGCACGCCCGGCATGGTGATGACCGCGGTCGATATGATCAACCGCTACGGCGCGAAACTCGACGAACAGACGGTGCGCGACAACCTCGAAGGCAATATCTGTCGATGCACCGGCTACCACAACATCGTCAAGGCCATCCTGGCCGCCGCCGAGGAAATGGGCGCGGCAGGCCAGCAGGCAGCGCAGTAGGCGTTACGCAATAGGCAGAAGCCAGCAGGGCGGCCAATTGTGCGACGGTGAAAGCCCGAACGCCCCTTGGCCAACACCTGCTGCCTCATTTCTCTGGAGGAGATGAAGATGGGTGTCGAAGGCATCGGCGCGCGCGTCGCGCGAAAGGAAGACAAGCGGTTTCTCATGGGCCAGGGCCGCTACACGGACGACATGTCCGTGCCGGGCATGCGTTATGCGGCCTTCGTGCGCTCGCCGCATGCACACGCGAAGATCAAGAGCATCGATACGGCAGCGGCGGCGGACATGCCCGGCGTCATCGCCGTGCTTAACGGCAAGCAGATGCTCGACGACGGCATCGGCAATCTGATCTGCGGCTGGATGATCCATTCCAAGGACGGTTCGCCGATGAAGATGGGCGCCTGGCGGCCGATCGCGCACGAGACGGTGCGCTATGTCGGCGATGCCGTCGCCGTCGTTGTCGCCGACAGTTTGGGCGAGGCACGCGATGCGGCCGAGGCCGTGGTGGTCGACTACGAGGTGCTGCCGGCCGTCACCGATGCGGTGAAGGCGCTGGAAGCCGGCCAGCCGCAGCTCCATCCGGAAGCCCCCGGCAACCTCATCTATGACTGGGAGATCGGCGACAGCGCCGCCACCGACGCGGCCATCGCCGCGGCCGCCCATGTCACGGAGATGAAGATCGTCAACAACCGGCTTGCCCCGAACCCGATGGAGCCGCGCGCTGCGCTCGGCATCTACGATTCGGCCGAGGACCACTACACCTGCTACACGACGAGCCAGAACCCGCATGTCGCGCGTCTCGTCATGAGCGCCTTCTACAATGTGGCGCCGGAAAACAAGCTGCGCGTCATCGCGCCCGACGTCGGCGGCGGTTTCGGCTCGAAGATCTACATCTATCCGGAAGAGATCGTCTGTCTGTGGGCCTCGAAGCGCTCGGGCGTGCCGGTAAAATGGACGAGCGACCGCACCGAGGCCTTCCTGACGGATGCGCATGGCCGCGATCACGTCTCGACCGTCAAGATGGCCTTCGATGCGAACAACCGCGTCACAGCGCTGAAGGTCGATACCATCGCCAATTTCGGCGCCTACATGTCGCTCTTCTCCTCGGCCGTGCCGACCTATCTCTACGCAACCCTGCTCTCCGGACAGTATGATTTCCCGGCGATCCACGCCAATGTGCGCGCGGTCTATACCAACACGGTCGCCGTCGACGCCTATCGCGGCGCCGGACGACCGGAAGCCACCTACCTGCTCGAGCGCACCATGGAGACAGCGGCGCGCGAACTCGGCGTTTCGCCGGCAGAGCTTCGCCGCATCAACTTCATCCGCTCCTTCCCCCACCAGACGCCCGTCATCATGAACTACGATGCCGGCGACTACGAAGCCTCGCTCGAGGCCGCCATGGCGGCTGCCGACTGGAACGGCTTTCCGGCCCGCAAGGCGGAGGCCGCAAGCCGTGGCATGAAGCGCGGCATCGGCATGAGCTGCTACATCGAGGCCTGCGGCATCGCCCCGTCGGCGGCGGTCGGTTCGCTCGGGGCCGGCGTCGGCCTCTGGGAATCGGCCGAGGTGCGCGTCAACGCCGTCGGCACGATCGAGGTGCTGACCGGTTCGCACAGCCACGGCCAGGGCCATGAGACGACCTTCGCCCAGCTCGTCGCCGAGCGCTTCGGTGTGCCGATCGACAGCGTCTCCATCGTGCACGGCGACACCGACAAGGTGCAGATGGGCATGGGTACCTACGGCTCGCGCTCCGGCGCCGTCGGCATGTCCGCCGTCGTCAAGGCGCTCGACAAGGTGGAGGCCAAGGCCAAGAAGATCGCCGCCCACCTGATGGAGGCTGACGAGAGCGATATCGTCATCGAGAACGGCGCGCTGAAGGTCGCCGGCACGGACAAGTCGGTGCCGTGGTTCCAGATGGCCCTTGCCGCGTATACCGCGCACAACCTGCCCTCCGGCATGGAGCCGGGCCTGAAGGAAGGCGCCTTCTACGATCCGTCCAACTTCACCTTCCCCGCCGGCTGCTACATCGCGGAGGTCGAGGTCGATCCGGAAACCGGCAAGACCAGGATCATCCAGTTCGTTGCCGCCGACGATTTCGGCAACATCATCAATCCGATGATCGTCGAGGGCCAGGTGCATGGCGGCATCGCCCAGGGCATCGGCCAGGCCCTGCTCGAAGGCGTGCATTACGATCCGGAGACGGGCCAGCTCCTGACGGCGAGCTACATGGACTACACCATGCCCCGCGCCGACGATCTGCCCTCTTTCCAGGTCTCCCACCAGGTGACGCCCTGCCCGAACAATCCGCTCGGCATCAAAGGCTGCGGCGAGGCCGGCGCCATCGGCTCGCCGCCGGCGCTGATGAACGCCATCACCGACGCCATCGGCAACAACGACCTCACCATGCCGGCAACGCCCCAGAAGGTCTGGGCAGCGGCGCTGGCAGCCGGCAACTGACGGAGGAAGCCATGTACGCCACGAATTACCATCGCGCCTCCTCGGTCGCCGAGGCCGTCAAGCTGCAGTCGTCCTCCGACGAGGCGAAGTACGTCTCCGGCGGCATGACGCTCATCCCCACCATGAAGCAGCGGCTGGCGGCACCGTCCGACCTCGTCGATCTGCGCCACATAGCCGACCTCAAGGGGATTTCCGTCAACGGCGGCCGGGTGAGGATCGGCGCCGGCACGACGCACTACGAGGTCTCGACCTCGGCGGAGTTAAAGGCCGTCTGCCCGGCGATCTGCCAGCTCGCCTCCCATATCGGCGACCCGCATGTGCGGCATATGGGCACGATCGGCGGTTCCATCGCCAACAACGACCCCGCCGCCGACTATCCCTCCGCCGTGCTGGCGCTGGGTGCGACGATCGTCACCAATGCCAGGGAGATCCCAGCCGACGACTTCTTCACCGGCCTCTTCGAGACCGCACTGGAAGACGGTGAGATCGTCGTAGCCGTGACCTTCGACGCACCGGCAAGAGCCGCCTATTCCAAATTTCCTAACCCGGCCTCGCGCTACGCCATGGCCGGTGTTTTCGTGGCGAAGGCGGGGGATGGCGGCGTGCGGGTGGCGGTGACGGGTGCCGGCTCCAACGGCGTCTTCCGCCATGCCGGGCTGGAAGCGGCGCTGTCCGCCAACTGGTCGCCCGATGCCGCAGCAATCATGACCGTCGATGCCGGCGAGCTACTCTCGGACATCCACGGCAGCGCGGAATACCGCGCCAATCTCGTGAAGGTCATGGCCAAGCGCGCCGTCGCCGCCGCCTGACCCCTCGAAAAACGTGAAACTGTTCGATTAAAAGGACGGTTGAGGCCGTCCTTTTTTCATGCAGACTTGACATGCATCAACAGGAAATGGCCTTTGGGGGCTTATGATACATTGGAATGGTTCAAAGGTGGCGCCGATTTGCCGCAGCATATACCGTTGCGGGAAACGGGCGCCTGATATAGCCGATTGAACGACCGCCAACGACGATGATGTCCGGGTTCCCGCCGGACAGGAGACTCTGGATGGACTTCGAGACCTACTTCAAGAACGAGCTGGACGGCCTGCATCAGGAAGGCCGCTACCGCGTTTTCGCCGACCTGGAACGCCAGAAGGGCAACTTCCCGAAAGCGACCCGCCATACGGCGAACGGCCCGCAGGACGTCACGGTCTGGTGCTCGAACGACTATCTCGGCATGGGCCAGCACCCCAAGGTGACCGAGGCTATGAAGCTCGCCATCGATCACTGTGGCGCCGGTGCCGGCGGCACCCGCAACATCTCCGGCACCAACCACTACCACGTCCTCCTCGAACGCGAGCTCGCCGACCTGCACGGCAAGGAATCGGCGCTTCTCTTCACCTCGGGCTATGTGTCCAACTGGGCCGCGCTCGGCACGCTCTGTTCCAAGATCCCCGGCATCATCTGTTTTTCCGATGCCGGAAACCACGCCTCGATGATCGAAGGCATCCGCCACTCGAAATGCGAGCGGGTGATCTGGAAGCACAACGACCTCAAGGATCTCGAAGCCAAGCTTGCCGCCGCCGACCCGAAGGCGCCGAAGCTGATCGCCTTTGAATCGGTCTACTCCATGGATGGCGATATCGCCCCCATCAAGGAGATCTGCGACCTCGCCGACAAATATGGCGCGATGACCTATCTCGACGAAGTGCACGCCGTCGGCATGTACGGCCCGCGCGGCGGCGGTATTGCCGAACGCGACGGCCTCATGCACCGCCTCACTCTCATCGAGGGCACGCTCGGCAAGGCCTTCGGCGTCATGGGCGGCTACATCGCCGGCTCGGCGGCGCTCTGCGACTTCGTGCGCTCCTTCGCCTCCGGCTTCATCTTCACGACCTCGCTGCCGCCGACGATCGCCGCCGGCGCGGCTGCTGCCATCCGCCATCTCAAGGAAAGCCAGGTCGAGCGCTTTGCCCACCAGGAACGCGTGCGCAAGCTGCGCAGCCTGCTCGACCGCAACGGCATTCCGCATATGCCCAATCCGAGCCATATCGTGCCGGTCATGGTGGGCGACGCGGCCAAGTGCAAGTGGATTTCGGACCTGCTGCTCGACAATTTCGGCATCTACGTCCAGCCGATCAACTACCCGACGGTGCCGAAGAAGACCGAACGCCTGCGCATCACGCCGACCCCGCTGCACACGGATGCCGATATCGAGCATCTTGTAAGCGCCCTGCATTCGCTCTGGTCGCGCTGTGCGCTCGCCCGCGCCGTCGCCTGACAGCGCGGCGTAAGCCAGGACTATCCGATGAGCCCGGCGGCCACCCGCCGGGCTTCTTCGTCCGCGGCAAAGACATCGTCCATGGACGCGGCCGGCGGCAGATGGGTGAGCCTGTCCATCACCGCCTCGGCAATATCGGCCATGGCAAGGAAGCCGATGCGCCCGCCGACAAAGGCGTGGAACGCCACCTCCTCGGCCGCATTCATCACCGCACCCTGCAGGCCGCCGCGCGTCAGCGCCGTGCGGGCCAGCCGCAGCGCCGGGAAGCGTTCTTCATCCGGCGCCTCGAAATCGAGCCGCGACAGCTTTGCGAAATCCAGCCGGTCGACATTGAGCGGCGAACGCTCGGGATAGGTCAACGCGTAGCCGATCGCCGTGCGCATGTCCGGCGCGCCAAGCTGCGCCAGCACCGATCCATCGACATAACCGACCATCGAATGGATGATCGACTGCGGATGCACCACCACCTCGATCTGCTCCGGTCTGACGTCGAAGAGGTGCTTCGCCTCGATCATCTCCAGCGCCTTGTTGAACATGGAGGCGCTGCCGATCGAGATTTTCAGCCCCATCGACCAGTTGGGGTGGGCGCGGGCGATATCGGCGGTGACATCGGCCATCTGCGCCCGGCTCCAGGTGCGGAACGGTCCGCCGGAGGCCGTCAGGACGATCCGCTCGAGCGCATGGCGCTGGTCGTCCTCCAGCGCCTGGAAGATCGCGCTGTGTTCGCTGTCGACGGGGATCAGCCGCCCGCCGCCCTCGGCGACGGCCCGGACGAAGAGGTCGCCCGCCGACACGAGGCACTCCTTGTTGGCGAGCGCGATGTCCGCACCCTTCCTTGCTGCAGCCAGCGTCGGCGCAAGGCCTGCCGTGCCGACGATCGCCGCCATCACCCAGTCGGCCGCACCGGAGGCTGCCTCCAGCAGCGCCGCTCGCCCCGCCGCCGCCTCGATACCGCTGCCGGCAAGGGCTTCCTTCAACGCACTGTAGCGGCTTTCGTCCGCCGTCACCGCCATCTTCGCCCCGCAGTCCTTCGCCTGCGCCGCGAGGAGGTCGACATTGCCGTTGCCGGTCAGCGCCAGCACCTCGTAGCGATCCTGCCCGCCGAGCTGGCGCACCACGTCGAGCGTGCTGGTGCCGATGGAGCCTGTCGAGCCGAGAATGGTGATACGGCGCTTTTGCCGCGCGTCGGGAGCCATGGTGAAGTCCGCGATTTTCTTGTTATCGACAAAAGGCTCTACAGGCGAAAGACGCCTGCAACAAGTCATGGAAATGCTGTAAAGCGAAGGCTGCGCCAGTCTTCGCAAACCCGCGGCTTGACCTTTTCACCCGGACGGCCATAACGTCCCGGCAAAGCGGTCTTCCGCCCTGACGCGATTGGAGAAATCTGTGTACCGACGCCTGAGAGTATGGACCCTCGCCTGCCTCGCCTTCATGGCGGCAGCTCCGGCCTATGCCGACGAGCCGGTCCCGGGTGGTCTCGGCGGCACCTGGCTTGCCGAGGATATCGGCGGCAATGGTGTCATCGACGACCTGCAGACGACGCTGGAGATCAAGCCGGACGGCTCCTATGGCGGCAATGGCGGCTGCAACACCTATCGTGGCAAGCTGAAGGTGCAGAACGGCAACATCGCCTTTGCCCCCGCTGCCGCGACGCGCAAAATGTGCGCGCCGGCCATCATGGACCAGGAACAGAAATTCTTCGACGCGCTCGGCACCGTCACCTCGTGGAAGCTCGAAAACGGCATCCTGCACCTGACGGGCAAGGAAGGCGCCCCGGCGATCCGCCTTGCCGGCCTCAAGAACAACACCGACATCGTCATCCGCCTACCGGGACCCGAACAGAGCGTGGCGCGCGAGACGATCAACTACCAGTGCGACGCCGAGCAGCGCGTCGTCGTCGAATATATCAATGCCGGTACGAATTCGCTTGCCGTATTGAAAATCGCCGAAGAGACGGTCATCGCCGCCAACGTCCTGTCCGCCTCCGGCGCCAAATATGCCGGCGGCCAGTATGAATGGTGGACGAAGGGCGACGAGGCGACGCTCTACGACCTGACCAAGGGCGAGAACGCACCAGGCGTCAACTGCCGCAAGACCGGCTGATCCGGCCGGTCACTGGAGGGGACCATCGCATGCCCACGTTCCGTGTCGGCCAGAAGGTCGTCTGCATCAACGACCGCTTCAAGAATGTCTCGATCGACCAGGGCATCCGCAAAGGGCAGGTCTATACGGTCCGCTGGACCGGCCACTACCGCCACTATGTCGATGGCGATTTCTACGGCATCAAGCTGGTCGAACTCTACCGCGGCAAGGACGACGGCCCGGAAGGCTACGGGGCCGACGACATGCCCTTCCGCGCCACCCGCTTCCGCCCCCTGGTCAGCGACCGGATCCGCAGCATGCTCGGCCTGAAAGCCCCGCAGCCGAAGGTCGTCACCAAACCCTCCGCCATCCCCTCCATTCGCCCCAAGCCGCGCGTCGTCACGCCGGAGCGCGAGAAGGAGGACGTCTGATCCCTCCAAATCGGGGCGATGGCCCCCAACGCTTGGGCCAGACCTAGTCCAGCAGGTAACTCAACGCCCGACGCGCCATTGCGTGGAACGACACCGAAACGACCATGCAGATCGCCACGATACCAGCGGTCGTCCAGTTTATCGGACCCGGATTTTCATGAATCCCTGCCAGGGGGGGCGTCAAGGCCCCGCCAAAGCAACCGCGATGGCAATGCCATTGAGATAGCGCGCGGCCAGCTTAGCCTTCTCGTTCTGCCGGTTCTTCATATCTCCTCCCGGACCCCCCTACTCCAAGCTTCAATTTTTGATCGTAATCGTCGAGTGGAGCGTCGAAATTCTCATTCGATGCCGCCATCGACCATGTCCGGATTTGCATGCAGGTCCGCGTGCGGAGAGCAGTATCCGGATACTTGTCGGAAGAGACGGCAGGAGCATCAAGGCAATGGTGATCCCGCCGCGATTCGAACGCGGGACCCCCAGATTAGGAATCTGGTGCTCTATCCTGCTGAGCTACGGGACCACTGACTGAACCCATACAAAAGCCGGGGCTTTTAGCCAAGCGATTTTCAGGCGGCGAGGCGGCTTTCGGCAAGCTTGACCCAATAGCTCACGCCATGGGGTATCGCGTCGTCGTTGAAATCGTAGGCAGGGTGGTGCAGGCCCGCGCTGTCGCCGTTGCCGAGGAAGACGAAGGCACCGGGGCGGGCGAGCAGCATGTAGGAAAAATCCTCGCCGCCCATCATCGGGTCCAGCGCGGGATCGACCGCAGCCTCGCCGGCGATTTCGCGCGCGACGGCAACGGCATGGTCGGTCTCGTCGGGATGATTGGCCGTGACGGGGTAGTTGCGGTGGTAGCCGACCGTGATCTCGGCACCATGCGCGGCGGCAAGGCCGCTGCAGATCTGGCGGATCCGGGCTTCGGCCTCCTGGCGCATCACGGCGCTCAGGGTGCGCACCGTGCCGGCAAGCTGCGCCGTCTCCGGGATGACGTTGTGGGCGAAACCGGCGTTGAATTTGGTAACAGAGACGACGAGGGAGGCAATCGGATCGGCGACACGCGAGACGATGGTCTGCAGCGCGGAAACCACCTGCGCACCGATGACAATCGGATCGACCGTCTTGTGCGGCAGGGCGGCATGGCCGCCGCGACCCTTCACCGTGATGTTGAACTCGTCGGTCGCGGCCATGATCGGGCCGGGGCGCGTGCCGAAGGAGCCGACCGGCATGCCGGGCAGATTGTGCATGCCGTAGACTTCGGCAATGCCGAAACGCTCCATCATGCCGTCCTTGACCATCTCGTTGCCGCCGCCGCCACCCTCTTCGGCCGGCTGGAAGATGACCGCGACATTGCCGGAGAAACTGCGCGTCTCGGCGAGATACTTCGCCGCGCCGAGCAGCATGGCCGTGTGCCCGTCATGGCCGCAGGCATGCATCTTGCCCCTGACGGTCGAGGCCCAGGGCTTTCCGCTCGTCTCCTCGATGGGCAGGGCATCCATGTCGGCACGAAGGCCGATGGTGCGCCCCGCAGCCTTGCCGCGGATAAGGCCGACGACGCCGGTGCGGCCGATGCCGGTCACGATTTCGTCGACGCCGAATTCACGCAGCTTTTCAGCGACGAAGGCGGCGGTCTTTTCCACCGCGAAGAGGATTTCCGGCTCCCGGTGGATGTGCCTGCGCCATTCGGCGATTTCATCCTGCATCTCTGCGGCGCGGTTGAGGATGGGCATGCAACACTTCCTGTCATTTCGGCCGCGAAAGCGGCCAACTGCATTCGATGGCTTTGCCATCACGGTGCCATATAGGTTAAATAGGGCGACGGTTCGAGACAACTCCCGATTTCGAGGTGAGACCCTTGCAGATGAACGGACGAACGACGCGCCGGAGCGCATGGCTATTGGGCTCCAGCCTGCTGCTCGCAGCCTCCCTTCTGGCGAACGCGGCAAGCGCCGCCCCGCGCATCCTGGTGGATGTCAACACGCTGAAGGTCATCGAGCATGAGGATGCCTTCCAGCGCTGGTATCCGGCCTCGCTGACCAAGCTGATGACGGCCTATACCGTGTTCCGCGCCGTCAAGGCCGGCGAGCTGACGCTGGAAAGCCCGGTCGTCATGAGCAAACATGCCGCCGCCGAGCCGCCGAGCAAGATGTACTTCAAGCCCGGTCAGAAGATGACGCTCGACAGCGCGCTGAAGATCATCCTCGTCAAGTCGGCCAACGACGTTTCCGTCGCCATCGGCGAGACGATCTCCGGCTCCGAGCAGGCCTTCGTCGACCGCATGAACGCAGAGGCGGCCCGCATCGGCATGAGCTCCTCGCGCTTCATCAATCCCAACGGCCTGCCCGGCAAGGGCCAGTACACGACGGCACGCGACCTTGCGGTCCTTGCGGTAACGCTGAAGCGAGAATTCCCGCAATACGCCCCTTATTTCGCGCTGGAAGGCTTCACTACCGGCAAGAAGCAGTATCCGAATTTCAACATGCTGATCGGCCGCTTTGACGGCGCTGACGGCATGAAGACCGGCTTCATCTGCGCCTCCGGCTTCAACCAGGTGTCTTCGGCCACCCGCAACGGCCGCAGCGTCGTCTCCGTCGTGCTCGGCTCCGACAGCCTCGGCGCACGGGCGGACATTTCCGCCGGCATGCTGGAAAAGGGCCTGACGATGCGGGCGGGCAATGTACCGACGCTCGGCCAGCTTCGCCCCTATGGCGAGACTCGCGACATCGTCACCGACGTGTCGCAGGAAATCTGCTCGAAGCACGCAGCCAAGGTGCGCAGCGAAGGCCGTGACGAGGCCGGACGCCAGAAGCTCGTGTCACCCTACATCCATGAGCTCAACCGGCCGCTGAAGCTGGTCTTTGCCGGCCTCATGGGCGGCGACACGGCGAAGCCTGCCGGCAACGAGCAGGTCGCCGTCGGCGATACCGGCGGCCTTGCCAATGTGCCGATCCCGATTCCGCGTCCCACCACCTTCTGAACGGCCCCTTTTGACTGGCCCGTTTGATTGGCCCCATTTGATTGGAAAGACCATGACCCTTGCTGAGCGGCGCGTGCCGGTTTCCGTGTTGACCGGATTTCTGGGCGCGGGCAAGACGACCCTGCTCAACCGCCTGCTGAAGGATCCGACACTCACGGACACGGCCGTCATCATCAACGAATTCGGCGAGGTCGGCATCGACCATCTGCTCGTCGAACAGTCGAGCGACGGCGTCATCGAGCTTTCCGACGGGTGCCTGTGCTGCACCATCCGCGGCGAACTGGTCGATACGCTCGCCGACCTGATGGATCGCATGCAGACGGGCAAGATCCAGCCGCTGAAGCGTGTGGTGATCGAGACCACCGGCCTTGCCGATCCAGCACCGGTGCTGCAATCCGTCATGGGCAATCCCGTGCTCAGCCAGTCCTTCAGCCTCGACGGCGTGATAACAGTGGTCGATGCCGTCAACGGCCTGTCGACGCTCGCCAACCATCCGGAAGCCGTCAAGCAGGTCGCCGTCGCCGACCGCGTGCTGATCAGCAAGATCTCGCTTTCAGATGCCGCAACGGTAGAGGCGGTGAAGCGGGAGATTGCCGCACTCAATCCACGGGCAAGCATCGTGGATATCGACACGCCTGGTCTCGTCGGCCCCGCCCTCCTCGCCAATGGACTTTACGATCCCGGCAGCAAGATTCCTGACGTCCGCCGCTGGCTGCACGAGGAAGCACACGACCACCATGATCATGGGCACCATCACCATGGGCATGATCACGGGCATCACCACCACGACCACCAGCACGCCCATGACGTGACCCGCCACGACGCGACGATCCGCTCCTTCAGCATCGTGCACGACCGCCCGGTCGATCCGATGGCGCTGGAAATGTTCATCGACCTGCTGCGCTCCGCGCACGGAGAAAAGCTCCTGCGCATGAAGGGCATCGTGCTGATGTCGAACACGCCGGAGCGGCCGCTGGTGCTGCAGGGTGTGCAGAGCGTCTTTCATCCGCCGGAGCGCCTTTCCGCCTGGCCCGACCCGGCGGACCGCCGCACACGACTGGTGCTCATCACCAAGGACCTGCCGGAAGCCTTCGTGCGCGACCTCTTCGATGCGTTTACCGGCACTCCCAGGATCGACCGGCCGGACCGCGCCGCGCTCTCCGACAATCCGCTCGCCATTCCGGGCCTGCGCCTCTGACCGCAGCACGGCAAAAGACCCGGATGCAGGGAACATCCGGGTCTTTGGGGAGGTCAGTCTGGGCGATGTTTACTTGCAGACCTTGATCTTCTTGATGACGACGTTGCCGTAGTAGTCGTAGGACTTCACCTTCTTGATGAAGCAATAGGGCTCGTAGCCGTAGCTGTAGTAGCCGGCCTGCGAGGGCGCCGCGAAGGAGACGGCGGCGACGAGGGCAACGGTGGCGGAAACGATGATCTTGCGCATGGGGTCTCTCCTGATCTCTGGTAAGGATGAGCCTCTCTCATCCGGTGATCAGAAGATCGCACATCGCCCCGCCGCCCGCTGTTCCGCAGGAAACAGGCGGGCTCTCTCCTCTGAAATCAGAAGCGGGCGCCGGCGAAATGGGCGATCTGCGCGCCGAGTTCGTAATAGCCCTCGCGCATCGAGCGGAAGGACTGCGCTTCGGGTTCGCTTACCGGCAACGGCAGGTCCCGTTCGGCGATCTCGCCGGAAACGAGCTCCGCCAGCGTGCGGCCGAAGACAGTGCCCGGCGCGATGCCGCGGCCGTTGTAGCCGGAAAAGCCGATGACGTTGTCGGCAAGGCGGTGGAAGCGCGGCAGGTTGTCCGTGGTCATGCCGATCTTGCCGTACCATTCCGCCTCGAAAGCGACGTCGCCGATAGCGGGAAAGAGCTTTTTCAGCGCGCGCCGCGCCCAGGCCTTGTGGATGCCTGTACCCGCGCCGCGCAGCGCACCGACACTGCCGAACACCAGCCGGCCACGCTTGTCGAAGCGGAAGGAGGAGAGCACTTCCTTCGTGTCCCAGGCGCCCTGGCGCTCCGGCAGGATCCTTGCCTGCATCTCGGGCGAAAGCGGAACGGTGGCGAAGTTGAAGTAGGGCAGATGCACGAGCTCGGTGCGCACCTCGTTCCAGGGCGCGACCGTATAGGCGTTGGTCGCAACCACCACCCAGTCCGCCGTGACAGAGCCGCGCGCGGTCTTTACCGTCCAACGTTTTCCGGTCCGCTCTGCGCCCGTCACCCGGCTTGCCGTGAAGACCTGGGCACCCGCTGCAATCGCCGCACGGGCAAGGCCGCGCGCATAGGCCAGCGGCTGGATCGTGCCGGCGCGCATGTCGAGAAGCGAGCCGGCATAAGCCTCGGTGCCCACCTTCGCCGCCGTCTCGGCGGCATCCAGCAGGCGCACCGGGGCGCCGCGACGGGCCCACTGCTCTGCGCGCTGCTTCAATTCGTCGAGACCCGCCTTTCCGACGGCGCAATGCAGCGTGCCCGCCGGATTGATCTCGCAGTCGATGGCATGCTTTTCGACGAGATCGAACACCGCACGGGGCGCATTGCCGAGAAGTTCCAGCAACCGGCCGCCGTGCACGTCGCCGAGCACGCCCGGCAACTCGTCCGGCATGACCCACATGCCCGCATTGACGAGGCCGACATTGCGGCCCGAGCCGCCATAGCCGATCTCCGCCCCTTCAAGCAGGATGACCCGCGTGCCGCGCCCGGCCAGATGCAGCGCCGCCGAAAAGCCGGTATAACCGCCGCCGACGATGACGACATCCGCCTCCGCCTTGCCGGAAAAGGCAACGGTTTCGGGGGCGGGCGGAGCGGTCATCTCCCAAAGGCCATGGGAGCGCGGATCGTTGAGCATGGGCGTCAGTCTTTTCCGGAGGAGGAGGATTTCTCGCCGCACAATCGGCCATGCGGCACGACGACTAAAGCAAAAAATGAGAACGGGGTCATGCCCCCGCCGCATGATCGGTCGCGGAAATCCTACGCCGGGACCTGCTTGGAGATCCAGGCGCGAAATGCCTGACTCAGCGGGTTTTCAAGCTTTCCCTCCGGCACGACGAGATAATAGCTGTTCTCCGTCTCCATCGGCCGGTCGAAAACGACGGCAAGCCGGCCGTTCGCCAGCTCCTGCTCGATCAGATAATACGGCAGGAGCGCGAAGCCGAGCCCGGCGACGGCCGTCTCGATGACCATGGAGAACTGGTCGAAGCGGTGGCCGCGATAGGCCGTATCCGCCGAGCCACCGTTCAGCTCGAACCATTGTGCCCAGAGCTTCGGCCGCGTCGCAAGATGCAGGAGCGGTGCTCTTTCCAGGTCCTTCGGCTCGGCAAGGTTCCAGGATTTTACCAGTTCCGGGCTCGCCGCGGGCAGGATGACCTCGCTGCACAGATAGGAGCAGGCCGCCCGCGCCCAGACCGGCTGGCCGTAGTGGATCGCAAGGTCGAAATTCTCCTCGTCGAAATCGAATGGCGCCGAGCGCGAGGCGATGTTGACGATCGTGCCCGGATTTTCCGCAAGAAAACCCGGAATGCGCGGCGTCAGCCAGCGGCTTCCGAACGTCGGCAGCGTCGCGATGGAAAGGCTGTGCTCGGAAGAGGCCGACGCCATGGCGCGCAGCATGGTCTCTTCCGTCTGATGCAGCAGCTTGCGTACTTCCGGCAGGAAACGGCGGCCGTCGTCGGAGAGCACCACGCGCTGGCGCACACGCTCGAAGAGCAGCACGCCGAGCTGTTCCTCGAGGTCCTTGATCTGGCGGCTGACGGCACTCTGGGTGAGGTTCAGCTCATGGGCCGCCTGCGTGAAGCTGCCATGACGGGCAGCACATTCGAACGCTTGCAGCGTGGTGACGTCAGGAATCAGCCTTCGACTGAGCTTCATTCTTTCCTCGCATCAACATAGTCAGAACGGTCGCAATCGCGGGAAGAAACGATCCGGTATGATCCGTTTTGAGAATGATCAGGGCCTCCCACCCTTCTAAAGCAATTCCACGAAAAGTGTGAAGCGGTTTTCCTGGAATTGCGCAACACCGAGATGAGATCACTCGCCATGAAAGCAAATTCGCACGTTTCCGCCGACACGATCCGCGCGGACTTCTCCACCGCCATGTCCGCCATGTATCGCACCGAGGTTCCGGCCTATGGCACGCTGATGGCGCTGGTGGCCGATGTGAACGCCGAGACGCTCGCCGCCGACCCCGTCCTCAAGGAACGTCTCGAGGCGACGGACACGCTGGAGCGCATCTCCGAGGAACGCCACGGCGCCATCCGCCTCGGCACGCCGGAAGAGCTTTCCATGATGCGCCGCGCCTTTGCCGTCATGGGCATGTATCCGGTGGGCTACTACGATCTCTCCACCGCGGGCGTGCCGGTGCATTCCACCGCCTTCCGCCCGGTCGGCGAGGAAAGCCTCAACCGCAATCCCTTCCGCGTCTTCACCTCGCTGCTGCGCCTCGATCTCATCGCCGACGAGACACTGCGCGAGGAAGCGGCCGACGTGCTCGCCGCGCGAAAGATCTTTACCGACGAAGCCGTCAGGTTCATCGAGAAGGCCGAACGCGACGGCGGCCTCGATGCGGCCGATGCCGCCCGCTTCGTCACCGAACTGCTGGAAACCTTCCGCTGGCACGATCAGGCCATCGTCAGCACCGGTATGTACAAGCGCCTGCACGATGCGCATCGTCTGATCGCCGACGTCGTCTCCTTCAAGGGTCCGCACATCAACCACCTGACGCCGCGCACGCTCGACATCGACAAGGTGCAGGCCCGCATGCCGGAAGAGGGCATCGCCCCGAAGGCCGTCGTCGAAGGTCCGCCGACCCGAACCTGCCCGATCCTCCTGCGCCAGACCTCGTTCAAGGCCCTGGAAGAGGCCGTCTCCTTCATCGGCGCCGACGGCACCTGGCAGGAAGGCTCCCACACGGCCCGCTTCGGCGAGATCGAGCAGCGCGGCGTGGCGCTGACGCCGAAGGGCCGCGCGCTCTATGACGGGCTGCTGACCGAGACGCGCGCCCGCGTACGTCCTGCCGCTGACGGCTCCAACGCTGACGAATACGAAGCCGCTCTCTCCGACGTCTTCAAGACCTTTCCCGATGATTGGGACGGCATCCGCAAGGCAGGCCTCGGCTACTTCACCTACTCCCTGACACAGAAGGGCAAGGCCGTCACCGGCCGCAACGCCGATCTCGAAACGGCGATCGAAGCCGGCCTCATCCGCTTCGATCCGATCGTCTACGAGGACTTCCTGCCGGTCAGTGCCGCAGGCATCTTCCAGTCGAACCTTGGCGACGACGCGACCCAGGACTTCGTCGCAAGCCCGAACCAGGTGATGTTCGAGCGCGATCTCGGCGCCGCCGTGCTCGACGAATTCGCGCACTATGCCGCCATCCAGCGCGCGTCGCTTGAAATGTGCCTCGGCATCGTGAACATGGCTGCCGCTGCGGAGTGACGGAAGAACGCATGATCGAGGCACGCCATATCGAAGTACTGAAAGGCATCACCGGCGAGAAGGGCCTTCTCACCGAGGAAGCCGACATGGCTGCCTACGAGACCGGCGCGCGCTATGACAAGGGCCGCGCCGCTTTCGTCGCGCGTCCGGCCACGACGGCGGAGGCCTCTGCCGTCGTCTCCTACTGCGTGAGGAACGCCATCGCCCTCGTGCCGCAATCCGGCAATACCGGTCTCGTCTCCGGCTCGACGCCTGACGGTAGCGGCCTTCAGGGTGTGCTCAGCCTCGACCGCCTGAACGCGCCCTTCGAGCTCGACCGGATAAACCGTTCCGTCACGGCCGGAGCGGGTCTGCGCCTTTCCGACCTCAACGGCCGGCTCGAAGAGAGCGGCCTGTTCTTTCCGATCGACCTCGGCGCCGACCCGCGTCTTGGCGGCATGATCGCGACGAACACCGGCGGTTCGCGCTTCCTGCGCTACGGCGACGTGCGCCGCAACGTTCTCGGCCTCACGGTGGTGCTCGCCGACGAGGCCGGCACCGTGCTCGACCTGTCTTCGGATCTGCGCAAGAACAATACCGGTGTCGACTGGAAGCAGCTTTTCATCGGTACGTCGGGCGCTTTCGGCATCGTCACCGAATGCGTGCTGAACCTCGAACCGGCACCGAAACAGTCTGCCACCGCCCTGCTCGTGCCCGCCTCGGCAGAGCAGGTGGCAACGCTGCTCGTCGCCATGGAAGACGCGCTCGGCAGCTACCTCTCGGCTTTCGAAGGCATGTCCGGCAACGCGGTCGCCGCCGCGCTCGACCATGTGCCGTCGCTGCGCAACCCTTTCCAGGGTGGCGTGGTGCCCGACTTCGTCATCCTTGCGGAGATCTCCCGTTCAAGCCCGCCGCGCGAGGGTGAGCAGCCGCTTGATGCGGTGCTGGAGGAGGTGCTGGCCGCGATTTGGGAGCGCGAGGATGCGCCGCTCGCCGACGCATTCGTCGGCCCGCCGCACGAGATCTGGGCGCTGCGCCATGCACTGTCCGAAGGCGTGAAGCATCGTGGACGATTGATCGCCTTCGATCTGTCCTTCCGCCGGGGTGACATCATGCCCTTCCTCGCCCATATGAAGGCGGACATGCCTGACCATTTCGAGGACGTCACGATCTGCGACTTCGGCCATATCGGCGACGGCGGCGTGCACTTCAATCTGGTCGTCGCGAAGGATGATCCTCGGCTCGCCGATCCCGATTTCGAAGCGGATTTGCGCGAATGGGTCTTCACCGTCGCCGTCGAGCAATTCGGTGGCAGCTTCAGCGCGGAACACGCCATCGGCCGCAAGAACCAGGTTTTTTATGACAGATACACCCCGGAAAAGCTCCGCGAGCTCGCGGCCGGACTGAAGACCATCACCTCGCCGGGCCCGCTCGGCGCGATCACCTTTTAAGAAACCGACAGGGAGACACCCCATGACGAACGTCGACGTGAAACAGGAAACCGCAGCCCTTCTCGACAAGCTCGGCGTTGCCCGCAGCGCCTGGCAGGGCGGCGACATGGCCTCCTACAGCCCCGTCAGCGGCGAGGAGATCGGCAAGCTGAAGACCGTCTCGGCCACTGACACAAACAAGGCGATCGACGCCGCCCACGACGCCTTCAAGGCCTGGCGTCTCGTGCCCGCGCCCAAGCGCGGCGAACTCGTTCGCCTGCTCGGCGAGGAACTGCGCGCGTCCAAGGCCGATCTCGGCCGCCTCGTTTCCATCGAAGCCGGCAAGATCACCTCGGAAGGTCTCGGCGAAGTGCAGGAAATGATCGACATCTGCGATTTCGCCGTCGGTCTCTCCCGCCAGCTCTACGGCCTGACGATCGCCACCGAGCGTCCCGGCCACCGCATGATGGAAACCTGGCACCCGCTCGGCGTCGTCGGCATCATCTCGGCCTTCAACTTCCCGGTCGCCGTCTGGTCGTGGAACGCCGCACTCGCCCTCGTCGCCGGCAATTCCATCGTCTGGAAGCCCTCCGAAAAGACCCCGCTGACGGCGCTTGCCTGCCAGGCGATCTTCGAGCGCGCCCTCGCCCGCTTCGGCGATGCCCCGGCAAACCTGTCGATCGTCCTCATCGGCGACCGCACCATCGGCGAAGCCCTCGTCGACAATCACAAGGTCGCGCTCGTCTCGGCCACCGGCTCCACCCGCATGGGCAAGGAAGTCGGCCCGCGTCTCGCCAAGCGTTTCGCCCGCTCGATTCTCGAACTCGGCGGCAACAATGCCGGCATCGTCTGCCCCTCGGCCGATCTCGACATGGCGCTGCGCGCGATTGCCTTCGGTGCGATGGGCACCGCCGGCCAGCGCTGCACGACGCTGCGCCGCCTCTTCGTGCATGACAGCGTCTACGACCAGCTCGTGCCGCGCCTGAAGAAGGCCTATACCAGCGTTTCCGTCGGCAACCCGCTGGAAACCTCGGCGTTGGTCGGCCCGCTCGTCGACAAGCAGGCTTTCGACGGCATGCAGAAGGCGCTGGAAGCGGCCAAGGCCGAAGGCGGTTCCGTCACTGGTGGCGAGCGCGTTGCCGACGCCGGCAAGGACACGGCCTACTATGTGAAGCCGGCCATCGTCGAAATGCCGAAGCAGGCCGGCCCGGTTCTCGAAGAAACCTTCGCGCCGATCCTCTACGTCATGAAGTACTCCGACTTCGACGCCGTTCTTGACGATCACAACGCTGTCGCCGCCGGCCTCTCGTCGTCGATCTTCACGCTCAACGTCCAGGAGGCCGAACGCTTCCTGTCGGTCGACGGTTCGGATTGCGGCATCGCCAATGTCAACATCGGCACGTCCGGCGCCGAAATCGGCGGCGCCTTCGGCGGCGAGAAGGAAACCGGCGGCGGCCGCGAGAGCGGCTCCGACGCCTGGAAGGCTTACATGCGCCGCGCCACCAACACGGTGAACTATTCGAAGGCCCTGCCGCTCGCCCAGGGCGTCTCCTTCGATATCGAGTAATCGGCCATGACCGTCGCAAGCAAAATCGAGGAGGCGGGCTTCCAGCCCGCCTCGCGCATCGCCGCCATCGGCGTCTCCAAAATCCTGCAGATCGGCGCCCGCGCCTCTGCCATGAAGAAGGACGGCCTACCGGTCATCATTCTCGGCGCCGGCGAGCCGGATTTCGATACGCCCGACAACGTCAAGGCTGCCGCCAAGGCCGCCATCGACCGCGGCGAGACGAAATACACCGCGCTCGACGGCACGCCGGAGCTGAAAAAGGCGATCACCGAAAAATTTCGCCGCGAAAACAATGTCGACTACGCGCTCGACGAGGTCACCGTCGCGACGGGCGCCAAGCAGATCCTGTTCAACGCCTTCATGGCGACGGTCAATCCGGGCGATGAGGTGATCATCCCGACGCCCTACTGGACGTCCTATTCCGACATCGTGGAGATCTGTGGCGGCGTGCCGGTGCTGATCCCCTGCGACGCCGAAGCCGGTTTTCGCCTGAAGGCCGAGCAGCTCGAAAAAGCGATCACGCCGAAGACCCGCTGGGTGCTGTTCAACTCGCCCTCGAACCCCTCGGGCGCCGCTTATGGCGAAGCCGACTACCGCCCGCTACTCGACGTGCTGCTGAAACACCCGCATGTCTGGCTGATGGTCGACGACATGTACGAACACATCGTCTACGATGGATTCAAGTTCGTCACCCCCGTTGCCATCGAACCGCGGCTGAAGAGCCGTGCGCTCACCATCAACGGCGTCTCGAAGGCCTATGCCATGACCGGCTGGCGCATCGGCTATGCCGGTGGCCCGAAGGCGCTGATCAAGGCCATGGCGGTGATCCAGAGCCAGGCGACCTCCTGCCCCTCCTCCGTCAGCCAGGCCGCCTCGGTCGAGGCGCTGAACGGCCCGCAGGACTTCTTGAAGGACCGCCAGGCGAGCTTCAGGCACCGCCGCGATCTCGTCGTCTCCGCGTTGAACGCCATCACCGGCCTCACCTGCCGCACGCCCGAGGGTGCCTTCTACACCTTCGCCGGCTGCGCTGGCGTTATCGGCAAGGTGACACCCAGGGGCAAGAGCATCGAGGCAGACAGCGACTTCACGGATTATCTCCTCGAAGACGCCCATGTCGCCGTCGTTCCGGGTTCGGCCTTCGGCCTCTCGCCCTATTTCCGCATCTCCTACGCCACGTCGGAAGCCGAATTGGCGGAAGCGCTGAAGCGCATCGCAGACGCCTGCGCCCGGCTCGTCTGAGCGGCAAAGCAAAAATCGGCAAAAGAAAAGGGGCCTCGCAAGAGGCCCCATTTTTATGGGTTCGCGCCTTGTGGC
Organism: Shinella sp. SUS2; assembly: GCF_001262505.1. Classification (GTDB taxonomy): domain Bacteria; phylum Pseudomonadota; class Alphaproteobacteria; order Rhizobiales; family Rhizobiaceae; genus Shinella. The sequence continues at coordinate 72,211 of NZ_KQ410742.1, forward strand.
GTTCTCTACTTCCCCGCGGCTGAGCCACAGATGCGAAAACGCCCCGGCCTTCGACCGGGGCGTTTAATGGGTTTGGAAACTCAAGCGGCGCGGGCGCCGTGGTGCTCCTGGGCGTAGTAGTGACCGAAACGGTTGGCGAGGAAGGCGTCGAGGGCGATTTCTTCCTGGCGAACGAATCCTTCGGCGCGCAGCGACCCGTCGGCGAGCATGTCGAGCACGGCGCAGATCGAGCCGGCCGTGGTGATCTGGATGGCCGAATGCAGGGCGCCGGCGACCGGGGCGCTGTAAACCTTGTTGGCGTAGGTTTCCTGGATCAGGCGACCGCCCTTGCGACCCGAGACGGTGACGAAGATGATGACGACGTCTTGCGTGGTGGTCGGCAGGGCGTTTTCAAAAATGTCCTTCAAAACTTCGCGGCGGTGACGCAGGCCGAGGTCGTTCAAGAGCGCCTTCATGATGGCGGCGTGGCCGGGATAGCGGATCGTCTTGTAGTTCAGCGTGCGAACCTTGCCCTTCAGCGTCTCGCAGAGCGTGCCGAGGCCGCCCGAGGTGTTGAAGGCTTCATAGGTGACGCCGTCGAGCGAGAATTCCTCGCGCTCTTCGAGGGCCGGAACCTCGATCAGCGCGCTTTCGACGATGGCTTCGCAGGGCTCGATATATTCGTTGATAACGCCGTCCGTGCTCCAGGTCAGGTTATAGTTGAGCGCGTTGGACGGATACTGCGGCAGCGCGCCGACGCGCATGCGCACGCTTTCGAGCGAATCGAAACGGCTGGCGAGATCGTTGGCGACGATGGAGATGAAACCCGGTGCAAGGCCGCACTGCGGGATGAAGGCCGTCTTGGCGTTTTCCGCGATGCGCTTGACCTGGCGGGTGGATTCGACGTCTTCCGTGAGGTCGAGATAGTGCAGGCCCGCGTCTGCTGCGGCTTCCGCGATGGCGACCGTCAGATGATAGGGCGCAGCGGAGAGGACGGCGAACTTGCCGGCAAGCAGGGCGCGGAGCGCGGCGCCGTCGGCGATATCGACCACGGCGGTCGAAACGGCATCGTGGCGCTCGATGGCGGCAAGCTGCTCGTCCGAACGGTCCGCGACGGTGACGCGGTAATCCCCGCTGTGAGCCAGCATGCGGGCGATGGTGGAGCCGATCTTGCCCGCGCCGATGACGACGATGTCCTTCATGTGATTTCCCTCCGGCATGAATTGATGCGTTTATTTTGAGAGGGAAGACTGTCGATTTAAAGCGCCATATCCGGCATAATCAATCATCAGTATCGGCAGAATGACGGTTAAAATGAGCATTTCGACGCTAGGTGCCAAGGATCGCGAACTTCTCGCCATCCTCAGCGAGAACGCCCGCGAACAGACAGCCACGATCGCCCGCAAACTGGGCCTCTCACGCACGACCGTGCAGGCAAAAATCGACCGGCTGGAGCGGGACGGCGTGATCGCCGGCTATGGCGTCAAGCTTTCGGACGCCTATGAGAGCGGCATGGTGAAGGCGCATGTGCTGATCACCATCGCGCCGAAGACGCTGGCGCGCATCACCACGGAACTGCACGCCATCTCGGCCGTACGCACCCTACATTCGGTAAGCGGCAGTTTCGACCTGATCGCCGTGGTCGAGGCAACGTCGATCGCCGAACTCGATCACCTGATCGACCGCATCGGCGCTATCGACGGCGTGGAACGCACGCTGTCGTCGATCATTCTGTCGACGCGGATCAGGCGATAGGCTGCCACATCGGACCAGGCGACCCCAGCCAAGGCTCTCCACCTCTCCGCGGTCATCGTCGGCCTTGAGCCGAGGATCCATGCCACAAACTCAAGCTACGCCGTAATGCGTGGATCCTCGGGTCAAGCCCGAGGATGACGAAGGAGGGCGGGGTGGCGGGCTGTGGCAGATCAAGGGCGGGTGCGCCGCCTCAACGCCGCACTGCGGCGGATCCGTCGTGCAACCGCCTCAGGCGATGAACCGCTCCGGTCGGTAAGGCCCGATATTGATGACCGTGCGCTCGCCCAGCATCTTTTCCGCCAGCACACGGCCGGTGATCGGGCCCAGCGTCATGCCGTGATGGGCGTGGCCGAAGGCGAACCAGAGGCCGGAATGGCGCGGCGCCTTGCCGATAACAGGCATCATGTCCGGCGTGCAAGGGCGGGCGCCCATCCAGGGCTCCTCGTCGCGTCGCTCGGCGAGCGGGAAGAACTCGCGCGCCACCTTTTCCGCCCTGCGAAGCTGCACCGGCGTCTTGCGCGTGTCGCGCTTGGCGAATTCGGCGCCGGTCGTCAGGCGGATGCCACGTTGCATCGGCGCGAGGAAATAGCCGCGTTCAGCATCGAGCACCCAATTGTTGAGCTTCGCACCGTCTTCCGTGCCGTAGTGCATGTGATAGCCGCGTTTCACCGCCAGCGGGAAGCGGTAGCCGAGCTTGCGCGTCACCGTATCGGCCCAGGGACCGAGCGCCACGACGACCTCTTTGCCTTCCAGCGGTCCCTCCGGCGTGGCGATGCGCCAGCCCTCGCCTTCAAGCACATGTTCGATGGTCGCCGCATCACCCGACTTCAGCGCGCCGCCGAGCGACTGGAAATAGGCAAGGTAGCGTTTCAGCAGGCTCTGCGGGTCGAGGATCGACCAGGGATCGGTCCAGCGCAGGCCGCCGGTGAGCTCCACGCGAATGGACGGCTCGGCCTCGGCGACCTCCCGGGTCGTCAGCTTCTGGTGGTTGACACCGAAATTGGCGGAGAGTTTTTCCGCATCCGCATAGGCCTTGTCACGTTCCTTCTCGGTGCGAAACACCTTCATCCAGCCGTCCTTTTGGATGAGGTCTTCGGCGCCCGAGGCGGCGATGAGGTCGGCATGCTCGGAAATCGAGTTCTCGATCAACGGTGCATAGAGATGGGCGATGCTCTGGTGCTGGCGAAAACCGGAATGCCACCAGTAGCGGGCAAGGAACGGGATAATGCCGGGGATTGCCGAGGGATGGTAGTGCGCGTCGATCGTGTTGTTCAACGCATAACGGAAGAGCGCACCGAAATCGTGCGGGAAGCCGTAAGGGAAAACACCCTCGCGCTGGATGAGGCCGGCATTGCCGTAGGAGGTCTCTTCCGCAGCCCCGCGCCGGTCGACGAGCACCACCGACTTGCCGCGCCGTGCCAGATGAATCGCGGTCGAAATACCCACAACACCCGCGCCGAGAACGATGACATCCGTCTTCATATGCCTGCCCCAAGGATCTTTCGTTTGCACATCAATGCATGCGTGCCCCGGCAAGACAAGGCGCCCGCAGCGCCGGCTACTGGCCTGCCAGCCGCAACAGGTTCTCGATCGCCGCCCGCTCGAAACCGCCGATGCCCTCGGAAATATCGGCCTTGATCGCCGCCGCCACTGCATCCTCATCGCGCTTGCGTAGCGCCTCGATGGCCTCCTGGTGGCGATCGACGAAGTAGAGCTGGGCGACATGTTCCATGGCGATACCGAGGAAGGGGCCGAGCTGGAGCCAGATGCTCTCCACCATCGGCATGATCACCTGCTCGGGATTGGCGGTGTAGAGCGTGCGATGGAATTCCTGGTTCAGGAGCAGGGCGTTCGCATTGTCTTTGCGCCCGATCGCCTCATCCTGCGCCTTGTCGATCTCTTCCAGCCGGTCGATCCGGCGCTCGGTGATATGCGGTACCGCCCGGCGCGCGGCGTGCTGCTCCAGCACGGAACGCAGCGAGACGAGCTCGCTGAACCGGTCCGCCGTCATGCGCGGCACCATGATGCGCCTGTTGTCGAGCACGCGCAGCGCCCCTTCGGACGAAAGGCGGCGCAGCGCCTCGCGCACCGGCGTCGGGCTGCTCTCCATCGCTTCGGCAATGCCGCGGATCGTCAACGATTCCCCCGGCCGGATCGAGCCGACCATGATCGCCTGGCGCAGGCGCCGATGCGCATATTCATGCGTCGTCATCCCGTCCGGCCGGTCCAGCGGCTCAAGCGCCAAATTGCCCAATCCATCCCTCCACGAAAGGCTGCAGATGCTATCCTATGCTTTGTGACAGGTTCTAGCAGCTTGACCCCCGACAAGAAAGTGTGCATATTTTGAAAATGTGATCACAAAAATAATTATGTGATACGGAAGGGAACCATGACTCCGAACGATGATGCCAATTGGCTGATCAATGCCGACGGCGTGGAGAGCATCCAGGCCGTGGTCTGCGACCTGAACGGCATCCTGCGCGGCAAGCGCGTGCCCGTCGGGCAGGCGGAAAAGGTGCTGAAGGGCGGCATTCGCATGCCGCTGTCCATTGTGGGCGTGGACGTGTGGGGTGAGGACATCGTCGGCTCAAGCCATGTCTTCGCCTCGGGCGACATGGACGGCATCTGCGCCGCAACCGGTCGTGGCGCGCTCCCCGTCAGCTGGACGTTGAAGCCGTCCGCCGTCGTGCCGCTCTGGCTGTTCAAGGAGGACGGCACACCGTTCCTTGCCGACCCGCGCCAGGCACTCGCCAATATCGTGCGCCAGTACCACGAACTCGGCCTGCGCCCCGTCGTCGCCTCGGAAATGGAGTTCTACCTGATCGACGCCGAGCCCGACCATGCACAGCCGCCCATCTCGCCCTATACCGGCAAGCGGCTCGACTCCGACGCCATCCTCTCCATCGACGAGCTCGACGATTTCGGCCAGTTCTTTTCCGACGTCTATGCGGAATGCGAACGGCAGAATGTGCCGGCGGATTCGGCCGTCGCCGAAAACGGTATCGGCCAGTTCGAAATCAACCTGATGCATTCCGACGACCCGTTGAAGGCCGCCGACGACGCGCTGTTCTTCAAGCGCATCATCAAGGGCGTCGCGCGCAAGCATGGTTTTGCCGCCACCTTCATGGCAAAGCCCTACGGCATGCGCTCCGGCAGCGGCATGCACATGCATTTCAGCCTGATCGACGAGGACGGCAACAACGTCTTCGACAACGACACGCCCGAGGGCTCCGACATCATGAAACATGCCGTCGCGGGCCTGACGCGCGGCATGGCGGAATCGACGCTGCTCTTCGCACCGCATTTCAACTCCTACCGCCGCCTGCGCCCGGATACGCATGCCCCCACCTCCGTTTCGTGGGGCTACGAGAACCGCACTGCCGCCATCCGCATTCCCGGCGGCAGCAACAAGGCGCGCCGCATCGAGCACCGCGTCGCCGGTGCCGATGCCAACCCCTATCTCGTCATGGCCGGCATTCTCGGCGCCGCCCTTGTCGGCATCCGCAACAAGTGGGAGCCGCCGGCACCGGTCTCGGGCCGGGCCTATCTCTCGCAGCTGCCGCGCATCCCCTCGGAATGGGGCTCTGCCGTCACCGCCTTCGAGAACGGCTCGATCGTCTCGGAGATCTTCGACACGGATCTCCGCTCCATGCTGATCGCCTGCAAGCGGCAGGAAATCGCCGGTTTTGCCGAACAGGTGACCGACTTCGAATTCAGCGCCTACCTGGAAATCGTCTGATGGCCAATACCCAGTCCTATGCCGGCAACGGCGCCTATCCCGACAGCTACTACGCCGCCTCCCGCAACATCATCCGCACGCCGAAGGTGCTGGAAGGCGCTGTCACCGCCGACGTCGCCGTGCTCGGCGCCGGCTATTCCGGCCTTTCCACCGCCATCCACCTTGCCGAAAAAGGCTACAAGGTCGTGATGGTCGAGGGCGCCGGCATCGGCTGGGGCGCGTCGGGCCGCAACGGCGGCCAGATCGTCAACGGTCTCAATGCCAGCCTCGACACGATCAAGCGCCGCTACGGCGATCAGGCCGGCGCCTTCGTCGGCGGCCTGGTGCAAGAAGGCGGCAAGATCATCCGCCGCATCGTCTCGCAATACGACATCGATTGCGACATGAAGACCGGCAACATCTATGCCGCCTATACGCCCGCCCACATGAAGGACCTCGAGCACAAGAAGGCCCTTTGGAAGAGCTACGGCATGGACGACCACCAGATGCTCGACAAGGCAGCGATCAGCAAACTGGTCAACACCGACGCCTATATCGGCGGCATGCTGGACACGACCGGCGGCCACATGCACCCGCTCAACCTCACCCTCGGCGAGGCCAAGGCACTGGAATCGCTTGGCGGCGTGATCTACGAACAGTCGCCCGTCACCCGCGTCGAGCACGAGGCGGAAAAGCCCGTCATCCACACGGCGAAGGGCAGCGTCACCGCCAAGGTCGCCGTGCTTTGCGGCAATGCCTATCTCGGCCATGTCGTGCCGAAGCTGGTTTCGCGCGTCATGCCCGTCTCCACCCAGATGGTCGCCACCGAGCCGCTCGGCGCCGAGCGCGCCGATGCGCTGATCCCGAGCGACATGTGCGTCGAGGACGTCCGCTACATCCTCGACTACTTCCGCCTCTCCGCCGACAAGCGCATGATTTTCGGCGGCGGCACCGTCTATGGCGGCACCGATCCGGCCGACGTGCGCGCAAAAATCCGCCCAAACCTCGAAAAGGTCTTCCCCTCGCTGAAGGGCGTAAAAATCGACTACGCCTGGAGCGGCAACTTCGCCCTCTCCTTCTCGCGCGTGCCGCAAATGGGCAAGATCGGCAAGAACACCTATTTTGCCCACGGCTACAGCGGCCACGGCGTCACCGGCTCGCATCTCTTCGGCCGCATCCTCTCGGAAGCGGTCGACGGCGATCTCTCGCGCTTCAGCCAGTTCGAAAAGCTGCCCTGGATTCCCTTCCCGGGTGGGCGCATGTTCCGTGCGCAATATTCCACCATCGGCTCCTGGTGGTATCAGTTCAAGGACGCCTTCGGCCTTTAAGGCCCGGCACATTTCAGAACGGCAGGGCCGGCGCTTGCGCCGGCCTTTTGCTTGCCCCTTGCGTACTGTCACAAGCGGGACTATGCCTTGCCTTGCTCTAACGGGGTGCCAGCGGGTTTTTTTGATCCATTGGCTGAGAGGCGGTCTCGCCAACCCGAAGAACCTGATCCGGCTCGTACCGGCGGAGGGATTAGACGGCACATCCTGCGCCCTACTCCCGTTTTGTGAACAACAAGGAGGCGCGGATGCGCAAGACACTTTTCTCCACCATCGCGGCACTGGCCGTTTCCCTCGCCCTTCCCGCGCTCGCGCAGGAAAAGACGCTGACCGTCTACACCTACGAGAGCTTCGTCGCCGAATGGGGCCCCGGCCCGAAGGTCAAGGAAGCCTTCGAGAAGACCTGCGGCTGCACGGTCGAATGGGTCGGCGTCGCCGATGGCGTGGAACTTCTGACGCGCCTGAAGCTCGAAGGCGAAAGCACCAAGGCCGACCTCGTTCTCGGCCTCGACACCAACCTCATCACCGAGGCCAAGGCGACTGGCCTCTTCGAGGCGCATGGCCTTTCGCCGGCGGACCTCACCGTGCCGGGCGGCTTCTCCGACGACACATTCCTGCCCTACGACTACGGCCATTTCGCCGTCGTCTATGACAGCGAGACGCTGAAGACCCCACCGACAAGCCTCAAGGACCTCGTCGAAGGCGACCCGTCGCAAAAAATCGTCATCGAGGACCCGCGCACGTCGACGCCCGGTCTTGGCCTGCTGCTCTGGGTGAAGTCGGTTTATGGCGACAAGGCGGGCGAGGCCTGGAGCAAGCTCAAGGATCGCGTGCTGACCGTCACGCCCGGCTGGTCGGAAGCCTATGGCCTCTTCACCAAGGGCGAGGCGCCGATGGTGCTGTCCTACACGACCTCACCGGCCTACCACGTCATCGCGGAGAAGACCGAGCGATACAAGGCCGCCGCCTTCTCCGAAGGCCATTACGTGCAGATCGAAGTCGCCGGCCTGACGCGCACCGCTGACGACAAGGATCTTGCCCGCCAGTTCCTGACCTTCATGACCGGTCCGGATTTCCAGTCGATCATTCCGGAAACCAACTGGATGATGCCGGCCGCCAAGACGAAGGACCCGCTGCCTGCCGCCTTCGACGCGCTGGTGAAGCCGGAAAAGACCTTCCTGATGTCGTCGGACGAGGTTGCAGCCAACCGCAAGGCCTGGATCGACGAATGGCTCGCGGCGATGAGCGCCAAGTAACGTGATCTTCGCCCGCACCGAGCGACGGACATTGCGTGTCGCCGGGGGCCTCGCCCTCGGCACCGTGCTGGTCTTCGTCGGTGCGGCGACCGCCGTGCTCCTCGCCCATGCCGGCTCCGGTTCCGGCGCGCCGCTCCTCGATGCCTATATCGGGCGCGTCGCGCAGTTCACTCTGCTGCAGGCGACACTCTCCACACTCCTGTCCGTCCTGCTCGCCATTCCGGTCGCCCGGGCGCTCGCCCGACAGCGGGATTTTTCCGGCCGCGTCTGGATCATCCGGCTGTCCGTCGTGCCGCTCGGCCTGCCGGCGCTGGTCGCCGCACTCGGCGTCATCGAGGTCTGGGGCCGACAGGGCGTCGTCAACGATCTGCTCGGGCTCACCGGGCTGCAGAACCCGGTCAGCGTCTACGGGCTTGCCGGCATCCTGATTGCCCATGTCTTCTTCAACCTGCCGCTCGCCGCACGCTTCCTGCTGGCGGCCCTCGAGCGCATTCCGGCCGAATACTGGCTGACCTCCGCCAATCTCGGCATGGGCAGCGGCGCAGTGTTCCGGCTTATCGAATGGCCTGTCATCCGGCGGGTCCTGCCGGGGATCGCCGGACTCGTCTTCATGCTCTGCGCAACGAGCTTCACCATCGCGCTGACGCTCGGCGGCGGGCCGGCTGCAACGACGATCGAGGTAGCGATCTACCAGGCGCTGCGCTTCGATTTCGACCCCGAACGCGCCGTCCTGCTCGCCTTCCTGCAGATCTTCGTCACGGCAAGCCTGCTCTGGCTGATCTCGCTGTTCGGCAAGCCACCCGAAGAGGGCATGACGACAGGCCGCGCCATCCGCCGTTTCGACGGCCGCCGGCACCGCCTTCCCGATGGCCTGGTCATCCTCCTCTTCACCCTCTTCACCGCAGCGCCTCTCGTCGCCACCCTCGTCTCAGGCCTTTCCGCCGATCTCGGCCGGCTGGCGCTCGATCCGCTGCTGCACCGGGCGCTCGTCACCAGCCTTGCAGTTTCCTTCGCCTCGGCCTGCCTCAGCCTTTCGATCGCGCTGCCCATCGTGCTCGTGCCGCGGCTGGCCGAGACGGGCAAGGTCGACCTCGCCACACGGCTGATGGCTCGTGCCCTGCCCGCGGTCGGTTCGCTGATCCTGCTCGTGCCGCCGGTCGTCGTCGCTACGGGCTGGTTCCTCGTGCTGAGAACCTTCGGCGAGACCGGACGCTTCGCCCCCGCCGTCGTCACCGTGCTCAACGCGCTGATGGCGCTGCCCTTCGTCGTGCGCGTACTGGAGCCGGCCTACCGCACCCATCTCATCCGCACCGCTCGCCTCGCCCTCAGCCTCGGCGTCACCGGAATGCATCGTCTGCGATGGATTGACCTGCCCGCCCTCAGGAAACCGTTGCTCACCGCCTTTGCCTTCGCCATGGCGCTGTCGCTCGGCGATCTCGGTGCCGTCGCCATCTTCGGTGCTGAAGGGTTCACCACCCTGCCGTGGCTGCTCTACTCCCGCATGGCGAGCTATCGCACCGCGGATGCCGCCGGCATCGCCCTGCTGCTCGGCGCAATATGCCTTCTCCTGACGCTGCCCTCGACCGCGGCGGAGCGCCCGACTGAAAGACCAAGCACCGATGCCTGACCTTGCCATCCACCTCACAGATGTCGCCGTGCACTTCGGGGAAAAGCGGCTGTCCTTCGACTGCGCCATTCCAGCCGGTGCCGCGGTCGCAGTCGTCGGCCCCTCGGGCGCGGGAAAATCGACGCTGTTCAACGTTATCGCCGGCTTCCAGGCGCCGGCTTCAGGCGATGTCCGGCTGCTCGGCGAAACCATGGCAGAGCGGGATCCCGCGGAACGGCCGGTCTCGATCATCTTCCAGGACAACAATCTTTTCGCGCACCTGACGGTTGCCGACAATGTCGGCCTCGGTATCGATCCAGCGCTGCGGCTGGATGCGGCGGCGCGAGAGAGCGTGTTCGCCGCGCTCGCGCGCGTCGGCCTCGGCGGCTACGAGCAGCGCCTGCCGGGCTCGCTTTCGGGCGGCGAGCGGCAGCGCGTGGCGCTTGCCCGCGCCCTCGTACGGCGCCGGCCGATCCTGCTGCTCGACGAACCGTTCGCCGCGCTCGATCCGGCCATGCGGGCGGAGATGGCGAAACTTCTGACGGAGCTGCGCAACGAGACGAAGAGCACGATGCTCTTCATCACCCACCAGCCGGAAGACATCCGCCGACTGGCGGACCAGGTCATGTTCCTGGAGGCAGGCACAATCCTTCTCCAGGAGCCGGTCGTCGATTTCCTTTCTCGACGGGAGCCACCAGCCGTTGCAAAATTCCTCGGCCATTCCGCGCTTTAGCGGAACACCCGGCTTGGCGCCCCGGCGACACGCCACAATTTGGACGCCCCCCTGTGTCACCGGAGCCACAAGGGAAGCGTTTGTCGAATCGGGAGTTGCCGGCCGGGTATGGTGCGTCTATCTCATCCATTCGAGGACCCGGTTCGGGCTGTGGGCAAGAGATATGGCGAGAGCAACGCAGGAAGCTGCAACGGTACGCGGACGCGGGGTTTTGAGACCCCTTGCGGCGCTGATGCTCGCCGGCACGCTGCTTGCCGGCTGCCAGTCCATCATCGAACAGACCTATGAACCGACGATCTCGCCCTCGTCCAACCCGCAGATCGTCGACGAGGTGCAGAAGAACGACCCGCGCGCCCAGATGGGCGCCCGCGAGCACCCGCGCATCGTCGCCAGCTACGGCGGCGAATACAAGGACGCCAAGACCGAGCGGCTCGTCGCGCGCATTGCCGGCGCGCTGACGCTCGTTTCGGAAAACCCGAACCAGTCCTATCGTATCACCATCCTGAATTCGCCCGCGATCAACGCCTTCGCGCTGCCGGGCGGCTATCTCTACGTCACCCGCGGCCTGCTGGCGCTTGCCAACGACGCCTCGGAAGTCGCGGCCGTGCTCTCGCATGAAATGGCGCACGTCACCGCCAACCACGGCATCGAGCGGCAGAAGAAGGAAGAGGCCGAGGTCATCGCCAGCCGCGTCGTGGCCGAGGTGCTCTCCAGCAACATCGCCGGCAAGCAGGCCCTGGCGCGCGGAAAGATGCGCCTCGCCGCCTTCTCGCGCAACCAGGAACTCCAGGCCGACGTGATCGGCGTGCGCATGCTGGGCGAGGCGGGTTACGACCCCTATGCGGCGGCGCGCTTCCTCGATTCCATGGCGGCCTATGCCCGCTTCACCGCCGTCGACCCCGATTCCGACCAGAGCCTCGACTTCCTGTCGAGCCACCCGAATGCACCGCAGCGCGTGGAGCTGGCGCGCCTGCATGCCCGCGCCTTCGGCGCGGAAGGCGCGATCGGCGACCGCGGCCGGGACTACTACCTCGCCGGCATCGACGGCCTGCTCTACGGCGATGCGCCGGAAGAGGGCTATGTGCGCGGCCAGACCTTCCTGCATGGCAAACTCGGCATCCGCTTCGACGTGCCGGCCGGCTTCCAGATCGACAACAAGGCCGATGCGGTGCTGGCGACAGGTCCCGGCGATGTCGCGATCCGCTTCGACGGTGTTGCCGACAGCCGCAAGCAGGACCTCGTGAACTACATTTCGAGCGGCTGGGTGACCGGCCTCAGACCGGAGACGATCCAGCCCGTCATGATCAACGGGCTGGAGGCGGCCACAGCCAAGGCCGCCGCCGACCGCTGGGAGTTCGACGTCACGGTCGTGCGCATCGACAACCAGATCTACCGCTTCCTGACTGCCGTGCCGATGGGCTCGAAGGCGCTGGAACCGACTGCGGCGATCCTCAAGGCCTCGTTCCGCAAGCTGACGCCGGCCGAAGTCACCTCGCTGAAGCCGTTGCGCATACGCGTCGTCACCGCGCGGGCGGGCGACACCGTCGCCTCGCTCGCCGGACGGATGATGGGCACGGATCGGAAACTCGACCTCTTCCGTCTGATCAACGCGATGACGGCGGCGAGCACCGTCCGCACCGGCGAAAAATTCAAGATCATCAGCGAGTGATCGCTTCTCCCAAACAAAAACCCCGCCGTCTCCGGCGGGGTTTCTTTTTTCAGCCACATCCGGCTGCCGTCGTTACTCGCGATTGCCGAGAAAGCGCAGCAGGAACAGGAAGAGGTTGATGAAGTCGAGGTAGAGCGTCAGTGCGCCCATGATGGCCTTGCGGCCGGCCACGGCGACGTCGTCGGCTTCAAAATACATTTCCTTGATCTTCTGCGTGTCCCAGGCCGTCAGGCCTGCAAAGACCAGCACGCCGATCGCGGAGATCGCGAAGTCGAGCGCCGATGACTGCAGGAACAGGTTAACGAGCGAGGCGATGATCAGGCCGAACAGGCCCATGATCAGGAACGAACCCATCGCGGACAGGTCCCGCTTCGTCGTGTAGCCGAACAGCGACAGGGCGCCGAAGGCGGCGGCGGAGACGAAGAAAGTCTGCGCGATGCTGGCGCCGGTATAGACCAGGAAAATCGACGACAGCGACAGGCCCATCAAGCCGGCATAGACCCAGAAGGTCGCCTGCGCGGCCGCAACGCTCATCGTGTGGATGCGGAAGCTCAGGAAGAAGACCAGCGCCAGCGGGGCGAGCATCACGACCCACTTCAGCGGGCTCACATAGATCGCCTGGCCGAAGGCGGTGAGCTGCCCGTCGGCGAAAGCGGCCTGCGAAGCAGCATAAGCCACCACGCCGGTGATCGCGAGACCAAGAGCCATCAGGTTGTAGACCCGGAGCATATAGGCGCGAAGGCCTTCGTCGACGACCGCGCCGGCCTGAGCGCCGGCATTGGCCGTTCGGGTCTGGTAGTTGCGGAGATCAGCCATGTTTTCCTCTCGTAAAGCCCCCTGTGATGACGGTGTCGGGTTCCCGTTTATTCGCCGAGGGTTCGGCGCGAGAGCCCGGGCAACCGCTGTGGGGCTCCAGCTTGCCTGTAAACAATATGCGCATGAATTGTGTCTCGTACAAGACCCGCGCCCCTCGCAGACCGCGGATCCCGGCATCGTCAGAGTTCGCGCAGCACGGGCGCGGCCTTCTGCCCCAGAATGCGCCAGGTCCCGGCAAGGCCGATGCCGACGGTCATGACGAGGGCTGTAACGACCGTCATGACGGCGACGTCGGGCAGGAAGCTCGATGGCAGCGTCATGATGCGGCTCACCACGAACCAGGCCGCCACCCCGCCGGCAAAGAGCGCGAAGAGCGCCGTCGCCAGACCCAGCATCAGATATTCGTAACTGAAGGCACGGATCAGCGTAGCGCGTGTCGCGCCGAGCGTCTTGAGCACCACGGCATCGTGCACGCGCGCCCGGTTGCCGGCCGCAAGCGCCCCGGCGAGCACGAGGATCGAGGCGATGAGCGCGACGGCGGCCGCCGCCCGGATGGCAGTGGCGAGCTGGCCGACCAGCTCGTTGACCACATCGAGCGCATCCTTGACACGCACACTGGTGATCGTCGGGAAGGCATTGGTGACTGCCTTCAGGGTCGCCGCCTCCTGCTCGGCGGTTGCCTGCGGGTCAATCACCGTCGACAGCCACGCATGCGGCGCGCCGGCAAAGGTGTTCGGCGAGAAGACCATGACAAAATTGATCGACAGCGATTCCCATTCGACATTGCGGAAGTTCGCGATGCGCGCCGTGATGTTGCGGCCGAGCACATTGACCGTCACACTGTCGCCGATCTTGAGCCCGAGCTCGCGGCCCTCCTCGGCGGCGAAGGAAACGAGCGGCTCGCCGGAATAATCCTCCGGCCACCATTCACCCTCGGCAAGCGTCGAGTTTTCCGGCGTGCGCTTGGCATAGGTGATGCCGCGGTCGCCGCGCAGCACCCACTGCCCTTCGGGCGGCACCTTGACCTTCGAGACCTCGACGCCGTTCAGCTCCATGACACGGCCCCGCAGCATGGGCACCTCGATGATCTTGCCGTCGGGCATGTTGGACTGGAGCACGGTGCGGAACCCGTCCAGTTCGCTGCCCTGGATATCGACGAAGAAGAAGTTCGGCGCGCGCTCCGGCAGATTGCCGGTCAGTTCCCGGCGCAGGTTGCCGTCGATCAGCGTCAGCGTGACGAGGAGCGCAAGACCGAGGCCGAGCGACAGCACGACGGACGAGGTGAGCGCCCCGGGCCGATGGATATTGCCGATGGCAAGCCGCAGCGACGGCGAATTGACGCGCGGACTGCGCCGCGCGATCGCGGTGATCAGCATGGCAACGACACGCAGGACCACGAAGGCAAAGGCAATTGCCCCGAGGAAGACTATGGCGATGTAGCGGTCATAGGCCGTGACGATGGCGAGCCCGGCCAGCGCCGCAAGGAAGACCGCCGCACCCGCGACATAGGGCCAGCTCGGCAGGCGGCCGGTCTCGAATCCCTGCTCACGGAAGAGCGCCGTCGCCGGCACCTCGCGGGCATTCCCGAGTGGCATGATGGCGAAAGCGAGCGCCGTCAGCAGACCGAAGACGGCGGCAAGCAGAAGCGCCGAAGGATAGATCGTCGCCTCGGCCGGCACCGGCAGCACGCCGTCGAGGAAGCGCATCGCCACCATCGGCATCAGCGCACCCGCCACGAGGCCGATCAGGATGCCCACCGCGGCGATCAGGGCGATCTGCGCGAGATAGACCAGCGCGACCAGCGAGGCCGGCGCACCGAGGCACTTGAAGGTGGCGATGACGGAGCGCTTGGAATCGAGATAGGCGCGCACCGCATTGGCGACACCGACACCGCCAACGATCAGTGCCGTCAGACCGACCAGCGTCAGGAACTGCGAGAAACGCGTGATGTTGTTGGTCAGCGAAGGGGCCGCGCTGTTGGAGGTACGGATCGACCAGCCGGCCTTCGGGAAGGCTTTCGTGGCATCCGCCCGCACCTTCGCCAGCGAAACGTCGGTATCGGCAAGCCGGATACGATAGGCGTTCTCTACGAGACTGCCGGTCTGCACGAGACCGCTCGCCTGCAGAGCCTCTTCCGAGACCATCAGCCGCGGCGCGAAGCCGAAACCTTCCGAAACCGCGTCCGGCTCGCGAACCAGCGTCGCCGTCACCTTCAGACGGGCCGTGCCGAGCAGGATCTCGTCGCCGACGGCGATGCCGAGCCGGTCGAGCAGCAGCGGCGCGACGACCGCGCCATAGCGCTCGCCCTCTTTCGCGAAGAGCGTGGCGGACGGCTGCTGCGGGCTGGTTCCCAGCGTGCCGTAGAGCGGATAGGCGCCGTCGACACCCTTGGCCTCGACCAGCGTCTGGTCGGATCCATCGGGCAGGCGCGCCATGGAGCGCAGGCTGGAGGACAGCGAAACATCGCCGAGCCCCTGGAAGTGCTTCAGCTCTTCCGGGGTTGCGAAACGGTTGTTGAATTCGAAGCGCACGTCACCGGCAAGCAGGGTCTGCCCCTGCGAGGCGATCGCCTGGGTGATGGCGCTCGACACCGAATTGACGCCCGCGATCGCCGCCGTTCCGAGCGCGATGCAGGCGAGGAAGATGTAGAACCCCTTGAGGCCGCCACGCATTTCGCGCAGCGCCAGGCGAAGCGCCAGTGGAACCTGCCTGAGGACCGCGCCGACCCTCATGCGGGTACCGCCTCTGCCAGTGTCGCCTTGACGGGCGCTGCGCCGGAAACGATCTCGCCGGAGCGCATGGCGACCTGCCGGCTGCACCGGGCGGCAAGCGAGGGATCATGCGTCACCAGCACCAGCGTCATACCACGCTCGGCCTGCTTGGCGAAAAGAAGGTCGGCGATCTGCCGGCCCGTCTCGGTGTCGAGGTTGCCGGTCGGCTCGTCGGCGATCAAGAGCTTCGGCGAGGGTGCGAGCGCCCGGGCGATCGCCACGCGCTGCTGCTCGCCGCCCGAAAGCTGGCCGGGATAGTGCGACAGGCGCTCACCGAGGCCGACCGCCGTCAGCTCCCGCCGGGCGATCTCGAAGGCGTCCCGCACATTGGCGAGTTCCAGCGGCACCGCGACGTTTTCCAGCGCGGTCATGTTGGGAATGAGATGGAAGGACTGGAAGACGATACCGACATTGCGGCCGCGGAAATCGGCCACCTGGTCCTCGTTCATGCCGTGCAGGCCCGCGCCGTCGATATGGATCTCGCCACTGTCGAGCCGCTCGAGCCCGGCCAGCACCATCAGGAGCGTCGACTTGCCCGAACCGGACGGGCCGACGATACCGACCGATTCGCCGCCATCGATGACAAGGTCGATCCCCTTCAGCACATGCACGGAGGCGGCCGCCCGGCCGAGGGTGAGATCGGCTTTTTTGAGATCGATGATGGTTTTGGCCAAGGAATTCTGCCCTATATGTCTTCAAACAACCGGAATGCCAGCAATCTAGGATCAGCGACATGTCGTTTAAAGCGGCGCTTTCATTTTTCGCCTCACTTGCAATCACAGCTTTGTTATCCGTGGGCAGCGCCCGGGCGGAACCGGTGAAGCTCGTCGGCTTCGGCGACAGCCTGATGGCCGGCTACCAACTGCCCGCGGCGGATGCCTTTCCGGTGAAGCTGGAAAAGGCGCTGCGCGAAAATGGCTACGAGATCGAGATCGCCAATGCCGGCGTTTCCGGCGACACCAGCTCCGGCGGCCTTGCCCGGCTCGACTGGTCGATCCCCGAAGGCACGCAGGGTGTGATTCTGGAGCTCGGCGCCAACGACGCGTTGCGCGGGATTCCACCGGAAGAGACGGAAAAGAACCTCGACGCCATGCTGACGCGTCTCAAGGAGCGCGGCATCGCAGTGCTGCTTGCCGGCATGCTGGCACCACCGAACATGGGCCCCGAATACGGCGGGCGCTTCAACGGCATCTACCAGCGCATGGCGGAAAAACACGGCGTCGCGCTCTATCCTTTTTTCCTGGACGGGGTCGTCACCAAGGCGAACCTGCAGCTCGAGGACGGCATGCATCCGAATTCCGAAGGGGTGGACGTGATGGTGGCGACGATTCTTCCCGCCGCCGAAGCGTTCATCAAATCGATACCGGCGAAGGAGTAGTTTTCGCGGGTGCGAAATAAGGGTTGCGCAAAAATCCATTGCGTGATTCGCTGACAGTACATTCCAGCAGGGAGAAGTCGCTATGCCGAGACTTTTCGTCGCCCTCGAAGTGCCGCGCAATGCTGCCATGAGCCTCTCCTTGCTGAGAGGCGGACTTCCCGGGGCCCGCTGGATCGATGTCGAGAACTTCCACATTACCTTGCGTTTCATCGGCGACATCGACGGCCGCACCGCCGACGAGGTGGTCGACAAGCTCGACCGCATAGAGCGCCCGGAATTCCAGCTGGCCCTGTCGGGCATGGGCTCCTTCGGCTCGAAGAAACCGCATTCCGTCTTCGCCGGGGTGACGCAGGCGCCGGAAATGTACGCCCTCCAGGGCGAGATCGAGCGCATCTGCCAGCGCCTCGGCCTTCCCGCCGATCCGCGCAAATTCACTCCCCACGTCACGCTCGCGCGCCTGCGCAATGCCCGCACCGAGGACGTCGCCCACTATCTTTCCGGTCGTGGCAATTTCTACACCGCCCCCTTCACCGTGAACCGCTTCGTGCTGATGTCCTCGAAGGAATCCGTCGGTGGCGGGCCATACCTCACGGAAGAGGTTTTCCCACTCTACGAGGCCGGCGGCGGCTGGGATAGCGCGGACCTGCGCGATCACCTGATTTGATCGGCAAGCCATCATAGGGCAATCGGCCCGGGCCTGAGGCGACCTTTGCCGCAGCTGAGCCCGGCAAACCGGCCTTTAGATACTCCCGCCGCAACACCTATAGATGCTGAGGGACTTTTGTCTTCAGCAACCGGACCAGCGCGGGGTCCATGAACGCGTAGTCATCCGGAATATCCAGGCAGATGAGCCGTTTACCCTTGAGAGCAGACCGGAACTTTGCCTGGACCTTGCTCCGATGGGCTTTCTCCATCACGAAAATGATGTCCGCCCAGCCGATCTCTTCTGCCGAGAGCGGATTTTCCGCGTCGTTGTTCGTGCCGGCGGAGGAAACCTCGATGTCCGGCCAGCTTGCGAACACCTGTTCGGCCGTCGGGCTTCGCAGCTTGTTCTGGCTGCACACAAAGAGAACATTGCGCATGGTTTTTCTTTCTTCTGCCTTTCGCGCAGCGATAGCACCCGGGAAATGCGGGTGTCCACGCAAGAACACGGAATGAACACGGCCGGAATGGGCCTCCGCTGGACCGCCTTCGTCACCCCTTGTTCCGATTCAGCATTTCGCGGCACCTACCCGAATCACGTCAATCCCTTGTGGTGAACAAACCCTGAATCATCCGGAGTCAGCGATTCGTCTCCGATTCGTTCGCAGACTGTTCCGCAAAGGTCGCAGAAGCGCGAGAAAAGCGGCGCTTTTCGCCTTGCCCCTTGCCATCGGACGTCTCGATGGGCATCTGTTGCCTGCCGGATGCGTCCGGCGGAGATGGAAACCTGCCGGGGCGTGACTTGTCGCAAGCACCCATGATCTTGAGCGGCCGCGGGGTCACCGCGGTGCTCGGCCCGACCAATACGGGCAAGACCCACTACGCAATCGAACGCATGGTGGCACATGAGACGGGCATTATCGGCCTGCCTCTGCGCCTTCTCGCGCGCGAGGTCTACACGCGCCTCGTCGACAAGGTCGGCCAGCACAATGTGGCGCTGGTCACCGGCGAGGAGAAGATCACGCCGCATATGGCGCGCTATTCGGTCTGCACGGTGGAGGCGATGCCGCGCGAGACGCGCGCCTCCTTCGTGGCGATCGACGAGGTGCAGCTTGCCGGCGATCTCGAACGCGGCCACATCTTCACCGACCGGGTCCTGCATCTGAGAGGGCGCGACGAGACGCTGCTGCTCGGTGCGGCCACCATGAAGCCCATTCTGGAGCAGCTCCTGCCGGGCATCCATGTGGTGGAGCGCCCGCGGCTGTCGCAGCTCTTCTACGCCGGCTCCAAGAAGATCACCCGCCTGCCGCAGCGTACGGCCATCGTCGCCTTCTCGGCCGACGAGGTCTATGCGATCGCCGAGCTGATCCGCCGCCAGCGTGGCGGAGCAGCCGTCGTGCTCGGCGCGCTCTCGCCCCGCACCCGCAATGCGCAGGTCGCGCTCTACCAGGAAGGCGACGTCGAATATCTCGTCGCCACCGATGCGATCGGCATGGGTCTGAACCTCGACGTCGACCATGTCGCCTTCGCGCAGGACCGCAAGTTCGACGGCTACCAGTTCCGCAACCTCAATCCCGCGGAACTCGCACAGATCGCCGGCCGCGCCGGGCGGCACCTGCGCGACGGCACCTTTGGCGTGACGGGCCGTGTCGATCCGTTCGACGACGAGCTGGTCAAGCGCATCGAGACGCATCAGTTCGACCCTGTGCGCGTGCTGCAATGGCGCACGCCCCGCTTCGACTATTCTTCCCTCGTGAACCTGCGCAAGTCGCTCGATGCCCCGCCGCCGATCGGCGGGCTGACGCGGGCGTTGCCGGCCGTCGACCAGCAGGCACTGGAGCACCTGTCGCGTTACCCCGACGTCCGCGACCTTGCGACGACACCCGAGCGCGTCGAAAAGCTCTGGGAGGCTTGCGCACTTCCCGACTACCGCCGCATTACCCCCGCCCAGCACGCCGACCTCATCTCGACGCTCTACGCGGATCTGGTAAAGCGCGGCACGGTTAACGAAGATTTCATGGCCGATCAGGTGCGCCGCGCCGATCGAACCGATGGCGAGATTGACACGCTTTCGGCGCGAATCGCACAGATAAGGACGTGGACCTATGTGTCGAATCGGCCCGGATGGCTTGCCGATCCGACACACTGGCAGGAAAAGACGCGGGAAATCGAAGACCGATTGTCCGATGCGCTACATGAACGGTTGACGAAACGCTTTGTTGATCGCAGGACATCTGTGCTCATGAAGCGCCTGAGAGAGAATGCGATGCTGGAAGCTGAAATCAGTGTGAATGGCGATGTCTTCGTAGAGGGACATCATGTCGGGCAGTTGGCCGGTTTCCGGTTTACGCTGGCCTCCGGAACAGAAGGCCCCGATGCGAAGGCCGTGCAGACGGCTGCACAGAAGGCGCTCGCGCTGGAGTTCGAAGCCCGGGCCGCACGCCTGCATGCTGCCGGCAACGGCGACCTCGCGCTCGGCTCCGACGGCACCGTGCGCTGGCTCGGCGATCCCGTCGCACGCCTGACGGCGAGCGACCATGTCATGCGTCCGCGCGTCATCCTGCTCTCCGACGAGCAGCTGACCGGCAATGCGCGCGACCACGTCGCCGCCCGCATCGAGCGCTTCGTGAACCACCACATCGCGACCGTGCTGAAGCCGCTCGACGACCTTTCGCGCGCGGAAGACCTGCAGGGCCTCGCCAAGGGCCTCGCTTTCCAGCTCGTCGAAAATCTCGGCGTGCTCTTCCGCCGCGACGTGGCGGAAGACGTGAAGTCGCTCGACCAGGAAGCCCGCGCATCGATCCGCAAGCACGGCATCCGCTTCGGCGCCTACCATATCTTCATGCCGGCGCTTCTGAAGCCCGCCCCGGCCGAACTCATCACCTTGCTCTGGGCGCTGAAGAACGACGGCCTCGACAAGCCGGGATACGGCGACCTCATCCCGGTGCTCGCCGCCGGCCGCACCTCGGTCGTCACCGATCCGAGCTTCGAGCGCGCCTTCTACAAGCTTGCCGGCTTCCGCTTCCTCGGCAAGCGGGCCGTGCGCATCGACATTCTCGAGCGCCTTGCCGACCTCATTCGCCCACTGCTGCAGTGGAAATCGGGCACGCCGCGCCCCGAGGGCGCCTATGACGGCCGCCGTTTCATGGCGACGACCGCCATGCTCTCCATTCTCGGTGCGACGCCGGACGACATGGAAGAAATCCTGAAGGGCCTCGGCTACCGTGCTGATAGCGTAAAGGCAGAAGAGGTCGCCGCCCATCTCGCCGCGCAGGCACCGGCCGATGCAGCCGCCGCAGCCCCGGCCGAGGCGAGCGCGGAAATCTCCGACGAACACGATGCCGACGCGGCGGAGAGCGACAACGACGCACCTGTCGCTGCCGCAGAGGCTTCGGCTGCACCGACGGAGGCTCCGGCCACCGAGAGCGCGGAAGCACCGACAGAAGGTATCGTCGAAGGCGAACCGGTCGAAGTGAAGCCGGTGCTGCTCTGGCGTCCGGGCTCTCGCCACGACAACCAGCGCCAGGGTCACCGCCAGGGCGGCGAGCGCCATGGGGATCGCCAGGGCGAGCGTCAGGGTCAGGGCGAGCGGCGCGGCGGTGATCGCCATCGCGGCCAGCCGGCCGGCGAACGCGGCGAGCGGCGTGACGGCGGCCGCGGCCGCCCCGATCAGGCCAAGGGCCGCGACGGAAAGCCGCAGGGCGGAAACCGCCCCGATCGAAACGAGCACCGCCCCGATCGCAACGATCGCGGCGGCAAGCCGCAGCAGGCGAAGTTCGAGGCCCGACCGCCCCGCAAGGAAAAGCCGATCGACCCGGATTCTCCCTTCGCCAAGCTCGCAGCGCTCAAGGAGCAGTTGAAGAAGTAAGCCGATGGCACGCAACGAGGAGCAGCCGGCGGGTCAGGCGCGACAGCGCATCGACAAGTGGCTGTTCTTCGCGCGGCTGCGCAAATCCCGCTCGCTGGCGGCGAAATCCGTAGAAGCGGGCGATGTCAGCATCAACGGCCAGAAAATCCGCCAGCCCTCGCATATAGTGCACCCCGGCGATGTCGTGCTGATCTCGCTCGACCGACACGACATGGTCGTGAAGGTGCTGCATTCGGGCGAGCGCCGCGGACCCTACGAGGAGGCCCGCCTTCTCTACAGCGACATGACGCCGCCCCCGCCGCCGCGCGAGGAACGCTCACTTTTCGAGCAGGCGACACGCGAGCGCGGCGCAGGCCGGCCCACCAAGCGGGAACGCCGCGAAACAGACCGCCTGCACGGTTTTCCCGGCGACGACGAGGATTAGAATTCTATACCTCGCAAGCGCCCGGCGGCGCATGTATTACGCTTGCAAACCGCCCGCAAAGCCTTTACCTCAGCCTCCGGACGGCCCTCGATACGCGCGGTCTCCCTTGTCCGGCAAGCCGATCGCGTGACGGATCCTGCGGTGACGGATGGTCTCGTCCGCGCCCGCCTTATGACGATTCTGGAGTTCCTCATGACGTATGTCGTGACCGACAACTGCATTCGCTGCAAGTACACGGACTGTGTAGAAGTGTGCCCGGTCGACTGTTTTTACGAGGGTGAGAATTTCCTCGTCATCCACCCCGACGAATGCATCGACTGCGGTGTCTGCGAACCGGAATGTCCCGCCGAGGCGATCAAGCCGGATACCGAACCGGGCCTCGACAAATGGCTGAAGATCAACACGGAATTCGCCGCCGTCTGGCCCAACATCACGGTCAAGCGCGATGCGATGCCGGAAGCGAAGGAAATGGACGGAGAGGAAGGCAAGTACGAGAAATACTTCTCTCCCAATCCGGGCCAGGGCGATTGATCGCCGCATAAGGCGGCAACCGAAGCTGGGGAAAAAAGCGTGCTCCCGTCAAAAGGCGATGGGACAGGCTTGATGACCCATGCGAAGCAAATTATTGATTTCGGCACTTTTTTGTGGTAGGGTCCGGATACTGATCCACATCGCGGCATTTTGCGTGCCCGAACACCACCACGAAAGCAAACGATCCCTCAACGCCGCTCACCTCCCATAGGCAGCTCCGGTTGCTCAAATGTGAACGCGTCGCCAGGGACCTTTTTTGCGCATGGCGGACGGACCAGAGTGGTGACACCGCAACGGTGCCCCCGTCTTTCCCGGGTCCCCGGACCCACCCGGCCATGCCGGGAGCGTAACAGGGAGTATTTGAACAGAATGACGACCCAGCAGAAGAAATCTTCCACGCGCCAGGGTTTCAAGACCGGTGAATCGATCGTCTATCCCGCTCACGGCGTTGGCCAGATTGTGGCCATCGAGGAGCAGGAAGTCGCCGGCATGAAGCTTGAGCTCTTTGTCATCGATTTCGAAAAGGACAAGATGCGTCTCAAGGTGCCGGTTGCCAAGGCCGTTTCGATCGGCATGCGCAAACTGTCGGAGACCGATTTCGTCGAACGCGCGCTGAAGGTTGTCCAGGGCAAGGCCCGCGTGAAGCGCACCATGTGGTCGCGCCGCGCGCAGGAATATGATGCCAAGATCAATTCGGGTGACCTGATCTCGATCGCCGAAGTGGTCCGTGACCTCTACCGCGCGGAAAATCAGCCGGAACAGTCCTATTCCGAGCGTCAGCTCTATGAAGCCGCGCTCGACCGCATGGCCCGTGAAATCGCCGCCGTCAACAAGATGTCGGAAACCGAAGCCGTTCGCCTCGTTGAAACGAACCTCGCCAAGGGTCCGAAGCGCGGCAAGACCATCGACGAGGACGACTCGCAGGACGAGGCGGCCTGATCTAGGGCGGTACGTTCGATTTTAAAGCCCGGCTGGCAACAGCCGGGTTTTTTTGTGGGAACTTTTCCGGCCCTGGGTCGTTTTCCACCCCGAAGACGACCGGCTTCGGGCGGCCGCGGAGGTGGCTCGCCACTTTATTTTCTTGAAAGCCGATTTCGAGCGATCCGCCGGCCTTTACGAAACGTCATCATCAAGCAGGGCGCAAGACCAGAGGCAGAAACAGGCCTCCTTGCGCCGGTTCGGTTAACGTGGAGAGACCCCCATGGCTACGACGACCGCAGACCGCCGCATGATCAAGCTCGCAATGTCCGCGCCCTATCTCGAACGGGACGAAGAGCAGGCACTCGCCCAGGCCTGGAAGAACAACAAGGATCAGGAAGCGCGCAACCGCATCGCCATGGCCCATATGCGGCTGGTGGTTTCCATGGCCGGAAAGTTCCGGAATTTCGGCCTTCCGTTGGGCGACCTCGTGCAGGAAGGCTACATCGGCCTTCTGGAGGCGGCCGCCCGTTTCGAACCGGAACGGCAGGTCCGCTTTTCCACCTATGCCAGCTGGTGGATCCGCGCCTCCATCCAGGACTATGTGTTGCGCAACTGGTCGATCGTACGCGGCGGCACCAGTTCGGCGCAGAAGGCGCTCTTCTTCAACCTGCGACGCCTGCGCGCGCGCCTTGCGCGCGGCGACACCCACCTCACCGCCGAGGCGATGCATCAGGAGATCGCCGCCGCGCTCGGGGTCAGCACCGCCGACGTGCGCACCATGGATGCCCGCCTTTCCTCCTCCGATGTTTCGCTCCAGGCGCCAATCTCCTCCGCCGAAGGCGAAGGCTCAAACCGGCTCGATTTTCTCACCAGTGACGCACCGCTTCCCGACGAGCAGGCGGAAGGCAGCATCGACGGCGAACGCCGCCATCACTGGCTACACGCCGCCCTCGGCCAGCTTAACGAGCGTGAAATGAAGATCATTCGTGCCCGGCGACTGGCGGAAAACGGAGCAACGCTCGAGGAACTCGGCGCCGTGCTCGGCATTTCCAAGGAACGCGTGCGCCAGATCGAAAACCGCGCGCTGGAGAAGCTACGCTCCGTTCTGGTCGGCAAGACCACGGACTTCGCCTACGCCTGACGGCGGGCTTCCCCAAGGGGGCCTCCGCTCGTTTCCGGCCCCCTCTGTAAAACCGCCCCGTTTCGGACAGCAATCAAATGTGATTGTCCCCGTTCATTGACGTTTCTGCCGACTTGTGCGCATTGCTACGCAATCATGCACGATTGGATTCGGTAATGTCTGGACAGGACCTTCTTCTGCTCGGGGAACGACAAGACCTGATCCGCGCGCGGCTCGACCTTTCGGGGCGGGTCATCGCGGCGGAACTGGCGCAGGAGCTGGGCGTGTCGGAAGACACGATCCGGCGAGATCTGCGTGAAATGGCCGCCTCCGGCCTCTGCCGCCGGGTCTATGGCGGCGCACTGCGCATGACGCACGCCTCCACCACGATGAACGAGCGCATGGCGATCGCCGGTGAGCGCAAGGCAGCGCTCGCCCGCACCGCCGCCGGCCTCATCCCCGCCGGCGCCACCGTCTTTCTCGATGCCGGCAGCACCAATGTCGCGCTCGCCCGCGCCCTGCCACAAGCCGCAGGCCTCACCGTCGCGACCAACGGGCCGGCCATTGCGGCCGCGCTGCTCGAGCACGACATCACGACGATCCAGCTTGGTGGACTGATCGATGCCCGCTCGGGCGCGGCGATCGGCGCCAAGGCGATGCGGGACGCCGAGGCCCTTCGGCCGGACGTGCTGGTGCTCGGCGTCTGCGGCATCGATCCCGAGGCCGGCGTCACAGCCGACAGCTTCGAGGAGGCGGAATTCAAGCGTTTCGTCGCCTCCCGCAGCCGGACGGTGATCGTCATCGTCACCAATGACAAGCTTTTCACCGCAGCTCCCTATTCTGTCGCCCCCCTGTCCCGCGTGGCAAGCGCCGTGATCGAGGCGGATGCGGGTGAAACGGAGGCGGCGGTGCTCGCCGCCGCCGGCATCGACACCCTGCGGGCCGGATAGGCGCCTCTCCCAGCATCCTGAAACGGACCTCCCATGACGACGCCCGAAAATGCCATCAAAGGCAGCAGCTTCGCGAAAACCGCCTTCCCGCCGACACGGCTGGCGGTCTCCAGCCTTTTCCTGCTGAACGGCACCTTCGCCGGCGCCTGGGCACCCAAGATCCCGGAATTCGCCAGCCGCCTGTCGCTCTCCGAATCCGGCCTCGGTCTGATGATCATGTGCTTCGGCATCGGCTCGCTCGTGCTGATGCCGATCGCCGGTTTCCTGATCGCGCATTACGGCACCACCCGTACGGTGAAGGCAGCATCCGTCCTCTTCCTGTTGCCCCTCATTCTGCTGTCCCTTGCCCCGACCGTTCCGCTCGGCGCGCTCGCCATCTTCCTCTTCGGTGGCCTGATGGGCGCCATGGATGTGGCGATGAATGGCAATGCGGTCGAGGTCGAAAAATCCATGCGGCGCGCGATCATGTCGTCCTGCCATGCCTTCTGGAGCCTCGGCGCCTTTATCGGCGCCACAACCGGCGGCTTCCTCATCGAGACGCTCGGCGTGTTGGGCCATGCGGTCCTGCTGACCGTGCTGGGCGCCGCCACGCTCGCCGTTACCTGGCCCTTCGTGCTGCACGATGCGCCGCATCCGAACGAGGAGCGCCAGAAGGTGCGCCTGCCGATGACGCTGCTGCCCTGGATGATCGGCCTCATGGCGCTGTTCTCCATGGTGCCGGAAGGCGCGATCCTTGATTGGGGCGCGCTCTACATGCGCGACGAACTCGGCGCTTCGCTGGCGCTCTCGGGCTTCGCCTTCGGCGCCTTCTCGCTCACCATGGCCGCCATGCGCTTTGCCGGCGACCATGTGCGCGACCGTTTCGGCGCAGTGAAGACGCTGCGTTTCTGCACCGTCATGGCGATGATCGGCATGGTGGTCGCGGGGCTGGCGCCGAATGCCTATATGGCCATGCTCGGCTTCGCCATCTGCGGCATCGGCATCTCCAACATGGTGCCGATCGCCTTTTCCGCCGCCGGCAACCTGCCGGGCTTTGCCCAGGGTGTGGCACTCTCCGTCGCGACGGTGATGGGCTATTCCGGCTCGCTCTTCGCCCCCTCCGTCATCGGTTTCATCGCCGAACATACGGGCTTTTCCATCATCTTCGCCCTTTTGCCGGTGCTCTTCGTCGTTGTGCTGCTGCTCTCGCACCACGCCGTGCATGCCGACGTGCGCGAACGCCCCTGAACGCAGGACGCGCGGCGATCAAATCGTCGCGCGTTCCGGCCCCGACGGTTGACAAGCCCGGTTTCCTGATCCACCTGAGGGCAAAGGCCGCGCGAGCGATGCCCCATGCGGCCGGTTTTCGAGCAAGAGGCTCCCGAATGTCCTTCTCCTTCGACTTTGAACCGAAGCCGCGGCGCCAGTCCGTCGGCGTCGATGTCGGCGGCGTGCTCGTCGGCGGTGGCGCACCTGTCGTCGTGCAGTCGATGACCAATACGGATACGGCCGATATCGACGGGACGGTGGCGCAAGTCGCGGCCCTTCACCGCGCCGGCTCGGAGATCGTGCGCATCACGGTCGACCGCGACGAGAGCGCGGCGGCGGTGCCGAAGATCCGCGAGCGCCTGCTCAGGCTCGGCATGGACGTGCCACTCGTCGGCGACTTCCACTATATCGGTCACAAGCTGCTCGCCGATCATCCGGCCTGCGCCGAGGCGCTGGCGAAATACCGCATCAATCCCGGCAATGTCGGTTTCAAGGACAAGAAAGACAAGCAGTTCGCCGCGATCGTCGAGACGGCGATCCGCCACGACAAGCCGGTCCGCATCGGCGTCAACTGGGGCTCCCTCGACCAGGAGCTCCTGACCCGGCTGATGGACGAGAACCAGGACAAGGGCTTTCCCCTGACCGCCCAGCAGGTGATGCGCGAGGCGATCTGCCAGTCCGCGCTGCTGTCCGCCGAGCTTGCCGAAGAGATCGGCCTTGCCCGCGACCATATCATCCTCTCGGCGAAGGTCTCCAACGTGCAGGACCTCATCGCCGTCTATGCGATGCTGTCGGCGCGCTCCGACCATGCGCTGCATCTCGGCCTGACGGAAGCCGGCATGGGCACGAAGGGTGTCGTCGCCTCCTCCGCCTCGCTGGGCATTCTCATGCAGCAGGGCATCGGCGACACGATCCGCATCTCGCTGACGCCCGAGCCCGGCGGCGACCGCACCCGCGAGGTGCAGGTGGCGCAGGAACTGCTGCAGGTCATGGGCTTTCGCCAGTTCATTCCCGTCGTCGCCGCCTGTCCGGGCTGCGGGCGCACCACCTCCACGGTCTTCCAGGAGCTCGCCCAGAAGATCCAGGACGATATCCGCAAGAACATGCCGGTCTGGCGGGAAAAATATCCGGGCGTCGAGGGGCTGAAGGTCGCGGTCATGGGCTGCATCGTCAACGGGCCCGGCGAAAGCAAACATGCCGATATCGGCATCTCGCTGCCCGGCACCGGCGAACTGCCGATCGCCCCCGTCTATGTCGACGGCAAGAAGGCGATGACGCTGCGCGGCACCAATATCGCCGGCGAATTCGAGACGCTGGTCAACGACTATATCGAAAAGCGCTACGGCCAGGGCCAGGCAGCCGCCGAATAGGCGGGCTGCCCTTGCGCGATCACAGCCGTGCCGTCAGCAGCTTGAAGCCGGCAAAGGCGAAGAAGGCGGCCATGACGCCCTCTATGGCGCGGCGCGCCCTGAGATAGGCCCGGTGCACCGGGCCGAGCGAAAAGACCAGCGCGAAGCCGAGGAAGACGCAGACCCCGATTGCCATGCAGCCGGCAATGAACGTCGCCATGACCTCGCCCGGCGCGCCCGGCGGCATGCCGAGCGACGTCAGCATGATCCAGTTGAAGATCGCCTTTGGATTGGTGATGTGGATGCCGAGGCCCTTGAGATACTGCCGGCGCGGCGACAGCGCGGGCATTGCGGCCATCTGCATGCGATAGACCTCCTCGCTCCGGCGCGCCGCACGCCAGGCATTCCACGCCAGCCAGAGCAGATAGCAGCCGCCGACGATCTTCAGGACGACGATCGCCTCGCCATAGGTACGAATAAGGGCGGAAAGGCCGGAAGCCGTGAGGATGGCCCAGATATAGGATCCCGTCAGCACCCCGCAGGCCAGTGCCAGTCCGGCCCGTCGGCCCCGGCTGATCGAGGTCGCGATGATGGCGATGATCGCCGGCCCCGGCGATGCCGTGGCGATGAAATAGGCCGTCCAGGCGACGGCGAGCTGCGGCAGGTAGGGTGTGAGATCGGTCATGAGGCACCGGTGGCTATCGGCAGACGATAGCCGATCGCCTTTTCACCGCCTAGCGGGAGAATTGCACCACATGTCCCCGTGTTCGGCGGAGGCGGGTATCGTCCGAAAACGTCAGACGATCTCCTCGACCGCCGCGATCAGCCGGTCGCATTCCTCGGGCGTACCGATGGTGATGCGCAGGAAATCAGAGATACGCGGCTTGGCGAAGTGGCGCACCAGCACGGCGCGCTCGCGCAACCCCTTCGCCAGCGCCTCGCCGCTATGGCCGGGATGACGGGCGAAGACAAAGTTCGCCTGCGAGGGCAGCACCTCGAAACCGCGCTGGCGGAGCGCTCCGGTGACGCGTTCACGCGTTTCGATGACCTTTCCCCGCGTCTCGTCGAACCATTCGCGGTCGTCGATCGCGGCGGCGGCACCGGCTTGCGCGACACGGTCGAGCGGATAGGAGTTGAAGCTGTCCTTGACACGTTCCAGCGCATCGATCAGCGGGCGCCGGCCGATGGCATAGCCGACGCGCAGACCCGCCAGCGAGCGGGATTTCGACAGCGTGTGGATGACGAGCAGGTTGTCGTATTTCCGGGTCAGCGGGATTGCGCTCTCACCGCCGAAATCGATATAGGCCTCGTCCACCACCACGGGCTGGTCCGGGTGCCCGGCGACCAGTTTTTCGATCGCCGAAAGCGGCAGGCCGATGCCCGTGGGGGCATTCGGATTCGGCAGGATGATGGCGCCGCAGGGCCGGTCGTAGTCCGAAAGGTCGATGGTAAAATCGTCCTTCAGCGCAATCTCCTCCGCCCGGATGTCGAAGAGCCGGCAATAGGTCGGGTAGAAGCTGTAGGTGATATCGGGATAGACGAGCGGCTTGTCGTGCTTGAGAAGCGCAACGAAGGCATGCGCCAGAACCTCGTCGGAACCGTTTCCGACAAAAACCTCATCCGCATCCACGCCGTGGAAACGGGCGATCGACTGGCGCAGCGCCAGCGCACCCGGATCCGGATAGAGCTTCAGGCTGTCGGCGACGGCGGCCTGCATGGCGGCGATCGCCTTTGGCGAAGGGCCGTAGGGGTTTTCGTTGGTGTTGAGCTTGATGAGGTTTTGGATGCGCGGCTGCTCGCCGGCGACATAGGGCTTGAGCGTGGCGACGATCGGCGACCAGAATTTGCTCATGGCGTCAGTTCCTGCGATTGGCGATGAAATGGGCGGTTTCGATGAGGATGCCGGCGCGATGGCCGAACGGCGCAAGAAGCGTCTCGGCCTCCGCAACGAGTTCGCGCAATCGGTTCTCCGCCCAGGTCTGGCCGCGCCGGGCGACCAGCGTCGCCTTGCCGCGATCAGCGTCCTTGCCGGTCGCCTTGCCCATGGTCGCGGCATCGGCGGTGAGATCGAGCAGGTCATCGGCGATCTGAAAGGCAAGGCCCACCGTTTCGCCGTAGCGGCGCAGTGTGATCCGTTCCTCAGCCGAAGCGCCCGCAACGATCGCACCGGCCTCGCAGGCAAAGCGCAGCAGCGCGCCGGTCTTCATTTTCTGCAGCGTCACGATACCCGCCTCGTCCGGGGCCTCGGTCTCGGCCGCAAGGTCGAGCGCCTGGCCGCCGGCCATGCCGCCGATACCGGCGGCACGGGCGAGTGCCAGTACCAGCGCCGTCCTGGTGGCATCGGGCAGATGCGTTTCGGGTGCCGCGACGATGTCGAAGGCAAGCGTCAGCAGGCTGTCGCCGGCAAGGATCGCGGCCGCCTCGTCGAAAGCGATGTGCACGGTCGGCTGTCCGCGGCGCAGGTCGTCGTCATCCATGGCCGGCAGGTCGTCATGCACGAGCGAGTAGCAATGGATGCATTCGAGCGCCGCACCGACGCGCAACGCCGCCATGCGCTCCACGCCCGGAAAGAGCGCGGCGGATTCGATGACGAGGAAGGGCCGCAGCCGCTTGCCGCCGTTGAGCACACCGTGGCGCATGGCGGCGAGCAGCCGCTCGGGACGGGCGATCTCATCCGCCGCGACAGTGCCGGACAAAAGCGTGGCAAGCAGTGTTTCCACCGCCTCGGCATTGCCCTTCAGGAGAGACTGGAATTCCTGGTAACGTTCGCTCATGGCCGCTCTTTGGCATGGGCTCCGGGCCGAAGCAACGGCCATGCCTGGGCTGCTTCAAAGAATCGCGGCGCAGACTGGTTTTTGCCGAGCCGTAACGGTATGAAGGCCCAACGACGGAAGGACGGACGCCGGCTCTTGGACATCGTACCGGAAACACGCGCAGATGCGGTCAACACGGAGACAGAGGCCGGTGAGAAGGATGGCTGGATGAGCCAGCTTCGCCGGAACTGGCGTCGCCTCGTGCTTATCGTCCTCGCCATCGTCGCGCTGCCCTATGTGCTGATCCTGCTCTACACGGTCGAATTCGTGCGGCCGGTTTCCACGCTGATGCTGCGCGATCTCGCGCTCCTGCGCGGCTACGACCGGCAGTGGGTGGACTTCGACGACATCTCACCCAATCTCGTGCAGGCCGTCATGATGTCCGAGGACGGCCAGTTCTGCCGCCATGGCGGGGTCGACTGGGGCGAGATGCGCGCCGTCGTCAACGAGGCGCTGGCCGGTGAGCAGACCCGCGGCGCCAGCACAATCCCGATGCAGACGGCGAAAAACCTCTTCCTCTGGAACGGCCGCTCCTTCGTACGCAAGGCGATGGAACTGCCGCTTGCCGTCGCGGCAGACTTTGTCTGGAGCAAGAGGCGGCTGATGGAAATCTACCTCAACATCGCCGAATGGGGTCCCGGCATCTACGGCATCGAGGCCGCGGCGCAGCACCATTTCAAGGTACCGGCCGCCAAGCTCTCACGCCGGCAGGCCGCGCTTCTCGCCGTCTCGCTGCCGAACCCCTATGAGCGCAACGCCGGAAAACCGGGTCGTGGTCTGCAGCGTCTCGCCCGCCTCATCGAGCGGCGCGCCAGCCGATCGGGCGAATATATCAAATGCCTTTATGAGTAGGTTCAGGCCTTTTCATTGGTGAATGCTCCGGTGAAGGCCTAGGGTCTGCGTCATCTCAGAAGCGCAGGAACACCATGTCGAACCTCATCCTCTATGTCGGCAACAAGAACTATTCCTCCTGGTCCTTCCGGCCCTGGATCGCCATGGCGGCAGCCGGCGTGCCGTTCACGGACAAGGTCATCCCCTTCGACTTTCCCGCCGGCAACCCGGAATTCATCAAGATCTCGCCAAGCGGGAAGGTGCCGGTTCTGCACCACGGCGCGGTGCGGGTATGGGAATCGCTGGCGATCATCGAATATGTCGCCGAGCTCTTTCCCGACGCCGGCATCTGGCCAAAGGACGCCGCGGCACGGGCCGAAGCACGGGCGATATCGATGGAAATGCTCTCCGGCTTCCGCGCGCTGCGCAATGCCTGCCCGATGAACATCCGTCGCAAGCCGAGCGAAATCAAGCTGCCCGACGGCGTCATGGATGACGTCGCCCGCATCGAGACGATCTGGAAGACGGCGCTCGCGCGCTCCGGCGGACCGTTCCTGTTCGGCGCCTTTTCCGCCGCCGATGCGATGTATGCCCCGGTCGTCAACCGGTTCGAAGCCTATTGCCTGACCCGCGACGAAACCGTGCTGGCCTACATGGCGCGCATGAAGGCGCACCCGGCCTGGCAGAAGTGGCAGACGGCGGCGCTCGCCGAACCGTGGATCGTGCCCGAAGACGAGGCCTGACCGGCGGAATCGAAAAAAACCGCCCGGGGACTGGTCAAGCGGGATTTTGCTGTGTATAAGCCGGCCCAATTTCCGAGATAAAGACATGTCCCTGTCGCCCATCCGGTGGCCTGTGGATGTGTTTGCCCGATAAGTGGAGTTAGTGAAATGGCTGTACCGAAAAGAAAAACGAGCCCGTCCAAGCGCGGTATGCGCCGTTCCGCAGACGCTCTGAAGGGTTCGACCTACGTCGAAGACAAGAACTCGGGCGAACTGCGCCGTCCGCACCACATCGACCTGAAGACCGGCATGTACCGCGGTCGCCAGGTTCTGACGCCGAAGGAAAGCGCATAAGCGTTTTCGGCATCAGCTGAGATCAGGGGCCGGCTTGCCGGCCCTTTTCTTTTGGCCAGACGTCCCGAAAGGCTTGGTCGACGACGCAGCGACATTTTCTTGTGCCAATTCTTGGGCTAAGAGGGCCATAGGGCCGCTCGTGCGAAGACGGCCGTTAGGAGACCGCCGCCCATGCTTCTGGCCATACCGCTGCTGATCATCCCCTTCGCCCTCTACAACCTTGCCATGACCGGTCTCTTCGGCGATGGCGGCGTCGCCGTTCTCGACAGCGAGGTGATAGCGGTCAACATGCTGTCCGGCACGACCTGGACGATGGCCTTCGGCGATCTCCTGATCCTCATCGCGCTCGTTCTGCTCTTCGTGGAAATCCTGAAGGCCACACGCCCGGGTTCGCGCGCGCTGCTCGATCACATGCTGTCGATGGTGCTGTTCGTGGTGTTTCTCGTCGAATTCCTGCTCGTGCAGGGCGCGGCGACACAAATCTTCTTCATCCTGATGACGATCACGTTCATCGATGTCATCGCGGGTTTTGCCGTGTCGATCCGCACGGCGAGCCGAGACCTTTCGATCGGGCTGTAGCAGCGCGGGGCAAGCCCGCGCTGGCCGGTTTTCTCAGCTGAGATTGTCGAGTTTCGTCTGGAGCGCGCGCAACTGTTCCTTCAGCTCGTCGAGGTCCTTGGGCTCCGCCTTGCGGGTCTCCTTCGGCGGCGTCGCATTGGCGAAGGGCGAGAACATCTTCATCGCCTGCTGGAACATTTCCGTGTTGCGCCGCGTCGTCTCCTCGATCAGCGCCATCGGCACCTGCAGGTTCTTGCCGAGCGGCGTATCTCCAAACGTCTTGTTGATCTGTTCGCGCATCTGCGACTGCTGCTCGGTGAAGGCCTGCATGGAGTGCTCGAGATAGCTCGGCACCACCATCTGCATCTGATCGCCATAATAGGAGATCAACTGACGGAGGAACGAGATGGGCAAAAGCGTGTTGCCGGTCTTCGATTCCTGCTCGAAAATGATCTGCGTCAGTACGGAATGGGTGATGTCCTCGCCGGATTTGGCATCCTGCACGATGAATTCCTCGCCCTTCTTCACCATGACCGCGAGATCGTCCAGCGTCACATAGGTGCTCGTGCCCGTGTTGTAGAGCCGCCGGTTCGCATATTTCTTGATGACGATCTGACCGTCGTTCCTGGCCATTAGGGTCTCCTCATCCCCGTATTTCCATTTCTTTTTTGGTCCTCGCGAGTATCGGCAAAAAGACGCGCGCTGACAATCGAATTGTGCGATGCGGCGAGCAATGCTGCGCAACATGGATTTTCATGCTGCACGCCGCTTCCATGAAATTTTAGCGGCGCCGGATATCCCGTTTGACTCTCCCCCTCCGCTTTGCCAGTTTTGATTTCGGGAGAACCGCCACGCTCGCGCCGTTCGTGCGCCGGGCCTGGTTCCAAGGCCGACCGCAAGGTTGTCAGAACTGAGGAAGCACATATGAGCACCCCATCCATCGTCATCGCCAGCGCCGGCCGCACCGCGGTCGGATCCTTCAATGGAGCCTTCGCCAACACGCCTGCCCATGAGCTCGGGGCGACGGTCATTTCGGCGGTTCTGGAGCGCGCGGGCGTGGCAGCGGGCGAGGTGAACGAGGTGATCCTCGGCCAGGTCCTGCCGGCCGGTGAAGGCCAGAACCCGGCCCGCCAGGCTGCCATGAAGGCCGGCATTCCGCAGGAAGCGACCGCGTGGGGCATGAACCAGCTCTGCGGTTCGGGTCTGCGCGCCGTCGCGCTCGGCATGCAGCAGATCGCCACGGGCGATGCCGGCATCATCGTTGCCGGCGGCATGGAATCCATGTCGATGGCGCCGCATTGCGCGCATCTGCGCGGCGGCGTGAAGATGGGCGATTTCAAGATGATCGACACGATGATCAAGGACGGCCTGACCGACGCCTTCTACGGCTACCACATGGGCATCACCGCCGAAAACGTCGCCAGGCAGTGGCAGCTTTCGCGCGACGAGCAGGACGTCTTCGCCGTCGCCTCGCAGAACAAGGCCGAGGCCGCGCAGAAGGAAGGCCGCTTCAAGGACGAGATCGTTCCCTTCATCGTCAAGGGCCGCAAGGGTGACGTCAGCGTCGATGCCGACGAGTATATCCGTCATGGGGCGACGCTCGAATCGATGGCCAAGCTTCGCCCCGCCTTCGACAAGGAAGGCACCGTGACCGCCGCCAACGCCTCCGGCCTCAACGACGGCGCCGCTGCCGCGCTCCTGATGAGCGAAGCGGAAGCCGCGCGCCGTGGCATCCAGCCGCTCGCCCGCATCGTCTCCTGGGCAACGGCCGGCGTCGACCCGAAGATCATGGGCACCGGCCCGATCCCGGCCTCCCGCAAGGCGCTCGAGCGCGCCGGCTGGAAAATCGGCGATCTCGATCTTGTGGAAGCCAACGAAGCCTTCGCGGCCCAGGCCTGCGCGGTCAACAAGGACCTTGGCTGGGATCCGTCCATCGTCAATGTCAACGGCGGCGCCATTGCCATTGGTCACCCGATCGGCGCGTCGGGCGCCCGCATCCTCAACACGCTGCTCTTCGAAATGAAGCGCCGCGGCGCAAAGAAGGGCCTTGCCACGCTTTGCATCGGCGGCGGCATGGGCGTGGCGATGTGCGTTGAGAGCATGTAAGCATCAGCTTACGGGCTGCTTTGCCATGACCTGCCGCCGGCAGGGCGACGGGTCGACTCAAAAACAGTTCTAGGGGAGTGAGCCACATGAGCAGGGTAGCATTGGTAACGGGTGGGTCGCGGGGCATCGGCGCTGCCATTTCGGTAGCGCTGAAGGCGGCCGGCTACAAGGTGGCTGCAAGTTATGCCGGCAATGACGATGCCGCGAACGCCTTCAAGGCGGAGACCGGCATTCCGGTCTACAAATGGGATGTCGCGAGCTACGAGGCCTGCGTCGAAGGCATCGGCAAGGTCGAGGCCGACCTCGGCCCGGTGGACATCCTCGTCAACAATGCGGGTATCACCAAGGATGCGATGTTCCACAAGATGACGCCGGAGCAGTGGGGCGCGGTCATCAACACCAACCTCACCGGCCTCTTCAACATGACCCATCCGGTCTGGACCGGCATGCGCGACCGCAGCTTCGGCCGCGTCATCAACATTTCCTCGATCAACGGCCAGAAGGGCCAGATGGGCCAGGCGAACTATTCCGCCGCCAAGGCCGGTGACCTCGGCTTCACCAAGGCGCTCGCCCAGGAAGGCGCCGCAAAGGGCATTACGGTCAACGCCATATGCCCCGGCTATATCGGTACGGAAATGGTGCGCGCCATCCCGGAAAAGGTGCTGAACGAGCGGATCATCCCGCAGATCCCCGTCGGCCGCCTCGGCGAGCCGGACGAGATCGCCCGCATCGTCGTCTTCCTCGCTTCCGACGACGCCGGCTTCATCACCGGCTCGACCATCTCGGCGAATGGCGGCCAGTTCTTCGTCTGACCGGCCTTTCGGCAAACGGAACACGGCGCCTTCGGGCGCCGTTTTCTATGGTAGAGTGCGGAGAAGGAGACGACGCCATGAAACAGGAAAAGCTCGACGACGCGGCGATCGCCGAAGCGCTGGCAAGTCTTGACGGCTGGGCCCGATCGGAAGACGGCATCGCCATCGAGAGGAAATTCAAGTTCGCATCGTTCCGCGAGGCGTTCGGTTTCATGACCGAGGGGGCGCTCGCAGCGGAAAAATTCAACCATCACCCTGAATGGTTCAACGTCTACAACCGCGTCGAGGTGCGGTTGACGAACCATGATGCGGGCGGACTGACGGAGCTGGACTTCAAGCTGGCGACCGCAATGGACAAGGCGGCGGCTCTGCGCACGAAGAGTTGAAGACCCGTGAAGCCGTTCCCATATGTTTCGCGCCGGGTTTTTCCGGCATCGCCACCTGAAGGAGGCCATGCATGGATGACGTGAAGATCGGCGAGATCCTTCTGCCGGGAGATGAGGACGAGCAGGAGCGTCAGGAGGGCCGCGTGAAGAAGCGGTTCTGGCCGGTCCTCAAGCGTGCAATGCGGCAGGTGCCGTTCTCCCGCGATCTCGTCGCCGCCTACTATTGCGCCCTGGATTCCCGCACGCCGACCAAGGTTCGCGGCATCCTGCTCGCTGCGCTCGCCTATTTCGTGCTGCCGCTCGACGGCGTACCCGATTTCTTCGCTCTCGTCGGCTTTTCCGACGACATCGCCGTGTTGACGGCCGCCTTCGCCGCCATCCGCGGACATATCCGCGAAGACCACTATGTGGCTGCAGACAAGGCTCTTGCGGACGAGCCGGACGCACAGCCGGCTGGCTGAGCCTCCCGCTGCAGCCCTTGCCGTTCTCGACCCAAGGGCGAGAAGTCAAATTCTTGCCCTATTCCTTATGCCTTAAATGGCTTCGACAGGTTCAATCTCACCACATGGGGACTGGGCACGCCCGCCGTTCTCGGCACTTCCCGCAAAAAGGCTCGGCAGCTTTGCATGCGGAGTTGTGCCGACGAAGAACGACAGTGTCTTTGCGAATGGCAAAAACACCTGAAAGGCAGCGGCGTGTTTCGACGCAAATTTGTCCCGGTGCGGCGCGGAAGACCTTAGTAAAATGCGTGCATGTTGACGGTTTGGTAACCTGAATTAAGTCAAAATAAATCAAATCGTCATCATGCGTGGCCGACACCGGCATCGAAGGCGCCGCCTTCGGCCGGGCAATCACTGGCAAGACAACCGGCAGGAAAACATGTTCGTAAGAAAGCTCGCAACCGCACTCGCCCTCGTCGTCGTGACCGCAGGCGTTGCCTCGGCCCAGTCGCCGACGCGCATTCAGCAGTTCAATGCCTGGGGCGCCTATTCCTACCAGGCGAACGGTGGCAAGGTCTGCTACGTGCTGTCGGTGCCGAAGGAAAAGAACCCGGCCGGCGTAGACCACGGCGACGTGTTCTTCCTCGTCTCGCAGCGCCCGGGCCAGAACATCAGCTACGAACCGCAGGCGATGATGGGCTATCCGCTGCAGGAAGCCTCCAAGGTCAACGTCGTCATCGACGGCCGCACCTTCGTGATGTTCACCAAGGGCAACTCGGCCTGGGTGGAGAACGCCGCCGAAGAGCCGGCCCTCGTCGCCGCCATGAAGGGCGGCAAGGACATGCGGGTCGAGGCGAAATCCCGCCGTGGCACGGGCACGTCCTACTCCTACTCGCTGTCCGGCATTTCCGCGGCGCTGAAGCAGATCGAAAGCTGCCGCTGAGTCTCGAGGCGGATAGAAACCGAAAAGGCCGGCGCCCTCGCCGGCCTTTTCGTTTGCACAACCGGGCGGGCAGGTGACTTTGCGCCGGAACAGTGCTAAAGGGCCGGCAACTGGGCCTTGCGCCGCATCGAGCGGCACCGGCAGGCCCGCAATGAACTTCTGTCGAGCATGGACCGCTTGTGGCGCAAAAGCCTGCGCCGGCGTGCCCTGTTCTTGAGGATGACCCGATGGCTGCAAGCATGGACTTTCTCAACACGGCCGAGCCCGTCAAGGCGCCGGCCATCCGCACCCTTCCCGCCGCCGAAAAGCCGTCGCTGATCGGCCTCACACGCGAGGAGATGGGCCGGGCGCTCGTCGAAAAAGGCGTCAACGAGCGCCAGGTGAAGATGCGCGTCAGCCAGCTCTGGCACTGGCTCTATGTACGCGGCGTCTCCGATTTCGACGACATGACCAATGTCTCCAAGGACATGCGCGAAATGCTGAAGACGCATTTCACCATTGCCCGTCCCGAGATCGTCGACGAGCAGATTTCCAGCGATGGCACACGCAAGTGGCTCTTGCGCTTTCCCCCGCGCGGTGCAGGCCGGCCGGTGGAGATCGAAACCGTCTACATTCCCGAGGAAGGCCGCGGCACGCTCTGCATTTCCAGCCAGGTCGGCTGCACGCTCACCTGCTCCTTCTGTCATACCGGCACGCAGAAGCTGGTGCGCAACCTGACATCGGAGGAAATTCTCTCGCAGTTGCTACTCGCCCGCGACCGGCTGGGCGACTTCCCGGACCGTGACACGCCGGCCGGCGCCATCGTTCCGGCGGAAGGCCGCAAGGTCTCCAACATCGTCATGATGGGTATGGGCGAGCCGCTCTACAATTTCGAAAGCGTCAAGACCGCGCTGCTGATCGCCACCGACGGCGACGGCCTGTCGCTCTCCAAGCGCCGGGTGACGCTGTCGACCTCGGGCATCGTGCCGGAAATCTATCGCACCGGCTCGGAAATCGGCGTCATGCTGGCGATTTCGCTGCATGCCGTGCGCGACGACCTGCGCGACATGCTGGTGCCGATCAACAAGAAGTACCCGCTGAAGGAGCTGCTCGACGCCTGCCGCGCCTATCCGAGCCTGTCGAATGCCCGGCGCATCACCTTCGAATATGTGATGCTGAAGGACGTCAACGACACGCTGGAGGACGCCAAACTGCTGATCCAGCTGCTGAAGGGCATTCCTGCGAAGATCAACCTCATCCCCTTCAACCCCTGGCCGGGCACCAACTACCAGTGTTCCGACTGGGAGCAGATCGAGCGCTTTGCCGACTTCATCAACCAGGCCGGTTATGCTTCGCCGATCCGCACCCCGCGCGGCCGCGACATCCTCGCTGCCTGCGGCCAGCTGAAATCGGAATCCGAGCGTATGCGCAAGGTCGATCGCATGGCGTTCGAGGCGATGATGATCGTCGGGCACGGCGAGGACGACTGAAAGCCGTCCCGCCGCGGCTTCCTATCAGAAATTGTGATTGATGAAGCCGATTCCGAGAATTGATTTGAAGGCCCGTTTTGCCTAGAAACAGCCTAAAATCATTCTAGGGAGAC
The DNA here is from genome assembly GCF_001262505.1 of Shinella sp. SUS2. Taxonomy (GTDB): domain Bacteria; phylum Pseudomonadota; class Alphaproteobacteria; order Rhizobiales; family Rhizobiaceae; genus Shinella. The sequence continues at coordinate 111,817 of NZ_KQ410742.1, forward strand.
CATCCATGCGCCACCTTCTGCTTGCTTTCGCGGCAACGCTCGCGATTACGCTGCCGGCCAAGGCCGAAGAGGTCACGGTTGCCGTGACCGCCATCGTCGAACATCCGGCGCTCGACGCTGCCCGCGACGGCGTGAAGGAAGCGCTGGCAGCGGCCGGCTACAAGGAAGGCGAGAACCTGAAGTTCCTCTACGAATCGGCGCAGGGCAACCCCGCGACGGCCGCCCAGATCGCCCGCCAGTTCGCCGGCGAAGATCCAAGCGTCATCGTGCCGATCTCCACGCCGTCCGCGCAGGCCGTCGTTTCCGCGACGAAGGACATTCCGGTCGTCTTCACTGCCGTGTCCGACCCGCTCGGTGCGCAGCTCGTCACCAACATGGACAAGCCCGGCGGCAACGTCACCGGTCTTTCGGACCTGTCGCCGGTTGCCGAGCATATCGCGCTGCTCAAGGAAATCCTGCCGAACGCCAAGACGATCGGCTATCTCTACAATTCGGGCGAAGCCAATTCCGTGTCGCTGCTCGCCGTGCTGAAGGTTGAAGCCGAGAAGGCCGGTCTGACGGTCGTCGAGTCCGCCGCCACCAAGTCCGCCGAAGTGCAGGGCGCCGCCCGTGCGCTCGTCGGCCGTGCCGATGCGATCTACATCCCGACGGACAACACGATCATCTCCGCCCTCGAAGGCGCGGTCGCCGTCGCCGAAGAAGCCAAGCTCCCGCTTTTCACCGCCGACACGGATTCCGTCTCGCGCGGCGCCATCGCAGCCCTCGGCTTCAACTACAAGGACGTCGGCAAGCAGACGGGCGAAATCGTCGTGCGTATCCTCAAGGGTGAGAACCCGGGCGACATCGCCGTAAAGGTTGCCGCCGGCACCGACCTCGTCGTCAACAAGGGCGCCGCCGCCAAGATGGGCGTCACGCTGCCGGAAGCTCTCGTCGGCCGCGCCACCCGCGTGATCGAATAATCCCCGGACGTTCCGGACATTTCCAATCGGAATCAACCGCTGCCGGATCGCCCGGCAGCGGTTGATCTGTTAAGAAGACCCCTCCCGCAGAACCCGCGGGAAATGGGTGAAGAGAGAAAGCCAAGAGCCGTGAGCCTGATTGCCTTCTGGGGTGCCGTCGAACTGGGGCTGGTCTATGCCTTCGTCGCGATCGGCGTTTACCTTGCCTTCCGCGTGCTGGATTTCCCCGACCTGACGGTGGACGGCTCGTTTCCGCTCGGCGCCGCCGTCGCGGCCGTACTGATCATTGCAGGCGTCAACCCGTGGATCGCGGCCCTGGTCGCCATGATGGCGGGCGCCGTTGCCGGCCTCGTCACGGCGATGCTGAACGTGCGCTTCCGCATCCTCAACCTGCTCGCCTCGATCCTCACCATGATTGCGCTCTTCTCGGTGAACCTGCGCGTCATGGGCAAGCCGAACGTCGCGCTGATCAATGCCGATACGATGATCAGTCCGTTCTTCGGCCTCGGCCTTCGGGATTTCTATGTCCGCCCGCTCTTCGTCGGCATCCTGGTCGTCATCGCCGTCGTGCTGGTCTGGCGCTTCCTGGAAAGCGATGCAGGCCTCTCGATGCGCGCGACCGGGGCCAATGCCCGCATGGCCCGCGCCCAGGGCGTCGACACCAACCGGCAGATCTATCTCGGCATCGCGCTGTCCAACGCGCTGGTGGCGCTCGGCGGCGCGCTCTTTGCCCAGACGAACGGTTTTGCCGATGTCACCTCAGGCGTCGGCACCATCGTTGTCGGCCTTGCCGCCGTCATCATCGGCGAGACGCTGTTCGGCACGAGGGGCATCCTCATGGCGCTGATCGGCTGCGTGCTCGGCTCGATCCTCTACCGCATCGCCATCCAGCTGGCGCTCTCCTCGGATGTGCTCGGCCTCCAAGCCTCCGACCTCAACTTCGTGACGGCCCTGCTCGTCACCGTGGCGCTCGTCCTGCCGCGCCTTCGCCGCGGGGGAGCCGCCTGATGATCTCCGTTTCCGATATCAAGGTCGTCTTCGGCAAGGGCACACCGCTGCAGAAACAGGCGCTGAACGGCGTCAGCCTCACCATCGAGGAAGGCCAGTTCGTTACCGTCATCGGTTCGAACGGCGCCGGCAAGTCGACCCTGCTCGGCGTTCTCGCCGGCGATGTCATCGCCACAGAAGGCCAGGTCAGGATCGGCACGACGGACGTGACCCGCCAGGGCACCGCCGCCCGCGCCGGCCGCGTCGCGCGCGTGTTCCAGGACCCGCTGACGGGCAGCTGCGGCGCCCTCTCCATCGAGGAAAACCTTGCGCTTGCCGCCCGCCGCGGCGAACGGCGCGGGCTTGCCTCCGCGCTCGGTCCGCAGCGCCGCACGGTCTTCCGCGAGCGCATCGCCGAGCTCAATCTCGGCCTCGAAAACCGTATGCGCGATCGCATGGACCTGCTCTCCGGCGGCCAGCGCCAGGCAGTCTCCCTCGTCATGGCGACGCTCGCCGGCTCCGACGTGCTGCTGCTCGACGAGCACACCGCAGCACTCGATCCCGGCATGGCCGAGTTCATCATGAACCTCACGCAGAAAATCGTCTCCGAGCGCAAGCTGACCACGCTCATGGTGACGCATTCCATGCGGCAGGCGCTGGACTACGGCCATCGCACCGTCATGCTGCATGGTGGCGAGATCGTGCTCGATGTCGCCGGCGACAGCCGCAAGACGCTGCAGGTCGAGGACCTCATCGCCATGTTCCGCAAGATGCGTGGCCAGACGCTGGACGACGATGCGCTGTTGATCGGCTGAGGCGCCAACAAAGCGCCCGATTCTCTCCGCAGCTTGCTGCATCGGAGAAGGAGGCGTTCATGCTGTTTCGTCGCGCGCTGCTTGCAGGCGGCCTGGTTTCGGGCGCCGCCTTCGTTTTACCGGCAAGCTTGCGGGCGCAGCCGGCCGAAGACGACGCACAAAAACTCGTAGCAGCGGCACGGCAGCAGATCGGCGTGACGCTGACCTATGATCCCGCCTATTCCCGGCTGGACTATCCCGGCGGCGACGTGCCGCGGGCGCGGGGCGTCTGCACCGATGTCATCGTGCGCGCCTATCGCGACGGCCTTGCCATCGATCTCCAGGTTCTCGTGCACGAGGACATGCGCAGGGCCTTTTCTGCCTATCCGCCACTCTGGGGCCTGAAACGCACCGACCGCAACATCGACCATCGCCGTGTGCCGAATCTGCAGGCCTTCCTCAAGCGGCAGGGTGCCGCCCTGCCGGTCAGCAAGGACGGCGCGGACTACCGGCCGGGCGATATCGTCTCGCAGATGCTGCCGGGCAACCTGCCGCATATCGGCATCGTGGCGGACGCCCGCAGCGCTGACGGCGCACGCCCCCTCCTTGTGCACAATATCGGCGCCGGCGCGCGGCTGGAGGATGTGCTCTTCGCCTACCCCCTCACCGGACACTACCGCTACCGTGTGTGACCCCGCTCAGCGCGCCTGCGTGAACAGGATTTTTGCCGCGAAGACGGAGAAGACGCCGGCAAAGGTGTAGTCGATGCCGCGCAGCACCCTGGGATTCTGCTGGAGCCAGGACGCGAGCTTGTCGGCGGCGAGGATCACCAGGATGTTCACGGGAATGCCGACGACGATGAAGAACAGGCCGAGGAAGATCAGCTTGCCGGTGATATCGGGATCACCCGCGCTGATGAACTGCGGCAGGAAGGTCATGAAGAAGATGATGACCTTCGGGTTCAGGAGGTTCACCCAGAAGCCGCTGGAAATATTGGCAAGCGCCGTGCCGCGCGGCCCAGCCGTCGCCTTGACCGAGAGGTTGGAGCCGTAGCGAATCGCCTGGATGGCAAGCCACAGGAGATAGGCGGCGCCACCGGTTTTCAGGATCAGGAAGGCGGTCGGCGACGCCGTGATGAGGGCGGAGATGCCGAAGGCAACCAGCAACGTGTGCACGACGATGCCGAGGCTCGTGCCCGCCACGACGAAGAGCGCCGGTCCGCGCCCCTGCGAAAGCGCACGGCTGATCGACAGCGTCATGTCGGGGCCGGGCGTCATCGCAAGGAGCAGGCTGGCGGCCGCAAAGGCGAGAAGCGTCGGAAGGGTGGGCAGAAAGTCCATGGCAAAGCCCTGAAAGCCGGTGAGGATGGAAACCTCTAATCCGGCTTCCCGGAAAATGCCAATCAAAGTCTATGATGCGCTGTTACAGCGGATTTCCGCGCACTTGTCTCCCTCATCATCGGACCTCACCCGACTGTGGTGGAGTGCTCGCAGCAGGGCCTGCGGCATCACGCCCCTTCGACGAAAGCCCGGAACTTCCCGGAAAAGTCCCTGTGCCAGCGCGAGAGCGGCGGGCGGTTCTCGATGACGTCGCCGATCGCCCAGGCCATGCGGCGCTCGTCGAGCGCCCGCGGCACATCGTTGTCAGGGCACAGGATGTAGAAATCGCCGCGCTCCAGACTGTCCATCATGAAATCGACGGTCTGCGCCGGCGTCCAGGCGGCATCCGGCTTTTCCGTGCGGTCCCCCTTCGTCAACTCGGTGAAGACGAAGCCTGGGATCAGGAGATGGGCGGAGAGTTTTGCGCCCGCCGTGTTGCGCAACTCGTGCTGGAGCGCCTCGGTGAAGACCTTCACGCCCGCCTTGGAGACATTGTAGGCGGGATTGCCGGGCGGCGTGGTGATGCCCTGCTTGGAGCCGGTATTGATGATGAGGCCCGCCTCGCCATGGGCCAGCATGTTCGGGCCGAAGACCTGCGTGCCGTGGATGACGCCCATCAGGTTGACGGCGAGGATATGGTCCCAGTTGGCCTCCGCGCTGAAGATGGAGGTGTCCGGCTGGATGCCGGCATTGTTCATCAGCACATGGACACGGCCGAAGCGTTGCAGCACGGCGCGCTCCAGCGCCTCCAGCTCATGCCGGTGCGCGACGTCCGTCTCCACGGCCATGACATTCGCCTCGCCGGCGATAGCTTCGAGTTCGGCGCGCGCCTCGCCCAGCCGGTCGGCATTGAGGTCGGCGATGGCAATGCTCATGCCCGCCTCGGCAAAGCGCCGCGCGGCGGCAAGGCCGATGCCGGCACCGCCGCCCGTGATGACGGCGACATTGGCTTCCTTGATGATGTCTCGAAGGGTCGTCATGGTTTCGCCTCCTTCCATGGGTTCGCTGCGGCGAATATGGGTCGCCATCCGGCCCTGTCAAATCCGCCTGCACGCCACCCTGCATCAGCGCGCGCCCTTGCGTCACGCGCCAATCTCGCTAAAAGTGCCGCGATACCGGGCCTCCGCGGGTTTGCCGCGCCCCTCCATGCAACGGACCTCATCACCATGGCATCATATAAAGACGTGAAGAAAGTCGTGCTGGCCTATTCGGGCGGCCTCGACACCTCGATCATCCTGAAATGGCTCCAGACCGAACTCAACGCTGAGGTCGTCACCTTCACCGCCGATCTCGGCCAGGGCGAAGAGCTGGAGCCGGCGCGCAAGAAGGCCGAGATGCTCGGCATCAAGGAGATCTTCATCGAGGACGTGCGCGAAGAATTCGTGCGCGATTTCGTCTTTCCGATGTTCCGCGCCAATGCGGTCTATGAAGGCGTCTATCTGCTCGGCACCTCGATCGCCCGTCCGCTGATCTCCAAGCACCTGATCGAGATCGCCGCCAAGACCGGCGCCGACGCCATCGCCCACGGCGCGACCGGCAAGGGCAACGACCAGGTCCGTTTCGAGCTCTCCGCCTATGCGCTGAACCCCGACATCAAGATCATCGCACCCTGGCGCGACTGGGCGTTCAAGAGCCGCACGCACCTTCTGGAGTTCGCCGAGCAGCACCAGATCCCGGTTGCGAAAGACAAGAAGGGTGAAGCCCCCTTCTCGGTCGACGCGAACCTCCTGCACTCCTCTTCAGAGGGCAAGGTGCTGGAAGATCCGGCCGTCGAAGCGCCGGAATATGTGCATATGCGCACCATCTCGCCGGAATCGGCGCCCGACAAGGCGACCGTCATCAAGGTCGGCTTCGAGCGCGGCGATGCCGTCTCCATCAACGGCGTGCGCATGTCGCCGGCAACGCTGCTTGCAACCCTCAACAATTACGGCCGCGACAACGGGATCGGCCGTCTCGACCTTGTCGAAAACCGCTTCGTCGGCATGAAGTCGCGCGGCGTCTACGAGACGCCCGGCGGCACGATCCTGCTTGCCGCGCACCGCGCCATCGAGAGCATCACGCTCGATCGCGGCGCCGCGCATCTCAAGGACGAGCTGATGCCGCGTTACGCCGAGCTGATCTACTACGGCTTCTGGTTCTCGCCGGAGCGCGAAATGCTGCAGGCGCTGATCGACAGGAGCCAGGAACATGTCGAGGGCGAAGTGACGCTCAAGCTCTACAAGGGCAATGTCATGGTCATCGGCCGCGAGTCGGACAAGTCGCTCTATTCCGACAAGCTGGTCACCTTCGAGGACGACCAGGGCGCCTACGACCAGAAGGACGCCGCCGGCTTCATCAAGCTGAACGCGCTGCGCCTGCGCACGCTCGCCGCCCGCAAGCGCCGCGGCTGATCGCCTGATCACCGTCAGACAAGAGGCCCGCTGCCGTTCTCGGCAGCGGGCCTTTTCGTGTCCGGTGACTGTTTATTCCGCCGGCTCGGCGGCAAGCTGCGCATCACGGCTGCAGATCGCGCGATACCAGACATAGGACAGGATCGCCATCAGACCCATGGCCGGGATGATCGTGCCGAAGGCGAAAAGCGGCATGCCGATGGCCGCGGCCAGCAGGCCCGCAAGGAAGCCGGCCCCCATCTGGATAAAGCCCATGGCGGCGGAAGCAGAGCCAGCGATCTCGGGGAAGGGTTCCATCGCCGCCGTCATCATGTAGGGCATGACGAAGGCGATACCGAAGGCGTAGATGCCGACCGGCCCCATGACACTGAGGAAGCTCGGCGTCACCAGATGCGAGGCGAGCGCGATCAGGATGCTCGCAATGCCGATGAAACACAGGCCTGGCAGGACGATCCGGGCAGGGGCGACCTTGCGCATCAAAAGGCGCACGCAGACCGTGCCGGCAAAGAAGAAACCCGACTGCATGAGCATGCCGACACCGAATTCCGTCGGCGTCAGGCCAACCGTACCGATCAGGACGAAGGGCAGCATGGTCGCCTGGCCGTAGAGCGCCCCGACGGCGCCGGCCATGACAAGCGTGGCGGAAACGAAACGGCGGCTCGTGGCAAGCGCTGCATAGCCCGCAAGGATCGGACCGACGCGGCCCTTCGCCGGATCCGGCACCGTGGTCTCGGCCATGCAGACATAGACAGCACCGCAGGCCGCCAACGCAAAGCCTACCATCAGGAAAAAGATCGACTGCCAGCCGAACACGCCGAGCGCAAAGCCGCCGAGGGTCGGCGAAACGGCCGGGCCGATGGCGAGCATCATGCCGACCATGTTCATGATGCGGGCGGCCTCGGTCCCGGTAAACTGATCGCGCACGATCGCGCGCGAGACCGTCATGCCGACCGATGCACCGATGCCCTGCACGAGGCGGCCGGCCAGCAGAACACCAACGCTCGGCGCGAAGGCCGCCATCAGGCTGCCGGCGAGATAGACCGTCATGAAGATCAGCGTGGTCTTCCGCCGGCCGAGCACGTCCGACATCGTACCTGAAACGAGCTGCGACAGCGCGAAACCGGCAAAATAGAGCGACAACGTCAGCTTGATCGCCGATTCCGTCGACGAGAAGGCGCGCACCAGCTCGGGCATGGCCGGGGTGTAGAGCGCCATGGAAACGGGGCCGAGCGCAACGAGGAAGGCGGCGATGATGCTGGTGCGGCGCTCGCTCATGCGCGCCGTCGTCATCGGCCGGCTTCCTTTGCCAGCGCCGGCGCGGCACTGTCTTCCTCAAGGGCGCACAGGTTCGCGCGCAGCCGCTTCAGCCGGTCGCGCATCAGCTCCAGCTCCTCCGGACCGATGCCGCTGGTCACATGCTCCATCAGCTCGATCTGCTCGGTGCGGATACTTGCGATGAGAGCGCCAGCGGTCGGCGTGGTAAAGATCAGCTTGGCCCGGCGATCGGCCGGATCGGGGCGGCGCTCGATGAGGCCGAGGCTCTGCAGGCGGTCGAGATAGGTCGAAAGCGTCATCGGCTCGATGCCCATGCGCTGGGCGATATCGAACTGGCGGCTGCCCTCCAGCGTGGCGATTCGCACGAGGGTCCGCGCCTCGCCCGGCGTGAGGCCGAGACCGGCGGTGGCAATGCGGCGCTCGAAGGCGCTACGCAGCATGCGGGCAACGTCGATGAGGACGAAACCGAGGGCGTCGGGATCGGGACGAGGGGACATGTTCACTTTCTGGCTTATTGTAAGGGGAGCTTACTATGCATTGCAGGAAGGAACAACCACCAAGCCACGACTGCCACGCATGGCTGCCTTGCGAACGGCAGAACATGCCGGAAAAACACGGATGAAATCAAAAAGAATAATCAAGAAATCAATTGGATAGCCGTATATCACGACCTACTATTCCACACCGTCATGGCTGCCTTGCTTCCCGCTCGACACTCCCGGCTCTATGATGGAAGGACAACACGCAGCAGGCCGCGGGCATGGCTGACCTTGCCGGGGGTAGCAACGACGCTAGCCGTCCATCCCGGGAAAGCGGATCGTCACGCGGAGGCCACGCCCGTTCGCGCCGCTGTCCAGCGTCATCGTCGCATCGAACAGCGCGGCGATTTCCTCCACGATAGGCAGGCCAAGACCCATGCCCGGCGCATCACGATGCTCGCCACGGGAAAAGCGCTGGCGCACGAGGCCGCGGCGCTCGGGAGGAATACCGGGGCCGTTGTCCTCCACATCGAGAAGCACCGTGCCCGCGGTGCGCCGGACGCGCACCGTTACCTCTGCCTCCTTGCCGGCATAGGCGATGGCGTTTTCCAGGAGATTGCGCAGAAGCTCTCCGAAAAGCAGCGGCTCGGCGCGAGCGAAGGCGGGCCCATCTCCCTCGAAGCCGAGATCGATGCCGGCCTCGGCAGCCGTGGGTACGCGGTCGGCGGTAAGCTGCTGGGCAAGCGCAGCGATATCGACGGGTGCCGGCTTCTGCGGCTCGTTGGACCCGGCAGCATCGATCTTGGCCATCAGCAGCAGCTGGGCAAGGATGCGCTCGGCATGGGCAACCCCAGCATCGCCCTTGCGGGCGGCCTCCTGCGCTTCCTCCAGCGTGCCGGCGCGGCTCGCCAGCGCGAGCTGGGTGCGGATGATGGCGAGCGGCGTACGCAGCTGGTGGCTGGCATTGCCGGAAAAGTGGCGGAGAGCATCGAGCGCCGACTGCAGGCGCACCATGAAGGAATTCACGGTATCGACGAGGCCCTGCACCTCACTCGGCACGCGCTGCTCGATGGGGTGCAGATCGTTCGGGCTGCGCTCGGCAATGGCATCGCTGAGCCTGTAGAGCGGACGCAGCGACACGGTAACGGCGATCCAGACGATGAGAGCGGCGCCCGCGATCATCATGGCAAGACGCAGCGCCGAGCGTAGCAGGATCGTCTGGGTCAGCTGCCGGCGGGCAATGGTTGTCTCGGCAACCGTCACCGCGAAGGGCACGGAATTGATGCCGGTCGATGCCGAGCGCTGCAGGACGGCAATGCGGATCGGCTCGCCGCGGAAGGTCGCATCCGCAAAACCGATCGACTGGCCGGCCGTCGGCGCGATCGTCGGCAGGGTCTGGTAGCCGGTGATGAACCGGCCGGGCGGCCCGTCGACGCGATAGAACACCCGGTCCTGCGCGGCCGACGTCAGCATCTCCAGCGCGACATAGGGAATATCCACCTCGAGCGTGCCGTGCTCCGTCACCACCACCCGCTCGGCAATCGCCAGCGCCGAGCCCGCCAGCACACGATCGGAAACCTCGTTCGCCGTCTTGACGGCCTCGTGGTAGGTGTCGAAGAGCGCCACCGTGCCGATCACCGCCGTGGAGACGAGCAGCCAGAGCAGCAGGCGACGGCGCAGCGATGAGGCCGGAAGGAGCGTCAAGCGACGGGCGCCTTGTCGAGATAGTAGCCGATGCCGCGCGCGGTGCGCACGGTCAGCCCGTGCGGTGCCAACCGCTTGCGAAGCCGGCTGACATATTGCTCGATGGCATTGGCCGAGAGGTCGTCGTCGAAGGCCGCGAGCGACTGCATGATCGCCTCCTTGGCAACCACCTTGCCGGCGCGCATGAAGAGGATTTCGAGCAGGCCGAGTTCGCGCGCGGGAATGTCGAGCGGTGCGCCGTCAGCGGAAAAGCTGCGCGAATTGAGATCCAGCACGACGCCGCCGAAGGTGATCGCCGCCGAGCGAAGCCCCGCCTGCCGGCGCAGCAACATGCGCACGCGCGCTTCGAATTCGGAGATATCGAAGGGCTTGATCATATAGTCGTCGGCGCCGAGATCGAGACCGCGCACCCGCTCCTCCGGCGCGCCGCGAGCGGTGAGAATCAGGACGGCCGCCTTGCTCCGGCGGGCCCGCATGGCGCGGAGCACGTCGAGACCGTCCATTTCCGGCAGTGTCAGGTCGAGGATGACGAGATCGAAGCTCTCCGACGCGATGGCGGCATCGGCGGAAGCGCCGTCGCGCACGACGTCCACCGCATGCCCGGTGCCCTTCAGGATGGCGGACAGGCCGTCCGCCAGGGCTTCGTTGTCCTCGACCAGCAGAATGCGCACGTCTTTCTCCTTCCGCCGCGAACTTAACGGCGGGCGGCGCACTTGTGAACGGCCTCGCGCTTTGGCAAGGTCGCGCCATGCGTCTTGTCCTCATTCTTCTTGCGCTCCTGGCAGCGCCCCTGCCCGCATTTTCCGAGCCGACCTTCTTTCCGGCGCGCAACGGCAATGCCGACGCCCCCGTGCTTGTCGTCTATTCTTCGCTGGACGAACCGCTCGCCCGGCCGATGATCAAGGGCTTCCAGGAGGCCAACCAGGATGTGGCGCTGCGCTACGACGAGATGCTGACCGGCGAGGTCTACGACCGCATCGTGCGCGAGACCGATGCCGGAGAGAAAACGGCCGATTTCGCCTTCTCCTCGGCCATGGACCTTCAGGTCAAGCTCAGCAATGACGGTTATGCCCAGCGCAGCGACCTGCCGATGAGCGACCGCTGGCCGGCCTGGGCCAACTGGCGCAACACCGCCTATGCGCTGACCTTCGAGCCCGCCGTCTTCGTCTACCACAAGCCGAGCTTCAAGGGCGAGAAGCCGCCGGCCTCGCGCGCGGAATTCGTCGGTTACCTCAAGCGGCAGGGCGAGAAGGTCTATGGCCGCATCGGCACCTACGACATCGAGCGCTCCGGCGTCGGCTTCCTCTTCATGGCCCGCGACCAGGAGCAGTTCGGGGACATCTGGACGGTGATCCAGGCGATGGGCGCGGCGGGGGTCAAGCTCTATTCCACCAGCTCGGCCATTCTGGAACGCGTCGCCGACGGGCGTTTCGTGCTTGGCTACAACATTCTCGGTTCCTATGCCGCGGACTGGGCCTCGCGGCATCCCGATGTCGGCATCGTGCTGCCGAAGGACTACACCGTCGTCATGTCGCGAATCGGCCTCGTGCCGCAGGCCGCCGCCAACCCCGAACTCGGCCGGCGCTATCTTGCCTTCTTCATGTCGAAGGAGGGCCAGACGATCATGGCCCGCGAACTCCAGATCGCCGCCGTCAGCCCCGAGGTGTCGGGCTCGAACACCGCGCGCACGATGAGCGCGCTGCTCGGCGCGCAGCTCAAGCCCGTGCCGGTCAGTCCGGGCCTGATGGTCTATCTCGACCAGGTGAAGCGGGCCCGGCTGATCGCCCGCTGGAACGAGGTTCTGCGCACCCAGTAGCGCAAGGCGCTTCCATGCGGCAGCGCAATGTCAGGTAGATGTCAGCTTCCTGTGGTGCTTTTGGGCTCTTCATCGTCCGTGGAGGCGGACGGAAGACCGGGAGGAGAATTCTGCCGATATCGCCCGCGGACACAAAGTTCGCGCCGCCACCGGCCGCCCCATCCTCTCGCCAGAAGCAACGATGCGCGCAAAGCCGCGCCTGACGGAGGATACACTCTTGAAACATTTCTTCCTGGCATCCCTCATCGCCGGCGCCATGGCGCTTCCGGCGTTTGCTGCCGACTATTCGATCATCGCCCCGGCCGGCCCGGGCGGCGGCTGGGACCAGACGGCCCGTTCGCTGCAGACCGTCCTGCAGGACGAGAAGATTTCCGGCAGCGTGCAGGTGGTGAACGTTCCGGGCGCCGGCGGCACGATCGGCCTCGCCCAGTTCGCCAGCCAGAACAACGGCAACCCGAACGCTCTCATCGTCGGCGGTTACGTCATGGTCGGCGCGATCCTCACCAACCAGTCGCCGGTAACCCTCAAGGACGTGACGCCGATCGCCCGCCTGACCGGCGAATATGAAGCGATCGTCGTTCCGGCCGCTTCGCCGATCCAGACCATGGATGACCTCGTGAAGGCCCTGAAGGCCGATCCGGGCGCGGTTTCCTGGGCTGGCGGCTCGGCCGGCGGTACCGACCACATCACGGCCGGCCTGATCGCCAAGGCAGCCGGCGTCGATCCGACCAAGATCAACTATGTCGCCTATTCCGGCGGCGGCGAGGCGCTTGCCGCGATTCTCGGCAACCAGGTGACGGCCGGCATCTCCGGCTATGGTGAGTTCGAGGCCCAGGTGAAGGCCGGTACGCTCCGCCTCATCGCCATCTCCAGCGCCGAGCGCATCGAAGGCATCGACGCCCCGACCATCAAGGAAGGCGGTCTCGACGTCGTGGTCCAGAACTGGCGCATGGTCGCCGCGGCCCCGGGCCTTTCGGCCGAACAGGTGGCGGCGATCAACGCCGACATCGAGAAGGTCGTGACCTCCGCCGCCTGGAAGGACACCCTGAAGACCAAGGGCTGGCAGGACACCTATCTTGCCGGTGACGCCTTCAAGGAACAGCTCGACAAGGATGTCGCCGCAACGGAAAGCATCCTCAAGGACATCGGGCTCGTCAAATGAGCGAGGTCTCCTCCTCCAACGAAAGGCGCCGCCCCGACCGGGCGGCGCTGGTCATCGCCCCCGTTCTTTTCGTCCTTGCCGCCGTGATCTGGTGGGATGCCGGGCGTCTTGCGGAGATGAGCAACTATTCCCGCATCGGCCCTGCCACCGTGCCGCATGTCGTTGCCATCGGTCTTGCCCTGCTCGCCGTCTGGACGGGCTTCGAAGCCTGGCGCGGCGACTTCCCGGAACGCGAGCCGATCGAGGTCAAGCCGGTCGTCCTTATCGTGGCGGGCCTTGCCGGGCAGATGCTGTTGCTCAAGACCGCAGGCTTCTCCATTGCGACGGGCGTGCTCTTCGCGCTGACCGCCTTCGGTTTCGGCCGGCGCAAGCTCTGGATTTCGTTGCCAATAGGCATCGCCTTCAGCTTCGTCGTCTACATCATCTTCGGCCGTTTCCTGCAGCTCTCGCTGCCCGCCGGGCCGCTGGAACACCTGTTCTTCTGAGGAGCTGACGATGGGTACATTCGAATTCCTGCTGCAGGGCATCGCCATCGCCGCCCAGCCGATGAACCTGCTCTATGCGCTGATCGGCGTGACGCTCGGCACCGCCGTCGGCGTTCTGCCCGGTATCGGCCCGGCCCTCACCGTCGCGCTGCTTCTGCCAGTCACCTACAAGCTCGATCCGGCCGGCTCGCTCATCATGTTCGCCGGCATCTACTACGGCGGCATGTATGGCGGCTCGACCACCTCGATCCTGCTCAACACGCCGGGCGAAAGCGCCTCGGTCGTCACCGCTCTCGAGGGTAACAAGATGGCCCGCGCCGGCCGCGGCGGACCGGCGCTCGCGACGGCGGCGATCGGCTCGTTCGTCGCCGGCCTCATCGCCACGCTCTGTCTCGCCTTCATCGCACCCTTCGTGGTCAAGTTCGCGCTTTCCTTCGGCCCGCGGGAATATTTCGCGCTGATGGTGCTCGCCTTCGTCACCGTCTCGGCGGCCTTTGGCGATTCGACGCTGCGAGGCCTGACCGCCCTCTTCATCGGCCTCGGCCTTGCCGTCATCGGCATCGACCAGCAGACCGGTCAGGCGCGGCTTTCCTTCGGCATTCCGGATCTGCTCGACGGCATCGAGGTGACGACGCTCGCCGTCGCCATGTTCGCCATCGGCGAGACGCTCTACGTCGCCTGCCAGGGTGACCGCATTCCCGACAAGGTCGAGGCGGTGAAGGGCTCCGTCTGGATGAGTGCGCAGGACTGGGCCCGCTCGTGGAAACCTTGGCTGCGCGGCACATTCATCGGCTTCCCGATCGGCGCAATGCCGGCCGGCGGTGCCGATATCGCCAGCTTCCTGTCCTATTCGACGGAAAAGCAGTTCTCCAAGCACAAGGACGAGTTCGGCAAGGGCGCCATCGAGGGCGTAGCTGGTCCGGAAGCGGCGAACAACGCCTCTGCCGCCGGCACGCTGGTGCCGCTGCTCTCGCTCGGCCTGCCGACCACGGCGACCGCCGCGATCATGCTTGCCGGCTTCCAGCAATACGGCCTGCAGCCCGGCCCGCTGCTGTTCGCGACCAATCCGCAGCTCGTCTGGGGCCTGATCGCCAGCCTGCTCATCGCCAATTTCATGCTGCTGGTGCTGAACCTGCCGCTGATCGGCCTCTGGGTGAAGCTTCTGACGATCCCCAAGCCCTGGCTCTATGCCGGCATCCTGCTCTTCGCAACGCTCGGCACGATCGGCGCCAACCCCTCGGTCTTCGAACTCGGCATGCTGCTGACCTTCGGCCTGCTCGGCTTTGCCATGCGGATCTTCGGCTATCCGATCGCACCCGTCGTCGTCGGCCTCATCCTCGGGCCCATGGCAGAGCAGCAGCTGCGTCGCGCACTGGCGATCAGCCAGGGCGATGTCTCCGCGCTCTTCCTGTCGCCGATCGCCGCCGTACTCTTCGTGCTCGCCATTCTCGCCGTCGTCGTGCCGCTCATCCTGCGCGCCCGCGGCAAGGGCGAAGTGCTCTCGCAGTTTGCGGTCAACGAAGACTAGGACCTATCAACGGTCCCTCCCAAGACCGAAAAGAATGCAGGCCGGAAACGCCCGTTTCCGGCCTGCATCCATTGCATGGCTGGCCTGAGATTCCGTCGGTTGTTCTTTTGGCTCCGACACATCATCTTCTGCTCGTAAGCTAAAACAGAAAGCGAGCAATCCAATGACTACCCTCCGCAATTCCTTCGCCCAGGGCTTCTTCGGCCGGGCCTTCGCCGTACTGAGCGCTGCCAATGCAGCCGCCGCGGCTGTCGAAGGGCACCGCCGCCCGAAGGAACGCGACCTGAGAACGCTCGGCATCAACCCTGCCGACTTCCCGCGCGTCTAACGCCGCAGAGAGAATTCCCTGAATGAAAAAGGCCCGCTGGTCGCAAGACCAGCGGGCCTTCTGTATTTCGGTTTCGCCTTCTTCGAAGGTCGAGAAAGCCGGCCGTCGAGACGGCCGGCCGATCGTGTTGCCTCAGGCGCTTTCGCCGAGATGGGCCGCCACCCTGTCGGAGCTGTGCGCTTCGGCGTGGCCTTCCTGCGCGCGTTCGCGCTTGTTGTAGCGGATCGACGACCAGAGCGAGATACCGATCAGCGTCGCGCCGCCAAGGCCGGTGATGACCTCGGGGATATGCACCAGCGTCTGGCAGTACATGACCACCGAGAGGATCAGGATCGCGTAGAACGCGCCGTGCTCCAGATAGCGGTATTCGGCAAGCGTCCCCTTGTCGACGAGCATGATCGTCATCGAGCGCACATACATGGCACCGATACCGAGACCGATCGCGATGACGAAGAGGTTCTGCGTCAGTGCGAAGGCTCCGATGACACCGTCGAAGGAGAAGCTGGCATCCAGCACTTCGAGATAGATGAACGCGCCGAGGCCGCCCTTGGCCGCTTCCGACATCGCCTTCTGCGAAGCGTCGAGCAGGCCGCCGACGACTTCCACCGCAAGGAAGGTCAGGAGGCCGTAGATGGCGGAGAAGACAAAGGTATTGGCTTCCTCACCCTCGAGCAGGTTCGAGAAGACCAGGATCAGGAGCAGAACAAAGGCGATCTCGATACCCTTGACGGTTGCCGAGCGGGCCATGTGCTTCTCGATGAAGCCGATCCAGTGCACGTCCTTCTCATGGTTGAAGAAGTAGGTGAGTCCGACCATCATGAGGAAGGTGCCGCCGAAGGCAGCGATCGGCAGATGCGCCTCATTCATGATGCGCGCATATTCCGCCGGTTCGCGCGCCGCCAGCAAGATCGCCTCGAACGGGCCGATGCGCGCCGCGATCACCACGATCAGGAGCGGGAAGACGATACGCATGCCGAAGACGGCGATGATGATGCCCCAGGTCAGGAAGCGGTGCTGCCACACCGGCGTCATGTCCTTGAGCTTGTTCGCATTGACGATGGCGTTGTCGAAGGAGAGCGAGATCTCCAGCACCGCGAGAACGGCGCAGATGAAGAAGACGGTCGCCATGCCGGAAAGCGTTCCGGTCGTCTGCCAGCCGAGCCAGGCGCCGAGCACCAGGCCGATGGCGGTAACGATGAGCGCCCACTTCAGGTAAGAAAGGTTGGATTTGCCTTCGCCGTTGCCGATCATGGCAGGACCTCCATGTTGGGGGTACGGGAAAGCGGAAAACGCATACCACAAAGGGCATGCGTGTAAGGCATGGTCAGGATGTTCATGTGCATATGAATCCGCCGGCTAATTGCTGGCGGTACCGACATCACGAGAGCGCCGTAAAAACTCTCGCCATAGGGGCCCGGCACCAGGTTCACCGCGGCAACCCGATGTCAAAGGCCGCGGATGAACCATCTTTTCACCGAAGTTGCCCTCTGCGTCAAGAGGCAGGCCGCTGCGCACGCCCCGGCGTCGCGGGTGTTCCGCGGTTCCCGCCTATTTTGCAAGGCTGCCCTGTACCAAAGCCCTCCTCCATTCCTATATTCGCCCCACGCTGATTTGCCGGAAAGGACCAGACCCCATGACTGAAACGCGTATCGATCCCACCCTCGTCGAGTGGACCAGCCTCAACGGCCTGCCGCGTTTCGATCTCGTGAAGGACGATGCCTTTGCAGACGGGTTTGCCGCCGCGCTTGCCGCACACGAGGCGGAGATCGACACCATCGCAGGCAATCCCGAACCTGCGACCTTCGACAACACGATCGTCGCGCTTGAAATTGCCGGCGACGAACTCTCGCGTGTTTCCGCGCTCTTCTGGAGCCGGGCAGGCGCCAACACCAACGACACGATCCAGGCCCTGGAACGTGACATCGCGCCCAAGATGTCGCGGCACTATTCAAAGATCGGCACCAATGCCGTGCTTTTCGCGCGTATCGACGCGCTTTGGGAGGCGCGCGAGACGCTGAACCTCTCGCTGGAACAGACCCGCGTGCTGGAGCGGCACTGGAAGGGTTTCGTCAAGTCCGGCGCCAAGCTGGCAAAGCCCGAGCAGGATCGGCTCGCCGCGATCAACGAAACGCTCGCCGGGCTCGGCGCGAAATTCGGCCAGAACGTGCTGGCCGATGAGAAGAACTGGGCGCTGTTCCTCGAGGAGGGCGAGGCGCTCGACGGGCTGCCCGACTTCCTGAAGGACGCCATGGCCGCCGCGGCCCGCGAACGCGGCGAGGACGGCCGCTTCGCTGTCACGCTGTCACGCTCGATCATCGAACCCTTCCTCACCTTCTCCGCCCGCCGGGACCTGCGCGAACAGGCTTTCCGCGCCTGGGTGGCTCGGGGCGAGAACGATGGTGAAACGGACAACCGCGGCATCGTCAAGGAAACGCTGGCACTGCGCGCCGAAAAGGCCGACCTGCTCGGCTATGCGAATTTCGCCGCGCTGAAGCTCGACAACACCATGGCCAAGACGCCCGACGCGGTGAACGGCCTCTTGATGCAGGTCTGGGAAAAAGCCGTTGCGCGAGCCCGCGAGGAGGAGGCCGAGCTCGCTGCCCTCATTGCGGAAGAAGGCCACAACCACGCGGTCATGCCCTGGGACTGGCGCTACCACGCCGAAAAGCTGCGCGCGAAAAAGTTCAGCTTCTCCGAGGCGGAGCTGAAACCCTATTTCCAGCTCGAAAAGATCATCGACGCCTGCTTCGACGTCGCCGAGCGACTGTTCGGCATCCGCGCCGTCGAGAAGACCGGGGTGCCGGTCTATCACCCCGATGTCCGCGTCTTCGAGATCCGCGACCGCGAGGATAAGCTGGTCGCCATGTTCCTCGGCGACTATTTCGCGCGCTCGTCCAAGCGCTCCGGCGCCTGGATGAGTTCCTACCAGAGCCAGCACCGCCTGCCGCTCAAGAACGGCGCGGTCGGTGAATTGCCGATCATCTACAATGTCTGCAACTTCGCCAAACCCGCCGAGGGCAAGCCGGCGCTGCTCTCGCTCGACGATGCGCGCACGCTCTTCCACGAATTCGGCCACGCCCTGCACGGCATGCTCTCCGACGTCACCTATCCCTCGGTCTCGGGCACGGGCGTCTCGCGCGATTTCGTCGAACTGCCTTCGCAGCTCTACGAGCACTGGCTGACCGTTCCGGACATCCTGACGCGTTATGCGGTTCACTATCAGACCGGCGAGGCGATGCCGGCGGCACTGCTCGACAAGGTGCTCGCCGCCCGCACCTTCAATTCCGGTTTCGCGACAGTGGAATTCACCTCCTCGGCACTGGTCGACATGGCCTTTCACACGCGGGGGGCCGTCGAGGACCCGATGGCGGTGCAGCGAGACGTGCTGGAAACGATCGGCCTGCCGAACTCCATCGTCATGCGCCACGCCACGCCGCATTTCCAGCACGTCTTCTCGGGCGACGGCTATTCGGCCGGCTACTATTCCTACATGTGGTCGGAGGTGCTCGATGCCGACGCCTTCGCCGCCTTCACCGAGACGGGGGATGCCTTCGACCCCGCCATGGCTGCCCGACTGAAGACCTATATCTACGCCGTTGGCGGCTCCGTCGATCCGGAAGACGCCTACAAGGCCTTCCGCGGCAAGCTGCCGAGCCCCGAGGCCATGCTGGAAAAGAAGGGCCTGGCCGCCTGAGTAGCCATTTCCGGCCGGGCTCCATGGCCCGGCCGGGCATCGGGCTCAGCCAGCCTGTGCTGGCGCGCCGAGCGCCTTTTCGATGGCGGGATAGAGCCCGTCCTTGAGGCTCCGCTCGTCGAAGGGACCGACCTTCTTGTAGAGGATCGTGCCGTCAGGGCCGACGAGGTAGGACTCCGGGATGCCATAGACACCCCAGTCGATCGCCATCTTGCCGACAGGATCGAGGCCGATGGCCGAGAAGGGATTGCCGAGTTCACCGAGGAAACGCAGCGCATTCTCGCTGCCGTCCTTGTAGTTGACGCCGACGACGTTGAGGCGCGGATCCCTGGACAGCGCCAGGATGACCGGATGCTCCTGCCGGCAGGGCACGCACCAGGACGCCCAGAAATTGACGAGCGTCAGCTTGCCCTTGCCGCTCTCGGCCGTCAGCGCCGGCACCTGCGCGCCGTCCTTCAGCGCCCCCACAAGCGGTTCGAGATCGCGGTAGGGCGCCTTGGTGCCGATCAATGCGGAGGGAATTTCGGACGTGTTGCGATCCGGATCCGTCAGCATGGCGAAGAAGATCGCCGCGATGCCTGCGAAGATCGCCAGGGGAAGCGCCGCGAGGATGAAACGCGTACGCTTGCCGCCGCTCTCCGTGTTGTCGGTGCTGCTCATTGTTTTTCCCCGCTGCGGGCGGAACGTCGGCGGATACCCGCCGCTTCGAGCTGCGCCAGTTCGCGGTGGCGTGCGCGGTGATCCAGCCAGACCCACAGGACAAGACCTGCTGTAACGGCAAAGGCGGCGGCATAGGACGCCGTGACATAGAAGGCATGGCTCATGCCGCATCTCCCGAACGGCCGGCCGAGCGGGCGGCATGCCGGCGCAGCACGGCGATGCGCCGGCGCAGAACCTCGTTGCGCATGGCAAGGATGTGCAGCGTGAAGAACGCAAAGGTGAAGGCGATCGCCATGACGAGGAGCGGCCAGAGGAATTCCGGGTCGATGGTCGGTCCGTCGAGCCGAACCACACTGGCCGGCTGGTGCAGCGTGTTCCACCACTCGACGGAGAACTTGATGATCGGGATGTTGACGAAGCCGACGAGAATCAGCACGGCGCCGACCTTGGCCGCCCGTGACGGATCGTCCATGGCGCGGTTGAGCGCGATCAGGCCGAGATACATCAGGAACAATACGAAGACGGAGGTGAGCCGCGCATCCCACACCCACCAGGTACCCCACATGGGTTTGCCCCAGAGCGAGCCGGTGATGAGGGCGACCAGCGTGAAACAGGCGCCGATGGGCGCGGCGGCCTTGGCGGACACATCGGCAAGCGGGTGGCGCCAGACGAGCGTACCGAGCGCCGAAAGCGCCATCACCGTGTAACACATCATGGAAAGCCAGGCCGCCGGCACATGCACATACATGATGCGCACCGTCTCGCCCTGCTGGTAGTCGCCCGTTGTCGTGAAGGACAGGTAGAGCCCCACGGCGAAAAGACAGAGCGTCAGCCCGGCAAGATAGGGCCAGATGATCGCAACCAGCGCCAGGAACCGGGTCGGGTTGGCGAGGTCGCTGAATTTGCGGATGGCAAGGCTCGGTTCGCTCATGATGGTTCTTTAACGTGGAAGCCCCCCGGCTTCAATTGATCTGCCGCAATCACATTCCTGTCAATTCGCCGCGTCAGTCGCTGGAGAGCCGGAGTGCCGCCGCCGCCGCCACAGGGCCAATGACGGCAAAAAACAGGTTGAGCGCGACGAGGATGAGGAAAGGAGGCAGGAAGGGCGCCGGGTCCTCGATTGCCGCATAGACCGCGCTGACGCCGAAGATCAGCACGGGAATGGCAAGCGGCAGAACGAGGATCGACACGAGAAGGCCGCCGCGCGGCAGCGCCACGGCGATGCCCGCGCCCGCCGCCCCGATGAAGGTAAGCGCCGGCGTGCCGGCAAGCAGCGTCAGCGTCGTCGCACCGATCGCCGTCTCGTCCATGTTCATGAAGAGCCCGAGCAGCGGCGAGGCAACGACGAGCGGCAGGCCGGTCGCGATCCAGTGCGCCAGGCACTTGACGAACACCGTCAGCACCAGCGGCGTCTCCTGCATCAGGAGAAGATCGAGCGACCCGTCCTCGCGCTCGGCCTGGAACAGCCGGTCGAGCCCGAGCAGCGCGGCAAGCAGCGCACCGATCCACAGGATCGCCGGGCCGATGCGAGAGAGCAGGTTGAGGTCGGGTCCGACACCGAAGGGAATGACCGCGACGACCGTCATGAAGAACAGGACGCCGATCAGTGCCCCGCCGCCGGCGCGCACGGAAAGCTTTACATCGCGCAGGAACAGGGAAATCATGCCCAGGCTCCCGCATCGGCCGGCGCAAATCCCGTCATCCGCAACTCCCGCGCCCCCTCAAGCCCGAGCGGCTGGTGCGTCGCGGCAATGGCGAGGCCGCCGCGGGCCAGATGCGCCATGACGAGGCCAGAGAACATTTCCTCGGCCGCAACGTCGAGCGCCGCCGTCGGCTCGTCGAGGATCCAGAGAGGGCGCCAGGCAACGAGCAGCTTGGCCATCGCCATGCGGCGCTGCTGGCCGGCCGAGAGGTAGCCGAACGGCAGGTGTGCGATGCCGCCAAGACCGACGGCCTCCACCGCCACATCGACCGCCACGCCCTGCCCCCCACCAAAATCACCGAAGAAGGCTTTCCAGAAGGTAAGATTCTCCTCCACCGTCAGCTCGCGTTTCATCGCGTTGCGATGGCCGAGATAGTGCGCGGCCTCGCCGACACGCTCCACCGGGTGCACCGCAGCAAGAAATTTTGCCATCCCTGATTCCGCCGGCAGAAGTCCGGCGAGGACCCGCAGCAAGGTGGACTTTCCGGAACCGTTCGGCCCCTTGACGACGAGGGCTTCCCCCCCGGCAATTTCAAAGGAAATATCGTGGAAAATCAAGTCCTCGCCGCGCTTGGCACTCAATCCTTCGGCGACGAGCCGCATGGTGTTCACTTTCTTTTTGCAACCTTGGTCGCAACGCAAAAATAGCCCGATTTGCCGGTGGCAGTCTGGAACGTTTCCAGGAAATTATCTATAAGGCGCTTATCACGCCAGCGGTCGGTGTGAATTTGATGATCAGCGCCGAACGCGGGAGTGATTTCCGGGTACGGACAGCGGAAATGGCCGCACCCGCATCCCG
>NZ_KQ410743.1 GCF_001262505.1 Shinella sp. SUS2
GTAAGCAACCAAATCCTACGTCATTTCAACGGCTTGAACCACATCCGCCAACCCCTCATGAATTATTCGGGCTAGGACCACGTTATCGCCCCCATCGAGCACAATTTCGTCAGCGGTACGGATCGCTGGCGAACGTCGCCTCAATTCATTCTCCGGATAGCTGGTGACGGAGGCGCCTGATCGGATCTCGGGATGAAGGCGTTGATGGTTTAGCGAGCGGCTTGGATTTAGGGCCATTTGGAAGAACAGTCGGTAGATTGACTGACCGTATTCATCCGAACGTGTGCGCATGCACCTTAGTAAGCCCCCGAAAAGAGGGCCTCCAGGTGCTAGCTGTGCTTGCCTTCTAAATGCTAGCTTGCAGTTGTAGGATGGCCCCTGCCGAGTGTTAAATAATCTCTGTCTTTCAGGACCAGATGAACCCAGGGGATATATTGCGTTAGCCAGGTCGAACAGCAGCAACGACAGATCGGCATCGTCACCCATAAAAACCCAATCACCTATCTCAAGCTTGATCCGGTCTTGCTTGGCTTCAGAAGCGGATACAACAAGCCCACGCTCAAAGTAGGGCAGAGTTCTATAACTCATGGTATTCCATGGTACAGGATAAACCCAATAAATCTAAAGAATGTTATTGTGAAGTTGCTGCGAGCACTCGATAGACTGATGCTCGACCGATACCAAGCTGCTTCGCAATCTCTGAAGGACCGATGCGCTGACTGTGAAGCGACAAGATCGCTTGCGCCTTCGCCATGACTGTTGGCTTCCGGCCTTTGTATTTACCCTCTTGCTTCGCCTTTGCAATCCCCTCTCGCTGCCGTTCCAACATCATTTCCCGCTCAAATTGCGCCATTGCCCCAAACATAGTCAACATTAGTCGTCCGGTCGGCGACTTTGTATCCACTGAAGCACCACCAAAATCGATTACACGTAAAGCAACGTTCTTACTTTCAAGGCACTCTAGGATTTTAAGAAGGTGTCCGGTCGAACGTGCAAGGCGGTCAAGCTTTGTAACGACCAACACATCGCCACTGCGGACAAATTTTAGCACCTCATCCAGTTTTGCTCTTTGCGCTACCGAAGAAACCTGCTCAGCGAAAAGTTCTTCAACTCCTGAAGCCTTCAGGTCCCTTTCTTGCGCCTCAAGTCCAGCAATCTGGTCAACCGTAGATGTGCGGGCATATCCAACCAACATAATCGAAATCCGTCTCATTGAACTCTAAGAGATATTACACTTCCCGTCTCAAAATACAAATCTAACCCTAATGAGACGCCCAACGTCTCAGACCTTCCGCCTCGCTAAGGCCCGCCCTATAGAGACACACTGCATGCCCATGGGTGTCTATACTCACACGACCTCCAACGGGCAGGGTGCCAGCCACGTTCACGCGTTTCGATTGGAGTTGACCGATGAAGCTAGCCTCTCCTTGCGCAACACCACATTTTCCTGAAAGCGACTGATCAACCCACATCCGAGTTGTTGCCCCGAAAAGCAAACGCCGACACTTCAGAGGCGACGCTCGTCAGCACATGACACATTGGAGGAAACCATCGGCTCAAACGTCAGCTTAACATCCGCTTCTATCGGTTCAGCGCCATGATAGCAGTCGGGTCGTGGGGACACAGGAGGCATCCGACATCTGGGGTCTAGATAAGTACAAGAAGCTAATGGCCTCAAGGAATAACCACCTGAGAGCCAGATGGGTTGATTGTATAGAAGAATCGAACCTCGTCGCGATCCGAGCCCCGGGTGTCGTCTTGAATACCTGAGATACGGCCAGCCAGAACTGCTCCCTCGTCATTCTCGACCAGAAAGCTTTCGTTTAATTGGATCGTGTAGTGGCTCGACGTGGTGTCGATCAAGTTCATATTCACGATCTGGCCGAGTTGGGCATTTTTGACCCTACCAATTCGTCGGGTAGCGCCGCGCTTTATCAGGTGTATGGACGTATCACTGCTCTTGGAGAACGCGACATCAAAAGCTTGCCCAGCGTGTTCGATGCGTACATTCCCGTCATGGGTTGAGTAATCGAAGACCTTCGCGCCTGCCGGAACGTCTGGCCCGCGACCATATAAACGAAGCTCGCTCGATCGCCGCGACGTGCGCATGGTATCAGCGAAAGGCTGGTTTACTGCCGCCGCTGCTTGGATTGCATTATTGGCGCTGGCCTCCGCGATCTCCACGTCATCCACAAGGGTTTCAGGGGCTTCCATGTCGCGCAGAAAGTCGTGGAGGCTCGATAACCTCAGTGATCGACCGGCAGAGGCGCGACGGTAGGCGTCAACCAACTCGGGCCTCGGATAGAGCGGCTGCTTGCCGGCTCTGACAAACCAATCGGCCTTCTGCTCTCCGGTAACGAAAACCAGATCCTTACCCAATGTCTTGCCGAGGTCGAGCAGGGACAGCCAGACAAGGACATCTCCTATGCCCTGATCGTCCTTCGAGGCGTCCTTGTAGCCCGGCGGCACCTGGTGGAGCAGGCCATAGTGCATTTCCTCGATGACCTTTTCATTCGCCATCCCGGGGCCAATCAGATGCTCTTTACCGAAGGTTGCGGCGTAGATGGCTGAAACAGGATCGTTTCCACGCCAGGCCTTCATCTGTTTCACCAGAGCCCGGAGCTGGCTAAGGTGCGCATTAGCGGCCTTCTCATGATCGGCGGCGGCCTTAGTCAGAGCTTCTCGATCCGCAAACCCTTCGAGCAGCAGTGGGCTAACATTGATGTCCCAGCCAGAGAACCGCGAAATGCGATCCTCGTAAGCTTGGACCATGTCAGCGAGCCTGCGATCCCGGTTCTTGATGAACTCCCTCGCAACCTGCTCGGGCAGGAAGAGGCGGCGTTCGTTGGCGAGTTTGGCATACACTGTCGCCAAACCATCGAGATTACTCTTGCCGAGCTGATAGGGCAGCAGCAGCGCATTAGTGTCCAGCGCAACAATGACGTCAGCGCAAGATGGATCGACCGTGGCAGTGGGCTTAAAGACGTCGTGAGGCTCTGGATATAGCCGGTCCAGAATGAAGTGATCAAAGTCCCTTGTCGGTGATTTGGCCAAGACCTTCTTTCGATCCTTTCCGTTTTCAGATGGATTGGGTGTCTCTGGTGGTGAAGGCGCTTCTGTCGAGTTCTTGTCCAAGGGCGGGCCCCATTTTATGAATCGTTTCTGTGCACGATAAGATCATTATTAGCCCCGCGCCAGCACCGCCGTTGCAGGGCCGATGGTTCCTTTGGCTAGAGCGAAAACGACGACGTTGGACACTATCGCGGCCAACGAAGGCCCGCTTAATCAAACGCGCCAAATGTCTGAGAATGACGCACTCTGATCTCTGACGCAGCAGCAGTCACTAAGTGACGAAAACAGCGCGTATCCAGGGGTGACGGGTTAAAACTGAAAATACTTGAAGCTTGGACGCGGTGCCGTTCAAGCCGGAGGCCGACCGAAAACGCGGCCAAAGGCTTCGTACTGAACACGAAGATCGTTTGCATTTGGCGATTGTTTTAGTGCCGACTGGAAATTCCTGTCTAAAGCGTCCCATGCGGCGTTGAGGGAACGATTGGTTCTGTTCCTTGGCTCTGCCGAACGAGGGTGGACTGTCCAATCGTCAACGCGCCATTTTTTTTCTCGAACAATATTGTGAACTGTCGTCGCACTCACGCCAAACTCCTTTGCGAGAACACGGCAGTTCGCGTTTCGGGAGTGATGGCGATAACGACGACGGATTTCATCAACCGCATCGAGTGTCAGTTTTTCCTCTCGCCTCAGCCCCGAAATTCGATGATCGGGATATGCTGGATTACTCGCCCGCCTCATCGGCCCTACCCTTCGATCCATGAGGTTAGGTGAGATAGATCAAGTCCGCCGTATTCTACCTTTGAGACTTCCTCATGTAAGCGTCGGAGCGTGTGGCCATCTCCGTAACGACTATCCATTCGCTTGTAATCGACCCAGCCCATAATCTGGTCGCGAAGATCACGCTCGACCCGTGCCTCTCTCAGAGCGTCGTTGAATGTGTTGCGGAAACTATGGAAGACCTTACGCCGAGCAACCGATATGCCTGTCGGCTTCATGAACGTCTTAAATTTTTTTGAGAAGCCATCCGATAGCTTGTCAGACCCGACAAACGCACTCTCAGGGAACAACCATTCGCGTTCAGAACGAGCAACAAATTGAAGGAAGCCGATCCTGACCAGTTCCGGGTGAATTGGCACTTGCCGAAGCGCATTTTTCGTTTTCAGGCGCTTGCTGTACTCACCCGCAACATAATCCGATCCAACAGCCTTGTCGTTGACGCTGATGTAATAGATACCATCCACCTCACGAACATCGCTGCGTTCGAGTTGCAGGATTTCCTGCATCCGCATGCCCGAGAAAAGCGAAATCAAAGGCAACCAGAAGCGGCTTCGACGCGGACGACTTGGCCCCTGCCGATTGATGCCGTGTTCGTCGTCGTTGCACCCCGTATATAGCGGGGTAGCAAATATGACTTTCAGTTCTGACACGGTGAAGGGCTCGTAACCCTCTTCCTGCTCCGAGTAGCTCGCCGGGCGCACCGGTTTGACGATCTTAACCCGCTGTACGGGGCTCCGATCAATCCATTCCTGATCAACGGCATAGTCGAAGATTTCCCGCAAGACCAACAAATGCTTATCCGCCTCGGAATGCCGTTGCGCGCGCATGCCGTGTTTGCTTTCGTATTCGTCCGCAGCCTTGCGCAGCGTCCGCCCTTTGTAGTGACGAGCAGCATATGCCGGGATATTGACGAACAGATCGGCGATAGACTGGCACTGCTTCCTCGTGACCCTGGAAACGGCGAGGCCCCGGCCAAACTCCTCCTGAAGCGCCCGCGTCGCTATCATCAACTGCTGATAGCGCGAAGGCCCCACTTCCTGCTTCCGCTTGGCAAGGTACTTGTCGATAAGCTCGCCAATCCTGACTTGCTTGCTCGGGATAATATCGGCGCCGGGTTGGAGGGCTGGCGCAAACAGCGGATTGTCCAGAACCGGGTGCCGGTTCTCGCTGTTTGCCTGAAGGCGTCGGCGCGCAATCTCAGCATTCGCCTGTGCAAGCTTATTAGCCAACCTTTGAAATTGCGGGCTACCGGTCACGTCATCCGTCAGCCGCAGACGAACAACCATTCGCCCTTTCTGCCGCCCCTCTCCCGGCACGATCTCCTCCACCTCTTGCCGGTCCACAAACTGATATTTGATTAGTTGCTCAATGGCAGTCCGGTAAGAAGCCGATGCGACGCTCTTGTCTGAATAACGAGCGGCCCGGCCTTCATCGCCCACAGCCAAGGCATCCGCTTCATCGTAGTCTTGGCCAAGGTCAACGAGAACTTCGCGTCTGTTTTCCTCGTTGACACCGTAACGGTATCCACCTGACCGCTGAATATCAGTCTCCAATTCGAAGAAGTAGGCAATCGCGATTTGATCGATCTCGTGATCCGTGAGGTCGAATTTGACCCCGGGTTCATCAGCATCGTGCTTCGCAAGCCCACGCGAAAGGTGCTCAATTATTCTCGATAGCCGCTTGATTTCGTCATCGGTTTTCACACCGAACCGATTGGCTCGTTCGCGAGCTTGCTGAAACGTCAATCCGGACAGGCGTTCCACCCATTGCGTTACGCCAGCGACCTTTTGAAGCCTATCAGGCACGCGCCGGCGCAACTTCCAGCCCTTGTTATCTCGGCTCAGATATTGCTGCTTAGGCATGTCTTGCATGCCTCGTGTGTACCACGGATGTGTACCACTTTTCAACAAAAAGCCATATAGAACAAAGGGCTTCCAGTGATATCAACCATTTATAGGGTGACTGGTAGCGGAGGAGGGATTCGAACCCCCGACACAAGGATTATGATTCCTCTGCTCTAACCTACTGAGCTACTCCGCCGCCCGAAAAGAGGAACAGAACGATGTCTGTTTCCGTCCGGTGCGCGGCTTATAAGGCGCTGTTCCCGCGGGTGTCAAGCGACGTTCGCACAAAAATCACTTTGTTCACGAAGGCCTTGGCAAATGCGGGGGTTCAGGCCGCGGCCGGGGTGGACAGAATGCGCCGGAGTGCGTCTTCGGCCGCCGGCTCCCGCTCGGAGCGCAGGATGAAACCGCCGCCGTGGATACGGGCATCCTCGCCTTCGCCGGAATAGAGCGCGCAGGCCTGGCCGGGCGCCACGCCCGGTTCCCCTTCGGCAAGCTCCACATAAAGGCCACCGGGGCCAGACAGAAGGCGGGCAGGACGCGGCGGGCGCGTCGAGCGCACCTTGGCATAACAATCGAAGCCGGCAGCCGCCACGGCTTCCACGTCGCTGTCGCCGATCCAGTTGATGTCGCGCAGATAAAGCCGGCGCGTTTCCAGCGCTTCCTTCGGCCCCACGATGACACGTCGCGAGCGCGCGTCGAGATAGACGACATAGAGCGGCTCGCCCGTTGCGATCCCGATGCCGCGCCGCTGGCCGATCGTATAGTGCAGGATGCCGTCATGACGGCCGAGCACGCGGCCGTCGATATGCACGATGTCGCCGGCAAGCGCCGCATTGGGCTTCAGCTTGTTGACGATGTCGGAATACTTGCCCTGCGGCACGAAACAGATGTCCTGACTGTCGGCCTTCTTGGCGACGACGAGGCCCATCTCCTCGGCAAGCGCCCGCGTTTCGGCCTTCGAGAGATGGCCAAGCGGAAAGCGCAGATAGTCGATCTGCTCCTGGGTCGTGGCAAACAGGAAGTAGCTCTGGTCGCGCTCGGCGTCGACCGGGCGGTAGAGCGCACGGCGCTGCGGCGCGTCAGGCGTCGGGTTCGGCCGGGAGCGGATGTAATGGCCGGTCGCGAGCGCATCGGCGCCAAGTTCCTTGGCGGTGATGAGGAGATCGGCGAACTTGACGGTCTGGTTGCAGGCGACGCAGGGGATCGGCGTTTCACCGGCAATATAGCTTTCAGCGAACGGATTGATCACCGTCTCGCGGAAGCGCTTTTCATAATCGAGCACATAGTGCGGAATGCCGAGCGTTTCGCAGACACGGCGCGCATCGTCGATGTCCTGACCCGCGCAGCAGGAGCCCGCGCGGTGCACGGCGGCACCGTGATCGTAGAGCTGCAGCGTGATGCCGAGCACGTCATAGCCTTCACGTTTCAGGATGCCGGCCACGACGGAGCTGTCCACGCCGCCCGACATGGCGACGACGACACGGGTATCTTCCGGCTTGCGATCGAAATCGAGACTGTTCACGCGGGGTCCGTTCCGGTACTGCAGCGCCAGGAGGCTTGCCGCAGGTCACCTTTCACTGGGGTTTGCTTGACGCAAGGGCGACGCCCCGCGACCGGCGCGGCGTCTTTCGGGCGACATATAGAAACTTGCCGCACCGAGGGCAAGAGAAGGCCGGAAACCTCGTCGTCCCGGCCGCACACCGGCCCTGCCTTTCCGGCCCGCCGGCAGGCGCGTGTGCGCAGGATATCAGATGAGGCGCAGGCGCAGGGCGATGGCGATCGCCTGCATGCGGTTGACCGCCTTGAGCTTGCGCGTCGCGCTCTTGAAGTAGCTGCTCACCGTATAGGCCGAGATGCCGAGGATGATCGCAATCTCGTCGCTGCTCTTGCCGGCGGCCGCCCAGCGCAGGCACTCGACCTCGCGGCTCGACAGCTTCTCCCGACTCGCCGTTGCCGCCACGAAGGTCTTTTCAAGGCATTCGAAAAGCTGGAGGGCGGCGAAATGCAGGTCCGTCAACGCCCGGCGGGCGAGCGGGACCTGCGTGCCCGAAAAGGCCATCAGATAGGGGTCGGATGTCGTGGAATGCAGGAGAAAGGCTGTCGAGGCGGCAAGACCATGGCTTTCGGCCAGCGCGATCGCCTCACCCACCTGGCCGTTCTCCCAGTCCGATGGGGCGAGCAGCGAGCTGTCGCCCTGCACGGGCAACTTCGTCATGCCCGTCTCGATCGCCAGCCGGCTCAGATGGAAGAGGTTCATCGCATCGTATTTGCGCACGAGATCGGCCGGCCAGTTGCTGACAAGCAGCCGTTCGGCAAAGCGCTGCTGCTCGTTGGCAGGAAAGCGCGACACCAGGAAATGACTGAAGCCGAAATGGTTGGCGCACTGGCGCATGAGGTGCAGCACCTCATATTCGGTCTGCACGGATTCGAGATTGGCCGTGGACAAGAATTCAGGCGACCAGTCCTGCTGCAGGAGCATGTTGTCTGGGTCTTTCATTTTCCGTTTCCAACAGCCGGCGCGAACGCCGGGAGCGTGTGCATTCTCGGTTCGGAAAACTTCAGGCGCACCCCTTCAGAAAAGCGGCGACGAAAAACGCCGCGGAAGCCATATCCCGGGGGGAACAGCTTGCGGAGGGAATTCATGATGATGCAGCCTAGGGCTTCCGGTGGCATCCATCGACGCCGCCCTTAAATTTGGGGGCGTATTAGCAGTGTTTGAATAAAAGGGAAATGAAATATTTGCATGGCTCCCATGCGGATGCCGCGCAGGCCCGGCTCGGTGAACGTAAGGGAAGTCAGTACTTACGGCCCGGAATACAACAGGCGAAGCCGCTCAAAAGATTAGAAAATTGTTAGCATGCGCTTAGGCAAATCTTAAATGTGGCGGGCTACAGTCCCGGCATATGGTCTTGAGTTTATGTAGAGAGTCCAATGACCGATCTGATACGACCCCGCGTTAAATACGTCATCGGCCCCGATGGCAGCCCCCTGACGATCGCCGATCTGCCGCCGGCCAACACGCGGCGCTGGGTGATTCGCCGGAAGGCAGAAGTCGTCGCCGCCGTACGTGGCGGGCTTTTGAGCCTCGAAGAAGCCTGTGAGCGCTATACGCTGACCGTCGAAGAGTTCCTTTCCTGGCAGTCCTCCATCAACGATCACGGCCTGGCCGGCCTGCGCACCCCGCGCATCCAGCAGTACCGCCACTAGACCGTTTCATTTTCGATCAAGACCCTCTACGGCTGCGCCCTGCGCGGCCGTAGTTTCGTTTCCGGTCAAGGCCGCGCTCCATGCGGCCGCAGCTTCATCTGCAGCAGGCCGGTCATGATCGCCGAGGCGGCGTAGAACCAGAGACCCGGCTGAGTGAAGGCCGAGGCCATGCCGCTCGTCTTCGCCGCGACGATGACCAGCGCGACCAGCATCACATCCATCATCGACCATTTGCCGAGGATCGGCAGCAGCCGGGTAAGCCAGCTCGCCTTGCCCGCGGGCGGCGCCGGCGCGGTCGCCTCCAGCGCGATCGCAAAAAGTTTGACCACCGGGAAGACAATGGAGAAAAGCGCGACGAGCACTGCAAGGCCTCCGCTCTCCTGCGCCCAGAGCGAGACGACGATATCGATCAGCGAGGGGGTCTCGTCAAAGAAGTAGAGCTTTTCAAAACGCACGAGCGGCAGGACGAGACCGAAGGCGAGGAACAGCGCAGAGAGCACGAGAAGGACGGGAACGACGAGGATCATGGCAGGCCAACGCTGGTTTCGATGCCCCTGCATAGCACCGCGGCGGCGCGGACGCAGCACGGTCTGTTCACATCCCGTGCGCTTGCGGGAGGGCGCCAGACAGGAAAGGATGGCACCAGACAACAAGAGCGAGGAGCACCATGGATATCAGGAACGCGGAAACCGGCTCGAAAGGCCGCTACTCGACCACCGTCGAGGGCCATGAGGCGGAGGTGACCTATTCACGCGCCTCGCCGCAGCTCGTCATCGTTGACCACACCGGCGTACCGGATGCGCTGCGCGGCAAGGGGGTCGGTCAGGCCCTGGCGGCCCTTGCCGTGGAAGAGGCGCGCAAGGGCGGTTGGAAGATCATGCCGCTCTGCCCCTTCTTCCGCGCCCAGGCCATGCGCCACAAGGAATGGCACGACGTCGTCAATCTGTGACGGAACCTTAAACAACGCGAAGAGCCCTCGTGAGCGGTCTTGCGGCCGCTCGCGAGGGTTCTTCAAAACCGGACCGGGTCAGGCGCGTAGCCGGACCGCGTTGTCGCGCTCTTCGAGCGCCGAAGCCTTGGCGAACTCCGCCTCCGCCTCTTCCAGCGCCAGTTCGGCCGCATCCTGCTGCACCTTCAGTTCCCGGATCGAGACCTGGAGGTTGTCGGAACGCTGGCGCGCCGCCTTGGCGAAGGTGGGGTAAGCGAAGTGGTTGGGATCGTTGATCCCGGATTTCTTTTCTTCGATGGCGATCTGGCTTTCCAGTTCCTTCGACATCCGTTCGAATTCGGACATCATCAACTGAAGCTGGGCCAGTTGCCGTCTCTTCTCTTTCACCTGAAATTCCTTCAGGCGAACTAGGCTCTCACGCGACTTCATACGCAATACTCCCGTGGATAGCGAGACCCCGGCATTGGAGCGAACGGCCGCCAAAACGCGACACCCGTTCACCCGGCATTCCAAATCAGTGCCCGAAGCACGGCTTTTAACCGCACGCCGGAGACCGGCACTCCGCCCGAAACCCGGAAAAACGCACCGGGTCTTAAAAAAAATTCAGCGATATTAATAAAACCCTACCGCTGGTAACCTTTCGTTTACGGGCATCGTTAATCATAGGTCCGATGATTTAAGGCTCAGTAAATGCGGTTCGCTAAAAAACGGGTTCGCCACATTGATGAGTCGAAAGAGTCGGTTAACCGTGGTTCTTAAAGAGACAGTTTAAGAGACACATTTCTGATTCATCCATGAAATCAGGGAGCTGCCTAAAATAATTAACAGATCGATACACCTTGCCAAAGGGAATCAGGATTTGTTAACCAATTCGTGGCAGCCTCCAAATCAGGCAACGACTGGATCCGTATCGCGTAGGGGGCCAGGTACCTTGAGCGGCGGAAAAGGGGACAGATATGCGGGTTCTACTCATTGAGGACGACAGCGCGACGGCGCAGAGCATCGAGCTGATGCTGAAGTCCGAAAGTTTTAATGTGTATACCACCGACCTCGGCGAGGAAGGTGTCGATCTGGGCAAGTTGTATGATTACGACATCATCCTGCTCGATCTGAACCTGCCCGACATGTCGGGTTACGAGGTTCTGCGCACGCTGCGCCTGTCCAAGGTCAAGACGCCGATCCTCATCCTCTCCGGCATGGCCGGCATCGAGGACAAGGTGCGCGGCCTCGGCTTCGGCGCCGACGACTACATGACGAAGCCGTTCCACAAGGACGAACTCGTCGCCCGTATCCACGCCATCGTGCGTCGTTCCAAGGGCCATGCCCAGTCGGTCATCTCGACCGGCGAGCTCATCGTCAATCTCGACGCCAAGACGGTCGAGGTCGGTGGCCAGCGCGTCCACCTGACGGGCAAGGAATACCAGATGCTCGAGCTGCTCTCGCTGCGCAAGGGCACGACGCTCACCAAGGAAATGTTCCTGAACCACCTCTATGGCGGCATGGACGAGCCGGAACTGAAGATCATCGACGTCTTCATCTGCAAGCTGCGCAAGAAGCTGGCCAACGCCGCCGGGGGCGCGAACTATATCGAGACGGTCTGGGGCCGCGGCTATGTGCTGCGCGAGCCCGATGGCGACTTCGCCGAAAGCGCCTGATCGGCTCTCCCCTCGCCGCTTGAGATTTCGACCCGCCGCTTGCCGGCGGGTTTTCCTTTTGTGCGAAAGTTTTTACCTTGCAAAGCTCAGACAAAAACGCGGCCGGCTCCTGGCGAGCGGCCGCGTCCACAAAAATCAACCAGATGGTGGGGCGTTTCAGGCGGCGGCCGACAGGCTGCCGAATACCTGCGTCAGGATCTTGCGGTCGAAAGGCTTGAGCAGGAAGTCGTCCGCACCGGCGCGCTTGCCCATCATCATCTTCTTGAGATCGGCCTCGACGACGCAGTAATAGATGCGCACCGACTTGCCCTGCGGCAGGTTGCGGATATTGCCGATGAGTTCGAGAGCCCCGTCCATCGTCGAATCGACAATGAGGATATTGGGCAGTTCCGCCTCGCAGCGCACGAGAGCTTCCAGCGAACTCGATGCTTCCAGAACGAGGAAATCGAAGCCGGAGAGAATACGCTTGCCGACCTTCCGGACGACGTCGGAACCATCGGCGATCATCAACCGCTGCATTCGCTGCTCCTAGGTCTCCCGCCCGTTGGACGGGAACAATACAGGATGCAACTCTACCGGCGACTGGCAAACAAAGCGTTAGCGGCCATGGTTAACGAACCATGGCCGCCATCGATTATTCCGAGGCCGGAACGACCCGTGCCGAAAAGACGATCTCTTCCGGGCTGACGGCGACGTCGAGCT
Source organism: Shinella sp. SUS2 (assembly GCF_001262505.1). GTDB lineage: Bacteria > Pseudomonadota > Alphaproteobacteria > Rhizobiales > Rhizobiaceae > Shinella. Next base: position 12,210 of record NZ_KQ410743.1, read on the forward strand.
CCATACCTGCCTCGTCGGCAAGCAGCACCGTGTAATAAGGCTGGATGGAATGGGCATCGACGGCCTCTTCCGGCGTGCCGGAGAGGATTTCCATGAACTTCGGCGGCACGCGCAGCATGCGGCCCCGGGCCGCGAGCTTGAAGGTCGCGTCGAATTCCGGATTGTCGAGCGTCACGTCGATCGAGCCGCCGCGCGGAATGGCACCGTAGGCCACGAGGAACAGATTGAGCAGCAGCTTGACCCGGTTCTTCGCAACGATGGCGCGCGGTCCGGTCCAGGTGATCTCGGTCTTCTTTTCGGCGGCAGCGAAATCACGCGCGGCCTTTTCCGCCTCGCCCGTGTCGATGGAGGCGCCGACCGAGCCGGAGGCGCCGAAAGCGAGCCGCGCGAACTTCAGCCGGACCGAGGCATTGAGCGCGCTGGTGCGGATGAGATCCATCGCATCGGCATCGGCGCCGCCCTCGTCGAGCAGTTCCAGCCCGTTGTTGATCGCGCCGACAGGCGAGATGACGTCATGGCAGACACGGCTGCACAGAAGCGCTGCCAGGTCGGGACCGGTCAGCGTAAGGTTCGGATTTTTCGCCATAAATTTCTCCCAGATCCACGCATCACTTCACGCGGACGGCCCTAGCATAGGCACATTCGCGGGCATCCTGCGCGACGCATAGCACGCCGGAATTGCGCGAGGCGTGCCCGATTTGAAGACAGCCATAATGACACCACATTTGGTAAACCGATTGTTAAGACGATCGGATCAAATTGCAGCATGGAACGGGGCCGGTACATGAAGAAAGGCGAACGGGACATGGGTGTTTCAAATCTGGTCAGGATGGCGTGCAGGATCGCAACAGCAACGGTCCTGGCGCTTCTCACGGTTCTGCCGGCGCAGGCGCAGCAGAACGGCCAATATTCCATGCAGGAAATCGTCGATGCCGGCCACGGCTTCTTCGGCTCGACCTCGGGCGGCCTTGCCAAGGTGGTCGAGCGCGCCTTCGAGGCTCACGGCCTGCCGAACGGCTATATCCTTGGGCAGGAAGGCTCCGGCGCCTTCGTCGCGGGCCTCACCTATGGAGAGGGCACGCTCAACACCAAGAATGCCGGCCAGCATCCGGTCTTCTGGCAGGGTCCCTCGCTCGGCCTCGACTGGGGCGGCCAGGGCAGCCGGACGATGATGCTCGTCTACAATCTGCCCGACGTTAACTCGCTCTACGAGCGCTACGGCGGCGTCTCCGGCTCGGCCTATGTGATCGCCGGCGTCGGCATGCAGGTCAATGTCAACCGAGACGTCGTGCTCGTGCCGATCCGCACCGGCGTCGGCGCCCGCCTCGGCATCAATGCCGGCTATCTCAAGCTAACCCGCGAGCCGACCTGGAATCCCTTCTGAGAATGAAACGGCCCCCTCGTCCGTCAGGTTAACCGAGAGTTGATTTCTGAGGGAAAGCCCCTCCCGCAAGGCCGAACGAGCCGCTATAGTGGGCTCGTTCGAACCCGTTTTGGGCCAGTTTTGAAACGAGTGGACCCGTGATCGAGTATGCCCTTCTCTTCGCGCTCGGCTTTCTCGCCGCCACGCTGACCGGCCTGCTCGTCGCGCCGGCCATCCAGAAGCGCATCGTCAAATTCACCGAGGACCGCATGCGCGCCACCATGCCGCTGAGCCCGCAGGAGGTGCGCGCGCAGAAGGACATGGCCCGCGCCGCCTATGCCGCGGAAAACGCCCGCCTGTCGGAAGAGGTGCGCCGCGAGCGCGAAAAGCACACTCTGGAAATGGTGCGCAACGAGAAGCTGCTGGCCCAGGCCGCGGCGATCGGTACGGAAAATGCCGAGCTGCATGCCCAGATCGCCGACATGAACATAGAGGCCGGGGACATGCGCTCGGCGCTGCGGCGCGAGGAAATGAAGACCGAACAGCTAAAGTCGGCGCTCGCGACGGCCGACCGCGAAATCCGCGGCAAGGTCGCCGACATCGAGACGCTGCACAGTCGCATCAACCATCTCGAAGCCGATCTCGACACGATGAAGATCGATCTTGCGACCCGCGATACGACGATGGAGAACCTGAAAAGCCGTATCGGCAATCTCAAGGACGAGCGCGACAAGCTGCGCGAGGATATCAAGACGGCGAGCCAGAGTGCCAAGGCACTAGAAGTGCGCCTGTCGCGCGAGGAAGGCCGCGTGCGCCAGCTCGAAACACGGCTGACGCGCGAGCTTGCCGGCAGCGCCGACAAGGACAATGCGATCGAACGGCGCATCGCGGAAATCAGCCGCCTGCGCGACAAGGTGAAGACGTTGACAACGGAAAACAAGGAAGCCGTGAAGGCCGTGCGTTCCACCGGGCTTGCCCGCACTATTGCCGCGAGCCGGCTCGCCCCGCGCCGCAGCGACAAGGTGGCCTCGCCACCGATCGACATTGCGGCACTGGAAGAGGACGTACGCAATCAGGGAACGGCTCTTTCCGAACGGCTGATGGCGGCGAAGACCGGCGAGAACGACGCGGCCCTGCGCGAGGAGATGGCCGACCTTGCCAGCAAGATGATCGTGCTGACGGCCACCCGGGAGGGGGCCGGCTCACCGGTGCACGATCTCATCGCCACGATCGACCCCGCTCTCGACGGCGATGAGCGCAGCCTCGCCCAGCGTGTGCGCGGGCAGATCAACCGCGACGAGGCATAGCGCCACTGCGGCGCGGGAGTGTGGAATGAAGATTGCCATCCTGGCCCTGATCATCGGCGTGACCGGCGCGACAGCTCCCTCGCCCAAGCAAGCAGCCGGTATCGACGGACGCTATTGTGGCCGGCTTTGGAGCAACGGTGTCCTCGTCGAGGCGGTCACGGTGCTGAAGCTTGCCGGCGACGGTCGGCTGAGCGGCACCTATGAATTCGCCGACGGCGACGGTCGAACCCCGGGAACGCTGGCCGAGAGCCCGCCCGGCAACGGCCTTGCCCGCACGCTCGACTGGCAGGACATGTACGGCAGCGGCAAGCTTTCCATCACCTTCCAGCCGGATTTCAGCAGCTTCACCGGCACCTGGCAGGACCAGACCGGCACGCCGAACGAACTGTGGGATGGCGTGCGCTGCTGATAGGTATCGTGCGGAACAAGGGCCGGACCAGGAGCGTCTAGGCGACACGTTCCATGGCAAGGGCGATCTGGTAGAGCGCAATGCCGCTCGCCGTCGCGACATTGAGGCTGTCGAGCCCCGGCCGCTGCGGAATGCGCGCCGTCCGGAAGGAAGAGAGAATGCTGTCAGGCAGCCCCTCGCCTTCCGTGCCGAGTACGAGCGCGATGCGTCGCGCCGCCGGGATGTCCGCCACAGGCACCGCACCACGTGGTGAAAGCCCCCAGATCTCGAACCCTGCTTGCGCAAGGCCGTCAAGCATGGCTTCGGCCCCGAGGTCACGGGAAAACGGCACGCTCAGCACCGAGCCGACGGAGACACGGATCGCCTTGCGGTAGAGCGGATCGCAGGACGTCTCATCAAGGAACACCGCATCCGCGCCGAAGGCCGCGGCATTGCGGAAGATCGAGCCGACATTGTCGTGGTTCGAGAGGCCGCATCCTGCGAGAACAAGGCTCGTTTCCGGCAGACGGCCCAGAAGCGTGGCCCCCTGTTCCACCGGCGGCTTGCTGCCGAGCGCCAGCACGCCGCGGTGCATGTTGAAGCCGGCGACCGCATCGAAGACCGCGGACGAGGCAATATAAACCGGCACCGTCTCCGGGAAGGAAGCCAGCACATCCGCAACACCCGCGAGGCGGTTTTCGAGCAGCAGGATAGCCTCGGCGGCAAAACCGTTCTCGCGGGCCGTGGGCGCTCCGAGCATGCGCAGCACCACCGTGCCTTCGGCGACGAACAGGCCGTCCCGGCCTGTCAGGTCACGCTCACGAATCGACACGAACCCCGCAATGCGCGGATCGGCAGGATCGTCGATCCGAACCGGTTGCGCCGCCATGCCGGATCAGTTGCCAGCGACCGCGACCTCGGCGACGATGCGCCCGGCCGCGATGTCGAACAGGAACGCCTTGCGCGCGCCGTCGGCCATCACGCCATAGAACAGAATCTGCCCGCCGGAATTGGAGACTGCAGAGACGGCGAAACCATCGGGCAGCGTCGCGGTCGCCTTGAGCGGCGCATCACTCGGCACGGCGAGGGCCTCACCGGACGAGGCCACAGCTTCCGGCTTGCCATCCCGCGTGTTGATCTTATAGACAATGGCCGCAAGCACCGCCATGAACATCAAGAGCATGATGCCGCCCGAGACCAGCTGCAGGCGCATCATCTTGCGACGAACGTTTTCCATGACAGGGTCGAGCGGCTTGTCTTCCTGATCGTTGTTTTCGATGTTGGACATGGCAGGCGCCCTTCCGGCAATGAGTGTAGTGAACGATGACCGACCCCTTTAAAGAAGCCGACGCCACAAGAAAAGTCCTGACGGTACCGGAAGAGGCCGAAGGGCGTATCGACGCCTGGCTCGCCGCAACGCTTGCCGGCGATTTCTCGCGCAGCCGCATCAAGGCGCTGATTGAGGAAGGCGCCGTGCTCGTCAACGGAGCGGCCATCGGGGAACCGAAGCGCAAGATCCATCCCGGCGATCGCGTCGAGATCGCTCTGCCGGAGCCGCGCGATCCCGAGCCGAAGGCCGAGGATATCCCGCTCGACGTGCTCTACGAGGACGACGACCTGATCGTCATCTGCAAACCGGCCGGCCTCGTAGTCCATCCTGGCGCCGGCAACTGGACCGGCACGCTGGTCAATGCGCTCATCCATCACTGTGGAGCGAGCCTTTCCGGCATCGGCGGCGTGCGGCGCCCTGGCATCGTGCACCGGCTCGACAAGGAGACCAGCGGGGTCATGGTCGCCGCCAAGAACGACGCCGCGCACCGCCACCTCTCCGACCAGTTCGCCGACCACGGCCGCACCGGTCCGCTGGAGCGCGCCTACCAGGCCGTCGTCTGGGGCCGCCCCCGCCAGCTCAAGGGCACGATCGACGCCCCGCTCGGCCGCGGCGCCGACCGCACGAAACGCGCGGTAAAGCGCGAGGACGCCGACGATGCCCGCGAGGCGATCACCCACTACGAAGTGGTGGAGCGTTACGGCGAGACCGAGGACGGCACCAGCCTTGCCTCTCTCGTCGAGTGCCATCTCGAAACCGGCCGTACGCACCAGATCCGCGTGCACATGGCCCATATCGGTCATCCCCTGATCGGCGACCCGGAATATGGCGGCGCGTTCAAGACCAAGGCCAACCGGCTGCCGGACGACGCGCGCCAGGTCGTGAACGCCTTCCACCGCCAGGCGCTGCATGCCTTCCTGCTGCAGTTCGAGCATCCCGCAACGGGCGAAACCATGCATTTCGAAGCCCCTCCGCCGGAAGACCTGGAGCTGCTGCTCGAAGCGCTGCGGGCGGTCTGAATGCCTGCCAGGCCTTGATTCTCAGGCGCGGGACCCCATTTTGAGGCTGTGTCGTACAATCTGTCCCGCCCCTCCGCCTTCACGCAGCCGTGAAGCCTGCGGCGCCTTGAACCATTGTTTTGCCATACCTATCTATAGGATCGTGGGATCGCCATGACCCACAGGGAGCATGGTTGCTGACGGGGATCCGGTTTTCAGGATCAAGCTCCATACCAAGGCTTGCCGGAATGGAAGCCGTCTCAGAAAGGGGTGCTGAATGGCCCGCAATACGCTGCCGTCGATCACGGCTGGAGAAGGTGGTCTCAACCGCTATCTCGATGAAATCCGCAAGTTTCCGATGCTTGAGCCGCAGCAGGAATATATGCTCGCCAAGCGTTACCAGGAGCACGGCGACCGTACTGCCGCCCATGAGCTCGTCACGAGCCATCTTCGTCTCGTGGCCAAGATCGCCATGGGTTATCGCGGCTACGGCCTGCCGATCGGCGAAGTCGTCTCGGAGGGCAATGTCGGCCTGATGCAGGCCGTCAAGAAATTCGATCCGGAACGCGGCTTCCGCCTTGCGACCTATGCCATGTGGTGGATCAAGGCCTCGATCCAGGAGTACATCCTGCGCTCGTGGTCGCTGGTCAAGATGGGCACGACCGCCAACCAGAAGCGTCTCTTCTTCAACCTGCGCCGCATGAAGAGCAAGATCCAGGCGATCGACGACGGCGATCTGAAGCCCGACCAGGTGAAGGAAATCGCCACCAAGCTGAAGGTCTCGGAAGAGGAAGTCGTTTCGATGAACCGTCGCCTCACCGGCGATGCTTCGCTGAACGCGCCGATCAAGGCCGGCGAAGGCGAATCCGGCCAGTGGCAGGATTGGCTCGTCGACGACCACGACAGCCAGGAGCAGACGCTCATCGAGCAGGACGAACTGGATACCCGCCGCGCCATGCTGGCGCGCGCCATGGGCGTCCTCAACGAGCGCGAACGCCGCATCTTCGAGGCTCGCCGCCTCGCCGAGGATCCGGTGACGCTGGAAGAACTCTCCACCGAGTTCGACATCAGCCGCGAGCGCGTCCGCCAGATCGAGGTCCGCGCCTTCGAGAAGGTACAGGAAGCCGTGCAGAAGTATGCGGCCGAGCAGGCCCGCGCAGTCCGCGTGATCGAAGACGCCTGAAGGTAACGCATCCTGGATATTGGAGGGGGCCGGCATCGTTGCCGGCCCCTTTGTCTTTGCGCTATCGCCATCGCCTGCGCCCTGGCATCGGTGGCTACCGTGCCGCGACAACCGCCACCCCGGCCCCCACCATGACACCGCCCGCCGCGCGGTTCATGCGGCGGACAACGGCAGGCGTCCGGAGCAGCTTGCGGGCACGGCCGGCAAGGATCACATGTCCGCCGATCACCACGGCCTCGACCACAAGGATCACCGCCATCAGCACAAGGAGATGGCCGGGGGGCAGCGACGCCCCGACGACATTCGGCAGGAGTGCCACGTAGAACAACGGCATCTTCGGATTGCCCAGGTTGAGCGCAATGCCGGTCGCGAAGATCTTCAGCAGGCCACGCCGTTCGGCCACCGGTTGCAGCACCGGCACGACGGGCGTCGCCGTCCACAGTTTCACCCCCATCCAGACCAGATAGGCCGCTCCGGCGTAGCGCAGGATCGTCATGACGACACTCATCTCGGCAGCAATGACGGAAAGACCGAATGCGGCCAATGTCAGGAAGATGAGAATGCCGGCAACCGTACCGGCCCCATAGGCGATGCCCGAGGCCGCCCCGTGCGAGATCGTGCGGGCGACGATCGTCATGTTGTCAGGTCCCGGGCTCGCGGCGAACACGAAAAAGGCCGCAGCAAAGGCAAGCAAGGTCGAGAAATCCATGGAACCTCCGAAAGTCATGAGTCGCTTCCGGAGGTGTAGAATAGCCCAGTCCCGCCGATGGGAAAGTGGAAATCGTGGCAACGCGCAGGATCGGCAGCGGCGCCCGCCGCGCGGCGCTTTCGGAACGGGTCCCATAACGAAGAAAGGGCCGGCATTGCTGCCGGCCCTTTCTCGATCAGAGGTCCGCGCCCTTATTGGCTGCCCGGCGCACCCAGCGTCGCCCAGGCCTTCATCACCTTGTCAAAGGCTTCCGCGCCCGCGGTGCCCTTGTCGAGCGTAATCAGCGCGCGGCGGCCATTGCGATAGGTGATCGGAATGTCGATCCAGCTGCGGGTGCGCAGGAGGTCGATGTTCTTGGCGATCGCCTCAGGGAAGTCGTTGAGCGCGATCATGTGGAAGTCGTCGGTGATCTTTGCCGGCACGGCGATCAGCGCATCGCCGCGGTCCTGCTCCGTGCGCTTCATCGCCACGCGCTGCACGCTTTCGATGCCGCCGCCTTCGAAGTTCTCCGGCAGCGAAAAGACGAGTTCCACCAGATGGCTCGCCGGCAGCGAACGGTCGCCATTGCGGCGGAAGGTGATCAGTGCCGTCAAACCTTTCGAGGGCACATTGACCTGCGCGCGCACCACAGGTTCGGGCTTGGCATCGCCACCCGGCGACTCTTCCGCACTCGACCATGCCACCGTGCCTTCGATCGCCGTCGGCGCCGTCTGGCCGAGGCGCTCCTCATAGAGGAACATCTTCTGCGTCACACCGAGCGCCGGCTGCTCACCGGTCGCAGCGGGCGTGCCGCCCTCGGTCGTCGTGGCGCCACCGGTACCGGCAGGGGTCTGCGCCGCGCCGTCGGTGGTGCCCGGGGTCGCTTCACCCGTCGTCGTGCCGCCGGCAGCGGCTGCACCACCTTCCGTCGTCACGCCAGCCGTTTCCGGCGTCTGGGCGGCAACCGACTTGCCTTCCTCCGACGTCGCACCGTCAAGCGCGGCCGCCGGACCTTCATCTACCTCGGTGCCGTCCGTCAGGAGGCGTTGGGTGAACTTGCCGTTGGCGCTCGGGGTCGCCGCGGCGACCTCGGTGTTCGTCGTCGTGCCGCCGGCTCCGTCCGGCGTCTGGGCAGTCTCGCCCGACGTGGTGCTCGCCGGCAGATTGCGGCCGCCTTCGGCGGTTTCGTTCGTCTTCTGGGTTTCCGCCGGCGTCTCGGTGGAGGGAGCGGTGAACGCTGCAATGCGCTCGTTGACCCAGCCGTTCACCGTTTCGCGGTTGAACCAGTAGGCAGCACCCGCCCCGCCGACAATGGCGACCAGCGCCACCACGGCTGCAAGCGCCGCGACATTGATACGCGACTTGCGCGGCTCGGCGCGGAAGGAACGCTGCGGCGCCCGCGCCGTCTCCACGACGGGCGTGGACGGCGTCGCATCGGCAAACCCGGCCTCCGCCGCGACGGCCGCACCTGCTGCGGCCGCACCAGCCTTCGGGCTGTGGCCGAGGAGCTCGTCAAGATCGCCCCAATCACGGGAAGACGTTGCCTGTCCCTGAACTGCCGCCGGCTGGGCAGCCTTCTCCTCCGGCCAGTCCCAGGCGAGCGGGTCGACAGGGGTCTCGGCCGGCTGAGCACGGTTCTCGGCGCTCACATCGGCAGCGCTCGCCTCGTTCCAGTTCCACTGGGCTTCGGCCGCGGGCATGCGAGCATCCGCCACCGGTTCGGCTTCGGGCGCATGCTCGTCATGCACCGGATAGGTCTGCGCCTGCGGCTCGACGGCCGCGGCCGTCTCCTCCGCATCGGTCTTGCGTGCAGATTCCTGCTCCGGCTCCTGCCAGGAGGGAACATAGTCGTCGGCCGGTGCAGCCTCGACATGCCAGGACGGCTCGTTGTGCGCCTCGACGGCGGCCGGCTCCGCTTCCTCTTCGGCACGGTCTTCCGCAACGGGCTCGACAGGCTGGGATTCGGCATAGGCAGCCGGCATTTCTTCCGCCGGCGCCTCGGCGGCGGGCTCGTCCTCGTTGGGTTGTCCAACGGGCTCGGCGACAGGGTCTTCGTGATGCTCCGGCTCCGGCTCAGCCTCGGCAACGGCCTCCTCAAGCTCGGCAACGGCGGCGGTTTCTTCCGCCACCGGCTCCGGCTGCAACACCTCTTCGACGGGTTCGGGCGCGACGTCGTCAGCCGGCAACGCCTCGGCGTGGTCCAGCTCGACGCTATCGATCGCCGCCTCAAGCTTGTCGAGCTGGCGTTTCACAAGGTCATCGGAAGGGCGCGGGTTCATGGATTCGAGCTGCCGGCGGACGGCACCGCGAGCCTTCTCGTAAACCTTCTGCCGCATCTCGGCATTGTTGTCCGAGAGGCCATCCACGGCCCTTCGAATGACTGCTACAAAATCCGCCATCAGAACTTTCCGTCGTGTCCGCTCGCTATCTCATTGGAATACGTCACGGAACTGGTGTTGAGCTTGAGATTAGTCCTCAAACGGGTCAGTCACAAGTATGGTGTCATCCCGCTCCGGACTGGTCGAAAGCAGGGCGACCGGGGCGCCGATCAGCTCTTCGACCTGACGTACATATTTGATCGCCTGGGCCGGCAGATCCGCCCAGCTGCGCGCGCCGACCGTCGACTGCTTCCAGCCTTCGAGTGTGATATAGACCGGCTCGACACGGGCCTGTGCTGCCTGGTTGGCCGGCAGATAGTCGATCTCCTGGCCATCGAGCTTGTAGGCGACGCAAATCTTCAGCTCATCGAGGCCGTCGAGAACGTCGAGCTTGGTGAGCGCGATGCCGGTGATACCAGAGGTCTTCACGGTCTGGCGGACGAGAACCGAATCGAACCAGCCGCAGCGGCGCGGACGTCCGGTATTGACGCCGACCTCGCGACCGACGGTCGAAAGATGCTTGCCAATCTCGTCATCGAGTTCGCAGGGGAACGGCCCCTCGCCGACACGGGTCGTGTAGGCCTTGGTGATGCCGAGCACGTAGCCGATCGCCGTCGGGCCGAGGCCGGAACCGGCGGCGGCTTGGCCCGCGACCGTGTTCGACGAGGTCACGAAGGGATAGGTGCCGTGGTCGTTGTCGAGCAGCGCGCCCTGCGCCCCTTCGAAAAGGATGCGGGAACCGGCCTTGCGGTGGTCGTCGAGAATGCGCCAGACCTGATCGACATAGGGCAGCACGCGGTCGGCGACGTCCGTGAGTTCCTTCTCGATCGATTCCACCGAGATTTCCGGCAGGCCGAGACCACGCCGCAGCGCATTGTGATGGGTCAGCAGCCGGTCGATCTTCGCCGGCAGCGCGTCCTTGTCGGCCAGATCAATGGCGCGGATGGCGCGGCGGCCGACCTTGTCCTCATAGGCGGGGCCGATGCCGCGGCGCGTCGTGCCGATCTTCGTGCCGCTGTTGGAGGCGGCATCTTCACGGAAGCCGTCCAGATCGCGGTGAAGGGACAGGATGAGCGGGGCGTTGTCGGCGATGCGCAGGATCTCCGGCGTGATGTTCACGCCCTGGCCGCGCAGCTTCTCGATTTCCGCCACGAAGTGGTGGGGATCGACGACGACGCCGTTGCCGATGACGCTGAGCTTGCCGCGCACGAGGCCGGACGGCAGCAGCGCCAGCTTGTAGCTGACACCATCGATAACAAGCGTATGACCTGCATTGTGGCCGCCCTGATAGCGGACGATGACATCCGCGCGTTCGGAAAGCCAGTCGACAATCTTGCCCTTGCCTTCGTCACCCCATTGAGATCCGACCACCACGACGTTCGTCATTTCATCTTTCCCGTTTTCGCGCGCGAGCGCTTTACTGTTACGCACACATGCGCGCGCGCCTGACACAAACCCGCGCATCTATACTGTGTTGTCTTTGGGAATGCGACCCTGTTATGACGGCCACAATCCGCTTTTTGCATGACATCTCGTGCTTTTTCACCTTATGTGAGGCGCCAGCCGGCCCGCCCTGCATGCATCCTTCCACCCACCGGACCCAGTTGCCTTGAACAGCAGAGCCTATTTCTACCTGTGCATCACCTCGCTTTTCTGGGGCGCGAACTCGGTGGCCGGCAAGCTTGCCGTCGGCCATGTCAGTCCGATGGTGCTGACCACCTTCCGCTGGATCGTCGCACTGAGCATCATCCTGATCCTCATGCTGCCGCAGGTGAAACGTGACTGGCCGGCGATCCGCAGGCACTGGCTACAGCTGCTGCTCTACGGTGCCCTGGGCTTCACCGCCTTCAACGCTCTGCTCTATACGGCGCTCGGTTATACCAGCGCCATCAATGCCGTCATCGAGCAGGCCGGCATCCCCATGCTGATCTTCGTCTTCAACTTCGCGCTCTTCCGCATCCAGGCCTCGATCGCGCAGGTCCTCGGCTTCACCGTCACGCTGGTCGGCGTTCTGGTAACAGCCTCTCATGGCGATTTCTCGACTTTGGCGGAACTCGAATTCAACTTCGGCGATGCATTGATGCTCGGTGCCTGCATCGTCTACGCCGCCTATACGGTCTCGCTGCGCTGGAAACCGGAGATGCACTGGCAGAGCTTCATCGCCGCCCCGGCCTTCGGCGCGCTGCTCAGTGCCATTCCACTCTTCTTCTGGGAAGTATCGCGCGGCGCCGCCATCTTCCCGGATACGACCGGCTGGGCCATCGTGCTCTATGCCGGCATCTTTCCTTCCCTGCTCTCGCAGGTGCTCTATGTACGCGGCGTGGAGATGATCGGCGCCAACCGGGCCGGCCTCTTCATCAATGCCATCCCGGTCTTCGGCACGATTCTGTCCGTGGCCCTTGTCGGCGAAACCATGCACATGTTCCATGTCGTCGCACTTCTTCTCGTGCTCGGCGGAATCGCGATAGCCGAATGGGGGCGACCGAAAGAGAAGAAGACCTGACAGACGCTAGAAATGACCTGTAAGAACCTGTAATCGCAGGACGTTCATCCCTAAAACTGGGGCCGTCACTTAAATCTTGTTTAGATTTTTAATGTTGCACTCACCGTCAACATGGATCTATTCGAGTTTTAAGTCGTGAAAAACATCCGCATTTCCACCCGCATCTATCTACTCACCGCCATGGCGCTGTTCTTCATGGCTACCGCCATGATCTACAAGACACAGGCCGCCAACGAGGAGGTGAACGACGAGCGCCGCCAGATGCTGCGCAACGTCACGGAATCCGCCATCTCCGTCATCGCCTCCTATGAGAAGCTCGCCAAGGACGGCGCGCTTTCCGAAGAGGAAGCCAAGACGCGCGCCATCGCCGATGTCATGGCCATGCGCTTCGGCGAAGGCGGCTATTTCTTCATCAACTCCTTCGACGGCATGATGGTGGCGCATCCGCTGAACGCCAAGCTGATCGGCACGGATGTGCGCGGGCTGAAGGACACGCACGGCAAGGCCTTCAACATCGAGTTGATCCAGCTTGCCCAGAACCCCGGCAGCGGCTTCGTCGACTACTATTGGGACAAGCCGGGCCAGAGTGAACCGGTCGAGAAGTTCTCCTATATCCAGGGCTTCAAGCCCTGGGGCTGGGGTATCGGCACCGGCGTCTATGCCGACGACCTTGCCGCGAAGTATTCTGCGTCGCTGACGACGACGATCGCCATCACGTTGCTTGCCGGCGCTGCAACGCTTCTCGCCGCACTCGCCATCGGCCGCTCGATCAGCCGTCCAATCAACCGCCTGAAGGACGTGATGCTCGAAGTCTCGCGCAATCAAACGCACTCCACCGTGCCGGATACCGACCGCAAGGACGAGATCGGCAACATGGCCGATGCACTCGTGCTGCTGCGCAACTCCGTCATCGAGCGCAACGAGCTGGAAATCCGCCAGCGCGAGCAGCAGGGTCTGCTCGACGGTGAGCGCAGTGCTAACGAGGAGCACCAGGCGGCCGTCGCCCGCAGCCAGTCGCGTGTCGTCGAAACCATCGGCTCCGCACTGGAACGCCTCGCCCAAGGTGATCTCACCGTCGATGTGCCGGACCTTGGCCGCGACTATGAGAAGCTCCGCCGTGACTTCAACGGTGCCACCGATGCCCTGAAATCGACCATCGCGGCCATCGCGGAATCCACAGCCGTGGTAAACGGCAGTGCGGGCGAGATCAGCCGCGCAGCCAACGACCTGTCACAGCGCACCGAACAGCAGGCCGCCTCGCTGGAGGAGACCGCCGCCGCACTCGACGAGATCACCGCCGCCGTGCAGAACTCCACCGCGCGCGCAGAGGAAGCCAAGCGCATGGTTTCCGAAGCCCGCGCCGGCGCCGCAAAGTCGAGCGAAGTCGTGCGCAACGCGATCGACGCGATGGGCCGCATCGAGCACTCTTCTTCCAAGATCGGCGAGATCATCGGGGTCATCGACGACATTGCCTTCCAGACGAATCTGCTCGCGCTCAACGCCGGCGTGGAAGCGGCCCGTGCGGGCGAAGCCGGCAAGGGCTTTGCCGTCGTCGCCCAGGAAGTGCGCGAGCTCGCCCAGCGTTCAGCCAATGCAGCCAAGGAGATCAAGACGCTGATCAACGCCTCCACGACGGAGGTCTCGGCCGGCGTCAACCTCGTCGAGGAAACCGGCAGTTCGCTCGCCGATATCGAACGCCGTGTCAACGATATCAACGAGCGCATCGTCGCCATCGCGACCGCCGCGCAGGAACAGGCCGTCGGCCTTCGGGAAATCAACACCGCCGTCAACCAGATGGACCAGATGACCCAGCAAAACGCTGCGATGGTTGAAGAAACCTCGGCCGCCAGCCAGACGCTGGCGCAGGAAAGCGGCCAGCTCGCCAGCCGCATCGCCCACTTCCAGCTGGTCGGCTCCGGCCGCGGCGAGATGCGCCGCGCTGCCTGACCGCCGCAGCACACCTCAACGAAAAGGCCCGCCGGAGACATCCGGCGGGCCTTTCTGTTCGTCTTGGGAGGACGACGATCAGTCGACGTTGAAGACCAGCGACTTGACCTGGCGGATCGCCGGGTTGGCGCGAAGCTTGTTCATCACGTCTTCGGAAACGGCGGCATCGACATAGAGCAGCGCGATGGCGTCACCGCCCTGCTTGTCACGGCCGAGCTGGAAGTTGGCGATGTTGACGCCGCCTTCGCCCAGCGTGGTGCCGATGAAGCCGATCATGCCGGGAACGTCGGTGTTGGTGATGTAGACCATGTGGTTGCCCACATCGGCGTCGAGGTTGATGCCCTTGATCTGAATGAAGCGCGGCTTGCCGTCGGAGAAGACCGTGCCGGCGATCGAGCGGGTCTGGTTGGCCGTCGTCACCGTCAGACGGATATAACCGTCGAAAACGCCCGACTTGTCGCGCTTGACCTCGGAGAGGATGATGCCCTTTTCCTTGATCATGATCGGCGCGGAGACCATGTTGACGTCGGCGACCTGCGAGCGGATGAGACCGGCAAGCACCGCGCTGGTCAGCGCCTTGGTGTTCATCGAAGCCGTCGCGCCGTCGTAGAGGATCTCGATTTCCTTGATCGCGCTTTCCGTGACCTGGCCGACGAAAGCGCCGAGCACGTCGGCAAGCCGGATGAACGGCTTCAGGATCGGTGCTTCCTCAGCGGTGATCGACGGCATGTTGATGGCGTTGGAGACAGCACCGCGCACCAGGTAATCCGACATCTGCTCGGCGACCTGCAGGGCGACGTTCTCCTGCGCTTCCGTGGTGGAAGCGCCGAGATGCGGCGTGCAGACGACGTTCGGCAGGCCGAAGAGCGGGCTTTCCTTGGCAGGCTCGACCTCGAAGACGTCGAAGCCGGCGCCGGCGACCTTGCCGGACTTTAGCGCTTCGGCAAGATCAGCCTCTACGACGAGGCCGCCGCGGGCGCAGTTCACGATGCGCACGCCATCCTTCATCTTGGCGATCGCCGCCGCGTCGATGATGTTGCGGGTCTTGTCCGTCAGCGGCACGTGCATGGTGATGAAATCGGCTTCGGCGAAGAGCTCGTCGAGCTCGACCTTCTTCACACCCATCTCCTCGGCGCGCTCCTTGGAGAGGAACGGGTCATAGGCGATGACGTGCATCTTGAGGCCGATGGCGCGCGAGCAGACGATCGAGCCGATATTGCCGGCACCGATGACGCCGAGCGTCTTGCCGGTGATCTCGACACCCATGAACTTCGACTTCTCCCACTTGCCGGCCTGCGTGGAGGCGTCGGCGGCGGGAAGCTGGCGGGCCACGGCGAACATCAGGGCGATCGCGTGTTCCGCCGTGGTGATCGAGTTGCCGAAGGGCGTGTTCATGACGATGATGCCGCGGCGCGAGGCGGCCGGGATATCGACATTGTCGACGCCGATGCCGGCGCGGCCGATGACCTTGAGGTTGGCAGCAGCAGCGATCAGCTTTTCCGTCGCCTTGGTGGCGGAGCGGATGGCGAGGCCGTCATAGTTGCCGATGATTTCGGCGAGCTTGTCCTTGTCCTTGCCGAGCTGCGGCTGGAAATCGACGTCTACGCCGCGATCGCGAAAGATCTGGACGGCGGTTTCCGACAGTTCGTCGGATACGAGTACGCGAGGTGCCATGAGAGGCCTCCTTCAATTGAGTCTAGGGAGATGAGATCAAAGGTGGCTTCGCCCAGGGGACGAAGCCGGTCGCGAAAAAATCAGGCCGCAGCCTTGGCCAGCGTCGCCTTCTGGGTCTCGAAAGCCCAGGTCAACCAGGGCATCAGCGCCGCAAGGTCAGCCGTGTCGATGGTCGCACCGGTCCAGATTCGCAGTCCCGACGGAGCGTCGCGGTAGGCGCCGATGTCGTAGGCGACACCTTCCTTGTCGAGTAGGGCGACGAAACCCTTGGCGAAAGCGGCCTGTGCATCAGCGTCGAGCGCCAGCACGTCCTTGTCGGCAATCGTCAGGCAGACCGAGGTGTTGGAGCGCGTCGCCGGTTCCTTGGCGAGGTTGGCGATCCAGTCGTTCTTCTCGACGAAGTCGAAGATGACCTTGGCATTGGCGTCGGCGCGGGCCATCAGGCCCTTGAGTCCGCCGACCTGCTTTGCCCAGAGGAGCGCATCGATATAGTCCTCGACGCAGAGCATGGAGGGCGTGTTGATCGTCTCGCCCTGGAAGATGCCCTCGATGATCTTGCCGCCCTTGGTCATGCGGAAGATCTTCGGCATCGGCCAGGCCGGCGTGTAGCTTTCGAGACGCTCGACAGCGCGGGGCGACAGGATGATGACGCCATGCGCGCCCTCGCCGCCCAGAACCTTCTGCCAGGAGAAGGTGACGACGTCGAGCTTCGCAAAGTCGAGGTTCTGCGCGAAGGCGGCCGAGGTCGCGTCGCAAATGGTGAGGCCCTGGCGATCGGCCGGGATGAAGTCGGCGTTCGGGACGCGGACGCCCGAGGTGGTGCCGTTCCAGGTAAAGACCACGTCACGGTCGAAATCGATCGTGGAAAGGTCGGGAAGCAAGCCGTAGTCGGCCGTAATCTTGCGCGTGTCGGGAAGCTTCAGCTCCTTCGCGACATCCGAGACCCAGCCCGAACCGAAGCTTTCCCAGGCGACCATGTCAACGCCGCGCGGGCCGAGCAGCGACCACAGCGCCATCTCGACGGCGCCGGTATCGGAGGCCGGCACGATGCCGATGCGATAATCATCAGGCACTTCCAGGATTTCACGGGTAAGGTCGATGGCCTGCTTGAGCTTGGTCTTGCCGATCTTGGCGCGGTGCGAACGACCGAGCGGAGCATCGGAAAGCGCGTCGAGCGACCAGTTGGGGCGCTTCGAGCAAGGGCCAGAAGAGAAATGGGTATTGTTCGGACGCACGTCCGGCGGTGTGACGGTCTTCGTCATGATCGCTATCCTTCCAGATAGATAGCCCTTCGTTGGGGAAGGGTGTCCCGCCGCCGTGAATATGGAAGAGCCGCTCTCAAGTCAAGCGGAATATGTCGGAAACGAAAAATGATCCGGCGCAAAGGAAACGGCGCGCCGGTTTCTCGACGCGCCGTTGCACAAGACAGAAGAGGTCGCTTACCAGGTGGAGACGCGGATACCGGCACGGAATTCGTGCTTCTGGAACCCCTCGTCACGTCCCTTGACGCTGACGGTGCCGACACCGGGCACGTCAGCACTGCCGCCGAAGGCCTTGCCGCCCGCCATGTCGGAGAAGCGGTAACCGAGATCCAGCTTGACGCGTTCGGTGAGATCGATGGCGGCGCCCGCCATCAGCGCATAGGTGAAGCGCCAGCTGTCGTCGCCCTTCACGCGGATCTCGTCGAAGGTTGCGCCCGCGCAGGATCCCGTGTCGTTCCGGCAGTTCGCGTTGGTCCGGAAGCTGTCCCATTTCATGTAGGTCACGCCCGCACCCGCGCCGACATAGGGCGTTATGCCGGCATAGGTTCCGAGATCCACATAGCCGTTGGCGAGGAAGTTGGCCGCGCTGTAATCCGCCTTCTGGCCGAGACGGCAGGTCGTGCCCGCCGGGGCGGTGATGCAGGGCGAATCGAGGCTCGAGCTGCCGCGCAGCGAGCCGTTGAAGAAATCCGTCGTCAGGTCGGCGCGCAGGAAGTTGTTGAACTGGTAACCCATGCCCACGCCATAGGACACGGGCTTCGAGAAGCGGGCATTGTCGAAATCGCCTTCCGCGAAGGCCGCACCGAAGGCGTCGATCCGGTAGTTCGGCTTGTCGTGCTTGACCCAGCCGGAATAACCGAGGTCGCCGCGGATGTACCAGCCCTCGGCCACCGTGCTGCCGGAAACATCGATTTCCGGCGCATTGATGATGTCGAGATCGCTCGCTGCCGCACTCGTCGCGACGAGGCCGGCAAGAACGGCAATACCAAGCGGTGCAATGCGGCGGAACATGGTCTCGATCCCTCAAGGCCGGACAGGCCGGCGGTTGCGTGATGGGCGCACGACCACGCATCCTTAGGAGATCGCTGCCCTACACCGTTGGTTAACCATAAATCTTAAGGCATGAAGAAACGGTTAAGTACCGGGATCCACAGCACGTTCCGAAATGCGAAAGGCCGCCCGGAGGGCGGCCTTGCAGGGCAGTCGAAAGAACGGGTTTACTTGTAAACCGGCTGTTCGATCGGGATTTCGACCGGCGGGATATAGGCCTGCTGGTCGCAACCGTTGAAGGAGTAGCGCAGACCCGCACGCGCTTCGTGGCTGTAGAAGCCCTTGTCGTAGCCCGGGCCGCCGCCGGCATTGAAGCCGAACATGTCGCCCTTGGTGACGTGGCGGAAGCGGTAGCCGACGTCTGCCTTCAGGTTGCAGGTGACATCGACGGATGCGCCGGCCATCAGCGCGTAGGTGAAGCGCCAGCTCTTCCGGCCACGGTGATCGAAGCTCGGGTCGCAGTTGGTCGGGTCGCCCGTTTCGCACGAGGTGTTCTTGAGGCCCTTCCAGTTCACATAGGTGCCGCCGATACCCGCGCCGACATAGGGCGTCACGATACCGTAGGTGCCGATGTCGACATAGGCGTTGGCGAGGAGGCTGAGGGCCGTCAGCGAGGAGACGTCGGTCGAGGTGCAGTTCACCGCAACGCCGCAACCGCCCGTCGTCGAGCCCTTGAACTTGGACTTGAACATGTAGTCGAGCGTCACGTCCGTGCGGAAGTGGTCGTTGATCTGGTAACCGACACCACCGCCTATGGTAAAGCCGCTCTTCAGGCGCGTGGAATCGAAGCTGCGATAGGTATCGTTCGAGCCCTGATAGAAGTTGGCCCCGCGCATCTTGTTGTAGGACCAGCCCATATCACCGCGCAGATACCAGCCGCCCGTCTCGATGACGGTTTCCTGCACCGGCGCTTCGATGACCTCCGGCTGGTAGATGTCGGCCGCATAACCCGACGTGCCCGTCAGCAGGACGGCAACCACGCCACTCAAAACTTTCCTCATGGCCTTGCTCCAATAGGCTTTGCTTGGGTTGGCCGGCGCGCCGGATTCCAAGTCCCTCGATCAGGCATGGATAATGGCGAGGAAAGGTTAAGGGGCGATTAACTACAAACATTTACCGTATTTGTTAATGGCCGTTCATGAATTCGGTAAACAACAAATAAAAATCGAAGGATTTTCGCAGGAACCGCCCCCATGACTTACCGGAAAAAGAAAAGGCCGAAGCAATGCTTCGGCCCATTCAAGAAATGCGCGGCGGAGCGGCTCAGGCAGCGTTGCGTACCGCGCCGATCACGTCCACCAGCTCGTCGACGATGCGCTCCACCTGCGCCCGGTCGTCACCTTCCGCCATCACGCGGATCAGCGGCTCGGTGCCGGAGGGGCGGATGAGGAGGCGGCCATTGCGGGCAAGTTCGCTTTCTGCGTCAGCGATCGCCTGGCGAACGGTGGCGTCCTCCAGCGGCTGACCGGCCTTGATCCGCACGTTTTTCAGCACCTGCGGCACCGGCTCGAAGCGGTTGCACACCTCGCTGACCGTCTTGCCGCTGCGCTTGACGCAGGCGAGCACCTGGAGGGCGGCGACGAGGCCGTCGCCCGTCGTACCGAAATCCGACAGCACGATGTGGCCGGACTGTTCGCCGCCGACATTGTAGTCGTGCTGGCGCATGTGCTCGACGACATAGCGGTCGCCGACCTTGGTGCGCTGGAGGCTGAGGCCCTGGCCGGTGAGGAAACGTTCGAGGCCGAGATTGGACATGACGGTCGCGACAATGCCGCCACCACGCAACATGCCGTCCGCCGCCCAGCTTTCGGCAATAGCGGCCATCAGCTGGTCGCCGTCGATGATCTTGCCGTTCTCGTCGATGACCTGCACGCGGTCGGCATCGCCGTCGAGCGCGATGCCGATATCGGCGCGCACCTCGTGCACCTTGCGCTGCAGGGTTTCGGGATGGGTGGAGCCGCAGTCGAGATTGATGTTGAGGCCGTCGGGCTCATTGCCGATCGTCACGACGTCGGCGCCGAGTTCCCAGAGGGCAGCTGGCGCAACGCGGTAGGCGGCGCCGTTGGCGCAGTCGATCGCAACGCGCAGGCCCTTCAACGTCGTGTCGCGCGGCAGCGTGCGCTTGGCATGCTCGATGTAGCGGTCATGCACACCATCGATACGCTTTGCCCGGCCGATCTCGGCGGATTTGGCGAGCTGCGCCGTGATGTCCTTGTCGAGCAGCTCCTCGATCTCCATCTCGATCTCGTCGGAGAGCTTGTAGCCGTCGGGACCGAAGAGCTTGATGCCGTTGTCGTAGAACGGGTTGTGCGAGGCGGAGATCATCACGCCGATATCGGCGCGCAGCGAGCGCGTGAGCATGGCAACGGCAGGCGTCGGGATCGGGCCGAGGATGAAGGCATCGATACCGGCGGCGGTGAAGCCGGCGACCATGGCGTTTTCCAGCATGTAGCCGGAAAGGCGCGTGTCCTTGCCGATCACCACCCGGTGGCGATGCGCGCCGCGGCGAAAGATCGTGCCAACGGCGATGCCGACCCGCATGGCAAGGTCGGGCGTCATCGGGAAGATGTTGGATTGTCCCCGGATACCGTCCGTGCCGAAATAACGACGTTTCATGTTCACTCCTGAAATCGCCGGCCTGGGCGGCGCTTTGCGCTACGCCCTGCTCTGGCTTTTTGTCTCTACGCAATTCCGGACACAAAACCGCTGCGCACGTTTTCCGGAACGGCTTTCGCATTCAATCTGCCGCACCCGCACACCCATTTCAGGGCAGAAGGTAACGATAAATCCGCGCGGTAATCCAATCCTTAAAACGGCGTAGAGCTATCACCTTTCTTTGCCACAAAAGCCGGCAAAGGACAGCCACCCGAATATCAGAATTCATTACAGTCCGTTACCAAAGGAAAACGGCCGGGATAGACTTCCCGGCCGTTTTCAACTCCGTTGGGCGCTGTCTTTATTGCGGCTGCGGTTCAAGCCCGCCTTCCGCCTCGCCGCCCTTCTTGTGGCCGGCCTTCGGTACGGCGGAGCCACGGTGCGGCGGCGTGTCGTCGCCAAGATCGCGCGCCGGCTTCTCGCCGCGGATAAGCGCCTTGATCTCGTCACCCGTCAGCGTCTCGTATTCGAGCAGGCCTTCGGCCAGCGCCACGAATTCGTGGTTCTGCTCGGTGATGATGCGCTTGGCCTCGGTGTAGGCCTCGTCGATCAGGCGGCGGATCTCGTTGTCGATCTTCTGCGCCGTCGCCTCGGAGACGTTCTTCTGCTGCGCAACCGAATGACCGAGGAAGACCTCCTGCTGGTTCTCGCCATAGGCGACCTGGCCGAGCTGGTCGGAGAAGCCCCACTGGGTGACCATCGCGCGGGCCAGCTTCGTCGCCTGCTCGATATCCGAAGAAGCACCAGAGGTGATGTTATCCTTGCCGAAGGTGATTTCTTCGGCAACCCGGCCGCCCATCATGATGGCAAGGCGCGAGACCATCCACTTGTAGCTCATCGAGTAGCGATCGCCCTCGGGAAGCTGCATGACCATGCCGAGCGCACGGCCGCGCGGAATGATCGTCGCCTTGTGCAGGGGATCGGCGAGCGGCACCTTGAGCGCGACGATGGCGTGGCCGGCCTCGTGGTAGGCGGTGAGCTTCTTTTCCGCCTCGGTCATCGCCGAAGAGCGGCGCTCGGCGCCCATCATGATCTTGTCCTTGGCGTCCTCGAACTCCTGCATGGTGACGAGGCGCTTGTTGCGGCGCGCGGCCATCAGGGCAGCTTCGTTGACGAGGTTCATGAGGTCGGCACCGGAGAAGCCGGGCGTACCACGGGCGAGAACCTTGAGATCGACATTCGGGGCGAGTGGCACGTTGCGCACATGCACCTTCAGGATGCGCTCGCGGCCGACGATATCAGGGTTCGGCACCACGACCTGACGGTCGAAACGGCCGGGACGCAGCAGCGCCGGGTCGAGAACGTCGGGACGGTTGGTCGCGGCGATCAGGATGATGCCTTCATTGGCCTCGAAGCCGTCCATCTCGACCAGGAGCTGGTTCAGCGTCTGCTCGCGTTCGTCATTGCCGCCGCCGAGACCCGCGCCACGGTGACGACCGACAGCGTCAATTTCGTCGATGAAGATGATGCAGGGCGCGTTCTTCTTGGCCTGCTCGAACATGTCGCGCACGCGGCTTGCGCCGACGCCGACGAACATCTCGACGAAGTCCGAACCGGAAATGGTGAAGAACGGCACATTGGCCTCACCCGCGACGGAGCGCGCCAGCAGCGTCTTGCCGGTGCCGGGCGGGCCGACGAGCAGCACGCCGCGCGGAATGCGGCCGCCAAGGCGCTGGAACTTCTGCGGATCGCGCAGGAATTCGACGATTTCCTCAAGATCCTGCTTGGCTTCGTCGACGCCGGCGACGTCAGCGAAGGTGACGCGGCCGTGCGCTTCGGTCAGAAGCTTCGCCTTGGACTTGCCGAAACCCATCGCGCCGCGCGAGCCGCCCTGCATCTGGCGCATGAAGAACAGCCAGACGCCGAGGATCAGCAACATGGGCAGCAGCGTGCCGATATAGCTGAGGAACCCGGACGAACCGTCCGTTTCCGGCCGTGCGCTGACGACGACGTTCTTCGCTTCAAGTCGCTGGACGAGCGAGTTGTCGCCGGTCGGCGCATAGGTCTGGAAGGTCGCGCCAGTCTCGACATAGCTGCCGACGATCTTTTCACCGGTGATGACGACTTCCTTCACCCGGCTCGAGTCCACCTCTTTGAGGAACTGCGAATAGGGGATTTCCCGCGAGCCGGTCTGCGCCGGGCTCGTCTGGAACATGCTGAACAGCGCGATCAGCAAAAGGGCGATAATCGCCCACAGGGCGAAGTTGCGGAAATTGGGATTCATCGAACGTTCCGGGCACTTTCCCGGCCGGAGTTTCCCGGCCGCTTCTCTGTCGCCTAACATAGGGTCGCCTTGCGGCCTTGCCAAGGCAAAGCGCACAGGGTCAGGGCTTTTCTCTCAATATCGTCAACGACGCGCACGGCCCTACAGCCGGCCGCCATCGACATTGCCTCTATCTTACCACAACGCTTTCGTGCGCGCCTTCATTCGTTCGGCGGAGACGAAAACGGCACAGACCCGAGAATTCCTGCCAATGCATTGGCAAGCGGAAGGTCGAAACGCGGCAGGAAACGGACATGGGGCGCGACCAGCGGCCCCAGAATGGCGAGATCCGCCGGCACGCGCGCTCCGTCCTCGAATTTCAGGCGCGGCGCGGCGCGGCTGGCGCGCAGGGCAGCGCCGGTCAATCCCGCATCATCCCCTCGACCTGCCCCGCTGCCGAAAGCCGACACGGTGATCGCCCGGCTGGCGCGGTTGACGACACGGTATCGCCCATCCCAGACGGCCGTCGCTCCCGCCGGAAGGACAAGGGTCTCGATGCCCCGGCATTCGCGATAGAGGAAAAGACCATCGCGCCGGCGATCGAAGACAACGCGGCCGGCGGTCAGCCGCGACAGTGTGCCGCTGGCAAGGAAGCTTCGCAGGCGCTCGGCCGATGCCGTTTCAAGAGTATGAACCCGCCCACCCGCCACTGCCGCCAACAGCAGGAGGCCGCGCCAGGCGCCCGCATCGGTGAGGAGCGTGCCGATCGCCGCCGATTCCAGCACAAAAGCGGCGCCTTCCGCCCGGGCGTTTCCGGTGAGGAAGATTGCGGCCTGCCGGGAAAGCAGCGCCCTGTCCTTGCCCGCGTGATCGGGCAGAACGCCGCGCGCCCGGATACGGACGCGCTCGAAACGAGGATTGTCGTTGCTCGGATCGTCACGCCAGCTTTCGCCGCGCGCCGCAAGGAAAGCACGGACGGCCGCCCGGTCGAGGGCGAGGAACGGCCGCAGCAGCCAGACCGCACCGTTCAACAGAACGGCATCCGCCATCCCGGAAAGGCCGATCCCCTCCGCAGATCGCGCGGCACGCATCGCCACGGTCTCGCTCTGATCGTCGCGCGTGTGCGCCGCAAGGATGGCATCGGCTCCCATGTCCACGGCAGCAGCAGCAAGAAGGTCGTAGCGCTTGGCGCGGGCCGCAGCCTGCAAGCCAGAATGCGGCTTTCCTCCCTCCCAACGGCGAACGCTGTGCCCAATACCGTAGCGCGCGCAGAGTGCGCCGACCCAAGCAGCCTCCTCAGCCGAGCCGGGGCGCAGGTCGTGGTCGATCGTGCAGGCGGAAAGGGTGATGCCGGGAAAGCGCCCGGTCGCGCAAAGCGTGGCGAGGGCCACGAGCAATCCGGTTGAATCGCTGCCACCGGATATGGCGACGAGCAGATGCGCAGGGCGTTTGAAACTGTTCAGAAAACGGCTGGCTACCTCGACGACGGGATCGTCCGCGCGGGCCATGGCGTTTCTTCCGTCCGCAGTCAGCAGGACAGGCGGCTCTGTTCGGAGGAGACCTTGGTCTTCACGGCCTTGGAAGCGTCGGGATAACGCTTGTTCACCTCGCGCAGCGTGGCGCAGGCGGTTTCACGGTTGTCGAGCGCGGCAAGCGACATGCCGAGCTTCAGCAGCATTTCCGGCGCCTTCTTCGACTTGCTGAACGTCTGGTGCGCGTTGAGGAAAGTCTTGGCGGCGTCGTTGAAATTGCCTTGCGAATATTGCGCCTCGCCCAGCCAGAAATTGGCGTCGGCCGCCTTCTCGCCTTTCGGGAAGATGTCGAGATAGTCGCGGAATTCGCGTTCGGCGAGCTGGTAGTCGCCGGAAAGCACATGGCCGTAAGCCACCTGGTAGAGGTCGTCGGGATTGTCGAGCGAGGCGGACGACGACTGCGAGGCCTGCGGCAGGCCGTCCTCGACGCCCGGCAGCGTGTTGTCGTTGCCGATCGAGGCGCTCTGGTTGTTGAGGTCCGGATTGGTCTCGGCACCGATCGGGTTGCCGTTCTCGTCGAAACGGATGGACCCCAGTTCCTGCGGCTGCGCGCCACCGCCCGTGTTCTGGTTGCCCGCGGTCTGGCTCCGCGTGTCGGTTCCGGCGGGATCATCCGCCGGCACCCTGTTCGAGGCGATCTGCTGGTCGGCCGTGCCGCCATTCACCGGCTTTTCAAGGGCGCCGCTCTTGCCGGAGCCACTCTTGCCGCTTTCGAGATCCTGGAAGCGATATTCGTTGTCTTCCTGCGCCTTGCGAATCTGCTCCTGCATCTGGAGGAGCTGGTAGCTCATTTCCTCGATCCGGCCATTGAGGCTGCGGATCTGTTCCTCGAGCTGCCCGACGCGCGGATCCATGGCCTGCGCGAGGATAACCTCACCCGTTTCCATCCGTTCGTTCTTTGCCGGCAGAAAACCGTTGGCAAGCGGGAAAAGCGGCGATGCGCTGATCGGCCCGACCATGCCTGCTACCGCTGCCAGACTGAGAACGCCTGCCGCGACAAGTTTCTTCATCTATCTTCGTCCTGTTGGTCCCATTGTACGCCGAAGCGCTGCCGAAGAGTTTTCCAAATACTCCCAAAAAGCAACGGAGTTCGGCCAAAGTGTGTTGAAAAAAGAAAGGCGGCCTCTCGGCCGCCTCTCCCGCATCCTTCCGAAGAAGGAATTACATGCCGGCGCCACCAAGAACGGTCACGGCGCGGCGGTTCTGCGACCAGCAGGAAATATCGTCGCACACGGCGACCGGCTTTTCCTTGCCGTAGGAGATCGTCTTGATACGGTTTGCCGGGATACCGCGCGACGCGAGGTACTGGCGGGTCGAAGCTGCACGGCGTGCGCCGAGCGCCAGGTTGTATTCACGCGTGCCGCGTTCGTCAGCATGGCCTTCGACCGTGATCCCGTAGTTCGGGTACTTCTGCAGCCACTGGGCCTGACGGTCGAGCGTCGCTGCGGCGTCGGCACGAATCGAAGTCGAGTCCGTGTCGAAGAAGATGCGGTCGCCGACATTGACGGTGAAGTCCTGCTGCGAGCCCGGCGTCGCGGCACCAGCGCCGCCATTGAGGCCGAGGTCACCGGCATTGTTCGGCATGTTCTTCTTGGAAGCGCAGCCAGCAAGTGCCAGGCTCATGAACAGGGCGATCATTGCCGGATTGCGGGCGATGGTCTGCATGCGGCCAGCGGCCGGGGAATGAATGCGGCTCATGAGCCGGTCTCCTTGCATCAGTTCTTGCGTCAAGTTCGTTGAAGCGTCGGTTTCAATCAGGGTTGCCAGACTGTAACCGCGGTCGGTTAATCCGCGTTCAACGTTTATGGTTAACGATTGCTTGTAAGACCGTCCCCGGCCCCCGCGCATCAAATGGAGACGGGCCTGCCGCGTCTCGCTGCCGCCTGATTTACAGGACTTTGCGGCAAGAACGCGGCAGGCCCGCCTCATATGTGTTGCTATTCCAGAAGCGGCGACCAGGCCGGGTCGGAAGCAAAGCCCTTGGTCTGCACGGCCTGTTCGTTGTAGCCGGAAAGGTCGATCGAATAGATCTGCGGGCCCCCAGCGCCGGCCGGCTGGCGGAAGAACATCAGCACGCGGCCGTTCGGCGCCCAGGTCGGGCCTTCATTGTGGAAGCCCGATGTCAGGATGCGCTCGCCCGAACCATCCGTCTTCATCACGCCGATCGAGAACTTGCCGCCCGACTGCTTGGTGAAGGCGATGAGATCGCCGCGCGGAGACCAGACCGGCGTGGAGTAGGAACCGTCACCGAACGAAACGCGGCGCTGGTTGGAGCCGTCGGCCCCCATCACATAGAGCTGCGGCCTGCCGCCCCGGTCGCTTTCGAACACGATCTGCGTGCCGTCAGGCGAATAGGAGGGTGCGGTATCGATCGCCGCCGTCGAGGTGAGACGCGTCGTCGTGCGCGAGCGCAGGTCCATCGTATAGATGTTGGCATTGCCTTCCTGCTGCAGGCTCATGATGACCTTCTGGCCATCCGGCGAGAAGCGCGGCGAGAAGGTCATGCCCGGGAAATTGCCGACCACTTCGCGCTGTCCCGTCTCCAGCTGGAGCAGGTAGACGCGCGGCTGGTTGCCCTCGAAGGACATGTAGGTGATTTCCTGGCGGCTCGGCGAGAAGCGCGGCGTCAAGACCAGCTCGTTGGAATTGGTAAGGGCCCGGGCGTTGAAGCCGTCCTGGTCCATGATGGCGAGCTGGCGCTTGCGGGCGTTCTTCGGGCCGCTTTCGGCGACATAGACGATGCGGGTGTCGAAGTAGCCCTTTTCGCCTGTCAGGCTCTCATAGATCGCATCGGCGATGATATGCGCCACACGGCGCCAGTTTTCCGGCTGGGTATAGAACTGCTGGCCGGTGATCTGCTTGCCGGCGAAGGTGTCCCAGAGACGGAATTCGGCGCGCAGGCGGCCATCGCCTTCCTGCGTCACGCGGCCCGTGACGAGGGCCTGCGCATTGATGACCTTCCAGTCGTCGAAGCGCGGTGCCTGGTCCGGGTTGGCGATCTTCTCGATGAAGGCCTGTTTGTTGACCGGCGCGAAGAGGCCGGACCGCTTCAGGTCCGCCGCGATCACGTCGGTGATGCGCTGGCCGAGATCGCCGCCGGCGATGAAGTCGGTAACGGCGATCGGCAACGGCTCGACATTGCCCTTGTTGATGTTGATTTCCACGAGCGCCCAGGCCTGCGGCAGGGAGGCCGCAAGGCCGGTCAGCACGACCAGCAAACGGAGAAGAGTGCGTCTGAACATAAATCTAGGCCTTCCTAGTTCTTACATCATCTGGCTGGGGTCGAAGTTCACGACGACTTCGCTCCAGGCGTCATATTTTTCTGGTGGCAGGCCCTTGAAGGGCCGCGATTTCATGATGGCGCGGCGGGCACCGCCGGCCAGCGCCCGGCGCGCGGAATCCGAACCGCCCGTCGCCACCACTTCCGGCTCGCCGATGATGTCGCCGTTCTGGTCGAGCTGCATCTTGACCTGGATGCGCACGTCGGCGGAGTCGGCAAGGCCGGGAATGATCGACCAGTTGTTCTGGATCTGGCCGCGCAGGGCGTCCATTTCGCTCAGCGACAGTTTCGTGCCGCTCGTCGTCTTCTTGCCGCCGAGCGCGGCCTGCTCCTGCGAGCGTTTCGCGCCGCCGCCGGCCGCTTTTTCCTTGTTGAGAAGCGCAGCGATCTCGTCCGAGTTGAAATCGCTTTCGTTCAGCGAGCTCGCCTTTTCCTGCTTCTTCTTCTGGTCCTTCTTGCGGTCGGGCGTCTTGGCGGTCTCGGCCTTCGCCGTCTCCACCTTCTTCTCGGCCGGCTTTTCCGCGGTCTCGGTCTTCTTCGTCTCGACCTTCGGCTTCATTTCGGGAAGCGGGATCTTGTCCGGCAGCGCCTCGGCGTCCTCGACTTCGGCTGGCTTTTCCTCGGACGGCGTCGCCTCGGGCTTCGGGTCCGGCTTGACCTCCTGCTTGGTCTCGGGAAGCGCGGCGACCTCGGTCGAGGGCTCGCTGGCAGTCTCTTCCTGCTTCACGTCCTCGACAGGCTTGGTGTCCGGCGTCTGCACGACCTTTTCGGCCTTTTCCGGCGCGGCAGCGGTCTCGATATCGCGCGGCTTTTCCTCCGGCGTCGGCAGGTTCTTCAGGTCGACATCGTTTTCGCCGGCGTTTTCCGCATTCTCGACCGGCGTCTGCTTCTTGGTCGGAACAGGCGCGGCCTTTTCCTTCAGCTCGGCTTTCTTGTCGCCCTGCTGGATCTGCGTCAGCTCCTCGATCGACACGATATCGACCGGCATCGCCTCGACATTGGCGACGTCGAAACTTTCAGGACTGCCGAGCGAAACCAGCGCCCAGGTGAGAACCAGGGAGTGGATGACGGCGGATGTGGCGAGACTGCCCTTCATGGCGTGCGATCACGTGTCCGGTTTCTGCTCGGTGACGAGGCCGATATTGGTGAATCCGCCCGCCTGGATGCGCGACATCACGTCGGCGATGACGCCGTACGGCGCCGTGCCGTCGCCCCGCACGAAGACGCGCTCGGTATAGCCCGTCGTCGCTACGGCCTGGAGCTTGGCGGCGATCTCGTCGACAGGGATCGGCGTTTCCTGCAGGTAGACCTGGCCGTCCGCCTTGACGGAAACGGTGATCGGCTGCGTATCGGCGTTCAGGGCCTTGGCCTGCGTCTTCGGCAGGTCGAGCGGCACGCCGACAGTCATCAGCGGCGCGGCCACCATGAAGATGATGAGCAGCACGAGCATGACGTCGACGAACGGCGTCACGTTGATCTCGCTCATCGGGGCCTTCTTGCCTCCGCCGCGACGGCGGCGGCCACCGCCCGCATTTTTCGCTCCGACTGACATGCCCATGGGGTCGTCTCCGTCTTTCTAAAGGCCGGTCACTGCGCCGCGGCGCGCGGCTGCAGCTTTTCATCGATCTGGCGCGACAGGATGGCGGAGAACTCGTCCGCGAACCCTTCCATGCGCGCCGTCAGCTTGCCGGCATCGGCAGAGAACTTGTTGTAGGCAATAACCGCCGGAATTGCGGCAAGGAGGCCGATGGCGGTGGCGAGAAGCGCTTCGGCGATGCCGGGTGCCACAACCGCAAGGCTCGTCTGCTTGGATCCGGCAATCGCCTGGAACGAGGTCATGATGCCGACAACCGTACCGAAGAGGCCGACGAAGGGTGCCGCCGAACCGATGGTGGCGAGCGAGCCGAGGCGCGCTTCCAGCGTTTCGGATTCGCGTGACAACGTCACGTCCATGGCCCGGTCGATACGCATCTGCAGGCCGATCGGCGATCGCGCCCCGCGCTCGAAGCTCTTTTTCCATTCGCGCATCGCTGCGACGAAGATGGCGCTCATGCCCGACGTCTGGCGGTCGGAGAGCGTACGATAAAGCTCTTCCAGCGACTGCCCGGACCAGAAGACCTGCTCGAAGCTGTCGAGCTGGCGACGCGCCTTTCCGTAGCTCACCGTCTTGTCGACGACGATGGCCCAGGTCCAGACGGACGCGGCGATGAGGCCGAGCATGACCAGCTTCACGACGAACCCGGCCTGCATGAAGAGACCCCACAGGGTCACATTATGCGCCGCTTCCAAACCCACTTGTTCCATAGACCTATGTCCCCGAATCCAAACACCCGGCACGGGCCCTTGCGGCTCGAACCGGGTAACATTCACGCCTTCGCGGTCTCCTGGGAGGTGGATCTCGCATCGGCATTCACAAACAAGACGTTGCCAGGAGGATTAGATCCGCACCCGCTCCGCATGTCCGTCAAGAATGTCCGGTTGATGCCGCCGGCCGCCATGCCGGTCAAACGCTTACAACCTGCCTTCTTCACGGCAATTTTGGTTAAAGGATGACGTGCAGTGCACAAAACCATCCTCATGGAGCGAGTAAGACATCATTATGGTTAAGGGAGTGTTACTGCCGATGTATCCCGGCCACGTCCTGCGCTTTCGCAAGGAACCGCGCCGCAAGCCCCTCCGGCAGGCGCCGCGGCCGGCCCGCGGAATTGATGACCGCGATGATGACGCGGGCGGCGATCAGAAGCTGCTCGCCGCGACGGATCTCCTGGTTGAGGATCATCTTCGCCCCGCCGGCCTTTTCCGTCGAGGTGAGGATGGTCAGGATGTCGTCCATGCGCGCCGGCGCCTTGAAGTCGATCTCCATGCGGTGCACGACAAAGACCAGACCCTCGCGGTCCTCTTCCAGAATGAGGCTGCCCTGTTCGACACCGAGCAGGCGGAGGTAATCCGTACGCCCGCGTTCCAGAAAATGCAGGTAGCGGGCGTGATAGACGACGCCGGAAAAATCCGTGTCCTCATAGTAGACCCGCTGTGCAAGCCGGTGTCCGGCGTGCGTGAGCTCGCCCGAGAGATGGTGATTGTAATCCGTCATGGCGCTTCTCTTCCGCAAAGCGCCCGCAATTGCAAGGTTTTCGCGCTCACCCGAGCTCGACAACCATGATTTCCGGCGGCGAACCGAAACGAACCGGCGCAATCGAGCAGCCAAGTCCGCCGGAAACGCAAAGATGCCGCCCGCCCTCGACGACATGGCCATAGGCGTAGCGGTTGCCGTATCGCGACGGCACCACGGGCGAGTAACCAAGAAGGCGAACCTGCCCGCCATGGGTATGGCCCGACAGCGTCACCGCCACACGATCCGGCACATCCGGAAAAATATCGGGCTCATGCGCCAGAAGGATCACTGGCGCATCATCGGTCACCTGGGCGAGCGTACCGGGCAGATCGTGGACGCCGACGAAGCTTCGCCGCCCGAAAGCCGTGCCCGGCCGAAGCGCCAATTGATCCCCAAGTCCGGCCAGCCAGAACACGTGGCCGTCCTTTTCGAGCCGAACGGCCTGATTGACATAGACAGGAATGCCAACCGCCTTAAGCGCTTTTTCTCCAAATGTCTCAATCACCGGATTCCGCTGAAAGGTAAGGTCCTCCCAGTAGTCGTGATTGCCGAGGATGGCGTGAACCCCGAGCGGCGCAGAGAGGCCGGACATGGCCTCGGCCCATTCGCTTGAATGGACATAGTCCGTCACCAGATTCATACCGCTGACGTAGTCGCCGAGCAGGACGATCAGGTCGGCGTCTAGTGCATTCGCTCGTTTGCAGATAGCCTTGATGCGGCTAGCCGTCATCCAGGGCTTGCAGGCATGGACATCCGCCAGCGCCGCTATCCTAAGCCTCAAACCCTCAGGCCAGCCGGGCGGCGTCAGCCGATAGGTCGTGGTGCGCAGCCGCAGCATCGGCTCGACGCCGACCGCATAGGCCGAAGAGGCGAAGCCCGCGGCGATGAAGCCTCCAAAAGCCTTCAGCAAACCGCGGCGTGTGATCACTCAATCGTCCTCGGAAAACAGCCTGAACTGCGTCGCCTCCAGATCTTTCGGTGGCGTCAGTCCCATATGTTTCCAGGCATTTACGGTCAAAACACGGCCGCGCGGCGTGCGCTGGATAAAACCCTGCTGGATCATGTAGGGCTCGATGATGTCCTCGATCGCATCGCGCGGCTCGGAAAGCCCCGCTGCGATCGTCTCGATGCCGACAGGCCCGCCGCCGAAATTGTGCGCGATCATCGAGAGATAGCGCCGGTCGAGCTGGTCGAGACCCATATTGTCGACGAGAAGCCGCGTCAGCGCCTCGTCGGCAATCTTTTGCGTCACCGCCTCGGCCCTTGCCACTTCGGCGAAATCGCGCACGCGGCGCAGAAGGCGGCCGGCAATGCGCGGCGTGCCCCGCGCCCGGCGGGCGATTTCGCGCGCACCCTCGTCCGTCATACCGAGGCCCATCAGCCGCGCACCACGGCGCACGATCAGTTCCAGTTCCTCGGCCGTATAAAAATTGAGCCGTACCGGAATGCCGAACCGGTCGCGCAGCGGCGTCGTCAGGAGGCCGAGGCGCGTGGTGGCAGCGACCAGGGTGAACTTCGACAGGTCGATCTTCACCGAACGCGCCGCCGGGCCTTCGCCGATGATCAGGTCGAGCTGAAAATCCTCCATGGCCGGATAGAGGATTTCCTCCACGGCCGGGTTGAGGCGGTGGATTTCGTCGATGAAGAGGACGTCGCGCTCTTCAAGGTTGGTCAAAAGCGCCGCAAGGTCGCCGGCTTTCGCGATGACGGGGCCGGACGTCGAGCGGAAATTGACGCCGAGCTCCTTGGCCATGATCTGCGCTAGTGTCGTCTTGCCGAGGCCGGGCGGGCCGACGAACAGCACATGGTCGAGCGCCTCGCCGCGGTTCTTCGCCGCCTCGATGAAGATCTTGAGGTTCGCCCGCGCCTCCGCCTGGCCGGTGAAATCGTCCAGCGTCTGCGGCCGCAAGGCCGTATCGATGTCCTCGCCGCGCTTTTCCGGCGAAAGCAGTCTGTTCTCGTCGCTCATCGCGCCCTAATCCCATTGTCCACGGCGGAAGGCAACCACGTCACCGCGACAACTCCTTGAGGCCGAGGCGGATGAGCTTGGCGCTGTCGGCCCCCTCCCCGCCGATCTTCAGCGCCGCAGCGACGGCGTTGGCCGCCTGGTCGCGCGAATAGCCGAGATTGGTGAGCGCCGAGACGGCATCGGAAACCGGCGCGGAGGCCACGCCTTCACCCAGCTCCTGCTTGAGCCCGATCGAGGCGGACGCCTCCCCGGCAAAGGCCGGCGCCTTGTTGCGCAGTTCCGTCATGATGCGCACCGCGACCTTCGGTCCGACGCCCGGCGCGCGCGACACCGCCGTCTTGTCCTGAAGCGCGATGGCGTTCGCCAGTTCCCCCGGTGTCAGTGTCGACAGCACGGCCAGCGCCACCTTGGAGCCGACGCCCTGCACGCTCTGCAACAGCCGGAACCATTCCCGCTCCAGTGCCGTCAGGAAGCCGAACAGCTTGAGCTGGTCTTCCCGCACATAGGTCTCGATGAACAGCACCGCCGCCTCGCCGCTTGAACCGAGCTTGCCGAGCGTACGTGCCGAACAAAAAGCGACGTAACCAACGCCGTGCACGTCGAGCACCACATAGTCCTCGCCGATCTCGTCGATTGTGCCCTTGAGTTTGCCGATCATGAAAGAATCCGTCAGGGATGGGTTTCGGGGGAGATGATGTCGAGCGCGGGAAAATAGCTGCGATAGCGCGCGGCGTCGCGGGTGAGCAGGCGATGGGAACGCGCCGCAGCATGGGCGCCGACGAGAAAGTCCGGAAGCGTTCGCTCGCGCAGCCCGCCGGCCCGGCGATAGGCATAGTGCGCCTTGCCGGCGGCGAAGGCCGCTTCATAGGATAAAGCCTCGCGCCGCATGCGCAGCCAGCCGAAGGCGAGATTCAGTTCCAGTTCACTCAGCGACGAGGTCGCAAGCTCCGACCATACGACAGGATTGAGAACCAGTTCCCCCTGCTCCAGGCATCGCTTCAGGGCGGCGAAGGACCAGCGCCGCTGCGGCCGGTCCGGCCCCAACATGTCGATAAGGACGTTGGTATCAACGACGGTCGAGGTCATCACGCGGTCCTCGCAGCCATTCGAAATATTCGTCCGGCGTCATGCCATCCAGATTCCACGTTCCCTGAACGCTGGCCGCCCAGGCATCGAAATCATCGAAGTCCGGCTTGCCGTCGCCCACCTTGACGAGCATTACGCCCTCATCGGACACGACGAAATCCACCTCCGAACCGGGCTCAATGGCGAGCCGATCACGGATTGGCTTGGGGATCGTCACCTGGCCTTTTTCCGTCACGCGCATGGTAATACCTCTGCGGTATTACTTATTGGCCAAACTGGAACAAGTCAAGAACAAATCAGCCGGCGAGCTTGGCGAGGCGGCCGGAGAGGCCCTGGCGGTTGTGGGCGTGGCAGATGGCGATGGCGAGGGCATCAGCAGCGTCGTTGCCGGTGAAGGTCGCTTTCGGCATCAGCACCTTCAGCATCATGTGGATCTGCTGCTTTTCGCCGTGGCCGACGCCGATGACAGCCTTCTTCACCGCATTCGGCGCATATTCGGCAACGCGCAAGCCGGCGCGGGCCGGCACGAGCATGGCGATGCCGCGCGCCTGGCCGAGCTTCAGCGTCGCAGTCGCGTCCTTGTTGACGAAGGTCTGCTCCACGGCGGCCTCGTGCGGCTGATAGCTGTGCACCACCGCGCTGAGACCGTCGTGCAACTGGCAGAGGCGGGAGGCGAGATCCATGTCTCCATCGGAGGTGACGGTGCCGGACGCGACGAAGCACAACGAATTGCCGAGCGTCTCGATGACACCCCAGCCGGTGCGGCGAAGCCCCGGATCGATGCCGATGATGCGAATCGTTTCCTGCATGACGAAACCCTAATGCCCACGGGCGGACCCTGCCAGCGAAATGTGAACAAAACAAAAACAGAGCGGCAATTCCACGCGACACTGCGAAAACCCCGAACCCATCG
The DNA here is from genome assembly GCF_001262505.1 of Shinella sp. SUS2. Classification (GTDB taxonomy): domain Bacteria; phylum Pseudomonadota; class Alphaproteobacteria; order Rhizobiales; family Rhizobiaceae; genus Shinella. The sequence continues at coordinate 47,031 of NZ_KQ410743.1, forward strand.
CTTGGATTTCACGAAACTGAACCTACATGGGAGCACAATCAAATCTGCTCACAAAGAGGCCGCGGCCATGGTGCCCTTCTCCATCCTCGATCTTTCCCCGGTCATCGAAGGCGGCACCGTCGCCCAGTCGCTCGAAAATTCCCGGCGCCTTGCGCAGGAAGCCGAGGCACTCGGTTACAAGCGCTTCTGGCTCGCCGAACACCACGGCATGCGTGGCATTGCCAGCGCCGCCACCTCGCTCGTCATCCAGCACGTCGCGGCGGGCACGGAGAAAATCCGCGTCGGCTCCGGCGGCATCATGCTGCCGAACCATTCACCGCTCGTCATCGCCGAGCAGTTCGGCACGCTTGCCGCGCTTTTTCCCGACCGGATCGATCTCGGCCTCGGCCGCGCGCCGGGCACCGACATGCGCACCGCGCAGGCGCTGCGCCGCAATCTCGACAGCGCCGCCAACAATTTCCCGCAGGACGTCGTCGAACTGATGCAGCTGATGGGGCCTGTCAGCCCCGAGCAGAAGATCATCGCCATTCCTGGTGCGGGAAGCAACGTGCCGGTCTGGCTGCTTGGCTCCAGCCACTACTCGGCGCATCTCGCAGGCATGCTGGGCCTGCCCTTCGCCTTCGCCTCGCATTTCGCACCGGACATGCTGCTGACGGCGCTGGAAATCTATCGCGACCGCTTCGAGCCTTCGCAGTACTTGGACAAACCCCATGCCATGGTGGGCGTGATGGGTGCTGCGGCCGATACGGATGCGGAGGCGGACTATCTCTTCACCTCGATGCAGCAGTCCTTCGTGCGCCTGCGCCGCGGCACGCCCGGCGCCTTCCCGGCACCGGTCGACGACATGGATCCGCACTGGAGCGAGAACGAGCGCATCAATGTCGAGCACACGCTGCAATATGCCGTCGTCGGCGGACCGGAAAAGATCAAGCGCCGCATCGCCGACTTCCTGTCGATCACCAAGGCCGACGAACTGATCGTCTCGATGCCGATCCATGACATGGAGGCCCGGCTGAATTCCGTGCGGCTGTTTGCCCGGGCACAACAGGCGCTGGCGGAAGCGGCATAGCGGAAAAAGCCACCTTGAAGCGCCCCGGCCTTCAGGCTGCCGGCAAATCCGCCCCGTCTCTTCCGCATCATGGCTCCTCGGCCCAAAACCGAGAGTGACAAAGGCGGGCGGGCAGGTTTACCGACAAACAAAAAGCCGGGCCCCTGCGGCGCCCGGCCTTTTTCACTGGCGTCGTCGATCAGGCCGAAAGCTTGGCCATCACTTCGTCGGAAACCTCGAAGTTCGAATAGACGTTCTGCACGTCGTCATCGTCTTCCAGCGTGTCGATCAGCTTCATCAGCGACTGCGCCTTTTCCTCATCGACCGGCACGGTGTTCTGGGCCTTCCAGATCGCCTTGACCGTCTCGGCTTCGCCGAGCTTGTCTTCCAGCGCCTTGGAAACGTCGCCGATATCCTCGAAACCGCAGATGATCGTGTGGCCGTCCTCGTCGGTCGTCACATCCTCGGCTCCGGCCTCGATGGCAGCTTCCATGACGGCGTCGGCATCGCCGACCGAGAGCTTGTAGGTGATCTCACCGACGCGGTCGAAAGAGAAGGAGACCGAACCGGTTTCGCCGAGCGCCCCGCCGGCCTTGGAAAAGGTCGAACGGACGGAGGAAGCGGTGCGGTTGCGGTTGTCGGTCAGCGCCTCGACGATGACGGCAACGCCGCCCGGGCCGTAACCCTCGTAGCGGACTTCCTCGTAGTTCTCGCTATCCGCGCCGGAGGCCTTCTTGACGGCGCGCTCGATATTGTCCTTCGGCATGGACTGCGCCTTGGCGTTCTGGATCGCCAGGCGCAGGCGGGCGTTCATCGACGGGTCAGGCAGACCCGTCTTTGCCGCGACCGTGATTTCACGGGCAAGCTTGGAGAACATTTTCGACCGCACGGCATCCTGCCGACCCTTGCGGTGCATGATATTCTTGAACTGTGAATGGCCAGCCATGGCACCCCTGTCTCATCTGTTCGGCGCCCGTTTCTTTGGTCGCCGGCGGTGTGCGGGGCGTGTCGCCGCGGTAAAGCGTCGCCCTGCCGCCCCGATTTTCGGAATGCCGCCTTATAATTTCATTGCTGGCGCACGTCCAGCAGTCCCGCAAACAAAGCGGTGGCCCGCATCAGTCGGCACGCAGACGTGCCCGGCTCAACAGGAAGGAGTGGCCATCCGTGCGCTCGCAGGTCAGCCCCGTGCGCTCCGAATAGCAGGTAAAGGGGCCGGCCGACCATGTTTCACCATAGGCGATGGTCCTGTCGCCGCCGCAACATCCCTGGTCGCCTACATTGGTAAGCACCACCGCCTTGCCACTTCGACCAAGCGTTGCGCGCACATATTTCGGCTCCACGCGGTCGCAGGAGAGTTCGGGACCGCCATCGGCCGGCTGATAGGTCTCCGTGCCGCCCTCGGGAATGTAGATGCAGCCGATATTGCCTGAGGGCATGACAAAACTTTCGGCGACGCCGAAAGAGCGCGTCGGAAGCTTTTCAACCGGCGGGGTGACGATCTCCCGCGGCTGGCCGGACTCCGCACCGGGGCCACCCGGCGTCGGCGCGCTGCTTGCGAAGGCAAGAGCGGAAGAAAGCAGGACGGCGGGCACGGCAAGAAGGAAACGCATGAAAAGCTCCGGTCATCAGACGCCGGAGAGAATATGAATCGTCGGACGCTTGGGCAAGTTGCGGATCGAAACCGTGATCGTCGCGTCGTCATCGGTCACGGCATCGAAGCCCTCGCCGAACATGGAAAGGAACTGGCTGATCGGCGGCCCACGGCGATGCATCGGCAGGATCAGCGCCGAACGCAGGCGCTGCACGACACGGCTCATGCTCTCGGCCCCCATGGTCAACCCGCCATCGACTGGCACCATCAGCACGTCGAGACGGCCGATTTCGGAATATTGTTTCTCGGTCAATTCGTGGTGCAGGTGGCCGAGATGGCCGATGCACAGGCCCGCCACCTCGAAGATGAAGATGGAATTGCCGTTCGGCTCCATCGCCCCGCCCCAGCCGCGGATATCGGTCGGCACATTGCGGATATAGGTATCTCCCGCCACGACATCATGATCGGCCCCCTTTTCCGAACCATCGAGCCAGCCGCGCAGCACATATTCGATGCCCGGCTCCGGGGTCAGCGTGTAGTGGCTGGAATGGGCCTTGTTCATCGTGACCACGGTCGGCAGCGCCGGCGGCTTGTACCAGCCGTTGTAGTCCGTCGCGATCTTCACGCCGGCCGGCGTCTCGATGAAGAAGGTCGAGTGGCCGACATAGGTGATGCGCACCTCCTCGTTCGCCTTGGCCTGCACCTTGAGGGCCGCGCCGCCCGAAAAGCTGGCAAAGGTGACGGAGGGCAACGAGCGCGCGATCATCTGGCACTGGCTGACCGGCGCTTCCGCCTGCGCGAATGATACCCGCGGAGCGGCAAAAACCGCGGCGGCGACAAGGATCAACGGAATGAGCAGGAGATGCGGCATCGGCGGCTCCGTTCATTGGTTGGCGCGACTATGCGCCCGCGAGGCCGGCGGGTCGAGATTGTGCGGCCGGCCGGCCGATCACAATCCGTTGAGCCATCTCGCGCGGAACCTTGCACGCCGCCTCACGTTCTCCATCCATCAATCCAACGATTGCGAGGAGCAGCCATGTCCAACCTCACCAAGGCACGCGAGAACCCGAAGGAACAGCTTTTCGACGAGATCGACAGGATCCATGCCGGCATGCTGGGCGTCGACGGCAGCCATATGCACATGCAGCCGATGGCCCCGCAGCTCGACCGCCAGAGCGCGACGATCTGGTTCTTCACCAAGACCGACGCCGAGATCGTCGAGGCCATTTCGCCCGGCACGCGCGCCCATTTCTGCGTCGTCGGCAAGGACCACGACTACCATGCCTGCCTTGCAGGCCGGATTTCCGTACGCAAGGATCCCATCAAGATCGACGAATACTGGAGTTCCGTCGTCGAGGCGTGGTTCGACCACGGCAAGAACGATCCGAAACTCACCCTGCTGGCGCTGGAAGTCGAGGACGCGGAAGTCTGGGCCTCGACCGGCAGCAAGCTGAAATTCGGCTGGGAAATCGCCAAGGCCAACTTCAACCCCGACGAGGAACCCGACGTCGGCGTGAAGGCGCATCTCAACTTTTCAAACGGCTCGGCCGATCACCTGCGCCACATGATCTGAGGTTCGGCCGGCGTTCGAGATCAGGCCCAGAAATCCGGCAGCGTTTCGGCAAGGCGCGGGCCGAGGCGAAGCGGGGCGATCTTTTCGGTAAGGCCGGTGCGGTCGGAAATCTCGACCGCCAGGCCGCAGATGGTCGCCGGGCCGGACGCCGCCTCGAAGCGGCCTTTCGGCATTTTGGAGATGAAGCGGTTGAGCGGCTCCTCCTTCTCCATGCCGAGGGAGGAATCGTAGTCGCCGCACATGCCGGCATCCGACATGTAGCCGGTGCCGCCATTGAGGATCTGGCAATCGGCGGTCGGCACATGGGTGTGCGTACCGACGACGACGCTGGCACGACCATCGACGAAGTGGCCGAAGCACTGCTTCTCGCTGGTCGCCTCCGCATGGAAATCGAAGATCACGGCATCGGCCTGCTCGCCGAGCGGGCAGGAGGCGAGGATCGTCTCGCCCGCGGTGAAGGGGTCGTCGAGTTCGGGGTGCATGAAGACCCGGCCCATGATGTTGGCGACCAGCACGCGCGCGCCGTTCCGCGCGATGAAGAGGTTCGCGCCGCGGCCGGGCGTGCCGGCGGGGTAGTTGGCGGGGCGCAGGAACTGGTCTTGCCGGCTGGCGAAGGTCACTGCCTCCTTCTGGTCCCAGACGTGGTTGCCGGTCGTCACGACGTCGGCGCCGGCGTTGATCGTCTCAAGGAAGATATCTTCCGTGATGCCAAAGCCGCCCGCCGCGTTCTCCCCGTTGACGACCACGAAATCCAGCTTGAGATCGCTGATCAGCTCCGGCAGGCGCTGCCAGACGGCCGTCCGCCCGGTCTTGCCCACCATGTCGCCGAGAAAGAGAAAACGCATCGAAGAACCTTACGAAACCTGTTGGAACAAACGAAGGCCGCTTTCGGTGAGGATCGCGTCCAGCGCGACGTCATGCGGCTCCGCGGGTACTGATGCCACTTCCTGGCAATCGAAAGCAATGCCGATCAGTCTCGGCACACGGCCTTTTGCCTTGAGGCGATCAATGGCCCGGTCGTAGTGGCCGGCGCCATAGCCGATGCGGTGGCCTGCCCGATCGAAGGCGGAGAGCGGCACGAGAAGGATATCGGGATCCAGTGCCGCCGCCTCCGGCCCCGGCCCGATCGTACCGAATCCGGTCTTGATGACCGGCGCCCCGACGACCAGCTCCCGGAAGATGATCGTCTCCCGGTCGAGCACGACGGGTAGGCAAAGCCGTGCCCCGCGCGTGCGAAGATGTGCCATCAGCGGCCGGATATCGGCCTCCGAGCGGATCGGCCAGAAGCCCGAGATGACCGTGCCGGGTTCAAATTCGATACGGTCGCCCGCAAGCTCCACCATGGCGAGACTGCCTTCGATACGCGCTTCGGGCGCCATTCCATCGCGCAGCGCCAGTCGCTCGTTGCGGATCGCCGCCTTCTGTTCCTTGGGTGTCACTGTCGTCTCCAGCCGTGCTGCCGTGGCTTATCAGCTAGCAGCGCCGGAAGGCAAATCCTCATCCCGTTACGACGACGGGAGGTCGCAGAATCTGTGCCGCAACGGGACAAAGAGGTAAAAAACCGCCCCGGCCCGTTAAGCATTGGAACAGCTTGTGCTTTCGGCAGCAGGCTTCAGCGGTTAAGCGGGGCGCATGTCCTCGGAAAATGATCTTTCCCCCCTCCCCGAGCTGACCGAAATCGAAAAGCGGTGCCTCGAACTTGCCGCCAACGGCAGGACGCCGGCCGATATCGTGCTCGAAACCGACATCGCCATGGCGCGCGTGACGGACGCCATGCACAGCGCGATCGAAAAGCTCGGCGCCCGCAACATCACGGGCGCGATCACCCGTGCCGCCCGCCTCAGGCTGATCTAGAGCATTTCCGCGTTGTCCGACGCCGAGCCGATCCCGCTTCGGCTGGAAATGCTCTAGGCAGCGGCCGAGGCCTCTGCCAGCCGCAGCATGGCAAGCGCCGCGCCCTCGTCCGTTATCAGCGTGTTGCAGCCGACGCGGCGGATGGTGGCACGGATCGCCGGGGCGCGGTGCGCCCCGCCCGAGACGAGCACGATGTGGCGCGCTTTCTTCACCGTGTCGAGATCGATCGACATGACCCGATGGCGGATCGGATGGTCGATCGTGTGGCCCTCCGCATCGAGGAAATTGCACATCGTATCGCAGACGCAGCCGGCCGCGATCAGCTCTTCCAGCTCGTGCCGGGCAATGAAATCTCGCGAGAGCGAACTGGAACGTGGGCCGATGTCGCCGCAACTGACAACCGCGATATCCATGTTCTCCGCCAGTTCGAACAACGTCTTCAGGCCGCATTTCTCAATGAGGCTGCGCTTGGTTTCCCGCGAATCAACGAGCAGCGGCGCCAGGAACAGGTAGCATTCCGCCCCGAGCTGGCTGGCAAGCCGCCAAGTATATTCGATCGGGTTGATGTGGTGCGCCTCGACGACGCCGCCGAGCAGCGAGACGACCTTCACCCGCTCCCGCCGCACCGGGCGAAAACTGGCGAGCGAGGCGGTGAGCGTGCGCCCCCAGCCGACGCCGACGGTGCAATCATCCGGAATCGCCTCCGTCAGGAACTGGCCGAGCGCAAGACCGACGCCCTTGGCCGTCGCCTCCGCGCTGTCGGCCGCCGGCACCACCACCGCCTCGTCGAGCCCATAGGCCTTCTCCAGCCGCACGGCGAGCTCGACGCAATCGGCAACACCCTCGTTGATCCAGATCTGCACCTCCGAGCGCTTCAGCGCTTCATCCAGCATGCGGATGACCGTGGTGCGGCTGACGCCGATCTTTTCCGCCACATCCTTCTGGGTGAGGCCCTGGTTGTAGTAGAGCCAGGCCGCCCGGAGGCGCAGTGCCGCCGATTCCGAATAGGCCGTGTGTGTGTCGCGCCGGAGCCTTGCCACGTCGCCTCCATCCTTGTCTGCAATGTTTGGGCGCACCATAACACGGGAAACGAAAAATGCGACATATGTTCAGAAGATTGATCAAAAGTGCTTGACTTTTTCCCGAGGAAACGATGATAGTCCGCCTCATATCGGCTGGCGGCACTCCGTCGGCAGATTGGTTGTGCCAGCCCGCGCGGTGACTGAAACAGGAAGCACAGTTGCCGGGCGCGCTTTCACAGGGAACATGGAGGAGGGCCTGGCGTTCGAGCCGAACGCGGCCCAGCAACAACCATTCGGGATATCGGATATGACGTCCAAGCTTGAACAACTCCGCGCGATGACGACCGTCGTGGCAGACACCGGCGACATCGAAGCCGTCCGCCGCCTGAAGCCGGTCGATTGCACCACCAACCCCACGATCGTCCTGAAGGCGCTCGGCACGCCCATGTTTGCCGACACCGTCGCGGAGGCCATCCGCTGGGGCCAGTCGCAGGGCGGCAACCGCGAGGGCGTCGTCTCGGCCGTGGCCGATCGTCTCGCCATCTCCGTCGGTGCAGCCCTTGCCGAACTCGTGCCCGGCCGCGTCTCGACGGAAGTCGACGCCGATCTCTCGTTCGACACCGAAGCCTCCATCGCCAAAGGCCGCGAGATCATCAAGGCCTACGAGGCACGCGGTATCGCCCGCGACCGCATCCTCATCAAGCTCGCCTCCACCTGGGAAGGCATCCGCGCCGCGGAAGTCCTCCAGAAGGACGGTATCGACTGCAACCTGACGCTGCTCTTCAACAAGGCCCAGGCGATCGCCTGCGCCGATGCCGGCGTCTTCCTCATCTCGCCCTTCGTCGGCCGCATCCTCGACTGGCACGTCAAAGCCTCGGGCAAGACCTTCACGGCGGAAGAAGATCCAGGCGTGCTCTCGGTCCGCGCCATCTACGACTACTACAAGTCGAACGGCATCGACACGATCGTCATGGGCGCCTCCTTCCGCAACACCGGCGAGATCGAAGCCCTGGCCGGCTGCGACCGCCTGACGATCAGCCCGGCCCTGCTCGAGGAACTCGATGCGGCCGAAGGCACGCTGGAGCGCAAGCTCTCGCCGGAAAAGGTCGCCAAGGTTTCGCCGATCAAGCTCGACGAAAAGGCCTTCCGCTGGATGCTGAACGAAGACGCCATGGCCACCGAAAAGCTCTCCGAAGGCATCCGCGCCTTCGCCAAGGATCTCGGGAGCCTCCGCGCCATGATCGACAAGGAACTGAAGGCGGCGGCGTAAGCTGTTCGCTCCAAGACCACGAAAGCCGCCCAGTGGGCGGCTTTCTTTTTTGTGCCTTAACCATAGAGCGACAAACGTCCTGGTCGGGCTCGCGGAGCCGCTGCCACACGCCTAGATTACATCGAGGTGAAACGGCGAAAGGATTTTGGCATGAAGCGTTTTCTGGCGGCGACGGCCCTGTTTTGCATGGTGGGATTTGCCGCGTCGGCGGCTGCGCAAGACGCCTTCGATGGCGAATGGCAGCAGGTCGCCTCGAATGCGGGCGAATGCCCGAGCTGCCGCATCACCATTCGCCAGACCGGCACATCGCTGCAAATCATCGCCAACAACGACTGGACGGCAATCGCGGAGACTGACGGGCGTGACGCTGCGGGAGGCGCCGGCTTCTGGAAACGGGGAACGCGGAAAACCTATTCCGGCAAGACTTTCGACATCCGCATCCGCCGCAATGCCGATGACAACCTTCTCATGAGGATGAAAATCGAGCCGATCCGCGGAGAAAACCGCACGATCAACGGTCTGTTCAAGCGGATCGAACGCTTGAAAATCTAGAAAGTGCGATCCACGACGACCGATGGAGATTTACGATCCTGGGTGCCTACAAACGTAGGTGGGCACCGTGTGACCAAGCCCACGGGCCGGGTCAGGGACAGCTCCCTTTGGATCGAGTATGGCCCCAGGGATTGTGGTTCCTGTCGGGAAGCGCAGATCGCCTCCGCTATATAGGCGCAAAGCGGCCGCTTCGCCAGTGGCAATTGTTTAGGTTCAGTTGACCGGCGGCTTGCCTGAGAGTTTGGCCGCCATGCCCTGGATCTGGCTCGTCAGTTCGCCGAGCGCCTGGGCGATGGCGTCTTCGCTGCGCGAGACCTCGCTCATCACGCCTTCTCGCCCCTTGCGCAGGTCCTCCGTCTCCGCCTCCAGCTTGCTCAGCCGGCGCTTGACGTCGTTGAGCTCGTCCATGACCATGATACCGGCCATGACGGTCAGGCGCAGGTCGCCGATCTCGCCGAACTGGCTCTTCAGGTGCCCGACATACTGATCGAAGCCGGAGGCGAGCTCTTCGAGATGCGCCTCCTGGCCCTCTTCGCAGGCCATGCGATAGGCCTTGCCATCGATCTGTACGGTTACCTGTGCCATGCGGGATTTCCTGACTGATTATCGATCGAGCACGGCCCGGATGGTTTCCATGGCCGTGACGAGCCGCCGGGAGACCTCGCGGTTGACCTCCTCCAGGCGGTTTGCACGGAATTCGGACTGGTCGAGCTCCTGGGCGAGCCGCGAGCGATCGGCATTGACACGCCGCACCTCGCCTTCGACCTCTCCATGGTCGCGTTCGCGGTCGAAGCGCATGTCGAGCGCATTGTCGAGGCTGAGTATCGCTCTGCGAAGCTCCTCGATCGCCGCTCTGACTGTTTCCCCGTTCGTCATAAAGCCTTCACCGGCACTCTCAAAAAACACGAATCGCCGCCGCCAGCGCCGGTTCTCTCCCATTGACAGTATTCAACTGCGGGCACGAGCGTCAACAGCACGGCCATCGCGGCGGGAAAGCCGCTGTGGATCAGCATCGCGGCGGGTTGCGCAAGGTGCCCGATACAGCCCCGTTGCCGCGGCAAAAAAGCCGCCGGAATCCCCCCGCAAAGGCCGGAAAAACCGCCGAATTCGTTGACTCCGACGGCTTACCTGCTATGTGTCACCCGCTTCCTAACCGATGCCGGAAACGGCACCGGCCCTGACACCCCGAAGAATACGGAACAGTCATGATCTCTCGCGAAAAACACGACCGGATGGCGAACGCAATTCGCTTCCTTTCCATGGATGCCGTGGAAAAGGCGAACTCGGGTCACCCCGGCCTGCCTATGGGCGCAGCAGACATCGCAACGGTTCTTTTCACCCGCTTTCTCTCCTTCGATCCGAAGACCCCGTCCTGGCCGAACCGCGACCGTTTCGTGCTGTCGGCCGGCCACGGCTCGATGCTCCTCTACTCGCTGCTTTATTTGACGGGCTACGAGGACATCACGATCGACGAGATCAAGAATTTCCGCCAGCTCGGCGCCAAGACGGCCGGCCACCCGGAATACGGCCATGCCGCCGGCATCGAGACGACCACCGGTCCGCTCGGCCAGGGCATCGCCAATGCCGTCGGCATGGCGCTTGCCGAGCGCAAGCTGCGCGACGAATTCGGCTCCGACCTCATCGAACACTATACCTACGTTCTCGCAGGTGACGGCTGCCTCATGGAGGGGATCAGCCAGGAAGCAATCTCGCTCGCCGGCCACCTGAAGCTGAACAAGCTGATCGTGTTCTGGGACGACAACAACATCTCCATCGACGGCCCGATCTCGATCGCCGACTCGACCGACCAGCACGCCCGCTTCCGCGCCAGCGGCTGGAACACGATCGCTGTCGACGGTCATGATCCGGATGCGATCGCCGCGGCGATCGAAGTGGCTCAGAAATCCGACAAGCCGACCATGCTCGCCTGCAAGACGACGATCGGCTTCGGCGCCCCGAACAAGGCCGGTACGCACAAGGTGCACGGTTCGCCGCTCGGCGCGGACGAAATCGCCGCCGCCCGCAAGGCACTGAACTGGGAATCGGAAGCCTTCGTCGTTCCTTCCGACGTGCTTGACGCCTGGCGCCTTGCCGGCCTTCGCTCTGCCAAGACCCACAAGGAATGGGACGCGCGCCTCGAAAAGACGGACGCCGAGAAGAAGGCGCAGTTCGTCCGCCGCTTTGCCGGCGATCTCGAGAGCAGCCTGGATTCGGCCATCTCCGCCTACAAGAAGAAGCTTGCCGAAACCAAGCCGAACCCGGCGACCCGAAAGGCTTCGGAAGACGCGCTCGAGGTCATCAACGGCGTTCTCAACGAAACGATCGGCGGCTCGGCCGACCTCACCGGCTCGAACAACACCAAGACGAGCCAGACCAAGTCGATCACCCCGACAGACTTCTCCGGCCGCTACATCCACTACGGTGTGCGCGAGCACGGCATGGCGGCAGCCATGAACGGCATGGCGCTGCATGGCGGCCTCATCCCGTATTCCGGCGGCTTCCTGATCTTCTCGGACTACTGCCGTCCCTCGATCCGCCTTGCCGCCCTGATGGGCATCCGCGTCATCCACGTCCTGACGCACGATTCCATCGGCCTTGGCGAAGACGGCCCGACGCACCAGCCGGTCGAGCATATGGCGGCCCTGCGCGCCATCCCGAACCTGCTCGTCTTCCGCCCGGCCGATGCCACGGAAACGGCCGAGTGCTGGCAGCTTGCCCTCGAAAGCCACAACCGCCCGTCCGCCATCGCGCTGACCCGCCAGAACCTGATGCCGGTCCGTCTGGAGTACGAGGAAGAAAACCTCTGCGCCCGCGGCGCCTATGATCTCGTCTCGGCCAGCGATGCCCAGGTGACGCTCTTTGCCTCCGGTTCGGAAATCGAGATCGCGGTCAAGGCGCAGCAGGCGCTGTCGGCCAAGGGCGTTTCGACCCGCGTCGTCTCGGTTCCCTGCTTCGAGCTCTTCGCCGAGCAGCCGGAAGCCTACCAGCAGGCGGTCATCGGCAATTCGCCGGTCAAGATCGCCATCGAGGCCGGCATCCGCCAGGGCTGGGATCACTTCATCGGTTCGGACGGCCTCTTCGTCGGCATGTCCTCCTTCGGCGCATCCGGTCCCTACAAGGACCTTTACAAGCACTTCGGCATCACGCCGGAGGCCGTTGTCGCCGCCGCGGAAGCCAAGCTCGCCTGAGTGCGTAGGGCGCGAGCTGTCGCGCCCTCCCCCGCCAAACGTTTATTGATAGGGAGAGACCCCACATGACTGTGAAAGTTGCCATCAACGGCTTTGGCCGCATCGGCCGCAACGTTCTGCGCGCAATCGTCGAATCCGGCCGCACCGACATCGAAGTCGTTGCCGTCAACGACCTCGGCCCGGTCGAGACCAACGCGCATCTCGTTCGTTACGATTCCGTGCACGGCAAGTTCCCGGGTACCGTTACCGTTTCCGGCGACACGATCGACGTCGGCCGCGGCCCGATCCGCGTCACCGCGATCCGCGATCCGAAGGAACTGCCCTGGGGCGACGTCGATATCGCGCTGGAATGCACCGGCCTGTTCACGACGAAGGAAAAGGCCGGCGCGCATCTCGCCAACGGCTCCAAGCGCGTCATCGTCTCCGCACCGTGCGACAATGCCGACAAGACGATCGTCTACGGCGTCAACCACAACACGCTGACGAAAGACGACCTCGTCATCTCGAACGCGTCCTGCACGACGAACTGCCTGGCGCCCGTCGCCTATATTCTCGACAAGGCCTTCGGCATCGAGAAGGGCTACATGACGACGATCCACTCCTACACGGGTGACCAGCCGACGCTCGACACCATGCACAAGGACCTGTACCGCGCCCGCGCCGCAGCCCTGTCCATGATCCCGACCTCGACGGGTGCCGCCAAGGCCGTCGGCCTCGTTCTGCCGCAGCTCGCCGGCAAGCTCGACGGCTCGGCGATCCGCGTACCGACCCCGAACGTCTCGGTCGTCGACCTGAAGTTCGTGCCGTCGCGCAACGTCACGGCTGACGAAGTCAACGCCGCCATCAAGGCCGCCGCCGAAGGCGAACTGAAGGGCATCCTCGACTACGTCACCGGCCCCCTCGTCTCGATCGACTTCAACCACGACAGCCATTCCTCGAACTTCGCTGCCGACCAGACCAAGGTCCTCGACGGCAACCTCGTGCGTATCCTGTCCTGGTACGACAACGAGTGGGGCTTCTCGAACCGCATGTCCGACACGGCCGTTGCCCTCGGCAAGCTGATCTAAGCAGAAACGCAAAACACCCGGGCAGCGATGCCCGGGTGTTTTTTCATGACCAGACACCAGACTTCCGGAGCGGCCCCATGACCTTCAAGACCCTCGACAACCTCACCGATATCGCCGGCAAGCGCGTGCTCGTCCGCGTCGATCTCAACGTACCCGTCAAGGACGGCAAGGTCACCGATGCAACCCGCATCGAACGCGTCGCCCCGACCATCCGCGAACTCTCGGAAAAGGGCGCGAAGGTTATCCTGCTCGCCCATTTCGGCCGCCCGAAGGGTGAGGTCGTCGCCGACATGTCGCTTGAGCAGATCCTGCCCGCCGTCAACGACGTTCTCGGCAGAAAGGTCGGCTTTGCCGCCGATTGCATCGGCGAGCCGGCCGCCACCGCCATCGCCGCCCTGGCGAACGGCGATATCCTGCTTCTCGAAAACACCCGTTTCCACAAGGGTGAGGAGAAGAACAGCCCGGACTTCACCGCGGCTCTCGCCGCCAGTGGCGACATCTACGTCAACGACGCCTTCTCCGCCGCCCATCGCGCCCATTCCTCGACCGAGGGCCTTGCGCATCTGCTGCCCGCCTATGCCGGCCGCACCATGCAGGCCGAGCTGGAAGCGCTGGAAAAGGGCCTCGGCAATCCGGCCCGCCCTGTCGTCGCCATCGTCGGCGGCGCCAAGGTCTCCACCAAGATCGACCTCCTCATGAACCTTGTGAAGAAGGTCGATGCACTGGTCATCGGCGGTGGTATGGCGAACACATTCCTCGCCGCCCGGGGCACCAATGTCGGCAAGTCGCTCTGCGAGCATGACCTTGCCGATACCGCCAAGCAGATCATGATCGAGGCTGCGACCGCAACCTGCGCCATCGTTCTGCCGGAAGACGGTGTCGTCGCCCGCGAGTTCAAGGCCAATGCCGAGAACGAAGTGGTCGATGTCAACGCCATTCCGGCCGACGCCATGATGCTCGACGTCGGTCCGAAGACGATCGAGGCAGTCAACGCCTGGATCTCGCGCGCTTCGACGCTCGTCTGGAACGGCCCGCTCGGCGCCTTCGAAATCGCGCCCTTCGACACCGCGACGGTGGCTGCCGCCAAACATGCCGCCGCACGCACAAAGGAAGGCGCACTCGTCTCTGTCGCTGGTGGTGGTGATACGGTCGCGGCCCTCAACCATGCCGGCGTTGCCGACGATTTCACCTATGTCTCGACCGCCGGCGGCGCTTTCCTCGAATGGATGGAAGGCAAGCCGCTGCCGGGCGTCGATATCCTGCGCCAACAGAAATAATGCCAAAGCCCTTGCGCTTGGCGCTGGATCGCCTACATTCCTGACATCGTCAACGTTCAGAAAGGAAGGTGATCCAATGTCTAATGAGATTTCGGTCTTGGCTTCGGGCATGGGAATTGTGGTGAACGCAACGAGGCAGCCCTCGTTCTGATCACGCCTTCCTTCGGGTCCAAAGACCCGGGTCCACGCCGGACCAAACCTCATGGGGGCCACCTTCGGGTGGCCCTTTTGCGTTTCCGAGACGGCGCTGCCGCGCCGAACCGCAACAAAGGAGTGGTTTGCGGTCCTTTGATCTCGATCCGCCGGGCCTTTCCGGCAACAGCCTTGTCTTACGGACGGACCAGCACGGTCAGCATCATCAGGGCGATGGCGACGACGGCGATCTTCCAGAAATCCGCGCGGCGTTTCAGCCCCGGCAGGCCGAGAGGCCGGATGAGATGCAGCAGCATGACGGCAAGCAGCAGGGCGGGAAGGATTTTCGACATGACGGCCTTTCTCCCCCCTTCCTGTCACACCTCAGACACTTTTCCAAGCGATCAGCACGAGACCTGAAATTCGTACGCCCACGTGCTTTGCATCTGGCAATCGCGGACAGGTGCGCTATTCCTTACCCATTGGCGAAACTCACGAAAACCTCATGCGAAAAAACCTCATATCCGTCTTCGCGCTTCTCATGGGCACGCTGTTCCTCTTTCTCGGGAACGGCCTGCACGGCCTGCTTCTGCCGATGCGCGGCGCCTTCGAAGGGTATGAGACGACGATGCTCGGCCTGCTGGGTACGTCCTGGGCCTCGGGTTTCGTTCTTGGCTGCCTTCTCGCCCCGACCGTCGTCAAGCGCATCGGCCATGTCCGTGCCTTTTCCGGTTTCGCCTCGCTGATCGCCATCATCGCGCTTCTGACGGGCATGCTGGTCGATCCGTTCTGGTGGATCGCGCTGCGCGCCGTCACCGGCTTCTCGATCGCCGGCACCTCGATGATCATCGAAAGCTGGCTGAACGAGCGCGCAACCAATGAAAGTCGCGGCCTGATCTTCTCGCTCTACATCGCCATCACCCTCGTCGGCACCGTCGGCGGCCAGATGACCGTGGCGCTGGGCGACGTGACGACCCCCCTGCTCTTCATGTTCGCCGGTATCCTCTATTGCCTTGCCATGTTGCCGACGACGCTCTCCACGGCCGCCTCGCCGCAGCCGCTGAAGCAGGTCAGGCTCGACATCCCCGCGCTCTACCGCACCTCGCCGGTCGCCAGCGTCGGCATCGTGCTGATCGGCATCGCCAACGGCGCCTTCGGCACGCTCGGCGCGGTCTTCGGCGCCAATGCCGGCCTCTCGCCCAGCACGATCGCCATCATGATGAGTGTCGCCATCTTCGCCGGCGCCGTGATGCAGCTGCCCGCCGGCCGCCTGTCCGACCGCGTCGACCGGCGCATCGTGCTCGCGGCGCTGTCCGCCATCGCCGCCGCTGCGGGTCTGTCGCTCTTCGTCTTCCAGCCCGCCTCGGTCACCATGCTTCTGGTGCTGACGGCGCTCTATGGCGCCATGGCGAACGCGCTCTACCCGATCGCCGTCTCGCACGCCAACGACTTCGCCAGCCCGGAAGACTTCGTCAAGGTCTCCGGCGGCCTGCTGCTGCTCTATGGCGTCGGCACGATCATCGGCCCGACGATCGGCGGCCCGATCATGTCGGCGGTCGGCCCCTATGCACTCTTCATGGTCACCTGCTGGGCGCATATCCTGATCACCGCCTACGCCATCTTCCGCAGCCGGCGCCGCGCCGCAAAGCCGGCCGAGATGCGCGAGAACTACACGACCCTCAATCCCGGCACGCTCACCACGCCGGAAAGCCTTCAGCTTTCGCCGCGCGCCCTCGCCCAGCCGCAGGCCGCCGACGAGCAACAGGAGGAGCGACCCGCATGAGCTTTTTCGAAGACGACCGCCCGGCAAGGAAGATCGCCCACGAGATCGGCAGCGACCTCGCGCTGCTGTCCGTCGACGAGCTTTCCGCCCGCATCGACCTGCTGCGCGCGGAAATCGAACGGCTGGAGGCCGAAAAGCTGAAGAAGGGCGCCAGCCGATCGGCCGCGGAAAACCTGTTCCGGTAGGCGCGTCGGACTGCCACAGCCTTGCCGAAAAGGCACAGACACAAGCAAACCGGCAATAGAGTTAACCGGCCATTAAGCCTTCCCTGTTATTACTTGAACATCCGGTCCTTCCGGGTTCAGACATTTTCACCCTTCGGGGTTCGGTCTGATTTTTCTCCCTGTTTTACCTTGAGAGCCGCTTTCCGCGGCTCTTTTTTTGTCTGCCGCGCCCACAAAAGGAACCTGTCCCGAAAGAATTGTGGAGATTAACCCTTTCTTAAGAATACCCTTGCGCGAATTAGGTTATGGGATCATCCTCACGACATAGACCGGCCGATTGGAACACCACGGGCCGACCTTCCGTTACCTGCATGTGATGCGTTCAACAGGGATGAAACCATGTCCGAAAGAGGATTGAATACCGTCAGCTTCGCTGGCCACGTTGCGTCGTCGGCGCAATTCAAGTCCCTGTACGCCGAAGGCATGGGTCTGGTCGAGGAGACCGCGAGCTATCTCGACGGCGTCGGCCGCCAGGCTTCCAAGGTGCTGCCCCGCATGGCCTCCGTGCTTTATGCGGCAGAGTCGATGCGCCTCACCACCCGCCTGATGCAGATGGCCTCCTGGCTGCTCCTGCAGCGCGCCGTCAACAATGGCGAGATGAGCCGCGACCAGGTGCTTTCGGAAAAGAACAAGGTCCGCCTCGACAGCTTCAACGTCGACAAGACCGCACCCGGCTGGAACGACCTGCCGGAAGCCTTCCGCGACCTCATCGAGCGCTCGCTGCGCCTGCAGAACCGCATCGCCCTGCTCGACCGCGAGATCTATCGCCCACAGGAGGTCCAGACCTTCGCACCCGACAACCAGAACAGCGTGCAGGCCCAGATCAACCTGCTGCAGACGGCCTTCGGCAACAACTGAGCGACAGGCCAGACATGACGACGGAGACCCGGCTCAGGCCGGGTTTTTTGTTGCACGGACCGCCCTCGCCTGCCCGCCGGGATCATCTCCTCCCAAAACGCAAAAAACCCGGCCGAAGCCGGGTTTTTCAAATTCGTCCGAAGCAGGCGGATTAGAGGCCGAGGCCTTCGAAGCGCTTCTTGAACTTGGAGACGCGGCCGCCGCGGTCCATGAGCTGCTGGTTGCCGCCGGTCCAGGCCGGGTGCGACTTCGGGTCGATTTCGAGGTTCATCGTTGCGCCTTCCGAACCCCAGGTCGAGCGGGTTTCGTACTCGGTGCCGTCGGTCATCACAACCTTGATGGTGTGGTATGCGGGATGGATATCAGCCTTCATGACAACTTTCCTGCCTGTTCCGGGGGCCAATTGTCGCAACGGATTGCGACAGCGGGGCCAAAGACGTAAATGAAGCCGCGGTCGGTCGGACCTACGGCTTCCCAATTCGATGGCGAGCCTATACAGGAAGGCCGTCTGGATAACAAGAGCCGAAAGACAATTCGTGCCGGAAGGCGCTGGAAACGGGGGTATGGTGTCCACAGACAAAGAGCAGGGCGCACAGGGAAAATCGGCGCGCCGCAACATTCGTCCCCTGGGCAGGCTTGCTCCCTATATCGGCCGTTATCGCGGCCTCGTCGCCGGGGCGCTGGTGGCCCTCGTAATGGCCGCCGTCACCACGCTCATCCTGCCGCTCGCCGTCCGCCGTATGATCGACCACGGCTTCTCCGGCGCCGATGCCGGCTTCATCAACACCTATTTCATGATGCTCTTCGCGCTGGCCGGCCTGCTCGCGCTGGCGAGCGCCATGCGCTATTACTTCGTCATCACGCTCGGCGAACGCATCGTGGCGGACCT
The DNA here is from genome assembly GCF_001262505.1 of Shinella sp. SUS2. GTDB lineage: Bacteria > Pseudomonadota > Alphaproteobacteria > Rhizobiales > Rhizobiaceae > Shinella. The sequence continues at coordinate 65,359 of NZ_KQ410743.1, forward strand.
GCGCCGCGACGTCTTTTCCCATGTGACGAGGCTTTCGCCCGCCTTCTTCGACGTCAACCAGTCCGGCGAGATCGTCTCGCGGCTGACCGCCGACACGACACAGATCAAATCCGCCGTCGGCGCCACCGCTTCCGTCGCACTGCGCAACCTCATCCTCTGTTTCGGCGCCATCGCCATGATGGTCTATACCAGCCCGAAACTCTCCAGCCTCGTCATCGCCGCCATTCCGGTGATCGTCTTCCCGCTCGTCGCCTTCGGCCGCTCGGTGCGCCGCCGCTCGCGCGAGGCGCAGGACACGCTGGCCGCGGCCTCCGCCTATGCCGGCGAGGCGATCGGCGCCACCCGCACGCTTCAGGCCTTCAACGCGGAAGACGCCGCCCGCGCCCGCTTCTTCGGTGCTGTCGAGCAGGCCTATGGCGCCGCACGCTCCGCCATCCGCGCCCGCTCGCTGCTGACCGGCTTTGCCATCGCCATGATCTTCGGCTCTGTCGTTGCCGTGCTCTGGTTCGGCGCCCGCGACGTGCTGGCGGGCACGCTTTCGGCCGGCACGCTCGGCCAGTTCCTGCTCTATGCGGTCTTTGCCGCCGGCAGCCTCGGCGCACTGTCGGAAGTCTGGGGCGAGCTTTCGCAGGCTGCCGGCGCCGCCGAGCGTCTCACCGAACTTCTGGCCGAGCCGCCCGCCATCACCGCGCCTGCGAACCCCGTGGCCCTGCCGCTGCCCGCCCGCGGCGAGCTCACTTTCCGCGATGTGCATTTCTCCTATCCCGCCCGCCCCGGCTATCGCAGCATCAACGGCCTGGACTTTGCAGTAAGGCAGGGCGAGACCGTGGCCATCGTCGGCCCCTCCGGCGCCGGCAAGAGCACGATCCTCTCGCTGGTGCTGCGCTTCTACGATCCCGATACCGGCACCGTACTTCTCGACGGGGTAGACCTTCGTGCCGCCGATCCGGAAGAGCTGCGCCGCCGCATCGCGCTGGTGCCGCAGGACGTCACCATTTTTGCTGCAACGATCCGCGACAACATCGCCTTCGGCATGACCGGCGTGAGCGACGAGGCCGTGCAGGCCGCAGCAAGGGCCGCACAGGCGGAAGAATTCATCGCACGGCTCGACAAGGGCTATGACACCATGGTGGGCGAGCGCGGCGTGACGCTGTCCGGCGGCCAACGCCAGCGCATCGCCATCGCCCGGGCCATCCTCAAGGACGCCCCGTTGCTGCTGCTCGACGAGGCGACCTCCGCGCTCGACGCGGAAAGCGAAACGCTCGTGCAGAAGGCCCTCGACGGCCAAATGGGCAAGCGCACGACGATCGTCATTGCTCATCGTCTCGCGACCGTTCTGAAGGCCGACCGCATCCTCGTCATGGAAGCCGGCCGTATCGTCGAGGAAGGCACCCACCAGTCACTCATAAGGCAGGACGGCCTCTACGCCCGCCTCGCCCGCCTGCAGTTCGATCACGGTGGTCAGGCGTTCCTTGGAGAAGACCGCGCAACCGGCTGAATGCGGCCCCTTGCCTGACGGGCTGGGCGCCCTATCCTGAGGTGGCGGACTTCACGTCACCTCGGGAGGAAACCACGTGACATTTTCGACGCTCACCCGCCGGACCCTCATGGCCCTCGGCACCACCGTGCTTGCATCGCTGGCACTCGGCCAGCCCGCCAGCGCCCAGCAGTTCCCCGACAGGACCGTCACGCTTGTCGTGCCCTTCGCCGCCGGCGGCTCGACGGATGTCGTCGCGCGCATCATCGCGCAGAAGATGGGCGACATCCTCGGCCAGCAGATCATCGTGGAAAATGTCGGCGGCGCGGGCGGCAGCCTGGGGGCCGACCGTGTGGCGCGCGCCGAACCCGATGGCTACACGATCCTGATGGCGACCGTCGCCACCCATGCGCTGAACCCGCTGATCCTCAAGACCAAGCCCTACGATGCGGAAAAGGACTTCGCGCCGGTCTCCTTGCTGGTCATCGTGCCGAATGTCCTGGTGGTGAATCCGGAGCTGCCGGCCAAGAATGTCGAGGAACTGCTGGCCCTGCTGAAGGCCGATCCGGAAGGGTACAGCTATGCCTCCTCCGGCAATGGCACGCCGCTGCACCTTTCTGGAGAGCTCTTCAAATCGATGGCCGGCGTCAGCATGCAGCATGTGCCCTACAAGGGCTCCGGCCCGGCACTGAACGACGTGATCGGCAACCAGATCCCGATCATGTTCGACAACCTGCCGTCGTCCTCCGGCCACATCAAGGCTGGTACGCTGCGGGCGCTCGCCGTCACCACGAAGGAGCGCGCCGCTTCGTTCCCCGACGTGCCGACGATCGCCGAAGCGGGCATTCCCGGCTACGAGACCTATACCTGGAACGCGCTCTTCGCCCCGGCCGGCACGCCAAACGAGGTCGTCGCCAAGCTCAGCGAGGCCGCCAACGCGGCGCTGAAGGATCCGGCCGTCGCCGAGCGCATGAAGGAGTTCAGCGCCACCATCGTTGGTTCGACGCCGGAAGAACTCGGCAAGCACGTCACGGCCGAGCTTGCCAAGTGGAAGCCGGTTGTCGAGGGCGCCAACATCCAGATGGACTGACGCTGCCTGTCCGAAGCAATTCCGCTTCGGCGGGATTGCTTCAGCGTTCGGTGAGTTTCAGTTCGATGCGACGGTTGGTTGCCCGCGCCGCATCATCGCTGCCTTCGGCGATCGGCTGGAACTCGCCGAACCCAGCCGCAACAAGCCGGTTGGCCGGAACGCCCCTGGAGATCAGGAACTTGACGACCGACGTCGCGCGGGCGGAAGAAAGCTCCCAGTTGTCGCGGTAGCGGCCCGTGCCCGACAGCGGCACATTGTCCGTGTGCCCGTCGACGCGCAGCACCCAGTTGATCTCCGAGGGGATCTCGCGAGCAAGATCGAGCAGCGCGGTGGCAAGCTTGCTCATTTCCGCCTGCCCCGCCTCGTTGAGGTCGTTGCCGCCAGAGGGGAACAGCACTTCCGACTGGAAGACGAAGCGGTCGCCGACGATGCGGATGTTTTCCCGGTCGGAAAGGATTTCACGCAGGCGCCCGAAGAAATCGGAACGGTAGCGGTTGAGCTCCTGCACGCGCTGCGCCAGCGCAACATTCAGGCGGCGGCCGAGATCGGCGATCTTCGTCTGCGACGACTTGTCCTTGGCTTCGGAGGCCTGCAGCGCCTCCTCGACGGCGGCGATCTGGCTGCGCAGCGCCGCGATCTGCTGGTTGAGCAGCTCGATCTGGCTCATGGCCCGGGCGCTCACCTGCTTTTCCGAATCGAGTTCGCCCTCCAGCGTCGTGACCCGCGCATTGGCGGCATCCGAAACCCCGGCGCCACTGTCGAGCAGTTGCTGCAGGCGGGTACGGTCACTCTCCGACTGGGCAAGCGAGGCCTGGAGATTGGCTAGCGCGTCCTCGAGGTCCTGCTTGCCGCTCTTTTCCAGCGCCAGAAGCTGGGTCAGCTCGTTGATCTGGCTGGTTAGCCGGTTGAGCACGTCGTCCTTGCCGGAGATTTCACGGCTGAGGAAGAACTGCGCCAGCACGAAGACCGTGAGCAGGAACATGATGGCGAGCAGCAGCGTCGACAGCGCGTCAACGAAGCCCGGCCAGTAATCGACCGTGCGCTGGCTGCGCCGGTTGCGGGCGAGCGCCATCCTTATTCGCCCCCGGCCTTATGCACCTTTTCCGTCGTGCGCTCCGGCAGGCGCTCGACAGTCTTCTCGCCGCTGCGTGCGGCAAGCCGGTCGAGCGTGCGGCGCAGCGCTTTCGCTTCCTCCTGCTGTGCCTCGATCCAGTCGCGCAACATCTGCTGCTCGCTGCGCATGTTCTTGACGAGGCCCTGGATACCTTCGGCAAGGCTGGCCATGGCCGCGGTCGAACGCCCGGGCCCGCCCTCCTGCGCCAGCTTGAGGATCTGCTGGGCCAGCGCCTGCACGTCGGTGGAGGAGTTGGCCGCCATGTCGACCACCGGCTGCAGCTCCGAGCCGACATCGGTGACGGACGAAAGCCAGTTTTCCAGCTCCGTATAAAAGCGGTTCTGTGCGCGGCCGGCCTGAAGGTCGAGGAAGCCGAGAATCAGCGAGCCGGAGAGGCCGAAAAGCGAGGTGGAGAAAGCCGTCCCCATGCCTTCGAGCGGCGCGGAAAGGCCTTCCTTCAGCGCGTTGAGAATGTCGTTCGCCGTACCGGCACCGGCATCGAGTGACTGGATGACGGCGCTGATCGAGCCGATCGTTCCGAGCAATCCCCAGAAGGTGCCAAGCAGGCCGAGGAAGACGAGAAGGCCGATCAGGTAGCGGGAGGTGTCGCGCGATTCGTCGAGGCGCGTGGCGATGGAATCAAGGATCGACCGTAACGCCGTGGTCGAGAGCGCCACCGAATGACGCCGACCGATCAAAGCACGCATCGGCGCAAGCAGGACAGGATCGCGCCCGACCTTCTCGGCGCTGCCGGCCGCGCGGAACGAATTGAACCAGCGCACCTCCGGCCGCAACGCCAGCACATGGTTGAAGACCAGCAGGATGCCGATCAGCAGAACGCCGAGAATAAGGCCGTTCAGGCCGGGGTTGCTGAGGAAGGCCGATTGCGCCTGGCGGAAGAGGATGGCGGCCACGAAGCCGACGATGATGAGGAAGATCACCATCGTCCAGAAGAAGGCCATGGGGCTTGAGAGTTTGTGGGGATAATCTTCCCCGGTCTCGGGCGACCCTCCCCAACCCGACAGCCCAAGCTTCGCCATGTCGTCGTCTCTCCGCTTCCTTGTCGGGCGGGAGACTAGAGGAAGATTGCGCCGAATTGAAGGGCTTAGCGGCAACAGCGGCGCGGAATGCGCCGCCCATTTGCGGGTCTTAGCGGGTCGGCACCGGGCGATGCACGACTTCGCCCAGCGCCTTGTGGATATATTCGTTGCCCGCGATGATCGTGCCGGTGTCGAGCATGGCGCTGCCGCCCGTCAGATCGGTTGCATAGCCGCCGGCTTCGCGAATCAGGAGAATACCAGCCGCCAGATCCCACGGCGCCAGATCGCGTTCCCAGAAGCCGTCGAAACGGCCCGCGGCGACATAGGCAAGGTCGAGCGCGGCAGAGCCGAGACGACGCATGCCGGCGACTTCACCCATCACGTGGCGCAGCTCGATAAGGAACTTGCCATGGTTGCCGCGGCCGAGATGCGGCACGCCGCAGCCGATGACCGCATCCGACAGGTTCTTACGGGCCGCAACGCGCAGGCGCCGATCGTTGAGGAAGGCGCCGCCGCCACGCTCGGCGGTGAAGAGTTCATCCGTCGCCGGGTTCAGCACCACGGCAGCAACGATCTCGCCGTTGCGCTCGAGCGCGATCGAAATGGCGAAGGCGGGAATGCCGTGCAGGAAGTTGGTCGTGCCGTCGAGCGGATCGACGATCCAGCGATGTGCCCCGTCGGTGCCGGCGATCTCTTCCGATTCCTCGCCAAGGAAACCGTAGGTCGGACGGGCCTTCATCAGGTCTTCACGGATCAGCTTCTCCGCCTTTCGGTCGGCCTGCGAGACATAGTCGCCCGGGCCCTTGAGCGAGACCTGCAGGTTCTGCACCTCGCCGAAGTCGCGCGCGAGCGACTTGCCGGCCTTGAAGGCGGCCTGAACCATGACGTTGAGAAGAGCTGAACGAGCCATGTAGAAATAATCCTTCGGGAATGTCCGGCGCTTCGAAACGGCAGAGCCGCGGCGCGAAAGCACGCCGTGACCGGAATATGTGGCCTCAAAACCACAAATCCCCCGAAGTTTCAAGCCTTCGCCCCCTGCAACGGCTGCAATGCAGGGGGCCTGATGCTGCAAAGGGTAAACGGGACGGCCTCAGGAGCCGGACCGGTACTTGTTCGCCGCGTCGACTGCAGCCTTCTGTTGTGTGTCGCTGAGGCCGAGATAGAAGTCCTCGAGCGAGGGATCGTTGAGCCCGGCGCGGCGCGCCAGAACGAACCACTTGCCTGCCTCGACCGGATCGGCCTTCGTGCCGATGGCATGGATATAGAGCTGGGCGAGCTTGCTCTGGGCCACGGCATTGCCGCCGCCGGCCGCCCGCTTCAGCCACTTGAAGCCGGCCTCGTAGTCACGCTCGCCGCCCGTGCCGTTGACCAGCCACATGCCGAGATCGAGCTGGGCCGTATCGAAGCCGGCGCGCGCCGCGCGCAGCAGCCACTCACGGGCGCGCCTGGTCTTCTCCTCCGGCAGGTCCTTCAAACCGATATAAATCTGCGAAACGGCATATTGCGCATCGGCAATGCCCTGCTCGGCGGATTTTTCATAGTAGGGCAACGCGGCGCGCAGGCCCTTTTCTCCCGGAGAATCGGCCACCAGCACCTGTGCATAGTTGAACTGGGCGGAGGCATTGCCAAGCTCGGCCGATTTCTTCATCAGCTCGTCCGCCCTGGTGCGGTCTTCCTTCGAGCCCGAGCGCTCCATCAAGAGGATGGCATATTTGAACATGCCGGTCGGATCGCCGCCGCCTGCCGCCTGCTCATACCAGAACATGGCCTGTTCGCGGTTGCGCTTGACGCCGAGGCCGCGATCGAGGACCTCGGCCACCAGTGTCTGGGCTGCCGGATCGCCGAGCTGCGCGCGCGGCAGGGCCAGCTCCATCGCCGTCAGGTAGCGCCCGCGCTGGAAAGCGCCATACGCCTCGTCGATCTTTCCGGTAAAGGGTTTTTCCGCCGGCAATGCCGGCAGGTCCGCCCCCATGCGGTCGAGCACCGAGAGGCCGGTCGAAGGGCCATCGGCCGGCTTTTCCGTCTGCTTGTCCGTCTTCGCAGCAGACGCGTCATCGACAGATACCGGCTCAACGTCGGTCGCCGGATCCTTGGCGACCTCAGCACTACCGGCCGTGACGGACGGTCCCTTCTTCGCCGTTTCCGCAAGGGCGGGAATGGCCACGACGACACCCGCGGCGAGAAACGCCACCGGCGCGATACGGCAAGCTTGGATGAGAACGGCCCTGATCATGCGCGCCTACTATTGCTCAAACCGTGGCGCTTTTTCGTCAAGAAGCGCATTGACGGCGGCAACAACATGGGGCGCCTGCGCCGGATCGGCGAAAACCGCCCGGTCGAGCGCCACAAATTCCGCGCCCGTCTCGGCCGCAGCAAGCGCGGACTGCGGATCCGTACCGCCGAGCACGATGCAGGGAATCTCCACCATCGAGGCCCACCATTCGGCAAGCGCAAGGTTCTTCGGGTGCGCCTCCGGCTTGATGTCGCCACCGATCTTGCCGAAGAAGATGTAATCGGGCTGCACCTCGCCGATCTCCAGTGCCTTGTGCCGGTCGGTCGCGTTGCCGCCGCCGACGATAAGTTTCGGCGTGAACTTCTCGACGGCTTCGCCGAGCGCCTCGAGCCCGCCGGTGATGTGAATGCCGTCGGCTTTCGCACGGCCAGCAACACGGGTATCGCCGGCAACGAGCGCTGCAGCGCCTGCCTGCTGGATGATTGGAACCAGGGTTTCGGCATGTTTCTGGAACTGGCCGTCGTCCAGCCCGTATTGCGGCAGGATCACCGAGGCGACGTCGCCGCCCTTCAGTGCGCCCTCCAGCATCGCGGCGCGGGCGGCAAGGTCCTCACCCTCGGGGAGGATCAGCACCAGACGGCAGCGGGGTTCGGCATCGGACATGGATGAACTTCCTTAGAATACGGCACTCAGGCTCGTCATAACAGATCAAAGCGGATAGACGGAAGGACGAACAGGATCAATCGCCCTCCATGTCCATCGACCCCACCATCTACTACGCCGCCATTCCCGCAGTTCTCCTGGTCGGTTTGACGAAGGGCGGCATGGGCGAGGCATTGGCCCTGATGGGCGTGCCGTTGCTTGCCATGGCCGTTCCGCCGGTGCAAGCCGCCGCCATCCTGCTGCCCATCCTCGTGGTCATGGACTGCGTCTCGCTCTGGATCTGGCGCCAGCACAACGACCGCACGCTGCTCAAAATGCTGCTGCCCGGCGCCCTCGTCGGCATCGCGATCGGCTGGGCGACATCGGCCTATGTGCCACGCGACGCATTGCGCCTCATCATCGGCCTCATCACCGTGCTCTTCGTCGCCCGCTACTTCTACAACAGCTGGCGCGCACGGCGCGGCTATGTCGTCCCGGCGAAGCCGCACCGGCTGCTACCTGCCGCCTTCTTCGGCACGCTGTCCGGTTATGGCAGCTTCGTCGCCCATGCCGGCGGTGCGCCCTTCCAGGTTTACGGCCTGCCGCTGAAGCTGCCCCCGCGCGACTATACCGGTGCAGGCGTGCGCTTCTTCGCAATCCTCAACGCGATCAAGCTCGGCCCCTATTTCGCCCTCGGCCAGCTCGACACGACCAACCTGACGATTTCCGCCACGCTGGTGCCGCTCGCCATCGTAGCAACCGCTATCGGTGGTTTCCTCGTCAAGCGCATGAAGCCCGAGGTCTTCTACCCCTTCATGTATGCCATGGCCCTCATCGCCGGCCTGAAGCTCTCCTGGGACGGGGTTCTGGCCTTCCTCTAAGCCCGGAGATCCAGGGCCTTCGCAGCGCACAAAACGCTTGCCGCAAATGCTGCTTTGCCATAGCTTCCCGCCATGGCGCACCCGGACCCCTTTACGGCGATTGCCGACCCCAACCGCAGGTTCCTGCTGGAGGAGCTGCGCCGCGCGCCGCGCACGGTGAACGAGCTTTCCGAAGGTCTGCCGATCAGCCGCCCGGCTGTCTCGCAGCACCTGAAGGCCCTGCTCGACTGCAATCTCGTCAGCGTCAAATCCGAAGGCACGAAGCGCATCTACGCCATCAACGCGAAGGGCTTCGACCGGCTCAATCTCTGGCTCGACCAGTTCTGGGCGTAACGCCTTCGTCCCATCCTGAAACAGAACGCCCCGGCGCGTCATCATGGCGGCCAGGGCGTCTCGACATCTAATGTTTTCGTGTACCGGGAGCGGTTTCGCGAAATGGGCTCCTACCCTGGTCCTCCCATACAGACCAACTGTTCCGCGACCCTCACCCCTTCCGTAATTTTGGAAAAATCCCTGTCCTTTCAGTGAGACGAACCGCGAATGCGCTCGATCTCATCCTTGATGCGCAGCTTGCGACGCTTGATGTCTGCAATCGTCTGGTCCTCAGAGGAGGGCTGGTTCATTGCAGCGTGCAGCTCTGCTTCCAGAGCGAAGTGCTTCTTTTCGAGCGTGGCCAGATGAGCCTCAATCGTCATGTGACAGTTCCTTCCTTTTGCTTGCACCCGGTCATTTGCATGCCGGGTGATCCAGGTTGCAACAGAACTAGTGTGCCATGTCATTTTTCATTTGTCGAAGGCGAAAACGTGGCAAGGGATAACTTCCCGTTACCAGGGGTTTCGTGGTAGGAGCAGCCTTCATACAAGCTGGGGACCGCGGTTCTGCCGCGCCGCCGACGACGGGGAAAGAATAGCATGGCAGACCAGGAACAGGCTGAATTGCGGCTTGCCGCCGCACGGCTTCGCCAGGAGCACGAAGACTACGATGCCGCTATCAATGCAATGATCCAGGTCGGCTGCGAAGCCCTCAGAATCCAGCGCATGAAGAAGAAGAAACTGGTCCTCAAGGACAAGATTTCCAAGCTGGAAGACCAGATCATCCCCGACATCATCGCCTAACCGGACGAGACGCCTTGGACACCACAGAAACGCCCCCCGTCGCCATCATCATGGGAAGCCAGTCCGACTGGGAGACGATGAAAAACGCCGCCGATACGCTCGATGCGCTCGGCGTCGATTACGAGGCCCGCATCATTTCGGCGCACCGCACGCCAGACCGGCTCTACAGCTTCGCCCGCGGCGCGAGGGCGGAAGGCTTCAAGATCATCATCGCCGGCGCCGGCGGCGCTGCCCACCTGCCCGGTATGGCCGCGGCGATGACGCCGCTGCCGGTCTTCGGCGTTCCGGTCCAGTCCAAGGCGCTCTCCGGCCAGGACAGCCTGCTCTCCATCGTGCAGATGCCTGCCGGCATCCCGGTCGGCACGCTCGCCATCGGCAAGGCCGGCGCCGTCAATGCCGCCCTGCTCGCCGCTGCCGTTCTGGCGCTGAGCGACCCCGAGCTCGCCCACCGCCTCGATGAATGGCGGGAGAACCAGTCGAACGCCATCGCCGAGTACCCCGTGGACGGCCCGCTATGAGCACACGCACGATCGGCATTATCGGCGGCGGCCAGCTTGGCCGCATGCTGGCCATGGCGGCTGCCCGGTTGAACCTGCGGACCGTGATCCTGGAACCGCAGGCCGATTGTCCGGCCGCGCAGGTCGCCAACGCCCAGATCGTCGCAGCCTATGACGATCCGGATGCGCTTGCAGAGCTTGCCCGCGTCTCGGACGTCGTGACCTACGAATTCGAGAACGTGCCGGTCTCCGCCGCCGAGGCGCTTGCCGCCGCCGTAGCGGTCTATCCGCCGTCGCGCGCGCTGGAGGTCTCGCAGGACCGGCTCGTCGAGAAGCGCTTCATCCGCGATTGCGGCATCCTCACCGCCGACTTCGCCGCCGTGGACAGCCAGGCCGAGCTTGAAGACGCGCTCGACCGCTTCGGCGGCGTCGGCGTGCTGAAGACGCGCCGCCTCGGTTACGACGGCAAGGGCCAGCGGCTGTTTCGTTCACCCGCCGAAGAGCGCGACGGCGCCTTCGAGGCACTTGGGGGCGTACCGCTGATCCTCGAGAGCCTTGTGCCCTTCGAGCGGGAAGTGTCGATCATTGCCGCACGCGACCGCGACGGCACGATCGCCTGCTACGACCCGGCGGAAAACGTCCACCAGAACGGCATCCTGCACACCTCGACCCTGCCCGCCCGCATCAGCGAGGCGACCGCGGACCAGGCCCGCAAGGCCGCACGCGCCATACTCGACCAGCTCGGCTATGTCGGCGTCATCGGCGTCGAGTTCTTCGTGCTGCCGGATGGCGGGCTCGTGGCCAACGAGATCGCGCCGCGCGTGCACAATTCCGGCCACTGGACGGAGGCGGCCTGCGTCATCTCGCAGTTCGAACAGCATATCCGCGCCGTCGCCGGCCATACGCTCGGCGACCCTCGCCGCCATTCCGATTGCGTGATGCAGAATCTCGTCGGCGACGATATCGAGGACGTTCCCGCATGGCTCGCCAGACCCGGCGTGCTTGTTCATCTCTACGGGAAGACGGAAGCCCGGCCAGGCCGCAAAATGGGGCATGTCACGCAAATTCTGGGCTGATGCGATTCCGGGAAAACTGCGCGCAAAGGCCAAAAAAACCGTCAGGGACGCTGGAAAACCAGCCTGTGTCGCGGAAAACCCTCCGCAAATGGTTGACAGCACAAAAGTGACAGGGTACATGCCTGCCAACCCGAAAGCGCGCCCGAAACGGCGCGTTTTTGATTGAGGAAATCCGGCGAACTCGAGTCGCCCTGCAATACGCGGATCAGAAAAATGAAGATCAAGAATTCGCTCAAGTCGCTCAAGGCTCGTCATCGCGAGAACCGCCTTGTTCGCCGTAAGGGCCGCATCTACATCATCAACAAGCAGAACCCGCGCTTCAAGGCTCGTCAGGGCTGATTGTCGCCGCGGTCGCCATCCTGCAATGGGATGTGGTGATCGAGAAATATCGATTTGAAGTTGGGCCATGGCGGTTTACAATAACCGCCATGCGCTTTTTTATGCTTTCAGCACTCTGCCTTTCCCTCTCCCTGATCGGTACCGCACCGACTGCCGCGCTTGCGCAGGCCGTAAAGGCATCCGTCGATCCAGCTGCATCCAGCGCCTTCACGACCCCGGCACAACGCCTCGACAAGCTCTTCAGCGAGCTGAAACACGAGGGAAACGCGGATAGCGCCCGCGGCATCGCCGACCAGATTCGCCGGGAATGGCAGGATTCGGGTAGTGCCAGCATCAACCTCCTGATCCAGTGGGCCGACAAGGCAATATCCGAAGAAAAGAACGCCGCGGCGCTCGATTTTCTCGATGAGGCGATTCGCCTGAAGCCCGACTATGTCGAAGGCTGGAACCGACGGGCCACCCTGCACTTCAAGATGGGCAACTATCGCAAATCGATGTCCGACATCAACCAGGTGCTGGCCATCGAACCGCGCCACTTCGGCGCACTCGCCGGCATGGCCGCGATCCTCGCGCAGTCGGGCCGGGACGAGATGGCGTTGAGAGCCTGGGAGCGCTTCCTCGACATCTATCCAACCGAGCGGCAGGCGCAGAAGGAAATGGGGGACCTTGCCGAAAAGCTGACCGGCCAGCGGACATAACCTTCGGCAGTGAACCGGCACGGCGCGGTTTTCGTAGATCGGTTACTTCCACCGCCTGAAACCGGACCCTGCCTTGCCCTCCGCCCTCCGCACCATGCTGACAGCCCTGCTCGCCCTCCCTTTCGCCCTTGCTCTTGCTGGCTACGCCTTCACGGCGTGGAAGGCACGAGCGATCGAGACGGCATTCCCCAACATCGGTGAGCTGGTCGATGTCGGCGGCTTTCGCATGAGCAGCGTGCTGGTGACCGCAGGCGCAGATGCCGATCTGCCCCCCATCGTCTTCATCCACGGCGCCAGCGGCAACCTGCGCGACCAGATGCATGCCTTCCGGACACAGCTGGAGGGCCGGGCGACAATGCTTTTCCTTGATCGGCCCGGCCACGGTTACTCGGAGCGCGGCGGGCCGGAAAACGCCTGGCCGGACGGGCAGGCCCACGCCATCGCACGCCTGATGGAGATACGGGGCATCGAGAGGGCGATCATCGTCGGCCACTCCTTCGGCGGCGCCATCGCCGCAAGCTTCGCATTGGAACATCCCGAGAAGACGGCCGGCCTGCTCTTCCTCGCCCCGGCCACCCACCCCTGGCCCGGCGGCATCGACTGGTACTACGACGTTGCGAAAATGCCCGTCCTCGGCTGGCTCTTCACCCGCATCGTCGCGCTCCCTGCAGGCCTGTCCCGCATCGACAGCGGCACACGCTTCGTCTTCGCACCCAACAGGCGCCCCGACGACTACACAACAGAGACGGCCCCCGCCCTTGTTCTGCGCCCCGACGCCTTCCGCAACAACGCCACCGATGTCGCCAATCTCCTGGACTATGTCCGCCGCATCCAGCCGCGCTACAGCGCGATCCATACACCGACGGTGATCATAACCGGCGACACGGACGGTGTCGTCTACGAGGAGATCCATTCACGGGGGCTGGCGCATGACATAGCGGGATCGGAACTGGTCTGGATCCGCAATCTCGGCCACAAGCCGGACTATATCGTCACCGGTCTTGCAATCGAGGCACTGGAAAAGATCGCCGGCAAGCCGCGCGACCTCCAGGAATCAGCAAGGCGGGCCGAGGCCCGCCTTGCGAAAGATCACGAGGAATGATGGCTCAGACGCCGCTGACGCCGTCCGCCCCGATATAGGCGATACGCAGCATGTTGGTCGCGCCGGGCGTGCGCAGCGGCACGCCGGCCGAAATGATGATGCGGTCGCCCGGCTTGCCGAACTCTTCGGCGACGACGATGCGGCAGGCGCGGTTCACCATATCGTCGAGGTCCTCCGCATCGCCCGTGACGACGCAGTGCAAGCCCCAGACGACCGAGAGACGGCGCGCCGTCTCGATGACCGGCGACAGCGCCAAGACCGGCACATCCGGCCGCTCGCGCGCAGCGCGCAGGCCCGTCGTGCCCGAAGACGTGTAACAGACGATGGCCGACAGCTTCAGCGTCTCGGCGATCTGGCGGGCAGCCAGCGAGATGGCATCGGCGCCCGTTGCTTCCGGCGTCGAGCGCTGGGCATAGATGATGCCCGGATAGTGCGGGTCGCGCTCGACCTTGCTGGCGATCGAAGCCATGGTCGAGACGGCTTCGACCGGGTAGTCGCCCGAGGCGGATTCGGCCGACAGCATCACGGCATCGGCACCCTCGAAGACGGCGGTCGCGACGTCGGAGACTTCGGCGCGGGTCGGCACCGGTGCGGAGATCATCGATTCCAGCATCTGCGTGGCGACGACGACCGGCTTGCCGGCGCGGCGGCAGGCGCGGATAAGCTGCTTCTGCAGGCCCGGAACGGCTTCCAGCGGCATTTCCACGCCGAGGTCGCCACGCGCCACCATGAGCGCGTCGGACAGTTCGATGATCTCGTCGATACGCTCGATCGCCTGCGGCTTTTCGATCTTCGACATCAGGCCTACGCGGCCGCGGGCCACCTTGCGCACTTCGGCAAGATCCTCCGGGCGCTGGATGAAGGAAAGCGCCACCCAGTCGACACTGCCGGTAGCCAGAACCGCATCGAGGTCGACACGGTCCTTCTCGGTCAGCGCGCCGACACCGAGCAGCGTGTCGGGCAGGCTGACGCCCTTGCGGTCGGAGATCTTGGTACCGGAGACGACCGTGCAGACGATGGACTTGCCATCGGAGGTTTCGGCGCGCAGATGCAGCTTGCCGTCGTCGATCAGCAGGCGATGGCCGGGTTTGACGGCTTCGAGGATTTCCGGGTGCGGCAGGTAGACGCGTGTGTTGTCGCCGGGCACATCCTTGTTGTCGAGCGTGAAGGTCTGGCCGGGCTTCAGCTCTTCCGAGCCGTTGGCGAACTTGCCGACGCGCAACTTAGGCCCCTGGAGATCGGCAAGAATGCCGATCGGGCGACCACAGCGGGCTTCCACCGCGCGAATGCGGCTGATCAGCGTGCGCATCACGTCGTGGCTGGCGTGGCTCATATTGATGCGGAACAGATCGGCCCCGGCCTCATGCAGCTTCTGGATCATCTGCTCATCGGACGATGCGGGTCCGAGCGTGGCGAGGATTTTGACTTTTCTGTTCCGTCTCATCAGTTCTGGCTTTCCTGGGTCCCTGGCGTATCTGAGAGCTGCACCATCCAGCTCCCCTGTCGGCCCGTGTCATATTCCTTGAAGCCCATGCGCTGGAAACCGCGTGCGAAACAGTCCTGCACGCCGGTGATCTTGAACTCGTTCTCGGCGACGCACATGTTCACGTCACCGGTCCAGCGGCCGCCGCGAGCGGCGTCTTCGGCATAGAGATAGTAGTAGCGCGATTGCAGCTCACCCTCGATCAGCGTGGCGCAGGTGGTCGCGGGAACCTGCCACCAGCCTTCGGTCATCCAGCCTTCCTTGGCACGGTAGCCGATAGCGACGCCGACAAGGTTCTGCGTGCCGTTGCACACGCGGAAGTCGGCTTTCGCCGTATCCGGCACGGACAGGGCGGCAAATCCGGCAAAGGCGAAAAGGCCGGCCTGGAAGAGGCCGCGGGCTTTCGGGAAAAACGGGCGATGGCTCTTGGCTCTCACGGCTTCCGATGCAACTCCGTTGATTTGAATAAGCGCTTTCTTGCGACGGCAGGGCATGAATGTCAACGCAACACTAATCGATTACAATTTCACGACAGGAGAAGGAATCTTTCCTGAAAGGCGAGAGGCTGCGCTTGCGGCTCCCATCGCCCCATGCGATCAGTCGGCATGAGCGGCGCAATTCGGCAAAAGGCATGCAGGATCACTCCCCCTTCGAAATCATTGACGGCGACCTCGGCCTCGGGCTCGTCATCCTGGCGGACCACGCCACCCATCATCTCCCCCAACGCTATGGCCGCCTCGGCCTGCCGGACAGCGCCTTTGAGCGCCATATCGCCTACGATATCGGCGTCGAGGGCGTGGTGCGCGGCCTCAATGCCCGGCTGAATGCGCCGGTCGTCATGAGCCGCTTTTCCCGTCTCCTGATCGACCCCAATCGCGGCGAGGACGATCCGACACTCATCATGCGCATTTCCGACGGCGCGATCATTCCAGGCAATCATCCAATCACATCAGAAGAATGGCAATACAGGCTGGAAACCTTCCATCGCCCCTATCACGATGCCGTGTCCCGCACGATCGGCGCCGTTGCCGACAAGACCGGCAAGGCGCCGCTCGTCCTTTCCATGCATTCCTTCACGCCGGCCTGGAAGGGTGCCGCCCGCCCCTGGCAGGTCACCGTGCTCTGGGACAGCGATCCCCGCGCCGTGCACCCGCTGCTGGCGGCGCTTGAAGCGCCCGGCGACGTCGTGGTGGGCGACAACGAGCCCTATGACGGGGCGCTGCGCGGCGACACGATGTTCCGCCACTGCATGAAGCCCGGCATTCCGCATGCCCTCATCGAAATCCGCCAGGACGAGATCGGCGATGCGGCAGGCATTGCCCGCTGGGTGGAGCGCCTCGCTCCGGTCTTCGCCCGGTTGAATGCGGACGAGACGCTGCACACCTATGCCGTATTCCCCTCCCGCACGGGACCCTATTGAGGCCAAGACGATGACCGAGCTCAGCAAGGAACAGCAGACCGAGTTCGAGGCCGCCGCCTTCCGGCGCCTCCTCAAGCATCTCGGCGAGCGCAGCGACGTGCAGAACATCGATTTGATGAACCTCGCCGGCTTCTGCCGCAACTGTCTGTCGAACTGGTACCGCGAGGCGGCGAACGAAGCGGGCGTGCCGCTCGACAAGGAGGCGTCCCGCGAGATCGTCTACGGCATGCCTTACGAAGAATGGCGCGCGCGCCACCAGCGCGAGGCGAGCGAGGCACGGAAGGCCGCCTTCGAGGTGAACCGCCCGAAGGAATGAGCCTTACCCCCGTGAAAATCGGCGGGAGGCCTTGATCTTGCCGGAAGTTCGCGGCAAGTCACGGCCTTCGAATTTTATCCCACCCAAGGAGAAGACCATGTCGGATGCCCACGGCGTCGCCCGCGACCAGCTTCGCGCGTTCATCGAGCGCATCGAGCGCCTCGAGGAAGAAAAGAAAACCATCGCCGACGACATCAAGGACGTCTATGGCGAAGCCAAGGGAACCGGCTTCGATGCCAAGATCCTGCGCAAGGTCATCCAGATCCGCAAGCAGGACAAGGACGAGCGCATGGAGCAGGAAGCCATCCTCGACACCTACCTGCAGGCCCTCGGCATGATCGAACTTCCGCCGGAAGCGTGAGCCGTCTCCCTCTTTTTCGCCATGCTCGGGTCAAGCCCGGGCATGGCGGCTGAGAAGAGGCAAGGTCAGACCACAAAAAACCCGCCGGATCGCTCCGGCGGGTTTTTTTAGGAATGATCGACGAACCTTAGTTCTCGGCGCTCTGGAACTTGCGCACTTCCATGAAGTTGACGGCGGTTCCGCTGAAGCGGCCGGCATCGATCGACTTGCCTTCCGACTGGAAGCCGGCCATGTAGACCGTCGTCGGCGCGGCACGCAGCGTACGGCTGACGAAGCGCGGCGCCTTGACGGGCTTCGAAAGCGTCGCGACACGGCCCTGGGTCAGTGCCCATTGCGAGATGATCTTCTGCGTCAGCTTCGGCTCGGTGCGGATGGCACCGCGGCTTGCCGCATCGGCATCCTTCTTCTTCGGGCGGCCGCCCTTGGACATCGTCTCTTCCGCCGGCTTGCCGTCGAAGGCGTCGAGCCCGGCCAGCGAACGCGTGCCTCCGGCATTGGTGGAGACGAGCGCCGCCATTTCGACCGGACCGCCGGCAGTGCCATCCGTCGTCGGATCGGCAAGCGCGGCAAGCCCGGAGCGGTCGGCAGCGGTCGGCAGCGCGACATCGGCTTCCGCAGCCGCCATCAGCGCGGTCTGCGTCTGGTCAAGCGAGACCTCAGGACGCAGGCCCGGCACTGGAACCATGGCCAGCTCCTCCGCATCCTCGACCGCCGCTTCGGCGGTCATGACCGCACCAGGCTCGGCATCGCCGGGCTCGGTGCGCGCACCGAGCATGACGGGAAGCGGGATCTTGTAGGTCGCAAGGTCCTCGAATTCAGGCTTCTGCTCTTCGGTCGTCGCCGCTTCGAGGGCCGCAACGGCGCCGCTCGTCGTCGGAGCGACAAGGGCAAGCTCGCTCGTCGTCTCGGCGGCCTTGAAGGCGGGGCGGCTGCCCGGCACCGGCGCGTTGAAGGCAAGCTCCGTCTCGGCTTCCGCCACGACCGGCTTCTTTTCTTCGACGACCTTCGCCTTCGCGCCCGCACTCTCGCCGCCTTCATCGAAGCTGTCGGCAATGGTGGCGCTGCTGGCGATCATCTCGGGTTCTTCATCCTCGTCGCCGCCGCCGCCGAAGAGAGCGGCAAGGAAGCCGCCCTTGCGCTTGGACGCGGTCGGGCTCGAGCCGCCGCCGGCCACCTGGATCGAGTCCGCGCCGACGCGGCGCTTGTAGTCGGCCACCGCCTGCTGGTAGCCGGGCAGCGGCTTGCCGTCTGTCGGCACATGCATGGTCTTGCCGTCGGGGAAGAGGCGGGCAAGCTCCTGGCGGCTCATGCGCGGCCAGGCGCGCACGCTGCCGACATCAAGATGCACGAAAGGCGAACCGGAGGTCGGGTAATAGCCGACGCCGCCGACCTGGAATTTCATGGCGGCCGCGCGCAGGTTTGCGAGCTTCACGCCGGGAATATAGAAGTCCATCGCCTTGCCGAGCATGTGCTGGCTCTTCTTCGCCACACCCTTGGAGCGCGAACGCAGCATGCCGTTGGTTGCCGGCGAGCGATAGGCAGAGACGACGTTGATGTAACCCTTGCCGCCGACCTTCTGGTAGACTTCCCACACGAGGTCGAGGAGCCGCGGGTCCATCTTCGTCGGCTCGTTGCGGCGCCAGTCGCGCAGGAACTGGTTGATCTGCTTCAGGCCGCGCGCATCGTAACGCCCGTTGCGCTTGAAGGTGATCTCGGCCTTTTCCTTGGTATGGATGAAATAGAGCTTGAGCGTGCGGTTGCCGCTCTCGGCCTGGACCGTCGCGGGAATGGCCGTGGGCAGGATGAGGGCAGCAGACAGCACAGCCGTGGACAATGCCTTAGGCAGCTTTTGCAACACTGTCTTGCAGAGGCTGCCCAGGGAGGCCCCGGGGCGCTTCATCGATGCGAACAAATTTGCCAACTCTTTCCCCGTCCGAAGGACAACGAACGTCCGTTATCCCAGATGACTGCCAATTGCGGTGAGAGCATGGCAAATACGCCACACTCGTCGTTGCGCACCCGTTATAGTGAACAATCCACTAACAGGGAATAAACGGCAATCGAGAAATCGCAAGTGGCCGGGATTCAAGGGGTTTTTACGCAGCTTCTTTCAACGGATCGTCCGGGTCGATGCCATAATCCTTCAGTTTGCGATAAAGAGTCGAGCGGCCGATGCCCAATTTGCGGGCAACCTGGCTCATCTGGCCATGATAAAACTTCAGGGCAAAGCGGATCAGTTCCTCTTCCACATCGGCCAGCTTGCGCACGTGGCCGCCCTTGTCGACGCTGGCAATGGCGTTGTCCGGCCCGGTTTCGACGCTTGCCGAATCGTTCGGGCGAAAGTCCGGATAGACGCTGGGCAGGCGCGTTTCGGCGGCCGGCTCGGGCAGACGCTGGCTCGCCGATTCCCAGGTGACGACGCCGTCTTCGGCAAGGCCGTAGCCCGGAACCTGTGCGGCGATCTGCGGAAAATCAGCGGCGGTGAGTTCTGCGCCTTCCGAAAGCACGACGGCACGGAAGATGGCGTTTTCGAGCTGGCGGATGTTGCCCGGCCAGTCATAGGCGGTCAACAGCGCCATGGCGGCAGCGGAGACGCCAAGCGGGCGGGCGAGCTTCTGTTCGCCGGCAAAGCGCTGCACGAAGGCACGCACCAGAACCGGGATGTCCTCCTTGCGCTTGCGCAGCGCCGGGATCGTCACCGGGAAGACGTTGAGGCGATAGTAGAGGTCCTCGCGGAAGCGACCCTCGCGCACCTCGTTGATGAGGTCGCGGTTGGTCGCAGAGATGAGGCGGACGTTGACCTTCTGCGGGAAGCGGGCGCCGATCGTCTCGATCTCGCCCTGCTGCACCGCACGCAGAAGCTTCACCTGCACTTCGAGCGGCAGGTCGCCGATCTCGTCGAGGAACAGCGTCCCGCCGTCGGCTTCCATGAACTTGCCGGTATGGCGCTCCGTCGCACCGGTGAAGGCGCCCTTCTCGTGGCCGAACAGGATGCTTTCGACGAGATTGTGCGGGATCGCACCGCAATTGACGGTAACGAAGGGCTTTTGCGCCCGGTCGCTGGCCGCCTGGATGGCACGCGCGACCATTTCCTTGCCGACGCCCGATTCGCCTTCCAGCACGACGGGGATGTTCGACTGGGCGGCGCGGCGGCCAAGCTCGATGACGCGCAGCATTTCGGGGCTGGCCGAAACGATATCGTCGAAATGTACGGCCTCGCTGCGACCTCGACGCCCGCCGCGGCCGCGGCCTTCGCGCTGGTCCATCTTCAGCGCATTGCCGACGGCAACGTTCAGCCGCTCCGGTGAGACCGGCTTCACCACGAAATCGAAGGCGCCGGCGCGCATGGCCATCACGACCGTCTCGATACCGCCCTGCCCCGTCTGCACGATGACGGGGATGGTGTTCTCCCGCTCGGCAAGCGCATCGAGGAAGGCCGAGCCGTTCATTTCCGGCATCATCAGGTCGAGCAGGATCACATTGATCAGACCGCCCTTGCGATCGAGCAGATCGAGCCCCGCGCGGCCGTTTTCCGCCATATGGGCGACATGGCCGGAGCGCTCGATCATGTTCTTCAACAGCCTGCGCTGGACAGGATCATCGTCGATGACAAGAATATGGGCCGTCACTGGAACCTCCTTGCCTGAAGCGTGCGTCATGCACGCCCAAGGGAACTCAACACCAGGGGACCATGGCAGAAAGGGTTGAACATGCCGTTTTGAGAAAGGCTTGCATTTTAACCAACGCCGACGCAAGCAAGGGGCCGATCCGCCCACCTGCCCGCCCACCTGGAAGAGAGACAGACGATGACCCGATTTTTCCAATCCCCCCGCATCGACTTCGCGCCGGCGGACGCCGCCGCCAGCGCCGAACTGGGCGATCTTCCCGGCTGGAATCTTGCCGATCTCTATCCCTCGCAGACCTCCCTCGAATTCCAGGGCGACATGAAGAAGGCAGAAGCCGGCTCGCTCGCCTTCGAGACAAAATGGAAGGGCAAGCTGGACGCCGCGACGGAAAAAACCGGCGACGACGGCATCGGCGCGGCCGTACGCGAATTCGAGGCGCTGGAAGACGTGATGGGCCGCCTCATCTCGTTCGCCGGCCTTACCTATTTCACCAACACGACCGATCCGGCCAACGGCAAATTCTACGGCGACATCCAGTCCAAGCTGACCGATCTCGGCGCGCATCTGCTGTTTTTCTCGCTTGAACTCAACAGGATAGCGGACGAGCGCATCGAAGCGGCGCTGGCGAAGGACGCGCTTGCCGCGCATTACCGCCCCTGGATCGAGGACCTGCGCAAGGACAAGCCCTACCAGCTCGACGACAAAACGGAACAGCTTTTCCTCGAAAAATCCATGACGGGCGCGGCGGCCTGGAACCGGCTCTTCGACGAGACCATGGCCTCGCTGCGCTACACGATCGACGGCGAGGAAGTGCCGCTGGAAATCGCCCTCAACCAGCTCCAGTCGCCCAACCCGGATGACCGGCACAAGGCGGCGCAAGCGCTGGCAAAAACCTTCAAGGACAATATCCGCACCTTCACGCTGATCACCAACACGCTCGCCAAGGACAAGGAAATCGCCGACCGTTGGCGCGGCTTTTCCGACATCGCCGACAGCCGGCATCTCGCCAACCGCGTCGAACCCGAGGTCGTTGCAGCCCTCGCCGCGGCTGTGCGCGAAGCGTATCCGCGCCTCTCGCACCGCTACTATGCGATGAAGGCAAAATGGCTCGGAATGGAGCAGATGGAATTCTGGGATCGCAATGCGCCCCTTCCCGAGACACCCGACGCAATCATTCCGTGGAGCGAGGCGCGCGATACCGTGCTGTCAGCCTACAGCGCCTTCGCGCCCGAGATGGCCGATATCGCCCGAGAATTCTTCGACAAGGGCTGGATCGACGCGCCGGTGCGCCCCGGCAAGGCGCCGGGCGCTTTCGCGCATCCGACGGTACCCTCCGCGCACCCCTATGTGCTCGTCAACTACATGGGCAAGCCGCGCGACGTGATGACGCTCGCCCACGAACTCGGCCATGGCGTGCACCAGGTGCTGGCCGGCGGCCAGGGCGCACTGATGGCCTCGACGCCGCTGACGCTTGCCGAGACCGCCTCGGTCTTCGGCGAAATGCTGACCTTCCGCAGTCTGCTCGACAAGACCAAGGACAAGCGCGAGCGCAAGGCGATGCTCGCCCAGAAGGTCGAGGACATGATCAATACGGTCGTGCGCCAGATCGCCTTCTACGAATTCGAACGCAAGGTGCACACCGCCCGCAAAGAGGGTGAACTCACCTCCGACCAGATCGGTGAACTCTGGCTCTCCGTGCAGGAGGAAAGCCTCGGCCCGGCGATCCGGATTTCCGAGGGTTACGAGACCTATTGGGCCTACATCCCCCACTTCATCCACTCGCCCTTCTACGTTTACGCCTATGCTTTCGGCGATTGCCTCGTGAACTCGCTCTATGCCGTCTACAGCCAAGCCGAAGCCGGCTTCCAGCAAAAATACTTCGACCTGCTCAAGGCCGGCGGCACCAAGCACCACACCGAGCTGCTGAAACCGTTCGGCCTCGATGCGAGCGATCCGTCGTTCTGGAGCAAGGGATTGTCGATGATCGAGGGGCTGATCGACGAATTGGAAGCGCTTGATAAGGCCTGATCTCGAAAGAAGAAGCCGCGCATGACCGACCGCGAACGCTTTGTGCTCCTCAGGGACGACCGCGAGGACCGGACGGTGGTTTTCGCCGAGCCGCTTGGCCTCGTCACCGTGCGCGATCGCGCCGGCTTCGAACCCGCCTTCGCGGCCTTGCAGGCGGCGCACGACAACGGCCACTGGATCGCCGGCTTCATGAGCTATGAGGCCGGCCATCTCTTCGAGGAGAAGCTGGCGCCCTTCGCGCCGGAGAACCGCCCGACGCCGCTGATGAGCTTCGGCATCTTCGAAAAGCCGGCGGACGACCATCCGCTGGCAAGACCGCGCCAGCGCACGGAAAACGAACCCTTCCTCACCGAGCCGAAAGCCGGCTGGGATTTCGAGACCTACCGCAGCCGCTTCGGCCGCCTGCACCGGCATCTGAGGGAGGGCGACTGTTACCAGGCGAACCTCACCATGCCGATCCGTGCCCGCTGGACCGGCGATCCGCTCGCCGCCTTCTGGTCGCTGATCGAACGCCAGCCCGTGCGCTACGGCGCCTTCGTCTCGCTCGACGGGCCGCTTCTCCTCTCCCGCTCGCCGGAACTTTTTTTCGATATCGACAAGGACGGCTGGATCGAGACGCATCCGATGAAGGGCACGGCGCCGCGCGGCGCCAATGCGGCGGAGGACGCAGACATCATCGCCGCCATGCAGGCCGATCCGAAATCGCAGGCGGAAAACCGCATGATCGTCGACCTGCTGCGCAACGACATCTCGCGCATATCAGAGGTCGGCACGCTCACCGTGCCCAAACTCTTCGCCGTCGAGACCTATCCGACCGTGCACCAGATGGTCAGCCATGTGCGGGCGAAACTGCTGCCCAACATCTCGATCCGCGACATCTTTGCCGCCCTCTTCCCCTGCGGCTCGATCACCGGCGCGCCGAAGATGAGCGCCATGAAAATCCTGCACGACCTGGAGGATGGTCCGCGCGACGCCTATTGCGGCGCGATCGGCGTGATCGCGCCCGACAGCACCATGCGCTTCAACGTGGCGATCCGCACCGTCTCGATCTTCGAAGAAGGCGAAGCGGTCTTCAATGTCGGCGGCGGCATCGTCTTCGATTCGACCGCCGAAGCGGAATATGAGGAGTGCCTGCTGAAGGCGCGCTTTGCGGTGGGGGATCAATGGATCTCTCGCTGATCGAGACCCTGCGCTGGGAACCCGGCACCGGTTTCCTGCGGCTGGAACGGCATCTGACGCGGCTCGCACATTCGGCGAGTGTGTTTGGACTGAACGGCGCAGAGGAGGCGCGGCAGGCCCTGTTAACGGCGCTCGCCGCTCCTGCCCTGCCGGGTATCTCGCCTCTGCGCATCCGTCTCGAACTTTTTGCCGACGGCCGGATCGACGTGCAGACGGCTCCGTTCACGCCGCTCGCGCCCGACGCGATCTGGCGCCTGAAAATCGCCAGAACCCGCCTTTCGTCCGTGGATCCACTGTTGCGCCACAAGACCTCACGCCGCGCCGCCTATGCCGCGGCCCGCGCCGAATTCCCCACCGAGACGGCAGACGAAGTCCTCCTTCTCAACGAACACGGTATGCTTTGCGAGGGCACCATCACCTCGCTCTTCCTCGATGACGGCACGGGTATCCTGAAGACGCCGCCGCTCGCCTGCGGCCTGCTGGCCGGCGTGCTGCGGCAGGAACTGCTGGAAAGCGGCAAGGCAGCTGAGCAGATCCTGCGACCGGAAGACTTCGGCGAGGGCACGGTCTTCGTCGGCAATTCCCTGCGCGGGCTCATCCGGGCAACGCTTTCATGAAAACCCCCGCCTACACGCCCTATGATGGCTCTGCCCGCCTCTTCACCATCGGCCTCGGTCCGCTCGACCCTGCACGCTGGATCGAACCGGATGGCGATCTCGAACGCTACCTTCTCGAAAAGGACCGGCTGATCGCCGACCAGCGTGATGTCGTCTTCGTGGAAGAGGTCGGCACGCGTGCCGCACAACAGGAGGTTCTGGACCTTCTCGCGGACCATGTGGCGACGCACCATCCCGCATTCTATCGCCGCGAAGGATCGGCGATCGCCACCGATGCGCGTACCATTTCCCTCGACGCCGACGACGCGCCGCTTGTCACCGCTGGTGCGCTTGTGCAGGAGGACCTCGTGCTGATGCGGCGCGACGAAACAGGCTGGCGTCTTGTCGCCGGTTACGTCGCCTTCCCCTCCTCGTGGTCCCTGCCGGAGAAATTCGGCCGGCGGATGGAGGATATCCACGCGCCCGTGCCGGATTTCGGCGAGGGTACGCGCAATGCCCTTCTGATCAACCGCATGTTCGACAATCTGAAGGTCGAGCAACCGGTCTTCCGCTTCAACTGGTCGATCAATCCGGATGACGACCTGCACTACCCTGCGTCCAAGGCCCATGGCGCCCTGCCGGACGGGCACGCACTGTCGCTCGAGACCACCTTCGCCCGTGTCGAGCGACAGACGCTGCGCAAGCTGCCGGTCTCCGGCGACATCCTCTTCACCATCCGCATCTATACCGATCCGCTTGCCGCGCTGCGCACCTTGTCCGATGCGCGGAAGATTGCGCTCGTCTTTGCCGACCAGCTGGAAGCGCTGAACCTGCCGCAAGCGACCTACAAGGGGCTCGCCACGAAAAGGGCGGCGCTGGTGGCGGAATTGCGGGCGGTTGCGGCCGGTTAAGAATATCACGACGGAAAACCACGGCCGCCCTTTATTGTGACAGAAAACTGTGCTCTAGCGCTGCCATATTATGCTATGGGGCCCGTCGAGACCCTGATTTTACAGCAAAAGCGGCCGTCCGCAGGAGAACCAAATGGCAGACAGCACCTATCCGGTTTATGGCGAGATCACCGGCCCGATCGTGATGATCGGCTTCGGCTCCATCGGGCGCGGCACGCTGCCGCTGATCGAGCGCCACTTCAAATATGACCGGAACCGGCTGATCGTCATCGAGCCGCGCGAAGACGCCGCCGACGCGGAGATCTACGCCCGCCACGGCGTGCGCCATGTCAAGGCCCATGTCACCAAGGAGAACTACAAGGACCTCCTGAAGCCGCTCCTCACGGAAGGCGGCGGCCAGGGCTTCTGCGTCAACCTCTCTGTCGATACCGGCTCGGTGGACCTGATCAAGCTCTGCCGCAAGCTCGACGTGCTCTATGTCGATACGGTCATCGAACCCTGGCTCGGCTTCTACTTCGACAAGGGCATGAAGAACGCCGACCGCACCAACTATGCGCTGCGCGAAACGCTGCGCAAGGAAAAGGAAAAGAACCCCGGCGGCACGACCGCGGTCTCCACCTGCGGCGCCAATCCGGGCATGGTCTCCTGGTTCGTCAAGCAGGCGCTTGTGAACCTTGCCAGGGATCTCGACATCAAGTTCGATGAGCCGACGCAGGACGACCGCGAAGGCTGGGCCAAGCTGATGAAGAAGGTCGGCGTCAAGGGCGTGCACATCGCCGAGCGCGATACCCAGCGCACAAAGAACCCGAAGCCGTTCAACACCTTCTGGAACACCTGGTCGGTCGAGGGCTTCATCTCGGAAGGCCTGCAGCCGGCCGAGCTCGGCTGGGGCACCCACGAGAACTGGATGCCGAAGAACGCCAAGAAGCACAAGAAGGGCTGCAAGGCAGCGATCTACCTGGAACAGCCCGGCGCCAACACGCGCGTGCGCTCCTGGTGCCCGACGCCCGGCCCGCAATACGGCTTCCTCGTCACCCACAACGAGTCGATCTCGATCGCCGACTTCTTCACCGTGCGCGACAAGGACGGACACGTCACCTACCGCCCGACCTGCCACTACGCCTACCATCCGGCCAACGACGCCGTGATCTCGCTGCACGAGATGTTCGGCAATGGCGGCAACCAGCAGCCCGTCCTGCACGTTCTCGACGAGAACGAACTGGTCGATGGCGTCGACGAGCTCGGCGTGCTGCTCTACGGCCACGACAAGAACGCCTACTGGTACGGTTCGCGCCTGTCGCTGGAAGAGACCCGCCGCATCGCCCCCTATCAGAACGCGACCGGCCTGCAGGTGACCTCCGCCGTGCTCGCCGGCATGGTCTGGGCGCTGGAAAACCCGAAGGCCGGTATCGTGGAAGCTGACGAGGTCGACTACAAGCGCTGCCTCGAAGTGCAGACGCCCTATCTCGGCCCGGTCGAAGGCCACTATACCGACTGGACCCCGCTCGACGGCCGCCCGGGCCTCTTCCCGGAAGACCTCGACACGAAGGATCCGTGGCAGTTCAGGAACATTCTGGTTCGCTGAACCGGCCTTCATTTTGCAACAGGACGCCCGCGGCAACACCGCGGGCGTCTTCGCTTTCAATGGGATAATGCCCGTCGCCCCGGCAGCGCGTCTTGCTTTCGACGTCTCTTCGCGGCATGGTTTGCCGAATTGGACGGGTGGTTCGCGCCGCCGTGACCCTGGGAGACCCATATGAAGCCGATCACAGTCCTCAGCCTGCTGACCGCCGCCGTCGCGCTTGCCTCGTGCCAGTCCGAGCGCGCACCGCGCGACCTGCCGGTGACCCAGCGCCCCGTGGCGCAGGGTGTGGAGGGGGCCTGGGTAGACCCGAACGGCATCGTCTCCACCTTCCAGGCCGGCACGTTCACGACGCGCACGACCGACACGAACCAGCTTCTCGCCTCCGGTACCTACATCAACACCTCGCCGACGCTTGTCGAGATCAACATGACCTCGCTGGTGCGCAACACCCAGTCCAAGGTCAATTGCGCGCTGGTCAGCCAGAGCCAGCTGAACTGCACGACGGCGGAAGGCGCACAGTTCTCGCTTGCCCGCCGGGCTTGAGCGACCGGCATATGAACGGAAAGGGCCGCAAGGCCCTTTTTTCGTTTTACCTCATAAACATGCGCGGCCTGTGGCCCCTCACCTTTTCTCTTGAACTCCTCCGCGACCGGTGAAAACATCCGCCGGCTGGCTGTCATGTTTCCGGTTTATCGAGAAACGGACCGCCCCTCCCGCGGCGTCGCGGGCAAACAAGGAGAAGAGGACCATGACGTTTTTCCGATCCGGCCTTCTGGCCGCCTCCATCATCGCGCTCTCCAGCGGCTCGGCGCTTGCCGATTACGAGCTGAACATCCTGCACATCAACGACCTGCATTCGCGCATCGAGGCGATCAACAAGTTCGATTCGACCTGCTCTGCCGAGGAGGAAGGCAAGGGTGAGTGCTTCGGCGGCGTCGCCCGCCTCAAGACCGCGATCGACACCCAGCGCCAGGCACTGACGGGCAAGAACGTGCTGCTGCTCAATGCAGGCGACAACTTCCAGGGTTCGCTCTTCTACACCACCTACAAGGGCGCAGTGGAAGCCGAGTTCCTCAATCTCATGAAATTCGACGCCATGACCGTCGGCAACCATGAATTCGACGACAGCGAGGATGGCCTCGCGACCTTCCTTGACAAGGTGCAGTTCCCCGTCGTCACCGCGAACGTCGCGGCCAGCGCCTCCTCGAAGATCGGCGACCGCATCAAGCCGTTCATCGTGCTCGACCAGGGTGGCCAGAAGATCGGCATCGTCGGCGCGGTGGCGAACGACACGGCGGAACTCTCCTCGCCCGGCCCGAATGTCCTGATCGGCGACGACGTCGCCGACATTACCGCCGCCATCGGCGAATTGAAGAAGCAGGGCGTCAACAAGATCATTGCGCTGACCCATGTCGGCTATCCGCGCGACCTCGCGGCCATCGCCAAGATCCCCGACGTCGATGTGGTGGTCGGCGGCCACACCAACACGTTCCTCTCCAACACCTCGGACAAGGCGGAAGGCCCTTACCCGACGCTGGTCGACAATCCCGGCGGCTACAAGGTGCCCGTCGTGCAGGCCGCGGCCTACTCCAAGTATCTGGGCAATCTCAAGGTCGTTTTCGACGATGCGGGCGTCGTGAAGGAATCCTCCGGTGAACCGGTGCTGATCGACGGCTCCATCAAGCCCGACGAGGCCGTGCTCGCCCGCATCAAGGAGCTGGGCGGTCCGATCGAGGAACTGAAGAACAAGATCGTCGCCGAGAGCGCCGCGCCGATCGACGGCTCGCGCGAAGTGTGCCGCGCCGCCGAATGCGCGATGGGCAACCTGGTGGCCGACGCCATCCTCGACCGCACCAAGAGCCAGGGCATGACCATCGCCATCACCAATGGCGGGGGCCTGCGCGCCTCCATCGACGGCGGCCCGGTCTCCATGGGCGAAGTGCTGTCGGTGCTGCCGTTCCAGAACACGGTCGCCACCTTCCAGCTCAAGGGCTCGGACCTCGTCGCCGCTCTCGAAAACGGCCTCGGCCAGATCGAGGAGGGCGCTGGCCGCTTCCCGCAGGTCTCCGGCATGAAATACTCCTTCGACAAGTCGAAGCCGGCAGGCAGCCGCGTCGTTTCCGTCGAGGTGAAGGAAGGCGGGGCCTTCGTGCCGCTCGATCCGGCCAAGACCTACGGCATCGTCTCGAACAACTACATGCGCGCCGGCGGTGACGGTTACTCGGTCTTCGCCAAGGCGGGTCAGAACGCTTACGATTTCGGCCCGAACCTGGAACTGGTCGTCGCCGACTATCTTGCAGCACACCGCCCCTACCAGCCTTATACGGATGGCCGCATCACGGAAGTCGCCAATGCCACGGTCGTCGAGACCCCGGCAAGCACGGAGACAGCGACCGGAACCGAGGCCAAGCCCGCTGCAGGCGAAACGGCAACCAAGTCGGCCGAAGGCACCGCAACATCCGGCGAAGCCGCATCGGGCACTACGACCACGACGGCCGAAACCGCAACGGTGGCGGCCGGCGGCAAGCATGTCATCGCCCGTGGCGACACGCTTTGGGATCTTGCCAAGGCGGCCTATGGCGACGGCACGCTATGGCGCAAGATTGCGGAAGCCAACGGCAATCCGCGGCCGCGCGCCCTGCATGTCGGGACGGAACTGTCCATCCCGACCAAATAAGGACAATTTGTCTCCACTATTTCTGCCGGCCCGGGCTTTCCCGGGCCGGCATTTCTTTTTAGAACGATTCTGAGCCGACCGGGCGTCCGCCGCGTTAGGAGCAATCCAGCGCGCATGCCGCGGTCTTGCACCCGCACTTGCAAGAAGAAAAAGCCCAAGAGCAATGAACGACACTCCGCACGCCGAGGACCGCACCATGCAGGACATCGCCGCCAAGCCCGCCGACCACACGCCCGTCAAACACGGGAAGGTCGGTGTGCTGCTGGTCAATCTCGGCACGCCCGATGGTACCGATTACACCTCGATGCGCCGCTACCTGAAGGAATTCCTGACCGACAAGCGCGTCATCGAATGGCCGAGGATCGCCTGGTATCCCATCCTCTTCGGTATCGTCCTCAACACCCGCCCGGGCAAGGTCGGCAAGGCCTACGAGACGATCTGGAACAAGGAGAAGAACGAGAGCTACCTGCGCACCTATACGCGCAGCCAGGCCGAGCTGATGGCAACGGCCCTCTCCGATTGCTCCGAGGTCGTCGTCGACTGGGCGATGCGCTACGGCCAGCCTTCCATCGCCTCGCGCATGGACTATCTGCAGAAGGCCGGCTGCGAGCGCATCCTCGTCTTCCCGCTCTACCCGCAATATGCGGCCGCAACCACGGCAACCGTCAACGACAAGGCCTTCGAGACTCTTTTGAAGATGCGCTGGCAGCCGGCCCTACGCACCGTGCCGCCCTACCACGACGACCCGGCCTATATCGACGCGCTCGCCATCTCGATCGAGAAGCACCTGGCAACGCTCGACTGGGAACCCGAGCGGGTGCTGACCTCGTTCCATGGTATTCCTCAAAGCTATTTCGACAAGGGCGATCCCTACTACTGCCAGTGCCAGAAGACCGCACGGCTGCTGCGCGAACGGCTCGGCTGGTCGAAGGAGAAGCTCGTCGTCACCTTCCAGTCGCGCTTCGGGCCGGAAGAATGGCTGCAACCCTATACGGACAAGACCGTGGAGAAGCTGGCACAGGAAGGCATCAAGCGCATCGCCGTTCTCAATCCCGGCTTCGTTTCCGACTGCCTGGAAACGCTGGAGGAGATCGCCGAGCAGGCCGCCGAGAGCTTCCTGCACAATGGCGGCGAAAAGTTCGCGCACATTCCCTGTCTCAACGAT
The DNA here is from genome assembly GCF_001262505.1 of Shinella sp. SUS2. Classification (GTDB taxonomy): domain Bacteria; phylum Pseudomonadota; class Alphaproteobacteria; order Rhizobiales; family Rhizobiaceae; genus Shinella. The sequence continues at coordinate 96,010 of NZ_KQ410743.1, forward strand.
TCGCCCGAGGGCATGGCCGTCCTCGAAAAGGTCGTGCGACGCGAGCTTTCCGGCTGGATCTGATACCGGATAAATCTTGTCTTCGTCCAAATAGACTGGCGTCGCGGTCCGTATTCCTTAAAGTGGCGCCGCGTCGCATTGTCTGTTGGAGAGAAGAACTATGGATTTAGCCGGACTGGATATCGTCGTCATCGCCCTCGTGGTGCTGGTCATCCTGATTCTTTTTGCCGGGATCAAGACCATTCCGCAGGGATATCAGTACACGGTAGAGCGCTTCGGCCGTTATACGCGTACGCTGGATCCCGGCCTTAACCTGATCATCCCCTTTATCGACCGCATCGGTGCGAAGATGAACGTGATGGAGCAGGTGCTCGACATCCCGACGCAGGAAGTCATCACACGCGACAATGCCAGCGTCGCCTCCGACGCCGTCGCCTTCTACCAGATTCTGAACCCCGCCCAGGCGGCCTACCAGGTCGCCAATCTCGAGCATGCCATCATCAACCTCACCATGACCAACATCCGCTCGGTCATGGGATCGATGGACCTCGACGAGCTGCTCTCCAACCGCGACAAGATCAACGACCAGCTTCTGCGCGTCGTCGATGAGGCCGCCAATCCCTGGGGCGTGAAGATCACCCGCGTCGAGATCAAGGACATCGCGCCGCCGAAGGACCTCGTCGATTCCATGGCGCGGCAGATGAAGGCCGAGCGTGAAAAGCGCGCGCAGGTGCTGGAAGCGGAGGGCTCGCGCAATGCACAGATCCTGCGCGCGGAAGGCGCCAAGCAGTCTGCGATCCTCGAGGCCGAGGGCCAGCGCGAAGCGGCGTTTCGTGATGCCGAGGCGCGTGAACGCCTCGCCGAAGCCGAGGCCAAGGCAACGAAGATGGTCTCCGAGGCCATCGCAGCCGGTGACGTGCAGGCCATCAACTACTTCGTCGCACAGAAGTACACCGAGGCTATGGCCTCGATCGGCAAGGCGCCGAACTCGAAGGTTGTGCTGATGCCGATGGAGGCTTCCTCACTCATCGGTTCGCTCGGCGGTATCGGTGCGATCGCCAGGGAAGTCTTTGGGAGCGGCGGCGCGCAGGTGGCCAGCACGCCGCGCACGCGCCAGTCGACGCCCGCCACGACAACCACCGCCTCGACGCCTGCGTTCCGAAACCCGTTCGATACGCCGCAAGGAAGCTGAGATGATCCAGCGCATCGTCACGGAACTCGGCCCCTGGGCATGGTGGGTACTCGGCATCGTGCTGCTGATCCTCGAAGTGCTGATGCCCGGCGTCTTCCTCGTGTGGATCGGCATCGCGGCAGTTATCACCGGCGCTCTCTCGCTGCTGCTCTGGGAGACGGCCTTCTGGACCTGGCATGTGCAATGGCTGGTCTTTGCCGTTCTGTCGCTTGTCGCCGTTTTGATCGGCCGGCGCATCGTCAGCGCACGCGGCACCGCCTCCGACCAGCCTCATCTCAATCAACGCGGCCAGAGCCTCGTCGGCCGCACCGCGACGCTGGAGCAGCCGATCAGCGAAGGCCGCGGTCGCATTCGCCTCGATGATACGATGTGGAGCGTGCAGGGCCCGGACCTGCCGGTCGGCGCGCGCGTGCGCGTCACGGCCAGCAATGGCCGCGATCTCATGGTCGAGCCTGCTTGAAACAAAACCCCCGCATTTCCGGGAAATGCGGGGGTTTTGGTACGAGCCGTGGAGGATGCGGATCAGGCGACGCCGATTCGCAGCAGGTCGTGGAAATGCACGACGCCGACAGGACGGAATGTCTCGTCCGTAACGATCAGCGCGGAAATGTTGTACTGGTTGAGCAGACCAAGCGCGGCGGTTGCCAAGGTCGACGGCTTCACCGTCTTGGGGCCGCGCGTCATGATCTCGTCGACGCTGAGTTCGGCAAGATTGCGCGAAAGGTTGCGCGCGATATCGCCGTCGGTGACGATGCCGACGAGAATGCCCTCGTCATTGATGACGCCGACGCAGCCGTAACGCTTCTGCGACAGGAGCAGAACCGCATCCGGCATGGACGTGCCGAGAGGAACGAGCGGCATGTTTTCGCCGCTGTGCATGATGTCGCCGACATGGGAAAGACTGGCGCCGAGCTTGCCGCCGGGGTGGAAGGTCTTGAAGTCCGTTGCGGTGAAGCCGCGGGCTTCGAGAAGGGCAACCGCAAGCGCATCACCGAGGGAAAGCTGCATCAGCGTGGAGGTGGTGGGTGCCAGGCCGTGCGGGCAGGCCTCCTGCTCCTTCGGCAGCAGCAGCAGCGTATCCGCCTCGCGGGCAAGAGCCGAGCGCTCGCCTGACGTGATGGCGATCAGCGGGATGGAAAAACGGCGGGAATAGGAAACGATACCCTGCAGTTCGGCCGTTTCGCCGCTCCAGGACATGGCGAGGATGACATCGTCACGCCCAATCATGCCGAGATCGCCGTGATTGGCCTCGACGGGATGCACGAAGAAGGATGGCGTACCGGTGGAGGCAAGCGTCGCGGCGATCTTGGCCCCGATATGCCCCGACTTGCCGATACCCGTCACGATGACGCGGCCGCTGATATCGCCGATGACGCGAACAGCTTCGCAAAATGCGTCGAAGAGCCGCCCTTCAAGGGCCGTCGAAAGGGCGGCAAGGCCAGCCTTTTCGGTTTCGACGGTACGGATTGCCGAGGCAATGGCGCCGGCACTGTCAACTTTTGCCTGTCTTTTGATCATGCGCCTCGTTAGCGCTTTTGCAATCTTCTGTCCATGCACGAAAGAACGCAGATTGTTACGGCGAGTGAGCTGGCGGTCGGCAACCAAGCGTTAACCACAACGATTTAGCCAGTGTTGCTTTACATACACAATGCGCATGCACCAGATTTTAGAGGCGCCATGATGAACTGGCGCCTGAGGTGTGAATGATGGAAATGACAATTCGGCCAAAGGCTTGACGATGACGTTCCGGTGCATGTGCGCGCGGCGAAGGTCGCTATCGAGAAGATTCTCGAGGCGCGGGTCTTGAAGGGCACGACTGGCGCGAAAGACTTGCCGCAAGAATGCACTGTTTTGCTAGACGTGTTCGCCGAGGTGCGGAACTGAGCTGGATGGGATGCACACCATTCCTACCAACGGCGTTGTCGTTGCAAAAATCCGTACTCTGCAACGCCGCGAATGTTATGCGCAGAACTCGAACAATATTCGCAATTTTTGCGACAATCACTCCTGGAGGACTATGTGCGACCGCTAGAACACGCCGACATTTCCACGTTTCGAGATGTGCAGTTCGTCCTGACCGACATGGATGAGACGCTGACCTATCAAGGCCGGCTTGCGGGGCACACCTATTTAGCTCTTGAGAATTTGCAGGCGGCAGGAGTGAAGGTAATTCCGGTAACCGCCGCCCCGGCCGGATGGTGCGATCAGATGGCCCGCATGTGGCCCGTGGATGGCGTAATCGGGGAAAATGGCGGGTTCTTCTTCCGCCGTCATGATGCCGGACATGGCATCGAGCGACATTTCTGGCATAGTGATGATGACCGTCCGGCCGTATCCGAACGCCTCGAGGAAATCGGGCGGCAAGTGCAACGCGCCGTTCCTTCCGCCAGCTTTGCCGACGATCAGCCGTTCCGGCTCACCAGCCTTGCCTTTGAACAACCGAAGGATGCGGAAGTGCGCGCCGCGATCCTTAACGCACTTTGCGACGCTTCAGCCGATGCCACAGTTAACAATCTTTGGGTGCTCGGCTGGCTCGGGAAATATGACAAGCTGGCGATGGCGCGGCGGGTGCTTCTAGAACACTATGACCTCGACATAGACGCTGACCGCTCCGCGGTCCTTTACACCGGAGATTCCACTAACGACGCGCCGATGTTCTCGTTCTTCCAGCATACGGTAGGCGTCAGTACCGTGACTGACTACCTCGACCAGCTCCCCCAATCGCCGCGCTGGATTACGCGCGGGCCGGGAGGTGCAGGCTTCGTTGAAGCAGTAAATGCCGTGATCGTGTGTAAGCATCCGAGCAGCCACGCGGCATGAGCACGCGCGAGTTAGGCAAATCGGGCTATAGTGATGAGGTTGCTGC
>NZ_KQ410744.1 GCF_001262505.1 Shinella sp. SUS2
TAAATCAACCCGCAAACCGAGCCGGAAACTCCGCTCTTCCAAAGCCCGAAAAGTCTCAGTTCATTTGACGACGGACAGGCAAAACTCGGCCGCTCCCAGACCCTCAGGCGATTGGCGGACGTCTACACCACGATCATTCGCGGTGTCCCCGAACTCCTCATCATCCTTATTCTATACTTTGGCGGTACGGTTGCGATGACCGCGGTGTTCGGCCGCTACGTCGAAGTCGATGCTTTCGCTGCCGGCGTCTTTGCACTGACTATCGTCTTCGGCGCCTACGCGACCGAAGTCTTCAGGGCAGCAATCCGTGCGGTGCCGACCGGTCAGATCGAAGCGGCGCATGCGCTCGGCTTGTCAAAGATGCATACGTGGCGATTGGTGATCTTCCCCCAGATGTGGCGGTACGCATTGCCAGGCATAGGAAACCTTTGGCTCACGCTGCTGAAGGACACTGCTCTCATCTCCGTAGTGGGGCTTGAGGACTTAATGCGCAAGACCGGTGTTGCAGCGGGCGCAACCCACGATCCACTCACCTTCTACACCGTCGCTGCCGGCCTCTACCTCTCATTCACCTCCGTATCGCTGGCTGGGCTGACTTTACTTGAGCGGCGCGCAAATCGCGGCGTCCGCGTTGCAGATTGAGAAATCGACATGGAATGGTACCTTATTCTCGACGTTCTGCCCCTTCTGCTCGACGGGGCGCTCCTGACCGTCCAGCTCACAGCAGCTTCCGTTCTGCTTGGTCTCGTCATCGCACTTCCGCTTTCGCTAATGCGCGCGTCAGGGTCTACCGGGCTATCGCGCCCCGTCCTGCTCTATACGTTTGCATTTCGAGGAACACCGCTCCTCGTTCAGATTTTTCTCATCTACTACGGCGCGAGCCAAATCGAGTGGATCCGCGCGAGTTTTGTCTGGCCGGTCTTGCGGGAGCCTTGGTGGTGCGCGCTGATCGCGTTTTCCCTTAACCATGCAGCATATACGACCGAAATCCTGCGCGGTGGCATACGTGCCGTGCCGCGAGGTGAGGTCGAAGCGGCGAAGGCGCTGGGGATGTCTTACGAGCTTCGGACCAGGCGGATTGTTTTACCTGTCGCCTTTCGTATCTCGTTGCCGGCCTATGCAAACGAAGTGGTGTTGATGCTGAAGGCGAGTTCGCTCGCCAGCACCATCACGATGATGGAGCTGACGGGCACAGCGCGAAGGATCGTTGCGCAGACCTTCTCGCCCTATGAGGTCTTTATTTCGGCGGCGTTGATCTATCTGGGGATCACATTCGTGGTCGTGCATCTTTTTGGGCGGTTGGAGCGAGGTATCGCCAGTCACCAAAGTCGCGCTCGTGCAGAGAACGACAACCGTAAGAACATCCCGCCTTCGGAGGGTTACGCAATCGAGAAGGTGGCGCGATGACCGCTCTCCTGTCGCCTTTCAATGAAAGTTATGACCTCGGTTGTGCAGAGGCGGCCCTCCTGCGAGGAAGCTGGTACGAAATCGACCTGGGGGCAATCAGGCACAATTATCGCGAACTTCGATCGGTCCTGCCTAAGAATGTCAGCATTTACGCTTGTCTGAAGCGGAATGCATACGGATGTGGTGCCGGCCCGGTCGCGCGTACGCTGGCGGCGGAGGGGGTTGACGGGTTCGCGGTAGCGTCGCTTCTCGACGCCATGGCGATCCGAAGGATGGGGGCTGATCAGCGCATCCTTCTATACCCCGGAGCCTTGCCAGCGGCAGGGATGATGATCGAAGAGCTCGACCTCACGGTAAGCGTCTCCAGTATCGATGAACTGGAGCGTTGGCGCGCGGCGATGACAAAAACCCATGTGTTCATCAAGGCCGACTTGGGCTTTTTCCGCGCGGGCGCATCGCCACAGGAGGCGGGCCGACTGCTTGCCGCGGCGAACGCGTATTCCGACGTGCAGGTCGATGGAATCTATGCGCACATGAGCGAACTTCCAACCTCAATACCATCCGATGCGAGGATACAACTTCACCGGATGCGGGCGATCCTCGCCGAGGCTGAGGTGTGTGGAGAGCGACCCGTCGTCGCCATGATGTCGAGCACGGAGGGCGTCCTCGCCTATCCGGAAATGGACATGGACGCTGTCGATCCGGGTGCACTTTTTGTTGGACTACCGGAAAGTCATGCACCTGTTCGCCGTGCCGTGTTGCAACCAGCCCTAAAAACGATTTGCACCACCATCGTCGCCGTTAAACACCTCGATGCGTCCCTTGGCCCGATCCCGGACCTTCCAGGTTTTCGGTCGGGGATGAAGCTCGGTGTTCTCGGCATGGGCTGGGGGGACGGCCTGCCTAGGCAAGTTCCGCCTGGTGCCGAAGCGCTCGTGGGCGGAACGCGAGCCCGTCTCTTGCCGCCGGCTCATCTCGAACATGTGCGAATAGATCTCTCAAACGCTCCCGATGCCCGCTTCGGTGACAAGGTCGTACTGCTCGGCAGGCAGGGCGACGAAGTCATCACGCATGAAGAAATTGCCGCGCTTTGGGGGACAGATGTCGTCGGCATCTATGCGGGCCTGCGCGATCACATACCGAGAATCTACACCTGAGACCGCATCGAAATCCCAGAAGGGGGAGCCATATGAATATCCTGAAATTCACAACTGCTGTTGTAATTCTAGGCCTTTTGGCCGGAATGGCCCGGGCTGAGGAGGTGAGGACGATCAGAATTGCCACGGAGGGGGCTTTCCCGCCCTGGAACTCGGTCGATGCGTCCGGGCAGCCAGTTGGCTATGACGTTGATGTCGGCCTAGCGTTGTGCGCAAGGGCAAATCTCAAATGCGAGTTTGTGACCCAAGCCTGGGATGGGATTATTCCCGCTCTAACGGTAGGAAAATACGACGCCATCATGGCAGGAATGTCGATAACCGAAAAGCGCAAGCGGGTCATTTCCTTCTCGCAGCCCTATGCGTTGACCTCCAACTACTTCGTTGTTTCAAAATCCCTCGACCTGCCGGCGGTGGAGAGCACGTCGAAGCTTGATCTGACGACAGAGACAGACGCAAGCAAGCGCGTCTTGGCGGACCTGAAAGCAAACCTGAAAGGGCGTTCAATCGGTGTACAAGGCTCCACAAACGCTGAAGCATTCGTCAGAGATTATTTTGGCGATACTGTCGAGCTACGCACCTACGACAAACAGGACAACCTCAATCTTGACCTCGTAGCTGGTCGGATCGATGGTGGCTTAGCGGATTTTTCCGTTTGGAAGGCATTCTTGGAATCCAATGATGGAAGGTCGGCTCATCTTTACGGACCGCGCATCTCGGGCGGACTGTTCGGACCGGGGGTCGGGATAGGCCTTAGAAAAGACGACGCGGCTTTGGCGGATAAGTTCAACGGTGCCATTCAGGCTATTGCGGGGGACGGCACGCTGAAGGCGATCAGTCTGAAATGGTTTGGCGCGGACTTGGTCACGCGATAGTTCGCAATCGCTGTTTCTGTGGCCGCCTAGCCATGGCGAACCAGGGTAGGCGGTCGTTCTGTCTGCTATCCACACACTGATCCATGCCCACACTTTTTGGAGAAGCTAGCTGGAGAAGTAAACCTAACCCGAAGAATTCATGAGGGGTTGGCGGCTGTGGTTCAAACCGTTGAAATGACGTAGGATTTGGTTGCTTAAGCCGATCCGTGTCGTTTCCGGAGACCACATCCGCCATGAATGATCCTACGCTAGCGCTGCCCGGTTTGTCATCAGTCGGCGGCAAGCCCGTCGTCGCGCGTTTTGATGGCGGCGTGCTGTCGTGCGACAGTGGTGTTCTGGCCCTGGCTGCGGTGGGCAAGCGGCTACATGTGGCCGACCGTCTGGCGCGCTGCATCGACGATCCGCGCTGCCCGGGTCATCAAGATTGCCGCGCGGGTGGTCGAGATGAAAACCCAGATCCGCCTGCACTTGCCGACATCCTGCCCCGATCAGCGCATCCTGCGCATCGTCCTGGATCGCATCCCGCGGCTCGCGACATAGCCGACGGGGCGCTGACGCCCCAAAAACGAACCCCTCGACCTCAACCTGAAAACCCCGCCTTCCATCGCGACGGATAAACTCCAGCGACTGGAAAAACTTGCCCGTAGTTGTTGATTTTCGGCAGGGTTTGATCCGTATTTCCACTTGGCACCGCTCCATTTTTCACCGCCTAAACGGTTGCGCACAATGCGTTATTTCGGCCTGATAGCGGGTTGCAGCGAAATGAAGGCCTGGCTCGAAATCTGCTGACAATCAACAGAGACGCGCTTCAGCTTGCAAAATGTCTGAGTCGGATATTTCGGAACGTACACCGGGTTTCCATTCAGGAATTAGTTACTCGGTCCGAAGTCGGGGTCGTCAACCCCAGCCGCCGTATCTTAAAAAACATGATAAGTAAAATCAGCCATTTTCAGTCACCGCGGCAGAACGCATCGCCTCAAACACCTGAGCAGCGAACTCAAATTGCCGGGCTGTCCCTCGACCCATGGAGTTTTTCCCGAGCGTCTCTGTCAGGACCCCACGCTTGACCAGAAAGTCAATGGTTTCAATGACGCCGCCGCGCGTCATTCCTGTAAATTGTATGATCTTTGAGAGGGTTAGTCTCTCATGTGCCTGGTGCATCATATAGAGGATGTTGATCATTCCGATTTGTTTGATGCGCGATTGCGCGCTCTCATCTTCTAGCGGTTTGTCGAGGATTTCACGCACCGCGAAGACAGACAATGCTTGTGTTTGCCATCGGTCACTCAATTTGCTTGCCATCGATTTAACTATCCAATAAATGTTCAGTATGAACGTTAGGGCGAGACGATTCTTCGCATCCAGTTCAACGAAATTTCAATCGGAGGGTAGGGGGCATGAAGAGCCTTTTCTTTCGAACGGTCATAGCGGCGTTAGGGTTCGGATCAATATATCTGAGTTCCGAACGAAGTGCGCGTGCCGATGAATGGGGTTGCCAGGTTATCCTGTGCCTATCCAATCCCGGTGGCCCGACACAATACGCCGAGTGCCGGCCGCCTATCCAGAAGCTCTGGAGATGGCTCGCAAAGGGCCGTTCCTTCCCGACCTGCAGCGGCATTGGCTTCGAAAGTTCCCGCCCTCGATACGAACCCTACTATTGCAACGACGGCTACCGTCTGTCAGCGGGCTATGGCCCGAGCGGGCGTGACGGAACCTGCGTGTCGACGTCGATGCAGCCGGTGAGCGACAGTCTTTGCCGCCGGGACCCGGACAATGCCGGCGGGAGCAATGGCTCCGCGATCTCGCCACGCTGGCAGCAAATTGATGGCCGCTACCAGTGCATGGCCTACACCCTGAACCGCCCACTGGTCCGTGAGAAACCGCGATACATCGATGTGACGATCGACGGCGTCGGCAAGCAGAGGGTCTGGTTCTAAACATGCCCATCGTTTTCGTCGACTTTGCGCAGACCTGTGCACCCTTTGTTGCGTCCGAAACACTGGCTGGCGTCGTCAGTCTCGAAAGTCGGTTCGCGCCGTTCAACATTCGCATCAACAGCGGCCAACCGCTCAAGACACAGCCGGCATCGAAGGCTAAGGCGATCGAGATCGCCACATCGCTGGTGGCCGAACATCACGATATTCAACTCGGTCTCGGCGGCATCGGGGTCGAAGAGCTTCAAAAGCTGAAGCTCTCCATTTCCGACGCCTTCGATCCTTGCCTGAACCTGCAAGCCACGGCCACGCTGCTGGACGGGTATTACCGTCTGGCCGTCAAGGCCGGCGCAGATCCTGCCAGGGCGGAGCAGGTGATGCTCCAGTCCTACTATGGCCGTGCCGATCCATCGGTGGGCGCAATGGTGAACTACGACGATCAGGTTCGCCGCGAAATCAAACGGCTTGGTCCTACCATCGCCCGGCTGACGATCACGGATACGGGGGAAGGGAGGGGGAATGACGATCCTGTCGGCTCCAGCCCCGCCGATGTGGTCGCAGAAGTGGCGTCGGAGAACTCCGAGCAGAAGACTACTGCCATCGCTTCAACGCCCACATGGGACGTTTTCAACTGCCGGCGCGGTTCTTCCGTCCTGGTGTTTCAGAACAATCAATTGGAGCAGAGTGAATGACTTTCAGTTCCCGTATCCGCGCATTTGCGGCCTCGTCTTCGATGGCACTCGCTGTGGTGGCGATGCTGGTCGAACCGGCTTTTGCGCAGGCCGCCGGCATCGAGACGATCCTACAGAACGTCGTCGACCTTTTGCAGGGCAACATCTTCAGGTTGTTCGCCACCATCGCCGTTATCCTGATCGCGCTCGCCTGGATGTTCGGTTACATGGACCTGCGCCGCGCCGGCTACTGGATCGTCGGCATCGGCGTGATCGCCGGCTCCTCAGAACTCGTCAGCACGATCATCGGGAACTGACCAGATGGCCGCCCCGCGACCCGAACTCGAGGAAGACACTCTGTTCATCGCTTGCACACGCCCGGCGATGATCGCGGGCGTCACGATGGAGGCCATGGGCATCAACGTCATGGCGACCACGATCTTCTACCTCGCGGCCGGCTCGGTCGCCTATGCGCTCGTCGGCGTCGTCTTCCATTTCGTCTTTCGGGCTCTGGTCAAACACGACCACAACATGTTCCGGATCCTGGTGGCCTGGGTGGAGACGCGCGGCCGGACCCGGAACGGCGGCTATTGGGGCGGAGCTACGCTTTCGCCGCTGAAGCTCGTCCGCCGCTTTGACGAAAGGGATCTCGGATATGCCTAGCGTCGCCACGCTCAAGTCGCGCGAACTCACGCCGGAAACCTTTATTCCCTATGTGCGACATGTCGACGAAACGACGATCGCACTCGACTCCCGTACGCTGATGGTCATGGTGGCGCTGGAAGGCGTGTCCTTCGAGACTGCCGATGTCCTCGACCTCAACGCGCTGCATCGCGATCTGAACACGCTCTATCGCAACATCGCGGATGAACGGCTTGCCTTGTGGACTCATCTCATTCGGCGTCGCGATCGTGATTATCCGGACGGAACGTTCGCAACATCTTTTTCGGCCGCGCTCAACGAAAAGTACCGCGAGCGTATGGTCCGCGAGGATCTGTTCCGCAACGATCTGTACCTGACCGTCCTCTGGTCGCCGGCGCGCGATCCGGCGGACAAGGCCGCGAAGCTGCTATCTCGACTGCGGCAGCGAAGCCGTGCCGGCATCGAATTGGACGAGGAGGCGCTGAAGCAGCTTCAGGACAAACTCGTCGACGTTACTGCCGGCTTGAATCGCTTCGAGCCACGCGTGCTCTCTCTCTACAATCATGATGGACTGCTATTTTCCGAGCCGAGCGAGGTGCTTCACCAATTGGTCGGCGGCCGGCGCGAGCCGGTCCCGTTAACCGAGGGGCGGATTTCCTCGGCCATCTACTCCGACCGCGTCATCATCGGACGCGAGACGATCGAAATCCGCCATGAGGCGGAAAGCCGTTTTGCCGGCATGTTGAGCATCAAGGAATATCCCGCCCGCACCAGGACGGGAATGCTGGATGGCGTACTGACCAGTCCCTTCGAACTGATCCTCTCGCAATCCTTCTGCTTCGCTTCGAAGGCGGACGCTCGGGTCATCATGGGCCGCAAGCAGAACCAGTTGGTCAGCAGCGGCGACAAGGCGGCTTCGCAGATCGGCGAGCTCGATGACGCCATGGACGATCTGGAATCGAACCGGTTCGTGCTCGGCGAGCATCACCTGACGCTCGCCGTCTTCGCCGCCTCGGTCAAGGAATTGACGGACAATCTAGCCAAGGCCCGTGCCAGCCTGACCAACGGCGGGGCGGTCGTGGCGCGCGAGGATCTCGGTCTCGAGTCCGCCTGGTGGGCACAGTTGCCGGGCAACTTCCGCTACCGCGCCCGATCCGGCGCGATAACCTCCCGCAACTTCGCGGCCCTTTCACCCTTCCACTCCTATCCCATCGGGCAGAAGGACGGCAACGAATGGGGACCGGCTGTCGCGTTGCTCAAGACGGCGTCAGGCTCGCCCTACTACTTCAACCTCCACCACGGTGATCTCGGCAACACCTTAATGTGCGGCCCGTCCGGCGCCGGCAAAACCGTGATCGTCAACTTCATGCTGTCGCAGCTCGAAAAACACGATCCGCACGTCGTGTTCTTCGACAAGGACCGCGGCGCGGACCTTTATGTCCGCGCCGCCGGTGGCACCTATCTCCCCCTCAAGAATGGCACTCCCACTGGCTGCGCTCCCCTCAAGGCCCTCGACCTCACACCGGAGAACAAGGTCTTTCTGACCCGTTGGGTCGGAAAGCTTGTCGGGTCCGGCACGAGGGAGCTGAGCGTCACCGAACTTCGCGATATCGCCGGCGCCGTCGACGGACTTGCCGATCTGCCGACAGAGCAACGGACGATCGGCGCCCTGCGGACCTTCCTCAACAACACGGACCTGGAGGGGATTGCGGCGAGGCTGCGGCGCTGGGAAAGGGGCGGGCCGCTCGGCTGGGTCTTCGACAATGTCATCGAGAATATCGGTTTCGGCGATTTGGGAGGCAACGGTAAGTTCATCGGCTACGACATGACGGACTTCCTCGACAATGAGGAAATTCGCACCCCGCTGATGGCGTACCTCTTTCATCGCGTGGAGCAGCTGATCGACGGTCGCCGGATCATCATCGTCATCGACGAATTCTGGAAAGCATTGCAGGACGAGGGCTTCCGCGACCTCGCACAGAACAAGCTGAAGACGATCCGCAAGCAGAACGGGCTTATGCTGTTCGCCACGCAGAGCCTGCGCGACGCACTGATATCGCCGATCGCGCACACGATCATCGAGCAATGCCCGACGCAGATCTTTCTGCCAAACTCCCGCGGCAACCGTGCCGACTATGTGGAGGGGTTCAAGCTCACGGAACGCGAATACGAATTGATCGCCCGCGAACTCTCCGTCGAGAGCCGGCGGTTTGTGTTGAAGCAGGGACATAACAGCGTCGTCGCCGAACTGAATCTCAACGGCTTCGACGACGAACTCGCGATCCTCTCCGGCCGTACGGCCAATGTCGAGCTGCTCGACGCGATCCGCGGTGAAGTCGGTAACGATCCAAAAGACTGGCTTCCCGTTTTCCAGGCAAGAAGGAGCGCAAGCTGATGGCATCCTATAGACTTCATGGCGCGGCGCTCGCGGCAGTGCTTGTCCTTTCCGCCGGCGGCGCGTCGGGGCAGGGGATTCCGGTCATTGACCAGACGGCAATCCTAAAACACATCGAGAGCATCGCGCGCTTGAATGACCAGTTGGAGGCCTTGCACAAGCAGATCGAGCAGGCCCAAGAGCTCTACGGTTCCCTCAACAAGCTGACCGACATGGCTGACGTCGCGAGCGTGCTCAACGACCCGGCGATCCGCAAGGCGCTTCCATCGGATTTCGCCGCCATCGAGGGGCTGCTCAAGGGCGATGGAACAGGCGTGTTCAAGGACTCCGCCTCGAAGTTCCTGGAAGGGAACTCCACCTATCGTACCGACGCCGACGATTTCTACGCCAAGGAACTCGCGCGCGTACAGAACAAAAACGCGGGTCAGATGAGCCTCGGACAGCAGATTTACGACGCTGCCACCAAGCGCATCGACGGGATCGACCAGCTTCGTGAAAAGATTTCGACGGCAAGCGATGCCAAGGACATCGCCGACCTGCAGGCGCGGTTGCAGGCCGAGCAGGCGTTTCTCCAGACCGACGTGCTGCGGATGGAAGGTCTGCGCATGGTGCAGCAGGCGCAGAACCAGGTCGATGAACAGCGCAAGGCCGAGGACTGGCGCCAGCGCATGGATGCGATGAAGGCGGCGCTGCAATGAGGCGATCTCCCTTTCTTGCCGTGCTCCTTCTCCTCGCGGCCTGCTCCGAGCAGTCCTATTCCGTCGACCAACTGACCGCCGACGAAGCACTGCTGTCCCGGATCATGGCGGAGTGCCGTAACAATCCGGGCGAACTGCGCGGCTCTGCCAATTGCCAGAACGCGGAAGCGGCCGACGGGAAGCTCCGCCTTGAAAAGATGCGCAAGGCGTTGGGAGGCTGAAACCCATGTATCAGGTGTTCGAGTTCGTCGACGGACAGTTCAAGCGCCCGTTGGAAATGTTTGTCTCCGAGGGGACGTCGAACATTGCCGAATGGGTGACCGGCCCGCTAACGGCAGCCGTGACGCTTTACGTCATTCTGTACGGTTATCTTGTGCTGCGCGGCTCCGTGCAGGAACCGGTTCTGGAATTTGCTTTCCGGGCGATCAAGCTCGCGATCATTGTCCTGCTCGTAAAAAACGGCGGCGAGTACCAGACCTATGTCACGAACGTCTTCTTCGATATCCTGCCGCGTGAGATCGCACAGGCTTTGAACACCGGCACGACGCCCAGCGCCAGCACATTCGATAGTCTGCTCGACAAGGGCCAGGCTTCGGCAACCGACATCTGGTCACGCGCGTCATGGCCGGTCGACATCGTCACGGGTGTCGGCGGCATGATGGTGATCGGTGTCAGTTTTCTGGTCGCCGGTATCGGCTACGTCGTCTCGCTCTATGCTCGGCTGGCCCTTGCCATCGTGCTGGCCATCGGGCCGATTTTCATCGCACTGGCTATGTTCCAGTCGACGCGGCGCTTCACCGAGGCCTGGATTGGCCAGCTCGCCAACTTCGCGATCCTTCAGGTCCTCGTCGTGGCTGTCGGCGCGTTGCTGATCTCCTGCCTCGATTCCACCTTCACGGCGATCGATGCCTATACTGACGTCCTTATGCGGCCGATCGCACTTTGCGCCATCGGCATTGCTGCCCTGTATGTGTTCTACCAGCTGCCGACGATCGCTTCCGCGCTGGCGTCCGGCGGCGCGTCGCTGGCCTACGGCCACGGCGCCGCACGCGATGCGCATGAGGGCGTGCTCGCCAAGGGGACTCGCTCCGCAGGTCGGATGGTTGGCCGCGCCGCGCGCCTCGCCGGCAGTGCGTTCGGCTCGAGAAGCGTCGGTGCATGAGCGCCGCTCAATAATAAGAAAAGGCCCGTCATATGATCAAGACCACCGTACTTCTTGCCATACTTGTTGCACTCGGAGGGTGCGCTTCGCTGACCTATTCGCTCCCCAAATGCGACGGCTATTCTCGCCGGCCGTTGAATCGGGCGATGTGGGAATGGGAAGGTGACAGCAAGTTGAAGTCACAGCAGTCGGATCGGCGACCGTCAACCTCGGCCACGCCTTATGCTGAGGAGGGCACGGAACCGACCGCATTCGCCCACCTTGATATCGACGGCTCCCAACGCCGTTGCGCGGGGTGACGGCATGGTTTCGACAGATAACCTCAAGAGCTACTTCGAAAAGGCCCGGCGGTTCGATCAGGATCGAATGATGCAGATCGAGCGGTCGAACCGGATCGCCTGGTCGATTGCCATCGCCGCCGGCGTCATCGCAGGCGTTTCCGTCTTCGCGGTCGCTGGCCTTACGCCGTTGAAGACCGTAGAGCCCTTCGTCGTGCGCGTTGATAATTCGACGGGCATCGTCGATGTGGTGTCGGCGCTGACTTCCACGGCCGGAACCTATGACGAGGCCGTGACCAAATATTTCGCGGCTAAATATGTTCGCGCGCGCGAAGGCTACGTCTGGAGCGAGGCAAAGGAGAACTTCCGCACGATCGCGCTGCTGTCAACGCAAGCCGAGCAGGCCCGGTTCTCCGCCATCTATCGCGGGAGCAATCCGGAATCCCCGCAGAACACGTACAGCCGCGCCGCAACGGCAAGGATCAACATCGCCTCGATCTCACTGATCAATCAAAACGTGATCTCGGTTCGCTACATGCGGACCGTCACCCGAGGAGACGAGGTTCGCACGTCCCATTGGGTCGCGACCCTCACCTATTCCTATGCCAATGCCCCGATGTCATCGACGGACCGGCTGGTGAACCCACTTGGTTTCGCGGTTAGCGAATACCGCGCCGATCCGGAGGCTATCAATTGAATTGCAAGATCATCGTCGCCGCGGCTCTCCTTATGGGGTCCGCCTCCACGTCTTTTGCACTCGATATCCCACGCGGCGCATCCCAGGATAGTCGTGTCAGGTTCGTGAACTACCAGCCCTACAATATCATCAGGATTGTCGGCACACTGCGCTCTTCCGTGCAGGTCGAGTTCGCAGCCGATGAGGAGATCGCCCATGTTGCGCTCGGCAACAGCGTCGCCTGGGAGGTGGCGCCGGCCGGCAACATCCTGTTCCTGAAGCCACGCGAGCATCAGCCGGTCACGAACATTTCCGTGGTGACGACGCGCCGGGACGGCTCGACGCGCAGCTATCAGATGGAGCTCACGGTCCGCGACGGCTCCGTTGAGGTCGGGCAGAACACCTACTTCTATGTCAAGTTCCGCTATCCCGGTGACGAGGCCGAACAGCGCCGGCGGCAGGCCTCGGCCCGCGCGCTCGCGAACCAGGCGAAGGAAGCCGACAATGTGCTTGCGCTTCATGAAGCCTATGGGCCGCGCAACTGGCGCTATTCGGCACAGGGTGCCCAGGCCCTTGAACCGCAGAGCGTTTATGACAACGGCAAGGTCACGACCTTTGCTTTCGTCGGCAATCAGGAAATGCCCGCCATCTACATGGAAAACTCCGATGGCTCCGAGAGCCTGGTTCCGAAATCCGTCGATGGCAACCTTGTGATGGTGCACGCAATCAGCCGCAAGTTCATCCTGCGTCGGGGCAAGGACGTGCTGTGCGTCTTCAACGAGGCCTACGACCGCGTCGGCATCAATCCGGACACCAACACGACCTCGCCGTCGGTCGAACGCATCGTGAAGACCGATGGCGCCGATCAGTAGGGAAGGGGAGGCTATGGCCCAGGAAGATGAAACCCGCATTCCCGGTGAGCGGGCCGAAACGGTCACAGGCCGGCGCATCGACAACAGTCCCGTCCTGAAGCGAGGTGCGGTGGCGCTCGCGGTCGTGGCATTCGTCGGATTCGCCCTCTGGTCGACAAGCGGGAAAAAGGCCAAAGACGACAGCGCACAGCCGGAACGCATTGTCATCCGTCAAACAACACCATTCGAGGCAGCGAAGGAGAAGGCCGAGCCGGAGCAGACGGTCCCGGAAGTGAAGCTCCCGACGCCGGTTGTGGAACCTGTTGCCGAGGCGAAGGATGAATTGCTCGACTCCGCCCGTCGCGCGCCGGTCATGGCCTTCAGCGGCAGCCAGAAGAATGCCACGCAACGCCGGGAGGGGGATAGCTCGGAGACGAGCGCGAACAGCAATTTCCTGCCCCTCGACGGCAACATGATGAGCCAGAACCAAGAAAATAGCGATCAGCAGCGCTTCGACGGACTGCTGCGGCCGACGAAACTCGAAGGATCACGCGCTGGGACGCTTGGCAATCGTGACTTCATCGTCGCAATGGGGACGTCGATCCCCTGCGTGCTCGAAACCGCGCTCGCGTCTGACCAACCCGGATTCAGCAGCTGCGTGATCAATCGAGACGTTCTCTCTGACAACGGCAGGGTCGTCCTCATGGAGAAGGGCACCCAGGTCGTGGGTGAATATCGAGGCGGGCTGCAACGGGGGCAGAAGCGACTGTTCGTCCTATGGAACCGCGCCAAAACGCCGAAGGGGGTGATCGTCACGCTTGCGTCTCCCGCGACCGATGCGCTCGGCCGCGCCGGCATCGACGGCTATGTCGACACCCATTGGTGGGAACGGTTCGGCAGTGCCCTGCTTCTCTCCATCGTCGGCGATGCGACGACCTACGCGAACAGCCGGGTTCAGGATAGTGACGTCGATGCGCAAAACACGACCAGCGCGGGGCAGCAGGCTGCCGCGATCGCCGTCGAGCAATCCATCAACATCGCGCCAACGCTGAACAAGCACCAGGGCGAGCTCGTCTCCATTTTTGTCGCTCGCGATCTGGACTTCTCCGGGATCTATCGCCTGCGTGTGACAGAGCCGAGGAACCGCATTCTCGATCGAGCGGTGCTGGGGAATTTCGCGCCCGACTCGAAGCTAGTAACGAAGTAGGCAGGGCGATGACGGAAGCTCAGGATGCGGCGGTTGTTCGTGAGTTGCTGAAACCGATTTCGGTGTTCCTGCAGGATACCTCACTCTATGAGGTGATCGTCAATCGGCCCGGGCAGGTGCTGACGGAAGGACCCGGTGGTTGGCGGACCCATGATCTTCAGGAGCTTACCTTCGACAAACTCATGCGCCTTGCCCGGGCCGTCGCCAGCTTTTCCCACCAGTCCATCGACGAACGCCGGCCGATCCTGTCCGCGACTCTTCCGGGAGATGAGCGCATCCAGATTGTCATCCCTCCTGCAACGTCGAAAGGCACGGTCAGCCTCACGATCCGCAAGCCGTCCTCCGTCGACTTTACACTCGACGATCTGGAGAAAAGACAATTCTTCGCAGGTACCCGAACCGCCGAGGCGGATGCGCCAAGTGACGATAGTGAATTGCGCAGTCTCTACCGCAATGGTCAGGTCAAGGAGTTCTTGCGACAGGCGGTGGTTTCCCGGAAGAACATCATAATTTCGGGAGCGACGGGATCCGCGAAGACAACGCTCTCTAAGGCCTTGATAAAACACATTCCGGACGATGAGCGGATCATTTCGATAGAGGACACACCGGAACTCCTCATCCCACAACCCAATCATGTGCGACTATTCTATTCGAAAGACCAACAAGGACTGTCCCATGCAGGGCCTAAAGAACTTTTGGAATCCAGCCTCCGCATGCGTCCCGACCGCATCCTCTTGCAGGAACTTCGCGACGGAACCGCCTTCTATTATGTTCGAAACGTCAACTCCGGCCATCCTGGTTCCATTACGACTGTCCATGCCGATTCCGTCGCGCTCGCCTTCGAACAGCTGACGCTCCTGATAAAAGAGTCAGATGCAGGTCGAGATATTGAGCGCACCGAAATCTTGAACTTGCTGAGAGCATCGATCGACGTCGTTGTTCAATGCAAGCGTTTTGGCGGGGCGTTCCGAGCCACCGAGCTATATTTTGGCAGCATGCTTTATTTGCAAGCATCACCAAGCTGATAGGTCTAGATGCATTACAGTTGCATTTTAGTGTTCAGATGCGCTCGTCGCGCGACCGCCTGATGAGCGCGTCTCCAGCATGACCATGCGATGACGTAGGCGGGGGGGGTATACGACGCTGGGCGAGTCTGATGGCGATGCGCCGGACTTCCTGGATTGACCAGCGGATCAAATCCTGATGGTCGGCATCCGCAGTCTTTTTGGGGGCGTCACGTCATTGGTGCGGCATCGGATCACCGCCATTATGGCGAAGGCGAGCATGACGAGGGAGGCGTGATGATGCCAGCCGTGACATGACCGGGTTTCGTTGTGATCGGGGCCGAGCTCGTTCTTGGCGGTCTCGAAGCTGTCTTCGATCGCCCGGCGATGGCCTTTAACGGAAACGAGTGTCTGGATGCCGGTCCCGTCCAGGCACCAGGTGGTAATGAATGCGAGATCACCGTCGCTAGTATTGCGCCGGATCAGGAGCCCACGGGCCCAAAGCCCCGATTTCGTCTCGGTATATTCGTCGGCATCGAGATCAGCGAGTTCGCAATAGGCCCAGTCATGAAGCCGCGCGCCTTTGGTGCCCTCACCGGCGGAGAGACGCTGCGATGCACTTGGATCGAGATCACGGGCGATCTCCTGCGCTGTGCCGGCCACCGGAGGCTTGCCCGACCATGAGTCGAAATAGTGGTCCGATTTAACCCCAAGAACGTAGCTTTTGCAGGCTCGGCGCAGGGTCCCTTCGACGTCCCCGACGCCATACACCGCATCTTCGGCCACCCATGAAAACGGCACATCGGCTGCCATCGCACGCCGTATCATATCGACAGCCAGGCCTGGCTTGGTAGCGAAGGCTATAGCCTCAGGAACGTGAGTTGCTGCAAGCCTTGCCGGATCGCCAGTCCAGCTCTTGGGCAAGTACAGGGCTCGATCGATAAAGGCATGACCGCGAACGGACACACAGGCGGCGAACGCTCCGATCTGGCAGTTCGTTATCTTGCCTGCCGAACCTGGATATTGACGTGCACCAACGCACGATGCCGCGAAGTGCGTCCGCGTCCCAACGCCCGCGACCCAGAACGGCTTATTGCCGCCATGGACCGGGATCACCGGCCGCCTCAGCGCGCATCCAACCTGTCTTACGCCGCTCGACACTCAGCAAACCGTCCAGGAAAAGGTTCGCAGATGCTGCAACTCGCTCCTACGTAAACAGTCCGCGCATACGAGCCTTCACGTCACGCAACAATGATGCCCAAAGCTCAAGCGTCGTCTCGATCGATGCACCTGCCATCCACGACCTCCGAATCATTGAGACCCATAGATTGAGACCATAGATAAATATGCAACTGCAATGCCGATGAGATCGCCCGCTCCGGTGCGGATGCGGTGACGTGTTTCTTCCTCGTGAACGAGCCGGATGCGGCGCGGGTCGCGGATCACCGTGCGCACCTGGCCGAGATCACCCGTATCTGCCGCCAGATTGGCTATCCGGTGATCGTCGAGGCGCTTGTGGTCGATGATCAGGGGCACACGGTTCGAAAGACGCGGGATATATTGCACGCCGCGCGGCTTGCGGCCGAACTTGGCGTCAGCGTTCTCAAGATCGATTCCCCGCTGGAGATTGCTGATCTCGAAGTCGTCGTTGGATCGGTGAATGTACTGGTCTGCATCCGCGGCGGGACGCCGCGCGACAAGGAGGTTGATACCCTTGCCGATGTCGACGCCTATATGCAGGCCGGTGCAAGGGGCATCGTCTACGGGCGCAGCATCTTCCAGGCCGTGGATCCCGCGCACATCCTGTCGAACATCCATCGTGTGGTTCACGGCGGCATCGCCTGACACGGCCTCCCCGGACCATTCTGTCAAGGCGGTGATCGTCGCCCTGGCGGGATGGATACGGGCGTTCGCTTTTTCCCGCCTATTCCGTCATGCGTACAGTTTCCGGCTCGAAGTAGGATGAGAACCGACGGGAGAGCTCGCCGAGATCCAGCATGACCCGCCGCAGGTGGAGTTTCATCACCTCCTGGGCACGATCCATGTCGCCGCCCGTCACGGCCTCCAGCACATCCTGATGGTCCTGCACGAGCTGGTCGAGCTGTCCGGCCTGCACCGACAGGCGGCGGACGCGATCCATGTGCTTCTTCGCATCAGAAATGAACCCCCAGACGCCGTCGCGCCCGGCCAGGCTGCAGTAGAGCGCATGCATGCGCTCGTCGCATTCGAAGAACAGATCCGGATTGTCTTCCTGAATGGCAAGCTCCTGTTCCTCGATCGCCTGGCGGATGCCGAGCAGGATGCGCCGGTTCGATTGCCGGGCTGCTTCCGCCACGATCGCAAGTTCGAGCTGCTCGCGGACGAATTGCGCCGTCCGTACTGCGTCCATGCGGATCGGTGCGACCACGACGCCGGCCCGGGATCTGAGATCGACCAGTCCTTCCGCGGAAAGCCGGGACAGGGCCTCGCGGACGGGCGTCCGGCTGACGCCCAGCAACTCGGCCATCGCGTGTTCACCGATCGGCTCGTTCGGCTTCAGCTCCAGTCCGATGATCTTGCGCGAAAGCGTGCGGTAACAATGCTCCGCCGCCGAGATTTTCGTATCACGCGCCATGGGTGAAAGGCCTTTTGTTTTTTTGCATGCAACTCTCCCTTGATTGCAGGATAGCCTGAAAAATAATCATTTTCTACTCATCCAAACGTCGAAGCTTGACCAGGTTTAGAATCTTGCATACAAGAATGCAAAGACATCTGGGAGGATATCGATGACAATTCGTGACAGGCTGCGGCCCGCTGCTTTGTGGGTCATTGCATCGACCGCGCTGGCGGTCTTCATGGCGGGAGCGGCGAGTGCCGAGGAGGTGACGATCGGCGCGCTCTATCTCGATGCGCAAGGTTTCTATGGCGGCATCAAGAAGGGCATCGAAGCGGGCGCCGGCGATGAGAGCGTGCGTCTGCTTGGCCAGAATTCCCAAGGGGATGCGGCCAAGGAGGCACAGTTCGCTTCCACGCTGATCGCCTCGAAGGTCAAGGCCATCATCATGTCTCCGGTGTCGGCCACGGCCTCCGTGCCTGTCGTGAAACAAGCGGCGGAGGCCGGTATTCCGGTAATCTGCTACAACACCTGCGTGAACGACGAGGATGCGAAGAAGTATGTCAAGGCGCTGGTGACGACCGACCAGTACAAGCTCGGCTATGATGTCGGCCTCGTCGCCGGCGACTATTTCAAGGGCAAGGGCGTCGACAAGCCGCGCTTCGGCATCCTGAACTGCGACGTCTACGAGGCCTGCGTTCAGCGCAAGGCCGGCTTCAAGAAGGCGGTCGAGGAGAAGGTGCCGGGTGTCGAATGGGCGGCCGACCAGGCGGGCTTCGAACCAGGCAAGTCGACCGAGACGGCGACGACCATGTTGACCGGCGACACGGCGATCAATGCCATGTTTGCGACCACTGACAACGGCACGATCGGCGCCGTCCAGGGCATCATGGCCTCCGGCCGCCAGGGGCAGGCCGTGGTGTTCGGCAACGATATCAGCGTCCAGCTCGCGCAGTATCTCGTCAACGCTCCTGAAACACTGATTGCCACCAATGGCCAGCAGCCGCAGCAGATGGGTAAGGATTCCGTGCTCATGGCGCTGAAGGCCATCAAGGGCGAGGCGATCGACACCTATCTCACCATCGTGCCGACGGAGATGTTCCTGTCCGCCGATCCGGACAAGGTGAAAGCCTGGCTGGAAGCGCGGCCCGACGGCATCCCCTGAAACCAGCCGGTTTCCTCCCGGGAGGGGCGCGGCTTGCTGCGGCCTTCCCTTTTCATCAACACAGTCAGTGGCATTGTCCCCATGGTCGAACCGCTTGTTCATATGCGCGGCATATCCAAGGCGTATCCCGGCGTCGTTGCCTTGCGGGATGTGGACTTTGCCATGGCGCGTGGCGAGGTCCGCGCCCTGCTCGGCAAGAACGGGGCGGGCAAATCGACACTCGTGAAGATCCTGGCGGGTGTCGAGCGACCGGACGAGGGGGCGATTGTGATGGACGGCAAGGCCGTTGTGCTGCGGACGCCGATGGACGGTATCCGGGCCGGCATCGCCACCGTGCATCAGGAATTGAGCGTGGTGCCTGAGCTTTCCATCGCGGAAAACGTCTTTCTCGGCCGGTGGCCCAAGCAGGGCGGGCGCATCGATTGGCGCCGGATGCAGCGCGAGGCGCATGATGCGCTGGCGGTGCTTGGCCTCTATCTCGATCCACGCCAGCCGGTTGCCCGCCTATCCGTTGCAGAGCGCCAGCTCGTCGAGATCGCGCGCGCCCTCAGCCAGGGGGCCCGGCTGCTCATCCTCGATGAGCCGACCAGTTCGCTCGTCGCCCAGGAGGCGGAGACGCTGATCCGCGTCGTGCGGCAGCTTGCCGAACAGGGCACGAGCATCGTCTACATCTCTCATCGGATGGATGAGATCCGCAAGGTGGCGCAGTCCGTCACCATCATGCGCGATGGCCGCCATATCGCGACCGCGCCGGTCGCCGATGTTTCGAACCGTCAGATCGTCGAAATGCTGCTGGGTGGCGCGCAGGGCGAGGGCGGAGCTCCGCGCCTCGCCGGCGCGTCTGGTGTACGCCGCCCGCTGCTCGCCATCCAGGGCCTCCACGTCGCACCGCGCATCCAGGATGCAAGCTTCGAGATCCGGGCGGGCGAAGTGCTCGGCATTGCCGGTGTGCTTGGCTCCGGCCGCACGGAGCTGTTGCAGGCGATTGCGGGGCTGCGCGCCACCCAGGGTGGCTCCATGACGCTTGATGGCAGCTCCTTCCGGCCTGCAAGCCTGCGCGAGGCGCGGGCGAATGGCATCTTCATGACGCCGGAGGATCGCCGCGGCGAGGGGGCGGTGATGATGCTCGGCATCGACGAGAACCTCGTCATGGCGAGCTGGCGGTCGGTCTCGCGCGGCGGCGTGATCGACCGCGTCGCGATGCGCGCGAAGGTCGCCGCGTCGATCCGCGCGTTTGGTATCAAACTGGCGCACCCCGGTGAACCGCTCGGCAATCTCAGCGGTGGCAACCAGCAGAAGGTCGTCATCGGCAAGGCGCTGAATGCCGCGCCGCGCATCCTGCTGCTCGATGAGCCGACGCGCGGCGTCGATATCGGCGCCAAGCGGCAGATCTACCAGTTGATGCGGGACGCTGCTGCGGATGGCCTCGCGGTGGTCTTCGTCTCCGGCGAGATCGAGGAGTTCTGCGAGGTCTGCGACCGTGTCCTCATCCTGCGGGGCGGCAGCATCACGGGAGCGGTGGAGGGGTCGGCGATCCGCACGGAGACGCTGACCGAACTGACGACGGGCGAACAGGGAGTGCATTGAAAATGGCCCATACTCAATCCGAACTCTACCAGAAGTTCGACCTGCGTCACTTCCTGAGCGGGCGCGCCAACGAGATCGGCCTGCTCGTCGCCATCCTCATGCTCTATGCTTTTCTTACGGCTTTTGCCTCGAATTTCATGACGCTGCCCAACCAGCTCAACATCCTGCGTGATGCCGCCTTCGTCGTTATCATCGCCTGGGGCATGACACTGGTGCTGATCAGCGGCGAGATCGACATTTCCGTCGGTCCGCACGTCGCGTTTGCCGGCGTACTTCTCGCCTCGCTGGCGCAATCGGGCGTGCCGCTTGCGGTCGCAGCGCTGGTGGTCATCGTGCTCGGCGCACTGATCGGCTGCTTCACCGGCGTGCTGCGCGCCTTTCTGGACGTGCCGAGCTTCATCGTCACGCTGGCACTGTGGCTGGGCTTGCGCGGCACCGCACAGGTCATGTCGGATGCCGTGCCGATCGTCATCATGGATTTCAGCTTCCAGCGCCTCGGTGCGGGCTGGCTTCTCGGCATCCCGACGCCGGCGGTTATCATGCTCGTCCTCTTTGCCGTCTTCAGCTTCGTGGCGACGCGCACGGTCTTCGGCCGCAGCGTCTATGCGGTCGGCGGCAATGCGGAGGCTGCGCGCCTTTCCGCCATTCCCGTGGCGCGGGTGCGCATCCTCGTCTTCGCCATTACCGGCGCGCTGGCCGCACTGACGGGAATCCTGATGGCGAGCCGCCTCGGCTCCGGCAACAGCGGCGCCGCCTCCGGCCTGGAGTTCGACATCATCGCGGCTGTCGTGGTGGGCGGAACCAGCCTCTTCGGCGGGCGCGGCACCATGCTCGGCACGCTGCTCGGCGTCATCTTCATCGCCGCCCTTGTCAACGGCCTTGTCCTGATGGGTGTCGATCCCTTTGCACAGGGCATCGTGCGCGGCGTGGTCATCCTCGTTGCCGTCATGGTCAACATCATCAGCATCAAGCGTATGCGGGGACGGGCATGAACGCGATCTTAACGAGACCAAACCGTGCGGCCGTCCTCCTGTCGCCCAACCACGTCGAGTTGCAGGATTGGCCAGAGCCGGCGGCAGGGCCGAACGACGTCGTGGTGGAGATCTCAGCCGTCGGCGTGTGCGGGTCGGATGTGCACTATTTCCGCCACGGGCGCATCGGCAACCTCGTCTGCGATCGGCCGATGGTGCTTGGACATGAGGCCGCTGGCACGGTCGTTGCGACGGGTGGCGCGGTCACGCATCTTGCGCCCGGCGATCGCGTGACGCTCGAGCCGCAACGGCCGTGCGGCCATTGCGAACAGTGCTGGTCCGGCGCCTACAATCTCTGCCGCGACGTGGTCTTCATGGCGACGCCACCCTATCACGGTGCCTTTGCGCGGCGGGTCGTCAATCCGGCCGATTTCACCTTTGCCATTCCCGACAGTCTGTCTTTCGAGGAGGCGGCGCTGATCGAGCCGCTGGCGGTCGGGCTATGGGCGACGGAGCGGCTTGATCTCAAGCCGGGCAGCTCGGTCCTGATCATCGGCGCCGGGCCGATCGGCCTGCTGGCGGGACAGGCGGCGGCCGCGCGCGGAGCGACGCGCATCGTCCTTTCCGATATCAATCCGGCGCGCATCGGCCTTGTCTCGCGTTTCCCGCGCTTTACCGCACATGATGCGGCTGCCGATCCGGCCTATGAGATGATCGCCGAAGTCGATGCCGTGATCGAATGCAGTGGGGCGCCGTCGGCGGTGACGCGCGCCTTGCCGCGCATCCGTCCACGCGGCGGGCTTGCATTGGTCGGCATCAATCCAACGGGCGTCGCCTCGGTGGATTTCTGGCCTGCCATGGAGCGGGAGCTCTCGATCCATGGCGTCTTCCGCTATGCCGGCATGTATCCGAGAGCAATCGCCCTTGCTTCAAGCGGCCTCGTGGATCTGAAATCCGTCATCACGGACCGTTTCGGCCTCGAGGAGACCGCGGCGGCGCTGGCCAAGGCGAGCGATGATCCATCGTCGATCAAATCGGTGGTGCTGCCATGAAGACCTCGGCTTGCCTGCTTCTCGATGCAAAAGATATCGTCGGCGAGAGCATCATCTGGTCGGGCGAGGAGAGCGCCCTGTATTGGGTCGATATCGTTGGCCGGCGCATCCATCGGCTCGAACCGGCAAGCGGCCGCCATGATATCTGGCCGACACCCGATTTCGTGACCTCCATCGGTATGCGGGCGGATGGCGGTTTCATCGTCGGCCTTCGCCGCTCGGTTTGCCTTTGGCAGCCCGGTGGTGCTTTCGAAAAGTTCGCGGTGCCCGAGCCGGATCTGCCGGACAACCGCCTCAACGAGGGGCGTGTCGCGCCGGACGGCGCCTTCTGGGTGTCGACCATGCAGAGCAACCTCCACCCCGACGGTTCGCTCAAGAATATGGACCGCAATGCCGGTGCTATTTACCGCATCGATGTCGGCGGCCATGTCGTGCGGCTGACACCGAACGAATACGGCATCACCAACACGATGGCGTGGACACAGGATAGCCGCTTCTTCTTCGCCGATACGTTGGCGAACGAGATCTACCTCTTCAATTGTGACGTCGCGACGGGGACCCTCACCAACCGGCGAACCCTTGCAGCCGGATTTTCGCGCGGTTTTCCGGATGGGGCCTGCCTGGATGCCGAGGACCGGCTGTGGAACTGCCGCGTTGCAGGCGGTGCGGCGGTCGCCGGTTTCGACGGGCAAGGCGGCCTCGTCGGTCTCGTGGAACTGCCCGCAGGCTGGCCGACGAGCTGCACCTTCGGTGGTCCGGACCTATCCACCCTCTATGTCACCTCGGCGCGTTTTACCATGTCGGCCGACTATCTCGAGGCGCATCCGCTGGAAGGTGGGCTTTTCGCCGTCGAGGGTGTCGGCCGCGGCCTCGCCGAGCCGAAATTCGGGGCGCCTGCCCAAAACCCGTCCGTTGCGGAGAAAGCATGATGAGTGAATTTGACGGCAAGAGCATCGTCGTGACCGGTGGTAGCCTCGGCATGGGGCTCGCATGCGCGCATCGTTTCGCGGCAGGCGGCGGCAGGGTGTTGATCGTCGCGAACGACAAGGCCTCGGTCAACGAGGCCGTGGCGGCGATCGGCGACAGGGCCGCGGGTTTCGTCGGCGATGTGCGCAGCAAGGATGCCATGGCGGCAGCGATCGCGACCGCGGTCGCGCGTCACGGCGGCGTCGACGTGCTTGCCTGCTGTGCCGGCATCCAGCGCTACGGCACGGTGGTCGATACGCCCGAGGACGTTTGGGATGACGTGCTCGACATCAACCTCAAGGGTATCTTCCTTGCTGCGAAGTTCGCCATTCCCGAAATGCAGAAGCGCGGCGGTGGGGCGATCGTCGTCATCTCCTCGGTGCAGGCCTACGCCTCGCAGGCGGGTGTCGCCGCCTATACGGCGAGCAAGGGTGCCATCAACGCGCTGGTGCGCGCCATGGCGCTCGACCATGCCCCTGACAACATCACGGTGAACGCCGTTTGCCCCGCCTCGATCGACACGCCGATGCTGCGCTGGGCGGCGGACATCTGGAAAGGCGACGGCACGGCCGAGGCGACGCTCGACGCCTGGGGGCGGGGCCACCCGCTCGGCCGTGTTGGAAAACCGGCCGAGGTCGCCGATCTCGTCGCCTTCCTTGCCAGCGACAAGGCACGCTTCATCACCGGCGCCGATGTCAAGATCGACGGCGGGGTGCTCTCCAAGCTCGGCATCATCATTCCAGATTGATCGGAGGCCCGCCCATGAAACCGTTTCCCGATTTCCGCTCGAAGACATTCCTCCTCGCCCATATGCGCGAGATCATGGATTTCTACCATCCGATCTGCCTGAACAGGGAGGACGGCGGCTACTACAACGAATATCGCGACGACGGTTTCATCACCGATCGCAAGACGCAGCACCTCGTCTCCACCACGCGCTTCATCTTCAACTATGCGACGGCCGCCGTGCTCTTCCAGCGGCCGGATTTCGCCGAGGCTGCCGCTCATGGCATCAAATATCTCGACGAGGTGCATCGCGACCCCGACCACGGCGGCTATTTCTGGTTGATGCATGGCCGCGAGGCCGTCGACACGACCAAACATTGTTATGGCCACGCCTTTGTGCTGCTTGCCTATGCGGCGGCGGCGAAAGCGGGCGTTGCAGGCATGGCGGAGAAGGTCTCGCAGACCTGGGATCTTCTCGAACGCCGCTTCTGGGAAGCGGACCGCGAACTCTACAGGGACGAGATCGGCCGCGATTGGCGGAGGGTTTCGCCCTATCGCGGCCAGAATGCCAACATGCACATGACCGAGGCCATGCTGGCGGCCTACGAGGCGACGGGCGAGACCCGCTATCTCGACCGTGCCGAGACGCTCGCCCGTCGCATCTGCGTCGAGCTTGCCGCAGGTGCGCAGGGTGTCGTCTGGGAGCACTATCGCCAGGACTGGTCGATCGACTGGGACTACAACAAGGACGATCCCAAGCACCTGTTCCGTCCCTACGGCTACCTGCCCGGCCATATGACGGAATGGACCAAGCTGCTCCTGATCCTCGAACGGTATCGCCCGCGGGACTGGATCCTGCCCAAGGCCGTCCTGCTCTACGAGACGGCGCTGGCCAAAAGCGCCGATCTCGAATTCGGTGGCCTGCACTACAGCTACGGCCCGGATAGCATGCTCTACGATCTCGACAAGTACCACTGGGTCCATTGTGAGACGGTGGCCGCTGCCGCGGGCCTTGCCGCGCGCACCGGCGCGGAGCGCTACTGGCAGGATTACGAACGCCTCTGGCGCTACAGCTGGCGGCACCTCGTCGATCACGATTACGGCTGCTGGTTCCGCATCCTTTCGCCCGAAGGCGAAAAGCAGAGCGACATCAAAAGCCCGCCGGGCAAGACCGACTATCACCCTTTCGGCGCCTGCTACGAAATCCTCCGCGTGCTGGGGGAGGCGAAGTAGCACGCGATCAGCTTACGGAACGGCCCGCCGCGCCACGCGCTCCGCAGCGGGCATCACCCTGAGAGCGCTTCGTGAGGAAATCCTGGGAGGGAATTGAAATGGTGAAGAAATCTCTGGCCGCACTGGCCTTGGGCGTGGCGTGCATAGTGGCGGGCTCTGCTGTGGCCCAAGAGAAGCCGAAGTTCGTCTATCTGACACAGACCGGTATCGACAACAGTTTCTGGCAATCGATCAAGAAGGGCATGGACGATGCCTGTGTGCAGTTCGAGGCGGATTGCCAGCTCATCTTCACCACGCCGAACGGCGACCTGCAAAAACACCTGCAGAACCTCGACACCGTCGTCGAACAGGGTGTCGACGGCATCGTCACCGTGATCGTCAACGACGACCTCTACGACGAGACGATCAAGAAGGCGGTCGACAAGGGGACTCCCGTCATCACGGCCAATGTCGATGACAGCCAGGGCGCCGCCGGCAATGCACGCAACGCTTTCGTGGGGCAGGATCTTTTCGAGGCGGGCTACGTGCTGATGAAGGGGCTCCACGCGAAGATACCGGCAGACCAGCCCATCCACGCGCTGCTCGGCCTGTCGCGGCCCGGTGAAAGCTGGGCGGAAGCACGTATCGGCGGCGCCAAGAAATTCCTGGACGAGGCCAAGGCCGCCGAGCCGAACCGGCAGATCAGCTATGAGGTGATCGACAGCTCCAACGACATCTCGGTCACCGCCTCGCGCATCTGCCAGTATGTGCAGGGCAAGCCGGAGACCAATGCCTATGTCGATGCCGGCTTCTGGGGCGCGGGCGCCGGCGAATGCCTGCGTGATCTCGGCATCAAGCCTGGCCAGCTGCACATGGCGACCTTCGATCTGGTGCCCGTCGTGCTTGATGAGATGAAGAAGGGCTATGTCGACATCACCATCGACCAGCAACCTTACTACCAGGGTTACCTGCCGATACTCCAGCTCGCAATGATGAAGAAGTTCGGTCTCAGCGCGTTCGACGTCAATACGGGCAAGGCGGTGGTCGAGCCGAAGGATCTGGAGCAGGTCGAAAAGTTCATGTCGATGGGTGTCCGCTAAGCCCGCCGTTTCCCAGCCCTTCCGCCAAGGCGCGGGAGGGCCCTTCAAAGGCCTGACACGATGAAACCCAATATCCGCAGCCTGATGGCGCGGCCGGAAATGGCAGCGCTGCTGATTTTCCTCGCCCTGTTCGTGACCTTCAGCATCATCAACGACCGGTTTCTCACGACCGGCAACATGACCGTCTACTTGCAGCCGATCCCCGAGCTGGCGATTGTCGCGATGGGCATCACGATCCTGATCATTGCCGGGGAGTTCGACCTCTCCGTCGGCTCGGTCTTCGGCCTGTCGCCGATGGTGACGGTGCTCCTGATGCAGGCCGGTTGGCCGACGGCGGCGGCCATCCTGATCGGCCTTGCGCTGGCGGCGTTGATCGGCCTTGCCAACGGCCTGATCACGCTAAAGCTCAAGATTCCCTCCTTCATCGCGACGCTCGGCATGCTGTTCATGGCCCGCAGTCTTGCCATCGTGCTGGCTGGCGGTTTCCCGCCGGTGTTCCCGCGCGAACTCGACGTGTCCTGGCTTGTCGGGCGGCTCGACCTCGGGCTTGTCACGCCACGCGTCTCGCTGCTCTACATGATCGCCATTGCGCTCGTTCTCGGCTTCGTGCTGCGCCGCATGGATTTCGGCCACTGGATCTTTGCGACCGGCGGCCATCCGCAGGCGGCGCGCGACATGGGCATCAAGACCGAGCGGGTGAAGATGGTCTGCTTCATGCTCTGCGCCACGCTCGCCGGCCTTGCCGGCATCATCCAGAGTTTTCGCGTCAAGGTGATCGTGCCGAACCTCGGCACCGGTCTTGAAATGCAGGCGATCGCCGCGGCCGTCATTGGCGGTGTGGCGCTGACCGGTGGGGTCGGCTCCATCCTCGGCGCGGTCGTTGGCACGCTGCTCATCGCCATGATCGAGAACATTCTCATCCTCAGCGGCGTCAATGCCAATTGGTTCATGTTCGCCGTCGGCGCCATGATCGTGGTGGCGGTCGTCCTCAACACGCAGACCCGGCTGAAGGCCGAAGGCATGAAGGGGTAAGGCCATGAGCACTGCCGTCAATCCGGCCGAAGAGCCGATCATTAAATGCGTTGGCCTGCAAAAATGGTACGGCGCCGTGCATGCCCTGAAGAATGTCGATTTCCATGCCGCGCGCGGCGAGGTGATCGGCCTCGTCGGCGACAACGGCGCCGGCAAGTCCACGCTGATCAAGATCCTGTCCGGCGTGCATACGCAGGACAAGGGGGACATCCTCATCGAAGGCCGCAGCGTCTCCATCACCGGCCCTGAGGTGGCGATGGGGCTCGGCATCGAGACCATCTACCAGTACACCGCCATGGTGCCGGAAATGTCGATCGCGCAGAACTTTTTCATCGGTCGCGAACCACTAAAGTTCGGGCGGCCCGGCTTCGGCATCGTCGACCGGGAGAAGATGGCGCGGGAAGCCATGGAGGGCCTGCGCGGCGTCGGCCTGCATCTGCGCGGTGCCGACACGCCGGTGAAGGCGCTGTCAGGCGGCCAGCGCCAGGGGGTAGCGATCGCGCGCGCCATGCATTTCCGTTCGAAGGTGCTGATCCTTGACGAGCCGACCAACCACCTTTCGGTCAAGGAGACCAACAAGGTGCTGGACCATGTCGTGGAACTGAAGGGCCTCGGCGTAACCTCGATCTTCATCAGCCATAACCTGCATCACATCCACCCGATTTCCGACCGCATCGTCGCGATGGCGCGGGGCGAGAAGATCGCCGACCTGCCGGCCAGGGATATCAGCGTGGACGAGATGACCCGGATGATCAGCTAGCCGGGCGTTTGGCCCGGCCATTTGCAACAGACAGACCGCATTGGAGCCTTCCATGAAGCGACCGAAAATCACCGATATCCGCGCCACGACCGTCACTGTTCCGCTGGAAGCGCCGCTGCGCCATTCCAACGGGGCGCATTGGGGGCGCTTTGTGCGCACCATCGTCGAGGTGGAGACCGATGTGGGCATCGTCGGCCTCGGCGAGATGGGCGGGGGTGGGGAGAGCGCGGAGGCGGCCTTTCGGGCACTCAAATCCTATCTCGTCGGGCATGATCCGTTCGAGCTGGAAAATCTCCGCTTCATGATCTGCAATCCGACCGCCAGCCTCTACAACAACCGCACGCAGATGCATGCGGCCATCGAATTCGCCTGTCTCGACATCATGGGCAAATTCCTTGGTGTGCCGGTCTATGACCTGCTCGGCGGCAAGATGCGCGAGAGGGTGCCTTTCGCCAGCTACATGTTCTTCCGCCTGCCCAACAAGGAGACCGGTGAGGGCGAGACACGCACTGCCGACCAGCTCATCGAGCAGACGCTGGCTCTCAAGGAAAAATGTGGCTTCACCTCGCACAAATTGAAGAGCGGCGTCTTCCCACCTGGCTACGAGCTGGAGGTTTATCGCGCCTGGGCAAAGGCGCTTGGGCCGGACAGCGTGCGCTACGATCCCAATGCCGCCTTCAGCGTGGAGGAGGCGATCCGCTTCGGCAAGGGTATCGAGGATCTCAACAACGACTACTACGAGGATCCGACCTGGGGCCTTAACGGCATGCGCCGCGTGCGCGAAAACACGACGATGCCGCTTGCCACCAACACGGTCGTCGTCAATTTCGAGCAGCTCGCCGCCAACATCCTCAACCCGGCGGTCGATGTCATCCTGCTCGACACGACCTTCTGGGGTGGCATCCGGCCCTGTGTGAAGGCCGCGGGCGTCTGCGAAACCTTCCAGCTCGGTATCGCCGTGCATTCTTCGGGCGAACTCGGTATCCAGCTTGCCACCATGCTGCATCTCGGCGCGGTCGTGCCGAACCTCGTCTTCCATGCGGATGCGCATTATCATCAGCTTGTGGACGACATCATCGTCGGTGGGCCGATGCGCTATGAGAACGGCGCGATCAAGGTGCCGTCGGCGCCGGGGCTCGGCGTGGAGATCGACCGCGACAAGCTCGGCAAGTATGCCGACCTCTACAAGACGCTGGGCGGCTACCCCTATGATCGCGATCCCTCGCGCGAGGGCTGGTTCTCCGTCGTGCCGAACACGCGCTGGGCCGATCCGAACGACGGTCGGGTCGTCGATTATTGACGGGTGACGATATGGAACTCGATCTGCAAGGCACCTTCGTCGGCCGCGTGTGGCTTCCCGCCGTGGCCGGCCCCTCCCTTGTCGTGCTGCGGGAGGGAGTGTTGGTCGACATCACCTCCAGCACCGCACCGACCATGCGGGACCTGCTCGAATTGGACGACCCCGTCGGCTTCGTGCGGGCTGAGACCGGCTCCCGGATCGGCCGCCTGGAAGAGGTCCTCGCCGCATCCGGGCAAAAGGATGCGGCACGACTTCTCGCGCCCTGCGACCTGCAAGCGGTCAAGGCCTGCTGCGTGACCTTCGCCCGCTCCATGATCGAGCGGGTGATCGAGGAACGGGCTGCCGGGGATCCTGCGCGTGCGGCAGCGATCCGAGATCGGGTGGCGGCCCTGGTCGGTGCCAGCCTTCGGGATCTCAAGGCGGGCTCGAACCAGGCGATGAAAGTCAAGGCGGCCCTCGTCGAGGAAGGGCTCTGGTCGCAATATCTTGAGGTGGGCATCGGCCCGGATGCCGAGGTCTTCACCAAGGCACAGGTGCTGTCGTCGGTCGGCCATGGTGCGGAGGTCGGGCTGCATCCGATATCGTCGTGGAACAACCCGGAGCCGGAGGTCGTGCTCGCCGTCGACAGCCGGGGCCGGGTGCGGGGTGCCACGCTCGGCAACGACGTCAACCTGCGCGATGTCGAAGGCCGCTCCGCGCTGCTTCTCGGCAAGGCCAAGGACAACAACGCCTCCTGCTCCATCGGACCGTTCATCCGTCTTTTCGATGAAACCTACTCCATCGAGGACGTGCGCAATGCCGTTCTTCATCTGCGGGTCGAGGGTGAGGACGGTTACGTACTGACCGGACGCAGTTCCATGCACGAGATCAGCCGGGATCCGCTCGATCTCGTTGCCCAGACGATTGGCGCTCACCATCAATATCCGGATGGCTTCATGCTCTTTCTCGGCACATTGTTTGCACCCGTCGAGGACCGCGACGTGGCCGGTCAAGGGTTTACCCACAAGATCGGCGATACGGTCACCATTTCCAACGACCGGCTCGGCTCCCTGGTCAATCGGGTGATGCTTTCCGACGAATGCGCGCCCTGGACCTTCGCTGCGTCCCATCTGATGCGCAATCTCGCGCAACGCGGCCTGCTGGGCACCCATGGAGCAGACGTCAAGGGTTCCGAATTGGTTGACGCCTGTCGGAAGCCGGGATGAGGAGGCCCGATAGGCATCGCCGCCGTAGCGGCTCAGAAGACCCTCGGCCTGAAACATATGCAGGCCGTGTTCAAGGATTTCCGGAGCGGCGCCAGTGCCGTCGCTTCGAAAACGGTCGACGGCTACGTGATCCTCGCCGACAAGCCGGTCGCCCGATCCGAAGCGGCAGCTCTCGAACGCGCTCTCCTTCGCCATTTCGCCGGGCACGGTGCTCACCTCGGTCGGCCGCGACTATCTCATCCCCAACGAGCTCACCGTCACCATTCGCAACCGGGACAAGGACAAGCCGCTGCTTTCGGCGCGGGCGGCGGACAGCGCGCCGGGCTTCACGCTGGTCTTCCCCGCCGTCTGGGTCGAACCCGGCGAGGAGGAGACGTTCACCGGCACGACGGCCCTGACGGCGGTGGCGCTGGTCGAAGATATCGAGGTGGTGCCGGCGAGCGATGCGAAACACGGCTGGACGGTTTCCGGCCCCGACGCCGACAGCCTCGTCAGTGCGATACGGCCGAAACCCGACCACCGGGAGCTGATCGGCAAGGGCGGCGCGCTGATGCTGCACATTTCCGACTTCAACACCAGCCTGCCGCCCTTCGCCACGCAGGTCTACGTGCTCTATGAAGGCATCGACGGCTGGGATCCCGGCTACGAGACGCTGACGCTCTACCGCCAGATCCCCGAGCCGCAGATCCGCAGCTTCATGGCCGAGCCACCCTCGCTGTTTTGCGGCGAGGAGAGCCGGCTGAGCTGGTCGGTGCTCGGCTGCGACCGGATCGAGCTGTCCTATGTCGAATACGGCACCACCCATACGCTGACGAGCGACGGGGGGGATGCGAGCCTCAGCCTGCCCGAGGGCTCGCTGGCCGCGATGCCCTACGAGGACCTCATGGTCTATACCCTCTCGCTCTACAAGGACGGCAAGCTGGTCAAGGAGGATTCGATCGACATCACCGTGGTGATGCCGGTGATGGACCTGACCATGACGCCGAAGGCAGCGGCGCTCGGCGAGCGGGCGCATCTCTCCTGGGAGCTTGGCGGCCGATGGGCCTTCAAGGGAACGCTTACCGAGGGTCGCATCATCCTGCAAAAGATCTCCAAGCCGGCGACGGACGTGCCGCTGCGCGGCTCGATGCCGGAGGAGGTGCGGCAACGGCTTCTACCGCCTCAGCGGCACCTGGCAGACGCCCCAGCCGATGACCTGGACGCGGGAGGCGACGCTGACCGTGGTGGAGTCGGTGACCAGCATCGAGTTCTTCCGCATGTACCGCACGATCGACCGGCCCTACGGCGAGGTGTCCTTCGCCTGGTCGGCGCGCAATGCGGAAAGCTACCGGATCGGCCATTGCGCGACCGGCACGTTTCCGGGCGCTGAAAACCTCGGCACCCTCGTCGACGACGACCTCACCATAGATACGGTCTTCACCGAGGTCATGATCGACTAGAGCAGCGTCTCTTATCGGGCGAATGTGCGCTTCTTCGATCTCAGCCTGCCGTTCGAGGAGCCGGAGGAGAACATCGAATGGTTAAACGCGCGTCTCGCCCAGCGGGATTTTTCCTGATGGCCTTCGACCAGAACGGCACGAGCACCGTGCCGGCCATCCAGCAGGCCGAACTCGTCGACAGGTCGAAGGAGCTGTGAGATTCGCATTCACGACGGCGAATCGGGCGGGTTGCATAGGTTCGAGAAGTGGTCCATTCATCCGGTATGACGCTCGGGAGCGGAAGCATCCTCCACGTTGCGATTCCTAAGCTGTAGGAACGTTGTATCTCTTTCTTTTCCCTATTTTTTACGCCGAAGCGACTTGCTTCGCCGTTCTCGTTGTTTTGGTCCAGAAATGACAAGCGCGGCTTGGTGCTTGCCTCCTTGCTGGGCATGTATGTGACCCATTGACGGGTCTCGGTATTGGCCCCTCGGGCATTGGCAGGCGACAACCAACGGTGCTGGGAGAGCGGTTCTCATGCACGACCGTCCTACGGTTCTTCATGCTTCTCAATATGTGATTTGTTGATTTTGTGTGTATTGACAATTTCCACAAAACCAACATAAATCCACATGACGGGAGATGAAGGTCGTGGATTTTTCGGTTCTTGCGCTCAGGTCGGCAATTGCTTCTAGCAGCCTCACATCCGAGGCGCTGGTGCGGGAATGCCTGGCGCGCATCCGGCGGCTGAACCCTGTCGTCAACGCCTTCAGCCAGGTCTTCGAGGAGGAGGCGCTGGAGGAAGCGCGGGCCTGCGACCGCGAAGCGGCGCAAGGCCATCTGCGCGGTCCGCTGCATGGCATTCCCATGGGGGTGAAAGACCTCTTCTTCGTGGCGGACCGGCTCTGCCAGCGCGGTTCGGCCGCCTACAAAAGATTCGCTCCCAAGGCGACGGCGCCGATCGTCCAGCGCATGATCGACGCCGGATCGATCATGATCGGCAAGACGACGACGACGGAGATGGGCTGGTCCGGTTCGGGCCATTCCGAATTCTACGGGCCGACCCGCAATCCCTGGAACCCCGAACTGACGAGCGGCGGCTCCTCTTCGGGGTCTGGCGCCGCGCTCGCCGCCCGCATGGTGCCTTTCACCTTGGGATCGGACGGCGGCGGTTCCGTGCGCATCCCGGCGGCCTTCTGTGGCGTTTTTGCCATGAAGGGCTCGCTGGGACGCGTGCCGACCTGGCCGTGGAGCGCGACGGAAATGCTCTCCCATGCCGGCCCGATGAGCGTTTCGGCCAAGGACAGCGCGTTGCTGTTCAACATCGCCAAGGGTCCGGATCCGCGCGACCATCAGGCCCTGCCGGATGACGGCACCGACTACACCGATCCACGCCCGATCCGCACGCTGCGTGTGGGTTTTGCGCCGAGCCTGTTCGGCTTTGCCGTTGTGCCCGAGGTGGACCGCGTCATCAGGGAGGCGGTGGCGACGCTCTCTGGCGCGCTCGACCTCGATATCCGCCCCGTTTTGCTCGACTGGCAGGACCCGATCCGCATTTTCGAGACGCTGTGGGTCGCCGGCCGCGGCGTTGCCTATGGCGCCGAGGCGGACCTCTCGGCATTCGGCAGCGGTTTCCGCGGCCTCGTCGAGGCCTCCGCCCGCTATGATCTCGCCGACTATCTCTCGGCGGCCAAGGCCCGCGCCGACTTTGCCGGCAGCGTGCATGCGCTTTTCGAGGACATCGACCTCCTGCTCCTGCCCACCGTGCCGGTCGAGCCGTTTGCCGCCGACCGCGAGGCGCCGGAAGGATTTTCGTCCCCCTCCGAGGTGCTCGCCTGGACGGGCTGGACGCCCTTTACCTATCCCTTCAACCTCTCGGGCAACCCGGCGGCCTCGCTGCCGGCGGGCCTGACGGTAAACGGCCTGCCGGTCGGCCTGCAGGTCGTCGGCCGGCGGCATGCCGATGCGCTTGTCATGGCGTTCTGCCAGCAGGCCGAAGACCACCTTTTCCATAATAAAATACCTCCGCTTGTCGTTGCTGGCGACAAAGCGGGGCGGGGAACGGCCAGCAATCCAACTGCGGAGATATCGTCATGGAATTCAACAGGAGAGCATTCCTAAGAAGCTCGGCGCTCGCTGGCCTTGCCATCGGCCTGCCGGTCCTCAACACTGCCTTTTTCGTCGACCCGGCGCATGCCGCCGAGGGCAAGGTCCTCAATTTCATGTCGGCGGAAAACCTCACCGGCAACTGGGACCCGTCCTCCCACACGACGCTTGCCCAGATCAACCTGGAGAGTTTCGTCTTCGGCTACCTCACCCGCGCGCCGATGCGGCCGGACAATCCGGACGAGCTGGTGATGGAGCTGGCGACCGACATGAAGCTCGTCGACGAGCACACGCTGGAATTCACGCTGCGCGAGGGCGTGACTTTCCATGACGGCAAACCCTTCACCGCCGAGGACGTGAAGGCGACCTTCGAATATGCCAGCCAGCCGGATCGTCCCGCGGCCTGGTATCCCGGTCCCTGCGAGGTCGAGGTGGTGAGCGATCATGTCGCTCGTATCAAGACGGAGAAGGGCGGTTATCCGGCAAGCCTCTTCTGGTTCCTGTCGGCCTTCCTGCCGATCCTGTCGGCCAAGGACGTCGCTGATCCGAAAACGCTGTCCGCCCGGCCGAACGGCACCGGTGCCTTCAAGTTCGCGCGCCAGGAGGGCAACACGACGGTGCTCGAAGCCTTCGACGGCTTCTATCTCGGCAAGCCGACCCTGCCGGGCATCAATTTCAGCTTCGTCGGCGATGCGACCACCCGCACGCTGGCATTGCTCAACGGCGAGGCCGACCTCATCGAGCGCCTGGAGGCCGAACAGGTCCAGACCATCGAGGACACCGGTGGTTTCAAGCTGAACAAGGCGGTCTCGGTCGAGAACAAATGTCTCTGGTTCCGCTGCTCCAAGCCGCCCTTCAACGATCCGCGCCTGCGCAAGGCCGCCGCCCATGCCATCGACCGCGCCGTGCTGCTCGACATTTTGGGCGTCTCCGGCCATGCCTCCAAGGCCTGGATCTCGCCGGTGAAGTTCGGTTACGTCGATACGCCGAACTATCCGGAATACAATCCGGAAGAGTGCCAGCGGCTGCTGGCCGAGGCCGGCTTCCCGAAAGGCGAGGGCCTGCCGGAACTCGAATACATCACCTCGGTCGGCTTCTACCCGAAGACCAAGGAATATGGCGAGGTCATCACCGCCATGCTTCAGGAACAGGGCTTTCCGGTAAAGCTGAACGTCATGGAGGTCGCCGCCTGGAACGAGCGGCTCTACGACCGGCCGGGCGGCGGGCCGGGCCACATGATCGACTGCGGTTGGTCGACAGGCTCTCCCGAGCCGGACCTCGTGCTGCGCACCCATTTCCATTCCTCCTCGAAGCGCATTACCGGCATCGAGGACAAGGATCTGGATGCGGTGCTCGACAAGGAGCGCAATACGCTCGATCCGGCCGCGCGCAAGGCGGTGATCCAGACTGAGGTGATGCCGATGCTGGCGGACAAGGTGCCAGCGCTCTCGCTGTTCACCTCCGTCTTCATCCACGCCATGCGCGAGGGGGTGGAGGGCATGTACTTCTATCCGAATGGTATGATGGACGCCAACAAGGCCAGCCTCGCCTGATGGCACGCGGCGGCCGCCAATATTTGGCGGCCGCTCCATCCCGATCGGCGCAAGGGGAGACGCATGTTCGTCCTGTCGTTCCTGTTGAGACGGCTCCTGCAGGGGAGCCTCATCATCCTGCTCGTTACCTTCATCATCTTCACGCTGCTGCGCGTGGTGCCGGGCGATCCGGCGCGCCTCATCGTCGGCGGCATGGCGCCCGACGAGGTGGTGGCCATGAAGGCCAAGGAACTCGGCCTCGACCGGCCGATACCGGTGCAGTTCGTCTCCTATCTCGGCGACCTCGTCACCGGCGATCTCGGCACGTCCTTCGTGCGGCCGAAGAGCGGGGCGAGCCTTGGCGGCGCATCCTTCGACGATGCGACGCGCGAAGAGCGCGCCACGGTGCTGGACCTCATCCTCGCCACCCTGCCGATGACGCTCCAATTGGCGGCGGTCGCGCTCGCCATCGCGCTGCTGGTCGCCGTGCCGCTCGGCACAGCGGGCGGGCTCTATCCCGGACGCTGGCCGGACAAGCTGGCGCTGGTGCTCGGCTCGCTCTGCGTGTCGACGCCGAATTTCTGGCTCGGCATCGTGCTGACGCTGTTCCTCTCGGTCAAACTGAAGCTGCTGCCGGCCATCGGTTATCGCGGCTTCAGCTACACGATCCTGCCGGCCATCGTGCTGGCGGTGGAGATCGTGCCCTTCATCCTGCGCACGCTCACCGTCTCGGTGGCGCAGGTGATGCGGGAGGATTTCATCCAGCTCGCGCCGATCCGCGGCCTTTCCCGCAGCCGCACGATCTTTTCGCACGCGCTCGGCAATTCCGCCATTCCCCTCATCAACCTCATCGGCGTGCAGCTCGGCATGCTGCTCGGCGGCGTGCTCGTCATCGAATTCATCTTCGATTATCCGGGCCTCGGCCTCCTGACGATCAACGCCGTGCTGCAACGCGATTTTCCGCTGATCCAGGGCATCGCGATTTTCATTTCCGTGATGTTCGTGGTCATCAACATCCTGGTCGACCTCATCGCCATGACCATCGATCCGAGGCTGGAGTACTGACGTGACCGATATCGTCCAGCAAAGCGCTGCCCCGCGTCCCGTCGCCAAACGCGGCGCCACACCCACCCGCCGCATGCTGCAGATCGCCGCCGCGCGCACGGATTTCCGCATCGGCCTTATCGGCTTCGGCCTGCTGATTGGCCTTGCCATCCTGCTGCCGCTGGTGAGCCCGATCGATCCGGTGAAAATCGCGTATGGTTCCAAGCTGCTGCCGCCGTTCCCGGCAGAGGGCTGGCAATGGCCCTATGTGCTCGGCACGGACCAGCTCGGCCGCGACGTGCTGATGCGCTGTCTCGTCGGCCTGCGTTACTCGCTGCTCATCGGCGTCACCACCGTTGTCCTGATGTTCGTCGTCGGGTGCAGCCTCGGCCTTTACGCCGGCTTTCGCGGCGGCTGGGCGGATGCGATCATCATGCGCCTCACCGATGCGCAGCTCTCGATCCCCATGATCATCCTCGCCATCACCATTTTGGGCGTCTCCCGCCCTACGGTGCCGGCGATCATCCTCGTGCTCGGCCTTTCCGGCTGGCCGCTCTATGCCCGCGTCGCCCGCTCAGTGGCGCTCGGCGAGCGCAACCGCGGCTACGTGCTCGGCGAACGGGTGCTCGGCGCCTCGGATCTCAGGATCATGCTGCTCTTCGTCGCGCCCGTCGTGCTGCCGCCGATCGCCTTCGTCGCGGTGCTCGATATCGCCCGCATGATGATCTTCGAATCCATCCTCGGCTTCCTCGGCCTCGGCGTGCAGCCGCCGACGCCGACCTTCGGCAATGTCATCGCCGACGCGCGAAAATACCTGCTGAACGCCTGGTGGATCGCCACCATGCCGGGGCTCTTCATGCTGGTCTCGCTCACCTGCCTCAACCTGATGGGCTCCGCCCTGGAGCGTGCCCGCAACGCGGTTCTGCGAGGAGAGGCCTGATGACCGACTCCATTCTCGCCGTCTCCCATCTCAGCGTCGATCTCCAGCGCGAAGGCCGCAACCGGCGCATCGTCGACGATGTCAGCTTTTCGCTGGACCCGGGCGAGGTGCTCGGCCTCGTTGGCGAGGCGGGCTCCGGCAAGTCGGTGCTCGCCCGGGCGCTGGTGCGGGCGGTCGCCCCTCCGCTGGAGATTGCCGCCGGCACGGTCGTCTTCGAGGGCAAGGATATCCTCGCCCTTCCGCCGCGCAGCCTTTCGGCCATCCGCGGCAACCGCATCGGCTTCATCGGCGCCAATCCGATGGGCTCGCTCGATCCGCGCCTGCCGATCGGCCAGCAGATCGTCGAAAAGCTGCGTTCCGTGCGGCCCGGGACCGGCCGGGCGGAGGCGCGCGAAAAGGTGCTCGACCTCTTCGGCCGCGTGCGCATCCCCTCGCCGGGGGCGCGGTTCCACGAAGCGCCGTTCCAGTTCTCCGGCGGCATGATGCAGCGCGTCATGATCGTCGATGCGCTGATCTCCGATCCCGCGCTCGTCATCGCCGACAACATCACCCAGCCGCTCGACGTGACCGTCGCCGCGCAGATCATCCGCCTGATCGACGGCCTGCGGCAAAACCTCGACACCGCCTTCCTCTTCATCTCCTCTTCGCTGCCTGTCGTGGCGCAGATCGCCGAGCGCACGCTGGTCATGCAGCGCGGCCGCATCGTCGAGGAGGGGCGCACGGCGGAGCTGGCCGCGAGCCCCCGGCAATCCTACACGCGCACCCTCATCTCGCGCATTCCGCCGATCTGGAAGGATGTGGCGGCGCC
The DNA here is from genome assembly GCF_001262505.1 of Shinella sp. SUS2. Classification (GTDB taxonomy): domain Bacteria; phylum Pseudomonadota; class Alphaproteobacteria; order Rhizobiales; family Rhizobiaceae; genus Shinella. The sequence goes on from NZ_KQ410744.1 coordinate 38,472, forward strand.
GGCCGCGCGGCAGGGCGAGGCGGTGCTGACGGTCGACAACGTCATGCGCACCTATCTCGTGCGCCGGCGCGGCTCGTTCAACGCCTATAACGAGGTGAAGGCGGTGCGCGACGTCTCCTTCACCGTGAAGGCCGGCGAGAACTTTGGCATCGTCGGCGAAAGCGGCTGCGGCAAATCCACCCTGACGCGGCTTCTCGCCTGGCTGGAACAGCCGGACAGCGGCCGCATCGCCTTCCTGGGCAAGGACCTTTCGCATCTCTCCGCCCGCTCGCTGACGGAGATGCGGCGCTCCTTCCAGCTCCTGTTGCAGGACCCCTATGGCTCGCTGCCATCGGGCATGCCGCTCCAGCGCATGATCGAGGAGCCGCTGCTGATCCACGGCGTCGGCCGGGTGGAGGCGGCGCGGCGGGCACAGGAGGCGATGGCCGAGGTGGGGCTCGACCTCGAGCTTGCCGAGCGGCTGCCGGTCGGCCTCAGCGCCGGCCAGCGCCAGCGCATCAACATCGCCCGCGCGCTGGTCTTGAAGCCGCGCCTCCTCATCCTCGACGAGACGCTCTCGGCGCTCGACCAGGTGGAGCAGGCCGAGCTTCTCGACCTCTTCAACCGGCTCCAGGCGAGCCACGGATTTTCCTATGTGTTCATCTCGCACGACCTCGCGCTCGTACGCCGGATGTGCCACCGTATCGCCGTCATGTATCTCGGGCGCATCGTGGAATTGGCTGACAATACGACCCTCTTCGAACACCCGCACCACCCCTATACGCGGGCGCTCCTGAGCGCCATGCCGACGCTGGAGCACAACCGTTTCCCGCGTCCCCGCTACCTGCTCGACGGCGAGCCGCCGAGCCCCATCGACCTGCCGCTCGGCTGTTCGTTCCGCTCGCGCTGCCCGCGCGCGCAAAACGACTGCCAGAAAACCGATCCGCCGCTGCTCGCGCTTGCTGGCGAAAACTACGCCGCCTGCCTGCACCGGCACGAGGCGCTGCATGAGGAGGAAACCGTGCATGTCGAGTGAGATCCGCAAGGAAGTCATCCTGGAGCGCCTGGACCGCGACCAGCGCGTCAGCGTGCTCGAGCTTTCGGCGGAATTTGGCGTTTCCGGTGAAACCATCCGGCGCGACCTGAAGGATCTGGAGGCCGAGGGCGCCGTGCGGCGGGTGCATGGCGGCGCCATTCCCGCGGGCCGCACCGCCGATACGCCGATCACCGAGCGGATCAAGCTCAACGCCCTCGAAAAGGACGAGGTGGCGGGTCTGGCGCGCAGCCTCATCAACGACGATTGCGTCATCTTCCTCGACACGGGCACGACGACGTTGGCGCTCGCCCGCCGCCTCGTCGGCTTCAAGAAGCTCCGGCTCTACACCAATTCGCTGCGCATCGCGCAGGCGGCCTGCGAGCATTTTGGCGTGCATGTGCAGATGACGCCGGGCAGCATGCGCCCGGTGGAGCAGGATCTCGTCGGCTACGACACCATCTCCTACATCCAGCAGTTCCATTTCGACATGGTCTTCATGGGCGCCGGCGCCATCAATGCGGATTACGGTTTCATGGATTACGAGGAGGACGAGGCGCGCATCCGCCAGGTGCTGCTGAAGCAAACCTCGCACAGCGTCATGCTGTCGGACCATTCGAAGTTCGGCAAGGTCGGCAACGTCATCACCGCCCCCTTCGCCCGTGTCCAAACGCTCGTCACCGACCGACGCCCGCCGGACACGATTGCCCGCGCTTTGGAGGCGGAAGAGCTGGAGGTCATCCATGGATAGCGCCGCGCAAAAAACCGCCGCCAGCCTGACGGCGATCTTCGATCACATATCCGCCGTCGGTGCACGCGCGGGTGAAGGCGTGACGCGGCTTGCGGCGAGCGCCGAGGATGGCGCGGCCCGCGCGATCTTTGCCGACTGGATGGCCCGCGGCGGCGCGCGCCTGGCGCAGGATGCGGTGGGCAACCAGTTTGCCTGTTTCGACTGGGCGGGCGAAAACGCCGCGTGGATTTTTGCCGGCTCGCACCTCGACACGCAGCCGCGCGGTGGCCGCTTCGACGGCACGCTCGGCGTGCTCGCTGCCGGTAGCGCAGCACTTGATCTCCATACCGAAGTGCAGGCCGACCGTTTCCGCCCGCGCCACAACCTCGCCGTCGTCAACTGGACGAACGAGGAGGGCGCGCGCTACCAGCCGAGCCTCACCGGCAGCGGCGTCTTCTCCGGTGCTCTGCCGCTGCGTGAAGCGCTTGCCCTCACAGATGGTGTCGGCATCACGCTCAGCGATGCGCTCGCCGCGATCGGCATCGACGGCGAAACGGGAGGCGTTCCGCCCCGTCCAAAAGCCTATGTCGAACTGCATGTCGAACAGGGCCGCATCCTGACGGCGGCCGGCCGCCGCATCGGTGTTATCGAGGGCACCTGGGCCGCCCGCAAGATGACGGTCCGCTGGATCGGCCGCGCCGCCCATACCGGCCCGACGCCGATGGCGGACCGGCGCGATGCGCTTCTCGCCGCCGCGCAGGGCATTGCCGCCTTCGAAGCGCTCATCGCCGCAAGCCATCCCCATCTCCACCGTTCCGCCGCGCGCCTCGTCATCGAGCCGAACTCGCCGAACGTGGTGGTGGAGCGCGCCACCGTCTGGTTCGAGTTGCGCGGTCTCGATGTCGCCGAACTTGATAGGGCCGGGCAGGCGGCCCTCGCGGCCTTCGAAAAGGCCGCGGCCGAGACGGGCACACGGCTGGAAATCATTGCCGATACGCTGCGGGAACCGGCCGGCATGGACATCGGGCTGATGGCGATCACCCGGGAGGCGGCGCGCGCCTGCGGTTTCGAGCCGCTGACCCTGCGTTCGGTGGCGGGGCACGACGCCGTGGCGCTGCAAAACAGCGGCGTTCCGTCCGCTCTGATCTTCGTTCCAAGCGTCGACGGTATCGCGCACCATCCGGAAGAGTTGACCCATCCTGAGGATGTCGAGGCCGGCCTCGCTGTGCTGACCGCCGTCCTGCGCCGCCTTGCCGAGGGGGATTTTCATGCTGAACGATGAGGCGCTCGCCGCTGCCGGCCTTTCCGGCGCAACGTTTTCCCCGCCGATCGGCGGCGTCGTCTCGCCCATTCACCGGGCGGTCGAGAATATCTGCACCTTTGCCACGGCGCCGGGCCGGCCGCCGGTCTTCGTCAAGCACCGGCACGCGGACATGGCCGATTTCATCGCGCTGGAGCATGTTGCGGAGGCGAGCCGCAAAGCTGGCGACCTCGGCATCGCGCCCCGGCTGCTGCAGGCCGATCCCGCTCGCGGCGTTCTCGTCTTCGAGGCGCTCGGCGAGGAATGGGCCTGGGGGCATATGGATGTGCTGCGCCGTCCCGCGGTTCTCGAAAACCTGCTCGCCGCAAAACGTGCCTTTCAGAAGGCAGCGCCGCTTGAGGAGACGCGCAGCGTTTTCGATCTCGTCGCCGCCTATCGAGAACTGGCAGGCGGTGTCATCCTGCCCGCGCCGGTCCGCACCGTCTTGGCGGCGGTCGAGCGTGTCGCCGCCGCGATCGCCGCTGCCGGTGTCGATACCGTGCCCTGCCATGCCGACGGCGTGTCGTCGAATGTCATGGTGGGGCCTGGAAATACCATCCGGCTGGTCGATTTCGAATGGGCGCGCCAGGCCGATCCCGCGCACGATCTTGGCACCGTGCTCGCCGAACTGCTGCCCTTCGACGGCGAGGCGCTGCTGGCGATCGAGATCGCGACCGGAAGGCCGGATGCGCAGGTGCTCGCCCGCGCCCGCCTCTATGGCGCGGCGGATGACCTGATGTGGGCGCTCTGGGGTTTCATCAGCGCCGCTCGCTCGCCGCGGAAACAGGTGGAGTTCTTCAAATATGCCGAATGGCGGCTTTTGCGGGCGCGCACCGTGATCGAGGGACCGCGCTTCGAAACATGGCTGAAACAGGTTTGACGGGGGGAGCCGATGCGGCGCAGCTTGGGTGAAGGCACATCGTCGGCGGAACGGGCGATCGAAACGGCGATCCTCGCCGTCGCGGACTGGCGGGACCGGACGGTTTCCTACGAGCCGGTGCCGGGCGGCATCAGCAATCCGAACTGGCAGGTGTTTGTCAGCGGCGCACCGCACAGTTTCTTCGTCAAGATTCCCGGCGAAGGCACGGAAATGTTCATCGACCGCCGGACGGCGAACGAGGCGGGCCGCAAGGCGCATGCCGCCGGCGTCGGCGCGCGCATCATCGATTTCTTTCCGGAAACCGGCGTCGAGGTCAGCGAATTCGTCGAGGGGCTGCGCACCTCCACCAATGCCGATTTCCTCGATCCGGTCGTGCGCTCGAATGGCCTTCGTGCGCTGAAGGCCTTCAACGACAGCGCGCCGCTCGCCCAGCGCAAGACGACCTTCGACATGATTGACGAGCATTTCGAGCAGGCCCTTGCGCTCGGCGGCGAATTCCCCGGCGATTTCGGCTGGCTCAATGCGCGCTATCGCGAGGCGCGGCAGGCTTTGGAGGCTTCCGGCCTCGATCTTGCCCCTTGCATGAACGACACGCTCGCCGGCAACTTTTTGCTGCATGCCGACCAGCGCGTCCTGCTGGTCGATTTCGAATATGCCTCGACCAACGACCGGGCCGCCGAACTGGCCCTGTGGTTCGGCGAAATGTGTTTTTCGCCCGAGGTGGAGGCGGAGATGATCGAGGCCTATTACGGTCGCCTCGATCCGGCGCTTTTCGCGCGGGTCTCGCTGTTCAAGGCGCTGGTCGATCTCAAGTGGTCGACCTGGGCCATGGTGCAGAACCGGATCTCCCGCCTCGATTTCGATTTCTTCAAATACGGTTCCTGGAAGCATATGCGGGCGCGTTTCGTGATGAGCGATCCACGCTGGCCGGAATGGCTGAAGGCCGTCTGAGGAAGGGGACACGATGATTTCCGCCGATTTCATGCACCGGATCGCCGCGGTCGCCGCGCGGGAAACCCTGCCGCGCTTCCGCCAGCCGGGCCTCGTCGCCAACAAGCTGGCGGGCGGTTTCGACCCCGTGACGGAGGCTGACCGCGAAACGGAAAAGGCGATCCGCGCGCTGATCCGTGCCGAATTTCCGGACCACGGCATTCTCGGCGAGGAATTTGGCGCGGAGGGTGCGGACAACCGGCATGTCTGGGTGATCGATCCGATCGACGGGACGCGCTCCTTCATTTCCGGCATCCCGCTCTGGGGCACGCTTGTCGGCCTGACGGACCATGGCGACGCCATCGCCGGCGTGATGGTGCAACCCTTCATCGGCGAACTGTTTTACGCCACTGGGCAAGGCGCGCACTATGAGGGACCGCACGGCAAGGCCCGGCTTTCCACGCGTGCTACCAAAAGCCTCGCTGAGGCGACGCTCTGCACCACCACGCCCGCGATCTTCGAACCTCGGCAGAGGGCCGCCTTCGAACGGCTGGAACGGCAGGTCTGCCTGTCGCGCTACGGCACGGATTGTTATGCCTATTGCATGCTCGCCGTCGGAGGGATCGACCTTGTGGTGGAGGCGGGCCTGCAACCCTACGACATCGTCGCCCTCATCCCGATCATCGAGCAGGCCGGTGGCGTGGTGAGCGATTGGACGGGTGGACCGGCAGAAAAGGGTGGCGCCATCATCGCCGCCGCCTCGGCCGGGCTGCACGCTGCAGGGCTGGATATCCTGAACTCGGCATAAGTTCCCCTGCAGAGTGATCCTTCCTCTGTGGTTTGACCGGTGCCTCTGGCACCGGTTCTTTTTTGCAAGAAGAGCGGGCCTCCAACTCCGGTGAGGGATCTGATAGCGCAAGGCGAGCCTCGTGGTGCATCCTGATATCGCGGGGACACGCGTGTCGCCTGACACGCTGGAGGCCATTCGAAGGGTACGATCTTGTGTCGCTCGTCGAGAGCAATACGGGAGCAGGCACGCTTTGCTGCGACCTCCTTGCGAAGGATAACCCATTGACGATATTCGCAAGTCTCACTTCATGTCCGATCTCTCATGCCCCCTTTCAGCGCGTGGTGCGCCTCGCCTTTGCAAGGTGGAGCTGTCCGGGGTTCGATGCGGCCGAAGACAACGTATAGTGGGCCGGCAATAGCGGCCGAAGACGATATGCCCTCCACCTTTGCTTCTTCGACGTCATAGTACTCGCTCGTAGCATCGCACGGTATCACGGCCGGGACAGGGCCTCAGCAAGAACGTGGGAATAGGTTTTCATCCGTTCCGCCGGCACGTTGGCGTAGCCAAGGATCAGGGCGCCGGGGCGCGTGGTCGCGATAGTGTAGTCTGAAAGCGGGTAGCATTGCAGGCCGGCCTCCAGTACGGCGCGCTGCGCGGCCCGGTCTTCGCGCCCGTTCGCGAGCCAAACCAGAGCATTCAGTCCGCTGTCGGAACAATCGATAGCGGCAAGCCCGGCAAGGGCTGTTCGTCCGGCATCGAAAAACGCGTTGCGGCGCTCGGCATAGAGGCTGCGCATACGGCGCAGGTGGCTCGCGAAATGGCCGCCACCGATGAACTCTGCGAGAGCGAGCTGTGTCTCGACAGGCACGCTGCGATGGATCAGGCCCGAAAGATTGCGGAAGGTTCCAACCAGCGCCGGCGGCAAGACGAGATAGCCGACACGGATACCGGGATAGAGCGCCTTGCTGAAACTGCCCGCGTAGATCACCCTTCCGTGGCTGTCTATGGAGCGCATCGAAGGCAGCGGTGCGCCATCGTAGCGGAACTCGCTGTCGTAATCGTCTTCGATGATCCAGGCTTCGTTTGCCCGTGCCCATTCAAGAAGAGCGAGGCGGCGGGGCAGGGAAAGCGTAACGCCGAGCGGGTGATGGCGCGAGGGCATGACGAAGGCGAGCCGTGCGTCGGGATAACGCACCATGGCGTCCGCGACATCCATGCCGTCGGCATCGACATCGGCAAGGCAGAGGTTGAGGCCAAGTGTGCGCAACAGGTTTGAGGTGATGACGGGGCCGGGGTCTTCGAACCAGATACCGTCGCCGGGATCGGCCAATGCCAGTACGGCGAGCGTGAAGGCGGCGTGCCCGCCGGGCGTGATGACGATCTGCTCCGGGTCACATGGATCGCGCCGGTGCAAGGCGAGATACTCAGCGATCCGCTGACGCAGGACCAGTTCTCCCGCGACATCGCCATAGCCCATGCCCGCCCTGCCGCCGCGGACAACCGTATTCCAGCATTTACGCCAGATGGCGAAAGGAAACCGGTCGAGCGCCGGCTGGTTGGGCAGGAACGGTTTTGGTTCAACGCGGCCGATCTCTGCTGAAACCCCGCGCGACAGGACGCCGATCCGCGACAGCCTCGGCGGTACATCGTCCCCGGTCTCGGCAAACCGCGCTTTCGCCGGTCGGTGCGGCAGGGCGGCTGAGACAAAGGTGCCGGCCCCTTGTCGCGCCTCCAGATATCCCTCGGCCTTCAGGTTCTCCAGCACCCGCACGAGGGTCTGACGCGACAGGCCAAGCTCCTCGGCAAGGATGCGGCTTGCCGGCAGGCGCGTGCCGGCACGCAGGTGCCCCTGCAGGATGGCCGTGCGCAGCTGGTCCTGTACCTGCCGGAATTTCGGCAGGGCGATGCCCGTGTCCAGACGAAGGAAGGGCAGGAGCGGACCTTCGAGCTGCTTGGCCAAGGCTAGCCTCCAAATTGGTACAGTTGAATGCACAATAATGGACGTTTGATTGTTATCCAATTGTTACATGCTCTGCCTACACGAAACGCACCGATGCAGCCCCGAAGGACGCAGACAGAGTGCGGGGGAACCGGAATGCCCGGACCGTGATCGCGGCCGGATGCAGATGCCCACCGGCAGCCAATGCTCACCAGCCGTCGCAGACGGCAAACAGGAGGACTCCATGACGACGCGCCTATCCCATGCCGCCCGCTCGGCTTTCGTTTCCACGCTTGCCATTGCCGCCGCGCTGCCGGGCCTTGCCCGTGCAGAGGCGCCGCAGGATCTTATCGATGCTGCCACGAAGGAAGGCATGTTGACGGTCATTGCCCTACCGCACGACTGGTGCAACTACGGCGAGGTTATTGAAGGCTTCAAGGCGAAATATCCCGGTATCACCGTCAACGAACTGAACCCCGATGCCGGCACGGCCGACGAGCTGGAGGCGATCCGTTCCAACAAGGGCAATACGGGCTCGCAGGCGCCGGATGTCGTCGATCTCGGCCTTGCCTTTGCGCCCGCCGCTACGAAGGAAGGCCTGCTGCAGCCCTACAAGGTGGCGACCTGGGAGGAGATCCCCGACAACATCAAGGATGCGGATGGGTATTGGTATGGCGACTACTACGGCGTCATGGCCTTCGGCATCAACAAGGACCTGATCCAGACCCCGCCGGCTGACTGGGCCGACCTCACCAAGCCGGAATATTCCGGCTCCGTCGCCCTCACCGGCGACCCACGCTCCTCGGCGCAGGCGATCCTGGCGCTGATGTCGGCGGGCATTTCGCGCGGTGCGCAGCCGGGCGCCGATTCCGGAGCCAAAGGTCTGGAACTCTTCGCGGAGCTGAACAAGGCCGGCAATTTCGTGCCGGTTCTCGGCAAGGCCGGCACCATCGCCCAGGGCCAGACGCCGATCATCGCCGCCTGGGACTACAACCTGCTCTCCTGGCGGGACGCGCTGAACGGCAATCCGCCGATGGATGTCATCGTGCCGGCCACCGGTGTGGTCGCCGGTGTCTACGTACAGGCGATCTCGGCCTATGCACCGCATCCGAATGCGGCAAAGCTCTGGATGGAATATCTTTATTCCGACGAGGGCCAGACCGGTTGGCTGAAAGGCTATTGCCACCCGGCACGCTTCAACGCCATGCTGAAGGCCGGAAAATTCCCGCAGGACCTGCTCGACAAGCTGCCGCCGGCAGAAGCCTATGAAAAGGCGATCTTCCCGACCGTCGAGGCGCTCGATGCCAACAAGAGCGCCATTGTCGAAGGCTGGGACAAGGTGGTCGGCGCCAACGTGAAGTAAGTCCGTGCCTGTCCGAAGGCTTCCCGCAGAGCCTTCGGACCCACTGTTCCCAGGAAACAATCCGATGACGACAAGCGCCGCTTCTCTGCCGGCGGCCTTGCGGCCGCGGCAGCTTCTCAACTGGCTCGGGGTTGCCCCGTTCTTCCTCTTCGCCACGCTGTTCCTGATCCTGCCGACGCTCAACATCGTCATCGGCGCCTTCCGCAATCCTGAAGGGCACGTGACGCTGGACAATCTCGGCAAGCTCCTGTCGCCTTCCATCCGGTCAGCCTTCTGGATCTCCATCGAACTCAGCCTGCTGACGGCGGCGCTGGGTTGCCTTTTCGGCTTCCTTGTTGCCGCTGCCATCACGCTCGGTGACCTGCCGCGCTGGCTTCGCAACGGCATTCTCACCTTTTCGGGCGTCGCTTCGAACTTCGCCGGCGTGCCGCTTGCCTTCGCCTTCATCGCCACGCTCGGCCGCCTCGGTTTCGTGACGATGCTGCTGCGCAACTGGTTCGGCATCAATCTCTACGGCTCCGGCTTCAACATCGTTTCGTTCCTCGGGCTGGCACTGACGTATCTCTATTTCCAGATCCCACTGATGGTGCTGATCATCACGCCCGCGCTGGAGGGCCTGCGCCGCGAATGGCGCGAGGCGGCCGAAAGCCTCGGGGCGACCGGTGCGCAGTACTGGCGGATGGTGGCGCTGCCGGTGCTGTGGCCGTCGCTGCTCGGCACGCTCGCGCTGCTCTTCGCCAATGCCTTCGGTGCGGTCGCCACCGCCATCGCGCTCACCGGTTCCTCGTTGTCCATCGCGCCCATCGTGCTCTTTGCGCAGATCCGTGGCGACGTGCTCAACGATCCGCATCTCGGCTATGCCATTGCCTTCGGGATGATCCTGCTCACCGCGATCGCCAACGGCATCTACATCCTCTTGCGCATGCGTGCCGAACGGTGGGTCAAATGACGGGAAAACGCTTCTGGTCTTTGATTGCCGTTGTACTTGGCGGCGTCTATTTCCTGCTGCCGCTCGCCGGCATGGTCGATTTCTCGATGCGCATGAAGCGCGGCGAATACAGCTTGGAAGCCTATCGGATCGTGCTTTCCGACCCACAGTTCCAGCAGACCTTCCTCTATTCGGTCGTGCTGGCCCTGCTGACCATCGTGCTCGGCATTCTGCTGGTTGTGCCAACGGCCTATTTCGTACGGCTCAGGCTTCCCGGCCTTCGGCCCGTCATCGAGTTCATCACGCTCCTGCCGCTGGTCATTCCGCCCATCGTCATCGTCTTTGGCTACATCCGCATCTACAACACCTCCTCGATCCTGCCGTTGACGGGAACTTGGTGGGGCACCAACCTGCTGTTGCTCTTCGGCTATGCGACGCTGGCGCTGCCCTACATGTACCGCTCGGTCGACACGGGCCTACGCACCATCGACATCGCCAGCCTCACCGAGGCGGCGCAGTCGCTCGGATCCGGCTGGGCGCGCATCCTTGCCGTCGTCATCCTGCCGAACGTTTTCGTCTCGGTGCTGTCGGGCGCCTTCCTGACCTTCGCGATCGTCATCGGCGAATACGTCTTCGCGGCGCTGCTGAACGTCAGCACCTTCGGCCCCTACATGGTCTGGATGGGCGGCAACCGGGCCTACGAGCCTTCCGCGCTCGCCGTCGTCGCCTTCGCCATCACCTGGGCCTGTATGGGGCTGATCCAACTCGTTACCCGCTTTTCCAAATTTTCCACCGCGAGGCGCTGACCATGGCCTTTCTCGACATTCACCACCTGAAAAAGTCTTTCGGCGCACTGCACGTCGTGAAAGACTTCACCCTCGGCATCGAAAAGGGCGAATTCGTCTCCTTCCTCGGCCCTTCCGGCTGCGGCAAGACGACGGTGCTGCGCATGGTCGCCGGCTTCGAGACGCCGACATCGGGCGCAATCCGCATCGACGGGCGCGACATTACGGGCCTTCCGGCCAACCGGCGCAAGATCGGCATGGTCTTCCAGGCCTATGCCCTCTTTCCCAACCTGACCGTTGCCGACAATATCGGCTTCGGCCTCAAGGTGGCGGGAGAAGACAAGGCGGCGACCGCACGGCGCGTCGGCGAAATGCTGGAGTTGATCGGATTGCCGCGGCTCGGCGACCGCTACCCCTACCAACTCTCCGGTGGCCAGCAGCAACGCGTGGCGCTTGCCCGTGCGCTGGCACCGAGCCCGCAGGTGCTGCTGCTCGACGAGCCGCTCTCGGCGCTTGATGCAAAGATCCGTGTCAGCCTGCGAGAAGAAATCCGCCGTATCCAGCAGGATCTCGGCATCACCACCATCTTCGTCACGCATGACCAGGAGGAAGCGCTCTCCATATCCGACCGCATCGTCGTCATGCATCAGGGCATTGCCGATCAGGTCGGCACGCCTTTCGACATCTACAGCCGCCCGACGACGCGGTTCGTGGCGGAGTTCGTCGGCACGCTCAATCTCGTCGATGCCGATGTGGTCGAGGCTGCGAGCGGCAGGGTGCGCATTGGCGACGTGCCCGTCGTGCTGAACCGGTCGTTGTCCGCCCGTAACGGTGAGCGCATCCGTCTGGCGCTGCGGCCGGAGACAGTGGCGCTCGGGCACGCCGAGGGACACGGTATCTTGCTTTCCGGCTGTATTGCCGAGGTGCATTTCCTCGGTTCGGTGATCCGCGTCCGCGTGGACGTCGGGGGCCAGCTGGTCTCCCTTGATATGTTCAACCAGCCGGACCGGCCGCCGCCGGCCGTGGGTGCGCTCGTTAAGGTCAGCATCTCGGATCGCGATCTTCTGGTGCTGGCGGCCTGAGGTATGGAGCACAACGATCCTTGCGGAGGGAACGTCATCGTGACGGAAATGCCATGGGGCGACGAAACACGTCCGGACTGGCGGAAAAAGGTGGCCGCGATGCCATCGGCATGTCGCGCCCGGCTTGCCGTGCGGGCGCGCTCTGCTCCGCTCTTTGCCCATGCCTATGCCTTTCACCTCAACATGCGCTTCGGCGGCATGACGCCGCTGCACCTTGCGGACTTTGCCGCGGCGCATCGCCTTCCTGGTCTCAAGCTGCATGTCGATGATGGGGAACAGGCCAGCCTCGCCCGCATGGATGACGACGCGCTCGCCGCCTTCGCCAGGCACCTGAAGGCCCGCGCGCTGGAACTCCATGTCGAGACCAGCACGACAGAGGAGAGCGGCCTTGCCGATGCTGTGCGTATCGCGCTTGCCACGGGTGCGACTTCCCTGCGCTGCTATCCGCGCTACGAGGGACGGGTGTCGCAGATCATTGCCTGGACGATTGCCGATCTCCGGCGTCTCGCGGCGTTCGATCCGGCAAGCCGGCTGCGTTATACGCTGGAGCAGCATGAGGATCTGAAATCGGAAGAACTCGTCCAAATCATTGGCGCTGTCGCCAATCCGCGCCTCAGCCTGCTCTTCGATTTCGGCAACATGATCAATGCCTTCGAGCTGCCGATGGCGGCGCTCGCAATCCAGGCGCCAGAGATCACCGAGGTTCATGTCAAGGATTGCCTGGTCAAGCCTGACCGCGGTGGCTGGGCGCATCTGGCCTGCGTGTCGGGCGCGGGGCATCTGCCGATGCAGGCGATGTTCGTGGATCTGCTCCTGCTCGGCAAGGACCGCCCGCAGGTCCTCGCCTTCGGCCTGGAGGAGGAGGAGGGGTATTTCGCCCCGGCACTGCGCCGGCCTTCCGATGGGCCGGACCCCTTCATTCCCGCCCGGACGGCGAGCTTCACCGATCTTGGGCCCGGGGATCTTGCGGCGCGTCTCGTCCGCGAGACAGCCGCCGCCCATCGGCAGATAAAGACGATCCGTACCATGCTCGACGATATCGCGCAGGAAGCCGAAAGGACCGAGGGATGAACGCCCAGACCACCTGCCCGCCAGCCTTCCTGGCGCTTGCCCATGCGATGGCGGACGCCGCTGCAGAAGCGATCCGTCCCTGGTTCCGCAGGTGGATCGCCGTCGATGCGAAGGCCGACGCCAGCCCCGTCACCATCGCCGACCGCGATGCGGAAACGGTCATGCGTCGGATGATCGAGGCGGAATGCCCCGAGCACGGCATAAGAGGCGAGGAATTCGGTATCTGCCGGGCCGATGCGGATTGGGTTTGGGTGCTCGACCCGATCGACGGCACGAAATCTTTCCTCTCCGGCTCGTTCGCCTTCGGCACGCAGATTGCACTGCTTCACCGGGGCAAGCCCGTTCTCGGCCTGATCAACCAACCGATCACCGGCGAACGCTGGCTTGGTGTGGACGCCGTGGCCACACTCAACGGCGAGCCGATCCGCACCCTCGACAGAATGCGGCTCGAGGAAGCGATCCTCTACACGTCTGCCCCCGAGCAGTTCGGTTGTGCGGGTCGCGAGCGTTTCGAAGCCCTTGCGGCAAGGGTCCGCTTCAGTCGCTTTTCGCATGATTGTTACGCCGCCGGCCTCCTGGCCCTCGGCGGGATCGACCTTCTCGTCGAAAGCAACGTCTTCGACTATGACATCCTTCCGCAGCTGCCCATCATAGAGGCGGCGGGCGGGGTCGTGACCGATTGGGAGGGGCGGCCACTTGCCGACGCGTCTCGATACAGCACTGTGTTGATGGCGGCCAATGAGGAAATCCACCGGGCGGCATTGGATATCCTGTCTCGATAGTGATCACAGGATTTGGCATCCGGCGGTTACCGAAAGCAATCGTGTCGGGTCGCTCGAATGCTGCGCAGCTGATCGAGCGGTTCGGCAACCACGCTTCATCCGGATGAGAACACTTTGTTCGCATAAGGAGGGCCGCTTCGAGATGGTCTCCGCAAGCGGCCCTTGTCGCCCCTACTGCGTGTTGCGTGCAATGGCGCCCGAACGCCGGCGAACGGAAAAGTCCTCGCCTTCCCGGTCTGTTTCGAGGCGCTGGAGGATCGGGCAGTGCGGGCGGTGGTCGCCGTGGCAGGCGTTGACCAGCACCTTGAGCGTCTGGGCCATGTCCTGCAGGTCCGCGATCTTCTTCTCCAATTCGTCGATATGGCCTTGTGCGAGGCGTTTCACCTCGGCGCTCTGCCGTGTCTCGTCTCGCCACAGGCCGAGAAGATCGCCGATCTCGGCCACCGAGAAACCGAGGTCGCGCGAACGTCGGATGAAGCGCAGCATATGTACGTCATTGTCCGAGTAATCGCGGTAGCCGGAAGCCCGGCGGCCGGCCGCAGGGATGAGGCCGGTCTGCTCGTAGTAGCGGATCATCTTGGCCGAGACACCCGATGCCTTGGAAACCTGTCCAATGTTCATGCATTTTCTCCCGTAAACGACGACGACCGATCCTTCACATGGGACCGGTCGCCGGTTTTCGTCAGCGTGGGGCCGTGAAGGTCTTGAGCCGGAGGGCGTTGCCAAGCACGAAGACGCTCGACAGGGCCATGGCGCCGGCAGCGAAGACAGGCGACAGCAGAATGCCGTAGGCCGGATAGAGCAGGCCGGCGGCAACCGGGATCAGGGCCGTGTTGTAGGCGAAAGCCCAGAACAGGTTCTGCCGGATGTTGCCGATTGTCGCCTTGGAAAGGGCGATGGCGTTCGGCACACCCTGCAGGCTGCCCGACATGAGCACCACGTCGGCCGCCTCGATGGCAATGTCCGTGCCCGTGCCGATGGCAAGGCCGACATCCGCTTCGGCCAGGGCCGGAGCATCGTTGATGCCGTCTCCGACGAAGGCGACCTTCCCATGCGCGGCCTTGAGACGGCGAACCGCGGTGACCTTGCCGTCGGGCAGCACTTCGGCCACGACCTCGTCGATCCCCAGACGCGCCGCGATGGCCTTGGCGGTGCGCGCGTTGTCGCCGGTGATCATCGCGACCTTGAGGCCGAGATCGTGCAGGGCCTTGATGGCAGCGGGTGTCGTCTCCTTGATCGGGTCGGCGACAGCAATGATTGCCGCAAGCCTGCCGTCGATTGCGGCATAGAGTGGCGATTTGCCCTCATTGCCGAGACGTTCGGCAATGCCGGAGAACGCCGCAACATCATGACCGAGCTCGACCATGTACCGGTCGGCGCCGACCTCGACGGGCCTGCCGTCGACCGTGGCCCTCACGCCGAAACCCGTTACGGATTCAAAGCCCGTCATGACGGGGAGAACGATATTTTCCGCCGCAGCTGCATCCACGATCGCACGGGCGATCGGATGCTCCGATTTTGCTTCCACGGCGGCGACCAGTCCGAGAACATCCGCCCGCTCGAATCCGACGGCCAGTTCCAGATCGGTGAGAGCCGGCTTTCCCTCGGTCAGCGTGCCAGTCTTGTCGACGGCGACAACGGTTGCGTCCTTCAGCAACTGAAGCGCCTCGCCCTTGCGGAAAAGCACGCCGAGCTCGGCTCCGCGGCCGGTCCCCACCATGATCGAGGTCGGCGTCGCCAGGCCCATCGCGCAGGGGCAGGCGATGATCAGGACGGCGACGGCATTGACCAGCGCGAAGGTGAGGGCGGGCGACGGGCCGAAATAGAACCACGCGGCGAAGGTGAGGGCGGCGACAGCGAAGACCGCCGGCACGAACCACATGGTCACCTTGTCGACGATCGCCTGGATCGGCAGCTTGGAGCCCTGTGCCTCTTCGACCATGCGGATGATCTGCGAAAGCACCGTGTTGCCGCCAACCGCCGTGGCGCGGATTGCGAAGGCGCCCTTCTGGTTCACGGTTCCCGCCACGACCGGACTGCCGTTCGTCTTGAAAACCGGGATCGGTTCGCCGGTGATCATCGATTCATCGACATAGCTTTCCCCCTCGACGACCTCGCCATCGACTGGCACGCGCTCGCCGGGGCGAACCTCGACGATATCGCCGGATGCGACCGTGTCGATCGGCAGCTCCACCGTCTTGCCGTTCCTGCGCACGCGCGCCATCTTCGCCTGGAGGCCGACAAGGCGCTTGATCGCCTCGGATGTGCGCCCCTTGGCCCGGGCTTCAAGCAGCCTTCCGAGCAGGATCAGGGTCACGATGACCGCGGCCGCCTCGAAATAGACGTTGACCGTTTCTGCCGGCAGGAAGGCCGGGGCGAAGGTCGCGACCAGCGAATAGCCATAGGCGGCAAGCGAGCCGACGGCGACCAGCGAGTTCATGTCGGGCGCAAGGCGCCAGAGGGCAGGCAATCCCTTGTCATAGAAGCGGATACCCGGCACGAACAGCACCAGTGTGGTGAGGACGAACTGGAGATACCAGCTGTTCTGCATGCCGATCGTTGCGGCAATCAGCTCATGGGCGCCCGGTATGAGGTGCGACCCCATTTCCAGGATGAAGACCGGTGCCGTCAGAATTGCCGCGATGGTGAAGTCGCGCGCCAGCTCACGGCGTTCCGCTTCTTTTTTTTCGGCACGGTCCTCCGTTTCGGCCTCGGTTGCCGCCGCGATCAGTTTGGCGTCGTAGCCGGCGTTTTCAATTGCTGCCACGATGGCCGTTGCAGCGGCTGTTCCCTGAACGGTCGCCTTCTCGGTCGCAAGGTTGACGACGGCATTGGTGACGCCGGGAATGGCCTTGATTGCCTTTTCGACCCGCCCCACGCAGGATGCGCAGGTCATGCCCTCGATCGCCACCTCAAGTGATGCTGTGGCCGGCGTGGAGAAGCTCGCCGGAACCGTATAGCCGGCTTTCTCGACTGCGCCGACCAGCCTGGCATGATCGACCGGCAGGCTGGTGGTGACGCTCGCCTTTTCGGTCGCCAGATTGACAACCGCGTCGGCAACCCCGGGGACCGCCTTGAGGGCCTTTTCGACCCGGCCGACGCAGGACGCGCAGGTCATCCCCTCGATCGGTATCGATAGCGTCCCGGACAGATCTGTTGTTCGAACGGGGGCATTCATAGCCGCCTCCTTTCTCGTTCCGAAAATCAGGTTCGGATGGAAGATGGGGCTTCCAGCGATGGGAAGGTCAATAGCAGATTTTTCAGATCGACGCCCTTGACCTTCCTATCGTTGGAAGCCCCACCTTGAGTGGCATGAGACCCAACAAAGGAGATTTCTCATGGAACTCAAGATCGAGAGCATGACCTGCGGCGGTTGCGCCAAATCCGTCACCCGGGCAATCCAGTCCGTCGATCCGAATGCCAGGGTCGAGACCGACCCTGCTGCGCGCAGCGTCAAGATCCAGACGAGTGCAAACCTCGCGACCCTTCAGCAGGTTCTCGAAGAGGCCGGATATCCGGCAACTGCGGGCTGAACAGGAGCAGTATCATGAACAAGCTCACGCCGATCTTCATCGCAGGCGCCCTTGCCATCAGTGCAGGCCTTGCGATCGCCCAGAGCCAGATGAAGACGGGCGATGCCATGCAGGGGCACGATATGTCCGGCATGGAGATGCCGGCCGCGGACAGTCCGTCGACGAAGGCCTATACGATGGCCATGGACGCCATGATGAAGGGTATGATGGCGGACTACACCGGTGATGCCGATGTTGACTTCATGCGCGGCATGATCCCGCACCACCAGGGTGCGATCGATATGGCGAAGGTCGCGCTCGAATACGGCAAGGATCCCGAGGTCCGCAAACTCGCCGAGGAGGTCATCAAGGCCCAGGAAGGCGAAATCGCCATGATGAAGGCATGGCTTGCCGCGCGCGGCAAGTGATCGGAACATCGTCGAACCGCCGTCACGTGTCATGAATGACATGTGACGGCGGTTTATCTCATTTTCCCGGCTGGAGCACCGCGTCCATCTGCGCTTCCGGCGTAAAGAATACGTCGGCATGCATATCTTCGCGGCGCAGTCCGCGGGCAAACGCCACCGCCATTGCGGCATCGACCATCGGCGGCGGGCCTGCGACATAGGTCTTCCAGCCATCAAGGTTGGAAAAGTCCTCGGCGACGGCGCGGGTCACGAAGCCGTGCCGGTATCGTGCCGAATGCGCCTCCGACAGCACGGCTGTGAAGGTAAGATTGCCGTGTCGTCTGACGAGGGCGTCGAGGTGGTCGAGAAGATAAAGGTCGCGCTCGCTTCGTGCACCAAAGTAGACATGAATTGGCTGCTTCATGCCGTGGGCGAGGGCGGTTTCAACGATCGAGTTGACCGGCGCAAGTCCAGAGCCGCCCGCGATGCACAAGATCGGGTTGGAATGATGCTGGCGCAGGTAGGACGAACCCAGCGGGCATTCGAGCGTTACCGGGTCTCCCGGCTTCAGTCTGCTGTGCACATGCTCCGACGTGACGCCGCCCGGAACGCGGCGGATGTGGAATTCGAGGCTGCTCTGTCCGGGACGGTTGGCCATGGAGTAGCTGCGCGAAGGCATGCCGGTGAAGCCGAGCTGTGCGTACTGACCTGCGATGAACGACAGGGAAGAGCCGTCCGCAGGCACGATCCGGACCCGCTTTACATCATGCGTAAGATCATCGAGGCCTGTCACGGTTGCCTGCAGGTGTCGGGAAGGCTCGACGTCATCGCCGCTGCCCAGCCAGGCGACAGCGGCGTCGGCCAGCGGCAGCGCGCGACACGCGAGGATCAGGCCATCGGCCTTCTCTTCGTCGGTGAGCGCAAAACGGGAATGCGGGAGCAGCTCCACCGTTCCCTCGATCAGGCGTGACTTGCAGGAACCGCAGCGGCCGGACTTGCAGCCGTGCGGATAGGAAATGCCGGCGGCGAGTGCGGCACCGAGAATGGTCTGTCCGTCCTCTACGTCAAGACGGGCCCGCGCCTGGCGGATATCGACGGTTCTGGCTGTCATTGGTCGTTCCTCGCTCGCCCGGCACAGGGCGATGCGTCCGGGCAAGGCCCGTCATCCGGGTCGGTACCCTTGGGGCCTGTGAGATCGCGTTCCTCATAGGCAACGCCATTGTGGGAGAGCCAGAGCCTGAGTGCATGGCAGTCCGGACAGTCCGGGGTTGTATAGAGGACGATATGCGGCGTGCTGCTTTCCGTCATGCTCTTGCCTTTCTTCAAACACGGTGTCGTTTCCTCTCTGGCCGGCGACCAGAACGGCGGTCGGGTCGAACAGGATTGCCGTCAGGCTGCGGCTTCCAGCGCTTGTAAGGTCAAGACCGTTCTTGCGCCGGAAAGAACAATTCCGAGTTGGGATCGCCAGGCCGCGTGCGGAACGCCGCAGCGCAGCTGCTTTCGGCTGGGCTGATGTTCGTGTTCCCAGACGGCGTGCGGTGCGGGGCATGGAGCTGGCCACCACGCGCACCATCACGATTGACCACCCCGCCGAAAAATTCCCCGGGGCCTTGACCTTTCCATCGTTGGAAACCGCAGCGTTACCAAAAATGACCGTCATCGCCTCCGTTGGTCCGGAGTGTGGTGCCCTTGTGAAAGTGAACGAGAATGAGCAACAAGGCCTCCTCAACCCTGCTTCTTGCCGGCGTCGCCATAGCCGCGGGCACCCTTGCCTTCGTCTATCGCGACGATGTCGGCCCCTATGCCGGAAATCTCATGGCGCTTGCGCTTTCGACCGGTGCGTCCGAGGCCGCGGCCCTGCCGGTAGAAATGCCCTTGCCGCAGGTGCCCGTTGCCGAGGTCATCACGCGCAAGGTCGCGCCGTCTGCCGAGTTCACCGGCTATCTCGAAGCGGCCGAGATCGTGGAGCTTCGTCCGCGCGTCGGTGGCGCGATCGATATTGTCACGGTTCCCGAGGGTCGTCTCGTGCGCCCGGGCGAGCTCCTCTTCCAGATCGACCCGAGACCCTTCACAGTCACCCTCAATTCGGCCAAGGCCCAACTGCGGCAAGCCGGGGCCCTGCTGGATCAGGCCGAGGTGGATTTCAAGCGCGCCGAAGCCCTTGCGCCGAAGGGCACGGTGCCGCGCAAGACGCTCGATGATGCGCAGGCCATCCGCCGCCAACGCGCGGCCGAGGTCGAAATCGCCAGGGCCGCCGTCGCTGCTGCGGAACTCGACCTGTCCTTCACGCGCGTCACTGCGCCGGTTGCAGGGCGGGTGGACCGGGTGCTCGTCACGCAAGGCAATCTCGTTGCCGGTGGAAATGCTGCCGCGGCGACGCTTCTCACCACGATCGTCTCGACCGATCTGCTTCATGTCTATTTCGATATCGACGAGGCCACCTATCTCGGTTTTGTCGCGCAGGCGCGGGCATCCGGAACCGGCACGCTGCCAGTGCAGGTGGGGCTGATGACCGATACCGGCTTCCCCTATGCGGGTGAACTCGACTTCCTCGGCAACCGGGTCGATCGCGGCACCGGAACGATCCGCGCCAGGGCCATCCTGAAAGATCCTGATAGCCACCTGACGCCCGGGCTCTTCGCGCGCGTCAGGCTGGTGACTGCCGAACCGGCGCAGACCGTGCTCGTCGACGATCAAGCGATTGGGGTCGACCAGGGGCGCCGCTACGTCCTGGTTCTCGGAGCCGGCGACAAGGTCGAATACCGCCCTATCGAATCCGGGCCGATGATCGCCGGCCTGCGCGTCGTTTCGGAAGGCCTCGACCCGGCAGAAAGGATCATCGTGAAGGGGCTGGTCCGCCCGGGCATGCAGGTCGTTCCGCAGATGGTCTCCATGCTGCCGGGCCAGTCAGCCGACGATAAACGCGCCGAAACTGCCTCGCAGGAGGCAGGTCAATGAACATCCCGCGTTTCTTCGTCGACCGCCCCATTTTCGCGGTTGTTCTCTCCGTCCTGATGCTGATCGGCGGCGGGCTGACACTGCTGAAGCTGCCCTTAAGCGAGTATCCGCAGGTGACCCCGCCAACCGTGCAGGTCACCGCCAGCTATCCGGGTGCCAACCCCGAGGTGATCGCTGAAACGGTCGCCGCGCCACTGGAACAGGTGATCAATGGCGTCGAGAACATGCTCTACATGAGCTCTCAGGCCGCGACCGACGGACGCATGACGCTGACGGTGACCTTCCAACAAGGCACCGACCCGGACATGGCACAGATCCAGGTGCAGAACCGCGTTTCCCGCGCGCTGCCGCGCCTGCCGCAGGAGGTTCAGCGCATCGGTGTCGTGACGCAGAAGATCTCGCCCGACATCCTGATGGTCGTGCATCTCGTTTCGCCCGACGATCGCTATGATCCGCTCTACCTGTCGAATTTCGCGACCCTGCAGGTGCGTGACCAGTTGGCTCGGTTGCCGGGAGTCGGCGATGTCCTGGTCTGGGGTGCCGGCGAATATTCGATGCGGATCTGGCTTGATCCCGCCAAGGTGGCCGCCCGCGGCCTGACGGCGAGCGACGTCATCGGTTCCATCCAGGAGCAGAATGTTCAGGTGGCCGCCGGCTCGGTCGGCCAGCAGCCTGAAGCCTCGGCAGCGTTTCAGGTCGCCGTCAATACGCTCGGCAGGCTCTCGAACGAAGAGCAGTTCGGCGATATCATCGTCAAGACGGGGTCGGAGGGTCAGATCACCCGCTTGCGCGATGTCGCGCGGATCGAACTCGGCGCGGACGCCTACGCGCTGCGCAGCCTTCTAAACGGCAAACCGGCACTGGCGATGCAGGTCATCCAGAGTCCCGGGGCGAATGCGCTCGACGTCTCCGCCGCCATCCGCAGCACCATGGAAGAGCTGCAGAAGGGTTTTCCCGAAGGACTGGAATATCGCATCGCCTACGACCCGACCGTCTTCGTCAAGGCTTCCCTGGAGGCCGTGGTGGTGACGCTGCTCGAGGCCATCGTCCTGGTCGTCATCGTGGTCCTGCTGTTCCTTCAGAGCTGGCGCGCCTCGATCATCCCGCTGGTCGCCGTGCCGGTATCCCTGGTCGGCACCTTCGCCTTCCTCTACCTGTTCGGCTTTTCACTGAACACGCTTTCGCTGTTCGGCCTCGTGCTGTCGATCGGCATCGTCGTCGATGACGCCATCGTGGTCGTCGAGAACGTGGAACGCCACATCGCGCTTGGCGAAACGCCGAAGGAGGCAGCGCGCAAGGCCATGGACGAGGTGACCGGGCCGATCATCGCCATTACGTCGGTCCTGTCGGCCGTGTTCATTCCCTCGGCCTTTCTCTCCGGCCTGCAGGGCGAATTCTATCGGCAGTTCGCACTGACCATTGCGATCTCGACCATCCTGTCGGCGATCAACTCCCTCACCCTTTCCCCGGCGCTCGCGGGCGTGCTGCTGACGCCGCACCACGGTGGGGCAAAACGCGATCTCCTGACCCGCGTGATCGACGGGCTGTTCGGCTGGTTCTTCCGGTTTTTCAACCGCTTCTTCGACAGTGCTTCGAATGCCTATGTCTGGTCGGTCCGCCGCGCCGTGCGGCTCAGCGCGCTCGTCCTGCTCGTCTATGCGGGCCTCGTCGGCATGACATGGGTCGGTTTCCAGACGGTACCCAACGGCTTCGTCCCGGCGCAGGACAAGTACTTCCTTGTCGGCATCGCTCAGCTTCCCACCGGCGCTTCGCTCGACCGCACCGAAGCCGTCGTGAAGACGATGTCGGAGATTGCGCTTTCCGAGCCGGGCGTCGAGAGCGTCGTCGCCTTTCCGGGCCTCTCGGTCAACGGCATGGTCAATATCCCCAATGCGGCGGTCATGTTCACGATGCTCAAGCCGTTCGATGAGCGGAAGGACCCGTCCCTCTCCGCCTTTGCCATTGCCGGTCGGCTGATGGGCAAGTTCTCCGGGATTCCGGATGGTTTCGCCGGGATCTTCCCACCGCCACCGGTTCCGGGCCTCGGCTCGACGGGTGGTTTCAAGATCCAGATCGAAGATCGGTCGGGGCTCGGTTTCGAGGCGCTCGCGCAGGCGCAGGGCGCGCTCATGGCCAAGGCGATGCAGACACCCGAACTTGCCGGCATGCTCGCAAGCTTCCAGGTGAATGCGCCGCAGGTGCAAGTCGATATCGACCGGGTGAAGGCCAAGGCGCAGGGTGTTCCGCTCAACACGATCTTCGAGACGTTGCAGGTCAATCTCGGCTCGCTCTATGTGAACGACTTCAATCGGTTCGGTCGCACTTACCGTGTTCTGGTCCAGGCCGACGCGCCATTCCGCATGCAGCCCGAGGATATCGGCCGCCTGAAGGTCCGCAATGCGGCGGGCGACATGATCCCGCTGTCAGCGCTGCTGACGATCAGGCAAAGCGCAGGTCCCGACCGGGTCATGCACTACAACGGGTTTCCATCGGTCGATATCAGTGGCAGCCCGGCGCTTGGCTATTCGTCTGGACAGGCGACCGCGGCCATGGAACGTATCGCGTCGGAAACCCTGCCGCCCGGGATGGCCTTCGAATGGACGGAGCTCGCCTATCAGGAAAAGCTGGCCGGAAACACCGCGATGTATGTCTTTCCCCTCTCTGTGCTGCTCGCATTTCTGATCCTCGCAGCACAATACAACAGCTGGTCGCTTCCCTTCGCGGTCCTGTTGATTGCGCCGATGGCGTTGCTCTCGGCAATCGCCGGGGTCTGGTTCAGCGACAGTGACAACAACATCTTCACGCAGATCGGCTTTGTCGTTCTCGTCGGCCTCGCGGCCAAGAACGCGATCCTGATCGTGGAGTTTGCCCGGGCGAAGGAAGAGGAGGGTGCCGATCCGTTGACGGCCGTGCTCGAAGCGGCGCGTCTGCGCCTGCGGCCGATCCTGATGACCTCGCTCGCCTTCATCGCCGGCGTCGTCCCGCTTGTCGTCGCGACCGGCGCCGGTGCCGAGATGCGCCACGCCATGGGCATTGCGGTCTTTGCCGGCATGCTCGGCGTCACGCTTTTCGGCCTCCTGCTGACGCCGGTCTTCTATGTTGTCGTGCGGAAGCTTGCTCTCGGGCGCCGTCACCCTTCGCTCGGCAAAGCAATCGAAGAGCCCGGTTGAAATCTACGAATGGCGGGCGCCGGGTGTTCCGACGTCCGCCATCCGGGCCAAGGTCCCGTCAACGGGGATCAGGGGTTGCGAATGAGATCCAGGACCTTCTCCAGCGCTGGATCCCGCCCCTCGGCATAGGCTTCGTAGGTCAGATCGACCGTGATCTCCGGTGCGATGGAAATGCCGCGGGGGCCAAAGGCGACCGTAGCCCAGTAGCACTCGCCGAGCTCGAAGCATCCTGTCTCGTAGTCATGGAATTCCGGGCTGTAACGAACCGCAAGGCCGGAGTTCGGCAGCTCGAGATGTTTGCCTTCTGCCCAGAACCGGCTGGCATCTCCCATCTCCTCTCCGATCAGCGTGACCTTGTCGCCGCCCGATCCCTTCAGCATCGCAGCCGTGGAAATGGCGGCGGAGAAGGTTGCCCTGCCCACGAGCACGAAGACCCGCCCGTCGCGCGGGACAAGTCGTGGCAAGGCCTGGGAAAACAGGATCGTGTTGAAGAGGTCCCCACCCGGGTTGAAGCGCAGGTCGACGACCATGTGCTTTGGCTGGACCGGAAGGATTTTCTCGTGGAAGAGGCCGGCGAATTTGTCCGACAGGGCGGTATCATCCATGCTTCTGACCACGTCGCTGCGGATGTAGAGGATTTTTCGGGCCTCATCCAGGAACTGGGTCTGCAGATCGCTGCGCTTGCTGTAGACGGCAGGGAGATCGCTGCGGTCATCGAGAAGATGGTTCCATCGGCCCGAAAGACTGGCCTCGTCCGGTTTGAGCACGCCGTAGCCCCTGTTGAGGTTCGTCTTGCGTTCGTCGCCCGGGTCTTCGTCCCCTGTGGGCGCAAGCGTGACTGTTTCCGAACGGCCGTCGGCAAGCTGAACGGTCAAAGGCACGGCGGCCGTATCCTTGATCGCGCCAATTTGCTTGAGGACGCTGGGCGTGACCAGATATCCCGGGGAGAGAAAGCGGATCCGCTGGTCCGTTCCGGGGAGATAGACCCGAAGTGCGTCAAGCGCCTCCTGTGTGGTGAGGGCACCGATCCCATCGATGCGTGCGCCGAGCAGCCGCGCGAAATCCGGATGGGTCTTGACGACACGGAGCCCGTCGGCAAACAGCCACACCCGGACCGGGATGTCCGGGCCGAGGAGCTTTGCGGCATTGGCATTCGTGTGTCCGTTGCGTGCAACCGCTACGGCGCGCATGACGTGGAGCGCGAATTCTTCCGGAGTCAGATGCTCAGCGGCCGCGGCGGTTTCATCGACAAGTCGGTTGAAATCGCTCCTCTGGCTGTCGTTGAAGCTTCTGTCTTGCGGCGCCCATGTCTCCTTCAGATAGGTCAGGTCCTCGCGCATCTTTTCCGGTGTCAGCGGCGGGCTGTCTGCCTGCGCAAAGGTCGGGGCAATCAGCAGCAGCCCCGCCGCAGCGGCGCGAAGGCGTTTCATCCATCTGGAAGACATGTCGCATTTCCTCTCTGTTTGGTTCCAGGGGGAGCCGGGCGTCCAATTCTGTTAAGACGGCTCGGCCGGGCCGATGCCGACTAGGCACTTCGAGAACTCTTGCGGACCGTGAGAGGTTTGCCCGAATTGACGAAGGGCGCTCGACCTTTTCGGGGAGCGCCCTTCCAATCCGGACGGTTGCGAACGCGCGACGGGGAACATCGCTGCAGGCAGTCATCGTCTACGGCAGTGAACCGGAGATGGGTGTGTGAAAGGGGAGATTCAAGGCCATCTGTGTCTTGCGTGGTGAGGGCCGGCAAGCCGGCGCCTTGGCAAGCGTTCAGGCCGAAGAATCTCGTCCATGAAGGCTCCTGGGCGGTTTGCTATCAGTGGCTCAGAGCGCTTGAATTTGGCCGCCATCCGGCAGCGGGCTTTTCGTCTGGACTGCCGCGGAGACACTCATCAGTGCGCCGGCCACCAGTTCCGGGGCGACCAACGGACCGCAATGGTTGGTCTCGATCTCGACATAGGTCCATCCCGCGCGGGAACGGAAACGCTCCTCGATCGGCGCAAAGAGTGAGGCGAATGCGTCCCCGTCAACCGGGAAACGAAAGAACGTTCGTGGAAGCATGCATGCTTCGGAGTTGAGGAGGCGAACGGGCTGCCGGAAGGTCTCGATCGGCTGCGGGCTGGCCGCAAGTTTTTCGACGTACCAGCGGCGCAAGAGGTCATCGGAAATCCACGGGCGCTCTCCTTCATCCATCTCGTCCGCTGATCCGAATGATGTGCGCCACCCTTCGCCATGGCTATGCGCCCAGGCTTCCATCTCGTTTCGAAAATCTTGGCCATTGAGGTCGAACAGGGATTGCCCGTCCTCCGGCACTTCCGCATCCAGGAAGACGGCATGGGCCAGCTTCTCGGGGATGCGGTCGGCAACACCGGTGACAAACATGCCGCCGTAGCTCCATCCAACGAGGACGACGTCTGCGAGATTCTCGAACGCGATCAGGTTCACAATGTCCTGGATGTGCGTTTCGAGGTTCACATCAGGCCGCGCAATATGTGTGCGGTCGCCAAGACCGGTGAGGCTATCGGTCTCCAAACGGCCACCCCGCGCCTGTCCGGACTACTGCCGCAAATGTTCTGCGAAAGCCAACGGCCCGGGTGCCGGAACATCGCCTGCCGAGGGCTGTCGTCGTTCTCTCATTCCGGCAACTTTCTCGGCAGCCAGAGCCATGCGACGATGCCGAGCGTGAGTGTCATCAGCCCCCCGGCGCCGACCGCCATGTGCAAGCCGGTCAGGAAAGCCTCCTCGGCTTGTGCGGTGGCCTCGGGGGTAACGCCGCCATGATCGAGGGTTTCATTCAACGTGCCGGCAACGCCCGGGCCGAGAAGGCGGAAGCTCAAAGTCGCCAGTGACCCCAGAAGCGAGATGCCCAGCGCATTGCCCAGTTCATTGCTGGTCTCGGCAAGGGATCCGGCAGCGCCAGCGCGCTCGGCCGGTACGGCAGAGACCGCGACTTCGGCCACGAGGCTGAACGACAGGCCGAATCCGATGCCCGCAATCATGGTTGAGGCAAGGAAGGCGGCGACGCCGGTCTGCGTGCTCGTGAGCAGCAAGAGGAAGACGCCGGCGCTGATGAGCAGCAGGGTTGCCACAAGGGCGGTCCTGCGACCGACCCACTCCACCACACGGGCAGTGCCGACGCAGGTTGCGGTGAGCACGACGGCTCCAGGCAGCGTCAGCAGCGCGGTTGTGAAGACGTCGAAGCCGAGCACCGCCTGCAGATAGATGCCTGACAGGTAGCTGGCAGCGGACCATACGACGAGGGACAGGAGGCCGGTCAGGATGGCGATCGAGAATATGCGGTCGCGAAACAGGTCGAGGTCGACCAGTGGATCGCTGATTTTCGTCTGGCGGCGGAGGAACAGTGCGACGGAAAGGATGCCGATGATCCCGACGATGGATTGTTTGAGCGTGAAGCCGTCGGCGGCGGCGGTCTTGAGCGACCAGGTGAACAGCAGGATACCTGCAAACGACAGCAGAAGGCTCGGCAGGTCAATGCGCCCGCCGGTCGTCGAGCGGACTTCGCGCAGCAGTATCGGTGCGGCAATCAGGAAGGCGAGGACAACCGGGATATTGATCAGGAATACGATGTTCCATTCGAAGTGCCTGATCAATATGCCGCCGATGAGGGGGCCGATGGCGAAACCTGCGGCGAATGTCGCGGCGAAGATTCCGATGGCCTGCGCGCGCTGGCGTGCATCCGGAAACAGGGCGCTGACGATTGCCAGGCCCGAAGGCAGCAGTGTAGCGCCCCCCAGTCCCATCAGCGCCCTTGCGATGATCAGGCCAAGCGGCGATTGCGCATAGCTCGCCCCGAGCGATCCTGCGCCGAAGACGATCGCGCCGGTCATGATGAGCCTGAGCCGGCCGTAGCGGTCGCCGATATTCCCGAAGGCGATCAGCAGGGACCCGACGACAAACCCGTAGATGTCGAGAATCCAGAGTGCCTGGTCGGCCGATGGCGTAAGGGCGGACGTCAAATGTGGCATCGCCAGATAAAGTATCGAGCCGTCCATGGCGACGAGCAGCACAAGCGGTAGCACAGCAAGGAGGCCAAGCCATGCGTTTCGATTGGTGGATTCCGGTAGTGTCATATCACTCATTGGGCATGGATCCTCTACAAACGGTGCACAGGCGCGCGCCGCTTCCGCCGCCGGCTCCCGGCCGGCTTGGTGGTTGCATATGAAGGGGTTTCTGTTATATACTTTTAGTAAGTTACTTAAGGTATATAGTGGTGTCAAGCACTCCCGCGAATGTCAGCTCCACTGCGAAACGGGTCCGCCTCAGCCGTGACGAGCGGCACCGCCAGCTTCTGGGTGTCGCGTGGCGACTGGCCCGCGAGGAGGGGACCGACGCGCTGACCCTGCCACGTATGGCCAATGAATCCGGTGTGACGAAGCCGGTGATCTACGACCATTTCGGCACCCGGAACGGCCTGTTGACGGCGCTTTACCAGGATTTCGACGAACGCCAGACGGCGCTGATCGATGCCGCCATTGCCGCCAGCGTGCCGACATTGGAGGGGCTCGCAAGGGTCATCGCCTCGTCCTATGTCGAATGTGTGCTGGCGCAAGGTCGCGAGATTCCCGGCATTCTGGCCGGCCTTGCCGGCTCCCCCGAACTGGAGGCCGTCAAGCGCGAGTATCAACTCGTGTTCATCGAGAAATGCCGAAAGGTGTTGGCCCCGTTCCTGGGGACGGCGGGTGTCGATCCTGCTGGCTTCTGGGGGATGCTTGGCGCCGCCGACGGCCTATCCCATGCCGCTGCGTGCGGGGAGATCACGGTGCAGCAGGCACAGGACGAACTCTATGAGACCATCATGGCAATGGTCGGCAGGAGTGGTCGCTAGCTTTGACGGTGAACCGGTGCTTCTCAAGCCGGCCATGGGCAACAGGCTGAGGCATTCATGAGCGATCCTGTGGGGGTGAATGTGCCCCTTCCCCCGGAAATGAGGATTGCTGTCCCCCCGACAGGCGCGCCAAAGGGCTCCAGCTGGGTTGCAGCCTATTCCGGACGTCGCACGTGCTGTTGCGCTGATTGCAAACCACAATCAGTTTTGGTAGATGAAACAAATTGCGTTTTGCAATCAGTTTGATGTGCTGAAATTTCGGAGTGACCAATGGAGCAGCGACAGGGGAATGAGATCTTGCACAAGACGTTCGTTTTCGAACGGCGGTGCGAGGCTCCGGTGGAGCGCGTGTTTGCGGCATTTGCGGACCCTGCTGTCCGTGCGACATGGAGTGCGCCGTCCAACGATGCCGCATTCGTCTATGATGAAGCCGACTTTCGCGAGGGCGGTGAGGACCAGTTCCGCTGTGGTTCAAAGGAAAATCCGCAATATACCGGGCGCACGACCTATATCTCGATTGTGCCGGACAGGCTCGTGGTCAGCAGTGAAACTGTTGAAACCGGAGGGCGGACACTGATGTCGAGCTTGATCACGACGGAACTTGAGGCCAGTGCCGATACGACAAGGGTCAAGGTAACCGTGCAGGTGGTTTCCTTTTTTGGCGAAGGAATGTTGGGGGGCGTCGAGATTGGCAACAATGCTGCCCTCGACAATTTGGTCGCGTGCGTGCGGGTGCCCGTTGAGTTCTGAAGCCGGTGCTGAAAACGGGCTCGCAGCAATGCAGGTGGAGTGCTCCACCCCTCGCTAGCGCATTGGACGCGGCCGAGGCGAGGCCGATCCTTGTTGTGGCTACGGTACGGAACCCTCAGGTCCTTCATCGGCGGCCGGGCCGGTAAGGACAGCATGCACCACGAGCCGCAGGTGCCGCCCGCCATCGATGGTCAGGGAGGTGTGCTCGAAGGTCACGGGGTGGCCCTCGACGCGGATCGCGCGCGTGCCAGTGCAGGGCATATGAACATCGGGGTTCTGCCACAACGCCTTGAATTCCGGCGAGATGGTTTCCAGCTCCGCGACCAGCGCGCGCATATCCGCATCGTCGCGTGCGCCTGCGAAATCCCGTCGAAAGCTCGCCAGCATGGTTTGCGCCTGGCTTTGCCAATCCACCAGAACATCACGGAGATTCTGGTCGCAGAACAGCATCCATAGAAGGTTGCGACGGGGAGAGGCCTGGTGAGTGAAGCCGAACAGGTCGTCGGCGGCTCGGTTATAGGCAAGGACGTCCCAGCGAAGATTGAGCACATAGGCGGCGTGCGGCGAAAGGTCGTCCATCAGGCGGCCCACCAGAGAAGGCACGGTACACCATGTCTTGCCGGGTTCCGCCGGCGGACGTTCCTGGGCAAGCAAAAAGAGGTGTCGCCGCTCGGCCGCATCGAGTTTGAGAACGCGCGCGAGATTGTCGAGAAAGCCGGCGGAGACGCCGATGTCTCGCCCCTGTTCAAGCCATGTGTACCAGCTAAGTCCGACGCCGGCGAGGGCGGCCACCTCCTCGCGTCGCAGGCCGGGCGTGCGCCGTCGTCTGCCGGCGGGCAGGCCGACATCCGCCGGTGTCAGGCGTTCGCGCTGCGCGCGCAGGAAATCTGCCAGTTCAGGCCGGGTTCGTTCGAACGTACGCATCTCTGCCGCCACTAAAAGTAATAGCATAATGAGTTAAATTGTACGGGTGTCAATGCTCGGGCATGGCTGTTGCGTCAGTAACATGAGGACGCAAGATGAGTTCCGATACCCATACCCCCCGACCCTTTCAAAGCCGGGGAGACGGCATTGCCGCCGGTCCACCATGGCTGGGCCTGTCCATTCTCCTGCTTGCCGGTTTCGTAACGATCTTCGATCTCTTTGTGGTCAATGTTGCGATCCCGAGCATGCAGGCCAGTCTCGGTGCAAGCCTGCCGCAGATCGGATTCATCATCGCCGGCTACGAACTCGCCTTTGGAGTACTTCTGATCACGGGCGGGCGGCTGGGGGACATCCATGGACGACGGCGGCTTTTCGTCTTCGGCATGGCAGGGTTCACGCTCGCCTCAGCACTTTGCGGGCTGGCGCCCAATGTGGAGATCCTGATCGGCGCGCGGATAGCGCAGGGATTGACCGCAGCCCTCCTGTTCCCACAGGTCTACGCATCGATCCGGGTGAATTTTTCTGCGAATGACAGTCGCCAGGCCTTCGGACTCCTCGGCATGACCTTGGGTCTTGCGGCCATCGCGGGTCAGGTCATGGGCGGGTTTCTTGTCGAAGCCAATCTCTTCGACCTCGGCTGGCGCACCATTTTCCTCATCAATATTCCCATAGGTCTTTTTGCCATCGCGATGGCTCGGTTCATTCCCGAGACCCGGGCACAGGAGCGTCCGGCGGTCGATTGGCAGGGTGTCGTCCTTGTGAGCCTGGGACTCACGCTTCTGCTCGTGCCGCTGATCGAAGGGCCGGCTCACGGGTGGCCGCTCTGGGCCTTTGCGTCGATGGCCTGTGCTGTCGTGCTGGCCGCCGCATTCTACCTGCAGCAGGAACGTCGGCGCCAGGCGGGTTTCGAACCGCTGGTCGATATGACGCTCATGCGCCAGCCGCGCTTTGCCTGGGGCGGGCTGCTGGTGGTCCTGATCTATTCGACCTCCTCGTCTTTCTTCCTGTGTTTTGCCCTTCTGGCCCAGACCGGATTTGGCTTGAGCCCGCTCGAGGCGGGCAGTGCCTTCGTGCCGTGCAGCGTCGGCTTCGTCGTGGCATCGCTGGTCGCGCCGCGCCTTGTCGCCCGCTTCGGCCCACCGGCGATCGCAGCGGGCGCGCTGCTCTACGCCCTGTCGCTTGGCATCCTGATCGCCCAGGTCTGGGTCGCAGGGGTCGACCTCGTCGTCGCGCATCTGATCCCGATGCTGATCCTGGTTGGCGCGGCCCAGGGGCTCATCATGACGCCGCTTCTCAATCTCGTGCTTGGTTTTGTCGAGGAACGCCAGGCCGGCATGGCCTCGGGTGTCGTTGCGACGCTCCAGCAGGTTGGTGCTGCCCTTGGAGTGGCGGTTGTCGGTATGCTTTTCGGCGCGGCCCTTGGAGCTGGCGGCTCGGCGCAGCTCTACGCCTCCGCCTTCGTGAGCGGAATGACATACAATCTTGCAGCTGCTACCGTTGCTGCGGCCGTGATCCTCGCCATTGCCCGCGGGAAGCCAAAGCCCCGAACCTGATGCCTTTCCGTCCGCCCCTGCCGCATGATCGGCCGGATCCCACGGCCGCTCCAACGTGATCGACGGGCAGGGGTGGTCGGCGCTACTGCCGAAAATAGACGACCATCCTCAGGTGCCGGTACTCGTCCACGGTGAGCATCTCATGCAAGAAGCGGAGAGTGGCTCCGTCTCGATCCAGCAGGGTGCCGATACCCCGGGCGTAGTTTTCCAAGCTCGGCTGCTCGAACCAACGGCGGAAATCCGGTGAGAGTCGCTTCAGTTCATCGACAAGGCCCAGCATCGCGGGATCGTCGGGCGCTCCCGCAAGGTCATAGCGAAACTGCGTGAGAAGTCTCGGCGCCTCGGCGCGCCATTCGGGGAGGCGGTGGCGGAATTGCGGGTCGGCAAAGAGGAGGCGCATGACATTGCGGTCGGACCGCTCGCGGGGTGTGAAGCTGAACAAATCGTCGGCCGCGCGGTTCCAGGCAACAACATCCCAGCGAAGGTTGACCACATAGGCGGGCCGCATGACAAGATCGTCCAGCAATGTCTGAACGAGCGAGCCGACGGACGGCCATTGATAGGCTTCCGGTGGCGGTGGGCGCCGGTGTGCGAGCAGGAAGAGATGGCTGCACTCGGCGTCGTCGAGTTTCAGCGCTTTCGACACCTTGAGCAGGAAACTCTCGGAGACCTGGATATCGCGCCCCTGCTCGAACCAGGTGTACCAGGTGAGCCCCACCCCCGCGAGCGCAGCCACCTCCTCGCGCCGGAGGCCGGGCGTCCGGCGCTGGCCCGTCGCGGGCAGGCCGGCATCGGCTGGCGTCAGCTTTGTCCGGTGACGCATCAGGAAGTCGGAAAGGTCGGTTCGCGTGCGTGCGAATGAGCGGGTCGACAAGACTGTTGCCTTTGGTAACAGGATAATTTCCAATATTGTAACAGGATGATCATGCCTGGAAAGTCTGCCTGCAACAAGGAGGCAGCATGACTTCTCACGACGAACTTGATCTTCCGCCCTCTGGAATCCTGACTGCCGGGCTGCCTCCGCCGCCCGCAACAGCCAGTATCCGCGATTGGTTGGGGCTTGCACTGCTTGCCCTGCCCACCATCCTGCTCGGCCTCGATCTTACCCTTCTTCATCTGGCGCTTCCGGCGCTCGCCGCTGATCTGCAGCCGACCAGCACGCAGGCTCTCTGGATCATGGATGCCTACGGCTTCCTGATAGCGGGTTTTCTGATCACCATGGGAACGCTCGGTGACCGCATCGGGCGTCGCAAACTCCTGATGATCGGCGCAGCCGCCTTCGCGCTTGCCTCGATACTCGCGGCCTTCTCCACGAGCGCCACCATGCTGATTGTCGCACGGGGCCTGCTGGGAATGGCCGGTGCAACATTGATGCCCTCGACGCTGGCCCTCATCACGAACATGTTTGCCGACCCGAGGCAGCGTGCGCTCGGCTTTGGCATATGGGCGACCATGTTTGCGCTCGGCATGGCGCTCGGCCCGGTGGTGGGTGGCGTGCTCCTGGCGTATTTCTGGTGGGGCGCCGCGTTTCTCCTGGCCGTCCCGATTGTCGGCCTTTTGCTCGTGCTGGCGCCCGCCCTTGTGCCGGAATATCGGGCACCACGGGCCGGCAGGCTGGACCTTGCAAGCGTCGGCCTTTCGCTCGCCGCCATGCTGCCGGTGATCTACGGCATCAAGCAGTTTGCCAAGGATGATCTTGGGGTGCAGCCGATCGGGGCGATTGCGGTGGGGCTCGCCTTTGCCGTGCTGTTCGTGCGCCGGCAGCGTCGGCTTGCCGATCCGCTGCTCGACATCAGCCTGTTTTCAAGTCGGGCTTTCAGCGTGGCGCTGGTCGTGCTGCTGTTCGGCCTTGTCGCGGTTGGCGGCACGATGCTGCTGGTTACCCAGTACCTGCAGCTCGTTGCCGGTTTTTCTCCGCTCGTCGCCGGTCTCTGGATGGGGCCACCAGCCCTTGCCATGGTCGCTGCAGGTGTCGCAGCGCCCCTGATCGCGCGGCGCGTTCGCCCCGGTTTCGTCGTGGCGGGTGCCCTGGGACTGTCGGTGGTGGGGTACCTGTTGCTGACCCGGATCGATACCAGCACTTGCGGTGTCATTATCGTCGTCGCCGGATTTTCGCTTGCCTATCTCGGGCTCGGCACGATTGCGGCGCTTGGCACGGATCTGGTGGTCGGCTCGGCTCCCGTGGAAAAAGCCGGCTCGGCTTCAGCGATGTCCGAGACGGTGCAAGATCTCGGCATATCGCTCGGTATTGCGGTGCTTGGCAGCCTTGCAACCGCTATCTATCGTCAGGCCATGACCGGTCGAATACCGGAGGGGCTCGGCGCGGAGGCCCACAGGGCCGTTGGTGACAGCCTGTGGGCGGCGATGTCGGTCGCTTCGGAACTGCCGCCTGGCCTCATGGAGACGGCACAGGCCGCATTCACGGCAGGGTTCAGCAATGCGGCGATGTTTAGTGCCGCAGGCGTCGCCATTCTTGCGGTTCTTGCCGCTGTTTCGCTGCGGCACGTCGGCGCCATCGAAGGCGGCGATTCGCACCGCGGCCCGTAGGCCCAGGATTGTCCGACCTCCGATGCATCGCCTTCGCCCGTCCGGCGACGACGCTCCTTCATCGCTCCCCGGTTGCGCGGTTTTGGCCAGGGAGGGGAAGGGACAGGACGATGGCGGCGTGGCGAGCAGACGCTGATGGCCGGCTTCGTCGTCCGCTGCGAGGGAACCGGTATGGGACTTGCCATTGTCAGCCAGGTCATGTCGACCCATGGCGGATCGGTTGGCTTGGGAGACGCGGTTGGCGGCGGCCTGGCTGCAAGCCTCGTCTTTCCCAGTCCGCAGAAGGGCATCCAATTGGAATGTCGAAGTAATTTATCTCCGATCACTGCCTATCAGAGCTATTGACCTTCCGCGCCGTTCATGATGCGTTCCAGATCATGGATTTTTATCGCCTATCACTCAATCTCACGACGAAGGGTGGATTGAGGGGTGGGTCGGAAACGGCTTCATCCACGTTGGCCGTCGATCGTGCCACCACGTCGTCATAGGCGGCCTGCGCACGTTCGCTGACGGCCTGCACAATCTGGCGAGCGGCATTAGCCACCTTTTCAGGAGAGCCGTCGCGCTGGACACCTTCAAGGGCGGCAAGCCTTGCCGAATTCTGATCAACGCGGCGCTGCTGGAATGCCTCGGGCCGTTTCGTCTGGATACCGCGCTCAAGACCACCAACCCCCATGTCGCCTGTTGCCTGGAAGGTGGTGGGCTGTGAACCGGAAACCAGGTCGGCGGCCGGATCTTCAAGGGAGCGGCGGAAGGCGGAAAGGTCGGTCGCGCTGTCGGCAAGCTGGCGAGCTGCAAGGCGTTCACGCCCGGCCTGATAGAGAGGCGCAGCGGCATCACGGGCCATGCGATAACCATTGACGCGGTGCCGCCAGAAGCCGTTCCGACATCCTCAAATTCATGCTGGAGATACGATCATGCCGAACGAAACCGTTCCGGTAGCCGGCGCAGCTATGCCCACAACCATTGAAGAGCTGTTCCGGCGTTGGTGCGAGGCCGAGCGCCTTGCATCCTTGCCCATCGCAGACGAGGACGCCGAGCCTCTCCTTGCCGAGTGCCAAGCTCTACAGGACCAGATAGAGGGCAGCCAGCCAGCAACAGCAAGGGAGTTGGCTATCATACTCCTGGTTGGCACGGATCGCTGGGCCAGCCAGGTCGAGCCGAAACTAAGGGCGCTGGTGGAAACTCTTGCCGAGGAGCGCGAATAATGAAGAGCGCGGCAATCGAACGTTTCCGCCGCTCCGAACTGGAGCGATGCATCGAGAAGATGATTTCGCTTCTCGACATGATGGACGGTGATTGCGACCTTGAAGACGGCGCCGATGAAGAACCATCTTTGTCGGTACGGCCCTCAATCATCAACGGCCGGCCTGAATATGATCTGGAAGCCGACCCGGCAGAGTCTGGTATCGCAGACCAGGAAGCATTCGACCTCATCATGTTCACTGATACGAACTTGAGGCAGATAGGATGAAGCGAGCTGCAATCCCGAGGGAATTCGCGTCGAGCAGGCAGCGCACGCCCTCTCGCTCCTCAGTCCATAATTTGAGCTGCCACGTTGAGAGCGTTCAGCCGGTGATACACCCTCTTCCTAGGCGCTCTAGCAACCAGTCAGGCCACGTTCTCGCGGGATCGTTCATCGCTCTGCCCGCATTGTTGTCTCGCTCCCAAATGTATAGCTTGAACAAATCATTAGGCGTAATCTCAAAAGTTGAATTTCTGGGCTTGAAGTATCTGTGAGGGTGGGTGCCGTTGGGCAACTTGTAGCCCTCTATGACAACGTGTGGGCCTTCGATCCCATGCCAAAGCATGTTGTCCCGGGGCGTCGTAATGTCGATGTGGCACGAGACCGACAGAAGCTGCCCCTGATATGATACGGCTATCGGGGCGCCCCCCTTCTTCGTATCGCTAGTGTAGGCGTTTCTGCCCCAGCTAAGTATTATGTATTTGCAGATGTGGACGTTGAAGCGAACATCATAGTTTTGCCGCCCCAGCTTTTTATCGCCCGACTGGAATGCTCCGAGTGGGTTCGTTCGTTGGCCTCTGTTTCCCGAGGGAGCATTCTGTGTTGGAAACAGATTGAATGTTCCCCGAGAAATCTCTTGATGCATCCGCCGGGACATATCCTGGATATGATCGGGGGTATTGAATGTCCCCCTCTGCAAGCTTCCCGCTGGCTGAACAGTTGGCCATTTCACGAGGTTAACTCCCGTTTTCGGTGGATTTGATTAAGAAGCGCGCCGGCTAATCGGTTGCCGAATCTCCCTCAACGGTACTAAGTTTCTGCATCGGAACAAGAATAATTCACGCATAGCGCGAGTTTTTAACGCCTCAAATTGCGTAAAAAGAGCAGCAAGGCGTTGCCCACCAGTCGAAGACAGTCGGTCCAAATGTGGGACCGAACGTGTCAGGGGCTAAACCGCCAATCAGGCGCTTGCCGACCTCCTCAGCCAGGGCACAGTGAGCCTGAAGCGCGGCGATCCGAAGAGCCGGCGCGCCGGTTCGAGGTTTTCACGGGCAGCGGCCGTCGGCGCGAGTGGAGCGCTGAGCGCAAGGCTGCGATTGGCCGGGGCATGCATCATTCATACGGCCCCTCACTGATCAAAACCCATTGGCCCATTCTCTGCGTCCGATCGACATGACGCGCCATGGCTGGCTTTCGAGCCGCCGCCAGGCATCGCAGCAATGATCGACGATGTCGTCGTATGATTTGAACACGCGGTTTGATAACCAGTTGTCGCGCATGAAATGCCAGAGGTTTTCGACCGGGTTCAGCTCCGGCGATTTCGGCGGGAGTGGCAGAATGGTGATGTTTTCGGGCACGACGAGATTGTTGGACATGTGCCAGCCTGCCTGATCCATGATGAGGATAGCGTGCGCGTCGGCATCGACGTGTCGGGCGATTTCGGCCAGATGCTGGGTCATGGCGTAGGTGTCGCACCATGGCATGACCAGCGCCGCCGCCTTGCCGAGCTTGGGGCAGATTGCGCCGAAGATGTAGGCCGACCTTGTGCGCTGATCGTGCGGTGCTGAAGGCCGTGTTCCTCGCCTGGCCCATCGGCGGGTGATCTTGTTCTTTTGCCCGATACGGGCCTCATCCTGAAACCAAATCTCTATGCGTTTTCCTCGGGCCGCTCCAGCGGCAATCTCTGCCACTGCGGCAGGGAAGCTTTTTTAAAACCCTCAATGGCTTGAGGGTCTTGCGCGTGATGTTTGGGCCGAACAGCGAGCTTGCGATAGCCCATGGCCCGGACTTCGCGGCTGAGCGTCTGCTCGCTCACCGAAACGCGAAACTCCTCCCACAGCCATTGCGCCAGATCGCACAGACGCCAGCGAACGACGCCGTCGAGAT